>CAZUKU010000026.1:0-62266 GCA_964621045.1 uncultured Gemmatimonas sp.
GATGATGCACGGCGCGTGCGCCTTGCCCTGCTCGAACAGATCGCGCACGCGCGACGCGCCCACGCCCACGAACATCTCCACGAAGTCGGAGCCCGACATCGAGAAGAACGGACGCCCCGCCTCGCCGGCCACGGCCTTGGCGAGCAGCGTCTTGCCCGTGCCCGGCGGGCCCACGAGCAGCGCGCCCTTGGGGAGACGGCCGCCGAGCTTGGTGAACTTCTGCGGGTCCTTCAGGAACTCGATGATCTCCTGCAGCTCCACCTTGGCCTCGTCCGCACCGGCCACGTCGGCGAAGGTGATCTTGGGCGTGTCGCCGCTGAGCAGCTTCGCCTTGCTCTTGCCGAACGAGAACGCCTTGTTCCCGCCCGACTGCATCTGGCGGAAGATGAAGATCCAGAAGCCGATGATCACGAGCCACGGCAGGAACCCGATGAGCAGGTTCGTGAGGTTCGCGCGCGCTTCCTGCGCGTCGACTTCCACGCCGTACGTGAGCAGCTTCTCGACTTCGGCGTCGGAGTTCTCCACCGGATACCGCATGGTGAAGCGATTCACGTCCTTGCCGTTGGCCTTGATCGCGGAGCGGAACGATCCCACGGCCACCTTGCCGCCCTGGATCGTGACCTCCTTGATGTTGCCCGCCTTGAGCTGCTCCATGTAGAACGTGTACTTGATCGGCGGCGCCGCATCGGACTTGCCGCCCGTGTACGAGAAGATCGCCGCCGGGATCAGGAACACGAGGATCCAGAACGACAGCGTCTTCGAGAAGCGGCCCCAGTTGAAGGACTTCTTCGGCGGGGGAGTCATGGGAGAGGACATGGGAAACCGACCTTATTCCAGGCTGGCGACGTACGGCAGATGCCGAAAATGCTCGGCGTGATCCAGGCCGTAGCCGACGAGAAATTCGTGAGGTGCGTCGAACCCGACGAACCGGACGGGCGTCGTGAGATGTTCCGCGATGTGCTTGTGCAGCAGCGCGCAGATCGCGAGCGACCGCGGCTGCCGCGCGGAGAGCAGGTCGATCAGGCGCGCCAGGGTGCGCCCCGAATCGACGATGTCCTCCACCAGCAGGATGTGCTTGCCTTCGAGCTCCGTTTCCGGATCGTACAGGAGCCGCACCACGCCGCTGCTCTCCATCGCGTCGCCGTAGCTCGACGCCACGAGGAAATCCACCTGCAGCGGGCGCGCGATGTGCCGCACCAGGTCACTCAGGAAGATGAAGCTTCCCTTGAGCAGCCCCAGCACGAGCAGCTCGCCGTCCGGGTACGCGGCGGTGATCTCGTCGCCGAGCTCCCGCACGCGCGCCTGGATGGCCTCCGCGTCGTACACGATGCGCCGGACGGCTCGGCCGTCGAGGCGCGGATCAACCGAACTCGCGCTCACTCTGGTACCAGATGAGGTCCGATCTGCCGGATCGGTGCGGCGCGGCCAGGCCGCGACAGACTCCGGGAACCCATACCACGGCGCCGTCCAGCAGGACGACCGGCCAGCCACTCCGGTCAAGGCGCGGAATTCCGCATTCTGCAAGATATCGCGAAATGCGTCGTCCCGCGCGGGCTCCCGGCGTGCGAATGCGATCACCGGGCTGCCAGCGACGGACTTCCAGCACACCCGACGCGGGAAAGCACGCCACGTCGGCCGACGACGTGCCGCGGTCGCCCATGCCGCCCATGCCGCCCGTCGACGCTTCCGGCGTTCCGGACAACGGCACGATCCGCCACCCCGGCCAGTGCAGCTCGGCCCCGACCGGCACCACGCGCGCGTCTTCCCCGCGCGCCGACACCACCGCGCGCGCCGCACGTCCCGTGCGTACTTCCAGCACATCGCCGCAGCGGACCACCAGCACACCGCCCGGAAGCCGGAGCTCGCCCGCACGTGCGCTCCCGATGGTAAACCGAATCAGCCGCCGCGTTCCCTCGGCGGTGAGCGGCACGGTGAGGGGCGCCAGCATGGCCGGCCACACCACCGCGAGCTGCTCCGGCGTCCACTCGGCCACGGCCGCGCGCTCCAGGCGCCACACGCCCGGCGCGTGCTCGCGCCACGGGAGCCGCGCCACGAGCCGGTCCGCGTCCGCGCGCCACTCGGCGGCCCGTTCGGCCAGCGCGCGCATCGCGTCGCCGAACCCGGGGTCCACCTGCTCGAGCGCCGGCAGCAGGTCGAGACGCACGCGCACCCGCTGGTGACGGCGGTCGATGTTGGCGGGGTCGTCCACGTACGGAACGCCGTGCGCCGCCCGGTACGCCGCGAGGTCGGCGCGGCGGAGCCGGAGCCACAGCCGCACCACCGGTCCCGGGGCCGCCAGCGCGGCCAGGCCACGGGTGCCCGTGCCGCGGAGCAGCCGCTGCACGATGGTTTCGAGCTGGTCGTCGGCCGTGTGCGCCGTGGCCACGCGCGCCCTGTGCGCCGCCGCCACGCGGCGGAGGAACGCCCACCGCGCATCCCGCCACGCCGCCTCCGTGCGCCCCGGGCGGAGGGCGCGCTCCCGCACCACGGCGAGCCCCAGGCGGCGTGCTTCGGCCGCCACGAGCGCGGCCGCCTCGCGCGCATGCGCCCCCGTGCCGTGATCGAAGGTCGCCACCATGGCCACGCGCTCCGGCGCCCAGCGGGCCATCGCGTGGAGCAGCGCCATCGAATCCCCGCCGCCGGAAACGGCCAGCACCAGCCGTCCGGCCGGGAGCGCGTCGATCGCCCGCCGGAGCGGCCGGTCCGCGGCGCCGAGGGGCGCGTCCGGTGACGAGGAGGATCCGGTCATGCGCGAAGTATAGGGGAGGTGGCCCCCACATCCGGCGCGACGGGTCCGCCCGGGGAGATCGATTTCATAAAGTGACTTGCACAATTTGGACTCGGGCCACATGATCGGCGGTTCCCATGCACGAGGAAAGCCAATGACCCGATCGAGAACCAGGCGGCGCCTCGGAGCGGCCGCCGCGTGTGCGCTGGCCGCGGCCTGCGGCGGTAGCGGTCCCGAACCGGAGGCGGGGCTTCCGCTCAAGGATGCCTACGAGGACGCCTTCCTGATCGGCACGGCCGTGAACGCCGGCATCGTGGCGGGCACCGATACCGCGTCCCACCGCCTCGTGCTCGAGCACTTCAACAGCATCACCGCCGAGAACGTCCTCAAGGCCGAGCATGTCAATCCGCGCCCCGGCGTCTACGAGTTCGGGCCGGCCGACGCCTTCGTGGAGTACGGCGAACGGCACGGCATGTTCATCGTGGGCCACCCGCTCGTGTGGCACAATCAGACGCCCGCGTGGTTCTTCCACGACGCGAACGGACGGCCCAATACGCGTGCCGCGCAGATCGAACGGCTGCGCAGCCACATCGAGACGCTGGCCGCACGCTATGCGGGACGGATCCACGCGTGGGACGTGGTCAACGAAGTCATCGACAACGACGGCTCCTATCGCCCCACCACATGGGTCCGCGGCATCGGCGACGGCGACAGCCTCGTCGCGCTCGCCTTCCGCTTCGCCGCCCGGTACGCGCCCGACGCCGAGCTGTACTACAACGACTTCAACACGTGGCGGCCGGCCAAGCGCGACGGCATCGTCCGGCTCGTGCGCATGCTGCAGCAGCAGGGCATCCGGATCGATGGTGTGGGCATGCAGGGCCACTGGGGACTCGGCTATCCCCGTTCCGAATACATCGAGGCGGCCATCGACTCCTTCGCGGCGCTCGGCGTCAAGGTCATGATCACCGAGCTCGACGTGGACGTGCTGCCGCTCACGAAGGAAGGGCAGATCATCGGCACGGGCATGAGCGACCCGCAGTTCCAGCTCGAGGAGTTCAAGACGTTCTTCGATCCCTGGCCCGACAGTCTGCCCGCGGCGCCGCAGCGCGAGCTGGCCGCCCGGTACGCCGAGCTGTTCCGCATCTTTCATGAGAAGCGGGACCGGATCCATCGTGTGACACTCTGGGGCGTGCACGACGGCATGTCGTGGAAGAACGGCTATCCGATTCCCGGACGCACGAACTATCCGCTGCTGTTCGGAAGAGACCGGCTGCCCAAGCCGGCCTTCGACGCGGTACGGGCGGTGCCGGGCCGGAGCCCCTGATCGCTGTAGAAGAGCTGGTCAGCGCCTGGCGGCAGATGTTTGCGAGCCATTCGCGGCGGTGATGAGAGTCCCCCCTCCGGACGCGTGCAACACGGCCCGCCACACCGGCATCCAAACTCGAGCGCGTGGATCATCTCCTTGGCGTATCGCGCCGGCGAGGTGGCTCCGCTTGCGGCCCTGCCGTGCCACGGGTGCTTCGTCCCACCATCCCGGAGCTGTCTCATGCCGATCGCCTCTCTCGCGCGATGCGTCCTTCCGCTGGCGGCCGTCCCGCTCACGCTCGCCGGCGCTCCGCGCGCACTGCCGCGGCCGGTCGAGCTGCCATCGCCCGGTCGGCTGGAGGCAACGGCGTCCATGAGTGCGCCCCGGGCCGCGCACACGGCCACCGCGCTGCCCGATGGCCGCGTGCTGGTGGCGGGAGGTTTCGCCGGCGAGGAGAATGCGGCGCGGGGAGCGGAGCTCTACGATCCCGGCACGGAGCGCTTCTCGCCCCTGCCCCGCATGATCACGCCACGCCACAGCCACACCGCCACCCTGCTGCCGAACGGCAAGGTGCTGATCGCCGGGGGCTACACCGTTGGCGCCACCACCATCACGTCGGCCGAGCTGTTCGACCCGGCATCGCGCACCTTTGCGCCAGCCGGATCGCTCCGGTGGGCGCGGGCCGGTCACGTCGCGGTTCTGCTCGACGATGGCACGGTGCTCCTCGCGGGCGGCGTGGGACCGGGGTGGAGCTTTCTCTCGAGCGCCGAGCTGTACGACCCGGCCACGAACACGTTTTCGCCCACGGGTGCCATGACCGTTGCCCGCGAGAGTCACACGGCGGTGCGCCTGCACGACGGGCGCGCCCTGATCGTGGGCGGACACCGGGACCGGCGCGCCGCCATCACGCTGTATGCGTCGGCGGAAACGTACGACGCGGGCACGGGCACCTTCCGTCCGGCGGGCGACATGCGCATACGCCGCCACAAGCACGACGCGGTGCTGCTGCGTGACGGACGCGTGCTGATTTCCGGCGGCGCGGACGAGCGCGACAGCGACGGCCTCTACGATTCCACCGAGCTGTTCGAGCCGCGAACCGCAACGTTCACGCCCGGTCCGGCCATGCAACGCGCCCGGTACAAGCACCACGGCAGCTCCGTGCTCCTGCCGAACGGCATGGTGCTGCTCGCGGGCGGCGCGCCGGAGGCGGAGGTGTACGATCCGGTCCGTCGCACGTTCGCGCTCGTGGCCGGCGAGGCGCGCATGGCCGGTCAGTTCTCCGCGGTTGCGCCGCTCGGAGACGGCCGCGTGCTGATCACGGGGGGATACGGCAACAACGGCGGTCCGCGCGCGTCTGCGTGGGTGTATCGGCCGTAGGGCAGCGGCAGCGGGAACTGCAACGGAATCCGCAGATGACGCAGACGGCCGCCGATGGGAACGGCGGATTCCGTTGCCGTTCCCCGAATGACACCGCTACGGCCGCACCCGCAGGATCTGGCCCACGCTGGGCCAGCCGGGAAAGGGGATGAAGCCCTCCAGCCGCCGCTCCACGAGATTCACCACCAACAGCCGGGACGGCTGGGACTTCCCGTAGAGCCACGAGGACACCCCGCCCGACAGGAAGAGCCGGCGGCCATCCAGGCTCGGAACCTGACTCCACCAGACCACCGTGGCATCCGGCCCATAGGGCGTGCCTCCCAAGGGCGTGGAGAGATCGATCGTGCCCAGCGGCTGCAGATCCTCCGTGTACAGATACAGGACGCCCACGCCGGGGCCGAACCGGCTCGGGCCGTCGGCATGCACGACGTACCGCAGCCCCGGCGTGTAGGCCAGCCCTCCGTATACCCGGCGCGGCGTGCTCGCCGTGACCGTCTTCGTGACGAGATCGAACCGCATCACCTGCTGAGCGGTCGTGAGATAGAGCGTGTTCGGATCCGGCGTGGGACCCAGCTCCCAGATCTCCTCCTGGAAGACGTCCAGCGTGCGAACCGAGTCCAACGGCGCCAGCGTGCGCGGATGCAGCAGGTAGAGGTACTCGGTGGTGGGCTGTGTCGGGGGATACCGCCGTTCCCCCACCACGAGCACCACTCCCTCGGGATACGTGAGCGAGGGCGGCAGCGACACCGGGCTGTTGAGCATCCGGCAGATGACATCGAAGAAACCGACCGGCTGGTGCTCTGCCACGTCGAGGGCCGCCAACCCTTCCAGGCTGTCCCGGCGCGCATAGCCCGTGTACACCGTGCTCCCGTCATGCGAAACGCCCAGCATATACATCTGGTGCACGACGATGGCTCCCACAGGGGCCGGGACATGCCGGTCCGCAATGGGGAACTGCCAGCGCGTCTCCCCGGTGAACAGGTCGAGCACCACCAGCGAATCCCAGAACTCGGTGTTGCCGCGACGCAGCGCCCCGTATCCCGTGCGCCCATCCGGGCCCACGACGAAAGACGAGAATCCCCCATCGCGCACCCACCGGGTCTCCCCCGTGCGCACGTCCACCAGGTGCAGGGCGCCGTAGCCCGTCGTCACGATCGTCTCGCCTGCAGGAAGCGCAGGGAAGAGCGGACCCTGAGGTCCGCCGTCGCCCGTGCAGGCGGTCACTGCGAGCAGCAGCAACCATGGCCGCAGCGACCCCATGCATCCATCCGGCCCTGCACGACGACGAGTGATCTTCAGGCGGTGACCGGGCAGCGACATTTCCGCGTCTACCCGCCACGCCCCGCAGATGACCAGCCCGGCCTCGATCGCCCCTCGCTCTCCCGAGTTGCAGGCCTCTTGCGCGGCGCTCCGGAGGAGGACACCTTCGCGGCTCGGGCCTCGCATTGTCACGCGAACGCCGGACACGTCGTGCGCATCGACTCCGTTGATCCAGGAGTGAATCGCCATACAGACCTCCCTGAGGACTGCGAAAGCACCGGGCGGCATGCGACTCATGCAGAGCCCGATGGCAATCGTTCATCCCACGCTCGTGAAGGCCGTGGTGTGCGTAATGATGCTGGCATGCCCGATCGGGCACGCACAAGCTCAGACGCCAACGGACAGCGCGGGTGTTCGAATCGTCGAGCACGCGAGCATCGGCACGACACGCATCGCCTTCCGGATCGACTCCACGCCGCTGGTACGGCTCGGCGGCCTCCGATCCGATGAACGTGAAGAGTTCAGTACTCGACACGGCTTGCTCGGAACGCTGCGATTGCCCGATGGCCGCATCGTGGTGAACGACCATTCGGAACTGAAGGTCTTCGACGCGCGTGGCCGGCTGCTGCGCGTGATCGGCCGGCGTGGCTCCGGACCGGGTGAGTTCCAGCAGACCCGTTCCGTCTGCCTGGGCGCGGGAGATTCGCTCGTTGCGCTCGACTTCAGCCTTCGGCGGGCCAGTGTCTTCACGGTCGACGGTGCCTTCGTGCGAACGATTTCCGTCGACGCGACACCCGTGCCGCTGGGAGAAGGCTGCTTCAGCGACGGGTCGTTGCTGATGATGGGAAGTCCGCGCGTGAATGAGCGTACGCTCCTGCCTGCCGAACGCGCGAAGCTGCTCGATCGCGTGGCGGATTTTCGGCGCGTGTCGATGTCCGCCCGGGTCGTGCGAACCGTCGGTACGTGGGCCACCGCGCCCATGACCGCCTTCCTGGCGCCCATCTCGACTCGTGTCGTTCGCGATCGGATCTATTTCGGCGACAGCCGCGATGCGAGCGTGCGCATTCATGACGCGGACGGCAGACTCACCCACGTCTTCCGCTGGCGAGCCCCTCGCGTGAACGTCACGCCGGAGCTGATCGAACGACGCGTGCGCGCCTCCGTGCCCACGGACGCACCACGCAGTGTCGTCGAGGAGCGCGTCCAGGCATTCCACGCGATGCCCGTGCAGGATGTGCTCCCGTCCTATCTGCGCATGTTCGTCGATCCGATCGGCCGCATCTGGCTGGAGGACTACCCGGTGATTCAGCGAGGTCCCGGCTGGACCGTGCTCGATCAGGATGGCGCGCTGCTCGGCCGGGTGGAGATGCCCCGCATCGCGGGGAGCAGCGCTCGGCACCCCGGCACGATCGTCGAAGTCCTCGAGGACCGGGTTGCGATGCACTGGCGGGACGAGGACGGCGCCGTTCACCTCGGCTACTTCGCCCTGCGGCGCTCACAGTGAACGCGGAGTGAAGAGCGGGAGCCCGCCGTCAGGGGCCCCCCAGCACCCATGCCGCCGGGCGCGTAGCTTTACGGGTCCTTGACGGATCCTCCCGCTTCCCGCCATGCCGCCTCGTTCCTCCCTGCGCCTCCTCCTGCCGGCCCTGCTGGGGCTCGCCGCCTGCACCGCCGCGCGCCCCGCCCCGCCGCTCACGCCGGCCGAGGTCGCCCGCCGCGACAGCGGCCGCCCGCCGTATACGCGCGCCGACGTGGCCTTCATGTCGGGGATGATCGGCCACCATGCCCAGGCCGTGCAGATGGCCCGGTGGGCGCCCACGCACGGCGCGAGCCCGGCCCTCCGCATTCTCGCCGAACGCATCGCCGTGGCCCAGCTCGACGAGATCGCGTTCATGCAGACCTGGCTGCGCGATCGGGGCGAACCCGTGCCCTCGGCCGAAGCCTCGCATGGCCATGACGCGCACGCCGGCCATCACGCCATGATGCCGGGAATGCTCACCGCCGAGGAGCTGGCCCAGCTCGACAAGGCCCGCGGCACCGCGTTCGACCGGCTCTTCCTCACCTTCATGATCAAGCATCACGACGGCGCCCTCACCATGGTGGAGCAGCTCCTCGCCTCCCCCGGCGCCGCGCAGGACGACGACGTCTACAAGTTCGCCGCCGACGTGAACGTCGATCAGATCACCGAAATCGAACGCATGACCCAGATGCTCGAAGCGCTCGGTCCCGCGCCGCGCACCCCGTGACCACCTTCCCGCTCCCCGGAGTTTCCGTGCCCCGCCTCCTCCCGCGCCCTTCCGTTCGCTCCATGCGCATCCGATCCGCACTCGCGTGCGCCCTCGTCGGCGCCGCCCTGCTCGCCTGCACACGCGGCAGCGCCCCCGAGACCGCCGCCGCTCCCGCCGCCTCGGGAGCCCGCACCCCGATGCTGTCCGCCGCGCCGCCGTCCCCCGATCCGCGCATCGGACTCAAGGCCGGCTGGTTCGACGCGGGCGAGGCCATCTGGAACCTCCGCCTCGTGTCCGCCACGAAGCCGTCGAAGGATTTCATGAATCCGTCCACACCGGGCGACGCGCGGCTCAAGAACTCCGATCTCGCGTTCATCGGCACGTACGCCATCCAGGGCAACTACAGCGGCTATCAGATCTACGATATCGCCAACCCGCGCAGCCCCTCGCTCGTGACGTCGTACGTGTGCCCCGGCTCGCAGAGCGACGTGTCGGTGTACCGCAACCTCATGTTCGTGTCGCACGAGGCGAACACGGGCCGGCTCGACTGCGGCCTGGGCGGCGTGCCCGACACGGTGAGCAAGGACCGCGCGCGTGGCGTCCGCATCTACGACATCACCGACATCCGCAAGCCGCGCGACGTCGCCATGGTGCAGACGTGCCGCGGCTCGCACACGCACACACTCGTCACCGACCCGAACGACCGCGACCACGTGTACGTGTACGTCTCCGGATCCGCGCCCGTGCGCTCGGCCAATGAGCTCGCCGGCTGCTCCGGCGCCGCGCCCGAGCAGGATCCCAACACCGCGCTCTTCCGCATCGAGGTGATCCAG
The DNA here is from genome assembly GCA_964621045.1 of uncultured Gemmatimonas sp. Taxonomy (GTDB): domain Bacteria; phylum Gemmatimonadota; class Gemmatimonadetes; order Gemmatimonadales; family Gemmatimonadaceae; genus JAABRT01. The sequence goes on from CAZUKU010000026.1 coordinate 9,733, forward strand.
GTGCCGCTCGCGAATCCCGCGGCCGCGCGCATCGTGAGCTCGCCGCGCATCTTCCGCGATCTCGACGCGCCGCCGCGCCACGCCGGCAGCCCGCCCGTGGCCGCCGGCGCCAACGCCCGGCCCGCGCGCGCGCGCACCGGCCCCACGCAGTGCCACGACATCACCGTGTATCCCGCGATCGGCCTCGCCGGCGGCGCGTGCGCGGGATACGGCCTGCTGCTCGACATCCGCGACGTGAAGAACCCGGTGCGCATCGGCGCCGTGGCCGATTCCAACTTCTCCTTCTGGCACTCGGCCACCTTCAGCAACGACGGCTCCAAGGTGCTCTTCACCGACGAGTGGGGCGGCGGCACCGCGCCGCGCTGCCGCGCGACCGATCGCATGGAGTGGGGCGCGAACGCGCTCTTCACGCTCGAGAACAACGTCATGACGTTCAAGAGCTACTACAAGATGCCCGCCGCGCAGACCGAGTTCGAGAACTGCGTCGCGCACAACGGCTCGCTCATTCCGATCCCGGGCCGCGACGTGATGGTGCAGTCGTGGTATCAGGGCGGCATCTCGATCTTCGACTGGACCGACATCGAGAAGCCGTACGAGATCGCGTACCACGACCGCGGCCCCATGGACGGCACCCGGCTCACCAGCGCGGGCTCCTGGTCCGTGTACTGGTACAACGGACTCATCGTGAGCTCCGAGATCGCCCGCGGCCTCGACATCTTCGAGCTCCTGCCCAGCGCGCACATCTCGCAGAACGAGATCGACGCCGCGAAGACGGTGCGCTTCGAGCAGCTCAACGTGCAGGAGCAGCCGAAGATCGTGTGGCCGCCCAGCTTTGCGAAGGCCCGCGCCCTGATGGACCAGCTCGAACGCTCCGAGGGGCTCGCCGCCGACCGCCTCGCCTCCACGCGCCAGGCGCTCACCCGTGCCGAACGGATGAGCGGCGGCGCGCGGCGGGAGGCGCTCACGCAGCTCACCCGCGAGGTGGAACGCGAGGCCGGCGCCTCGCGTGACGGCCGCCGGGTGCGGCTCCTCGTGGACGCGCTCGGCGAGCTCGCCGCCGCGCCCTGACCGCCTGTCGCCTCGCCCCGCGGTCGATATGGATCGACTCGTGGCGGCGGGATTGGCGTAGCGGGATGGAAGTGTTATCGTAGCGGGATGGCCCTGTGCGTCGCGGAAAACCGCGCGGGGCGGGTTCACGCGGAGCCGTGGCGTCCGCGCCTTTTCATCGAACGGGAGACGCAGAGTGGAAAACGCAGGCACCTTCGGCTCGCTGTGGGCGTCCTTCGGGATGTCGGCGTACTTCATGGCGCTGGTCTGGATCAACATCCTGCTGGGGCTCTTCCTGTCGCCGCTGTTCATGATTCCGCTGAGCTGGCTCAAGAGCCGGCAGGGTGGTCAGCCGGAGTGACGTGTATGGCGCTGTAAGGTCGGCGCCTCGTCAGTTCCGCTGCGGGTTCCAGAAGCCCCGACCGTAGATTCCGGTCGGGGCTTTTGCGTCGTGCCCCGGCGGACACCACACGGCGCCCTCTCACCCCGCCCGGATGTACTCCGCTGTGATCCGCTCCCTTGCTCCCGCCCTGCGGCCTGCCAGTTTCTTCGGTACACGGCGCGCCGGTCTGCTGTTCGCGGGCGCCTGGATCGCGGGCATGCTGGGCACGCTCCCCGGCGCCCTCGCGGCGCAGCGCGCCCCCGTGCCGGCCATCGACCCGCCCGCCCGCGGGGCCGCGGCGTGGCGCACGATCGAAACCGAACATTTCCGCTTCCACTATCGCCGAGCTTTCGAAGCGTGGACGCACGCCGCGGCCACCCGCGCCGAGGGGATCCGGGAGGCCGTGGGAGCGCGCGTGGACTGGGTGCCTGCCCGACCTGTCACCGTGCTCGTGGATGATCCGGACCACGTGTCGAACGGCTTCGCGATCTCCTGGCTCGACGCGCCGCAGATCCGGCTCTATCCCGTTCCTCCGGACGCCCGCTCGTCCATCGGCCGCTCGCGCGACTGGGGCGAGCTGCTCCTCGTGCACGAGTACGCGCACCTGGCCCATCTCACCCGTCCGCGGCGCTCGGCGTGGGCGTCCCGCCGGGCCGCCCTCTTCCCCGGGCCGATCGGCCCACTCGCCACCGGGCTGCCGCGCTGGGTGAAGGAAGGCTACGCCACGCTCATCGAAGGGGCCGTGACCGGCTCCGGCCGCCCCGCCTCCGCGCTCCGGAGCGCGGTGCTGCGCCGCTTCGCGGCCGACGGCCGGCTCCCCACCTATGGCGCGCTCGACGGCTCCCCCGCGTTTCTCGGCGACGCGCTCCCCTATCTCGTGGGCAGCGCCTATCTCGAACATCTCGCCGCGCAGCACGGCGACTCCGCGCTCCCGCAGCTCTGGCGACGCACCTCGGCGCGCTCCACGCGCAGCTTCGGCAACGCCTTCGAGCAGACGTTCGGCGTGCGCCCCGAGCAGGATTACGCGCGGTACACCGCCCGGCTCACCGCCGACGCCATCGCCATGGAGGACGCCATGCGGGAGCGCGGCCTCATCGAAGGCGTGCTCGAAGTGGCCGGCACCTTCGCGCTCGGCGATCCCGCGCTCTCCGCCGACGGCACGCGGCTCGCCCTCACGCTCCCCCGCGTGGGCAACACGCCCGGCCGGCTCGTCGTGTGGTCCACCGCCACGGTGCCCGACGCGGAGCGCGACAGCCTGCGACGCGCCCAGGCCGACCGGCTGCGCGAACGCGACAGTCTCGACGTGCCGTCCGTGCCCCTCGTGCCCCGCGGCAAGCGCGTCCTCGCCTCGCTCGCCCCCGTGCAGGGCATGGCCTGGCGGACGCCTCGTTTCCTTCCTGACGGCGAGCGGCTGCTCGTGGTGCGCAGCGACATGCGGGGCGACGGCTCGCTGAGCCCCGATCTGTTCCTCTGGGATCTCGCGAACGGGCGCGTGCAGCGTCTCACGCAGGGAGCGGCCGTGCGCGAAGCCGACCCCTTCCCCGATGGACGGCAGGCCGTGGGCACGCGCTGCCGAGGCGGCCAGTGCGACCTGGTGCGGATCGACTTCCGGAACGGCGACGTGTCCACGCTGCGCGCCGGTTCGCCGTACGTGCAGTACACACGTCCGCGCGTGTCACCCGACGGCTCGCGCATCGCCGCCGTGGAGCAGCGTGACGGACGCTGGCGCGTGGTGCTCGTGGATCCCGCGAGCGGCAACGTCACCGCGATCGGTGCCGACGACGGACACGACCGTTTCGACGCCGCCTGGCTGCGCGACGGCCGCGGGCTCCTGCTCGTCTCCGAAACCGGCGGCATCCCCGATCTCGAACGGCTCGATCTCGCGAGCGGGCGCACCACACGGGTCACGCGCATGTTCGGCGCCGCATTCGCGCCCGAACCTCTTCCTGCCGACAGCGCGGCGTACTTCCTGTCGCTCACCGCGCGCGGCTACGATCTGCGCCGGATCGCGCTGGACCGCGCTGCCGCGACCGACACCACGACCGGAACCGGTTTCCAGGACACCGATCCATGGATGACCGATCCCCGCATCACCGATCCCCGGATCCGCGACGCGGTGCGCACGCGCCCTTCGTTCACGGTTCCACGGTTCGCGGAAGCGGCGGTGGGACCGCCGCGCTCCTACGGGCTGGGCCCGCGGCGGCTCGGCTGGTACCCCGCGGCCGGCGCCACCACCGACGGCGTGTTCGCCGGCGGCGCGCTGCTCGGCTTCGACCCGATCGACCGGTTCTCCTGGATGCTGCAGGGAATGTGGAGCGCCGATCCCCGCCTCCCGCGCGGCGGCACGCTGCAGGCCGTGCTCCGGTTGCCGCACGTGAGCATCCACGGCGATCTCGTGCGCGCGCGCGACGGGTTCGGACCGATGCACGCACCGCGCGCAGAGGATTCGGTCACCAGCCGTCCGCCGCTCGCCGATCCCGGCCGCACCATTGCGCAGCAGTGGACCGGTGCCTCGCTCGCCCTCACGCACGCGCAGCACGATCTGCTCGGCGTCACCGGCATACGCCTGGGTGCGGCGCGGCATGCGGTGCGCTACACGGCGCACGGACGTCCGTCGATCGAACACGCGGCGCCCGGCGGCGATGCCGTGCAACCCGTTCGCGCGGAACACCGGGACCACGGATGGATCGACGTGCAGCGCGTGCTCGCCGTACGACGCGGCACGCGTTCGGCCCGGCTCGATGCGCGCGTGCACGGATCGGCCTCCCGCGCCGTCCCGCAGGGTCCGGTTTCCGTTCCGTCGCTCGACACGAACCGGTTCGTCACGCGCCGCATCAGCATGCTGTCGGCCGATCTCGCACTTGGCAGTCTCTGGCGGGTACACTGGGAGGGGTCCGGCGGAGCGAGCAATGCACGCGACGAAACGGAACGATTCGCGCTCGGCGGTGCGGGATCGCGGCTGGTGTCGCCGTCCGCGCTCCCGCAGCGCATCACCGTGCCGTGGCTCACCACGGGCGAGGTGCGGAGCCGGCGGTTCGTGCAGCAGACGCTCTCCTGGACCGCGCTCCCCGATATTCATCCCTTCTTCTGGTCCATGCGCGCGAGCGGTGTGGCCGGCGGACGTTCCGTGACGCAGCGCGCAGTCGGCGTGGAGACGCGGTACGACCAGCCCGGTCTGGGTCATCTGCGCTTTCCGGGAATCTCGGGCACTGCGGGCGTTGCCTGGCTGCTCGACGATCCCCACGCCGATCGCCTGCGCGCCTGGATCGCCGTGTCGTATCGCCCCTGACGCCGCCGCGCGTTCCCGTCCCGATCGCTTCCCGTTTCCGGAGACCCTGTCATGCCGCCACGCACCGTGCTCGTTCTCGCCGGTCCCGACTACGAAGACCTCGAACTCTGGTATCCCAAGCTGCGTCTCGAGGAAGCCGGCTATCACGCGCCCATCGCCGGGATCGGCGACGAGCGCTACACCGGCAAGTGGGGCTATCCCGCCAGGGTGGATCTCCACATGCGCGATGTCGATGTCGACACGCTCGCGGGCGTGATGATCCCCGGCGGCTGGGCGCCGGACAAGCTCCGCCGTGTGCCGGAAGTGCTCGACTGCGTGCGCCGCGTGCACGAGGCCGGCAAGCTCGTGGCCACCATCTGTCACGGCCCGTGGGTGCTGATCTCCGCGCAGATCGTGCGCGGCCGCCGGCTCACGAGCACGGTGGGCATTCGCGACGATGTGGTCAACGCCGGTGCCGAGTGGGTGGATGAGCCCGTCGTCACCGACGGCAATATCGTGTCGAGCCGCGTCCCGTCCGATCTGCCCGCCTTCGGCGCCGAGCTGGTGCGGTGGCTCGATCAGGCGACGTGACGGTCGGCAGCGGATCAATGGCAACGGTGCTCGCCGGTACGACCTGACGATCACCGATAGCGGCGGCCCCGCCACGCGCGCGGCCGCCGCGCGGTGCTGAGCGTGAGCCGGATCGCGGCCGGCACGTCCGGCAGGAACGACAGCCAGTAGGGCCAGCCGCGCTCCACGTACGACGCACGGAGCGGCACGAGCATCCCCAGGCGCACGCCGAACGCGGCCGCGTTCACCAGGAACAGCCACGTGGCCGCATCCCACGCCGCGGGCGCACCGGTGAACGACACGGCGCGCGCGAGCAGGAGCAGCACGAGCACGGGCAGCGGCAGTGCCTGCGTTCCCCACACGAGCGCCACGTCGAACCAGCGCCGCCATGGAGGCGTGGCGTCCTTGAGATCGAACGAGCGTCCCCATTCGCGCCACATCTCGCGCCACGACGCATAGGCGCGCACGCGGATCAGACGCGATCCGTCCAGGAACCCCACCCGCACACCGCGCGCCGCCAGATGGCGCGCGAGCGTCACGTCATCGGAGAACGACTCGCGGGCCACGGCATAGCCGCCGTGCGCGTCCAGCACCGCGCGGCGCGCGAGGAAGCACTGCCCGTTGGCCAGCACCCGCTCCGGCGGCGGATCCGTGGCGCCCACCGCGCCGCACCGGTACACGAGCGTGAGCAGCATGGCCGGCTGCACGAGCCGTTCCGCCCGCGACTGTCCCGCGAAGCGCGGCGCGAACGACACCACGTCGTAGCCGGCGCTCTCCGCCGCCCGCACCACGGCGGGCAGCATCCCCGGCTGCGGCTCCGTATCCGCGTCGATGCCGAGCACCCACTCCCCGCGCGCCTGCCGGAGCCCCGTCTCGAGCGCCCAGACCTTCCCCACCCATCCTTCCGGCAGCGGATCGTCGGTGAGAAGCCGGATGCGTGCATCGCGCGCCGCGGCCGCGGCCACGAGATCCCGCGTGCCGTCGGTGGAGCGGCTGTCCACCACGAGCGCTTCCACGAGAGGCGCCGGTTGACGCATCAGCCCGTCGAGACAGGGCGTGATGCGGGACGCTTCATCGAGCGTGGCCACGATCACGCTCACCGTCGTGTCGTGACGCGGCGCGGGATCCGGCGGCACCGGCGGACGGCGCGTGGAGCCGGGCAGGAGCCGGCGCACCAGCGCCAGCAGCAGCACGGCCTGCACCAGCGCGCCGGCCGCCAGCGCCGCGTTCACGAGTTGCGTCATCTCTCTCCCGGCGGGTCCCTGCGATCCACGCACGCACGCGCGGTCGGTGCAGCATCAACCGCGCGGAGTACGTCTCCCGTTCCCGGTGACGCGGAATCCTCGGGAACATCGGCCCGGATGTGACACGGCCCCCACCTCCGCGATCGCGGAGATGGGGGCCGTGAACGACGCGCGCTGGCGTCCGGTCAGTTCCGCGCGGCCGACGACGCGCCCGCTGCCCGCACCGCCGGCGGATCGGTCGGCTGCTTGTCCTGCAGCCAGTACGCGAACCAGTGGCGCAGCCGGCCGAGCCGGTCCACGAGCAGCCACGGCTCACCCGTGCGCGAGAGATCGTGCGTGGAGCGCGGATAGCGCACGAACTCCGCCGGCACGTTGTACTTCTTGAGGCCGAGGAACCACTGCTCCGCGTCAGTCATCGGCGTGCGGTGGTCTTCTTCGGACTGCACGATGAGCGTGGGCGTCTTCACCTGCGGGATGTAGCGGATCGGCGAGAGCGTGTCGTACATGAGCGGGTTGTCCCACGGCGTGCCGTAGAACTCGAACTCCGTGAGCGACTGCGCGTCCGACGAGCCGTACCACGACCACCAGTTGGAGATCATGCGGTCCGCCTGCGCCGCCTTGAAGCGGTTCGTCTTGACCGTGACCCACGCCGTCATCACGCCGCCGTACGAGCCGCCCGTCACACCCATGCGCGTGGAATCCACGTCCGGGCGCTTGGCCGCGATGTCCACGGCGCGCATGAGATCGTCGTAGTCCTCGGCGAACCAGCGGCCGCGCGTGCTGTACGTGAAGTCGGCGCCGTAGCCCGACGAGCCGCGCGGATTCGTGAACAGCACCCACATCCCTTCGGCCGCGAGGTTCTGGAACTCGTCGAACCAGTTCTCGCCGTACGCCGAGTGCGGGCCGCCGTGGATGTACAGCACGAGCGGATACTTCTTGCCCGCTTCGTAGCCGTACGGCTTCATGAGCCACCCTTCGATCTCGGTGCCGCCGATGCCTTCGTACGTGAAGCGTTCGGCGTCGCTCCAGGCGACTTCGGCGTTGAGCGCGTCGTTGAAGCGCGTGAGCTGCCGTTCGTTCGTGCCGTCGGCGTTCGCGAGGAACAGCTCCGTGGGACGCGCGGCGCTCGTGGTCACGTACGCCATCGTGCGGCCGGCCGCGTCGTACGACACGCCGTTGATGCGGCGGCGGCCGCCCACCAGCTCACGCGGCCCGCTCCTGCCCGTGATGTCGGCGCGGTACACCGCCGTGCTGCCGCCCTTCGTGGCCACGAACTGCAGGGTGCCGTTCGGCAGCCAGTCCACGTTCTCGGGTTCGAACTGGAAGTCGCCGATCACGTTCACCGGCGTGCCGCCGCTGGCGTCCACCACGTAGAGCCGCGACGACGTGGTCCGTCCCGCGCGCCCCACGAACGCCAGCCGGCGGCTGTCGGGCGACCACGTGAGCTGCGATTCACCGCCCACCCATTCCGCGACCTTGCGCGGCGTGCCGCCCGCGACCGGCACGATGTAGATGTCGGCGTCGTTCCGCACTTCCGCGTCGCGCGCGCGGTCGAACGGCAGCGCGCGCAGTGAATCCTGCTCGGCCTGCACCACCGAGTCGGGACGGAGCGAGGCGTCGGCCGTGAACGCGATGAAGCGCCCGTCGGGGGAGACGACCGGGCTCCGGTGCGAGTACACGGTGTTCGTGAGCATCGTGCGCGCGGTGTCCGCGCCCGCATTCTGCCGCCAGAGCTGCATGGCCCGCGGCGCTTCGCGCGCGTCGCGGCGGTTGGCCACGTATCCGGGGCCGTTGGACTTGATCGGCATTTCCACGTAGTGCCGGCCGTCGAAGCGGGCCGGATCGGTGGGACGCGTGATGGCGCTGTACGGCGGGCGCGCGGGCGCGGCCATGCGGCCGTACGGATCACCCGGGCGCGCCTGTTCGGCGGCGCCGCCGCCACCTCCGCCCCCACCGCCGAAGCGACCGCCGCCGCCGGGGCCGCCGAAGCCGCCTGCCCCGCCCGTGCCGCCGCCCACCGGGCCGGTGGTGATGGCGAACGAGCCGTCCTTCGGCATCGAGCCGGAGAGGAAGGTGAGCTGGGTGGCTTCACCGCCGGGCGCGTCCATGCGGAGCACCCACGTATTGCCGCGGCCGCCCGGGCGCGTGGACGTGAACTGCAGGTACTTGCCGTCCTCGGTCCAGCGCGGGTTGGAGCTTTCGGTGGACGGCGACGTGTACCGCTGCGGCTCGCCGCCGGCGGTCGGCACCACCCACACTTCCTGGTGGCGCTTGTTCTCGGATTCGCGAACGGTGGTCACCGTGAAGGCGACGTGCCGGCCGTCGGGCGACATGGCCGGCTGCGACAGCGTGGTCACGCGATACCAGTCGCCGAGTTGCATGGCGCGCGGCGCCGAGGACGCCGATGCCGCGGGACGAGGCCCCTGCGCCGTGAGCAGCGCGGGCAGCGCCAGCAGAACCGCGAGACGGGGGGCAGTGTGTGTGATGCGGGAGGACATGAGGCTGGATCCGGCCGGAAACGTGAGGAAGGAAGGGCCAACACCCTAGAACGGCGCGGCGGTTCGCAGCGTTGGCGGCGCGCCGGCTGCCTCATACTTGCCTCCGTCCCGGCTCCGCGATAGCGTCAACGTGAGGGCGCCATCGGCGAGAAGCGGTCGCTGACGGTCGCACTTCCCCCGCCCGCAGGACCCCACCCGAAAACACAGGAGGTGATCATTGTCCGATTCCCAGTCCCCCAGCCGGCTCGTACAGGGCAAGTGATCGCCTGACCTCGCCCGTTTCGGGTTGCCCGGTCGTGGTGTTCGCCACGAGCCGGCTCAGGACAACGACGGCCGCCGCGGGAGGATTCCGCGGCGGCCGTCAGGCGTTGGGGGGAGTCGTTTTTTTCGAAGAGAGATCGCATGCACGAGGTCGCAAGCGACGGGTCGTTAGCCGCGAGTCGCGAGGGTGCCTGGCGACTCCTGCCCCCGGACCCGGCGCCGGTGCTTCAGGTGGAGCGTGCCAGGAGCGACAACGCTGGTCAAGGGGCCCGAGTCGCAAGTACCCTCGAGACTCGGGACTATCGACCCGCCGCTTGCGACCTCGTACGGCCGATCCCGCTCCCCCCTCGAGTGCCCGTCCGGAGCGCCCCCTACTTCCCCCTACTTCCCCCCACGCGCCGCGTGCACCGCCTCGAGCTGCGCATCCAGCACCCGCACCAGCACCTCCGCGAACCGCACCGTCGCCGCGAAGAACTCCGGCCTCACCTTGTCCGCGTCATCCCCCGGCTTGTGATAATCCGGATGATCCTCCACGCCGAGATACAGGAACGGGATGTTCGCCCGGTGGAACGAGGCATGGTCCGACGCCGACGTCCAGTTGTCGCTCGGCCGTTCCCCCGCCGTATCATGCCCGAAGCGGATCGGGATCGTGGCCTTCGGCACCGCCGACTCGGCGATCGGCCGCAGGAACGGATAGTGCGTCGTGCCTGCCACCCAGAGCGTGCCGCCGCCCTCGTGCCGTGACACCATGTCGAGATTCACGTTCATCGCGATGCGTTCCACCGGCACCGGCGGTTCGGCCACGAATGCGCGCGATCCGAGCATCCCGCTCTCCTCCGCCTCGAACCATGCGAAAATCACGTCGTATTCGAGCGGCGTCTTCAGGAACTCTTCCGCCAACGTGAGCAGCGCGACCGATCCCGAGGCATCGTCGTCGGCGCCGTTGTAGATGCTGTCGTTCCGGATGCCAAGGTGATCGTGATGCGCGGAGAGCACGAGCACCGGCCCGTTGCCGCCCCGCGTGCCCGGGATGCGCGCCACCACGTTCGCGCCGAGCGTATCGGCGCCCGGACGCGCGCGCACACGCACCGGCACCTGATACTGCGCACCCGCCGGTGCCACGCCCATCGCGCGGAGCTCCTGCTCGATGTATGCGCGGCCGCGCGCGCCGCCGGGCGTGCCCGCGCCGCGTCCCTCCATGGAATCATGCGCCAGCGCCGTGAGGCGGCGCATGAGCGTTTCGGCGATCGGATCGGCGGGGGCCGCCACCTGCGCGTGGAGCGGCGCGGCGAGGAAAGCGGCAACGGCCAGTGCGGGAAGCGCGAAACGGATCACGGCGCGCCGTGACGCGTCGAGCGTCTGGGGAAAGGACATGGGAAGCAGCGGAAACGGGATGACGGGAATCGACCCGGATGTCGGGCCACCGAACGGAACGGGAAGACGGTCCGCCTGTCAACGACCGGCGGGTGCACGGGCGGCGTCCGTCCGCCACCTTGCATGCATCTTCACCACCGTACCCCGAACCCGCCCGATGCATTCCTCCCTGGCCGCCCTTCGTGCCATAGCCCGCCGGCACAGCCGCGTCGAGGACGAAACCGACGACCTCCTGCAGGACGCCCTGCTGGAAGCCGTCCGCGCCGGGCGTGCCGACCTGACCGAGGCCATGAACTACCGGTGGGTCGTGGGCACGCTGAAGAAGCTCGGCGCCCTGTCCGCCCGCGGGGCCGTGCGCCGGCGGCTGCGCGAGGCGCGCTGGAGCACCGAGCACGCGGCGGACGCTCCAGCGTCCCCGACATCCCGTGTGGACGCACTCCCGCTGGCGTGGCAGCGACACCCGGCGCTCGACACGCTGCCCCCGTCGCTCCGGCAGGTGGCGATGCTGGCGCTGTCCGGTCACGAGCGACGGGAGATCGCGTGGCTCCTCGACCTGACCGACACCGCGCTTCGGAAGCGCATCTCCACGCTACGCAAGCACCTGTCCGCCCGCGGGTCGCCGCACGCACTGCGCCACGCGGAGGCGTCCGTCAACGACCACCTCCCGCTCGGCCTCATCCGCCGCGCGCTCCTGCCGGTCGTGGTGGCCACGGACTCCGCCGGCACGCACGATCCGGACGGCCACCTGCTGGTCTTCGGCCGTGCCGCGGGGCCCGATGCTCACATTTCGCGGGCTCGCGGCAACTTCTCGAAACAGGCGGTTCCCTTCCCCCCTCGCACGGAGTCTTCCGAATGATCCCCGCACCACGCATCGCCAACATCTTCTTCTACGTCTCCGACATCGACCGCACCGAGCGTTTCTACCGCGACGTGATCGGACTCCAGGTGGAGCGGATGCCCGACGACGGGGGCGGCCACGCCTGGCTCAACGCGCCCATTCCCGGCAACACGGATCTGATCTTCTTCCACGGGGAGGTGCGGCCGGGCAACTCGCCCATCCTCGTCTTCGACCTGCCCGACGGTGGCATCGACGGCGTGATCGCGGACCTCGCCAAGGCAGGCACCACCATCGTGACGCCGGTGAGCCCGGCCCCGGGCGGCTGGTCGTCCGAGTTCGCCGACCCGGATGGCTACCTGCTGTCGGTGTACCAGTCGGAGGAGCGGCCGCGCTGACGAGGGTGATGCCGGCGGCTTTCGGCCGCGAACACCATGAGGCCCTGCGGGCGGCATCGTCCGGCAGGGCCTCATTTTTTCGCAGCCGACTCTCTTGACAAAAAATATTGTCAAAGGTAGGTTTCCGGCATGATGAACGTCGGCGTCATCGATGACCCGTCGGCCGCGGCCGTCGCGCTGGACCCGGTGCGCAGCCGGCTGCTTTCCGAGCTGCGCGAGCCGGCCTCCGCCGCAATGCTGGCGCACCGGCTCGGACTGCCGCGCCAGAAGGTGAACTACCATCTGCGCACGCTGGAGCTGCACGGACTGCTCCACGTGGCCGGTGAAAAACAGTGGGGCGGGTTGACGGAGCGGCGGCTCGTGGCCACGGCGGCGGCGTACGTCGTCTCGCCGAGCGCGCTCGGACCGGTCGCCATCGACCCCGAGCGCGAGAAGGATCGGCTCTCCGCGAGTTATCTCATCGCACTGGCCGCGCGCGTCACGCGGGAGATCGGCGACCTGATGCGTCGTGCGGCCAGGGCGAACAAGTATCTGGCCACGCTGTCCGTCGACACCGTGATCCGCTTTCGGTCGGCACGGGAACGCGCTGCATTCACCAGCGAGCTCACCGACGCGATCAACTGCCTTGTTGCGAAGTATCATGATGAGTCCGCGCCCGGTGGGCGTGCACACCGGCTCGTGCTCATGGCTCATCCCATGCCCACCACCCCTCAAACCAGCGAGGAGACAGATCATGCCAGTCAGGAAGGATGAGCAGGGCCGCCGGTATGTGCAGGCCGAAGTCGAGGTTCCCGGCACGCCCGAAGACGTGTGGCGCGCGATTGCGACCGGCGCAGGCATCTCCTCGTGGTTCGTCCCCACGACGAGCGACGAGCGCGTGGACGGCACGGTGGTGAGCAGCTTCGGGCCCGGGATGGATGCGGTCGCGAAGATCACGGAATGGAATCCGCCGGAGCGCTTCACCGCGGAGGCCGAGGAGGGGCCGCCGGGAACGGTGGCCACGGAATGGATCGTCGAAGCGCGCGATGGCGGGAAGTGTGTGGTGCGCGTGGTCCATCGCTGGTTCGCGGACACCGATGACTGGGACGCGCAGTACGAGGGTCACACCTACGGCTGGGCGGCGTCGTTCTTCCGCATGCTGCGGCTCTATCTCGCGCACTTCCCGGGGCAGACGTGTTCGGCCTTCGATCTCGCGGCCTTCAGCACGACGTCAGGGCCCGACACATGGCGCACGATCCGAAGCGCGGTGCAGATCGACGGGAACACGCGCCGGGTCGATGCAATGCCGGGGGCTCCCGAGCTCTCGGGCGTCGTGGTGAGTACGGAGATCACCGACCCGGAGCTGCTGCGCGTCCGCGAAACCGCGCCGCTGATCAGGGCCGCCCTCGAAGGCATGGAGGGCGAGGAGCCGGAACTGCTCCTGCGGCTGGATCAGCCGGCGCCGGGGCTCGCCCACCTGTTCATCATGCCCATGGGCGACCAGACGATGGTGTCGATCCGCTTCTTCCTCTATGGCGATCGGGGCGCGGCCGTGGCGCCGGAGGCGAAACGCGCGTGGAGCGAGTGGCTCGCGGCGCGATTTCCCGAGGGGGCGGCGTCATGATGAGCACGATGCTGCGTTCCGTCGGAGCCGTCGCCGCCGGCATTGCGGTTGCGTTCGCCCTGGTCGTCGCGGTCGAGATGCTCAGTTGGATCGCGCACCCGTTCCCCGAGGGTTTCCAGGGAACCCCCGAGGAGATCAGCCGGCACGTGACGCTGTATCCGGCATGGGTGCTGGCCGCGGCTCTCGTCGCGTGGGGCTTCACCGCATTCGCCGCCACATGGACCGCGGGCAGACTCGGCAACCGCGGAACCGCGGCGTTCCTCGGGTTGCTTCTCGTGTCGGCGGTGATGCTCAATATTTCACAGCTTCCGTATCCGATCTGGTTCGAAATCGGCAGCGTGACGGCGATCGCGGCAGCCGCCGTGTACGGCTACCGTCTGTCGGGCCGGCGTGCAATCACAGCCACGGAGTGATGGAATCATGGCCGGGAACAACATCCATACCATGAGCGTCGTACGTGTCTACCCGCACTATGTCGCGAAGGCCGAGAAGAAAGGGCGCACGAAAACGGAAGTCGATACGATCATCCGCTGGTTGACCGGGTACAGCCAGGAGGAACTGGACGCGCGCCTGGAAAAACAGACGGACTTCGAGACCTTCTTTGCGGAAGCTCCCCGGCTGAATCCTTCGCGTTCGTTGATCAAGGGTGTGGTGTGCGGTGTCCGCGTGGAAGACATCGCGGATCCGATCATGCGGGAGGTTCGTTACCTGGACAAGCTGATCGACGAGCTGGCCAAGGGGAAAGCGATGGAGAAGATTCTGCGGGCGTAGATACCCGGGAGGAAAGGATGGAGGGCAGCGTCAAGGAGCTTTTCAGGCGATACGAGCGCTGTTTCAATCAGGCCCTCGGCGGCGACGTGGACATGGATGAGGTCGCATCGCTCTATGCTGCCGAGTTCATAGGCGCCGCGCCTGCCGGCGTCATGACCGGCAAGAACGACGATCAGTTCAGGCAGGTCATGGCACAAGGGTATGCGCACTATCGGGCGACGGGAACGAAGGCAATGCGGATACGCCATGTCCGCCTCTCCCCGATAGACGGGCAGCATTGCATGGCCCATGTCGCCTGGACGGCGACCTATGCCCGCAAGGATCGACCGGACGTGGCGATAGATTTCGACGTTCACTACTTCGTGCAGACGCTGGATGGGGAGCCGAAGGTTTTCGGCTGGGTGTCGGGCGATGAGCAGGCGCTTTTGAGGAAGCACGGCATCATTTGATATTCGTGACGGACGGTCCGACACGCTGCACTGGAGCCCCTTACGACGAACGCAACGCCAGCACCAACCGGCGCCGCTCCTGGCTGAGGCGCTGGAATCCGAACTCGAGGCGAAGATACCACGCGAGGAGTTGCTCGTTTCTGGGGTCTACGGCAAGGAACACACCGCCACCCAACGCACGCATCGACCGGGCCGTCAGAATGGACTGCGCGACCAGGAGGCGGCCAAGCGGACCGCCTTGCCGGGTCACCGAGACGCCTAGGCGACCGAGCAGATACCCGCCGATCACGGGATACGGCGCGGTCGTCGAGATCCCGAGTCGCTCCAGCACGCCCGTGTTGAGGCCGATGGACAAGGGCGAGATCGTGAAGTAGCCGGCAACTTCTCCCGACGAGGGCATCGAGGCCACCCAGGTCTGGCTCAGGCCCAGGGATCGCTCCAGGAGGGCGCTGTTCTTCAGGTAATCCGCAATTTCCCGGGCTCCGTCTTTTGTGCCGCAGGAGAAGGACGCAACCGAGTGCTCTGACGTCAGTGGGCCGAAGTGCAGCGGCGAGTTCAGCGGGCCGCCTTGCCCGTGGCAGGCATGCCGGCCGCACCGGCAATGGGCATCGAGGGATCCGGCTGACCGAAGAGGGCGGCGGCCTCGGACATGGCAGCTTCCAGGGCAGGCGTCGTTGGCGCCGGACGTAACACGATCTCGAGGAGCGTGGCCTGTTCCGGCACCGTGAGCGTCCACGTCATCGCCGTTGCCATATCCTGGGCCACGCGCTCCGCGAGCGCCTCGAGCTGATAGTCGGCAAGACTCTGGCCGTGCGCCCGCGCGATTCGCTCGGCATGTTCCTTCAGAATCGAAGGCATGCGCGTCTCCACGCGATCATCGCGCGGTTGGCTCAGGTATGCCTGGGCAGCACTCGTAGTCATAGGGTCTTCGCGCGTTAGGATGCCGTACAATGTACGGCAAGTCCATGGAGAAAGCAAGACGGAGCCGGGCAAGGAGAACTCACCCGTTCGCGAAATGTGCCCCAAAACGCACCCGGCCCCGCGACGCACAGGGCGTCCGAGGCCGGGAAAATGCAATCTGTAACTATGGACCTATCGGGACGGCGGGATTCGAACCCGCGACCCCCTGAACCCCATTCAGGTGCGCTACCGGGCTGCGCTACGTCCCGTTCCGCTGAAAACAGCGGACAGACCGGGTAACGTAACGGCCTGCCGGCACGAGCACAACGAGCTGCCAAACGGCGATGCCGCACCATGGGGCGCATCTCGCGAACGCACCCGCCAGCGTGGCGAAAAATCGCGGCGCATCGTTGACGGGACGGATTCCAACCCGCGCCACCCTGAACCCCATTCAGGTGCGCTGTCGATCCAGCACCCACCCGCTCGTCATACCGGTACATCCCGATAGCATCGTGAACCCTGTCCGGAGGACGCCCGCATGCGCTACACCCTCTTTCTCCACTATACCGAAGCCACCGCCGAAGACATCGGCCAGGAAGCCATCGAAGCCGGCATGGCGGCCTTCCACGCCTATGCCAGGGCGCTCGACGACGCCGGCGTGCTCATCACGGCCGAAGTGCTCGACTCCGCCGTCAACACCACCACACTGACGCGCCGGAACGGCACCGCGCAGGTGCAGGACGGTCCCTACGCCGACACGAAGGAACAGATCGGCGGCACCTTCGTGCTCGACGTGCCGGACCTGGACGCGGCGCTCGCCTGGGCCGAGAAGTGCCCGGCCGCGGAGTGGGGCACGATCGAGATCCGCCCCTCGGCGACCCGGTTCGTCAACGGCACGTGGGTGCTCGTGAAATGACGCGGGAAGAGGCGCGGGACCGGGCCGAGCAGGTGGCCCGCGCCTCCTACGGGCGTCTGCTCGCGATCCTTGCCGCTCCCACCCGCGACATCGCGCTCGCGGAAGACATCCTCGCCGACGCCTTCGAACGGGCGCTCCGTACGTGGCCCGACACCGGCGTCCCCGACAACCCCGAAGGCTGGCTCCTGACCGTGGCCCGCAATCGCCGGCGTGACCTGATCAGGTCCGCCGCGCACGCCACCACGGTTCCACTCGACGACGAGACGCTCGGCGCGGCGGCATCCATCGCGGCCGCATCCGTATTCGACGAACCCGATCCGGATGCCATTCCCGACAGACGGCTCGCCCTCCTCTTCGTCTGTGCTCACCCGGCGATCGACAGCGGCGTCCACACACCGCTCATGCTGCAGGCGGTGCTCGGCTTCGAGGCGCGGCAGATCGCGGAGGTGTTCGCGGTCCCCGTCTCGACCATGGCGCAGCGGCTCGTGCGCGCGAAACGCCGCATCCGCGATGCCCGCATCCCCTTCGTGATTCCGGATCGCTCCCGCATGCCCGCCCGTCTCTCCGCCGTGCTCGAAGCGATCTACGGCGCCTACGCCATCGACTGGCAGCTCGTGTCGGGCACCACCCTGCGCGACTCGCTTGCCGCCGAAGCGCATTATCTCGCGGTCACGCTCGCGGAACTGCTCGGCGACGAGCCGGAGGCCTTCGGCTTGGCCGCGCTCATTGCGCTGTCGCTGTCGAGAGCGGACGCGCGCGGGTCGGGAGACGTGTTCGTTCCGCTCGATGAACAGGAAACGGCTCGCTGGGATCGTCGGCTGATGGCGCAGGGCGAACACTATCTGCGCCGCGCTCATGCGCTCGGTCGCGTCGGTCGTTTCCAGCTCGAGGCCGCCATTCAGTCGGCACATTCCGCGCGCGCCGTCACGGGAACCACGGACTGGGCCGCACTGCGCACGCTCTATCAGGCGCTCGTGTCGATCGCGCCCACGCTGGGTGCACGGGTCGCCCTTGCTGCCACGATCGGACGCGCGGAAGGACCGACCGCTGGATTGGCGGCGCTCGACGGCATCGCGGATGCCGGCATCCAGCGCTTCCAGCCGGCGTGGGCCACGCGGGCGCATCTGCTCGCGGAAGCCGCGCGCACACCCGAAGCGCACCGGGCGTACGAAAAGGCGATCTCGCTCACCACCGAGCGCCGAGTGCGGGAGTATCTGGAACGGCAACGCTCCCTGCTCCCGTAGGGTCGCCGCGCCAGCGCGCGCCTACCCCGCCTCCGGCCGCTCGCCGCGCAGCGCCGTCGCCACCGTGGACGCGAGCTGCGACAGCGGCACCGGCTTCTGCAGCACCGCCGCCGCGCCGATCGCCATCAGCCGCTCGGGCGTAAGCCGGTAGCTGTACCCCGTCACGATCACCACTGGCAGCTGTGCACGGAGATCGTGCACGGCTTCGGTCAGCACGTCGCCCGTCATCCCGGGCATCGTCTGGTCGGTGATCACCAGATCCACCTCCTGCGGCGCCGTGGCCACTGCCGCCAGCGCCTCCCCGGGATCGTTGAACGTGCGCACCCGGCATCCCAGCCGCGTGAGCGCCCGTTCCACCACGCGCGCCACCGCGGGCTCGTCATCCACCAGCACGATGCGCGCGCCGCGGTAGATCGCGTTGGCGGCTTCTCCGGTCATCTCCTGCGCAGGCGCGGAGGTGTCGTACGTGAGCACCCCGTTCCCCGGATCGTCCGCCAGCGGGAACAGCACTTCGAACAGGCTCCCGGCGCCCGGCACGCTCTCCACCCGCACGCGCCCGCCGTGCGATGCCACGATGCCGTGCAGCACCGACAGGCCGAGCCCCGTGCCTTCGCCCGTGGGTTTGGTGGTGAAGAACGGCTCGAACACCCGGTCGCGCACCTCGGACGTCATGCCCACGCCCGTGTCGCGCACGCCGAGGCGCACCGCCCGGCCCGGCGGATCCACGCGGTCGTCCGGCACCGTGTCGAGCCGGATCTCGAGGCGCCCGCCGTTCGTGGGACGCATCGCGTATTCCGCGTTCGAACACAGGTTGAACAGGAGCTGCTGCAACTGCGTCACGTCGCCGTGCAGCGGATACGTACCGTCGCCGCCGATCAGGTCGAGTTCTACCGTGCGCGGAATCAGCGACCGCAGCATCGGCACGAGCGCGCGCACCACCGCGCCGAGATCCACGATCCGCTCGTGCGGCGTGGCGCGCCGGCTGAACGTGAGGATCTGTCGCACGAGATCCCGCGCCCGCTCGCTCGCGTCGAGCACGGCGGCGAGATGATCGGCCACTTCGTCGCGATCGTCGAGCGTGTCGCGCGCGAGCTCGGCATTCCCGTGGATCACGCCGAGCAGGTTGTTGAAATCGTGCGCCACACCGCCCGCGAGCGTGCCGAGCGATTCCAGTTTCTGCGCCTCGCGCACCTGTGATTCGAGCCGCTGCCGCTCGGCCTCCGCCGCATACGCGCCCGACAGATCGCGCAGCACCCAGTGCTGCATCGGTCCGTCGTCCCGCATGATCGTGGTCACCGTCACCGCCACGGGAATCGTGCGCTCGTCCGTGAGACGCACTTCCGTCTCCACCGGATCCGCGGCTCCGCCGTCGCGAACGGGTTCCGCCGGCAGCCCGAGCTCGGCCAGCGACCGGCCCACGATCGCCGTCTCGTGAGCACGCAGCAGCTCCGCCGCCGCCGCGTTCGCCGCGGTCACGAGCCCGCCCCGTACGAGCAGGTTCGCGTCGAACGCCCGGTCGAACAGCGCGCGGAACTGGCGCTCGCTGGCCCGGGCGCGCTGCTCGCTGGCCGCCAGCTCCTCGGCGCGATCGTGCAGCGTACGGAGCCGCCACCGGTGCGCGCCCGCGAGCAGCAGGAGTACGGCCACGCCGTAGCCCAGCAGCGCGGCCGGCGAACGCCACGGCGCATGGTCCACCACGATGTCCTGGCTGATCGGCCCATACTCGCGGCCGGCGTAGTCGCGCGCCCACGCCCGGATCGTATAGCGCCCCGGCGGCAGCGCCGGATACGCGATCGCATCGTTCGACGTCCAGATCGGCGGATACCCCTGTACCGGTCCTTCCACCGCGATCCGGTAGCGCAGATCCTCCTCGCGGTGATACGTGGGCAGCGTCAGCCGGATATTGATCCGGTTCTCCGCGAACGGCACGTGTTCCCCGTCCGCGATCACGCGCCCCGCGTGTCCGCTCGCGATCTGGAGACTGAAGAGACTCGCGTCCGGCATCGGCAGCGTGCGCACGTCGATCCGCCCCATGCCGTGCGCGGTGCCGATCCAGCGCGCGCGTTCGCTCCCGCCCTCACCGATCGCCATCATGATCGCGCTCGGCAGGCCGTCGGCCGGGCCGAGCATGGTGATCATCTGCCACGTCGCCGCGTCCCGGCCCGCGAGATCGAGCACGGCCACGCCGTCGGACGTGGCCACCAGCACCCGCGCGGGATCGTCGCAGCGCAACGCGTGCACGATCTCCGAACGCAGGAAGCTCCGCATGCGATCGGGAAGCGGCAGCCATCGCGTGCCGTCCGCCTCGCGCACGTAGACGCCGCGATTGGTACCGGCCACGAGTCGCCCCGCACTCGCGCTCGTCCTGCCGTTCTCGCTTGCCGGCATCCGGCAGAGCGCCCGCACCGCGATGTCGGGATGCGCCAGGCTCGTGTCACTGTGCCACGCTCCCTGCCGGCGCACCATGGTGCCGAACGCCCCGCCGATCCAGAGACTCGAGTCCGCGACCGTTTCCCCGAGTATGGTGAAGACGAGCTCGGCGGGCGTCGAGTCCACGCGCGCCCAGCGGCTGCCGTCCCAGCGAAGCAGCCCCACCTCCGTGGCCGCGAGCAGCGACGACGCGGGATCGTGCTCGCGCTCGAGGCCGTAGCGGAACACCGTCGAGCGCTCCATGCCGTCACGCCGCGGCACCCAGCGCCCGCCCTCACGTCGCCACGCGCCGAGTCCGGCGCCCACCCAGATCTCCGGCGCACCGGCGGGGACCGGACGCACGAACATCGTCATCGCGCGCCCGTCCACGATGTCCTCCTTCGCCACGAGCGGGCGCGCGTACGCTCCGTCGATCTCCACCACGCCGAAGTTCACGGTGGACACCCACACCACGCCGGGACGTCCAAGCGGTTCCTCGAGCACCGCGTTGATGCCGAGCCGGAGCCCCGACCGCTCGGAGACGAGCGACGCCCCGCGCCCCACGCTCAACCGTACAAGGCCATCACCGAACGTGCCCACGTATACGGCGTAGCCACCGGCATGGCCGCGCACGCCCGTGAGTGCGTGCACCGGCGTGCGCGGTTCGGCGCTCCGGAGCCGCACCGTGTCCCAAGACGTGCCGCGATAGCGGACCAGCAGCCCGTCGAGCGTTCCCACCCACAGGTCGTGCGCGCCGTCCCGCTGCGGCACGGTCGTCAATCGATACGAGAACCCGGGCGACCCCGCGAGATGCGTCCAGCGGCCGCCGGCGTCGTTCTCCGAAAACCGGAACACGCCGTCGCTCGTGGCCGCGTACACGGTACGCGCCGCGTCGTCCATCACCGCGAACTGCTCCACGCCGCGCACCGCGAGCCCCTGCGCCGGGCCGTACACCTCGCTCCAGGCGCCGTCCCGCCAGCGCGCCGCCACGCCACGCGTGGTGCCGAGCCACAGCTCGTCGTTCCGCCCGGGCCGTGCGCGCGGGCGCACCACGAGCCCTTCCGCCACGAGCCCGGGCGGCAGCGGCATGGATTGCCACCGCTCGTCCACGAACATGGCCACGCCCGTGCCGGTCGCGGCCACGAGCCGGCGCACGCCGTCGAACGCATCCGTCTCGAGCAGCGAATACACCGTGCCCGCCGGCAGCCCGTCCGCCTCGGCGAACACGCGCATGGTGCCGTCCACGTCGCGGCGCACCGCGCCCACGCGCGTGCCGAACCAGACTGCGCCGTCGGCGGTGCGCACGATGGCGCGCACGTGCGCCGGCACCGTGGGAATCGGCACAAGATCGAAACGCGCGCCCGTGAAGCGGTGCGGGCCGGCATCCGTCCCGATCCAGAGCGAGCCGTCGGACAGCACTTCGGCCGCGAACACGGCCAGCGAGCGCACGCCGTCGGGGCTCCCGAACCGCCGCTCCGAATAATCGCGCAGCACGACCGGCGCGCGGCCGTCGGCGGCCAGGCCGTCCATCGGCGGCTGCATCTGCGCCGCGAGTGGCGCGTCCACGCCGGACAGCAGCAGGACGCACGGTAAACCACACAAGACGCCCCACGGCACGCCCGGCCGCACCCGCCGCCACGGGGCGGACGCGAGGCGGGCCACGATGGACATCAGGTGAAATCGCGGGAAGCGCGCGCGACCGCGGGATCCATGCGCGGATACCGCGGATCGAGCCGCTCGAGCGTCTCCACGAGAAGCTGCGCCACGAGGAAATTCCGCGCGCGCTTGTCGTCGGCCGGCACCACGTACCACGGCGCGAACGGCGTGCTCGTCTTCGCGAGCGCGTCACGATACGCGCGCGTGTACTCGTCCCACCGCGCGCGGTCGTCGAGATCGCCGGCGCGGAACTTCCAGTTCTTCTCCGGATCGTCGAGCCGTTCCCGCAGCCGCTCCTTCTGTTCGTCGCGGCTCACGTGCAGGAAGCACTTCACGATCACCGTGCCGTTCTCGGCGAGCATGCGCTCGAACTCCGTGATCTGCCGGAAGCGCGGCTTCCACGCCGACTCGGGCGCGAGACCGCGCACGCGCACCACCAGCACGTCCTCGTAGTGCGAGCGGTTGAATACGCCGATCACGCCGCGCGGCGGCATGACCTGATGCACACGCCACAGGTAATCGTGCGACAGCTCGCGCGTGCTCGGCGGTCCGAACGACGCCACGCGCACGCCCATCGGGTTGCAGGCGCCCACGACCGTGCGGATCGTGCCGTCCTTGCCGGACGCATCGCGCCCCTGCAGCACGAGCAGCAGCGCGTGCCGTCCGTCGGCGTGGAAGGCCGCCTGCAGCGCCTCGAGCCGCTCGAGCAGGGCGCGCGTCCGGGCCTCCAGCTCCTTCTTCGCCGGCAGCCCCGCGGGCGCGGCCGCGGCCCGGTCGCCGAGCGCGAGCCGGCCTCCCGCCGGCACGGGCGTGAGCCGCGGTCCGTCGTCGGACGGCGCGGGCGCACCGCGGCGCGCGGGGCTCACAGGTCCGCCGTGGGCCGCGCGCGGCGTCCTTCCACTTCGTCCACGTAGATCGCGCAGATGATCACGCGCGCCGGCGTGGGGTCCTCGTCGGTCAGCGTGGCGGGCACGAGCGTGCGCAGCGCCTCCACCGCTTTCGTGTAGCGCTCCCGCGCCGCGTCGTGCGGGCCGTCGTCGACCAGTTCGAGACGCCCGCGCACCACCACGCTGTCCCAGTGGAACAGGTCATGGATCTCGTCGATCTCCATCGCCACCCACGGATTGTGGATGATCGTGGAGAGCTTCGTGCCGGGCTGGGTGCGGGCGTAGATCCAGCCGTCGGCGTACACGTAGTGGATCGGCTCGATGTCCACGCGGTCGCGCCGCGCGTACGCCAGGCGCCCCACGTGATGCCGCGCGAGCAGCGCGTCGATGGCGCTCCGGTCGAGAACGGAGAAGTGCGGACGGGTCGTCATGCGGTCGGCGAGGTGAACGATTCCGGACGGAACGGTTCCATGTGGATGAGGACACCGGACACCGCGGGGACGGCATGCCGGACGCCGGGCGGGCCGAGTCGGGGAAAGTGGTGTGTGCGGAGATTCGCCTCCGGCGCCCGGTCCATCAAGTCACAGGCCGCGGGCCGGAGCCGAACGGACCCGCGGCGGCCGCCTTCCCGGCCCCGGGACGAGCCGCGCGCCGGAACGTCGAGGACCGGCCTGGCCTTCCGCCGGCTCCCGATCCGGAACGGCCGAGCCCGGTTCAGGGGACATCGGGACCGCTCGCCTGTATCAAGTCGGCGGGGGTAGTCGTCCTGCAATCGGTCATCATGTCCGGTGAAAAGGGGGCTGGGCGGGGGTCGTGACGGTCCCGGAGGGGTCCGAAGTGGCCATTTGCCCAAGTTCGTGACCCGTCAACGGTTGCCCTTCGGGAAATGATGCATAAGTTGATGCGTGGCAACCGCGCGGGCGTCATGGTCCGGGATCCATTCGGGATCCCGGGGCACGCCGGGTCCGCGGATGCCTTCGCGCCGGGAAGGTTCTGGTCTTGGCCGTGTTGTCATCCTGCAGGCTCATCAAGGCGGTTCAGTCCGTCGGTTCTGTCACACTCACGGGAGGAATATGCGTACTTCTGCTATGTTCGCGCTGGGCACTGTGCTTGCCCTCGGTCTGCCGGCTTCGCTCGAAGCGCAGCGGCAGGGCGCGGTGGAGATCGGCGGCTTCGGCCGGTTCCAGACTTTCGGTGAATCGCAGGAACTCAAGGCGGCCTTCGGCGGCGGCGGTCGTGCCGGCGTCTACGTGCTGCGCAACCTCCTGCTCGAAATGGATCTCTCCTACGTCGACGCCGACGTCGATCGCGAGCCCACCGGCATCGCGGTGTACGATTCCATGCGCCGTGTCTCGCACACGCTCTGGAACTACCGGCTCACGTACAACGCGCCCATCAGCGACAACGTGAAGTTCCTCATCGGCGGCGGCTACGCGTACGACGCGTACGGACGCCAGCGGCAGGTTGCGCCGCGCGGCGGCGGCCCCTCGGCCCTCGTCGGTCTCCGCTTCGCGCTCAACCCGATGTGGTCGTTCCGTCTCGAAGGCATCGGCCACTGGGTCGGCGCCGACGACGACACCAAGCCCAAGGCGCGCGAGAGCCACATGAACCTCGGCGCGCAGGCCGGCGTGAGCCTCTCGCTCTTCACCAGCCCGCGGGCTCCGCGCATCCAGTACGACACGGTGCGCATCGTGCAGCGCGACACCGTCTTCACCACGCGCTTCGACACCGTGCGCGTCGACGTCCCGGGACGCCCGGTCGTCGTGGGCGCGGTGCACTTCGCGTTCAACGAAGACGCCATCACGCCGGAAGCGGCCCGGGTCCTCGACCAGATCGCCGCGTCGTTCCTCGAGTCGGTCAACATGTCGCGTGCGATCACCGTCACGGGTAACACCGACGCGATCGGCAGCGAAGCCTACAACACCCGCCTCGGACAGCAGCGCGCCGATCAGGTGCGTGACTATCTCGTGTCGAAGGGCCTCGCGGCCTCGCGCATCACCAGCCGTACCGCCGGTGAAGGCGATCCGATCGCCCCGAACAACACCGACAACGGTCGCGCCACCAACCGCCGCGTGCTGATCATGCTGGCCAACTGATCGCGCGGAGCGTGTTCGCACGCTCCCTGCCGATCACGTGCGGCGCCGTTCCTCCGGGAACGGCGCCGCATGCATTTTGTCCCCGTCGTGCGCCGCGTTCGCCATCGCCCGTCCCTTTTCCGTCGTCCACCCCCGCATGACCCGCCGCGACTCCGACTCCGCACAGGCCTTCGCTCCCGCGTCGCCCGTCACGCTGTCGCACCGGCTCGAATACGCCGCCATCCGGCTGGTCGTGGGCGTGTTCCGATGGTTCGGCTGGCGCGGCGCGAGCGCCGTGGGAGCACTGCTCGGCCGGTTCGCGTACGCCCCGGTCGGCATCCGGCGCGGTGTCGTGGAGCGACACATCGCCGCCGCGTTTCCCGACTTCACGCCGGCCGAGGTGCGCCGCACCGCCCGCGCAGCCTACGAAAGCCTCGGACGCACCTCGATCGAAACGGCCGTGCTCCCCGGCACGCCACGCGAACGGGTGCTCGCCATGGTGAGCGAAACCTCGGGCTGGTCGCTGCTCGAAACCGCGCTCGCCCAGGGACGGGGCGTCATCCTCGCCACCGGCCACCTCGGCAACTGGGAGCTCGGCGGCGCGTACATCGCCGCCCGCGGCATTCCCGTGGCCGCGATCACGCGGCGCATGGCCAACCCGCTCTTCGATCGCTACGTGCGCGCCACGCGCGCCGCGCTCGATGTCGAGGTCATTCACGACGCCATCGCGGTGCGGCGTGTCCCCCGCGCGCTCGGCGAAGGCAAGATGATCGCGTTTCTCTGTGACCAGGACGCCATGGGGCTCGCGTCCACGTTCGTGCCCTTCTTCGGCCGCCCCGCGCGCACTCCGCGCGGCCCCGCCGTCTTCGCGCTCCGCCTCGGCACGCCCGTGCTCTTCGGCGCCTGTCTCCGTCTCCCCGACGGGCACTACCGGATCACGTTCGACACCGTGCCCATCACGGACACGGGCGAGCGCGAACGGGATGTCGACACCATCGTCGCCACCTTCACCCGCCAGCTCGAAGACGAGATACGGCGCACGCCCGGCCAGTACTTCTGGCATCACCGCCGCTGGAAACGGCAGCCGCCCGATACGCCGGCGCATCTGCGCGAACCATGACCGCGCACCCTCGCGCATCACACCGCGGGCACGCACCATGATCACACCATGACCCCGCGCGCCCGCGCATCGCGTCGCCCGGGCGCGGTCGGCCGGTGGCTCCGTCGTCTCGCGTGGAGCGCGTGCTTTCTGCTCCTGCTGCCGCTCCCGGCCTGTCTCCTGCTGCGCGTGGTGCAGCCTCCCGCCACGATGATGATGCTGGCGCGCGCCTGGGAACGCTGGCGGGCCGGGGACACGCCCGCCTGGCCGCGGCGCATCGTCGTTCCGCGCGACGCCATCGCGCCCGCGCTCCGCCGCGCCGTGCTCGCCGCCGAAGACGACCGCTTCTACCTGCATCACGGCTTCGACTTCACCGAAATCGAGAAGGCCATCGAACGACGCCGTGCCGGCCGGCCGCTCCGTGGCGCGTCCACGATCTCGCAGCAGGTCGTGAAGAACGTCTTTCTCTGGGAAGGGCGGTCCTGGGTCCGCAAGGGACTCGAAGCGTACCTCACGCTCTGGCTCGAACTCGTGGTGCCCAAGGACCGGATCCTCGATCTCCACCTCAATCTCGCCGAATGGGGCGACGGCGTCTTCGGCGCCGAAGCGGCAGCCCGCCATCACTTCGGCAAGGCCGCCGCGCGGCTCACGCGTGAGGAATCCGCCCGTCTCGCCGTCGTGCTCCCTTCTCCGCGCCGATGGTCGCCCCGCGGCTCCGTGGCCACCGCGCGTGCCGCCGCCCTCCTCCCGCGCATGAACGCGCCGGCGCCCCGCCCCGATTCGACACGCTGATCGCCTCTCCGCAGCGCCCCCGCCCCGCGTCCTTCCACGCCCCCCGTCGCGGGCGCTAAATTACGGAATGCGGATTCGCGGATGTCTGCCGATCGTGCTCGGTGGTACCCTGCTGCTCGCCGGGTGCGAGCGCCCCGTCACGATCGATGCCCCGCCCCCCGCCATCACCGGCGAGTTCCTGCCGCCGGCCATCCCGCCGCTCGCCGTCTCGGTGATCGACGCGCCCATCAGCATCAGCCTCGCCCCCACGCTCGACGCGCTCGAGCGGGCCGTCCCCCAGCACTTCGGCGACATCAACAGGCGCATGCGTCACCCTACGAACGGGCGGCAGCATTTCGCCTACGAGGCCACGCGCACCCGCTTCGACGTGGCGCTCGACGACGGGCTCCTCACGCTGGGCACCACCGTGAGCTATGCGGGCAAGGGGTGGTACAATCCGCCGCTGCTCCCGGAGATCGGCGCGTCCTGCGGGGTCGACGATGCCCAGCCACGGCTGCGCGCGCACCTCCAGAGCACGCTCGGCCTCTCCTCGGAGTGGCGCCTCCGCACCCGGACGCGGCTCACCCGTCTCGCCCCCGCCACCGAAACGGATCGCGACGCCTGCCGAGTGACGGCCTTCAACATCGACGTCACCGATCGCGTCGCCGGCGCCCTGCGCGGCGTGCTGGGACGGGAGCTGCCCAAGATCGACCGGCGGCTCGCCGGATGGAACGTGCGCGACCGGCTGGAACGCTGGTACAACGAGATGAACCGCCCCATCCGCGTCGCCGACAGCCTGTGGCTGCTGCTCCGTCCCGGCATCGTGCGGCTCGGCGGCATGAACGTCACCGATTCGGCGGTCGTCTTCGACATCCGGCTCTTCGCCTCGCCGGTCATCATCTCCGGCACGGAACCCGAACGCACGAACACGCCGCTGCCGCCGCTGCAGCCCGCGTCGTCGGAAGTCGGCGACAGCGCACGCGTGCTCCTCGAAGCCAGCGTGGGATACGACGTGGCCACCGAGCTCCTGCGCCAGCGGCTCACCGGCCGTTCCTTCCGTCAATGGCGGCGCGTGGTGCGGATCAAGGACGTGCGGCTCGTGCCCGTGGGCGACGGGCGCATCGCCCTCGGCATACGGTTCGATGGCGCGCTCCGCGGCGAAGGCTGGCTCGTGGGCACGCCGCAGCTCGACGTCGCGCGCGAGGAACTCACCGTGCCGGATCTCGATTTCGACATCGCCACGGGCGATCTGCTCGTGCAGGGGTTCGCCTTCCTCCGCGCCGAATCCGTGCTCGCCCAGCTTCGCGAATCGGCGGTACTGCCGCTCGACAAGCCGCTCCATGCGCTGCGCGAAAAGGTGGAAGGGGCGATCAACCGGGAGCTCACCGACGGCGTCGAACTGTCCGCGCAGCTCATGGCCGGCCGTCTGCTCGACGTCGTGGCCATGCCGTCGGCGCTCATCGCGCGCGCGGAAGCCGTGGGAACGATCGCGCTCGATATCGATCGCGAACTGCGGTTCTCGAAGCCGCGATGAGGGACCACAGCAGCACCGGCAGCCACGCGAGCGCGAGCGGCGTGATCACGAACCACGGCGTCTTCCAGTCGAGCAGGCCACCCAGGTTGAAGAGATGGCGCGCGCCGGCGTGCCACGTCACGGCCAGCAGCAGGGCGGCGGCATACACGGCCACACGCACCGCCCCGTCGCGCTCGCGCGACCATGACGACAGGCGGCTCCATCCCGGCAGTGCGGGAACCAGCGCCCTGCACCACGACCACCCCGCCTGCCAATTCACGAACAGCGCATAGCCCGCCAGGATCGCCGTGAAGGACACGTGCAGCAGCAGCGCGTTGAGACCGTGGAACAGCATCGCGAGCGCAAGATACACGCGGCGGATGCGCGGACCGGCGAGCACGAGAAAGAACGTGGCCTCGAACAGCAGCACCGCCCACTGCACGGCCGCTCCCACCCCGGGGTACGCCACGAGCCACGGAGCCAGCGGATTCATCCAGGTGCCGGCGATCGCCGCGTCCACGTTGCGGTGGAGCGTGAGCATGGCCACCAGATTGTCGTGCTCGAACCACATGCCGTCGCCCTGCACCTTGAAGAGCGCGCCCAGCGGAAACAGCACGGCCAGCATCACCAGCAGCGCGCGCGGCATGAGCGCGTAGCGCCAGTGTGTGTCCGCGGGATCGACCGGCGCGAGGTCGTGGGATCGGGCGCGCCGTGCATCGAGCGCGTACGTATCGCCCCATGTCCGGGTCAGCAGGGCGAGCAGCGGCACGAGGAATACCGCGATCGTTCCGTCGTTCTCGACGTCGATGATGTTCGCATACGATTCACGCGCGAGTCCCGTGACGAACACCACGGATGTTGCCGCCGGCACGTGCACGCCCGCGATCAGGAGGACCAGCGCGGCCACGAGCGTCATCTCGAGGCCGCGCAGCAGCAGCACCGACGGATCGCGCGGCAGCAGGTCCAGCAGAACGAGCGGCATCTCGCCGGGCGGCGGCATGCCCGCCAGCAGGCCCGTATCGAACAGGGACACCTTCCACAGGAAACCGAACGCGAACACGATGCGATAAAGACCGAGGCTGCCGGCGGCATCGGCCTGCGGCCTGGTCCACCAGGCATCGATCCGGGCCTGCCACGCCTCGATACGGGGGCGCCATGAAGTCACGGCGTGCGCTCCGGGGGGAGGCGCGGAAAGCTCGCGAGATGCAGCACGTCGTAGGGGCGGCGCCGTTCGAACGGCGGCACGCGCATCGGATCCACCACCCACACCACCTGGTGGACTTCGATGCTGTCGAAGGCCGGCGTGCCGAGGGTCGCCGTCACGAGGCGGGTGAGATGGGCGCGGGCCGCGGCGCGTTTCACGGTGTCGCCGCCCTGAACGGCCAGGCGTAGCGTGTGTTCGGCGACGTCACTGCGGGCGGATGCGATGAGCCGGTGCGGCGGAAGGGCGTAGCGGGCGCCCGCGTGGGTCGTCACGCGCACTTCGAGGAGGGAAGCGGACGGACCGGGCGGCTCGGGCGAGAGCACCGTGTACACTGCCCACCCGGCCACGGGCCAGAATCGCTCACTGTGCCCCACGGCCACGAGCGTGGCGGTCATGGCGACCAGCAGGAGCTGTACGCGGCGGAGCGCGGCCCTGTCGGATCGGGGAATGCGAGACACGGAAGTTCAATCTTACGCGTGGATTTCCGCGCCGGATAGACCGCATGACGCGCCGAGGCGGGAGACGCGACGCTCGGCAGGGACCGGGTCGCCCGACGATGACCATTCGCCACGCGATGGGGTACATCGGTCGAGCGACAACGCCGGCCGGCCGTTCCGGTCGCACCGGTTTCCCCACATTCTTCACCCCGAGGACCGCATGCCGGACACTTTCAACGCGGGCGATGTCGTCGAACTCAGGAGCGGGGGCGCGGCCATGACCGTGGTGCGTGCCCGCGGCGACACGGTGCATGTCATATGGCATGACGACGATCACGCCCTGCAGGACGCCCGGCTGCCGCTCGCGGTCCTGCAGCGGAAGGGGGCGGCGGCCACGAACACCGCCGCGAAAACGAACACGGCGGCGAAAGCGGCGGCGGCGCCCCGCAAGAAATCGGCGCCCCGAAAACGAGCAGCGGTGAACGGGGACGCCGGCGCGTAACGGGATCCTTCGCGGACCGGCTCCTCACACTGGCCGCGCCGGATATGCGAAAGGGGCGCCCGCGGGGCGCCCCTTTCGTCCGTCGTCCACATCGCCGTCACACCCGCCCTTCCCCTCTCGCCCACGCGCGCAGCGCCGCAGCCGCGCGCCGTGCACCTGCGTGTTCAGCCCATCCCGCGGGAGTGCTGCCGTACAGGGCGTCGCGCGCGTCCATGTCACCATTCCGCGAGAGCAGCAGCTCGACCATCTCGGCCTGATCGCTCTGCGCCGCGAGGTGGAGCGCCGTCACCCCCGCGCCGTGTGACGCGCCGCCGAACGTCGCGCGCTGGTTGACATCGGCGCCGTGCTCCAGCAGCCACCGAGCCCCCTCGAGTCGCCCCTTGTACGCCGCCCAGATGAGAGGCGTGCCGCGGTATGGATCGGCATCGACGCGTGCGCCGCGCGCGATCAGGAGCGGCATCACCGCGACCTGATCGCACTTCGCGGCCCAGACGAGCGCCTCGTCCAGCACCTCTTGCGGATCGTCCGACGGGCGCCACGCCGGGAAGCCACTGTGCGGGCGATAGAACCCGCGTCCCGCACGGGCGGCGGCCGTGAGCACGCCGACCCCATCGAAGCAGGCCCGGACCAGGTCGGTCCGGCCGAGCCCGGATGCCACGCGCAGGTTGTTCGGGGCGACGCCCTGCGCGGCGAGAACGGCGGCCACCTCGCGATGCCCCCAGAAAAGCGCCACGGCGAGCGGCGTTCCACCGGCGCCGTGGGCTTCCGCGTCGTAGGCCGCTCCCGCCTGGAGCAGAAGCGCGGCCATCTCGGGGTCGTTGCGGTAGGCTGCCTGGTGCAGCGGCGTCCAGCCGCGGTCATTCGGCGCGCGGACGTCGGCGCCGGCGGCCAGCAGCAGTTGCACCGCCGCGAGACGATGGTCACCGGCGCCCGGCGCGCCATCCATGTCCGGCGGAGCGCCAGGGGACAGCGAGCACGCCAGGTTGAGCAGCGTATTGCCGTTCGTGCCCCGCGCACGGACGATGTCCGGGTGCTGCTCGAGGAGCGATCGTGCGCGCCCCCAGTCGCCCCGGCGGCCCGCGTCGAAGACCGCCAGGAACGGCTCGCGATCCGGTTCGGCGCGGAGCCGTTCGAGGTACGCCGTAAATCGCGGCCAGCTCGCAAAGCCATGCTGCCGGGCGTAGACGAGCCGCGCGTCGTCGATCGAGAACGTGGCGGATCGAATGGCATCGTCCTCCGCCTCGGCGAAGTCGGGATGCCACGTGCGCACCTGATCGAGGACGGCGGGGGCACCGTCAGGCAGTACCGCGAGCAGCCCGTGAGCGCGTTCGTCGTGATAGCGCACCTCACGCACGAAGACACGGGTACGCCGTGCGGCAAGCGTTTCTTCGATGTGCGCCTTGAGCCTGGGCCAGCTTGCGAACCCGTACTCGCGCGCGATCACGAGCTGCGCGTCGTGGAGCGAGAGTTCCGGCGCGCGCTGCGTGCCGACGGCAGGCGCAAGGCGCGGGTGGTGCACGCGGACGCGATCGAGCGCGGATGCGTCTCCGGCGCGCGCAGCGAGCAGGAGTTCGCGCGCCTGCTTCTTCTGCTGTTCGAGACTGGGGGCGGCCGGAAGCGCGCGCGCCCGGGGCGGGAGAGACATGACAGACCTCCGTTCGTGATGCCCGGCGTCCGCATGACGGGCCAACGAGAGGTCAGTGTGGCGAACGACTCCGCACGACCGGCAGGTGGGCGCGGCCCTTCCCGCGGACTGGACGCGCCCTGCCGGCGCGTACGCCCCAAGTATAGGGTGTGGTTGCCGCGGCTCACAAGAAAGGCGTGGGCCGTCGCATGCCGCAGTTGTGGGCGCCAATGACGACGCCGCCGGAATCGAGGATTCCGACGGCGTCGCATGTCGCTGATTGAAGGAGCGGGCGACCGGACTCGAACCGGCGACGTCCAGCTTGGGAAGCTGGCATTCTACCAACTGAATTACGCCCGCGAGACACCAACTGTGCGCAAGCTACCCGGCCCCCGGGGGCCGGGCAAGGGTGGGCGCAGGGCATCAGGATGGTCCGCTACCCCCCCGTCGCCATGAAGGCCACCGTCCACGCGGCCGGCCCGTTGAGCAGCACCGCATACCAGCGTCCCTCGTCGAAGATCAGCGCGCACACCGCCCGCCCCGAGTTGGTGAACCCGTCCGCCACCGGTTGCCAGACGCCTTCTGCCGGCACCTCGGAGACGAAGCAGTTGAGGAGCGGCGGCTGCGTGGGATTGGTGCCGAAGGCCACGGGCAGCGCCTGCTCCGCATAGCCGTCCTCTTCGATGACCACGAAATACGTCGAACGCGCGGGCCCGGACCCGCTGCCCGGCGGTCCCTGAGGCCCCTGCGGGCCTTGCGGTCCCTGGGGCCCTTGTGGGCCGGCAGGCCCCTGCGGTCCTGTGGGCCCCTCTGCTCCATCGGCGCCGGCGCAGGCCGCCATGAACGTGAGTCCGATCATCACTGCCGCCGCCCGAAAACGTCGCATGGAGCCTCCGTCGGCGGCGCGCGGCCGTCCGATTGGGAAAGGGAAGGAAGGAGGAACAGGAAGCGCATGAGCGGCGTGGCGCTCCGAACCCGCGTACCCCGGAAAATGAAAACGGCACCCGGGCAAACGAAAACGGCACCCGGGACCCGGGTGCCGTCAACCTGAAGACCATTCTGATGCTGGAACGAAGAACCACGACCATGCAAACTGAAGAGCCACAGATCGGGATTGAACCGATGACCGCCCGATTACGAATCGGGTGCTCTACCACTGAGCTACTGTGGCGTGGTCCGGGCGAACCCGGTCACGAAGGTGCTGCACAAGGTGCGGAAACACGTCCTCCGGAGCATTCCGTCCGCCCCGTCCTGCACGAGCCATGCCCTGGCGCGGATTCGAACCGCGACGCCTTTCGGCACCACCCCCTCAAGATGGCGTGTCTACCAATTTCACCACCAGGGCATTGTCCTGCAAACTCCAACCTACGGGAGCGACGGGGCTCGAACCCGCGACCTCTCGAGTGACAGTCGAGTGCTCTAACCAAACTGAGCTACGCCCCCAACACGTACCACGGCCGGCCGCAGCCGGATCCTGCCCTGCACACCAGGGAGCATGCCCATGGGGGCCCGCCCACACGGCCATAGCTCCAACGGGAATCGAACCCGTCTCTCCACCTTGAAAGGGTGGCGTCCTAACCGATAGACGATGGAGCCGATGTCGGCGGAATCGCCATCCTGCCCGTTGCTGCTCCTGCTTCCTGCGGCCGAGACCGGCCACCCACCATAGCGGTAACGGGATTCGAACCCGTGTTCCAGCCTTGAGAGGGCTGTGTCCTAGTCCCCTAGACGATACCGCCGCACATCGGCCTGAACAGGCCAAGCCGCACAATATACACCGGAACAGGCCCGGAGGGAATCGAACCCCCAACCGCCGGTTTTGGAGACCGGTGCTCTACCAATTGAGCTACGGACCTAGACACGGCGAACCGTGCACTGCCAGGGTGACCGACGGGAATTGAACCCGCAACCCCCGGAACCACAATCCGGTGCTCTAACCGATTGAGCTACGGCCACCATGCTCGCATGCCGCCAGCGGCGTCCTGCGAAACCTCGCGTCACTCCCCAGCCGGGAATGATCCGGAGCCTTGTAGTGTAATCGCACCAGGGAGACGATTCAAGCGGAGCCGAGCGTGCGCCCCGGAACCGCTTCAGTCCTTCGCGCGATCCAGGTATTCGCCCGTGGACGGATTCACCCGCACGCGCGTCCCCTGCTCCACGAACTCGGGCACGTTCACCGTCACGCCGTTCTCCAGCTTCGCCGGCTTCGACGACGCCGTCTTCGTGGCCCCGCGCACCACCGGCGCCGTCTCCACGATCTCCAGCGTCAGCGAGTTCGGCAGCTGAATGCCGATCGGCTTTCCGTCGTAGTACTCCGCCAGGATCTTCATCCCCGGCTGCATCCACGGCGCCGCATCGCCCAGCGCTTCCGCGTCGAGCTCGAACTGGTCGTAGTCCGCCGAGTTCATGAAGTGATACGAGTCGCCGCCCTGGTACAGGAACTCCAGCTCGCGCGTCTCCATCGCCGCCTTCTCGATGGTGTCCGCAGCGCGGAACCGGTGCTCGAACGACGAGCCCGTGCGCAGGTTCTTGAGCTTCGCCTGCACCATCGCGCGCAGGTTGCCGGGCGTGTGATGCCGGAACTCGATGATGCGACACGGGTCGCCCTCGAACACGAGCACCATCCCGCGGCGGATCTGGGTGGCCGTAAGCGCCATATGGACCGTCAGATGCGATTCGGAAACGATGACCGCGGCCGACACGCGGCCGCGCACGAAAGAGAGGAAACCGGACCGCACCGGAAAACCCGGGCGGAGCATCCCCAGCCTTGCAAGTTACCGGAACCAACCCTGCAAGGCAACGGCCACCGCCCCGCGACGCCGCTCCGGCGTACGGCCGCCTTCGCCCGAGGCGCGGTCATCGCTCACGAACGTCACGTCCACATACCGCCGCCCCACCGCCTCCGCCATGGCCGACATCTGCGCCGGCGGAACCTCCGAAAACCGCGCCTCCTGCCCGTAGTGACGCGCCACACCGCTCAGCAGCCCCTGCGCCAGCCCCATCCCCTCGTCGCTCCCTTCGAAGCTCAGCCGCAGCGTGTTCAGATCCACCATCTCCACGTCCACCACCGGCAGCGGCAGCATGGGCACGAGCGCCTGCAGCTCCGACTGCACCACGCTGTTCAGGTTGAGACAGAACGTGTGCGCCGTGGTGTGGAGACGGAACACGCGCGACAGATCCGCCGCCATGTGCACGAGCGCCTGCTCCCCGGCCAGCCGGTACGCCTCCCACGGCGGGATCTGGAGCGCCTCGCCGATCGCGAGCACCGCGGCCTGCGCCCGCGGCAGCGTCCCGGCCGCCATGCCGAGCGACTGCCGCAGCTCCGCCGCCCGCGCATGAATGCGCGTGCGCACCGCGTCGGTGATGGCCAGATCGGCCACGATGGCGTCGACGAGCGAAAGCAGCGGCAGCATCGCCGGTGTCAGCAGGAAGAAGGGATGGGGAGGCTGCGAGATCCCCGGCCGGCAGCCGTAGGAACCGCCACGACACGCGCCAGAGTGTCGGCCATCCGGGGGGCGAACTTGACCGCCCCTTCGGAGCGCGCCGGCAGCCCGGGCCACCCGCAGCTCCGACGACCCGGCCCGCTCAGGGCGGTCCGGCCGTATCCGCCCCGGGCTCCACGAGCGGACGGAGCGCCGCCCACATCGTGGCCGCCACGAGATGGGACCCGCGTTCGTTCGGATGGATCCCGTCCGCCTGGTTGAACGCCGCCTCCCCCGCCACCCCCTCGAGCAGGAACGGCAGCAGCGGGATCCCCGCCCGGTCCGCGGCCGCGCGGTACGCCTCCCGGAATCGCGTGGTGTAGGCAACGCCCAGATTGGGCGGCGCCTCCATCTGCACCAGCACGATGCGGGCCGCCGGCTGCCGCGCCCGCACCCGCTCCACGAGCGCCACCAGCGTCTCCCGTGTGGAATCGGGGTTCATCCCGCGCAGCCCGTCATTCGCGCCCACTTCGAGCACCACGAGGTCGGCCCGTTCGGCCAGCACCCAGTCCGCCCGCCGGAGCGCGCCGGCCGAGGTCTCCCCGCTGAGCCCGGCGTTCACGATCGTGACCGGGACCCCGGCGCTGTCGGCCATCCGCTGCACCAGTGCGGGCCAGGCGCTGTCGGGATCGAGCCCGAGGCCGGCCGTCAGGCTCGTGCCCAGAATCACAACGCGTGGTCCGCCCGTAGGGATCGGCGGCACACCGGCCGCCGCCGTATCGGTTGCTCCCGCCGGTGTCCCGTCGATTGATTCCACCGCAGCCGTGTCGGTCCGCCCGCACGCGGCCGCCGGGAGCAGCCCGAACACCAGCGCAATCCATCCCGCCGTCCACCGGCGGCCCGGGAACGGTTCCGCCACTTTCTCCGACTCGAGTCGCATGCTCATTGCTCGCGCGTTGTCCAAGGAATACACCAGCGGTGACCGACCGCTCACGGTGCTGCACGACGTCTCCTTCGAGATCGCGCGCGGCGCGTACGTCTCCATCATGGGACCGTCCGGAAGCGGCAAGACGACGCTGCTCGGCCTGCTGGCCGGCCTCGACACCCCCACCCGCGGCGCCGTCCTCCTCGACGGCACCGATATCGGCGCCCTCGGCGAAGATGCGCGGGCCGCGCTCCGCGGCGAGAAAGTTGGGTTCGTGTTCCAGAGCTTTCAATTGATCCCCACTCTTACCGCCCTGGAGAACGTACAGGTTCCCCTCGAACTGCGCGGCGAGGTGGGGGCGGCCGAGGCCGGAGCCCGCGCCCGCGCGCTGCTCGACCGCGTGGGACTCCACGGACGCAGCCATCACTTCCCCACCCAGCTCTCGGGCGGCGAACAGCAGCGTGTGGCCCTCGCGCGCGCGTTCGTGAACGCCCCCGCGATCCTCTTCGCCGACGAACCCACCGGCAATCTCGACGGCGGCACCGGCGCGCGCATCGTGGAGCTCATCGAGGAGCTCAACCGCGAACACGGCACCACCGTCGTGCTGGTGACGCACGACGCCACGCTCGCCGAGCGCACCCAGCGCACCATCCGGCTGAGCGACGGACGCGTCGTGGAGGACATCACGCGCGCCGGGACGGCGTCATGACACCCGCCCCCGCGCGACGCGCGCCCGGACTGCGCCCCGTCACGCTGGCCAGGCTCGCATGGCGTGAAAGTCGCACGGCGCGGCGCCGCCTCGCGCTGTACATGTCGTCCATCGCGCTCGGCGTCGCGGCGCTCGTCGCCATCGATTCGTTCGCCGGCAACGTCACGCGTTCCATCCGCGAACAGTCGCGCGCGCTGCTCGGCGGCGACGTGCAGCTCTCCGCGCGCGCGGTCTTTCCCGAGGTCGTGGACTCGCTCCTCGATTCGCTGCAAACGGCCGGCGTACGCAACGCGCGCGTGACCACCTTCGCCTCCATGGCGCTCGCCGACCGGAGCGGCAACACGCGCCTCGTGCAGGTGCGCGCCGTGACCGACGGCTACCCCTTCTACGGCACCATCGAAACGCACCCCGCCGGCCGGTGGGCCGACGCACACGGCGACACGCCCGTCGTGTTCGTGGACCCGTCGCTGCTCGTGTCGCTCGATGCCGAGGTGGGCGACTCCATGCGGCTCGGCCGTCAGATGTTCGTGATCGCCGCGGCGCTCGGCAACGTGCCCGGCGACGCCGGCATCACCGCCGTGATCGGACCGCGCGTGTTCGTGTCCGCGCGCTGGCTCGACGCCACCGGGCTCCTGCAGTTCGGCAGCCGCGCCGAATACGATGCCGTGCTGCGCCTCCCCCCCGGCGCCGACGGCACGCGCGCGGGCACGCAGCTCGCGCGCGCGCTCCGTCGCCGCGTCGATCCGCGCAACCCCGACCGCATCGCCGACGAAACCGCGCGCGACCGCGCCGCCGGCGCGCTGGGCGGCGGTGAACGGCTCGACGACACCGTGCGCGTGGAAACCGTCGACGGCGCGCTCACCGACAGCGCGCTCGCTTCACCGCCGGTCCGCGTGCGCGTACGCACCGTGGCCGATACCGAACGCGACTTCACCGAAGCCGTCGCGCGCCTCGCCGACTTTCTCTCCGTGATCGGCCTCATCGCCCTGCTGCTCGGCGGCATCGGTGTGGCCAGCGGCATTCACGCGTTCGTGGTCTCGCGCATCGACACCGTGGCCGTGCTGCGGTGCCTCGGCGCGAGCAGCCGGCAGGTCCTCACGCTGTACGTGCTGCAGGCGTCGGTGATGGGGCTCGCGGGCGCGGCCGCCGGCACCGCGCTCGGCGTGGCCATCCAGTTCGCGCTCCCCGGCGCCGTGCGCGAGTTCCTCCCGCTCGACGTCGCGCCCACGCTCGAATGGCGCGCGATCGCGCTCGGCCTCGCGATCGGCGTGTGGGTCGCGCTCGTGTTCGCGCTCCGGCCCCTGCTCGCGCTGCGCCGCGTGTCGCCGCTGCAGGCGCTCCGCCGCGCCACCGACGACAGCGCGCTCCCGCGCGAATGGACCGATCCCGCCCGACTTGGCGTGGACCTGCTGCTCGTCGCGAGCATCATCGGCATCGCCGTGGCGCGCACTGGCAACATGGCCGAAGGGCTGTTCGTCTCGCTCGGCATCACCGTGGCCGTGGTGGTGCTGTGGATCGCCTCGAGTCTCCTCATCCGCATCGCGCGCCGCAGTGTGCGGGCCGGGTGGCCGTTCGCGTTCCGGCAGGGGGTCGCGAACCTGTACCGTCCGGCCAATCAGACGCGGGCCGTCACGCTGGCGCTCGGCTTCGGCGCCTTCCTGCTCGCCACCGTGAATCTCGTGCAGGGCAATCTGCTCCGCCGGTTCGAGATCGCCGACGCCGCGGCGGCCGGCAACCTGCTCTTCTTCGACGTGCAGGACGACCAGGTCGACGAACTCGATTCGCTCGTCACCGCCGGCGGCGACCCCATCGTGGAACGCACGCCGATCGTGACGATGCGGCTGGCCGGCATCAACGGACGCACCGTGCAGCAACTGCTCTCCGACACCGTGGTCGACCGGCCCGGGTGGGCGCTCCGCCGCGAGTACCGCTCGTCGTACCGCGATACGCTCGCGCCGTCGGAGAAGGTCGTGCGCGGCGCGTGGACGGCCGGCGCCGCCGAGCGCGAACGCCGCCGCGGCCCCGACGGCCCGTACGAAGTGTCGCTCGAGGAAGGGCTCGCCGCCGATCTCATGGTCACGCTCGGCGATACGCTCGTGTGGAACGTGCAGGGCGTGAGCGTGCGCACGGTGATCACGAGTCTCCGCACGGTGAACTGGGCCCGCTTCGAAACGAACTTCTTCGCCGTGTTCGCACCCGAGGCACTGCGCGCCGCGCCGCAGCAGTACGTGCTCATCGCCGCGGTCGACGATCCCGCGGCGCTCGCCGCCATCCAGCGCGACGCCGTGCGCCGCTTCCCCAACGTGTCGAGCCTCGATCTCTCCGTGATCCGGAATACGATCGGCAGCATCGTGGATCGCGTCACCGTGGCGATCCGGTTCCTCGGCGTGTTCTGCCTCGCGATCGGCGTACCGGTGCTCTTCAGCGCCGTCGCGGCCACGCGCCGCGCCCGCCTCCGCGAAGGGGTGCTGCTGCGCACGCTCGGCGCATCACGTGCGCTCGTGCAGCGGGTGCTCTTCGCGGAGTACGCCGCGCTCGGCGTGCTCGGGGCATGCACGGGCATGCTGCTCGCGTTCGGGGGGGCGTGGGCGCTCATGCGCTGGGTCTTCGACGGCACGTTCGTGCCCGCCTGGGGTGCGGCCGCGGCGATCATCGCGGCCATGGTGGCGCTCACGGTGGGGATCGGGCTGCTCACGAGCCGGGATGTGCATCGGGAGACGCCGATGGCGGTGCTGCGGGATGTGTGAGATCGATGGAGCGGATTGGGGCTGGGGTGGGGGCCGCTCGTACGAGGTCGCAAGTCGCGGGTCGGTAGCCCCGAGTCCTGAGGGTGCCTGATACGAACAGCAACAACAACAAAAAAATCCGCAGATGACGCAGATGAACGCAGATGATGAGCATTTTTATCTGCGTTCATCTGCGTCATCTGTGGATTCCGTTGCCGTTGCCGTTGCTGTTGCTGTTGCTGTTCGTATCAGGCACCCTCGCGACTCGGGGCTAAAGACCCGCCGCTTGCGACCTCGCACGGCCGATCCCGCGGCCGAACCACCGCCCGTGCGTAGCGCGAAACCCCGGAAGCCCCTACCCGGCCCGAACCGTCACGGCGGACGCTGAATGCCAGCTCTGTGACGGTCGGTGACGCCCGCCCCCCGCAGGCGTCCTCCCGTTGTGATGCCCATCGACACCGAATCCCACGATCCCGCGCCTCCGCCCTCCCGCGGTTGGCAGACCGCCAACGAAGCCGGACTTTCCCTCGGAAACCGAGGATGCTGGCCCGCGGCCGCCGAGGCCTTCCGGGAAGCGCTCACCACCGCCCCGTCCTTTGCCGAGGCACCCGAGGTCCACGCCGTGCTGCTCGCCAACTGGGCACAGGCCATGTTCCGGCTGGGTGACACCAGGAGTGCCGTTGACGCGGCGCGGCGCGCGCTTTCCGCGCGCCTCATCGTGTGCGACAGCGAGCACGACGCGCCGATGGCGCGGTCGCGGGCCGACCTGGCCGTGTACCTCGCGGCCGACGGCGCCTGGGACGAAGCCGACGTCACGCTCGGCGCGGCGCGCCACGCCCTCGAGTCCCGCTATGGGGACGAGGACGCCCGGCTCGTGACCGTGCTCGAGAACCAGGCGCGGTTCGCGCTCGCGGCCGGCCGCCCGGCCGCGGCCGAGCCGCCCCTGCTCCGCCTGCATGCGCTGCTCGCCGAGATGGGCGAGGATCCCGCGCGTCTCGACCCGCTCCTGGCGCTCGTGGCCTCGGCCCGCGCCGGGGAGCCGCAGCCGCCGTTCGGGGAAGCGCACGACGGGATCGCGCACGCGGGATACGCTCCGCCGTCGTCCTCGCAGGAGGAGGCAGATCAGGCAGCGGACGCCGACGGCCTCGATCTCTTTCCGGCGAGCGCGCACGATGCGTTCGATCTCGTCGATGACGCCGTGCATCCGCCCATGCGCTCGCCGAGCGCGCAGTCGATTCGTGACGAGGGGCTCATCGAGCCCGGCACGCATACGACGCCGCGGGCGGTGGCACGCACGAATCCGCTCGGATTCGAGGTGCAGTACGGCATTCCGCAGGAGGTGCTGTTCGACAGCACGACGCCGGCATCCGATGCGCCGGCCCCGGTGGATCCGCCGCGTCCATCGGGCGGCGGGCTCGAGAATCCGTTCTGGTGACCGACGGGCGCGCGCGCACGGCGCCGCGCCCGGAAAACGATCAGGTCCTGCGGGCCGGCCGGCTCCGTGGACCGGTCAGTTCTTGTGCCGGAACGTGATACGGCCGCGCGTCAGGTCGTACGGGGAGACTTCCACCGTGACGCGGTCGCCGGCCAGCACGCGGATGCGGTTGCGGCGCATGTTGCCGGCGAGGGTGGTGAGCACTTCGTGCCCACTCTGCACCGTGACGCGAAAGGTCGCGTTGGGGAGCAGTTCGGTGACGGTTCCTTCGAGTTCGATCGCGTCCTGCTTACTCATGTAGTTCCTTGCGAGTGCTGGTGCCCGCGCCCCGGAGCGGGGCCCAAGGGAGTGCACCTCTCCCGGCCAACCCTGTAATCTACTCGCGCCGAGGGCCCCGGGGCCACCCCGGGCGTCACGGGCGCGTCTCCGCACGCGCCTCCGGCCGGGACGGACACGCCGCCGGGTGACGAAGAACGGACGAGGGGGCCGGCACGACATGACGTCGCACCGGCCCCTCGTTCCCCTTCACGGCGCGCCGAACGACGCGCCTGGTCAGTCGACCACGACGGTATAGCCGGTGGGAGCGGTCATCAGAACGACGCCTCGCTGTATCCGTTCGACTCGTCACGCGCCCCGCTGCTGCGGCCCGTCGAGACGAGATATCCGGAGAAGTGGTGGATCTCGAAGGTCACCGTGTTGCCCTGCATGCGGAGCGGAATCGTTTCGTCGATCTGCGCGCGGCCGGTCTGCGTGTCCACCTGGCCGTTGTTCTTGAAGTAGCCGCCGGACAGGTTCGGACGCACGAGCAGCCCGAGCAGGCCGTTCGTATTGCGGAGATCCTGGCTGAAGGTCAGCGGCTTGAGGAACTTCGTGCCGTGCGGCGCGAAGTCGTACGCCACCGCCTTTCCGGGCAGCGCCGTGACCGTGATCTTGAGCGACGATCCCGGAATCGCGTTGGCCGGCACGTTGAGCGCAAAGCCCAGCTCGGGGATGCGCAGTTCGCCGCCTTCACGCGTGAACGTCTTCGACACCACCACCGGCTTCGCCACCGGCGTCAGGCGCAGCACGCTGGTCACGTCCGTGAGCAGGTTGTTGACGGTTCCGAGCAGACCGCCCACCAGGCCGCCGAGCAGGCCGTCGCGGCGTTCGACATCGACCGACGGTCCGACCGTCTGATCCGCCGAGCAGGCGGCGGCGAGCCCGAGGGCGGCCATGCCGATCATGATGCGCGACGTGCGGAGGAGACGCGCGCGTAGCGCGCGGGGCGTGGTGCTTCCGGAAGAGGTATGCATAGCCATCCTTGGCTGAGGCGGGGTGTGCGAGGGTGTTCACCACTCGTCGCCGGCAACGACGCCGACTGTCCTGACGAACTCAACAATAGGGCCACCCGTCGGGGGGTACCGTTACAGCGCGCGCCAAGGTTGTGGCGATGAACGGGCTGTTTCCCGATGCGTGACGAGAAACGGGATTCAACCGTCATCCTCCCGGCATTCCTTCACTTACCCGACTCCTTCGACGCCGAAGATCGCGCATGAAGTCCTTCCGCACCCCCCGCCGTCTGGCCCTGATCGTCACGTGGCTGGCACTCGGCTGCTCGGGAACGAGCGACGCCGACCGCCCCGGCCGGTCCACCGTGCTGACCATTTCCTCGCCGGCGGACGCCGATGCGCTGATCCCGCCGCTCGTGGCCACCACGCAGGGCAAGCAGGTCGTGGACCTGCTGTTCGATCACCTGGCCGAGCCGCTCCCCCCCATGGAAACCGGCGGCGATCGCGGCTTCCGGCCGCAGCTCGCGGAGCGATGGACCTGGGCGCCCGACTCGCTTTCCATTGCCTTCACGCTCGATTCGGACGCCCGCTGGCACGACGGCACACCCGTGCGCGCGCAGGATGTCCGCTTCTCGTTCGAGCTCGCCACGGATCCGGTCGTCGCTTCGCCGCACGCCAGCAACTATGTGGGCATCGATTCGGTGACGGCGCCGGATTCGCTCACGGCGGTGGTCTGGTGGCACGAACGCCATCCCGAGCAGTTCTTCCAGGTGGCGTACAATCTGGCCGTCCTTCCGCAGCACCTGCTCGGCGATGTCCCGCGCGATGCGCTCGCCCAGTCCACGTTCGCCTCGCACCCGGTCGGCAGCGGGCGCTTTCGCTTCGAGTCGTGGAACCGCCAGCGCGATCTCGTGCTCGCGAGTGATCAGGACAACTATCGCGGCGCGCCGCAGGCATCCCGCATCGTGTGGCGCGTGGCCGCCGATCCCACGGCGGCGAGCCTGAGCGTGCTCTCGGGACAGGCCGACGTGCTCGAATCGGTGCGCGGCGATGCCTACACGGAGGCGCGCGCGTCGTCGTCCGTGCGCGTGGTCGAATACGGCTCGCTCGACTATGCCTACCTGCTCTTCAACTTCGGCGCGAACGTGAGCGGCACGCGCGGACTGTTCACCAATCGCGCGCTGCGCGCGGCACTCACGCACGCCGTCGATCGCGAAGCCGTGGTGGCGAATGCGCTCGACTCGCTGGGCAGCGTCGCGCTCGGCCCGTTCACGCGCGCGATGCCGTCGGTGGACACGGCCATGCCCCAGCTCGCATTCGATACGACCACGGCCGCGGCGCTGCTCGATTCGCTCGGCTGGCGTCGCTC
This sequence comes from uncultured Gemmatimonas sp., assembly GCA_964621045.1. GTDB lineage: Bacteria > Gemmatimonadota > Gemmatimonadetes > Gemmatimonadales > Gemmatimonadaceae > JAABRT01. Next base: position 53,524 of record CAZUKU010000026.1, read on the forward strand.
GGGGGCCGACGGCATGCGGCACAACGGCCGGCAGCCGCTCCGGTTCGAGGTGCTCGTTCCCAGCTCGAGCGCGCCGCGGCAGCGCCTCGCCGTGCTGCTGCAGGCCCAGTTCCGGGCGATGGGGGTGCAGATGGACATCGCGTCGCTCGAACCGCAGGCCTTCGGCCAGCGTCTGGTCGACGGGAATTTCGAGGCGGCGCTCAACATGTGGCGCACCGATCCGAGCCCGTCCACGATCCGGCAGGTGTGGGGCACGCCGCAGGGCGCCGCGAGCGGCGCCAACTTCGGGCGCTACAGCAACCGCGTGTTCGACGCAGCGGTGGACAGCGCGGCGCGCACCTTCGATCCGGATCTCCGGCACCGCCATTTCCGCCGTGCCTATCAGACCATCGTCGACGATGCCGCGGCGATCTGGCTCTACGAGCCGCGCAACTTCGCCGCCATCAACGCGCGCGTGCAGCCCGTGGGCCTGCGGGCCGACGCGTGGTGGGCCGACCTCTCCAACTGGACGCTCGGCGAATCGGCCGGTCGCTGAGCCGGCGATGACCACCTCGCTCCTGTCGAGGCTGCTGCACACGGGTGCGGTGATCCTCGCGGCCAGCACGCTGTGCTTCGCCCTGCTGCACATGGCGGGCGGTGACGCGCTGTCCGGCGACACCACGCAGAGCGGACGCAGCGCCGAGGCGCGCGCGATGCTGCGGGCGCGCATGGGACTCGACGATCCGATTGCCACGCAGTACGTGCGGTATGTCGCGCGTGCGGTGCGTGGCGATCTCGGCCACTCCTTCACCGATGGACGCCCCGTGGCATCCGTGATCGGCGAGGCGTTTCGTCATTCCCTGCTGCTGTGCGGCAGCGGCCTCGTGGCCGCCACCCTGCTCGGCCTGGTGGTGGGCGGCGCGCAGGGCTGGCGGCCTCGCAATCGGCTCGCGCGCACGCTCGGTGAAGGGTTGACCGCGCTGTACGCGATTCCCGAGTTCGTTATCGCGATCGTCCTGATCGGCGGACTGGGATACGCCGCCGCCGTGCTGCCGGTGGGCGGCATGTCCGATCCGCTGGTCCAGCTCACCGGGTCCCGTCTCCAGCGCTGGACCGACGTCGCGCGGCATCTCGTGCTTCCCACCATCGCCCTGGCGCTCGGATGGGGCGCGGCCGTTGCGCGGCAGCAGCGCGCCGCGCTTCGGGAATGCGCCGAGGCCGATTTCGTGCGAACGGCGCGGGCCAAGGGGCTCGCCGAGCGCGCCGTGCTGATCCGGCACGCCGTGCGTCCGTCGCTCGGTGCGGTCGTGGCGCTGGTCGGCCTCATGCTGCCCGTGCTCGCCGGCGGCGCGGTGGTGGTGGAAGCCGTCTTCGCGTGGCCCGGCATGGGCTCCCTGCTGCTGCGTGCCGTGTCGCAGCGGGACGTGCCCGTGGTGAGCGGCGCCGCGCTGCTCCTCTCCACGGCCGTGGGGCTGAGCAGCCTGGCCGCGGACATGGCGGTGCGCGCCCTCGATCCGCGGCGAGCCTGAGACCGCAGTGCGAGTCCCCGTCCTCATCCTGGCCGGCATTGCCGGCGCGGCCCTGCTCGCACCGTGGCTCGCCCCCTTCGACCCGGCCGCGCAGCTCGAGATCGTGCAGCTCCGCAATCAGGCCCCGTCGTGGACGCACCCGCTGGGCACCGACGCATACTCCCGCGACCTGCTCAGCCGCGTGCTGTTCGGGGCCCGGACCTCGCTGCTCGTGGCAGGCCTGTCGGCGGCCGTGGCGCTGTCCATCGGCATCGTCTGGGGCGCCGTGGCGGCGGCCTTCCAAGGCCGCGTGGGCCAGATGCTCATGTCCGTGGCCGACGTCCTGCGCAGCATCCCCCGCATCCTCCTCTTTCTCGGCGCGATCGTCGTGGCCGGCCGGCTCGATGCCACCGGGCTCGCGATCGCGCTCGGCGTCGCGTCGTGGCCGGCCACGAGCCGCATCGTGCACGTCGTGATGCAGGGGCTGCTCGCACAGCCCTTCACCGAGGCCGCGCGCGCGCTGGGCGTGCCGCCCGTGCGCCTCGTGATCCGGCACGTCACGCCGCATCTCGCGGGCCCCCTGGGCGCGCTGGGCGCGCTGCTGGTGGCGGACATGCTCGCGCTCGAGGCGGGCTTCTCGTTCCTCGGACTGGGTGTCCGGGCGCCCGTGCCGAGCTGGGGCAACATGCTCCAGGATGCGCTACCCTATGTGCGGTCGGCCTGGTGGGTGGCCGCCGTCCCCTGCGCCCTGCTGGTGACGACCGTGGTGGCCGTGGCCCGGATCGCCGACGGGCTCGCCGAAATCGGCACGAGCGGCGCTCCGGATTTCCGGCAGCGTCCGACTGTGCCGCCGGGGCGGTCTGCTCGTCTCTTCAGGGGCGTGCCTCCTGCTGCTGCGGGCACGCCGGCTCATCAGCGCGAGGCCGGCCTCCGCGCGTCCTGAGCACCGCCGCGGGCCCGAGGGCCGGCGCTCCTTTCCGACGTCCGTCCGCCTCATGCCCGCATCGCTTCGCTCCCCGGTTTCACGCACTCCCGGCAACGACATCGTTTCGCACGAGCAGACCCGCGCGCTGACGTTCGACGAGCTCGTGGCGATCGGGCAGGAGGAGGAGCGCGAGGGACGGCGCGAAGCCGCGCGCGCCGCCTACGAGCAGGCGCTGTACCGTGTGCGCGGCGCCGACGACGCGGCCCGCGTGTCCAGCATCGTGCGCTGGATCGCGCGCACCTATCATGTGGACGGAAACGCCGGGGGCGCGCGCGACTGTCTCGAACTGGCGCTCGCGCTCGCGGAGCTGTGGAACGACGGAGCCGCCGCCGGCCACGCCCTGAACGTGCAGGCCGTGGTGAGCTGGCAGCGCGGGGAGCTCGACGACGCCGAACGGCTGTATCTCATGGCGCGGAGCCGTGCCATTCAGGCGGGAGACGCGAAGCTCGCGGCCATGACCGCGCAGAATCTCGGCGTGCTCGCCAACATCCGCGGCGACTTCGCACTCGCGGAGCAGCAGTACCTGGCCAGCCTCGCCGCCTATCGGTCGCTCGGCCTGACGTCCGATATCTGCATCGCCCTCAACAACCTCGGGCTGCTCCATATCGCCTGCCAGCGATGGGACAAGGCGGAGCAGGTGCTGCTCGAGGGCGTCCAGATCTGCGAGCTGAGCGGCGATCCCATGACGCGGACGCAGCTCGACATCAACCTGGCCGAACTGTGGGTGCGCCGCGGCGAATATGCACGCGCGCAGGGCGCGGTGGGCAAGGCGCTCGAAGCCGCGTCCCAGACCGGCGACGGTTCGGCCGTGGGCAAGGCCACCAAGCTGCTCGGCGTCATCGCCCGGGAGACCGGCGATTTCGAGCAGGCCGACCGGCACTTCCAGTCCGCCGACGAAGTGGCGACCGCGCGCGGCGAGCTCCTGCTGCAGGCGGAAGTCGCGCGCGAACGCGCCGACCTCGCGCGGCGCATGGGCAGAAACCGCGACGTCCTGCAGCAGCTCAACCGCTCACACCGCCTGTTCACGATCCTGCGCGCGCAACCGGACCTCACCGATGTCGACCAGCGCGTCGCCGATCTCGAACAGGAGTTCCTGCACGTCGCGCGGCGCTGGGGCGAGTCGATCGAAGCCAAGGACCGCTACACGCAGGGTCACTGCCAGCGCGTGGCGGAGCTGGCCTGTGCGATCGCGAGCAGGAGCGGCATGGACGAGCACGCGATGTTCTGGTTCCGCATCGGCGCGCTGCTGCACGACGTGGGCAAGCTCGTCATTCCCCAGGAAGTGCTCAACAAGCCCGGCAAGCTCGACGATGAGGAGTGGCAGCTCATGCGGAGCCACTCGACGGCCGGCGTGGAGATGCTCGCCGATATCGAGTTCCCGTGGGATGTCCGACCGATGGTGGAATCGCATCACGAGCGGTGGGACGGCCGCGGCTATCCGCACGGTCTCGCGGGCGAGGACATTCCGCTCGTCGCCCGAATCCTGACGATCGCCGACGTGTACGATGCGCTCACGTCGGTGCGCAGCTACAAGCGGGCGCATTCGCACGACGAGGCCATGGTCATCCTGCGCTCGGACGTGGGCACCATGTTCGACCCGCGCGTGTTCGCATGGTTCGAGGAAGTCGCCGCCGACTGGCCGGCCCGGGTCGCGCGCCTCACGCTCGACGAAAGCGCCGAAGCGGATGGCGATATGCCGAACGAACGTCGCGCCGCCTCGGGCGCGGAAGGTTCGGCAGGCGAGGAAGCGCCGCACGACGGCACCGCGCGCTCCGGATCCCGCAGCGGAGAAGAGCTCGACGATCTCACGCGGCTCCCCATGCGCCGTGCGTTTCGCGAAACCACCGAGCAGATGCTCGATGCGCGGCGCACCACCGGCCGTCCGGTCGCGATGCTCGTCATCGACATCGATCACTTCAAGCTCGTCAACGACACGTTCGGACATCAGCAGGGCGACGCCGTGCTCGCGCGCGTGGCGGAGATCATTCGCTCCGTCGTGCGTCCGGCGGACTACGTGGCGCGCTACGCGGGCGACGAGTTCGTCGTGCTCCTGCCGGGCACCCGGCTCGAGGACGCCTGCCTCGTCGCGGAGCGGGTACGCGAGGCGGTGGCAGGAACGGACTGCCCGCGCATCGACGGCGCCGGTGAACCGGTGCGCGTCACGCTCTCCATCGGGGCGGCCTGTGCTCCGCTGCACGGCGAGACCATGGAAGCGCTCTTCGGCGCCGCCGACAACGCGCTCTACGGCGCGAAACGCGACGGACGCAACGCGGTGACGTCGGCCACGCGCACCGCCCAGGGACAGCGCGAGATCCTGCTCGACGGGTTCGTGGGGCGCACGGCCGAGCGCGCGAGGCTGCGCAAGCTGCTCGGCAACGCCGCCTCCGGCGAGCCGCACGTGCTCGTGCTCTACGGAGAGGCGGGGATCGGCAAGACGGCGCTGCTCAAGCAGCTCGGCCCCGATGTGGCCGTGCGCGGCGGCGCCGTGCTGGCCGGCCAGTGCATCGAAGCCAATGTCGCGCTGCCGTACGGGCCGTGGGCCGATGTGGTGCTGGCGGCTCATCGCGCCGGCCTCGTCGCGCCGCGCCCCTGGCGCGAGCTCACGCGTCTCGTGCCGGATCTGCACCCCGACGCCGAACGTTCGCGATTCGACACCGCCGCGCCGGCAAACGGCAGCACGCCGAACGGCGGCACGCAGCGGGTGCTGCTCGAGGAGCTGGAGGAGTACCTGCAGCTCGCCTCCACCACGCGTCCGCTGGTCGTCATTCTCGACGACATCCAGTGGGCCGATCCGGCCACCTGGGACGGGCTCGAGTTCCTGATGTCGCGCCTGCGCGAACAGCGTCTCCTGTTCTGTCTCACCGTGCGCCCGGAGGATCTCACCGACGTCTCCGAAACGCGGCTGCGGCGCCTGTCGCGCTCCGAACGCTGCTCCGACATCTCGCTGCCGCGGCTGCGCCATGACGATCTGCAGCAGTGGCTGCGGACCACGCTGGGCGGACAGTCGCCGGATGCGGCCCTGCTCGAACACACGATGCGGCAGAGCGAGGGCAACCCGTTCTTCGCCGTGCAGACGTTGCGTGCGCTGGTGGAGGACGGGACGCTGCGCGTGGACGACGACCGGTGGGTCTTCGAGCCCGCGCACGAAGCCGAAGTGCCTCGGGCCATCGGCGACCTGCTCGCGCGCCGCGTGGAGCGCCTCGACCGGAGCCACCGTGAAGTGCTCGCGCTCGCCGCCGTGATCGGCCGCGACTTCGACCCTGCGGTGCTCGCGGCCGCTCATGCCGGCGAGGAATCGGAGGTGCACGACGCGCTCGACGACGGCCTCGAGACCTCCGTCCTCGTCCCGTCCACCGGCACGCGCCCGATGCTGTCGTTCACTCACGCGTTGCTGACGCGTGCGCTCCTGCAGGGCGTCAATCCGCTGCGCCGGCGCGCCATGCACAATCGCGTGGCGCGCGTGCTCGACGCCCTGCCGAACCGCGACCTGGCCGCGATCACCGCGCACTTCGACGCGGCCGACAACGCGGCCGATGCCTACCGCTGCGCGGTGGAGGCCGGCACGCAGGCCCGGTCGATCTATGCGTACGAAAGCGCCGCCGAGTTCTTCCGCATCGCCCGCCGGCATGCGCGGAACGGGAGCGAGGTCGCGGCGATCGAATGGCATCTCGCGCAGGTCGGTGAACTGGGCGGACGCATGACCGAGGCCGAAGCACACTGCAACCTGCTGCTCGGGGCGTGCGCGGACGGCGCGGCGCATCTGCAGATCCTTCCCATGGTGCGCCGCATGCGGGAGCGGCTGCGGCTGCAGCGCGGCGTACCCGCGGGGGAGGTGCTCGCGGAGTGCGGCCTGCTGCTCGAGCAGGCGCGCGCGAGCGGCCTCGACGACGAAGTGGTGGCGCTGCTCATCATGATGTCCGCATCCTGCCAGCGGATCGGCCGCATGGACACGGCCGAGCACCTGGCCCGCCAGGCGGTCGACGCGGCGGATGCGGCGGCGCACCCCACGCTGCATGCCGATGCCGTGATGCGGCTCGGTTCCGTGCTTCTCGCCTCGAGCCCTGCCAGCGCGGTACCGCATTATCGCCGCGCGCTCGACATGTTCACACGGCTCGAGGATCGCTTCGGACAGCTCCGTTGCCAGATCAACATCGGCTCGGCCTGTGACCGCGCGGGCAATCAGGCGGGCGCCGAAGCCTCGTACCTGTCGGCGCTGGAGCTGGCGCGCGAAATCCGCGCCACGGACTTCACTGGTGTCGCGCTGCTCAACCTGGGTGTGCTGTCGCTCAAGACGGGGCAGAACGAACGGGCGCGCGCGCGCTGCGACGAGGCGCTGTCGATCTTCACCGGCGCCGGGCACGAACCGTATCGGCTCGCGGCCCTGTACAATCTGGCGCACGTTGCGCGCGCGGACGAAGATGCCGCGCGCGCGCTCGAGCTCTACGGCGCGTGCGCCTCGCTGGCTGCCCGCATCGCCCAGGTCGACGTCCAGATCGGCGCCCTGGCTGGCGCCGGACTCGCCGAGCTGGACTTGCAGGCGACGGCCGGCGCCGAGTCGCGGTGGCAGGAGGTCGAGCGGCTCATGGCGGAGCGTCCGGACTGGTGGTTCCAGGGACGCGAGCTGGCCGAAGCGCTTTCCATCCGGCTCGCGGCCCGCGCTGCGTCGAACGGCACGTGGCACGGCGCCGAGTCCCCTGCCCTCGCGAATCTGCTCGACGCGCTCCAGCGCGCCGAGCGTCACGATCAGTATGCGGCGCTCTGGCTGGGCGCCGAGTGCGCGGACGTGCTGCGCACGCAGGCGTGCGCGCTCGACGGGACGCCCACGGAGTCGCGGCGAGAGCGGCTCCGCGAGCTCGCGCGCGCGCTCGGCTATGCCTCGCTGGTTTCGCGGCTGGGCGACGAGCCGGCGGAGCGCGAACCTCTGCCCCACGCCCGCCGGCGTCTCCGCTCCGCCTGCGTATCCGGCGGCTGAGAATCCCGCACGCCGTTCGGGTCAGCGCGCGCGCCGGTCTGCGCGCGAAGGGGACATCCAGGCGGCGATTGCGCACCCGGCAGCGACCGCCAGGCTCGTGATCCCCGCGAGCATCCAGCGCAGTGCGTACTGTCCGTAGCGCGGATTATCGGATGCGCCTGCGAAGGACGCATTCATTGCATAACCCGCGAAACAGTAAAGGGCCGCGAGTACACCAAGGGCTGCCGCTGCGATCAGGATCGGCGTTCTTCGCATGGTCCGAAAACTGACGTGGTGTGTTACGCGAGCGAGGCGACGAATTTCCGGAACTTCGGGAGTCCCGGGTCGTTCGCCGTTTGGAGGAACGTCTCGTACTCGCGCGCGAGACGTGTGACATCCGTCACCCGACCAAGCAGGTGTGCCAGGCCGACTGCCCGACAGCAGCGTGAGGCATGAATGGGAGAGTGCAGCCAGGACCGGGGAGAAATGGCTTCGATCGCCTCGAGTGCCTTCTCGAAACTCGATATCCCGGCCAGATACGGCAGTCCGATTGCATGAAAGGCGGCGACGATGTCCCGTGCAGCCCCTTCGATATCCGAAGGGTCGCGAACGGTCCAGCGTCTCTGGCCGGTGCCGGAGATATTGCCCAGCTCGGCACCCAGGGAGAACGTCGCGCGTTTTTCTGCCGCGGAAAGGGCGCTGTTCCGATGGACCAGCTCTTCCAGGGCGTCGAATCTCACGGCCACGTCGGCCGTCAGATCGATATCGTCGGAGTGCGCAATGATGGAGACGTGCAGCGATTCGAGGCCAAGCGGCGTTCGCCGGACGAAAGACTGTCCCTTCCGGATGAAGGCGAGTTCGTCGGTTGCGAGCCGGTTCGCGATGTCCCGAAGCAGCGCTTCACTGATCCCTTTGTGTCCGCTCATTTGACCCTCAGCCCGTTGACAGGGTCAGCGGATCAAGAGCCCTGCCTGATCGAAATAGCTTTCGAGAGGCAAGGGAATTCGAGATACTACTGCCCGAAAGGATTGGAGGTATAGCCCTTGCCGAGGCAACTCCCGCAATACCGGAACTGGTGCTTCATCCTGGACCTGACGAAGTCCGCCAAGCCTTTGCACCAACTCCGAGCCCAGGCAGTTGGCCCAATAAGCTCCACACACCACCTTGCCAATGACACCGCGCGCGTCCTGGCATCGCTCCAAACGCTCCACCCGCTGCTGCAGATCAGCGGGGATCGCCGTTCCCCAGGGAATCATCGGGATAGCTGTTGACGTGACCCCATTTTCTGATCCAAGGCTGCTGTTAGCCGTTGGTTGATCA
>CAZUKU010000027.1:0-61491 GCA_964621045.1 uncultured Gemmatimonas sp.
CTCGGCTGCGTCCTGATCACCATGAACTTCGTGCGACGGTTTTGTTAGGTGCTCTTAGATCTGCTTGGAAGAAGACATTTGTCTCCGAGGTATTCAGTCCGACACGTTCTGCCGCCTTCGTGAACTCCGTACGATTGATGCCATTCACAATCTGATCCCAAGCGACTTTTTGCTCGGGATCTCGCGATTGTTCGAGCAGCCGGTGCATCTGAGCCGCAAACGAAGAGTCGGACATCGCACGTGCGAGCACACGCGAATGTTCTTTGATGCCGATTTCCCGCGCACTCAATATGCCAATATGAGTTTCTCCTCGTTCGCGATGGTGGGGGAGGGACGGTTCGTGGATTACAGGCTGCTGTACATCTTCTCGGCACCCTGCAACGAGAACGAGAGTGATAGCCAAAGGCAAGAGTGAGCGATGTCGCACCGAACCTTCTGTGTTTAAGGTGGTCTGCAGAAGTGCCGTCCCTTCCTCGCGGCAATGCTTAGAGTATCGCTGCTTCAAGCTATGCGCGGTCATCGTCGGCGCAAGCTCCGATTTCAGCTTTCGTATCCAGAGTCCCTGTCACGTCACGCCCACGTGCGCATCATACGCCGCGAGCACTTCGTCCGCGCTCACCGTGGCCGCACCGAGTTTGCCCACTTCCACCCCCGCCGCATAGTTCGCCACGATGGCCGCCTCGAGCGCCGTGGCGCCCGCGCCGAGCATCGCGGCCAGATAGGCCGTGACCGTGTCGCCCGCGCCCACCACGTCGTACACTTCGCGCGCCGTGGTGGGAACGCGGTGCACATCGCCGCCCGCGTCCACCAGCGCCATGCCGCGTTCGCCGAGCGTGAGGAGCAGGTACTCTACCCCGAGCCGCGCGAATGTTGCCGGCAGGGCTTCGGGGTGTTCGAGGTCCACGGCCGCGCCGAGCGCGCCTTCGAGCTCGCGGCGGTTGGGCTTGAACACCGTGGCCCCGCGATAGGCGAAGAAGTTGCGGTACTTGGGGTCCACCACGATGGGAATCCCCTTCGCGCGCGCGAGAGCCACGGCGCCCTCGATCACGGCCGGCACGAGCACGCCCTTGTTGTAGTCCTCGAACACGAGCGCGGTGGCGTGCGGGAGCGCGGCCTCGATCGCGCCGAGCACGCGGGCCACTTCGGCGGCGTCGAGATCGGCGTCCTCCTCCTCGTCGAAGCGCACGAGCTGCTGCGCGCGCGCCATCACGCGCGTCTTGGTGGTGGTGGGGCGCGCCACGGGCACGAGCGACCGGGATTCCATGCCGCCGCTCGCGAGCATGGCGCGGAGCGTGTCGCCGGCCACGTCGTGTCCGATCACGGCCACGAGATCGCAGCCGGCGCCGAGCGCGGCGACGTTCTGGGCCACGTTGGCGGCGCCGCCGAGCGCCTGGCGGCGTTCGCGCACGCGCACGACCGGGACCGGCGCCTCGGGGGAGATGCGGTCCACGTCGCCGCGGAGGTAGAGGTCGAGCATGGCGTCGCCCACGATGCACACGTGCTGCGCCGTGGCGGCGTGCAGCAGGGCCACGAGGCGTTCGCGCGCGATCAGCGGCGCGGCGGGAGCGGACGGGGCAGGGATCATGAAGGCGAAAGGTAGCGCGCCCGTGGGCGTGCGCGCATCATCCGCGGTGGTCCGTCCCGTGGTTCCGTCTTCATTCCCGTTCCGCGTGCGCGCTCCCTCGCCATTCCTCGTGCTCGCGGCCGCGGTGCTGGGCATCTCCTTCGCCGCGCCGCTCATCCGGCTGAGCAGTGCGCATCCGATCGCGATCGCGGTGTGGCGCCTGGCCGTGGCGCTCGTGCCGATCACGCTGCTGGCGTGGCGGCACGGGAGCTGGCGCGCGTACCGCACGCTCGACCGGCGGCTGCTCGCGGCATCGGCGGGCGCGGGCGTGCTGCTCGCGCTCCACTTCTGGAGCTGGAACGCGTCGCTCGGCTACACGAGCGTGGCCGCGTCGGTCACGCTCGTGAACGTGCAGCCGGTGATCGTGGCGCTGGTATCGGCGCGGTGGCTGGGGGAGCGACCGTCGGGGCGGCAGTGGGCGGGGATCCTGCTCGCCGTGGCGGGCGCGATCGGCGTGGCATGGGTGGACGCGCCCGCAGGCGGTGCCGGCGGGTCGAATGCCCTGCTTGGCGACGCGCTCGCGGTGGCGGGGGCGATCACGGCGGCGGGCTACTACCTGCTGGGGCGCGCGGTGCGGCAGGTGCTGGACACGTGGGGGTACGTGCTGCTCGCCTACGGGGCCGCGTTGATCACGCTCCTGCTGCTGGCCGTGCCGGCGGGCGCGGATCTCTGGCCGCAGCCGGCGCGGGAGTGGGCGATCTTCGCGGGGCTCGCGCTCGGGCCCATGCTGCTCGGGCACACGGGGATGAACTGGGCGCTGGGGCGTCTGCCGGCCTACGTGGTGAATCTCACGGTGCTGGGCGAGCCGGTGGGCGCGACGCTGCTCGCGGCCGTGCTGCCGTTCATCGGCGAGGTGCCGGGGATAGGGACGATCGTGTGCGGCGCGGTGGTGCTGGCGGGGGTGGTGATCGCGGCGAGGCGGTAGCGGGGGAGATGAGTCCGCCGTCTCGCCGCGGAACGGATGGGCGAGGTTACTGCGGGATCACGGGCCATGCTCCGGAGTCCCGCGTGCCGGTCCCCAATGGTTCGATGTAGTCCACGTTCGGATGGTGCCGGATCGTGGGAGTGAGCGCCGGATCGATCGTCGTCATCACGGCGGGGATGCTGATGAACTGGTATTCGAGTTTCACGCCGAGGCTCTCCAGGAATGCCTTGCCGGCAGCCACTGCGTTCGGAGAGGCGAGAACCCGACCGCGCTCGTCGACGCCATCCGTACTCGACGCATCCTTGAAGCCGATTCCGACACGCCCGTTCACCTTCTTCACGGCCGCGACGAGTTCGGCGTCCGTCATGCGATTCCATGGGGTGTCCTTCCGGGACGTTCCTTTCAGGAACGTGCTCTGGTCCGTTTCCTCCACCATCGTCGGGACGCTTCGATCACCCGTGCAGGCGGCGACCATGGCGAGCGCGATGCAGAACGTCCAGGTGGCCGGGCGGCGAATGCGAGGGTGCATGTAATGCCTCGTCGGTTGCGGAGATGGCAGGGAAGGATCTCGGGCGGACGTTCTTTACTGTCCGGGAGGTGGTGGAAGGTCGTTCCGGATCGTGATGAGCTCATCGACGAGCGCTGCGAGCCCGGCGTCGGCGGTGCGCGTTCCGATCACGAACCGTTCGCGATCCTGCAGTACACGCTCCGTGATGCTCCGCTGTTCAGGCGGTGTTCGGGCCAAGATCTGCCGGATCAGATCCGCTTCGCGTTCTCGTGCGTCATGATCGTTCATCGCGGACTCCGGAGAAGCGGGGGCTTCACGGCACCGGCGGCAGCGAAATGTGTACGGGCACGTTGCCATACCCCGGCCCCCAGCACCAGACCTCGTCCGCCGCCGTGAGGCCGCAGGCATTGTCATTGACCGACAGGGTGACGAAGCGCTGGTCGGTGAGCACGCGCGCGGGAAGCGTCTGCAACAGCATGGTCACGCCGGCGCTGCCGGCATCCTTGCCGTTGCCCGTCTGGCCATACGTATTGAGCCCCCAGCACCAGGCTTCGTGCTCGAGCGTGAGTCCACAAGTATTTAACGTGGAAGCGGCGAGCTCCCGGAAGCGGAGTTCCGTGGCCGCGGGCACGGGCGGGGTGGCGAAGATGCCCCACTGCCCGGTGCCGAGCTGGCCATACACGCCATCCCCCCAGCAGTAGATGCGCTGGTCCGTACCGAGCCCGCACCGGCCGTGACTCACCGCGGTGAAACGGACGTCGCCGGCCAGGGGAGTGGGAGTGCGGCAGGGGTGGCCTTCATACCAGACATAGAAGACGGTCGTGCAGTCGCCCGGCTCCTTGCGCAGAAACTCCGGAAACATCGTGCCCGACTGCCGGCCCCAGCAGGCAATGGCCCCCGTCGGCCCGAGGCCGCAGATGTGGTGCGCGCCGTCGATTGCCGTGAAGCGCGCGCGTGTGGCCACGCGCACGGGCCGGGTCTGCTCCGCGTCGCTGCCGCCGGTGCCGAGCTGGCCGTGGGCGTTCTGGCCCCAGCACCACGCCTGGCCGGCTTCGTCGAGCGCGCAGGTGGAGAACACCGCGGCCGTCACGGACACGAATCGGACGGGGGAGTCGACGCGCGTGGGATCCTGGGAGGTCAACTGATCACCAATGGTCAGCAGGGGAGAACGGCGTACGGTGGTCGTTCCATCGCCCAGTTCGCCGTGGTAGTTGCCGCCCCAGCAGTAGATGCTGCCTTCGGCGGTGGTGCCGCAGAAGTGGGTGCCGGAGCCGCTGATACTCGTGAGCCGGACCGTGCCGTTGCCGGGGATGTATGGTACGATGGCCGGCAGATCCTGCCAGTCCCCCCAGCACTGCGGGATGCCGGAGGGGGACAGCAGGCAGGTGGTCTGCACATTCGTGGCCATGCGCCGGGTGATCGGCGTGATGGGCGCCCCGCTGCCGGGACCGGTGAAAAGGTCCCGGCAGCCGGTCAGGGCCAGCACCAGCAGGAGCGCCCGCGGAAGCCGCCGGACCGCGCGGTCGCAGTGACGTGTTATTCGGAGCAGGGATCGGTACATTCAGTCACGTTCACGTATTTGTGGCCCCAGGCCGTGGCGCTGTTGCTGTCGGTGACTTTCACCGTGAGCAGAATGGTTCCCGTGGCCGTGGGGGTATGGAGCAGGGGGTGGCTCGTTCCGGCCGGCACATTGTCGATCCAGAACTCATAGGAATACGACGGATCGCCGCCGGTGACCGTGGTTCCCCAGCTTCCCTGTGTATTGACGAAGATGCTGGAGGGGCCGCCGATCTCGACCGACATGCTCAGTGCGGCCTGCACGTTGAGCAGCCCGTAGCCGAACGTATTGTCGAATCCGGACGCGCCGAGGTCGGTGGCCGTATTGCGGAGCCGGGTGCGGATCTGGGTGTGGGACCAGCCGGGATAGCGCTGCTTGAGCAGCGCGATCGCGCCGGTCACATGCGGGGCCGCATACGAGGTGCCGAAAACGGTGTCGACGAACGGCGACGTGGCGGCGAGCTTGGTGGAAATGATGTCTACTCCTGGTGCCGACAGTTCGATGGCCGGATCGATGGCGGCGAACGCCGCGTGCGCATTCAGACTGTCCACCGCCGTGACGGCGATGACTGCGCTCAGGGTTGCCGGATAGGTGGCCGCGCCGCCGTTCGTATTGCCGGCTGCGCCCACGAACAGTATGCCATCGAAGTCGTAGGCGCTGTTTATCGCATCGGTCACACCGGTTTCCGGCGATGGAAAATCGAAGCTCATGTTGACGACATGCATGCCGTTCACCGCGGCCAGATCGATGGAGCAGGCAACCTCGAGGGAATTCGGTACGCCGCCCACGATGACATTGGCCATGTACAGCGTGACAGCCGGGCTCACCCCGATGACATCGACGGAGTTGTCGAGCGCCGCGACAACTCCGGCAACCAGCGTTCCGTGCCCATCGTTCGTGGTCGCGGGCAGACCTTCATAATGGCATCGCCACGCCACTGGAATGTTCAGGTCCCGATGGCCGATGTTGGGCGCGCCGGTATCGATGATGAGCACCTTGACCCCTGAACCCGTGGCCACGCCCCAGCTCGAGGAGGCTCCCACCCTATGAATGTTCCAGGGGGTGGTCTGCGAAGCGAGTCGGCCTTGCACGGCCGGTTCGATATAGTCGATGTAGGCATTGTGCCGGATCGTTTCCGCCAGCTCCGGCGTGATCGTCGCCGTCACGGCCGGTATGCGCTGGAACGTATATCCGATTCTGACGTCCAGGCCGCGGAGAAAGGCCAGCCCCTCCGCGGCGGCCGCGGTGGTGGCGAGAACGCGTCCCTGATTGTCGACACCGTCCGTGGCGAGCGCATCCTTGAAGCCGATCATGACATGTCCATCGGCCGCCCGCACCGCCTCGATCAGCTCCGCATCCGTCATGCGCTGCCACGGCGTGTCCTTTCGATCACGATCCTGTCGGAAGGTGCCATCCGTATGGGTGGCGCTTCGAGGAAGGGCGGTGGGAGTCGTGGGCGTCTTGTGGTCGTCCATGCAGGCGACTGCCAGCATTGCGAATGCCACGGACAGCAGTCCGATTACTCTTGCGGTGCGCATCGCTTCCTCCCGAGGGGTTCGTGATTGAGAGCCAGTGTATGGCTTTCAAGAGCGGACTGCAAGCAAACTCATCAGTAGTGGACTGCGATACGAAACACGAACCAATAGGAAACACGCGTAGCGAAAAGAAGATTTTACGACACCGGAACGCGGACTGGCACGTTGCCGTGTCCCGAGCCCCAGCACCAGACTTCGTCGGTCACCGTCAGGCCGCAGGTCCTGATCGAACTCGTCGCCAGGGTGACGAAGCGCTGGTTCGTGAGCACGGGTGCCGGCAGGGAACCACGTGGCGCCGTACTCCCGGTACCGAGCTGACTGGCCGTATTGTCCCCCCAGCACCAGGCGCTGCCATCGAGTGCAATCGCGCAGGTGTGCTGCAAACCGGCACTCACCTCCCGGAACTGCACATCGCTGGCGGCCGCGACGGGAGGCACCGAGTATGCCGCCGTTGTTCCGTTCCCGAACTGGCCGAAATATCCGTTCCCCCAGCACCAGATGCGCTGATCGGTGGACAGCCCGCACCGTCCATGACTCAGTGCACTGAACGGTACGGACCCCGCCACCGGCGTTGGCGTCATGCACGGATGGCCATCATACGCGAAGTAGTAGGCGGTCGTGCAGACGCCCGGCTCCCTGTGGAGCTGATACGTCGCACCACCGTTTGCATTGCCCCAGCAATGCACACGCCGTCCGAGGTCGAGGGCGCACATGGTATATCCGCCGCCCGCGATATCAGTGAAGCGCTGTGGAGTGGCGACCGGAACCGGTCGCGTTTCCCTGACGAACTCGCCCCATGTCGTCGTGCCGAGCACGCCCCTGTCATTTCTTCCCCAGCACCAGGCCTTGCCCGTCACGTCGAGCGCGCAGGTGGAGGACGTCGTGGTCGACACCGCCGCAAACCGGAGGTCGGTGGCGACCGGTGTGGGATCCCGCGCGCTCATCCCCAGCGCATTCGGATAGATCTGATCGCGGCGGAGCGTGGTGCCGTCGCCCAGTTCGCCGCTCTGGTTGGAACCCCAGCAATGCAGCTCGCCGCTTTCCGTGAGGCCGCAGAAGTGGCTCGAGTTCCCGCTGATGCTGATGAGCCGCAGGTCGCCGTTGCCCGGGATGTAGAACGAGTCCGGCGGCAGGTACGGCTGGTTACCCCAGCACCGGGGCACACCGTCGGAAGAGAGCAGGCAGATCTGCGCTTCGCTGATGGCCAGGCGCGTCGTCACGGGTTCGATGCGCGGCGGGTCGAGCGGACCGGTGGCATCGAAGCAGCCGGCGAGCAGCAGCGGCAGGGCGGCGCAACCGGCCAGGCGGCCATACAGGGACATCTCGATCTCGGCGCGTGGAAGTACAGGAGACAACGGAGCCGTGGCGCACGGCGGAGCTCCGCTCCGATTCCGCAGCGGGACACGGGACCTACCCCCGAAGCCGGGATCGTGACCAGTCCGGCCCCGGTCCACCGCCCCCGTAACGGCCCGCCGAGGCGGTTACCTTTCCCCGTCATGACCGATTCCATCGCCTCCGGGGCGCCGACGCCGGCGTCCGCCTCTCCACACCAGCCGGAAACGCTCACCCTCGACGTCGTGGTCACCCGCGCCGGCCACGTGGAATCGCGTCACCGCGTCCACGCCGCCGTGGTGCGCGCCGACGGCACCCGTCTCGCCCAGGCGCACGACCCGGAGCTGTTCACCTGGTGGCGCTCCTGCGCGAAGCCGTTCCAGGTCATGCCCCTGCTCGAGGACGGCAGCTTCGACCGGTTCGGCTGGGGCGACGAGCAGCTCGCGCTCGCCTGCGCGTCGCACGGGAGCGAACCCGAGCACGTGGCCGTGGCCGCGGGCATGCTGGCCGCCATCGGGCTCGGCGAGCAGGACCTCGCCTGCGGACCGCACCCGCCGCTGTCGTCGCGCGGGGCGGCCGTGCTGCGGGCCGCCGGCGCGCAGCCCACCCGTCTCCATTCCAACTGCTCCGGCAAGCACGCCGCCATGCTCGCGCATGCGGTGGCGAACGGCTGGCCCACCGCGGGTTATCACGAGGCCTCGCACCCGGTGCAGGAGCTGGCGTGGCACACCGTGGCCGACTGGGCCGGGCTCGACACCTCCTTCGTGGCGCGCGGCGTGGACGGCTGCGGGGTGACGGTGTTCGCGCTGCCGCTCCATCACATGGCGCTGGCCTACGCACGGCTCGCCGAAGCGGCACGGCAGGGTGAGCCGATCCCCGCGCGCATCGTGCGCGCGATGACGACGCACCCGCAGCTCGTGGGCGGCACCGACCGCTTCGACACGCTCCTCATGCAGGCGGGCGAAGGACGCATCATCGCCAAGGTGGGCGCCGAAGGGATTCACACCGTGGGGCTGGTCGACCGGGGCATCGGCATCGCGGTCAAGGTGGAGGACGGCACGCCGCGCGCGCAGTATCCGGCCGTGCTCGCCTGCCTGCAGGTGCTCGGCGCGCTCTCGGCGCGTCTCCCCGCGCCGCTCATGTCGATCGCGCACCGGCCGCTCACGAACACGCGCGGCGACATCGTGGGCGCCG
Source organism: uncultured Gemmatimonas sp. (assembly GCA_964621045.1). Taxonomy (GTDB): domain Bacteria; phylum Gemmatimonadota; class Gemmatimonadetes; order Gemmatimonadales; family Gemmatimonadaceae; genus JAABRT01. The sequence goes on from CAZUKU010000027.1 coordinate 8,677, forward strand.
TGTTCGTGCCGGGCCACGAGGTGGTGCTCGATGCGGTCCCATGATGATGCCGGCAAGGATTCGATGATGCACGCCGGGCCCGCGTCGCATAGTGTTCCGTCGTCGTCGCATGACGTTCCCTCGTCGCTCACGCGGCATCCGGAACGGCTCGACGCGCCCACGATCCGGCTCGTGCGGCTCGCCGCGCTGCTGGCCGGCGGCGGTGAAGGAGAGGTGCGCGCCGCGCTCGCGGATGCCGTGGCCGCGGATGCCGCGACCGCGCTCGATCCGGAGTGGGTGGAGGAGGTGATTCTGCAGACGTACCTGTTCGCCGGGTTTCCGCGCGCGCTCAACGCGGCCCGCGACTGGCGGCGGCTGTCGGGGCGCCCCGCGCCGGGGGATGACGAGGCATTGGCGTACGACACGGCGCGGTATGCGGCGCGGGGGGAGGCCACCTGCGCCACGGTGTACGGACGGTTCTACGAACCGCTCCGCCGCAACATCGCGGCGCTGCACCCGGCGCTCGATGCGTGGATGATCGTGGAAGGGTACGGGAAGGTGCTGGGACGGCCGCAGCTCGATCTGGCGCGGCGGGAACTGTGCGTGGTGGCGGCGTGCGCCATCGCGCGGCAGGATCGACAACTGCATTCACATCTGCACGGCGCGCTGCACGCGGGCGCGTCGGCGGCGCAGGTGGATGCCGCGCTGCTCGCCATCGCCGATCTGCTCGATCCGGACGATGTCACACGATACGTGGGCCTCTGGGCCCGCGTGCAGGGGAAATGACCGATGTTCATCGATCGCGTGGTCGTGAAGGTGGAAGCGGGAACCGGCGGATCGGGCGCGAGCTCCTTCCGCCGCGAGAAGTACTATCCCATGGGCGGGCCCGACGGCGGTGACGGCGGGCGCGGCGGCGACGTGATCGTGCGCGGCGACGGCAACCTGGCCACGCTGCTCGACTTCACGTACCGCGATTCGTGGATCGCCGAACGCGGCGAGCACGGCATGGGCTCCAACATGACCGGCCGCTCGGGGAAGGACGTGATCCTCCCCGTGCCGCCGGGCACCGTGGTGCGCGACCGGGAGTCGGGCGAGTTCGTGTGCGAGGTCATGACCGACGGCGAGGAGCACGTCGTCGCGAAAGGCGGCCGCGGCGGCAAGGGCAACGCGTTCTTCGTGACCTCCACGCAGCAGGCGCCGCGCAAGTGGCAGCCCGGCGAGGAGGGGGAACGCCGCGAGTTCGAGATGGAGCTCAAGCTCATCGCCGACATCGGGCTCGTGGGCGAACCCAACGCGGGCAAGAGCACGCTGCTCTCCGTGATCTCCGCCGCGCGCCCCAAGATCGCGAATTATCCATTCACCACGCTCTCGCCCAACCTCGGCGTGGTGCCGCTCAGCGATCACCGCACGTTCGTGGTGGCCGACATCCCCGGCATCATCGAAGGCGCGCACGAAGGGAAGGGGCTCGGGCTCCAGTTCCTGCGCCACATCGAGCGCACGCGCGTGCTCGCGTTCCTCATCTCCATCGAGTCCGACGACTGGCAGGCCGAATACGACCGGCTCCGGCACGAAGTCGAGGCCTATTCCGCGGAGCTCGCGCGCAAGCCGCACTGCGTGGTGTTCACCAAGTGCGACCTGCTCGGCGAGCTGTACGTGCCGGAGATCGAGGCGCCGCATGCGTTCGGACGGTTCGCGATCAGCGCGCCGGGACGGCTCGGCCTCGACGTTTTGCTCGACGCGTGGTGGCGGCAACTGCTCGCGCTCCGCAAGGCGGACGCCGCGGCCAACGCGTCGCCGGACGACGCGCTCCGTCCCTGACCACCGGGTCATGACATCGCCCGTGCGGCACGACCCGTCGTGCGCGATGCACCGCGACACGCTCGCGCTGTCGCTGCTGCCGGGCGTTGGAGCAGGCGAGCATCGGCGGCGCGTGGCCGAGGCCGGGAGCGCAACACGCGCGCTCGAGGCGTTCGTGGAGACGCAGGTTGACCAGGCGCGGGAGCGGGCGGCGGCGTATCTCGCGCGCGGCGTGGAGGTAGGCGCGCTGTGCGTCGTGCGCGGTGATGCGGCGTATCCCCGCGCGTTCGACGCGCTCCGGGCTCCGCCGCCCGTGCTCTGGATGCGCGGCACCCCCGCGCTGGCGACGCAGCGCAGTGTGGCCATCGTGGGCACGCGCACCGCGTCGCCCGACGGGCTCCGGTTCGCCGAAGCGCTCGCGGCCGCCTGCGCGCGTGCCGGCATCGGCGTGGTGAGCGGACTCGCGCGCGGCATCGACGGTGCGGCGCACCTCGGCGCGCTCGAAAGCGCGGGCGCCACGGTGGCGGTGCTCGGCACCGGCGTGGACGTGGCGTATCCACCGCGGCATCGCGCGCTGCAGGACCGCATCGCGCGCGACGGGCTCGTGCTGAGCGAGGTGCCGCCCGGCGAGCGCGGCCACGCGGGCACGTTCCCGCAGCGCAACCGGCTCATCGCGGCGCTCGCCGAAATCACCGTGGTGGTGGAAGCCGGCCGGGAGAGCGGCGCGCTCATCACCGCCCGCGTGGCGCAGGAGCTCGACCGCACCGTGTGCGCCGTACCGGGCTCGGTGCACGCGCCCGAGTGCGCGGGATCCAACGCGCTGATCCAGGCCGGCGCGCAGGTGCTCTGCACCCCCGACGATCTGCTGGGCGAGCTGCATCTCGAACGCGGGCCGGCGCTCCCGATCGCGCTCGAAGGCGATGCCGCGGCCTGCTGGGACGCGCTGCAGCGGGGCACCGCGGACGTGTCCACGCTCGCGTCGCGCGCCGGCCTCGACGTGCGCCGCGCGAACGTGGCGCTGTCGGCGCTCGAGCTGCACGGCCTGGTGGACATCGACGCTGGCGGCCTCGTGCGTCCGCTGGTGACGGCTTGAACGCGGGCTCCTGCCGGCACGTCTATGTCCACGTGCCCTTCTGCGCCCGGCGGTGCAGCTACTGCGACTTCGCCATCGCGGTGCGCCGCACGGTGCCGGTGCGCGAGTTCGTGCGGGGGATCGGGCGGGAGCTGGCGGCGCGCGCGCTGGAGCACCCCGGGCACGACGTGGACACGATCTACTTCGGCGGCGGCACGCCGTCGCGGCTTGGCGGCGAGGGCGTGCACGCGCTGCTCGATGTCGTGCGCGCCGCATACACGCCCGCGGCCGGCGCGGAGATCACCCTCGAGGTGAACCCCGAGGACGTCACGCCGGAGCATGCCCGCGTCTGGGCCGCGGCCGGCGTCAACCGCGTGTCGCTCGGCGTGCAGTCGTTCCACGACCCCGTGCTCCGCTGGATGCACCGCGTGCACGATGCCGAGGCCGTGCCGCGTGCCGTGGACATACTGCGGGACGCGGGTCTGCACGATCTGTCCGTGGATCTCATCTTCGCCGTGCCGGCCGAACTCGAGCGCGACTGGGCGCGCGACGTGGACCGGGCGCTCGCGCTCGCGCCCACGCACGTTTCGCTCTACGGCCTCACCGTGGAGCCCGGCACGCCGCTCGGCCGGTGGCGCGCGCGCGGCGATGTGCGGGAGGCGCCCGAGGAGTCGTACGAAACCGAGTTCCTGCACGCGCACCACGCGTTCACGGCCGCCGGGTTCGAGCACTACGAGGTGTCCAACTACGGGCGTCCCGGCCGGCATGCCCGGCACAACAGCGCCTACTGGCGCGGCGTGCCGTATCTGGGGCTCGGTCCGTCGGCGCACGGGTTCGACGGGGCGGAGCGCCGCTGGAACACGGCTGCGTACGCCGAGTGGCAGCGCCTGGTGGACGCGGGGGAGGATCCCGTGGCCGGCACCGAGCAGCTCACGCCGGCCAACCGGGCCGCCGAGGCGGTTTATCTCGGGCTTCGCACCACCGGGGGGCTGCTGCTCCACGATGCCGAACGGGCGCTCGTGCGTCCATGGGAAGAGGCCGGCTGGGTGATCACGGGGCCGGATGGCGTGCTCCGGTGTACGCCCCTGGGCTGGCTCCGGCTGGATGCCCTGGCCGCGGCGTTGACATCAGGCCGAAGTCCTTAGTACACTTAGGGTTATGGCATTTCACGAGCTCAACGAGCGCGAGCGGCAGGTCCTCGAGGCGGTGATCCAGGCGTACGTGGCCACGGCCGAGCCCGCCGGGTCCCGTGTGCTGTCGCGCCGGTTCGCGCTCGGCGTGTCGCCGGCCACGATCCGCAACACGATGAGCGACCTCGAGGAAAAGGGGTTTCTCTATCATCCGCACACGTCGGCCGGGCGCATTCCCACCGACAAGGCGTATCGGGTGTACGTGGATTCGCTCATGCGGCTCGAGTCGGTGAGCGCGCAGGACCGCGAGCAGCTCGCCGTGCAGATCACGGCAGGCGGATCGGCCATCGAAGCGATTCTCCGCTGCGCGGCGCAGTCGCTCGGCGTGATCACGCAGGAGCTCGGCATCGCGCTCGGGCCGCGTCTCGATCGCGCGGTCCTGCAGCGGCTCGAGCTCGTGCGCGTGTCGTCGGAGCGCATCCTCATGGTGCTCACGCTCGCCGGCGGTTCGGTGCGCACGATCTTCGTGGAGGTGCCGGGCACGATCGCCGACGAGGCGCTGGCGGAAGTCACCATCGTGCTCAACGAGCGGCTGGCCGGCCTCACGCTCGACGCGGTGCGCACGTCGCTGAGCAGCCGGCTGCGCGACGTGCCGGGCTCGGCCGACGCGTCGGCGCTGCTCAACATCTTCGTGCAGGAAGGCGAGCAGGTGTTCGCGCGTGCGGCCGAACCGGTGGACAACGTGGTGCTCGGGCAGGCGTCGGTGCTCGCCGAGCAGCCCGAGTTCGCGTCGGGCGAGCGCATGCGGCGGCTCATCGAGCTCACCGAGCGGCGGCAGGAGCTCACCACGCTGCTGCAGGCGCGCGCGGGCGCGTCGGGGCTCAGCATCACCATCGGCAACGAACACGGCGATCCGGGACTGGATGCGTTCACCGTGGTCACCGCCGAATACCAGGCCGGTTCGCTCTCGGGCGTGATCGGCGTCATCGGGCCGACGCGCATGCCGTACCACAAGGTGGTCGCGCTCGTCTCGCACACGTCGCAGCTCGTGTCCGAGCTGCTCTGCTAGACCCTACAGGATTCTCCATGGCTGATTTCTACGCGACGCTGGGTGTGGCCCGCGATGCGTCCGACGACGACATCAAGAAGGCCTATCGCAAGCTCGCGATGCAGTGGCACCCCGACCGCAACGGCGGGGCCAAGGACGCGGAAGAGAAGTTCAAGACCATCACCGAGGCGTACGACGTGCTGCGCGATCCGCAGAAGCGCGCCGCGTACGACCGGTACGGCGAAGCCGGGCTGCGCGGCGCCGGCAGCGGCGGCTACGAGCACGTGGATCTGTCGGAGGCGCTCAACATCTTCATGCGCGACTTCGGCGGGTTCGGCGACCTGTTCGGCGGCGGCGGGGGACGGCGGGGCGGCGGGCCGCGCGCGGGCACCGATCTCAAGCTGCCGCTCCAGCTCACGCTGCAGGAAGTGGCCACGGGCGTGGAGAAGACGGTGGTCGTGAAGGTGCTCGATCCGTGCGAGAAGTGCGACGGGAGCGGCGCCGAGCCGGGGTCGAAGCCCGTCACGTGCAACACGTGCAGCGGCGCGGGCGAAGTGCGCCGCGCGCAGCGGTCGTTCTTCGGACAGTTCGTGAGCGTGGCGCCGTGTCCCACCTGCGCGGGCGAAGGCGTGGTGGTGGCGAACCCGTGCCGCAACTGCCGCGGCGAAGGGCGCGTGCGCGGCGAGAAGACCGTGCGCATCCAGGTGCCGGCCGGCGTCGCTACCGGGCAGTACATGACGCTCCGCGGCGCGGGGAACGTGGGACCGCGGAGCGGTCCGCGCGGCGACATTCTCGTGGTGTTCGACGTGCAGGAGGACGATCGCTTCGAACGCGATGGCGAGGATCTCTTCTGCGAGGCGCTCGTCACGTATCCGCAGCTCGTGTTCGGCGCCGACATCACGGTGCCCGGCGTGACGGGCGAGCTGTCGCTGCGCGTGCCCGAAGGCACGCAGAGCGGCACGGTGTTTCACCTGCGCGGGCGCGGCCTGCCGCGCGTGAACGCGTCGGGCGTGGGCGACCTGCACGTGCGCGTGCAGCTCTGGACGCCGCAGGAGCCGTCGGCGGAGGAAACCGTGCTGCTCAAGCAGCTCGCCGACCTGCAGGGCACGGCGCCGCCGCAGCGCGAAAAGAGCATCTGGTCGAAGATGAAGGAAGCGCTGGGTGCCTGACGCGCCGTGGATCGCGGTGCGCGCGCGCCCGGGCACCGCGGCCGGCGCGCGTGACGCGGTCATGCAGGCCCTCTTCGACGCCGGCGCCCAGGGCGTGCACGAGGACGGCGACCAGCTCGTGACGCACTTTCCGCCCGGCACGGACATGGACGCGGTGCGCCGCGTGCTGCACGACGCCGCGCACGGTGACGTGACGCTCGACGTGACCGACGTGCCGCCGGTGGACTGGAGCGAACAGTGGAAGGGCGCGCTGGCGGCGCACGAAGTGGGCGCGCTCGTGGTCACTCCGCCGTGGCTGGCCGATCGGTACGATCCGTCCGTCACCATCGTGATCGACCCCGGTATGGCGTTCGGCACCGGCGAGCATGCCACGACGCGCGGCGTGATGCGGCTGCTCGGCGGCGTGCTGAAGCGCGGCGACACGGTGGCCGACCTCGGAGCCGGGAGCGCGGTGCTCGCGATCGCGGCGGCGCGGCTCGGCGCGGCGCGCGTGTACGCGATCGAGCTCGACGAGGAGGCGATCCCGAACGCGCACGAGAACGTGGCGCGGAACGGCGTGGCCGGCGTGGTGCACGTGTTCCAGGGCGACGCGGCCGCGCTGTTGCCATTGGTCGCGCCGGTGCGCATCGTGGTGGCGAACATCATCTCGTCGGTGCTCGAGGCGCTGCTGCCGCTGATCGCGGCGTCGCTCGAGCCCGGCGGAGCAGCGATCCTGAGCGGCATTCTCGCCGAGGAGCGGGCGCACATGGTGCGTGTGCTCGAGGCCGGTGGGTGGCGCATCACCGCGGAAGACGCGGAGGACATCTGGTGGAGCGTGGCGATCGCGCGGGGCTAGCGGTGTTCGTGACGCACGAGCCGATCGTGGCCGGCGCGACCTGTTCGCTCGGCGAGGACGAGGCGCGTCACCTCAAGGTGCGTCGCATCAACGTGGGAACGGTGGTGGGGCTGCGCGACGGCGAGGGCACCGTGGCGGAAGGCACGCTCGTGCGGCTGTCGAAGCAGGGCGCGCAGGTGGACGTGACGCACGCCGAGCACGTGCCGCCGCCTCCGGCCGTGCATCTGCTGGTGCCGGTGGCGGATCGGGACCGGCTGCTCTGGCTGGCGGAGAAGGCCGCGGAACTGGCGTGTACGAGCTGGCGGCCGGTGCTCTGGAAGCGGTCGCGGAGCGTGTCGCCGCGCGGGGAAGGGGTGACGTTCCAGGCGAAGGTCCGCGCGCGCATGGCGGGGGCGCTGGCGCAGTCGCAGGGGGCGTGGCTGCCGCAGCTTTTTCCGGAGGCCACGATCGAGCGGGCGATCCAGGCGGCACCGGAAGGGACTCGGCTGGTGCTCGACGCGGGCGGAGTGCCGATGGCGGGCCGCGAGGCGCCGGCATGGGCGGCGCCGGTGACGATCGCGGTTGGGCCGGAGGGCGGGTTCGAGACGGACGAGCTCGCCGCGTTGCATGAAGCGGGATTCGTGTCGGTGGGGCTCGGCGGGACGGTGCTGCGGTTCGAGACCGCGGCGGTGGTGGCGATGGGGGTCGTGAGGGCGGGGGCTCGAGTATGAACAGCAACAGACTCCACAGATGACGCAGATGGGAACGGCGGATGGCACAGATGACGGCAACTGCAATTGAAATGGTCCGCAGATGACGCAGATGGACGCAGATGGGGTCGGAAAGAACGGATCAACGCATTCAAAACTTCAAGTTTGAATTTCTTTGCTTGAATGATTCTTGGCTTCTGCTGTCGCTTTCATCTGCGTCCATCTGCGTCATCTGCGGATCATTCAGTTGAACCGAAAACCGGCTCGAGCCGTAGGAACTCATCCTGGATGTACCAATCTTCATCGGAGGAACCCATGGCCGTGCGCACGATGTGGTCACTGGCAGCGATTCCACTCGGCCTGTTCGCGGCCTATACCGTCACGCCCGGCACCGCCGCGGAGCGCTCGATCCACGGCCAGGTGATCGATGCGGGCACTCGCCAGCCGCTGGCGCACGTGCGTGTGGTGGTCCTGGACGCGCGCCGGGCTGCGGAAACGAGCGAGTCCGGCGCATACACGATGCGGAACCTGCCCACCGAAGCCGTGCGGGTGGAGTTCCGGCATCCGTGCTACTTCCCGGTGCAGGTCACGATTCCCGCGGGCCGGGAGGCCGAGGTGACGATCGGCATGCCGTTCGACGAGGAATCGCTGAAGAGTGCGGGGTGTGGAGGGCGGGGGGCGCGGGGGGCGCGGGGGGCGCCGGGGGAGTAGGGGTGGAGCGTTCACCGCGAGATGGGCCGTACGAGGTCGCAAGCGGCGGGTCGATAGTCGCGAGTCTCGAGGGTGCCTGATACAAACAGCAGCGGCATCGCGGATGCCGCTGTTTCCTCCGCAACAAAGCTGGCCAAGGGGTTCGAGTCGCAAGTACCCTCGAGACTCGCGACTATCGACCCGCCGCTTGCGACCTCGTACGGCCGACCTCCGGGCCATCTCCTCCGTCGAGGGCCAAGGGGTTCGGGTCGCAAGTACCCTCGAGACTCGCGACTACCGACCCGCCGCTTGCGACCTCGTACGGCCGACCTCCGGGCCATCTCCGCCCTCAGCCCCTGCCAGCAGTCCCCGCTCTGTCAGCTGATCGCAAGCACTTTCAGTTGATCGCAAAGCAGTAGAACAGCCCGTTCCCGCCCGACCCGCGCAGGTTCTCCGCGCTGCACCCCCGCGATCCGTGCGAGCTGTTCCACGACGTCGGATTCGCCCCGCCGCCCACGCGATCATGGTGCCCCACGAGCGCGCTGCCGGCCCCGTTGCTCGTCCAGTTGCTGCACGTGGCATCGGCCGTGTCCACCGGCACCGTGCCGTCGGGGCGCACGCCGGTGAGGATGTCGTGCGTATTCGGCGTATCCCCGCGCCCGTTCACCACCGCGCCGCGCTCGGTGAGGCTGTTCTCCTTGCCCAGCTTGTTGTTGTCGCTGTGCAGGTCGTCCACGCTCGTCGCCACCACGACGCCCTTGGCGTTGACCCACGGCCCCGTGCCGATGCGATCCCGGGCGTTGACCGCCGGCGCTCCGTCCTTCGCCTGCCGGCCGAGATAGGCGCGCCACGTCCGTCCCGTGACGCCGGCTTCCTCCGCGAGGCGCTGGCAGTGCCCGTCCGCCGCCTCGAGTCCGCCGAGATTGGCGCCGTCCCCGGACCCCACGCTCGTGATGAAGAAGCTCATCGCCTGCGATGGCGTGTTCACGAAGGAGGGGCTGACCATCGCGGCAGCGGCCGCGGCGACGAGAACTCGGATCGGGTACATGGCGGAGGCTCCGAAGCGGCGTGAACGGACGCGAAGGGAACGTCAGGCCGAAGAGCGCGTCCGGATGCGGATGCCCGACGTGGCCGCCGCCTTCGACTCGACCGCCGCGCCGGTCTTGGCGAGCAGGGCGGCGATCTCGGCGGCGTGTATACTGAACCACTGTTCCACCGCGGGCGCAACCCGGGCGGCCACCCGCTCGGCCGTGGGGTGCGCGCCGGCAGCCGGCCGTTCGCTCCAGATGCGCAGCGCGAACTCGCGTACCCCCGCCGGTCCGCGGAACGCGAACGGGTAGTCGAGCCGGAGCGGCAGCGCGTCGTACGGCGACAGTTGCTGGCTCGGCGGCCCGTGCGCGTGCATGCCCGGCTTGAGCTCCACGACCTCGATGTCGAGGATGCGCGAGCTGCCCGAGAAGCGGGCGAGACAGGCGCGCACGTCGTCGAGCGACAGGGCCTGCGCGATCTCGCTCGCGGCCTCGCCAGCGCGCAGCTTGTCCTGCACGACCGCGCGGCTGTGCCGGATCACCGACCCGATGGACGCGACCAGCTCCGTGAACTCGGCATAGCGCAGATAGCGCAGTCCGTACACGCCCACGCATCCCACGGCCACGGCGCCCAGGAGGAGCATCGCGACGGTGAGCCGCGCGGGCGCGAACGTGATCGCGATGCCGAGCGCGGCCACGCCGGCGAAGATGACGCTGAGCGTTTCCACGGTGCGCCGCACGGGGAAGCCGAGCGCGAGGAGCTGATGATGGATGTGCCGGCCGTCGGCGCGGCTGAACGGATGGCCGCGCAGCCAGCGCCGCGCGATCGCCACGGCCGTATCGGCGATGGGGAACGCGAGCGCGGTGAGCGGCACGAGGGCATACAGCGTGCCCTGCTCGTCGGTGGCGGCGACCACGAGACGCACGGCGAGATAGAAGCCGAGCACCATCGAGCCCGAATCGCCGAGGAAGATGCGGGCGGGATTGCGATTGAAGTGCAGGAACGCGACCACGGCGCCGATGAGCGCGACGGAGAGGGCGAGCGGCCGCTGGCCGTGCAGCACCAGGTCGGTGGTGATGCAGGCGAGCAGGCCGATGAGCGCGAAGTGGCCGGCGAGCCCGTCGATCCCGTCGATGAGATTGAATGCGTTGGTGATGCCCACGATCCAGAGCGTCAGCAGCGCGAGGCCGATGAGCTCGGGGATGGGCAGCGCCACGGCGCCGGGCGCGATGGAAAGCCCGTCGATGCGGAGGCCGGCGTAGAGCACGGCGGCGGCGGCGAGCGTCTGTGCGATGAGCTTCGTGCGGGCGCGCACGCCGCGCAGATCATCCACGAGTCCGGTGAGGAAGATGATCGTGACCCCGACCACGAACCCCGGGAAGATCGCGCCGAGCGGCGGACCCGCGGTTGCGCCAGCCGGCTGCCAGAGATACCAAGCCGAGGCTCCGACGATCGCGGAGAGGAAGATCGCGATGCCGCCGAGCCGGGGGACGGGATGGCGGTGTACCCGGCGTTCCTCGTTCGGCACGTCGAGGATGCCGTAGCGCGTCGCCACTCGAATCACGAGCGGGATGAGCGCGAGGCACCCGAGAGTGCTGATCAGCAGGGTGGACGCGTACGGTGCGAGCACAGGCCGAGTCGGATTGGACGGGGGTGAATCGTGATTTCGAAGCGCCGCATGCGCATGATCCGCATCGCGGCGATGCCGGAATGGCCCGTGCCGATCTGTTCGTAGTATGGTTCGTGCAACATCGCGAAGCTGTGCCGGCGATCACGTGGTGACGAATCAGACCATTGTCGTGACTCGTTCACGTTGTGCTGCACCCATCGCAACGGTGACAGCCCTCTCTACCGCGGCATGCCTCGTCCGGTTCCGCATTTGCGAGCGAAAATCGCATCGTGCGATGACTGATTGCACGCATGACGCGACGTGTGACGTACGTCGCGAACCGGACTGGTCATGCGTGCGAAGTCGCGTGTATTGCAGGGATGTGCCGTGGGACACACGGCATTCCTGTGCGCTGCGTCACGCCTGACGCAGCGTCATCTGCTGCAATGTCTGCAGATAGCGCGCGGCGAGTGCGCGGCGGTCGTAGTGCGCGAGCACGAAGGCGCGCCCGGCTTCGCCCATCGTCGCCTGCCGGTCGGCCGGCATCGCGAGCGCGCGCTTCACGCCGTCCGCGATCGACGCGGCATTGCCGGGCTCGGCGAGGAGCCCGCCTCCCGACTGCTCCACGATGCGCGCCCCTTCGCCGCGGAGCGCGGCCACGAGCGGGCGCGAGCAGGCCATCACCTCGAAGATCTTCGACGGCACCGTGTCGCCGAGCACCGGCAGCGCGGCGTGCGGCACGAGCACCACGTCGCAGGCATTGTAGAAGGCCCGCGTATCGTCCCGCGGAATCGGCGCGTGCAGTGTGACGTTGCTCACCGGACGGTTCGCGAGATCGGCTTCGAGGGCCGCGCGTCCGGGACCGTCGCCCACGAGCGCGACGTGCGCGCGCACGCCGTCCGCGTGCAGCAGACGGGCCGCGTCCACCACCGCGTCGAGCCCCTGGCCCGCGCCGAACGTTCCCAGATACCCGATGAGCGGTGTGCCGGGCTCATGCGTAAGCCCGGAGAGCGCGAGCCGTTCGGGCGACGGATAGTAGCGGGCCGTGTCCACGCCGTTCGGCACCACGCCGATGATGTCGGCCGGCACGCCCTTCTGCACGAGCCGCTGCCGGAACGACTCCGTCACCACCGTGACCGCCTTCGCCCGCCGGAGCAGCCACCGCTCGCTCGCGAACATCGCGTCGATCAGCCGGCGCTGCCTGATCATCCCCATCTCGGCGACGTAGTCGGGCCAGAGATCGCGGATCTCGAGCACGAGCGGCACACGGCGGAGCAGGGCCGTGATCGCGCCCGAGAACTGCGGGAAGTACGGCGGCCCGCTGGCGATGAGCACGTCGGGGCGCGGCAGGCGCACGAGCGCGTGCGCGAGCGATGTGGCCGCGAACGTGAGGTTGTTCACCAGCGTGCGCGCGAAACCGCGCTCCGGGCTGGTGTAGAGCCACGAGCGGTACACCTGAATGCCGTCCCGCTCCTCGCGCATCACGAGCCGCCCCCGGTACGGCGGCGGCACGATGCCGTCGCGCTGGCCGGGGAGCCGGCGATTGGGGAAGGCCGTGATCACCGACACGTCGTGACCGGCGGCGATCCACTCCGCGGCAAGCTCGGTGATGCGGGCCGGACCTGCGCCCGTCTCGGGCGGAAAATCCTGCACGAGGATCGCGATGTGCATGGTCAGCCCGGGGTGATGACGAGACGCCACGGGCGATCGGTGTAGCTTGCCTCGTGCAGCCGGAGCGTCCAGCAGGGCACCACGTCGCTGAACCCGCGCGCGCACCAGCCGAGTCGCGGCGCCTGCTCCCCGTGATGGAGCGAACATTCCGCCGGCCCTTCCACGGTGATCGTGACCGTGGCGCGTGCATGGCGGAGCGTGATCACGCGTTCCCCCGTGCGTTCTGCCTGCCAGGCCGGATCGAAGTGCAGGAACCCGTCCACGCGGCGTCCCGTGGCTCCCGTGACTTCATCGGTGATGATGACCGTGCGCCCAGTGCGGGTGAACGTCCGGCGATGCGTGATGTCCCGCGCGTGATACGGGCGGCAGGTGGCCGAGCAGGTAGCGTCCGCGGGCGTTCCCGACCAGGTGACGTCGTTCACCTCGGCGCGGCGTGCCATGCGGAACACGGCCCAGAGCTCGCTCTGCGACAGGCCGTCGATCATGATCGTGCTGTGCGCGGCGGTGCCGCGCAGATAGTCGCGCCAGGGGTCACCGTCGTATCCGGAGCAGCCGCTGTCGCGGATGAACGGCACGCCGGCGATGTCCATCTCGAACCCCAGCGCGCCCGCGTGCGCATGACCCGGCTGATGCGGAGGCGCGGGAGCGCCGAGGTCGACGCGGAGACGATCGCCGTCCGGATCGATGAGCACGAAGGCGCGGGCATCGCCAAAGAAGCGGACGCCGGACGAGGGCGATTCGGACGTGCCGGCGCGTGTCAGGAGCGGCGCGAGATCCACGCCGTGGTCGGTGGCCGTGTCGTTGAGCTGCCACAGGGAGCCGTCACCGCGCTGCATCCACGGCAGCGCATCGGCCATGCGCGTGATGCGGTCGGCGCCGGCGTCACCGAGCGGCCGTCCGACCGCGCGAAGACACGTGGCAACTTCGATCGCGTCACGGAGCGCACGCGCGTGATACATCGGGGAGCGTTCCTCGTGCCAGCCGTCGGCGGGGACCTGCTCCGCGAAGATGCGTTCGAAGAGCGCGCGGGCTGCGTGCAGCGCTTCGAGATCGTCGAGCACCGCGGAGCCGAGGACGAGTGCCCAGGTGTTGCGCAGGAGATGATTGCCGTCGATGTGCCATTCGAGCACGCGCCGGAGGTGCGCCGTGTGCACGGCAATGCCGTCCTGCAGGGTGGTACGCGTCTCCGCATCGAGCAGGTCGCCGGCCCATGCGAGGATGCGGAGCCAGTTCACGAGCCGCACGCTCACCGGATACGCATCCCAGGCGGGGCGTCCGCCGCCGGCCCACGCATGCTGCCAGCCGAGCAGGTCGCCGCGCAGACGCTCCACGTGCGTGCCATCGCGCGACCGCCGGGCCCGCCAGGCGAGATCGGCGAGCTGGTCGTGATAATGCAGGTGATACCGCCAGAGCGGCGACGGACCGGTCATGCGCCAGTCACCGGACCACAGCACATCGAGCCCGAGCCAGCCGGCGCGGTTCGCGCACCAGGCGTCCGCGGCGGCCTCGGCGTGATGCGGCGCATCCACCGGCCCGAGGCGCGCGAGCACGTCGAGCACCTGCGTGCCGCGGAGCGCATGCCATGGCGTTGCCGCGGCGCGTGGCGCAGGCGCGGAGCGGAGCGCGTGTCGCACGCGATGCGCCACCTGGCGCGCGCGCAGATGGCGCGCCGTGTGGGCGATCAGGCGGGCTCGCGCGAACGGCGACGTCACGCCGGAGCGCGGGTGCGCGCGGCGTCGGCGAGGCGGATGGCCCAGCGGGACACCTCGAACAGTTCGTCGTACGGAATGGGCGTCGGGCCGCCGGTGCGCACGGCGGCGGCGAATGCCTCGAGTTCGGCGCGATGTCCCTTGTCCTGCTTCGCGAAGGTGCCGCCGGTCTTGGTTCCGCCGCCCCAGGCTTCGAGGCGGCGCCAGTTGTCGATCCGCCACGCGCGTCCGTCGGCGAACGCCTCGATGCGTTCCTTGGGAAATGCGGGGCTGCCGTTCGCGAGGTAGTGCACCACGGCGGTCGATCCGTCGGCGAACTGCATCGTGAGGTGCGCGATGTCGTCGATCGCCCGTCCGGCGCGGTCGGCAGCCGCGACGGCGTGCGCGCCCGTGATCGGCGCGCCCACGAGAAACCGGGCGAGATCGAGGAAGTGGCACGCCTCGCCCACGATGCGGCCGCCGCCGGTCACGGGATCCTGCGTCCAGTGATCGCGCGGGATGTGTCCGGCGTTCACCGTGAGGATGAGCGACGCGGGACCGGCACGCTCTGCGAGGTCGGCGTGCAGCGTGCGGGCGAGCGGCGCGAACCGGCGGTTGAAGCCGGCCGTCACGATGCGGTCCGACTTCGCGGCCGCGGCGATGATCGCGTCGAGCTCGGGTTCGGTGAGCGCGAGCGGCTTCTCCACGAACACGTGCTTGCCGTGTTCGAGCGCGCGCGTGGCGTAGCGGGCGTGCGAATCGTGTCGTGTGAGCACGACCACCGTGTCCACCTCGGGGTCGCCGAAGATGGCGTCGGTGTCGGTGGCGGCCTGCTCGAAGCCGAGGCGTCCGGCCGCGACGGCCGCGCTGGTGCCGCGTCCGCTGGCCACGACACGTAGCCGGCCTCCCGCGGCGGCAACGGCAGGAATGAGCACGCGTGTGCCGAAATTGCCGGCGCCGATGACGCCCACAGAAAACGGCGACGAGGCACCGGGCGACGGGTTGACCGTACGCACGCGATCGGCGGCGGCGATCGGCGCGCCGTCGCGGCCCTCGTACTGGAGCACGATGCCGAGCGACGGCTCGGTGGACGTGATCAGGTCGTACGCCTTCGGCGCATCGGGGAAGGCGAAGCGGTGGGAGACGAGCGGCAGCGGATCGAGACTGCCGTCAGCCATGAGCTGGAGCACCGCCTCGAAGTTGCGCTGCTCGGTCCAGCGCACGAAGGGGAGTGGATAATCCAGCGCCCGATCTTCGTATACGGGATCGTACCGTCCCGGGCCGTAGCTGCATGACACGGCGAACGAGAGCTCCTTGTGATAGAAGTCGTCGCGGCGGAGCTCGAGTCCGGTCACGCCCACGAGCACGATACGGCCCCGCTTGCGCGACATGCCGGCGGCGTTGTGCACGGGATCGTTCGAGGGGGACGAGAGCGTGAGGAGCACCGCGTCCGCACCCGTGCCGCCGGTGAGCGCGTGCACGCGGGCCACGACATCGCCCGCCGAACCATCGAGCGCGGTGGCGCCGAACCGCTCGGCGAGCGCGAGCCGGGCCGCGTTCGTATCGATGCCGATCACGCGGCAGCCGTTCGCGCGCAGCAGTTGCACCGTGAGGAGGCCGATCAGGCCCAATCCGTATACCACGACGGTTTCACCGAGCGTGGGCGCGGCGAGGCGAATGCCTTGCAGGCCGATCGCGGCGAGCGGCGTGAAGGCGGCGGCCTCGAAGCTCACGGCATCCGGGATCTTCGCCGCAAGCGTGTAGGGCACGGTGACGTATTCGGCGTGATTGCCGTTGGTGACCACGCGCTCGCCGGGCGCGAACGGCGACGCGGCGGATCCGGTTTCCACCACCACGCCCGCGTGGCAGTAGCCGAGCGCGACGGGAGCCGCGAGCTTGCTGCGCACGGCTTCGAGCGTGGGACCGATGCCGTCGGTGCGGGCCTTGTCGAGCACCTGGCGTACCTTGTCGGGCTGGCGGCGGACCTTGTCGAGGAGGGAGGCGCGTCCGAACTCGACGAGCGAGCGCTCCGTACCAGCGGAGACGACCGTGCAGCGGGACTCGACGAGCACCATTGGGCCACTCACGGAGGGGACGGGGACGTCCGCGAGTTCGGCGGTGCCGGAATCCAGGCGTTGAAGAAGGACTTTCACTTGAGGAACATCGTCGCGAGTGTAGTGTGAAGTTCGAGGAAACCTATCGTAAATCACTGCTCCTGTCGCCATGAGTCCAGATCGCACCCAACGTCTTGCACACATCAGTCGCCGGATGCTCGAGGTCTCACCACGGTTTCTGGTGGAACGGATCGCGCTCGAACTGCGGAAGGAGTTGGCGTGGGCAGGCTACCGACTGGCCCGTATGCATCCGTTCCGGTCGCGGGTCGTCACACCGGGGGCATGCTTCGAAGCGGTCGGCGAGGCGCTGACCGCTTCGGTCAGGGCCTCGATGCACGCTGACGAGTCCGCAGCGCGGCGCCTGCGCGAGGCGGGGGCCATGATCATGGAGCGCGGTGCGTTTCCCTTCGTGGGGCTGGGGACGCTTCCAATTCCGTCGGGGACGGGATGGTCCCGCGATCCGCTCTCCGGTCATCTGTGGCCACGGTCATACTTCACGAGGATCAACTTCATCACGCATGGGGAAGACGCCGATGTCAAGGCGTCGTGGGAAATCAGCCGCTTCCAATGGGCGGTGGTCCTGGCGATGTGTGTTACCGCGCATCCGGAGCCGGGGTTCCGGCACCGGGCCACGTCCGGGTTCGTGACCCGGCTCCTGGACTGGTGGCAGGCAAACCCGCCGGGGTTCGGTGTGCATTGGACCGTGGGCATGGAAGTCGCGATTCGTGCAATCAATCTGGGCCTCGCCGCGATGATGCTCCACCCCGTGCTGGACGCTGATGATCGGGCCATGCTCTTTCGCGTCCTGCACGCGCACCATCGGTATCTGGTCCGATTTCCTGAGACGAGCGATATTGCCGGCAATCATTATCTCTTCTGCCTCTGCGGTGTCATGTTCCTCGAGGCTGTCGTACTCGGGCGCCCGGACGCATTCCGGAAAACGTTCGCCGGGCGGCAGCGGGAGATCCTGGCCCAGTTCGAGCCCGATGGCCTTCATATCGAGCATACGCCCATGTACCACCGGCTCTGCGTGGAGGCACTCGTCTGGTGTGTCGCAGCCGCCGAGCGGGACGGGACGGTGCCGACGGCCGATCTGCGGGCGACCCTGACGCGTGCGGGGAATGCTCTGTGCCGGCTCGTCCAGTCGAACGGGCTTCTGCCTGTGATTGGGGACTCCGACAGCGGGCAGGTGGTCGCGCTTCGTGCGTCTGATCGCTCGCTCACCTATCTGCGGGAACTCGTGGGCGTGACCCCCGGCGCACCGCCGCTCGCGGCGGCCGTGGCCGGTGTCGCGGCAGATCTTGCGACCCACTCCGGTCTGGCGATGTCGATACCGCGTGTCGATACGGTCGATCGCGTCGGCCCATTCGTGATTGCGCGTACGGAGCGGAGCACGGTCATCGTGCGGGCGGGCGCGCATGGACTGGCCGGCCGAGCGGCGCACGATCACGACGACAACGGATCACCTTGGGTCTGCATCGACGGTCGCGAACTGCTGGTCGACCGGGGGTGCCGGTCGTATACGCGGAACCGTGCCGATCGACATGCCGATCTCTCGAGCGCCGGGCACAATCTGGTACTGATCGCCGAGCGCGATCGGTTCCGGAGCGAAGCGGGCTCGATCTCGGTGGTGGTGCGGGATGCGCCAGTCCCCAGGCACGTCGCGGTCACGTCCGACTCGTACAGGCACGACCTGACCGTCGTATGTGAGTGGACGGATCCTGTCGGTGGTGATGTACATCACACACGCAGACTCCGGATACCGACTACGATGGATCGATATGAGCCGTTGCTGCTCGACGTGGAGGACCTCGTGATGACGAGCCGGCCCGTGCCGATGACGCTGATCTGGCATCTGGCCCCCGGCTGGCAGGCCGTGCACACCGCGTCGACTACCCTCAGCCTGGAGCATGTGGATCATCCGCACGGGTTCTTGCTGCACGTCGATACCGACGGACTGTCCGCAGCCATGACGCTCCAGAAGGACCGTGTGGCCGAACTGTACGGCGGTAGTGCCCCCTCGACGGTCGTCACGGTCCGGATCTCCGACGCGGCGGAGGCCCGTATCCGGACCACACTGGCGGATCAGCCCGGACGCCGCGCGTGATCATCCATTTCCTGGTCCTGCTGTGCGTCGTGCTGATGGGGCTTTACCTGGTGGCGCGCGCTCGTGTCAGGCCAGGAAGCGGACCGTCCCTTCACGAAATGCCGGCTGTCTGGGCCGTCATCTATCTCGTCGGTTCGCTCGTCATCCACGTGCGCGACGGCGGACACGCAGCCCGACATCTTGCGATCCTCGCGGCTCTGAGTCTGGCCTCGATGCTCGTGACCGTCCTCCTGTTGCTGCACACTGACCAGATCCGCCCGCCCGCGTCCGGTGAGCCTCCCCGTATTGAGCGAACCATCACCTGGATCGTCGGCGTGGTATCCGCCGGCGTCTGTCTGCTGTTCATCGGTGCCGTCGTGCGCAACGACGAACTCGCCCTCATGCTGTTCAGCGTGTTCGCCGGTGACGAGTCGGCGCTCGAGCTGCGAAAGGCGATCACGTCCGGCCGTGAGGGATATCTTGCACCGGGCTACGTCAAGCAGTTCCGGGAAGTGCTGCTGCCGGCGGCACTCGTGCTGCTCATCCCCCGGACACGGCGCTGGGGCACGCTTGTGGTGGCCGGACTCGGCGCGAGCGGACTCGGCGCGGCGCTGCTGAGCGGTCAGCGGTTCGCCGTGCTCGTGTATCTCTTCGCCCTCGGAGTCGGCGTGTTCCTGCGGGTTCGTGTACGCCGCGGAGCGCGCCTCGTCGTGCTGACCCTGTTCGGTACTGGCGGTTTTGCCGCGTTTCTGGCGGTCACGGTCATTCTGGGCCGTGCCGATATCGACCAAGGGACCGGCGAACTGATCGTCACCGGCATGACGAACCTCATCGACCGCATGGTCACCACGGTTCCCGGGGAAAATCTGAACGGATACGCGGTCTGGAGTCAGTGGGCGCCGACGCACGGCGCGAGCTGGATGGCCGACCTGTCGTCCATGTTGCCGGGCGTGCAACGCGGACTGTCCGGCGAGTTGCATCAGCTTCTCGGCGGCTCGGAGGAGGGCAACGCTCCGCTGGGACTGCCTGCCGATATCTATCTCGCATGGGGCGGCGTGGGCGTCGTGCTAGCACCGGCGCTGTTCCTCGTCGTGCTCGCGTGGTGCGAACGCGTGCTGCTGGAACGGAGCGTCGCGCTTGGCCGCTCACTGCGGCTGGTGCTGTTTCCGCTGTCGTTTACGTGGTATTCGCCGTTTCTCTTCCTGCTGAACGGAGGGTTGGTGTTGCTGGCAACCGTGGGGTGGCTGTCGATGACGGAGACGACACACGAGTGATCCGCGATCTCGGTGGTCGACTCGGCGAGCAGGGCGAAGGCGTCCTGGCGCAGGTGCTGTTCGGCGCGCCGACTCTGCTCGCGTCGGTGATGCTGGCCCGCCTTGGAGGCGTGGCCCTCGTGTCCGAGCTGGCGCTGGCCGCCGGCGTTTCGGCCACGCTGTTCACGGCGCTGTCGTTCGGGCTGCGTCCGTTCCTCGCCATACACGGCATCGTCGACTTCGCCGCGACCGCGTTCTGGCAGAACCGCCTGCTGGGCAGCCTTGCGGCGGCCATTGTTGCCATCGGCGCCTCGATCGCGATGGGAACGTCCGCCAGCATCGCCGTTGCCGTCTGCCTGCTCAAGCTCAGCGACAGTCTCGCCGATCTGAAGAACGGTTTTCAGCTCATGGCCGGCTCACCACGTCGAGCGGCGCGGATCCTGCTGGGGTGGAGTGCCGTCCGGCTGATCGTCTTTCTCGCAGGAGTCGCCGTTGCAGGCGTGCTCGGGTGGACGCCGGGCCGCATGATTCTCTGCGGCGCCGTGTCACAGGGGGTGATCGGCCTGCCGTGGAAGGAGGGATTCACTCACCTGCGTACGGCGTGGAATCCGGGAGCCGTCATCGCGCTGGGGCGTCGCGCCGTGCCATTCTCGCTGGCGGCGTCGGCCTGCGCATTGCTCGTCACGATACCGCGCGGGCTCGCGACGCACCTGTTGGCGGGAGAGGTCGCGGGGTACGCCGGAATCGCATTCATGGCGGGCACACTCGTGGGTATGTCCTTCAACGTCGTCTGGATCCGCGCGGCGGTACTCGCCCGTTCGGGAGGCATATCGGCCGTGCATCGGCGACTGCTTGTGGAAGGCGCCGCGCTGGCGATACTGCTCGCCGGCGGGATCGTCGTGTCGAGCCCGGTCGTAGCCATCATCTTCGGGGTCGATGATGCGGCCTTCAGAAGCGTGTTCACCGGTCTCTCCCTTTCCCTCGTACTGCTGTTCTTCGCCATGAGCCACGCAAACATCCTGAAACTGTCGCGCTGGCCGATCATGGAATCCCTCGGATATCTGCTGACGGCGGCGGTGCTCTGGGCAGGCGCGATGCTGACGCGTTCTCTCGTGGCCGGCGTCCTGGCCGGTGCCGTGGTATTGTTCCTGATCGGTACGACCTTCGCCGGACGCCAACGGGCGGTCACGTCCGGAACTCGCGCTCGCGGGGAGATCGTCGGAGGACGGGACAAGGAAACCGGACCGGTCATGGTGACCCGGTCCGTCGTCACGGATCATGGGACAACGGAGGCATAGCATGGTCGATCCCGTGTCATCGGTGCTGCTCGCCCGGAAGACAATCGCACGCATCGTAGCGTCGGTCTGTGTCGTGGTCGTGGTCGTCCTGCTGCTGCTGCCGCGGCAGTGGACGGCGTCGGGCTCTTTCGTCCCGACCGGACGCGCCGCCGAATCGCTGGGGGGGCTGCCGGGTATCGCCTCGCAGTTCGGCATCCAGCTGTCCGGTTCGTCCGGCGGATACGCCCCGCGGTTCTTCGAGCAGCTTCTGCGGAGTGAAACGGTACTGGCGAGTATCGCCGCGACATCCTTTCCGCTGGCCGGTGACGCGTCGAAGGACAGTGTCCCGTTGTGGCAGGCGCTGCACGCCGATGAAGAGACCGAAGCCCGGGCTGTGGAGCGGACCGTCGAGACGTTGCGCCGCGATGTCCTGACCGTACAGTTCGACACCAGATCGGGCGTAACGTCGTTCGCGGTGCGAACACGTTCTCCCCTGCTCTCGACGGCGCTCGCGCACGGGTTGCTCGGCGAGGTGGCCGCATATCTCGGAGAGCGACATCAGTCGCGGGCCGCGTCGGAGCGGCAGTTCGTCGAGGCCCGCCTGGCCGCCTCGACGATGGAGCTCCGGGCGGCGGAGGATCGGGTGCAGGCCTTCCTGCGGGCCAACCGGACGTACCTGCAATCCCCGGAACTCATGCTGGAGCACGAACGCCTGACGCGCACGGTCACCGTAGCTACGCAGAACGTGCTGCAGCTCAATCAGGCGTTCGAGCAGGCGCGTATCGAGGAAGTGCGGGACACGCCCGTCATCTCGATCGTGGACGCGCCGCGCATGCCGGCCCGTCCGGAGAGTCGTCGACTCGGGGAAAGGCTGTTCATCGCGCTGTTCCTGTCGATCGGAGTCATGGTTGCCGTGGTGCTGACGCGTGCGCTGGTGTTTCCGACACCCCGGGCGGTACAGGAGCCGGCGCCGTTACGCGCCCGGCTCGTCCAGGAGACGATCGCGGATCTCCTGCGGCCATGGCGCCTGCTGTTCTGACGTGATGCTGGAGCACGACTGATGCGAGCCCACGACGGACGGACGGTACGGGACGGGTTTCTCGACTATGCCATGGTGCCGGACTCCGTACGAGTCACGGTGCGGGCGATGGTCAATATCTACCGGATCGACGACCAGTTCTTTGCGCCGAAGGCATCGCTGGCACTTCTGCTTGCGTACTGGAAGGAAGTGGGTGTGCGATCCCTGCTGCAGAAGATCCGCTCGCGTCGCTCGGAGCGCGTACGGAACTCCCGATTCGTCTCGGTGGGGGTGGGCACCGTACTGGAGGGCGCCGACGAGGCGACGATCGCACCGGGAACGCAGGTGCTGTTCTTCGCGCCGTCACATCCGAGATGGATCGAGCGTCTCGTCCTGCCGTCGGCGTTCTGCGCTGCGCTTCCGGCCGATACGCCGCCGTTCCCGGCCACGCAGGCCGTGCCGGACAGTGTGCATGAACCGCCGGGGCGTGTATGGATGGAGTGGACGGGATGGCAGCATGAATCGGGGGTGCCGCCGGGCGACGCCATCGCGCGCTGGTTGACGGACCTCGTCCCTTGGCTCCGGGAGCGCATCGGTGTGCCGGGAAAGACATCCTCGTCGCACGACGTCGAGGTACATGGCGCGGAGACACCGGTCCGCGGGTCACGCGCCGGCACGGCGTCCGTGCCATCGGGACGGAAGACGCTCGCCGTCGTCGGCTATGGCAACTACGTGAAGGGGGTCGCCCTGCCCGAGTTGCGGCGGCGTCTCGCACTGACCGATGTGTACGATCTCGATCCGATGGTGCTGCCAACCGGGTCGACTCCCTGGGCGCTGCACTGCGGCGACGGGCCGGACATGGCGACCGCGCCGGTCGATGCGGTGCTCATTGCGGGCTATCACCATACGCACGCGCCTCTCGCGGCCGAGGTGCTGCGCGCCGGCCGGTGGGCAATCATCGAAAAGCCGATCGCGACCACCGAGGCACAGCTCGGCGCGCTCGAATCGGCGATCACGGAAGCGAGTGGCCGGTTCGCCGTATGCTTTCAGCGGCGGTACGACCGGTTCACGGAGTTCGCCACCGAGGACCTCGGGGGCGCGCGTGGCGAGCCGATCTCGTATGCCTGTGTCGTCTTCGAGGTTCCGCTGCCCACCTGGCACTGGTACCGATGGCCTGCGTCGGGGACGCGTCTGCTGTCCAACGGCTGTCACTGGATCGATCAATTCCTCTGGCTCAATCACGGGGTGGACGTCCGATCGCTGCACGTACGGCGTGCCCGATCGGGAGACGTGCACACATGGATCGAGCTGGAGAACGACGCGACCTTTTCAATGCTCCTCACGGATCAGGGGAGCGCGCGCATCGGGCTTCAGGACTACGTCGATCTGCGGGCCGGATCGAGGACGATCCGC
Organism: uncultured Gemmatimonas sp.; assembly: GCA_964621045.1. Lineage (GTDB taxonomy): Bacteria > Gemmatimonadota > Gemmatimonadetes > Gemmatimonadales > Gemmatimonadaceae > JAABRT01. The sequence continues at coordinate 32,244 of CAZUKU010000027.1, forward strand.
ATCAGAAACAGCACGACGTACCTTGCCGAATCGGAACAGCGTGTGATCCGGAAGGCCTCCCAGCTGCGCGTCGATCCGTACGGACGGATGTACCGGGCCATCGCTTCGCGCATCATCGCCGATGGTCCAGGCGACGACATCGGACATATGGTGCGATCCGCCCGATGCGTTCTTCGCGCGGAATCGATGCTGCACGAGCAACATGTGACGGAGTCGTTCTAGGACCGGCGTCGGGCCAGGAGCGTATGGAGTGCCGTGCGCAGCGGCGCCGACTGGGCTTGCCAGGAGAACATCTCGTGCCAGGCGGCATCGTCGCGTGGCTTCCACGCGTTCGCCAGGAGTGTCCCGAGGTGTCGGGCGAAATCGTGCGGTGACGCGGGCGCATGACATACCCCGCCGCCCACCGTACCGAGCACGCGCACATTGGGGGCGTTCGCGCTGGCAAGGACCGGAAGTCCAGCCGCGACGTATTCGAAGAGCTTGTTCGAGATCGTCGTCTCGAGCACCGGGCCGGTACCGTGTGGAACGAGCCCCACGTCGCACGTGTCGTAGAACGACGGAATCTCCGATCGAGGCATCGGCTTCACGAACTCCACGCGGGGGTCGGCGACGAGGCCGGCTGCCGACAGGTCTGCTTCCACCACCTGCCGATCGAAGGTCGCGATGCGGAGGCGCCAGTCCCGACCATGGGCCATGCGGAAGTGCTCCGCACCGCGTATGACGGTCACGAGATCGCGCACCTTGCGATCGTAACTGCCCACGTACCCGAACACGATCGGCAGGCCGGCTTCGGAGCGCATCCGGCGTACTGGCCGGAGGTCGGGTTCGAGCGGGACATTCTCCACACTGAGCATGCGCGTGCGATGGGCGTCGGACAGTCGATGCTTGCCCACGAGATGGGTGATCGATTCCGGGCACGTGGTCAGCACGAGATCTGCGTGGCGCACGAGATGGTGCTCGAAACGATCGGCTGCACGTGCCGCGAGGGGGAGCCACCAGCGCCGCCGGTCAGCCATCAGCCGCATGACTTCGGGGTAGGCGTCGCAGATATCGAGGATGAAGGCTGCGCCGAGGCGCTTCGCCAGGCGATACCCGGACATGCCCGCGAGAATGTCGCGAGCCCAGACGATGCGGATGTCGTCGAGGGGCGTCCGGGTTGCCAACGGGCGTGAGAGGTCGCAGAAAGCCGCCGTGGCCGCCGGACGCAGCCGCGGCACTTTCACGGCATCACGACCGGTCACACCGAGTTCGGTGAACTGCGAGACGCCGAACACGATCGTATGGGCGATCTCTTCCTCACGCAGCAGCTGCTGCCATCGGATACCGCGCGGATTCGGGAACCCCTGGGCGATGTAGCAGATGGTCGACATGAAAGATGACTACCGCACGATCGCCACCACGGCCGCCAGGCTCGCGATGGTCTGCGCGATGATCGACACCATGGCCAGCCGTTCACTGCGCCGGTCGTCGGGCGACCGCTCCGGCACGATCACCGTCGCGCCTGCCTGCGGTTCCGGATCGTTCGCGAAGAGGAGCAGCACACGCCGCCGTGATTCGATCTTGCCGTTGGGCTGGATCACGTATGCCTTCCTGCCGTCGCCGGTTACCGACGCGCCGCCTGCCGCGCGCACGTAGTGCTGGAGCGGCTTCCCTTCGTCGAGCGTGATCGCCGTAGGCGCGTTCACCGCGCCCTGGATCTCCACCGTGGTCCGGCGGAACGGGATGTGCAGGGAGTCGTCGTCCACGAGCGTGAGATTCTCGGGGCCGCGCGGACGCGAGATCGCGCGCGCGAGATCCACGCCGATGCGCGTGCGGATCTTTTCCGAGAGGGTATCGGCGGCGTACGACGTGGACGCGCGCACGCGCGAGAAGTACGCGGCCCGCGCGTCCGCCTCCACGGTGAGCCCGCCGGCGTGTTCGATCAGATCGGTGATGCGCTGGGACTTGGACGTGAGCGCATACCGCCCCGGGAACCGCACTTCACCGGTGAGCGTCACCGTGCGCTGGAGCTGCCAGTCGGGCTGCTCCATGATCAGCACGTTGTCGTACGGCTCGAGGCGCACTTCCGGCGCGGTGCCCGTAGCAGGCGAGGCGAGCCCGGGCGCGCCGGCGTACGGCCGGCCGGGCACGTAGTCGCCGAGATAGCTCGAATCCAGCGGAACGCGCACGGTCGTGGCCGTCACGCCTCCCGTGCGGTCGCGCGGCAGACGCGCGACTTCCGCTTCGCTCAGATAGGCGCCTTCCCGAAGCCCGCCCGCGAGCAGCACCAGGTCCCGCAGCGTCATGCCGTCGCGCCACGGAAACCGTCCGCCCTTGCGTACCGATCCGCCGATCATCACGAACCGGTCGGGGCGGAACTCGGTGAGCGAGAACACGCGGATCTCGTCGTCCTCCGCGAGCGTGATGTCGTCCACCACGACGCCCGTGGTATCGCGCAGCACCGCGCGGAGCTGCTGCCGCGTGCTGTCGGCATGGAGCCGCGTGACCTGCACCTGGCCGAGATATGCGTCGCTCTTGAGTCCGCCGGCGGCGCGCAGCGCATCGCTGAGCCGCATGCCGGCCGTGAATCCCTGCGGGCCGGGATTCCACACGTGTCCGTCCACGAGAATGCGGTTGCGGATGCGTTCGTCCACGGGAAACACGTGTACCACGTCGCCCGCGGTCATCGCGAACGCGGGAAAATCGTCGGCCGTTGCGCCCGTGCCGGGCACGTCCACGAGCACGCGGTCCCGTCCCGGTCCCGCGCGGTCCGTCGCCGCCAGAATGCGCTCCACCTGCACGCGTCGGGTGGACGCGGTGGCGCGGAATCCGCCCGCGGCCATGAGTGCATCGCGGATGGTTTCGCCCGCCTTGAGCTCGTACGTGGCCGGCCGGACCACTTCGCCGGTCATGCGCACGCGCGGCCCGTGCGGACGCACGAACACCACGTCGCCGTTTTCGAGCCGTACGTCGCCCGCGTTGTCGCCGCGCAGGAGGTAATCGTACACGTCGAGCACGGCCACTTCGCGCCCGCCGCGGCGCACGCGCACGTCGCGCAGCGTGCCGCTCTCGGTGGGACCGCCGGCCGCGTACAGCGCCGTCATCGCCGTGCCGGCGCTCGAAATGCGGTAGCTCGACGGACGCACGACGTCGCCGGTGACGTACACCTGGATCGCGCGCAGCCGCGCGACACTCACCGAGAATCGCGTCGGCGCATCGGCGCCGCGCCGGATCCCCGAATAGGATTGCGGCAATCGTTGATAGAGCAGATCCTCGAATTGCCCCATCGTGAGGTTCGCCACCGACAGTTGTCCCACCTGCGGGATCACCACGAACCCTTCCCGCGTGACGTCGAGCGTGTGCGCGAGCTCCACCTGGCCCGTGAGGATGAGCACGAGCTGATCGCCGGGCCCGAGCCGGTAGTTCGCGTCCACCGGTCCGTCCAGCGTGGGCTGGAATTCCCCGGTTGCATTCCGGAAGAGCGCGAGGCCGAAGATCTCCAGGCTGCGATCGAGGGAATCGGCGGCGAGGGAATCGCGGCGCAGTGAATCACGGCGTATCGAATCCGCGAACAGGAGCGGCAGACCGGCCATGGACCGGAGCGCGCCGATCTCGCTGTCGTCCGCGAGACCGAGCCGTCGCACGGCCGTGAAGAGATCCTCGCCCACGACGCCGGCCGCCTGTGTCGTGGCGCCGGGCAGATAGGCATCCAGCATGTTTTCCGGATAGCCTTCGGCGCGCAGCCGCGCCCGCACCTGCTCCGGCGTGAGTCCGCTGGTGAGAATCCGCTGACGAAGCTGCGCGGCGAGCTCCGGCCGCGCCTGCAGCATGGCCTGGGCCTGCGCGGGCGTGGGCTGCTGGGCGCCGGACGCCGTGGCGGCGAATGCGGTGGATGTGAACGCGAGGAAGAACAGGAAGGAGCGCAGCGTCATGCGTTGGGCGGAAGAGAGGTCCACGAAGCGCGCACGGTGTGCCGTCCCGGAATGAAGGATGTCGTCGATGCTGCAAATAGTAACGCGCCCGGCCGGCTTCGGCATCCGGCGTATCCGGACCCGCATCAGCGGAGCCGGTAGCCGAACATCACGCCGAGGCGATAGGGGAGCCACTCCTTGCTCTGATTGAGTCCCGGATCGCCGTCGTACCGTTCTCCGGTGGACTTGACGTAGCCGCGATAGAACCCGTGCTGGTTGCCGCCGCCGATGAACGCGTCGAGCGTCCACCGGGGGCTGATCGGCGCGACATGCCCCACGGTGATGCCGGCCAGGCGGCTGAATCCTTCCTGATATTTGTCCGTGCCCCAGTAGTTCCACTTCTGCAGGCGGTAGATCGAGCCGCCCACGTGGATCCCGCCGTAGAAGCCTTCATGCCCGGCGCGCTGGTAGTAGCGCAGCTCGGGGAGCACCATCAGGTAGTGGAAGGGCACGCCGCCGATCGAGCGCCAGAGCGAGGCGGTGGCATCGAGATTGAAGGCCGCCCGGTCGCCGAGCCCGATTTCATAGGCCACGCCGGGGACCGCCACGAGCGCGGTGGCGTTGACCTTGATCTGGGCGGGGCGCTGGGCCGCGAGCGGCCGCGCGAAGGCCGCGGCAACGGCGGCGAGTGCGATGAACGTGGACGTGCGGCGAAGCAGGCGGTGGTGCATGGTCCGTCGTGGAGGTCCCGGCAGAGTCCCGGTGCGGACGGGCCGGCGTGCGCCGACCCGTCGGAAGCAACGTGTACTCTACCCACGGGTTCCACCGAAGAGCCGGCGAACGAACGTGTTCGGTGATGCGCGTCACGTTCGCAGGCGAAAAATGTGCGGCCGGACCGTGTACGGAATGCGCGCCCGGTCACTTGCCACGTGAATCAGGCGTGCACGGGCTACCGCCGCGCGGGCTGCCCCGGCTGCGGCGTGGACTTCGCGATGAACTGCCGGATGTCCTCGTTGGACCGCGCGAGATCCTCGGCGCGCAGGTACATCATGTGTCCCGAGCGATAGCCCTTGAACTCCATCCGGTTCTGGAAGCGGCCCGTGGGATCCATGGCCCACATGTTGTACTTCGCGTTGAAATAGTCCGTGCCGCCGTCGAAATACCCCGACTGCGTGAGCACGTGCAGGTACGGGTTTTCGGCCATCGCCTGCTGGAGCTGCCGCCCGGTGTTGTCGTTCTGCCGGTTCCACGGATTCACCGGGCCGAACAGCCAGTACTGGAGATCGGTGCGGAAGCCGAGCTGGTCGCGCAGGTAGTGGTTGATGGCCGGCGCGAAGGCGTGATTCCACGACGTGAGCGCGGGGTCGAAATCGGGTGCGCTGCCGGCATCGGTGCGATCGAGTCCGCGATAGCGCGAGTCGAGGCGGCCCACGGTGAGTCCCTGGTCGCGGAGCAGCTCCTTCCAGAAGAACGAGGTGGGCACGGCCATGTTGTACTGCGCCACGGCGGCTTCCTTGAGCCCGGAGTAGCGCGCGTAGCGCCGGGCGAGGTCGCGGCGTGTGGCGGAATCGAGCGAGCCGGCGCGCGTCATCGCCGGAAGGAGCTCGTCGATGGTGAACTTCTCCACTTCCGGCAGCAACTGATCGAGGTCGCGCGACTGCAGCTCGGCCGGCAGCACCTTGTGATACCAGGCCGTGGCGGTGTAGTAGGGGAGCGTGAGCGCGCTCGCCACGGGGCCGCTCCGTTCGAGGCCCAGGCCGGTGGGCGATACGAGAATCACGCCGTTGAGATACATCCAGTGCGAGCCCTGCAGGCGTCCGGCGAGTCCGGCCACGCGCGTGGTGCCGTAGCTCTCGCCGATCAGGTACTTGGGTGACGTCCAGCGTCCCTGCCGCGTGACGAAGCCGTCGAGCCACTTCGCGAGATAGGTGATGTCTTCGTTGACGCCGAAGAAGACCTCGCGCTTCGCGTCGCCGATGATGCGCGAGAAGCCGGTGTTCACGGGATCGACGAATACGATGTCGGCCACGTCGAGGATCGAGTGCGGATTGTCCTGGACGCCGTACGGCTGCACCGGGTATCCCTCCGCGTCGATGCGCAGCATCTTCGGCCCCGTGTACGCGACGTGCATCCACACCGACGCCGAGCCCGGGCCTCCGTTGAAGGAGATCACGAGCGGCCGCGCGGAGCGGTCGCTGCCCACGTCGGTGCGTTCGTAGAACGTGTAGAAGAGCGAGGCGATCGGCTTGTTGGCGTCATCGAACGCCGGCTGCGTGCCCACGGTGACGCGGTACGGAACGGCGCGCCCCTTGATCGTGACGGTATGCGTGGAGCGGATCGCCGTGTCGGCGATGATGCGGATCGCGCCGTCGGGCGTGCCGGTGGGGCGGGCGGGGGCCGGTGCGGGCGCGGACGCGGGCTGGGCGGCCAGCGGCGCCGCGAGGGTGAGCGCGACGAGCGCGGAGCGGAGGGCGGGAGAGCAGAGCGGCACGGGAACACGCGGTGACGGTGAACGGAGACGTGCGGACGGTGGTGATGCGATCGAAAGGTACTGTGCACGCGGGAGGCGGGCGAGGAATGCGGGCGCTCGCAAGGCGTACACCGCCGAACAAGGCAGGACCCGCCGAGTTCACAACGGCTCGGTCCCCTCGCTCAGAATCGAAAGATACCGATCATAGGCGAACACCCGCCCACGCCGCCGTCCGGTGAGTTCGCGCACGATATCGAGCCCGATCAAGGCGTCCACTGCTCGGGCGGCGGTGGGGTAGGACACCCCCGTACGCGCGGCCAGATCCGTGATGGTGGCCAGGGGACGTGCACGCAAGGCGTCGAACACGCGCAGGGTATTCGCGGTGTTGCGACCCGATGTCCGGATCCGATCGGTGTCACGTCGGAAGAGCTCGAGCAGCTCATGGGCGATCTCCACCGCATTGCCCGCGGTTTCCAACACCCCCTCCAGGAAAAAATCTAGCCAGGCTTCCCAGTCGCCGTCGCGGCGCACGGTGTCGAGCAGGCGATAGTATTCCGCGCGGTGCTGCTTGAAGTAGAGACTGAGATACAGCAAGGGCTGCCGCAGTACCCGGGCCTCCTGCAGCATCAGCACGATCAGCAGGCGCCCCAGACGTCCGTTGCCGTCGAGGAACGGGTGAATGGTCTCGAACTGCACGTGCGCGAGCGCCGCTTGCACAAGCGCGGGCAGCGGCATGGAGCTATCGTGGATGAAGCGCTCCAGCGCGGCCATGCACTCCTCGACGTGCATCGGCGGCGGCGGTACGAAGCGCGCATTGCCGGGCCGGGTACCGCCGAGCCAATTCTGCGAACGACGGAACATGCCGGGCGCCTTGTCCGCACCTCGGCCATGCGCCAGAAGCTTCGCGTGCATCTCGCGCAGCAGGCGGTTCGACAACGGAAACCCGCCTTGAAGCCGCGCCATGCCGTGCTCCAGAGCGGCCACGTAGCTGGATACTTCGACGACATCGTCCAGCGGTACGCCGGGTGCTTCTTCGAGTTCGAACAGCAGCAGGTCGGACAGCGACGATTGCGTACCCTCGATCTGGGAAGAGAGCACGGCCTCGCGGCGGACGTAGGCATAGAGAAAAAGATCCGGGGCGGGAAGCAATGAGGAGAGACCATCGAGACGCCCACAGGCGAGGATCGCCTGTTCCAGCAGACGCTGCCTCCCGCCCGACAGATCGACAGGCGGCCGCGGGGGCAGCGGATGGGGCACGAACGCGCGTACCTGCTCGCCCGCCGTTCCGATCAGCTCGTATCGTCCGGTCGCACCTCGCTGCACGCCTTTACCTCGAGTTTGAATAAGCAACCCAGTTATTAACAAAATATGCATACTTCGTTAATAACATACTTCTGGCCACGAGGCCTCTCAAGGGGGGCCCGATTGCCGTACTAAGGATCCTCCATACTCCTCGAGGATACGCTACCCCCCCACCCACTCCTTCACCGGCCGTCCCAGAAACTCCGCCGGGTCGATTCCGTCCCCGCCCACCAGCAATGTGCGATCTGGCGCGAACGCCGCGATGAACGCCTGCGTGCCGGCATGTACCGCGGGCGCGCGTCCGCTCTTGACTTCGATGGCCGTCACCCGGCGCCCCGACTTCACCACGAAGTCCACCTCGCGATTCCGGTCGCGCCAGTAGTACACCACGCACTCGCCGCCGGCCGCCGCGTTCACGAGGTGTGCGCCGATCGCCGATTCCAGCAGATGCCCCCGGAACTCCGGATCCTCGCCGGCCATCGCCGGCGTCATGCCGGAGGTGGCGGTCAGCAAGGCCGTGTTGAACACCTGCAGCTTCGGACTCGACCCGCGCTGCCTGGCCACGTCGCCGGCGTACTTCTGCAAGCCGCACACCATGCCCGCACCGGTGAGCAGATCGAGATAGTGGGCAAGTGTCGTGGCATTGCCCGCATCCTGCAACTGCCCGAGCATCTTGTTGTACGAAAGGATCTGGCCGGAATATCTGCAGGCCAGCTCGAACAGTTGACGGAGCAGTGCCGGCTTGTCGACGCGCGAGAGCAGCAGGACATCCCGGGCGATCGACGTCTCGATGAGGGAGTCCACGATGTATCGGCCCCACCGTTCCGGGTCGGCGATCAGTGGCGCGGCCCCCGGATAGCCGCCGTGGAACAGATACTGCTCCAGCGACCAGCCGAACGCCTCGCGCATCTCGGCGAAGGACCAGTGCGGCAGGTGCAGCAGCTCGAACCGGCCGGCCAGGCTCTCCGACGTACCGCGCGCGATCAGGAGCGGTGCCGATCCCAGCAGCACGATGCGCAAGGGCCGGCGGCGACGGGTATCTTCATCCCAGAGATGCTTGACCGTCTCCGACCAGTTCGGAATCTTCTGGACTTCATCGAGCACCAGCACGGCACCATGGTCGTCCGCGTCATCGGCCATGCGCCGGGCAGCGTCCCATTGCTGACTGAGCCAGGCATCGCCGCGCAGCGTCGGCTCGTCGGCACTGGCGAAACGGGTGGGCAGCCCGGACACTTCGGCCACGGCCTGAACCATCGTGGTCTTCCCGACCTGCCGCGGGCCGGCCACCACCTGGATGAAACGGCGGGGCTCGCGGAGTCGCGCGAGAAGAATGTCTGCCTGTGGCCGTTGATAGGTCATTGTCGTTTTACTCAGTGTATTGAGTAATTTTACTCAATGTATTGAGTAAATCAACCACCCTGATCGCCCTTCCTGCCCCATGTCCTCCCCCTGCCTCTTCTGCCGCATCGCCGCCGGCGAGATCCCGGTCGCCCTCGTGGCCGAAAACCCCCACGCGGTCGCCTTCCGCGACATCGCTCCCAAGGCCCCGGTCCACCTCCTCGTCATCCCCCGCCGGCACGTGGCCTCCCTCGCCGAAGCCACGGACCCTGACGAGCTCGGCCATCTCCTGGCCCTGGCCGCCGAGGTCGCCCGGCGGGAGGGGCTCGCCGAGTCCGGCTACCGGGTGGTCGCCAACACCGGCGCCGACGGCGGGCAGACGGTCTTCCACCTCCACCTCCACGTGCTCGGCGGGCGGGCGATGGGCTGGCCGCCGGGGTAAGGGGCTGTCGCCAGCATGAGCGCGCTCACACCGTTTCCCACAGCGCGCGAATGGGCACGGCAAACAACCGGTCGCCGAAACCGGCCGTGGTTTCGCCATCATACAGGACGACACCGGCAGTGAAGCGCGCACCCGTGGCATCACGCAGCTTGCGCAGTCCGCGGAAGTCGGAGGGAGTCACGGTGGCGGCTGCCTTGACCTCCACACCAGCCAGTGCGCGCGCCCCGCGTTCCAGCACGATGTCCACTTCGACGCCGTCCCTGTCGCGCACATGATGGAAACGGATGTCGTCCTCGTGCCAGCCCGCCTGTCGGCGCAGTTCCTGCAGCACGAACGTCTCGAGCAGTTGCCCGAGCGTCGTGCGATCCTGCGCCAGGGCTGCCGCGTCGAGACCGAGCAGGGCACAGGCGACACCGGTGTCGCTCAGATGCAGCTTCGGCGTCTTCACGAGACGGCTCAGCCGGTTGTTGTGCCATGGCGGGAGCTGCTCCAGCAGGAAGACGCGCTCGAGCAGCGTCACATAATCGCGAATGGTCGGTCGGCTCAACTGGAACGGAGTCGCCAGGTCGGTGACGTTGAGCAGTCGTGCCGTCTGGCCGGCAGCCAGGGTGAGGAGTCGGGGCAGTGCATCGAGTGAGCCGATCCGCGTGAGATCGCGCACGTCGCGTTGCACGAGCGTCTCGATATAGTTGCTGTACCAGAGAGCGCGGCGACGTGACGCGCGTCGAACGAGCGCCGCGGGATATCCTCCCCTCGTGATGCGCTCGATCAGCTCCGGACCCAGACGTGTCCGGGTGCCGGCCGTAAACGCCGCAGTGAACAACACGTCGAGGAATCCGGGACGGCGTCCGGCCAACTCGCACTGGGCGAGCGGATGCAGCCGCAGGATTTCCATGCGGCCCGCCAGGGAATCGGCCAGCGCAGGCACGAGCAGCACATTCGCCGATCCGGTGAGAAGGAAGCGGCCCGGCCGGCGTTCGCGATCCACTGCGGCCTTGAGCGTCGTGAACAGCGTGGGCACCCGCTGGACTTCATCCAGCACCGAACGCTCCGGCAGGCTGGCGACGAACGCAATGGGATCGCTCATGGCGGCGTCGCGCGTCACACTGTCGTCGAAGCTGAAATACCCGTAGCCACGGCGGTCCCCGACGGTCCGGGCCAGTGTAGTCTTGCCGCACTGGCGCGGCCCGTGGAGCAGTACCACGGGGCTCTCCTCCAGGGCCTCTTCAAGGCGCTGGTCGAGGAAGCGGGAATAGTGGACGTCGGATTCCATGGAAGACTGATCGGAAGAAGGGGGCTCGGCTGATCGAAAGGTTGCTGCCCGGCTGATCGAAAGGTTTTGGTCCGGCTGATCGAAAGGTTGCGGCCCGGCTGATCGAAAGGTTATGGTCCGGCCGCCCGAAAGGTCAAGCAGGACGCTCCCCCGGCTGCCCGCCCCGACCAGCGGCGCGTGACCTGCTGCCCATCCGGCGGGCACGCCCCCGCCTTGACCCCGACCCTCGTCGGTGGTATCCTCAAGGGCTGTCGTTTCCCCATTTACGCGCGCTTCCTGCTCCCGCTCGCCGCGGGAGCCGGCACGGGCGTCCCTGTATTCACCGCCGCCGCCTGGCGGACACGCGACGCCCCCGTCGCATCACGGCCCCACGGGAGAGTTCGGTTTGTCGGAAATCATCATCCACGAGGACGAGAACTTCGAACGCGCCCTCAAGCGCTTCAAGAAGAAGGTCGAAAAGGCCGGCATCCTGTCCGACCTGCGCAAGCATCGGCACTACGAGAAGCCGAGCGAGCGCCGCAAGCGCAAGCTCAACGCCGCGATTCGCAAGAACCGTCGCACCCGCGTCTGAGCGCGGCCCCCATGGCCGATCTCGCGCCGCTGTTCGCGCGCATTCAGGACGACCTCACGGCCGCACGCCGTGCCCAGGACAAGGACGCCCTGCTCCTGCTCGGCACCGTGCTCGCCGATCTGCGTAATCGCGAACTCGAACAGCCCGCGCCCCTCACCGATGACGAGGTCATCGACGTGGTGCGCAAGGGGATCAAGCGGCGCCGTGAATCCCAGGCCATGTATGAATCGGGCGGACGCACCGAACTCGCCGCCCGCGAAGCCAACGAGGCCACGCGCCTCGAAACGTATCTCCCGCCGGCCGTGGGCGACGACGAGCTGCGCGCCGCCGTGCTCGCCGCTGTCGCCGCGGGCGCCAGCAACATCGGCGCCGTCATGGGACGCGTCATGCCGCAGTTCAAGGGGCGCGCCGACGGCAGCCGCATCAACGCCCTCGCCAGGGAAGCGCTGGCCGGCAAATAACCACACGCCGACGGCAGGGAGGCGATCATGAACGCCCACGCACTCGGCATCCTGGAACTCGCCCGCGTGCTCACGCACGTGAGCCAGCGCGCCCATTCGAGCCCCGGCGCGGCCGCCGTGCGCGCGCTCACCCCGTCCCGCGTCATCGACGAGGTCACCGCCGAGCACCGCCGCGTGTCGGCCATGCGCACGCTCATCACGGGCGAACCCGCGTGGACGCCGGAACCGATCCCCGATCTCGCCGCGCCGCTCGCCCGCCTCCGCGTGGAAGGCGTGAGCTGGAACGCGCTCGAGCTGCTGCACGGCGCCACGCTCCTCCGCTCGTCGCGCCGCACCCGCGACGCGCTGCGCGATCCCCGGCGTCACGCGCTCCCGCGTGCTGTGCTGCAGCCGTTCGCGGACGCCCTGCTCGAAGCCCGCGCCGAAGAAGAAGCCATCACGCGTGCCATCAACGACGACGGCACCGTGCGCGACGACGCGAGCCCCGCGCTCCGCAAGATCCGCCAGGAGCTCCGCCGCGCCGAAGGCGAGCTCGTCCGCCTCCTCGAACGCGAGATGGCGAAGCTCGAACCGCACCATCAGGTGAGCGACGCCTCCGTCACCATGCGGAACGGCCGCTGGGTCATGCCCGTGCGCCGCGAAGCGCGCGTGGTGGTGGGCGGGCTCGTGCACGATACGTCGGGCACGGGCGCCACGATCTTCGTGGAACCGCCGGCGGCCGTGGAGTTCGGCAACCGGCTGCGCGAGCTGGAGATCGAGGAGCAGCGCGAGATCGAACGCATCCTGCGCGAGCTCACCGCGCGCCTGCATCCGTTTTACGAACCGCTGCGCGCCGCGTATGCCGCCCTCGTGGCGCTCGACGCGCTGCTCGCGCGCGCCCGCTACGCCGAAGACGTGCACGCGGGCGAAACCACCTTTGCCGCGCCGGCCGACGGCTGCACGTTCGTGCACGCGCGGCATCCGCTGCTGCTCGCGCAGGGCATCGACGTGGTGCCGTTCGCGCTGCAGCTCGAACCCGGCGAGCGCACGCTGCTCGTGTCCGGCCCCAACACGGGCGGCAAGACGGTGCTGCTCAAGGCCATCGGCCTGCTCGCCATGATGGCGCAGTGCGGCGTGCCCGTGCCGGTGGCGGGCGGCAGCGTGCTGCCGGTGTTCGACGACGTGTTCGCGGACGTGGGCGACGAACAGTCCATCGAAGCGAGCCTCTCCACCTTCAGCGCGCATCTCAAGCACCAGGGCGAGATCCTCCGCCTCGCCACGCACGATTCGCTCGTGCTCATGGACGAAGTGGGCTCCGGCACCGATCCGGCCGAAGGCGCGGCACTCGGCGGCGCGATCCTGGAAACGCTCACGCGGCGCGGTGCGCTCACGATCGCCACCACGCACCTGGGACAGCTCAAGCTGCTCGCCACCGAAGTGCCCGGCGTGGTGAATGCGTCGCTCCAGTTCGACGCGGCGCGGCTCGCGCCCACGTACCGGCTGATCAAGGGCGTGCCGGGCCGGTCGTACGGCATTTCCATCGCGCGGCGGCTGCAGCTCCCCGAAGACGTGCTCACGCTCGCCGAATCGCGGCTCCCCACGGGCGAACGCGATCTCGCGCTGCTGCTCGCCGACGTCGAGGCGCGCGAAGCCGTGCTCGCCGACCGGGAACTGGAAGCCGACCGGGAAGCGCAGCGCATCCGTTCACGCATCGCGACCGTCACCGACCGCGAGAAGAAGGCGCGCGACAAGGAACGCGAGCTCGAACGCGCGTCGCGCCAGGAGGCGCGGAAGTACCTGCTCGAAGCGCGCGCCGAAGTGGAACGCGCGATCGCGGCGGTGAAGGCCGCGGCCGCCGACGCGCACGTGAACGCGGACGCGATCGACGCAAAGGCCCGCGAAGCACGCCGCGCCGTGGAAGACGCCGCGGCCGGACAGCAGCAGGCCGTGGCCACCATGGACGAACGCGCGGCGCGCGCGCGATCCGGCACCGGCACCCGCGCGAAAACCACCGACACGAAAACCGTCCACACCGCCCGCCCGTTCGCCGCGGGCGATCCCGTGCTCGTGGGCACGCTCGGCGACAAGACCGGCACCGTGGTGGACGTCCGCGGTGCGAACGCGCGCGTGCTCGTGGGGTCGCTCACGCTCTCGGTGCCCGTGTCCACCCTCACGCGCACCGCCGCGCCGCCCCCGCCGGCCGTGCGTGTGTCGATCATGGGCGACGTCCCCGAAATCGATCCCGTGCGCGAAGTGGACCTCCGCGGCATGCGCGTGGACGAGCTCGAGATCGCGCTCATGCAGGCGCTCGATGCCGCGGTGCGCAACGATCTCCGCGAGATGCGCATCATTCACGGCAAGGGCACCGGTGCGCTCCGCGAACGCGTGGACGAGATGCTGCGCGGCGATTCGCGCGTGGCGAGTCACCGCCTGGGCGCGTGGAACGAAGGCGGCGCCGGCGTGACCGTCGCCGAACTGCGGTAACGACGCGTCATGATCGCCGACGAGATCGTGGAGCGCGTGCGCACGGCCGCCGACATCGTGCAGGTGATCGGCGAGTTCGTGAAGCTCCGGCGCGTGGGCACCGACTTCCGCGGGCCGTGCCCGTTCCACCAGGGGAAGAACCCCAACTTCTCCGTGTCGCCCAAACGCGCGCAGTACCACTGCTTCGTGTGTCACGAAAGCGGCGACGTGATCACCTTCCTGCGCAAGCGGCTCGGTCTCGACTTCACCGCGGCCGTGAAGCTGCTCGGCGAGAAGGTGGGCATCGAGGTGATCGATACGCCGTCGCGCGCCAACGCGCCGGATCCCAACGAGCCCAACTGGGACGTGCTCTCGCACGCCGCGGCCTTCTTCACCGCGCAGCTCCGCGACGGGAAAACCGGCGCCGACGCGCGCGCCTATCTCGCCGACGCCCGCGGCCTCGACGACACGGCCATCGAACGCTTCGGACTCGGCTTCGCGCCGCGCGACGGCACGCTGCTCCTCAAGCACCTGAACACGCTCGGTTTCGATCACGACCGGCTGCGCGACGCCGGGCTGCTCGTGGTGCGCGAGGATGACGACGCCGTGCGCCCCCGCTTCCGCGGCCGGCTCATGTTCCCAATTCTCGACGAGCTGGGCCGGCACGTCGCGTTCGGCGGCCGCGCGCTCGGCGACGAGCAACCCAAGTATCTCAACTCCGCCGAATCGGGCGTCTTCCAGAAGCGGCGCGTGCTGTACGGCCTGCAGCTCGCGCGGAACGCGGCGCGCCGAGCGCGGCGGCTGCTCGTGGTGGAAGGCTACCTCGACGTGATCCGGCTCGCACTCGCGGGGATCGAGGAGGTGGTCGCGCCGCTCGGTACCGCGCTCACGGAAGAGCAGGCCGCCCTGATCGCGCGCTACGCGCCGGACGCGTTCCTGCTCTACGACAGCGACGAAGCCGGACTCAAGGCCACGTTCCGCTCCGGGCTCGAGCTGCTGCGGAGCGGCGTGGCCGTGCGCGTGGTGTCGCTGCCCAAAGGCGAAGACCCCGATACGTTCGTGCGCGCGAAGGGCGCCGCCGCGCTCGAGGCCGCGCTGCACGAGGCCATGGACTTCTTCGACGTGCAGGTCGAGCTGCTGGCGCGGAAGGGCTGGTTCGCCGATCTGCATCACCGTCGTCGGGCCGTGGACAAGCTGCTTCCCACCATCCGTGCCGCGAAGGACCCGATCACGCGGGATCTGTACATCGCGCGTCTCGCCGAAGCCTCCGGGCTCGACAAGACCCTGATCCAGCGGGAGGCCGATGCGCCCGTGCCCGCCACCACGATGCGCCGCGCCGCCGGGCCCGGCGCCACGGACGCGCCTCCGCCCGAACCGGCCGGCCACGAGCCGCCCCCCGACGACGCGCCCGCGATGCCGGCCCGCCGCGAGTGGGTGCCCAGGGGGCAGTACCGGGGGCGCGGACGTCCGCAGGGGCCGGAGTGGCTCGCCACCGCCTCGCCGCCCCGCGCCGGCGCCAACGAGGAGCCGATCGAACGGGAGCTGGTGCGCGTCATGCTGCGCGAGCGGTCCTGGGTGGAGCGCATCGCCGAACGGCACGGCCCGGACGGGTTTCGTGATCCCCGTTACGCCGCGCTCTTCCTGGCCCTGCTCGCGCACGGGCCGGAGACGGAGCTGGGCGACGTGCTCACCGGTCTCCCCGACGACCTCGCCGCGCTCGCCACGACGCTGCTGGCCGTGGGCGATGCGCCGTCGGACGTGGAATGGAGCCTGATGAAGCTCCAGCGGCGCGCCGTCGAGGAGCGCATGGCGGAGCTGCAGCAGCGGATCGAAGAGGCCGCGGGGGAGGCGAAGCTGGAGCTCATGGCGGAGAAGAACCGGCTGGCCCGGGAGCGGCAGGCGCTGCTCCGCCCGGGTGGAATGAAGCCCGGCCCGGGGTAGAACTCCCGGAACTCCACCCACGCGCCGCGACCGTCGCTATGTTGCGGAAGGGGCAGGTGGGTTCACGTTCAGCAGGGAGGGGAGGCGTGCAGCCGGAACTCGTGGCATTGCTGGCGGTGCAGGAAGACGACGACGCGATTCGCACGATCGAGCGGGAGCTGGCCGGACTGGCCCCGCGGGTGGCGTCACTCGACAAGGCGCGTCAGCGGGCGCACGACGAGGTCGAACGGTCGCGGGTCGCGATCGAACGCGAGACGGAGCGCTACCGCACGCTCGATGCGCGCATCACCGATCACCGCGAAAAGCACGAACGCAACCTGGCCACGCTGGAGCAGGCGCGGAAGCTGCGCGAAGCCACGGCGGCCATGGCCCAGGTGGAAATGGCGCGCCGTGTGCTCGCCGAAGAGGAGAGCGAGCTCGCCGGCATGGGGCGTCGCCTCGGCGAGCTCACCTCGGCGCAGGAAGCGCACCGGAAGGCGCTCGAAGCGCTCGAAGCGGAACAGGCTGCCGCGCGTGCCGAACTCGATGGCGAACAGCAGCGGCTGAACGACACGCTCGCCGCCGCGCGTCGCGTGCGCAACGAGAAGGCCGCGGGCGTGAGCCCCGGGCTGCTCTCGCGCTACGATCGCATTGCGCTCCGCCGCCGGAGCAACGCGCTCTTCGCCATTCGCGGGCTCACCTGCGGCGCGTGCGACACCGCCATTCCGCTCCAGCGCCGGAACGCGCTGATGGTGGCCGGCCTCATCGACGTGTGCGAGGCCTGCGGCGTGCTGCTCTTCGCCGCGCCGGAAGTCGCCGCGACGGACGCCGCCGCGGACGCGCCATCGGAATCATCGATCTGAACGGCCCGCGTGCGTTTCCGATGAAGCGTGCGCGATTTCGGTGGTGCACCGGCCGGGAGCGACGGCGTAGATTGGCTGCGGTGTCCGCCGCAGAACGCGCCGTCGCGTTCCCTGCAACTCCGCCGTGACTCCCGCCGGAACGTCCGCCCTGCCGCCAACCGCCGTTCGTTCACGCCCGGCCCCGCGCTGGGTCCCCGTCACATCCCCCGCCAGCGACCTGGTGGAGCAGTTGCACGCCACGCTCCATCTGCCGCACGTGGTGTGTGAACTGCTCGCCGCGCGCGGTCATGGCGAGCCCGAGGCCGCGCGCCGGTTCCTGCGTCCGCGTCTCGACCATCTCGCGCCGCCGTCGTCCCTCAGGGACTGCGATCGCGCGGTCGACCGGCTCGTGTCCGCCATCCGCGCGCACGACACGATCTTCGTGCACGGCGACTACGACGTGGACGGCATGGCATCCACCGCGCTGCTCACGCGCGTGCTGCGCGGACTCGGCGCCACGCGCGTGGTGCCGTGGGTGCCGCACCGTCTCACCGACGGCTACGACCTCGGAGCCGCCGGCGTGGCCGCGGCCCGCGCGGCCGGCGCGCGCGTGGTGGTGACATGCGACTGCGGCACGTCGGCGCACGCGCCCGTGGCCGAGCTCATGGCCGCCGGCATCGACGTGATCGTCACCGACCACCATCTCCCGGGCCATGGCCTGCCGCCGGCATACGCGGTGGTGAATCCGCGCCGCCCCGACTGCACGTCGCCCGACAAGAACCTCGCGGCCGTGGGCGTGGCGTACAAGCTCGCGCTCGCTCTCTGCGACGCCATGGGCGTGTCGCCCGGCCTCGCGCACCGGCAGCTCGATCTCGTGGCGCTCGCCACCATCGCCGACGTGGCCCCGCTCTCGGGCGAGAACCGCGTGCTCGTGCGCTACGGCCTCAAGCTGCTCGCCGAGACCACGCACCCCGGGCTCCGCGCCATGGTGCGCGCCGCGGCGCTCGACGGCAAGGCGCTCACCGCGGGGCGGGTGGGCTTCGTGCTCGCGCCGCGGCTCAACGCCGCCGGCCGCATCGGCGACGCCAAGCTCGGCCTCGCGCTGCTGCTCGCCGAAAGCGATGCGGAAGCGAACGGGATCGCGCGGCAGCTCGAGGAGCTCAACCGCAACCGGCAGGCCATCGACCAGGCCGTGCTCGACGAGGCGCTCCGTCAGGTGGACGCCTGCGATCTCGACGACACGTACGGCCTCGTGCTCGCGAGTCCGGGGTGGCACGCCGGCGTGATCGGCATCGTGGCGTCGCGCGTGGTGGAGCAGACGGGACGCCCCACCGTGCTCGTGGCCGTGGAGGACGGGGTAGGGAAGGGCTCCGGCCGCTCCATCCCCGCGTTCGACCTCCACGCCGCGCTCGGCGCCTGCGCCGACTGCTTCGACCGCTACGGCGGACACCGGGCCGCGGCCGGTCTCACCATGCCCGCGTCGCAGCTCGACGCCTTTCGCGTGCGCTTCGCCGAACACGCACGCGAGATGCTTACGGCCGACGACCTCGTGCCCACGCTGCGCATCGACCTCCGCGTGCCCGCCGAGGGAATCGGCGACGAGCTCGAAGGGCTGCTCCGGCACTTCGAGCCGTTCGGCCTCGGGAACGCCGCGCCCACGTTCGCGCTCGACGGCGTGCGGCTGGCCGCGCCGCCCCGCAAGGTCGGAAAGAACGGCGTGCGTCTCTCGGTCGACCTCCCCACCCGCACCGTGGACGCAATCGCGTGGGGGCTTCCGCCCGATCAGACGCGGCTCGACGTGGCCACGCCGGTGGACCTCGCCTTCCGGCTCGAACGCGACGACTATCGCGGCGCGTCCACGCTGCAGCTCCGCGTGCAGTCGGTGCGTCCGGCCGCGCCGCCGGATCGCGGCTGATCGCGCATGCGCATCGTGGCCGGCGCGTGGCGCGGACGCCGCATCGAAGCCCCCCGGGGCACGCTCGTGCGCCCCACCGCCGACCGCGTCCGCGAAGCCTGGATGAGCATCCTGCACGGGGAACTGGAAGACGCGCTCGTGCTCGATCTCTGCGCCGGCTCGGGCGCGCTCGGGCTCGAGGCGCTCTCCCGGGGCGCCGCGCACGTGGATTTCGTGGAGCAGGCGCCCGCCTCGCTGCGCGTGCTGGAGCGCAACATCGCGCTGCTGGGCGCCGGTGACCGGAGCCGTGTGATCCGCGCCGATGCCGTGCGCCATGTGGCGGGACTCGCGTCCGGAGCGTACGATGTGGCGTTCGCGGATCCCCCGTACGCCGACCCCACCGCCGCCGCCATTGCCGACCAGTGGCAGCGCGTCCCGTTCGCCCACGTGCTCGGCATCGAGCATGCGGCGTCGGACACCCTGCCCGGAGGCGCCGACACCCGGCGCTACGGGGACACCGCCCTTACCTTCTTCCGATGACGTCCCTTCCCGCTGCTTCGTCCTCCCGGATCGCGCTATACGCGGGTTCCTTCGACCCGTTCACGCACGGCCACGCGGACATCATGCGCCGCGCGCTCGGCTTCGTGGACCGGCTCGTCGTGGCGGTGGCGCTCAACATCAACAAGAAGCCGCTGTTCACGGCCGACGAGCGGGTCGGCTTCATCCGCGCGTCCGCGGGCGAGGAGCCGCGCATCACCGTGCGCGCGTTCGATGGGCTGCTCGTGGATCTCGCGCGTGAAATGAACGCCACGATGCTCGTGCGCGGCCTTCGCGCCGTGAGCGACTTCGAGTACGAATACCAGATGGCGCTGATGAACCGGCACCTGCACGCCGGCCTCGAAACGGTGTTCATGGTGCCGTCCAACGAAACCACGTACATCAGCTCCAGCATGGTGCGCGAGGTCGCGCGCTTCGGTGGCGACATCTCCGCGCTCGTGCACCCCACCGTGGCCCAGGCCCTGTCGGCGCGCTTCGCGAAGCCGGAGGCCTGACCGTTGCACGGGCAGCACTCGGGGCACCCGCCGCACCCGGTGCATCCGTTCCTCGCGGATGTCACGGCGCGCGCCGCGGCCGAACCGCGCACGATTCTCTTCCCCGAGGCCGACGACCCGCGCACCATCGAGGCGGTGCAGGTGCTCGACGCCGAACGCATCGTGCGTCCCGTGCTCGTGCGCGACGTGGCCGACGATCCGCGCACGGAACAAGTGGTCGAGCTGCTGCTGCGCCGCCGTGCCGCGCGTGGCATGACGCCGGACGAGGCCCGCCGGTACGCGCGCGATCCGCTCATCTTCGCCGACGCGCTCGTGGCGCTCGGCGAAGCCGACGGCTGCGTGGCCGGCGCCGTGCACACCACCGCGGCCGTCATCCGCGCCGCGCTCTGGACCATCGGCACCGCGCCCGGCGTGCGCACCGTGTCGAGCGCGTTCTACATGATCGTGCCGCCGTTCCGGGACCACGAGGCCGAGGTGCTCACGTTCACGGACTGCGCCGTGCTCCCCGAGCCCACCGCCGAGCAACTGGCCGACATCGCCGTGGCCGCGGCCGACGATCGCCGCCGCATCGTGGGCGACGAGCCGCGCGTGGCGCTGCTCTCGTTCAGCACGCGCGGCAGCGCCGACGCCCCCTGCGTGCAGCGGGTGCGCGAGGCGACCGTGCTCGTGCGCACGGCGCGCCCCGAGCTCACCGTGGACGGCGAGCTCCAGGCCGATGCCGCGCTCCTCGCCGCCATTTCCGCGCGCAAGGCTCCCGATTCGCCCGTGGCCGGCCGTGCCAACGTGCTCGTGTTCCCCTCCCTCGACGCGGGGAACATCGGCTACAAGCTGGTGGAGCGGCTGGCAGGCGCCCAGGCCATCGGGCCCATCCTCCAGGGGCTGGCCCGTCCGGCCAGCGACCTTTCGCGGGGCGCTTCCGCGAACGACATTGTACAGGTGGCGGCCATCACGGCCCTGCAGGCGGCGCGCGCCCCCGGTCCGTGAGGACCGTCCACCACCCGCAACGCTGGAGAGGTGCATGGGATTCGTGATCGAGCGGGACGGGGATCTGCTCACGGTGGCCGTCGACGGCCAGCTCGTGGTGGGGAACCGGCAGGAGTTCAAGCAGCTCGTGCTCGACGAGGTCGAACAGGGCGCGCGGCGCGTGCTCATCGACTTCTCCGGCACCGGATACATCGACAGCTCCGGGCTCGGCGCGCTCGTCTCGCTCGGCAAGCGCATCCGCGAACAGGGCGGCAGCCTCCGTCTCGCCGGCCTCAACGAGGATCTCCGCACACTCTTCGAACTCACCCGGCTCGACACGCTGTTCCACCTGTACGACGTCCGCAGTGATGCGCTCGCCGGTTTCTGACCGCGTCGCCGGCGCGCCCGCGCCGCGGCTCGAGTGGACCATCGCCTCCGACGTGAAGGAGATCGACCGCATCGTCGAAGCCGTGACCGGCGCGTGCGTGGCGGCCGGATTCCCCGACAAGGCGTGCCGGCTCAACGTGCCGGTCGCGCTCACCGAGGCCATCGCGAACGCCATCCAGAGCGGCAACGGCGGTGACGTGTCGCGCACCGTGCGCGTGTGCGCGAGCATCGACGACACCACGCTCTGCGTCGACGTCACCGACGAAGGCGCCGGCTTCGACACCGATGCCGCGCGCGCCATGTGCGCCGACCCCGACTGGATCGAGCGCGAAGACGGCCGCGGCGTGTTCCTCATGTACGCGCTCATGGACAAGGTCGAGACCTGGTGCGACGCGGGCCACACCGTGCGTCTGGTGCTGCGCCGGTCATGAACACCCTGGGCGCCGTCCTGGTCGCCTATCGTGCGGCGTCGGGACGTGACGCCGCACTCTGGGAATGGCGTTCCGCCGATCAGCCGCCGCGCCTGGTCGCCGTGTCGGAGCGTTCGTGCGCCGCCGCGCACACGCCGCCCGCCGGCGCCCAGGAGGACATTCCCCGCTGGGCCGCCACGCGCGGCTGGCGCGCCTTCCCCGTGGGCACGAACATGCTCCCCGCGTGGCTGATCGTCGCGCCGCCGCCGGATGTGTACGATGGCCGCGCGCTCCCCGCGTCGGCCGCCGAGGCGGAAGCCGTGGACGTGCTCGTGGCCGAACTGCTGCCGCACATCCGCCGTCTCGTGCGGGAACGCGACGGTGCCACGCACGAGCTCGCGGAACGGTACGAGGAGATCAGTCTCCTTTACGCCATCGGCGAGCTGCTCGGGAGCGGGGCGTCCGTGGAATCGGTGGCGTTCATCGTGCTGCGCGAACTGGCGCAGACCGTGGGCGCGCCGCGCGGCGCGCTCATGCTGCACGATCCCGCGCGCGACGTGCTCGTGCCCGCGGCCCTGCTCGGCGTGGCGTCGTCGCCGCTGGCCATCGTGTCCACGCGCGACGAACGGTTGATGGCCGCGCGCGCGTTCCGGAGCGGCGAGACGTGCACGGAGGACGGCGGTGCCGCGTCGCGCGCGGGCGCACCGCTCCTCGCCGCCGACGGCGGACCCGTGCTGGCCGTTCCCATCCGCCGCACCTCCACCGACGGCACCACGTCGCTCGGCGTGGTGCTTCTCGCCGGTCGCGCGGGCGATGCCTCGTTCAGCGCCGGCGACCGCAAGCTCGTCACGGCGATCGCGTCGCAGATCGGCACCACGCTGCACAATGCGCGGCTCGTGCGCGCGGCGCTCGAACAGGAGCAGTTCGCGCGCGAGATGCGGCTGGCGCACGACCTGCAGCTCAAGCTGCTGCCGCACCCCGGCGTCGTGAGACCGGAAGCCTGCGCCGCCGCGCGCGTGGTTCCCGCCGAAAGCGTGGGCGGGGATTTCTATCTGCTCGCGCGCCTGGGCGCCGATCGCACCGGCGTGGTGATTGGGGACGTATCGGGGCACGGCTATCAGGCCGCGCTCGTGATGGCGCTGACGATGAGCGCCGCCGCGATCCATGTGCAGGCCGTGCTCGACCCAGGCGTGGCGCTCGATGCCATGCGCCGCTCGCTCGCCGACGAGCTCGAGAGCACCGAGATGTCGATCACGCTCTTCTACGGCGTGATCGACGACGCGGCCGGCGTGCTGCGCTTCGCCAACGCGGGGCACCCGCACGCCTTCGTGCTGCGCGAGAGCGGCGACGTGGAGCGCCTGGAAGCGCAGGTGCCGCCGCTCGGCTTCAGCGACGCGTCCTTCGGGAGCCGGGAGGTGCCGTGGGGACCGGACGACCGGCTGCTCCTCTTCACCGACGGCGTGGCCGACGCCCGCAACGCGCACGGCGAGCGCTTCGGCGAACAGGCCGTGCTCGCCGCCGCCCGCGAACAGCCGCACACCAGCCCCGCGGCGGCGCTCGATGCCGTGCTCGGCGCCGTCAGCACCTTCGCCGGCGGCACGCCCCTCAACGACGATCTCGCCGTGGTCGTCGTGGACCGCCCCGGTGTTCCCGCCGTGCGCGCGCCGGAGATCACGATCGACGCGCGGGCGATCGAACGCGCGCCGGTGTGAAGCGCAGTGTCCGAGTGTTCGGTTGAACGGTAGATCAGCGCGCCCGCCGGCCGATCGGCCGCCGCCGCCCCGCAAACGGTTCGGCCAGCACTTCCTGCACGACGCCGGCGCGCTCGACGCGATCGTGTCCGCCCTGGGGCCGCTCGAGGGACGCACCGTGGTGGAGATCGGCCCCGGACGCGGCGCGCTCACCGACCGGCTCGCCCCGCGGGCGGGGCGGCTGATCGCCGTGGAGCTCGATCGCGATCTCGCCGCGCGGCTCCGCGACCGGTACGCCGCCATGCCGCACGTGGAGATCGTGGAAGCCGACGTGCTCGACGTGTCGCTCGGCGCGCTCGCCGGCGGCCCGTACGTGCTCGTCGGCAACGTGCCGTACTACATCACCACGCCCATCCTCTTCCACGCGCTCGAGCCGCCGCGTCCCGACACGGCCGTGTATCTCGTGCAGCGGGAGGTCGCCGACCGCATGGGCGCGCCGCCCGGTGGCAAGACGTACGGCGCGCTCAGCGTGAACGTGCAGGCGTTCGCCGAGGTCACGTTCCTGCGCGCCGTGGGACCGCGCAGCTTCACCCCGCCGCCAACGGTGGAGTCGGCGATCGTGCGCGTGACGCCGCGTGCGCATGCGCTCGTGGATCCCGCGCGCGAAGCGGGGTTCCGCGCGTTCGTGATCGGGGCGTTCGGCCTCCGTCGCAAGCAGATGGTGCGGGTGCTCCGCACGCTCACACCGCTCGATGCCGACACCTGCACCGATCTGCTGCGCGCCTGCGGCATCGACCCCGCGGCGCGTCCGGAAACGCTCGATCCGGCGGCCTTCGCGCGTGTCGTGCACGCGCTCGTGGAACGCGGGGTCAGTCTCCGCGGTTCGTGAGGGCGAACGAAAGCCCTTCCAGCTCCATCGCCATGTTCACCGTCTTCACGGCGATGTGCGGCGGCACGTGCAGGCTCGTGGGCGCGAAGCTCAGGATCGCGCGGATGCCGGCCTCCACGATGCGGTCCACCACTTCCTGCGCGTCGTCGGCCGGAATGGCGAGCACGGCGATGTCCACCTGCTGCTGCTTCACGTCCTCGGCGAGGGCGGAGATGTCGCGCACCGTGGCATCGCCCCAGGCGCGGCCGATCTTGTCCGGATTCTTGTCGTACACGCCCACGACCTGGAAGCCGCGCTGCCGGAAGCCGCGGTATTCCGCGAGCGCCGAGCCGATCTTTCCCGCGCCCACGATCACCACGCGCCAGGCCTGGTCGAGCCCCAGGATGTCGCGGAGCCGGCCGGTGAGCTCACGCACCGGGTAGCCGAGGCCGCGCTTGCCGAAGGAGCCGAAGAAGGACAGATCCTTGCGGACCTGCGCCGGCGTGGTGCCGCAGAGCTGGGCGAGCTCGTCGCTGGACGCCGTCTTCTGCCCCACGCCGTCGAGCCCCTCCAGGTAGCGGAGGTACATCGACAGGCGTCGGACGGTGGATTCGGCGATCCGTTTCTGGGGGAGAGTCATGGGGTCTTGTGAAATTCTTCACAAAGTTACCCACATCCGCGCCCGGATTCCAGCCGTCCGCTACTTTCCGGCATGCGCCGACCCGTGAGGCCGTCCGGTTCCAGCACCTCGCCCCGCGTCCCCCTCGACGCGGTCGTGGAGGCCATGCGCCATCCCACGGCCCGTGCCGTGCCCGAGCCCACCTCGCTCTCCGAGCGGGCGGCCCGCCGGCTGGCGAACGGCCCCTGCGATCCGCTCACCCTCATGCGCGAGGTGTGCCGGGTGGACCGCCTCAAGGCCGACGCCGCCATTCGCATGGCGGAGGTGCTGCTCGGATCGCGCGCCGAGTTCGTGCTGCTCGACGACGACCGGTGGGCGCTCCTCAGGGACGGACGCGTGGTCGGGGCGGGGGAGGGCGAGGCCGGCATTTCGATGCCGGCTGGCGCCGCGGCCGCGCATCAGGATCACGGGAGCCTCGCGGAGCAGGGCATCGCCACGAACGTCCGGACGCCGCTCCTCCATGCGCTCCGCTTCGCCGTGGTGGATGTGGAAACCACCGGCATGCGGGCGGGCGCGTCCGATCGCGTGACCGAAATCGCCATCGTGCCCGTGGTGGACGGCGTGGTGGGCGACCCGTGGCAGCAGCTCGTGCACCCGGGGCGCCCCATTCCGCCCATGATCACCGCGCTCACGGGGATCTCGAACGCGATGGTGGCGGACGCGCCGTCCTTCGCCGATATCGCCGACGACGTGTGCCGCCGTCTGGGCGGACACGTGTTCACGGCCCACAACGCGTCCTTCGACCGACGGTTCGTGGACGCGGAACTGTCGCGCACCCGGCGCACGCGTCTCGAAGGCGCGGCGCTCTGCACCGTGCATCTCACGCGCCGCTTCGTGCCCGCGCTCCGCCGCCGGTCGCTCGACCGCGTGTGCGGCCATTTCGGCATCCGCATCGACGGCCGCCACCGCGCGGGCGGCGACGCGCTGGCCACGGCGCACGTGCTCGTGCGGCTGCTGCACGCGGCGCAGGACGCCGGCGTGACCACGTGGCGCGACCTGCAGCAGCGTCTCGATTCACCGGAACGGCGCCCGGCGCGCCGCTCCGCGCTTCCCACACCCGTACAGGAGGATACCTCGGCGTGACCGCTCCCCGACCCCTCGTGGAATCCCGGACACTCGGCCGCTGGCGCGTACACGCCATCCAGGCCGGCGGACAGCGGCTCGACGGCGGCGCCATGTTCGGCGTGGTGCCCAAGACGCTCTGGGAACGGCGCATCCAGGCCGACGAACGCAACCGCATCCCGCTCGGCATGCGCTGCCTGCTCGTGGAGCACGACGACGGCCTCGTGCTCATCGACACCGGCTCGGGGAACAAGGAGACGGACAAGTTCCACGACATCTACGCCATCGAGAACGCGGGCGCCGACGGCCGCACGCTGCTCGAAGACGGCCTGCGCGCGCTCGGCTACGCGCCGGACGACGTGTCGCTCGTGATCAATACGCATCTCCACTTCGATCATGCGGGCGGCAATACATGGCGCACGCCGTCGGGCGGCGTGGAGGCCGCGTTCCCGAATGCGCGCTACGTGGTGCATCGCGGCGAGATGCACTGGGCCACGCACACGAACGAACGCACCGCGGCGAGCTACTTCGGCGCCAACTGGGACGCGATCATGGCGGCCGGCCGGTTCGATCTCGTGGACGGGGAGCCCGAGGTGCGCCCCGGCATCCGGCTGCTGCACACGCCGGGACACACGCCGTATCACCAGAGCGTGCAGCTCACGTCGGGCGGGGAGACGGCGGTGTTCCTGGGCGACGTCACGCCCACCGTGGCCCATCTGCCGCTGCCGTGGATCATGGGGTATGACGTGGAGCCGCTGGTCACGCTGGAGTCCAAGCGGCACCTGCTGGCGAGGGCTGCGGCCGAGGACTGGCTGCTGGTGTTCGAGCACGACGCCACCGTGGCGTGGGGGCGGATCGCGCACGACGGGAAGGCGTACGCGCTGCGGGAGGAGAGCGCGGCATAGCAGACCCATTGCATGTACGCCATATTCCATATATGTTTACCATATGTCCACACCCACGAAAACCACCATCTATCTCGATCCTGCCGACTACCAGCGGCTGAAGGCGCTTGCCCGGGCGCAGGGGCGTCCCACGGCGGAGCTCGTCCGTGAGGCGGTCGCGGTCTATGCCCGCACGCAGCCGGCGCCGCGGAGGCCGTCGAGTCTCGGGAGCGGGCGGAGTGGCCGTGGCGACGTCGCCGAGCGGGCGGAGGAACTGCTCGAGGGGATGGGGGAGAGCGAGTGATCGTCGCCGATACCGGCGCAATCATCGCGCTGATCGACGCCGACGATCGCCATCACGATGCCATGCTCCGCCTCTACGAGGCCGACCCCGCGGCGTGGGTGCTGCCGTGGGCCATCCTGCCGGAGGTGGACTATCTGCTCGCCCGGCGCGTGGGCGAGCAGGCGGCCCTGGCGTTTCGCGCGGATCTGGCCAGTGGCGACTTCCTCGTGGAGTGGGGCGAGGCGGGCGATCTCGCGCGGGCGCATGCCTTCTGCGTGCGGTACGCCTCGCTGCAACTCGGCCTCGTGGACGCGGTCGTGGCCGCGGTGGCCGAACGGCTGCGCGCCCGCGCGATCGCCACGGTCGATCTGCGGGACTTCGGTCCGCTGGTCATTCGCGGGGCGCCGAAGCTCCTGCCGCGGGATGCCCTTTCATGAGCGGTCTGCTGCTCTTCGGCATCGTCATGATTCTCGGAGGGGTCCTGGTCATCATTCCGTTCGTGAGGAAAAATGACCGCAACCTGGCGAGGGTGGTGATGCAGGCGTTTGCGATGATCCTGTTCGGATTCGCTTTCATTACCAGCGAGCTGATCCCGAAAGGGATCGTGCAGTCCATGACGTTGTATGCATTCGCCGCCGGCATTCTCTACTGCCTGTTCGTTCAGTGGAAGATCGGGCGCTCGGCTTCAGGAGATGGGTCGAGGTAGGTTCTGGTGGACGATTCTGGAGTCCGCTCGCGTCTCTCTGGCTCGTGAGCAGGCTTCTGTCCACCGGTACGTCGGCGCGATGTCCGTCACGCGCAACCTGTCCGTCGTCGTCTCCCCGCCTGGTCACGGCGCGAACGGACAGCCCGACGTCGGCATGCACGTCGCCTGTAAATTCAGGTGCTCGTAGTAAGGGAGGGCGGATTCAACCGGTGAATGCAACATCTTTGAGTGCGTGCATCAACTCTGTTGCACTCACCGGTTGAATCCGTCAAGGCTTTCTTTGCCGTTCGTACTGTCCACGACATACTTTCGACCTTACTGTGGATCACGTGAAGCACACTCACGCAAAAGCTCTTCTGCTTCACTCAGGTCGCCATTGTGGAAACACATCTCTGCGAGTTGCGCGAGTGTATCTGTCGGCCAAGGGCCAGGGTCACGCGCGACAGCATCCGCAGCACCGAGGGCGAACGCGCGACAGAACTGTGCAGTATCGATAACGGAGGTCGCGATCCTTGGAGTGAGACGTCGGGAAATTTCTGAGCGCAGCACGGCTGCTTGCGCCGGGTCGCCGATTTCTTCCTCACAGGCGGCAACCAGTTCCTTGATAATACGAAGTGTCTCTGTTTCATCGGTTACAGCCATGCGCACTCCTTAGGGAAAGTGAATCCATGCGTTGAGTACCCATTCAGCGGAATTTGTTCGATTCTGTACGATCGAATAGCGAATCACCTGCCCTCCCAGAGATACCGATCCTCCAACCGGTCCAGAGAGGCTTTCCCACCGTGAACCGGTCATAATAGCACCGACAACGGCATCGGCATTCAACCCGGCAGCGTCCCATGCGTGTCGCGGGCCGATCGACGCATTGCGCAGGTGATTGTTTTCCGTGAGGAATCGGCCGGCAGATCTCGACGCGGCGATGACTCGACGCCCCCCATTCATCTGGCCGACGACCGGGATCATTTGTATCGCTGCTTCCTGAGCGATGATACTCGGACCTTCTCGCCACAAATAGTTCCCCATCGCTCCAGCGATTGATACCACTCGCGCAGCCGCTTTGGCGAACCATTCTTCCGCCGCGCGCATGGCCGCCTGCTGAACCGTTTCGTTGCAATCCGGGTTCTGTGGATCCGGGCACAACCCAAACGGATCGCGGAAGTTGACCGGATCCGCGCCCGCGAAGGCGTACAGGTTCCGCCCACCCTGGAGCCCGATCGGGTCCTGCTGGGTGAACTGCCCCGTGCTCGGATCATAGAACCGGTTGCGCTGATATTTCAACCCGCTCGCGTCGCTCTGGCTCGTCAGCAGACTCCCCCACCACCCGTACGTCGGCGCGAGGTCCGTCACCCGGAGCCCGTCCGTCGTCGTCTGCCCGCCCGACCACGGCACGTACGGACACCCCCCGCTCGGCATGCACG
>CAZUKU010000028.1:0-60296 GCA_964621045.1 uncultured Gemmatimonas sp.
CCCGCATCCCCGCGGCCGGCAGCCCGAGCCGGATCGTGTCCG
This sequence comes from uncultured Gemmatimonas sp., assembly GCA_964621045.1. Taxonomy (GTDB): domain Bacteria; phylum Gemmatimonadota; class Gemmatimonadetes; order Gemmatimonadales; family Gemmatimonadaceae; genus JAABRT01. The sequence continues at coordinate 43 of CAZUKU010000028.1, forward strand.
CCGCCGGCGTCGCCTGCGCCGCCGCCAGCGCCTCCCGCAGCGAACAGTGCGCCCACGTGCACGCCCCGTCGTCCGCATCGTCCAGCACGCTCACCAGCCACGCCCCGCGCACCGTCAGCGTCGCCGTCCCGGTCTGCGCATCGTCCAGCACGCTCCGCGCCGTCACCGTGCACGGGCCCGGCGTCGCCGGCGCCGTGTAATCCACCGTCGCGCCCGTGCCCGTGAGCGTGCCGCAGCTCGCCGTCCACGTCACCCCGGTCTCCGCCGTCGTGCCGGTCACCGCCGCCGTGAGCGACGTGGGCTCGCCCCGGTAGAGCGCGGCCGTGGCCGGCGTCACCGTCACGCTCACCGGCGTGACCGTGAGCGTGGCCGCGGCCGTGCGCGTGGGATCGGCCGCGCTGGCCGCGGTCACGGTGTAGGACCCGCCGGCCACGGGCGCGGTCCAGGTCACCGTGCCCCCGGTCGTGGCGCTCAGCGTGCCGGCCGAGGCGGTCCAGGCGACGTCGGCGTTCGGCGCGCCGGTCACGGTGGCGGTGAGCGCCTGGGTGCCGCCCGCGCCGACCGTGGCCGTGGCGGGCGTGACGCTCACGCCGATGGGCGTCACGGTGGCGGTGGCGCTGGCGCTCTTGGAGGGATCCTGGACGCTGGTGGCCGTGATGGTGTAGGGCCCGCCGCCGAGGGGGGCGGTCCAGGTGGCGCTGGCGCCGGAGCCGGCCACGGTGCCGCCGGAGGCGGTCCAGGTGAGGCCGGTGTTGCTGGCGTTGGCCACGGTGGCGGTGAACGCCTGGGTGCCGCCGGCCGCGACGGTGGCCGTGGTGGGGGAGAGCGTGACGACCACCGGGTCGGGCGGCGCTGCCGGATCGTCGCCGCCACAAGCCGACACACCGGCCACGAGGACACTCGACAACACGAGGGCAGAGACGAATCGAGGGTGGGAGCGCATTGCCGGGCCTCCGGGCGGGTGGGGGAAGTGACAGCCTTTCGGTGTGCTGTCGTGTCGGGCTCTTCCCTGTAACGCGCACAATGGACCGGAACCGGCTCATGAAACGCGAAGAGCCCTTCCGGCCGTTGGTGCGGAAGGGCTCCCCGTGATCACCCGATCACCGGGTGCGGCAGACCGGCTACGGCCAGAGCCAGCCGAAGGTGCCGCCCACGACCAGCGCGTAGATGAAGCCGTCGAGCATGGCCTTGATGGTCAGGCTCCACGAGCGCCGGTACCAGATCGACATCTGCGCGAGCGCGAGCGCATAGCCGAGAAACGCGGACGCGCCGGCCATGCGGAAGGCGGACAGATACTCCACCCCGGGCGGCAGCGCACGGCCGGCGATGTAGGCGGCGAAGAGCCCGACCACGAGCGCGTACACGAACCACAGGCCGAGGCTGCGGCCCATCGATCCGGGACCGTTCGGCAGCACGGTGAGCATCACGACCGGCCCGCGCTCCATCTTCGCGGTGAACTCGGGCGTGCTCATGGCCTTCATGTCCGCGGCGCGCGGCACCATGTAGTCGCCCGGCGGAATGGCGAAGGGACGCAGCGCGTCCATGATCCGGTCCTGATCGGGGGGCGCCGGATAGTCGGTCCGGTGCCACAGCGGCGCCATGTGAATGATCGAGCTGACCACGAAGACGAACACGGCCGAGAGCAGAATGGGAAGCCACAGCGCGGCGAGCGGTGTCATGACGACCTCCTGGCATGAGGAAGGAGACGCGCGGTGGTTCCAACACTACGGGTGGGGCGCGCTCCGGGTAAGAGCGGGATCGGCCGGCGGCGTGTCGATGGGTCCCATGAGGGCGGCGTAGCGCCCGAGCGAGGTCGACCCTTCCATGACGATGCGCAGCGTGATCGTGAGCGGCACGGCGAGGAACATGCCGGTCAGGCCGAGCGTCCATCCCCAGAACACGAGCGACATGAGCACGATGATGGGGGACAGGCGGAGTTGCCGGCCGATCAGGATCGGATCGGCGAAGTTGCCGAACACGATGTTCACCGCGAGGTAGATCACGGTGAGGCCGATCGCGCGTCCCGGTCCGAACTGCAGGAGTGCCACGAGGATCGCGGGAACGGCGGCGATGACCGAGCCGATGTTCGGGATGTAGTTGAGCGCGAAGGCGAGAAAGCCCCAGAACAGCGCGAAGTCCACGCCCAGGAGCCAGGCGCCGATGCCGATCGCCGTGCCGGTTACGAGGCTGATCGCCGTCTTGAGCGCGAGATAGCGCTGCACCTGGCGGAGCGCGGCCGCCGCGCCGCTGATGCCGTGTCCGTCATGTCCGAACATGGCGCGCCACTTGTCGGGAAACGCCACCGACTCGGCGAGCATGAACACCAGGTACAGCAGGACCAGCAGGCCGAAGGACAGCCCCACCGTGAGGTTGCGCGCGGTCGACGTGGCCATGTCGAGGAGCCGCTCGGGCTGCACGAAGGTGGCGTAGTAGTCCGGGCCGATCTCGACGCCCCAGAGTGCGAGCCGGTCCCGCACCGCCTGCTCCATCACCTGGCCGCGGGCCACGTACGTGGGCAGCTCGGCCCGCAGTTCGGTGATGGATTCGAGCACGATCCAGCCGCAGAACGCGAGCACGGCGGCGTTGAGCACGACCACGGCCACGATCGCGGCCCCGGTGCGCGCGCCGATCCGGCGCAGCCCCTGGAGCACCGGCAGGCTCACGGAGGCGATGAAGGCGGCGAGCAGGAACGGCGCGATGATCGACGACGCGGCGCGCATGCCCGCGATCACGATCACGATGCAGGCCGCGAACAGCATCACGCGCGCCACGCGCGACAATCCCCTGATCTCCTGCGTCGCCATCAGCGCCTGCGCCCCACGATCCAGCCTCCCATGCCACGCACTCCCGCAAGCACCGTCCGGTTGTCGTTCGTTCCGGCGTCCGCGACGGGACGGGAACGGCTGCTGCCGAAGGATACTCCGGGCGACGGCGCGATGCCCAGTGCATCACGGGATCGTCGCCGTCATTTCCCGGCGGACCGGCGCGGCTCCCGGTCTCCGCTTGCCGTGCGTTCCGGCAGGCCCTATGTTCGCGGCAGCCACCGGCCGGCCCGCATGGACGGGCGGGCGGAGGCGTGTCCCGCTCCTCTCTCGCACGCGGAGTCGTCATGGGCATTCGCACCGGCATGCGCGGCAAGGATCTGCAGAAGTTCCTGACCGTCGCGCGCGATCTGAAGGTGATTCTTCTGGTGCGTCACACGAACGCCGATTCGCTGCGTTTCGTGGAGAAGCCGGGCTACTATCCCAAACCGGCCGTCGTGAAGGCCAAGACGGCGGATGTGAATCCTCCGTCGACGGTACAGCTCCTGAAGGGCCGGAAGAGCACACGGACGTACGATGTGGCCGGGCTGGTGGTGCATCCGGGGTTCCAGCCGCACTGCTACGCCGCCGCGAAGCAGCAGAAGGCCGCGTCCTGCTGGGAACAGACGATGCAGGTGCTCTCCCCCACGCTCGTGGACAGGACGGTGGATCCCGCCCGCCGGGACACGTGGAGTCTCTGGGGCGTGGAGCGGAAGAGCGAGAAGGCGCCGCGCTGGAAGTGGCGCGTGGACATCGATCCGGACTCACCGCATTTCGGCGCGCTCCAGTTGAAGGAGGGGGCCGGACCCTGGTGCTACATCCACGGCGACTACGACCTGAAGGACGTCATCGTGCGCGGACACGAGACCGACAACCGGCGCCATGCGGGCATGATCGACGGCGTGAAGAATTTCACCCCGGTCCTCGCACACACCGAGTTCGAACACATCCGCCGGACGCTGAACGATCGCATGGGCGTGGAGATGGTACAGCACGGCGCCGAGGCCCAGTTCGCGTGGCACGGCGACGAACCGATCACCGTGGCGTTCCCCGATTTCACGCATCTGCTGCTGTACGATGCGGTGACCGTCCAGGGATGGTACGAGCGGCTCAACCGGCAGGTCCTCGCCGAACGGGGCACGGACTATCTGCGTGACCGTTCGCGCATGTATCACTTCGGACCGCAGGGAATGTTCGCGCCCGGCATGACGCCGGGCGCGAGCTGGGGGACGTGACGGGCGCGGCCGCGCTCAGAAGCTGTATTCGAGGCCGGCCGTGAAGGCGATGCGGGGCTGCAGGCTGCCCGCGCGGATGGGCACGAGCGTGTTGAAGACCGTGGTCATGCCGCGTGCCGTGGTATACTTCACGCCCAGCGAGCCGCTCACCACGTGATCCCGGGTGCCGGGGATGTTGGTGGGCATGATGGTCCGGCTGAACGGCGCCGTGATCTGCACGGGATCCGGCAGCGCGATCGCGTTGTCGGCGAGCTGATATTCCGTGAGCACGTCGAACGCGAGCGTCCACCCATCGTTGATGAGCTGGTCGAATCCGGCGATGGCGATGAATGCGTTGGACTGCAGGCTGTCCGTGCGCACGAGGAGACCGGCATTCACGTGCGGCGAGAAGTTGCCGTGGCGTCCGGAGTAGGCGCCGAGCAGGCGCGCGCTGAGGCTGCCCGCGCCGCGGAAGTTGTCGGCGTCGCCGGTGGGCAGCCGCATGTCGCCGAAGAGCGCGAACGCGGCCGTTTCGTTCTGCGAAAGATTGGCCTTGACGCGGACGGCCACGTCGCCCAGTCCCATGCTCGATCCGTCAGTGCGTCCGGTGGCGCTGAGCGACGGGTTGCTCTCCGTGCCGAAGAAGTGGGGAGAGCTCGGTCCGAACGGAATCACCGTGCCGTAGCTCACGCCGCCCAGCGATGAACGCACCATGGGGACGGCGATGCCCACGTCCAGCCGGTCGAGCAGGCCGTAGGTGAGGAACGCGGTGGTCACGAACACGTTGAGGTCGAGATCGGAGCGGACCTGGATGACGTCGTTCTCGAAGATCGGATCGCCGTATACCGGCTCCCCCACGTTCTGGTGCGTGAAGTTGAAGGTGATCTGGTCGAGCGGCAGCCCGCGGAACGTGGCGAAGCGGAGCGAGGTGACGTTGGCGCCGGCGAGCAGTTGTCCGCGGCCGAGCGTCTGGCCGCGTTCCGCGAAGATCGGACCCGACGACGTGGAGGTCTTGACCGGACGTCCGCCCACGAAGGAGAAGGTCACGCCGCCCGACGAGGAGCTGATGGGCAGGTTGGAGACGGCCGCGCCGATGGCGTCGGCGAAGAAGCCGATGAGCGCGCCGCTCGCCTGCGTGGCCGAGGGCGCGTAGTGCAGGCCGTGCACGCCGGCGTTCACCTGCAGGCACAGCGCTTCGCCGCAGTCGCCGAAACGGAACAGGTCGTTGATCTGCTGCTTGAGAGTCTGCGCGTGCAGGGGCGTGGCGAGGAGGAAGACGGCGAGAACGGCGAGACGGCGCATGAACGCTCCGGAGGCGGAAAGGGAAGGGGACATCAGTTGTTGTTCGCGCCCTGGTTGATCCAGTTCGTGATCAGGGTCCGCAGGGCAACCGGTACCACGGTCGCCGACGTCGGCATGCCGTAGGCGCCGGCGCTCTTCTGCAGTTGATACGTGAGATAGCTGGTGGCGGAACTGTTGGGGACGATGCGTGTGGGATACGTGGTGGCCAGCGGGAATCCCCCGCGGACCGTGGTGGCCACGTTCACCATGTTGTTCCGGAAATTGGCCACCGTACTCAGGTTCGGCAGGCTGCCTCCGGCAAAATGACAGGCGGAACAGTACGTGGAGAGCTCGGGATAGATGTTGTTGGCGAGCGACACGAGCACGGTGAAGGTGACGCTGATGTCGCGCGGACTGTTGCCCGCCACGGCGGATGTGATGCGCACGGTGGCCGTGTAGGTGCCGGGATTGCGCGGCGCCCCCGCGGTGCCGGTGTTGGCCGTGATGGTGAGCGTGGCCGGTGCGGTGGCGGTATTGAGCGTGGCCGTGAGCCAGCCGGTGTTCGGCGCGGGGCCCGCGTAGTTGATGATGGACGCCGAGAGTCCGGACAGGGTGCCGCCGCCGCTGTTCGTGACGCTGATCGTGGCAGCCGGCGCATTGCCGGTGCCGCTGGCCCGCGAGAAGCTCGCCGTGGTACCGCTCAGCGCGATGGTCGGACCCGCCTGCACGGTGAAGGTGACCGTGATCGGACGCGGCGAGTTGGAGGCCGTCGGCGACGTCACGTTCACCGTGGCCGTGTAGGTGCCGGCCGTGAGCGCGCCACGGGTTGCGGTGAGCGTGAGCGTGGCCGGCGCGGTGGTGGCGTCGAGCGACGCGGCCAGCCAGCCGCTGCCCGACCCATAGCTGATGCTCGTGGCCAGACCGGACACGGTGCCGCTGCCGCCGTTGGTGATCTGGACCGTCTGGGCCGGCGGATTCGCTCCGCCCACCACCGCCGTGAACGTGCGGGACGTGGCCGAGAGCGTGATGGACGGCGGAGCCGTCACCGTGTACGTGATCGTGACCGACACCGGCGAGTTCGACGCCGAGGCGGACGCGATGCGCAGCGTTGCCGTATAGGTGCCGGCCACGAGTCCTGCGTGTGACGGCTGCACGGTGACCGTGGCCGGCGCGGTCGTGGTGTTGAGCGACGTGGTCAGCCAGCCGGCCGTGCCGGCATACTGCACGGTGAGCGACAGCCCCGACACGGAGCCCCCACCGCCGTTCGTGACGGCGATCGTTTGCGGTGGCGGCGGTCCGTCCGTGGTGGAGGCGAAGCTGAGCGACGCGGGCGCGACGAGGATCACGGGATCGGAGCTCACCGTGAACGTGACATCGATCGTGCGCGGCGAGTTGCTCGCCGATGGCGCCGCGAGTTGCACCGTGGCGGTGTATGTGCCCGCGGCGAGCGCACCCGTGGTGGCCTGCAGCGTGAGCACGGCGGGCGCCGTGGTGGAGTTGAGCGTGGCCGAAAGCCACCCCGAGCCGCTGGTGTATTGCACCGATGCGGTGAGTCCGCTCAGCGTCGCACCCGTTCCGCTGGTGACCTGAATCGTCGCGGGCGCCGGATTCGCGCCGCCCGCGCCGGCGCTGAACGCGGCGCTCGTTGCCGACACCGCGATGCTCGGCGCGCTTCCGACGGTGATCGTGACGACGATCTCCTGCGGCGAGTTGTCGGCGCCGGGAGCCGATACCCGGAGCCTGGCGGTGTGGACGCCGGTGGGCAGTTCCGTGGTACTCGGCTGCACCGTGAGCGTGGCCGGCGCGGTGGTGCGGTTCAGCGAGGCCGACAGCCAGCCGGCCGGTGTGCCGTCGTGGAGCGTCTGGACGGTCAGGTCCTGCAGAGTGCCGCCACCCGTGTTGGTGATCTCGACCGTCTGCGCGGCGGGAGCGGCGCCGCCGGAAGGCGCGGTGAAGGCGAGCGTCGCGGCACCGAGTGCGATGCGTGGCGCTGCCGTGACCGTGAACGTGACTGCGATGGTGCGCGGAGAGTTCGAGGCTCCGGGCGATGTCACCGCGACCGTGGCGGTGTACGTGCCCACCGGACGCGTGCCCGTGGTGGCCCGCAGCGTGAGCACGGCGGGCGTGCCGGTTGCGCCGAGCGTGGCCGAAAGCCAGCCCGTATGCGCGGGTTCGCCATACGTGATGCTCGTGGCGAGCCCCGAGACCTGATCACTCGTGGCAGCCGTGACCTCGATGGTGCGCGCGACGGGATCCGCGCTTCCGGCCGCTGCCGTGAAGACGGCCTCATCGGACGACAGCACGATCGCAGGCGGTTCGGTCACGGTGAACGTCACCGGCAACTCTCGCGTACTGGCGGCCCCCGTGGCCGAGAGCACGATCGTGGCCGTGTAGACGCCGGGCGTGAGATCCTGAACGGACGCGGCGAGCTGAAGCAGTGCCGGCTGCGCGGTGCTGGCCGTGGATGACGAGAGCGTTGCCTGCAGCCAGTTGCCCGGTTGCCCGTCGCCGTAGCGCACGTCGTCGATGGCGAGACCCTGCAGCGTTCCTTCACCCGAGTTCGTGATCGACACCGATTGCGCGTCCGGATTCACACCGCCCGCGCGCGCCGTGAACGAAACGGCCGATGTACCCGGTGCGATGGTGGGCAGCGCCGCGACCGTGATGACGACGCTGGTGGACTGACTGGGCGTCGTGGCCGTGATGGTGGACGTACCCGGGCCCACGGCCGTGACGAATCCCGTGGAGACCACGGTGGCGACCGCGGTATTGCTGGACGTCCACGCTACCGTACCGCGGGCGTTCACGGCACTGAGCTGAATCGACTCCCCGACACGGACGGAGGGCGTGGCGATATTGATCGTGAGTTCCGGCGCCGTGGTGTCGGTTCCGCCGCCGCCGCACGAGAGCGTGAGCCACAGTCCGAGCCAGAGGGCGACCGTCCTGACGCCGGATGAAACCGGCCGCCGGTGCGCGGTGCGAAGCCGGCGTGCGCGGCCCGCTCGGCGACAGGGAGGAAACTCCGTCTGCATACTGGGACTCCGATCGTCCGGATCGCCGAAAAGGCTGTACTGCGTGCCCCCATGATGCCGCTCCTCTGCGTGGCGCGCAAGATGGCGACACGGCGGCGCGCCATGGCTCCTGCTACGGCTCGCCCACCCGGACCAGCCGCCAGGCGCCGCCCTCGCGCTGCAGCGTCATGGGCCACGTGTCCGGCTGCGTGGCCTCGCGGCGTCCATCCTGGTAGCGCACCGTGACGCGCGCGGACAGCCGCGAACGGGAACCCGGGGCGGCATTGTACGCCCCGCTCGCATCGATTCCGTTCAGCGTCACCTGCACGTCCCGCGCCTGCCGGAAGAACTGGGACAGACCGGATGCCCAGCTCTCCGGCATGTCGGGGTACACGGCGCGCACCCGCGCGAGATCGCGGGACTCGAACGCGCGGGCGTACTGCTCCACGACGGCGCGCGCCTCCCGCTCGAGCTGCGCCTGCGAAACTGCCGGCGCGGACGGCGGCTCCGCGGGGGGAGGGGAAACAGCCACGCCCCCGGTCGGCGCACCGGCGCCGCCCGTCGAACCACCGGCAGGCGCGGGCGTGACATCCGGCGTGGGGCGCGACACCACGGGCTGCTCCGATACCACGGCCGCCGGCGCGGCCACGATCGTGAGCTGCACCGAGGCACGGCCGGCCGCGCCGCCATCGGCCGTGATGGTCACCCGGCCGGGGCGCACGCCCTTTACCTCACCCGTGCGATCGTCCACCGTGGCCACGCTCCGGTCGCTGCTGGTGAAGCGCACGGTGGCCGGCACATCCCGTCCGGTTGCGGGATCCTGTGCCCCGGCGCGGAGACGCAGCGATTCCGTGACCGGCAGCGTGGTGGAGGCCGGTGGGGCCAGTCGCAGCACGGGCGCCGCCGACGTCGCACCCCCCGCGGCTCCGGCATCGCTCGTGACGGGCGCGGGCACCTCGGACGCCGGCGCCGGGTCGTTCGAAACGACAGCTCCTGGCGCATCCGCTGGCGCATCCGCGCCGGCGGTCACCACGGCGGCGGCGCCATCGGGAGCCGCCGTGGCGGGCGTGTCGCCGCCGCGGGTGAAGAACCAGACCGCCGCCGCGACCGGCAGGAGCGCGGCGGCCGCATAGAGCCACGGGCTCCGTTTCCCGGCCACCGGTGTCTGGGCCACCGGTGCCTGGGCCGCCACCGGCCGGCTCGGCGCGGGAACGGCCGGTGCCGGAACCGCGGTCCCCGCACCCGATCCGCCTGCCGGCGCCGGCTCGAACGCCGAGAGCACGGCCGTGGCACTGGCCGCCGGCGCGTCCGTCCCCGCGAAGGCCGCGGGCATTGCATGCGCCACGAGACGGGCCGTGGCCGTTGCACCGTCCACCGTGACGGTGATGTCGGCCGTGCCGGCCGCGCGCACCTGCACGCCGCCCTTCGTATCGATGCCGGCCACGTCCGGGTTCGTGCTGTGCCAGCGCAGCGGACGCTGGACCGGCTTGCCGCGCACGTCCCGCGACATGGCGGTCAGCGTGAAGCGGTCGCCGCTCCGCACGAGCTCGGGAACGTTCGTGATGACCACGCTGGCCGCGGGCGCCGGCGGAATCACGAGGTCGAGCTCGGCCGTCACGCCCTCGCACTCGGCCCGCACACGCACGGCGCCGGCATCGAGGGCGCTGAACACGCCCGCCGCGTCGATGCGTGCCCGCTCCGGACGATCCGTGCTCCAGGTGGCGGCCCGGTCGACGAGACGGGTACCGTGCGCGTCGCGCATCATCACGCCGAGCGTGACCGCATGTCCCACCTCGAGCGGCTCGCCGGGGGGCACGATCTCCATCGTGGCCACGCGCGCCGGCAGGATGTGCAGCACGACCGTCTCGTAGGCGCCGTCGCAGGCCGCCGTGACGGCCGCGCGCCCCACGGTCAGCGCGCGCACGGTGCCGTCGGGGTCGATGTGCGCCGCGGTGCCCACCATGCTCCACTCGACGGGGCGCGCCAGCGGCTGACCCCGCTTGTCCACGGGCTCGGCCGTGAGCCGCCGCGTTTCGCCGATGTGCAGTTCGTGGCCCGGCGACGTGACGCGCACGGCCGCCACGCGCGGTGCCGTGACCACGAGCGTACCGCGCTCGGTCACGTCGCCGATGCGCGCCAGCACATGCGCCTCGCCCGGCGCGAGCGCCGTCAGCACGCCCGTCTTCGCATCCACCCGCACCACCGACGGCGTGTCGGTGCTCCACGTGAGCGCTCCCGCGTCGGCACTGCCGCGCACAGTGGCGCGGAGCGTGATCTCGTCGTCGGGTTCCAGTTCCGGAGGCAGCGGCGCGATCGCGACCGCGATCGTGGATGTCGGCGCCGGCGTGCGCGGCGTGGGATCGGTGCCTGCGCGCCGTCCGGCATGCGACTTGGGCACCGGGCTGATCGGCGTGCGCAGGAGCTCGCCCAGCTGCTCACGCCGCTCCTCCACCGACGCCAGCCGGATCATCTCGGCGCGCAGCGGCGATTCTTCTCCCGTGGCCGTGGCTCCCATCGCGGCCAGCGCTTCCCCGAGCGTGGCGAACCGCTCGGCCGGCTTCTTGGCCAGCATGCGGAGGATCGTGTCCTCGACCTTCGCGGGCAGATCGGGGACGTGGGCGCGGAGCGGCGGCACGGGCTCCGTGGTATGCCCCTTCATGATCTCGAAGGTCCCGCCCGTGAACGGCGCGTGGCCCGTGAGCATCTGGTAGGCCACGATGCCGAGCGAGTACTGATCGCTCGCGCCGTCGATCTCGCTGGCGTAGCACTGCTCCGGACTCATGTACGTGGGCGTGCCCACGACCATGCCGGTCTGCGTCTGCGACGGCCCTTCGGCGACCTTGGCGATGCCGAAGTCGGTGACGAGCGCGTCGCCGTCGCCGCTCAGCAGGATGTTCCCCGGCTTGATGTCCCGGTGCACCACGCCGCGGCGGTGCGCGTAGGCGAGCCCCGATCCCACCTGATACAGGATCGCCTGCACGATCGGCAGCGGCAGCGTGCCGTGCGACCGGAGCACCGTCTCGAGCGACTGCCCCTCGATGAACTGCATCACGAAGAAGTGCAGTTCGGCGAGCTGGCGCACGGCGTGGATCGTGACGATGTGCGCGTGCGAGAGGTTGGCGATCGTGATCGCTTCCTGCCGGAACCGCTGCACCATGCCTTCGCCCATCATGATCCCGGGCGCCATGACCTTGATGGCGACCTTGCGGTTCAGCGTGAGATCATGGGCGAGGAACACCGCGGCCATGCCGCCCCGGCCGATCTCGCGTCCGACGTCGAACTCGCCGAGGGTGACGTCGCGGAGCTTGTCCAGCACGAGCTCCCAGGGCGAGGCCGCGGAGAGCTGCGTGGTGCCGGTGTTCAGGGCGCCCGTCAGGGGCGAGATCGAGATCCCGCTGACTTCCGTGCCGCAATTCTTGCAGAAGCGGTCGCTGTCGGCGACCGGGGTGCTGCACGTGGGGCACGTGGCGGTGCGGGAAGCGGGCATGCCGGGTGGAAGCGGACGGAAACGGGCAGCGGCTGACGGAAACGGGCAGCGAAGGGGCGCTGTATGGACGGCTGAGGGGCGTGTGCCGAAACGCGCCCGTCCGGAAAGGGTTCCGATATGCCGTCTGCGCGACCGCCGCCTGTAGAATGCATGCGACGGCGCGGGGCGGCAAGACAGGCCGCCGCGGAGGAGCCGCCCGCGGGGATCCCGGCCGCATTGGTGTGGTATATTACGAAGATTCCCACCCCCCGACCCGCCCAGAGACGGAGTCCTTTCCATGAAGCGACTGCTGACGGTCCTGTTCCTCCTCGTCACCACCACTGCCGGCGCCCAGGACAACCGGACGGTCGTCCGTGTGGTCGACGCCGAGCTGAAGGCGATCCCCTATGCCCTCGTCACCCTGCGGGACGGGCTTTCCCGCGTGGCCGACGACTCCGGGTTCGTGGCGTTCAACGAGGCGCCCAAGGATTCCCTCCGCCTGCAGGCTCGCCGTATCGGATACGATCCCTTCTACGGCTGGGTGAACCGGTCCGATGTCACGGGCGAATACGCGGTCATGCTGAAGGTGCTGCCGCGCTCGATCCAGGCCGTGCAGGTGACGGAGCGGGCGAACACGCCGCTGGGGCGGTCGGGGTTCTACGACCGGCTGCAGCGGGTGCAGGCCGGCGCCTACACGGCGCGCATGATCACCCCGGAGGAGCTCGAGCTGCGCAATCCCATCCGCCTCACGCAGATGCTGCACGGCGAGAGCATGGTGCGGATACAGCGCTATGACATGCGCCGTTCGATCGTGACGGGCCGTGGCGGCCAGTGCGCCATGTCGATCCTGCTCGACGGGCAGCGGGTGACGGGAACGATGGAGGAACTGCTCGAGAACAAGGTCAATCCGCCGCCGGCCAGCACGCTCACGAGCATCGACGATCTGATTCAGGTCAACAGCATCGCCGCGATCGAGATCTATGCGAGCGCCGCTTCCATTCCGGCCGAACTCCAGCGGTCCCTGGGCGCGGGAGCGTGCGGCATGATCGCGCTCTGGACCGGACGTCGCCGCTGACCGGCGCGTTGGACCCCGCGCACCGGCTCCCGCGGATCAGGGGACCGGTGTGACGGGGTGCATGGTGGCGGTGAAGAAGAACCCGTCGTAGACCGCGGTCCAGTTGGCGCTCAACTGCTGATAGTCGAGAGCGCGGGCAACGCGCCGCCTGAGGATCCAGGCGTTGTCCTCGTCGATGGGACGGCGCAGCTGGAGAAAGGCGTAGGGCTTGCCGGTGGCGTAGAAGAGGCCGTCCCAGCTTTCGGGAAGCGGCGCCACGAGCGGCCGGAGCGATGAGCTCGTCGGCGACTCGAACGGTCCGTAGGAGCCGGCCCCCGCGAGAAAGCCGAGGGAATACATCACCTCGCCCAGAACGACGCGGGCGAGCGATCCGAAGATCACGCGTCCGTGTCCGTTCGGCTGCCCCCCGAGATTGTAGAGTTCATTGGGCGACCGCATGACATGCGGGGCGGTACTCCAGACCACCATCTTCCGTCCGGGGTGCACGGACTGGGCGAGCCACACCAGCGAGTGGGCCATGGAGGAGTCCCGGATGGCGGCCGCGGCATCGGGGTTGCCCGCGTGCAGGAACCACAGCGTGCGCGCCTGGGCTTCGAGCGAAAGCGTGATCGTGACCCAGAACGAGGCCTCGGCCGGGGGCGCCACATTCACGAGGCGATTCGTCTCCTCGATCAGGCGCGACAGGCCGGCGGTGAAGGCGTTCCGTTCGGCCGGCGTGAACGGCGTGCTGTCGTACACCTGTCGCGCGATGCGCTCCGCCACTGCCCGGAACGGAGACCAGACGGATTCCTCGGGCAGCGGCGAGTCGTACGCGGCGAGATACGATTCGAGATCGTCCGCGAACGTCAGGCCCGGGTTGCCGGGCCCGGTGCCGGTGAAGCGCGAATCCACCCCGGCCAGGACGAGGGGGCGCGGCCCATCGGCCCGTTGCCCGATATAGCCGAAGAGCGGTTCGAGTTCGGCGCTCGCCCCCCAGTTGGCGGGGATCGCGGCGCGGGCCGCCGCGACCGCGTCGGTGCCGCTGCGGATCCGGTTCCATGCCGTGTGCACGTCGTATGCGCCCGACTCGAACACGAGGACATCGAACCCCATCTGTTCGTGGAGGAATCGCACGAGACGGGCCTTGGCGCGGATGGTGGTGCCGTCGTACCGCGACTGCTCGCCGAGCAGCACGACGCGCATGTCGCCGATGGCGGCGCGCAGCGGCTCGAGGTCGGAGAAGTCGTCGTCCGCGAAGTCGACCGACCGGATGGTGGACACGTTCGCGTTCAACCATGCCTGCGGAGCATTCGTGACCGGCGGCGGCGTCGTCGTATCGACGGGCGCGGTGGGCAATCCCAGTCCGGGGATGACGCTCCAGTCGCAGCCGGTGAGCAAGGCAGTGGCCGTGGCCGCCAGGGTGGCCCACAGGAGCACCCCGCGGGGGACTGGTCGGCATCCCGGAGCAGCGCGCATGGAAGGGAGCATGGGAAGGGAGGAGGGAGTCCGTATTCAAGTATATACCCCCGAGATCCTGCTGGTGCCCCGGGTGTCACGCCGTTAGAGTGCGCGGGGCATGCTTCCTTCGCCCTTCCCGCCGTGGCCCCGCCGTCGCCGCACGCCGGGGAGGTGCCGTTTTCGGGCGCTCATCCCGTTGCTGCTGTGCGGCGCCTTGGCGGCGTGGCCGGCCGTGCCGTCGGCACCGCTGTCGGCACAGCCCGCAGCTCCCGCAGCTCCCGCAGCTTCCGCAGGCCCCGGGCACACCGTGCCGCTGGACACCTCGCCCCCGGTTCGCCGCGTCCTCCGTGTCCACCTCGACAACGACCTGTTCTCCCTGCGGGATTCGGCCGCGTCGAGTGACTACGACTACACCCACGGCGTGGGGGTGATCGCCTCGTGGGCCGACGCACCGCACTGGCTGCGCCGGCGCGCGGGCAATGCCCCCGGGTGTCTCCTCGAGACCGCCCGACACGACGGATGCATGATGGCCACGTTCGGGGTTCGGCAGGCGATCTATACGCCGGCCAGCAACCGGGCCGCCCCCGTGCCGGGGCAGCGGCCGCACGCCGGCTACCTCGGCGTCGTGGTGGCCTCGTCATATATCACGCCCCACCGGGTCCGGGGCGTCCAGCTCGATCTGGGTACCACGGGCCGCCCCGCGCTGGCGGAACAGTTGCACCAGGCCACGCATGCCCTCACCGGCACGCAGCGCGAGCTCGGCTGGCGCAACCAGCTGCCGGCACGGCCCGCGTTCGCCCTGCGCTACGAGGAGCAGTATGTGGCCGACGTGCGCGGCGTCGGCGCCCGACTCCGCACCCGTGCGTACTGGAACGCCCAGGCCGGCAACCTGCGCACCGCCGCGCTGGCCGGCGCCCACGTGCAGCTCGGGTTCGATCGTCCGCTGCTCTGGATGCCGGGTGACGAGGGACTCCCGCTGCCGCTCGGCGCGTTCCTGCTGTTCAGCGCCCAGCAGGAAACCGTGGCGCACGATCTCTTCGTGGACGGGCACCCCGGGGATCACCGGGTGACCTCGGTGCGCGTGCCGCACGTGTGGCAGACGACCCTGGGGTTCGGCTGGCGATATCCGGGCGGCCGCTTCGAATACCGACACGTCCGGCGCAGCAAGGAGTACGAGGCCCAGCTCGGTACGCACACCTGGGGCTCGCTCGCGCTCAGCTTCAACCGGCGGTAACCGCGCTGCGCACGGTGCGCGGGCGACATGTACAGGTATGTGTACATGTCGCCCGCGTCGCAATTGCGCCGTAATTACAATGTGATTACGGCGTCACCGCCACCCCGGCGGCTGCCGGCGCCTTGTACACCACACCGTTCTTCATCACGAAGAGCACCCGCTCGGTGGCCGTGATGTCGGCGATCGGATCGCCGGGCACGGCCACGATGTCGGCGAGCTTGCCGCTCGCGAGCGTGCCCACGCGATCGCTCCAGCCGAGCAGTTCGGCGGCGTTCCGGGTGCCGGCCACGAGCGCCTCCATGGGCGAGAGGCCGGCGAGGTTCACCATGAGACGGAACTCGCGTCCGTTGGTGCCGTGCCGTCCCACGCCCGCGTCGGTGCCGAGCGCGATCTTCACGCCTTTTCGGTGCGCGCGCTGCATGGCATTGGTGTGTGCGGAATCGGCGGCGAGCGCTTTCGCGGCGCGAAGTCCGGTGAGACGCCCGCCCCGGGCGGCCACGGCCACCGCTTCCACCGCCGAGTGCGTGGGCACGAGCCACGTGCCGTTCGCGACCATGAGATCGGCGCCTTCGTCGTCGAGCCAGGAGCCGTGCTCGATGCTGGCCACGCCGGCGCGTACGGCCACCTTGATCCCCTCGGTGCCGTGCGCATGCGCGGCCACCTTCTTCTCGTGCCGGTGCGCCTCCTCCACCATGGCGCGCATCTCCTCGAGCGTGTACTGCTGCACGCCTACGGCATCGCCTTCGCTGAGCACGCCGCCGGTGGCGCACGTCTTGATCACGTCGGCGCCGTACTTCATCTGCACGCGCACGGCCTGCACCACGGCCCACGGCCCGTCGGCAATGCCGCCGCGTTCGTCGCGCTCGAGGATGCCGGGACGGTACCCGTTCACATCGCAGTGCCCGCCGGTGATGCCGAGCGAATGCGCGGCCACCTGCAGGCGCGGACCGGCCACCACGCCGTCGTTGATGGCTTCGCGGAGCGCGACGTCGGCGTATTCGCCGGCGCCCACGTTGCGCGCGGAGGTGAAGCCGGCGAGCAGCGTGGTGCGCGCGTTGGCGGCGCCGCGGATCGCGGCGTAGCCGGCATGATCGCGTACGGCCGCGTTGTCGCCGCGCGGATCGCTGAGGTCGCGGCCGGTGAGATGCACGTGCGCGTCGATGAAGCCGGGAAGCAGCGTGGCATCGCCGAGGTCCACCACGCGCGCGCCCGCCGGCACGCGCACGGATTCCGCGGCGCCCACGGCGGTGATGCGGTCGTTCTCCACGACTATCACGCCGTTCCGGATGGGCGCGGCGCCGGTGCCGTCGATGATGCGCGCGGCGCGGAGCACCAGGCGCGAGGGAGCCGCCTCCTGGGCGGGGAGCACGGCGGCCGAGAGCAGCACGGCCGCGGCGAAGGAAACGAAGCGGGAAGGGGAGGGCATGCGCGCGAAGCTACGTGCCGGACCGATCGCCGGAAAGACGGTGGAGCGCGACGCGTCGGCGTGGCCGTGCTGATTGCGTTTCCGGCGACCGCGCGAGACGCGCTTCGTCTACCGGAACGTCAGGGCATCGAGGCGCCGGGTGCGTTCCGCGCCGTCGATCCAGCGCCCCGCCACCATCACGCCGGCGATGCGCTGCGTGTTGCGGATGTCCTGGAGCGGATTCCCGTCGAGCAGGAGCAGA
Source organism: uncultured Gemmatimonas sp. (assembly GCA_964621045.1). Taxonomy (GTDB): domain Bacteria; phylum Gemmatimonadota; class Gemmatimonadetes; order Gemmatimonadales; family Gemmatimonadaceae; genus JAABRT01. The sequence continues at coordinate 17,229 of CAZUKU010000028.1, forward strand.
TCGGCGCGCTTGCCCGTCGTGATGCTGCCGCTGCTCGCGCTCTCTCCCATGAACTCGGCCACGTTCATGGTGCCGGTGCGGAGCGCCTGATAGGGCGTGAGCCCGGACGTGACGAGCGCTTCGAGCTCCCGATGCACGGAGAAGCCGGGCACGTTCCACACCTGCGGCGCATCGGAGCCGAGCAGGAACGGCACGCCGCCGTCGTACAGCGCCTTCACCACCTGTCGCCGGAGCGCGATGAAGCGGGCGCGCTGCGCGGGCGTGTACGGGCCGGTGGCGAGGAGGTTCTGCTTGTTCATGGTCCACGCCTGCACCTGGTTCGGCAGCCAGTAGCGCATTTCGGGACGCGCGGCGAGCACGTCGGGCGACGTGTCGTTCACCCACGTTTCGAGCAGGGCCTGCGTGGGCACCATGGCCACGCCCGCGTCGCGCGTGGCGCGCACGAGCGCGGGGATGCGCGTGGTGTCGAGGTGGTCCACGAGCGCGAGCCCGAAGAAGCCGCCCTGGGCCGTGGTGAGCGGCGCGCCGTCGGGGAGCATGGCTTCGAGGAACCCGTCCACGTGATCGATCGTGGCGAAACGCGTCTCGAGCGCGCGCTGCCATCCCACGGCGAGCGGCACGTGGCCGGCGAAGCGGATGCCCACACGATCGGCCGTGGCCGCGATGGTGTCGAACACGACCCGTTCGATCCCGGGGTGGATCTTGAGCAGGTCGTAACCGGCGGCCTTCTGCGCTTCCACGAGGCCGCGGCCGATCTCCGGCGTGGTTGCGGAGTTGCCGTTGAGGCTCGGTCCGGACGTGATGAGCCGCGGCCCGAGCACGGCGCCGCGCGCGAGCTCGTCGCGGAGTGCGAGATGCGCCGGATCGCCGAGCATGCCGCGGGCCGTGGTCACGCCGCCGAGCACGTACAGCGAGAGCGCGCGCTCGGTGACGTCGCGCGGCGCGTTGCCGGCGGGCACGTGCGCGTGCATCTCCGCGAGTCCCGGCATGAGGAACTTCCCGCGGCCGTCCACTACCGTGGCACCGGCCGGCGTGCGGACCGACGGGCCGATCGCGGTGATGCGTCCGCCCTCGATGACCACGGTCTGGTTCGCGAGCACCGTGTCCCGGTCCATCGGCAGCACGCTGACGTTCGTGAACGCGACGGGGGCCTGGGCGTGCGCGGAGCGGAGGGGCAGCGCCGCGGTGGTGATCACCGCGGCCGCGAGCGCCGTCAGAACCGTGAGCGGGAGGGGCAGGGACGGACGGCGCATCGGATGGGGAACGAGGTCAGCGGCAGCGCGGAGCGGGCGGCGGAGGCGGGAGCTTGCAGGCGGCGGTGGTACAGGTGCGCCGCGCCCGTGCCACGCGATCGGCGAGCCGCCCCACGGCGAAGCGCGGGTGTTCGCCGTCTTCCGAAACGGTCGCGGCATCGAGCTGCCGGCGGAGCGCCGTGCCGGCGGCCGGGTTGTGCACGCGCTTGCTCGTGGGATCGAGATAGAGCGTGGCGAGATCGTGCAGGATCCAGAAGTTGTTGGCGCGGATCGTTTCGGTGGCGGGGTTTTCCGCGTCGCCCACGGCGAGGCGCGCGGCCACGTCCCGGGCGGCCTGCAGGCTCATGAGCGCGCCGCTCCGGCTGCTGTTCGCCACCTGGATGGCGGAAATCCCGATGAGGAAGTTCACGCTTTCGCGGGTGATCGTGCGGGGCACCTCGTTCTCGATCGGCGCGTAGGTGCGGGCGTGCAGCGCGCGGGCGCTCGCGTGGTCACCCTGGCGGGCGAGCCAGAGCACGTAGGCATCGGCCGCGGCGTAGTCGCCTTCGGACGTGAGGCGGACGGCGTCTTCGTACGCCACGCGCGCCGAATCGCGGCAGCGGCGCCACACGTCCCACACCTCGGCCATGCCCAGGCGGGCGGCGCTGGCGAGCTCGGAGTCGCGGTCCTGCCGGGCGAGGCGCAGGGCTTCGCCGTAGGCGGTGAGCGCCGAGTCGGCGAGGCCGCGCAGGGCGGCCTGATGGCCGGCCTGCCAGGCGCGTTCCCCGTCGCTGGGGGGGATGGCCGCCTGCGTCCGTGCGGCGCCGAGAGGGAGCAGCAGGCAGAGCGCCACGAGCAGGAGGCGCCGGCACGGAGAAGGAACAGCAGACATCGGAGAGACTCTCCAGAACGGTGGGACACCGCGCGGGCGGCGAGGGGCGGGTGGACCGTGGGTCACGGGGCATTCCGCGCCATGGCCACTTCACATGCTCCCACATGCTGAGGGAGCCGCGGACCGTGCGCAAGGCATCACGGAGGCAAAATACATCCCGAAGTGACGATTGGCACTATCTCTCAGGGGGTAAATCGGGAAATGGGGCCGGGAGTGGGATGCCGGGTCGGGCTATAGGCGATAGCCCATCGCCCATCGCCTTCGGTTCTTCGTGCCATTTGGCCGTTCGGCCGGTTCCCGTTTGGCCATTTGGCCGGGCAGGCTGCGGGCAATGGCCCGGAGACGCGATGGTGCCCGTGCGGACTCCAAGGGGATGATGGCGACGAGCGACGGCCGGTCAGCCTATCGCCTATCGCCTTCGCGGGTCGGCGCGGGGTGACCCCTGGGCGATTGGCAATGGGCCATGGCCCAACCGGCCGGTTCGTGTCGCCGAGCCCCTGCTGTCGTCCGTTCGGCGGTCATTGGATCATGCGGTCATTGTCCGAAGCGCGCCCGGCCAAATGGCCGAACGGGAACCGGCCGAACGGCCAAATGGCGCGAAGACCGAGGGCGATGGGCGATGGGCGATGGGCTGTGGGCGAGGGTGCGGGGGAATGATGTGGAGTGAGGGGAAACGGTGATGCTGAAGGGGCAGGGGCGTGGCATTGTGCGTGATGCGCGACTTTCGCAAACTCCACGTCTGGCAGCGGGCCCAGGAGCTCACGCTCGCCATCTACGATCATTCGGCCGCGATCCAGCCGCGTCGGTTTCCCGGGCTGGCGTCGCAGCTTCGCCGAGCCGCGGCCGCCATCGGGGCCAATATTGCCGAAGGCGCCGGCCATTCATCGCGGCACGAGTTCGCCCGATTTCTCCAGGTGGCCTTGGCATCGGCTGCCGAAACCGAACATCATCTGCAACTGGCGCACGATCTCGATGCCATCGATCGGATTCACGCCGCTGATCTCCTTGCCGATGTGAATCGCCTCCGCCGCATGCTCGCCAAACTGCTCGGCTATGTGCGAAACGAACTCGATCTGACGCACTGATCCGGCCCGCCGGGTCCATCGCCCATAGCCCACCGCCCATCGCCGCCGTGCGCTTCGCCCCATCGCCCATTCGGCCGGTTCCCGTTCGGCCATTCGGCCGGGCCGGCTTCGGACACGGACGGCAACCGAGATGGTGCCCTTACGGACGGCGCGGGATGTTCGGGGCATGCACCGGCCCGGGTGGGCAATCGCCCATGGCCCACCGCCCATCGCCGCCGTGCGCTTCGCCCCATCGCCCATTCGGCCGGTTCCCGTTCGGCCATTCGGCCGGGCGTGCTTCGGACACGGACGGCAACCGCGATGGGGCCCTGACGGACGGTGCGGGGATGTTCGGGGCATGCGCCGGCCCGGGTGGGCAATAGCCCATGGCCCATCGCCCATCGCCGCCGTGCGCTTCGCCCCATCGCCCGTTCGGCCGGTTCCGGTTTGGCCATTTGGCCGGGCCCGCTTCGGGCACGGACGGCAACCGCGATGGGGCCCTGACGGACGGTGCGGGGATGTTCGGGGCATGCGCCGGCCCGGGTGGGCAATAGCCCATGGCCCACCGCCCATCGCCGCCGTGCGCTTCGCTCCATCGCCCGTTCGGCCGGTTCCGGTTTGGCCATTTGGCCGAGCCCGCTTCGGACAGCGGCTCCGGAGGCGATGCCAGCCCTGCGGAATCCCGCGTGATGTTCGCGGGGCGGCACGGATGTGCCCTGGGCGATTGGCAATGGGCTATAGCCCAACCGGCCGGTGCTCGCCGCCGAGCCCCTGCTGCCGTCCGCTCGGCGGCCATTCCATCACGCGGTGATTGTCCGAAGCCGGCCCGGCCGAATGGCCAAACGGGAACCGGCCGAAAGGCCAAATGGCACGAAGAACCGAAGGCAATGGGCAATAGCCTATGGCCCATTGCCCAACGGCCATACCGTCGCCCTCCTCAGACCTCCGCGTATCCTCCGCTCGCCACGGCCGCCTGCACGGCGGCCAGCACATCTCCCGGCAGCGGAGCCCCGGGCGCGCGCCGCGATGCCTGGGCCACGAGCTGCAGCACCCGCGCCTGCTCCGCAAACGAGGCCAGCAAGGCACCGCCCGCCCCCGGTGTGGCCACAATGTCCTGTGCCAAAGCCTCGAGCTCCACGGCCAGCGCCTGCGACGACCCCGGCGCCGCCCGCACCACCGGTTCCGGGCTCCCTTCCCCCACGCTGATGGCAAGCGCTTCCTGCACGCGCTGGTTGCTCATGGCCATGGAGGCCAGCCGGCGACGTGCCATGTGCGACGATTCGAATCCCACCGTAAACTCTCCCAATGCGAATCTCCCTCTTGACAGACTCGCGTTTGTGACATAAATGCGACGCGCGCCCTGTAAGCGCATGAATTACTTTCAGTTCCAGTATCGGGATCAGCAGCACGCCCCCCGGGTGGTCGGCCGGCCGGATCGTCCGGTTCAGCTCGTCCCGCCCGGGACCGGTCGTCGCGTTGATCGGTAGCGCGCGGACCGGTGCACGGAGCGCCGGTGGGGACCTGGTCCCGCCCGTCCGCTGCCGGCGTGGCGGTCGTCAACCTCGAACCGTCGAGGGGAAACCGCGTCATGCACGTTCTCACCGGGCAGTCCGACCGAACGCTCGACCAGCGGGATGCGCTGGCCGTGGCGAGAGCGACCCTCGACGAACACTGGGCCGTCTCCGCCGTGCCGGTGGAACGGCGCACGCTGCTCCTCGAGCGGGCCGATGAAGCCGCCGTTGCGGCCGGCGAGGGGCTCGGCGAACCCATCGCCGACGGGCTCGCCCTGCTGGGCACCGCGTACGAACTGGCCGCCCTGGGCCAGCTCGAGGCCGCCCTCGACGCCACGCCGAGCGCTGCCCGCGACCTGGCGCGGTCCGTGCTCACCCTGGGCGCGTCCCGCTCGTACCGGTGCGGCGCCGCCCTCCGTCCCCCGCTCGACGACGGGGATGCCGCGCTCACCTGGGCGCTCCGGCTCGGCGCGCTGGCCATGGTGAGCGGTCAGACCGACGTGTACACCGACTGGTGGCAGAAGCGGGAAGGGATCGCGGCCGCCGTGGAAAGCTACGCCCGCACGCTCGATGACCAGCCCTGGGAGCCCTACGCCCGCGGCACGCTCTGGCTGGCCTGGCTGGGGCTGCTGGGCGCGCCGGTGAGCACGCCCGTGATGGACGAGGGTACCGAGGCCGCGCCCCGACCTCTCGTGGCCACACGCACGCGGCTGGCGGCCTTCCGCGAGCGCCGCGCCGTGCACGGCGGCGCCGGAGACAGCCCAGTGCTCAGCACCGCGGCCCTCCGGGCGCGCATGGCGGAGTTCGCCATCCGGCACCTCGCGGACGCCACGGAGCTGCTCACGATCGCGGTGCTCCGCCGCACGCTCCCCGATGTCTCCGGGGAGTTCAAGCTGCGGCTGAGCGCGGCGCGTTCGGCTATGGCCGGGGATCACGGGCACGATGTACTGCTGGCGTGGTTGCAGGCTGCCGGCGTCACGCTGGCAGGCGGCGTGACCGCGCAGCTCGAACTGCCAGGATTCTAGTCCGGCCTAAACGTTCGGCCCCTTTCGCGCGCCACACGCGGAACACCGTCCGGCCGCTGGAGCCGGCGGGGAAGGCCACGCCGCCGTTGCGGGGGCCGATGTCCGCCACCACGCCGGCAATGGCCCTGGTCCGGAGCGCCTGGGACGCCATGTCCGCCTGCGCCCCGGATTCGATCCGGAACCAGCGATGGGCGCCGCCGTGCTGGGCCCGCACATAGTACGTGTCATCCGCGGCCCAGAACCCTGCCAGATGATCGGCATCCTCGACCGCCGTGATCGGCAGGGAGGTCAGCGGCGCCGGTTCGATGGCCCCGGTCGGGGCAGCGCAGGCGATGACGTGCATGGCGAGGAGGGAAGGAGTCGGAGAATCGTGATCACGCACGGAGACCGCACCGTGTCGGGCGAGCATTGTACGACGATCCGACTGCATGCGCAATACGAGGTGAACGGGCTAAGTTGTTGACAGGGATGTGGATATGCGTTCATAACGATGTGGAAAACAAGCCAAGTGCCCAATTGCCAAGAGATCCGGTCGGGCTGGTGTGTTGAAAACCCACGGTGTGATGTGCCGGTAACCGGCGGGGGCCGCCCCAAAGTTTTCCACACGAGGCGATATCACAAAACTTGTGGTATCGCGATTTCGACATGACTCGGCGCCGAGATCCGATCGTGGCGATTTTCCCGTTTCGACCCCATGGCGCAATCGTGTTCTCGGCCACATGATGCCGCGATACTCCCTCCTCACATCCAGTCGCACTGGAGATTCCGATGGTGATCGAACCGCGAATCGGCCTGATCGTCGGGCGCGAATGGTCCTTCCCGCCCGCCTTCATCGAAGCCGTCAAGCGCCGCCGCGCCGGCGTGACCGCCGAGTACGCCTCGCTCGATGCCACGCGCATGGCGCAGCCCGTGCCGTACACCCTGCTCATCGACCGCATCTCGCACGAGGTCGGGTTCTACCGCACCTACCTCAAGCACGCGGCGATCCAGGGCGTCACGGTCATCAACAACCCGTTCATGTGGTCGGCCGACGACAAGTTCATCGACGCCACGCTCGCGGTCCGGCACGGGGTGGCGCACCCGAAGACCATGGCGCTCCCGAACAAGGACTACATCCCCGGCATCTCGCACACCGAGTCGCTCCGCAACCTCGCCTACCCGCTCGACTGGCGGGGGGTGGCCGAGTACATCGGGTTCCCCTGCGTGCTCAAGGACGCGCACGGCGGCGGCTGGCGCGACGTGTACATCTGCCAGTCCATGGAGGAGCTGCTCGCGCACTACAACGACAGCGGGCTCCTCACCATGGTGGTGCAGGAGTTCATCAAGTGGGAGCAGTACGTGCGCTGCATGGTGCTCGGCCGCGAGCACGTGCTCGTGATGCCGTACGATCCGCGGGAGCGCCGGTACGTCACCGACCCCGGGTACCTGTCCAAGGAGCTGCACGACCGGATCGCGGCCGACGCGCTCACCCTCTGCCGGGTGCTCGGCTACGACATGAACACCGTGGAGTTCGCCGTGGCCGACGGGGTGCCGTACGCCATCGACTTCATGAATCCGGCGCCGGACATGGACATCAACTCGCTCACGCCGTCGTACTTCGAGTGGGTGGTGGAGCACATGGCCGACATGGCCGTGCGGTTGGCCACCATGCCCGCCGACGCGTCACGTCCCGAGATCGAGATCCCGCCGCTCGCGCGGTCGGCCTCGGCGGCGGCTGCCGCCCCCGCGCCGGCGCCCGAGCCCAAGGCGTCGAGCCGGCCGGCGACGTCCGGGGGCTCGAGCGCGTCGGCGTCGTCCGTCACCCCGGCGAGCGCATGACGCAGGGCACGTCAGGGCTGGGCGACGATCCGGTCGCGGCCGCCGCGATCGCCCGCTACCACGACGGGCTCGGCGACGATGTCGCGGCCGCGTCGATGGAGATGCTGACCACGCGGCTCCGGAGCGAAGGGCTGTATTTCGGCGACCGTCCGCTGTGCAGTGTGCTGCGGCCGCGGTTCTTCACCGCGGCGCAGTACCGGCACGTGGGGCGGGCGTCGCGGCTGGTCGTGTCGGCCATGGAGAAGGTGCGCCAGGCGGCCATGGCCAACGACGCGCTCCGCGCGCAGTTCCGGCTGCTCGACTGGGAGGAGCGGCTCGTGCACGCCGATCCGCGGCTGCCCGTGGCCAGCCCCGTGTCGCGGCTGGATGCCTTCTTCGCGCCCGGACCGGACGGGCTCAAGTACACCGAGTACAACGCCGAAACGCCCGCCGGCGCGGCGTACAACGATGCGCTCGCGCGGGTGTTTCTCGACCTGCCCGCCATGGGCGCGTTCCGGCGGCACTACACCGCGCTCCCGGTGCCCGCCGGCCCCGGCGCGGTGCAGGCGCTGCTCGAGTCGTACCACGCCTGGCGCGGCGTGCGGGAGACACCGTCGGTGGTGATCCTCGACTGGCGCGAGGTGCCCACGTACAGCGAGTTCGTGCTCTTCGAAACGCTGCTCCGCGCCATGGGCGTGCCCGTGTTCATCGGCGACCCGCGCGACGCGGAGTACACAAACGGCGTGCTCACCGTGGCCGGCACGCCCGTCACGCTGATCTACAAGCGCGTGCTCATCGACGAGCTCGTGCAGCAGTGCGGCGAGGATTCGCCCGTGGTGCGGGCCGTGCAGGACGGCGCCGTGTGCATGGTGAACCCGTTCCGGTGCAAGCTGCTGCACAAGAAGGCCAGCCTGGCCGTGGTGAGCGACGAGCGGCAGGCGCCGCTGCTCACGGGGGAGGAACGGGCGGCCGTGGCAGCGCACGTGCCGTGGACGCGGCTCGTGGAGGAGCGGCACACCGAGTACGGCGGCCGGCAGGTGGACCTGCTGCCGTTCATCCGCGAGCACCGTGAGCGGCTCGTCCTCAAGCCCAACGACGACTATGGCGGCAAGGGGATCCTGCTCGGCTGGACCGTCACCGACGAGGAATGGGCGGCCGGTATCCTGACGGCGCTCTCCCACCCGTATATCGTTCAGGAGCGCGTGGTGCTCCCCGAGGAGCCGTTTCCGGCGTGGGTCGACGGACGGCTCCACATCGGCGACCGCATGGTGGACACCGCGCCCTTCCTCGTGCAACAGGCCGTGGTGGACGGGTGCCTCACCCGCATCGCCACGGATCCGTTGCTGAACGTGACCGCAGGTGGGGGCTCCAACGTTCCCACATTTCTTGTGGAGGAACGATGAGCACGCCCCCATACCGGCCCACGATCGGCCTGACCACCCAGACGCTGCACTCCATCGACGGCATTCCGCCCACGCTGCCGCACTCGTGGGTGATGAACCAGCGGTATTTCATCGCCGCCACCATGGTGGGCGGCGTGCCGTGGATGATCCCGCTGCTCGACGACGACCTGCCCACGCTGCGGGCCATCTACGAGCGGCTCGACGGGCTCCTGATTCCCGGCGGGGTGGACATGGACCCGCGCCAGTACGGCGAGGCCATCCTCCCCGAGTGCGGCAATCTCGATCCCGCGCGCGACCGGGTGGAACTGCAGCTCGTGCGCTGGGCGATCGAGGACGGCAAGCCCGTGCTCGGCCTCTGCCGGGGGCTCCAGATCATCAACGTGGCGCTCGGCGGCACGCTCTGGCAGGATCTGGCCAGCCAGAAACCCGAACTCGACAAGCACGACTACTTCCCAACCGCCGGGTACGCGCGCCAACATCTGGCACACCCTGTGATGCTGGAACCGTCGTCGCGGCTGGCCGACCTGTCCGACGGCGCCGAGTCGCTGATGGTGAACAGCATGCATCATCAGGGGGTGAAGGCCATCGGGGAGGGGCTGCTCGTGTCGGCGCGCGCGCCGGACGGGCTCGTGGAGGCGCTGGAGCTTCCCGGCGAGGTGTTCGTGATGGGAGTGCAGTGGCACCCGGAAGTGTTCGAAATGTCCGACCCGCACACGCGGCATCTGTTCGGCGCCTTCATCGGCGCGGCGACCCGCTGGGCCGAACGCAGCCGTTCGGCCGGCACACTGGTGGGATCCATCCAGGAGATGTAGACGATGAAGGGACCGTCGCTCACCGTTGGCATCGAAGAGGAATATCAGATCATCGACCCGGTGACGCGCGATCTCACGCCCGGGTTCGAAGCGCTCCTCCGTTCGGATGATCCGCTGATGCAGGAGGTCAAGCCCGAGCTCCATCAGTGCCAGGTGGAGATCGGCACGAAGCCGTGCGCCACGATCGCGGAGCTGCGCGAGGAGCTCACGAAGCACCGCCGGGCCGTGATCGGCGCGGCGGCGCAGCACGGGCTCGCGATCGCTTCGGCGGGCACGCATCCGTTCTCCAACTGGATGAACCAGGAGATGACGCCCAAGGAGCGGTATCTCGGCGTCAAGGCGGAGCTGCAGGATCTGGCGCACCGGCTGCTCATCTTCGGCACGCACGTGCACGTGGGGATCGAGGACGACGAGTTCCGCATCGACTGTCTGAACGCGGCGCGGTACGTGCTGCCGCACATTCTCTGCCTGTCCACCAGTTCGCCATTCTGGTTCGGCCGCAACACCGGGCTCCACAGCTACCGGAGCATCGTGTTCAAGAACTTCCCGCGCACCGGCGTGCCGCGGGTGTTCAACGGCTGGTCGGAATATTCCAACGTGGTGGACACGCTCGTGCAGACCGGGAGCATCCCCGACGGCTCCAAGATCTGGTGGGACGTGCGGCCGCACCATCTCTATCCCACGCTCGAGTTCCGCATCTGCGACGTGAACACGCGCGTGGACGAGGCCATGTGCGTGGCCGCGCTGCTGCAGGCCGTGGTGGCCAAGATGTGGAAGCTCCGGCGCGACAACATGACGTTCCGCGTGTACCCCGCCGATCTCATCGAGGAGAACAAGTGGCGGGCGGTGCGCTGGGGGCTCGGCGGTAAGCTCATCGACTTCGGCAAGAAGCGGGAGATTCCGGCGCCGGAAGTGATCCGCGAGCTGATCGAATGGTTCCTGGACGACGTGCTCGACGAACTCGGCACGCGCAAGGAAGTGGAGTATGCGTTCAATATCCTGCAGCATGGGTCGAGCGCGCAGCGGCAGCTTGCGACGTATGCGCGCACGGGGGATCTCCGCGCGGTGGTGGATCAGTTGATTACCGAGACGGCGGAGGGCGTGTGCGAGCCGACGCTGGGGCCGGCACTGGACCGGGCGGACACGACGCCGCTGGTGGCGGCGCGGCCGGGGACGATTGCGGTGCCGGTGGGGCAGCCGGGTGGGGCGGTGGGGTAGGGGGAGGGAGTTAGGTTGACCGACCTGGTTCCGGTACCGAGTTGTTTGCCTAGGCCGGTACTGGAGAAGACTTGCCACTTTCCTAGCAGGGGCGCGGGTGGGAATGGGCCATCGGGATAACGTGCGAGGGCGAAGTTTAGATCGGTCGAAATAATTGGAGTCGCTAACAACTGTACTGGTGAATTTTCCTATCTGTATTTATTGCGAGGCTACGGCCGACTCTCGGGACCATGTTCCTCCGAAAGGAGTTTTCCCGGAACCGAAGCCCAGTGATTTAATCACCGTTCCAGCGTGCACTACTTGCAATCAAGCATTCTCGAAGGACGATGAGTACTTCAAGGTGTCGCTAGGATTGCGTGAAGGTGTACGTCGATCAAGTGAAGGAAAACGTCTTGCTGTAGAATGCCTACGCGCGCTCCAGCGGTCGCAATCATCAAGATTCGCAGCGAGGATCAACTCAACCATTCGGTCACCCACCGCCGATGAGATTCGGGAAGGAGCGGATCCAAACTCAATTGGGCAGCAGCCTGCATCAGAGCGGCTTGAGCGGGTTGTTGGCCGCACCATTCGAGGATTGCATTTCCACATCTCTGGTCGCCGATTGCCGCCAGGGTATAGAGTTCGTGGAGCACTACTTGAAGCCTTCCCGGAGCCACAGCGGCTGATGGCGCTCGCGCTTCTTGCGGGCGCGCCAATTAGGGAGTTGGCCGCTGGGCAGTTTGCCTATGCAACTCGAGCAGCAGTGGATGATGTGTTTACTTCGGTGTGGTTACTCACCTTCTTCGGCGCAGCCTCATTTTATGGCGCAACGGATCGGTGGGTAGCTTAAAGGAGAGGACAAACCTGTGGGTGTGTTCTAACGATGTGTTGCTGCCGACGGCGTCTCCGGCGCTGCGGCTGGCGCGCTGCGTCCCGCCGCATCTTGGGGAGCGCCGCGGCAGAACGCCAGGCGTCCCTACCAACGCTGCACCGTGATCGAAGGAGGACGATGACCGTGGACTCGAAAGGCGGCAGGCTCATTATTGCCGAAGGAGATCTCCGGATGATTTCGGAGGTCGTCAGGGACTTGGGGGGCTGAGGCATGGTTCTGGAGCAGCTCGGACCAAGCATGGAGCTGCTCCGCGAGGAGTACGTTCTTGTCCAGGCTTGGAAGAAGACCGCGTCCTACATCCGCTATCACAACTGGTTCTCGGACACGCTCGCCCTCGATCGCGCGGCTGTGAACCTACCAGCGTTCCTCGGCGAGCTCCGTGAACGCCTGCAATCCTCGGACTGCTGGCAGAACGATCCGCTGCGGATCGTCCCGGCACCCAAAGGCCAGCACTGGAGGATTCGGGAAGGCGCCTGGGGGCCTGTGGAGAAGGCCGCGACTGCGGTCCGTCTTCGGCCGCTCGCCCACGTCAGCCTGGCCGATCAGGTGGTGGCAACGGCGCTGATGCTCTGCCTCGCTGACCGGATCGAAACTCTACAAGGGGATCCGCGAGGCTCGATAGACCGCCAAGAGTCGCAAGCGCGAGTGGTTTCGTACGGCAACCGCCTGTACTGCGATGCCATCGACGGACAACTACGCCATCGGTGGGGCTCCGCCAAGCTCTATCGCGCCTACTATCAGGACTACCAGACATTTCTGACCAGACCTGAAGTCGCGGCTAAGGGGATAGCGAAGTCGAACAGCGAGCGGATCCAGGTCGTTCATGCGGACCTCCGGCAGTTTTACGACCGCGTGCGGCCGGATCATCTAGCCGCAGCGATCGAGAAGGTCCGCCGCGACGGCGATGACCCAAGGTTCTTCTCGCTTGCGACCTCCGTGCTCGATTGGGGTTGGCATATCCGTGACGTGAGAGACGTCCAAATCTACGCCGAACTGACCGGGCTCGATGACTTCACGCGAGTGGTATTGCCACAGGGACTCGTTGCCTCCGGTTTCTTCGCCAATGTTGTACTCCTCGCGTTCGATGAGGCGCTACGTGCGGCGATCGGGACGGAGATCACCAGTGGGATCCTGGTGGCAGATGCTTGTCGGTACGTCGATGACTTGCGGATCCTCGTTGTGGTTGACCCTAGCCTGCACGGCTCGTCGACCAATCTTGGGAAGGCCGTGTCCAACTGGCTCGACCGAGTGCTCGATGACACGGCGCCCGGACTCGCGCTGTCGCCCGAGAAGACGCAGGTCGCCGCCCTTGGTGGCGATGAACGGCCGCTCGTTATACAAAGCACGAAGATGAGCCGTATCCAGTCTGCAGTGTCTGGGGGATTCGACGCGCTCGGAGGCGAGGAAATCCTCGACGCGATCCAGGGGCTGATGCGCGCGCAGGATGCACTGAGCGTGGGCGATGACTCCGGCTGGAGACTCTCTCCCGTCCCGGATGTCCGCGATCAGACAGTCGCCCGTTTCGGCGCTGCTCGATATCGAACCACATTCCGTTCCATCAGGCCCCTGTTGCGGGGCAATGAGGAATTGGTTGAGTCTGGCCAACCCCGCCCCGATGGGCGGCTTCGCGTGATGCGTACGCGGCGCGAACTGGACGAAGATGCCCGGGCGTTCGCCCTAGGCCTGGTCCAGCGCTGGATCGATGATCCGTCAAACGTTCGCCTGCTTCGGATCGGCCTCGATCTCTGGCCGGATGCGGAGCTGTTGCGTGAAGTCCTCTCACTGCTTCGCCCGTTCACGGAGAAGGGGGGCCGTCGAAAGGCGCCGAGGCGAGTCGCTTGGTACTGTCTCGCCGAGGTCCTGCGCGCAGGAGCCACTGAAACCGGGTTCGTGAGCGACGCCGAATCGCTCCCTTCGGGAGTCGACATCCGGTCTTATCGGCAGAGACTGCGAAACGAGGCGGCCCGCCTGGTGGCGTTGCCCGGGCCGACGATTCCTTGGTACCTGCGACAACAGGCACTTCTCTTCCTGGCGGCATTCGATCCCGCCGGAGCTCCCGTCGTACGTTCGGGAACGGTGCAGGAGACCCGGCACCACCGGGAGCTGATCCGCTTCCTGCGTGGGGAGGGCGACCAGCTCCCGGGTTCGAACTTTGCGACGCTCGCGGTTCTCGCCAGGAGCGCATTCGTGGATAGGGAGCGCGCCGTTGCGCTGACGCGGCCTGGACTCACCCCCGCGCGGAGGCGCGAGCTCGCCGAGAGGCAACCGTCGTTCCTTCTCGAACTCCTCGACTCAGAGACGGGTGCTCTTCCCCTCGACGGCCTCCCGGCGCGCGTTCGAGAGGACCTCTGCAGGGTTTCAGGGAGGTCCGACGGAGACCGCAATACGCTTGCCACCGCGGTCCTGGATGCACACCCGACCGGGCCACTTCGCAACGAGCTTGGGCTACTGCGCTTCGCGATGGCTTTCCTCGAACAGTGGCGGCAGCAGGGACCTCCGCCCGAGGTGATCACCCCAGTCCAGGTCCACCTGAAGCTCACCGACGAACACGGGTTCGCCAACGTCGAAGACCTACGCATCCTGGGAAGCCGAGCCGACGCATCGGGCTCCCTCTACGAGGTCCCGACCTGGTGCGAACCCGAAGAGCGGTGGCGCTTCCAGCTCGGCTTCTTGTTGCGATTCATTTTGTCCGGGCAACCCGACTTCACGCGTCCGGTACGCCCGGCACATTGGAAGGAGATCGAGTCCGTCTATCGCCCCCCTGAGAGCCACTGGTATCAACGTCTGTACGGTCTGTACAGCGGGCAACCGGCCTTCGGCGACGACTGGCTTCCGATCACGGACTGGGTGGAGGCGCTCCTCTTGGGCCTCCTGCGTTGGCCTGGGTGCCGTTCTCCTGACGGGTTCAGTTGGGTCGAGCAGGGGGTTGAGCAGGCGATGTCGCGGATCGATGAGAGGATTGCCGAACTCAAGCAGAGGTGCGGGAGCGCTACCCGCACGCTGATCCTCCCGCTCGTGGCCAGACGACCGACGGCGATGGATCCGATCAGGCCGCTTCGTGCCTGCGTGGTCCAGACGGCGATCCCTGCAGGCGACGACGTTCAGCCCGCGGACCTGGCCCTCGACCATCCCGCGATTCGGAGAAGGCATCGCAATCACCTTTCGGCAGCGCTCGCGGCCGTCGAACGCATGCTTGCCCTGAGGGAGACTCACAAGGGCACCGAAGGGCGCCTCGATTGGCTGATCCTGCCAGAGCTTGCCGTCCATCCGAGCGACGTCCGTACACACCTGGTGCCCTTCGCGCGGGCTCACAGGTCAATGATCCTGACCGGGCTGACCTATCAACAAATCTTCGGGGGGAAGCCGCTCGTCAATTCCGCCCTTTGGGTCATTCCAGAGTGGTCGAATGCCTACGGGCTGCAAATCCGAACTCGTCGTCAGGGCAAGCAGCATCTCGCCCCGAACGAGCAAGCGTTCAACAGTGGCGATGCCCGGGCCCTTCAGGGGTTTCGGCCCTGCCAGTGGGTGATCGGCTACCCTTGGTGCGACGCGGGTAGCAATCGCCCCATCTGGCTGACGGCGGCCGTCTGCTATGACGCGACGGACCTCGGCTTGGCAGCGGATCTCCGAGAAGTGTCGGATGTCTTGGCGATCCCTGCACTCAACAAGGACGTCAAGACGTTCGACCAGATGGCGCTGGCGCTGCATTACCACATGTTCCAGTTAGTGATCGTCGCCAACAACGGGCAGTACGGAGGGAGCAACGCCTACTGGCCCCGGAGCGATGCTCACATCAGGCAGGTCTTCCACACCCACGGACAGCCGCAGGCTTCGATCGCCTTCTTCGAGATCGACGAAATCGAGAAGTTCTTGAAGCGACACCAAGTGTCGGGCACTAGCGCCGGCGAATGGAAGCACCCCCCCGCAGGCTTGAACACCGCATCTTCAGGAGGCCCGCCGTGAAGGGTTTCGCCGTCGGCGCCCGCCGCCTCCGCGTGCTACCACGTCACCATTCGCGTCCCCTGGCACGACGGTAGTTGAATGGGAACCGTCTGCACCCACTCGAAGGTGTGGAACACGTGGCCGCTATCACAGCCCCCTAACCGACGGACCCTTCAAGCGCTGCATCAAACTCCTCGGGGGGTAAACACTTGGACCACGAGGCGTTGACCGATATCTTTCCCGTTGCCGCCACTCGCGCCCGACACTGCTACCCATCTCCGAAACCGCACTCGCGCTGTGAGCCTCATCAAGTCCAAGCGACGCGTCGCCGATCATGGGGAGGTTTTCACCCCAGCCTGGATCGTCGAAGCTATGCTCGACCTCGTGAAGGACGAGACAGAGCGCATCGACTCCCGCTTTCTTGAGCCGGCATGCGGAAGCGGCAACTTCCTCGTCCAGGTCCTGCGGCGCAAGCTCGCCGCCGTGGAGGTCAAGTACGGAAAGTCCGACTTCGAGCGGCGGCACTATGCACTGCTCGCGCTGATGTGCATATACGGCGTCGAGTTGCTGCCGGACAATATTGCGGAGTGTCGCGCGAATCTGCTGGAGATCCTCACAGAGTATCTGAATGCGGATGAGTCGGACGAACTCTATCGCGCCGCGTCATACGTGCTGTCGCAGAATATCGTGCACGGCGACGCACTGACGATGCGCACCCACGACGGCCAGCCAATTATCTTTGCCGAATGGGGCTACCTGGGCAAAGGGAGGTTCCAGCGACGTGATTTCCGCCTCGACACCCTCACCGAGTCGTCCGCCTTCAGCGCGGAGGACTCACTCTTCGCCCACCTTGGCAAACACGAAATCTTCACGCCAGTGAGGGCGTATTCGCCGGTGACGGTAGGCGAGCTTACCTCGGTCGCCTCTGGCGATTGCCCGAAGGTGGTCATATGAGCGAGCGGGCCGGGTTTGCACTGCGCGGCCGTAACCCAGATGTCTTGACATGTATCGCGAGCCTTTCGAACGACGAGGTGTTCACGCCGCCGGCGTTCGCGCACCGAATGTTGGACACGCTGGCGGATGCGTGGGCGACGGACCACGGGGGCGCGAACCTATGGGCTGATCCGACGGTGCGGTTCTTGGACCCGTGCACGAAGTCGGGCGTGTTCCTGCGGGAGATTACGTCGCGGCTCACGGAGGGGTTGATCGAGCAGATGCCGGACCTGCAGCAGCGCGTGGACCACATCCTGACCAAGCAGGTATTCGGAATCGGAATCACGCAGCTCACGGCGATGCTGGCGCGGCGGAGCGTGTATTGCTCGAAGCACGCGAAAAGCAATCACTCGATTGCGAAGACATTCGCGAGTGATGACGGGAATGTGTGGTTCAGGCGCACAGAGCACTCATGGGAGAAGAGTCGCTGCAAGTATTGCGGAGCAAGCGAGATGACCTATGAACGCGGTGAGGCGAGCGAGACCCACGCCTACGCGTTCATCCATACGGACAACATCAAGGCTCAAGTAGCCGAGTGGTTTGGGGGCGATATGCAGTTTGATGTGATCATTGGGAACCCGCCGTACCAACTGGCAAGCGATGGTGGGACCCGAGACGTCCCCATCTATCAGATGTTCGTTGAACAAGCGAAGAAGTTGGAGCCGCGTTACCTGACGATGGTCATTCCTTCCCGATGGATGGCTGGTGGATTGGGTTTGGCTGAATTTCGTCAAACCATGCTCAGCGATACGCGAATTAGCGACCTTGTCGACTACCCAAATGCCGCCGAGATATTCCCTTCAGTAGGTATCAATGGCGGCGCATGCTACTTCCTCTGGGACGCGACACATGATGGCCCGTGCAGTATTTCCAGTGTGAGAGCAGGCGAAGTGAATGGTCCAACCAGTCGCAGTCTCGATGAGTTCGATGTGCTGGTACGGGATGGCCGTGCGCTTGACATCCTCCGAAAAGTTCTGTCGAAGAACGAGGCGTCGGTCAACACGATTCTTGCCCGCGACAAGGAGTTCGGCTGGACCTCGAACTTCGACGGCTTCCACGAAAAGGAGAGAAAGGGCGATCTGCCGCTCTACTACATCCGCACGATGAAGCGTGCCGTGGGCTACATCGCACGCAAGGAAGTGACCAAGAGCGAGCATCTCATCGATACTTGGAAATTGCTGGTACCGGCGGTTGGATCTGGTCGCGAGCGTGAGCGGAGTGGAGTCGATTTAGTCTTGGGGCCGTCTTTGATTGCGCCATCACCATCAGTTTGCACTCAGTCTTTTCTCTTTTTCTTCGTGGTGTCCCGAAAAGAGGCGGAGAGTCTTCAGTCGTACTACGCGACTCGGTTCTTTAGGTTTCTAGTATCGCTCCGGAAGATCACTCAACACGCCACCCATTCGACCTACCGCTGGGTGCCGATTCAGACATGGGATCGTACGTGGACTGATGCTGAACTCTACAAGAAATACGGCATCACCAAGGAAGAAATTGCCTTCGTCGAAAGTATGATCCGTCCCATGGGCGAAAGCGATGAGTAAACCCATCGAGGAGCTCCTTACCGCGAAGCCCATCGCGCGCCCGCGCATCTATGCCTACGCCATCGCCGACGACGCACACAAGGGGCTCCTTAAGATCGGCCAAACCACCCGCAACGTCCGAGCGCGCGTCGCCGAGCAACTTAAGACCGCTGCCATTGCCAACTACACCATCGTTCTCGACGAACCCGCCGAGCGCGACGACGGTAGCATCTTCTCCGACCACACTGTTCGCGCAGCGCTCGTCAAGAAAGGCTTCAAAAACACGCAACTGGAATGGGTGTGCTGCTCGGCGAAAGATGTGAAAGCCGTCCTCACCGAACTGCGCACCGGAAAGCGGTTCGTGGGCACGCACAGTGAAACCTTCCCGATGCGCGCCGAGCAGCGCGCTGCCGTTCAGAAGACTTACGAGTACTTTCACGACATCTGGCAGAAGGAAGGAATGAGCGTCACGCCGCGTTTCCTCTGGAACGCCAAGATGCGTTTCGGCAAGACGTTCACCACCTACCAACTCGCCAAGAAACTCGGTGCGAAACGGTTGCTCGTGATCACGTTCAAGCCCGCCGTCGAGGACGCGTGGCAGAGCGACCTGGAATCCCACGCGGACTTCCACGACTGGCAGTACCTCTCCCGCAGCTCCGACGCGGACCCAACGAAAGTTTCGCCCAAGAGGCCACTCGTCTATTTCGGTTCCTTCCAGGACCTCCTTGGCCGTGACAAATCGGGCAAGATCAAGCAGGCCAACCAATGGCTACACGACGTGCAGTGGGACCTGGTGGTGCTCGACGAATACCACTTTGGTGCCTGGCGCGACACGGCCAAGGAACTCTTTGATGGTGAAGAGGAGGAAGAAAAACTCGAATACTCCAAGGCGCTCGATGAGGTGAATGAGGATCTGAAGGGCCTCTCCAAGGAATACCTGCCCATCACCACCCGCGCGTACCTGTACCTCTCCGGCACGCCGTTTAAGGCGCTGGCCACGGGCGAGTTCATAGAGGAGCAAATCTTCAACTGGACCTACACGGACGAGCAGCGTGCCAAGGCGGCGTTCACGCAGAAACATCCGGGCAAATGGAACCCCTATGGCGCACTGCCGCAGATGCGGTTGCTCACATATCAGATGCCGGACGAGATTCTGTCCATCGCCAGCGTGGGGGAGTTCAACGAGTTCGACCTCAACACCTTCTTTGAAGCCTCAGGCACGGGCAAGAAGGCCGAGTTCAAGCACAAGAACGACGTGCAGAAATGGTTGGACATTATCCGTGGACAGTACGCGCCCAAGACTGTAGAGGCGTTGAAAACTGGATCGCGCCCGCCGTTTCCGTATTCGGACACGCGCCTGCTGCCGTATCTGCAGCATTCATTCTGGTTCTTGCCCGATGTCGCCGCCTGCCACGCAATGGCCAATCTGTTTGCCGAGAAGCACAACGTGTTCTGGCACGAGTACGACGTGGTAGTGGCGGCGGGCGCGAGCGCGGGCATCGGCCTAGAGGCACTGCCGCCCGTACGCGATGCCATTGGCAGCGGCTTCGACACCAAGACCGTTACGCTCTCTTGCGGCAAGCTCACCACCGGCGTCACCGTGCCGGCGTGGTCATCCATGCTGATGCTGCGCAACCTGCAGAGCCCGGAGACGTACTTTCAGGCAGCGTTCCGTATCCAGTCGCCGTGGAGCATCAAGAATCCCAACGGCGACAATCCGCATGAGGAAGAGATCCTCAAGCCAGTGTGTTTCGTGTTTGACTTCGCACCCACACGTGCACTGCGACAGCTCTCCGAGTACGGTATTGGCCTCTCGCCCAACGAGCCCAATCCCGAGAACGCGGTGAGGGAGCTCGTGAGCTTTTTGCCCGTCCTCGCCTACGACGGCGCGAATATGACGCAGATTGACGCCGGCGGCATCCTCGACATTGCCATGGCCGGCACGTCGGCGACCCTGCTAGCGCGTAAATGGGAAAGCGCGTTGCTCGTGAACATGGACAACGTCACGCTACAGCGCATCCTCGACGATGCAAACGCCATGAAAGCCATCGAAAAAATCGAGGGCTGGCGCGCGCTCGGCGACAACGTCATCGAGACGATCATCAACAAGAGCGAGAAGATCAAGGAACTGAAAAGTAAAGCGGCGGACAAGGGCCTCACGGATAAACAGAAGAAACAACTCGCCGAAGCAGAGAAGGAGTACAAGTCCAAGCGCAAGCTTGTGCAAGAAAAGCTTATCAAGTTCGCCACGCGCATTCCCGCATTCATGTATCTCACGGATTTTCGTGAGAACACGCTGCAGGACGTGATCACCAAGCTGGAGCCGGAGCTGTTTCTTGCCGTCAGCGGCCTCACGGTGAAAGATTTTCACCTGCTGGTGAAGCTGCGCGTGTTCAATACCGAGCAGATGAATCAGGCTGTGTTCGCGTTCCGACGGTACGAGGACGCCTCGCTCAGGTACACAGGCATCGAGAGCCACGAAGGCCTGACCCATTATGGGCTGTACGATACCGTGGTGGCGAAAGAGTGAAGCCAGCCGCGTCTCCCATAGCCGCCACCGACATATCGGTGCCGGAAATCGCGGCCGACGACTTCGCGCGCCGCTTTGCCATGCGTGCTCCGAACCTAATGTGGTTCGTCGGCGCAGGAACGTCTGCGTCCGCCGGCGTGCCAACTGCCGGAGACATGATCTGGGACTTCAAGCAGAGACTCTTCGTCAGCCAGCGTCATGTGTCTCCGAAGTCTGTCGTCGACCTCTCCAGTCCCGCAATTCGATCACAACTCCAGCAGCACGTCGATTCGCTCGAGACCCTACCGCGAGCCGGTGCGGACGACGAATACGCAGCGTTGTTCGAAGCTGTATTTCCCGCTGAACAGGACCGGCGCGCATACATCGCCGCGAGAGCCGAGGGGGCCAAACCTTCATACGGTCACATCGCGCTTGCCTCCCTCATGAAGGAGGGGAAGTGCCGCCTCGTGTGGACCACTAACTTCGACCACCTCAACGCGGATGCGTGCGCTCGGGTGTTCGGAACCACGGGAGCATTGACTATTGGCAGCCTTGATGCCCCGGATCTCGTGCACCATGCCGTTGGGGAGAACCGCTGGCCAGTCGAGGTCAAACTTCACGGCGATTTTCGCTCGCGTCGGTTGAAGAACACGGCAGAGGAACTGCGCCACCAGGACCAACGGCTCCGCGACCTGTTCATGACATCGTGCGGCCGGTTCGGTCTGATCATCGCTGGATACAGCGGCCGTGATCAGTCAGTCATGGATACTCTTGAAGGAGTTCTCGGTCAGCCTGACCGGTTTCCGTCGGGTCTATTTTGGCTAATCCGTCACGGGGAGACCGTTCCAGCTCGCGTGGCCAAGCTTATCCACCGTGCTCAGTCAACTGGCGTCGAGGTCGGCCTAGTCCGGATTTCGAGCTTCGACGAGATGCTCCGGGATCTCGTGCGCGTCGCGCCTCCGTCGGATCTGACGGCGCTCGATGAGTTCGGTCGTTCACGCAATCGGTGGTCACCCGCTCCTAGGCCGGGTGGGCAGCGCGGTTGGCCTGTACTCCGATTCAATGCAATCCCCCTTCTTTCCATGCCTACGCTCTGTCGTCTGGTCAGATGCGAGATCGGGGGTACCGGTGATGTGCGAAAGGCAGTTGCGGTGGCGGGTGTGGATGTCCTTGCCGTCCGTTCACATGCTGGCGTCCTCGCCTTTGGCTCGGACGCGTCCGTTCGGTCCGCGTTCGACGCCTTCGGTATCGATGGCTTCGATCTTCATACCTTCAGTACTCCTCGGCTGAAGTTTGATTCGACGGAGCGCGGCCTTCTACGTGACGGCCTCACCCGGTCTCTACAGCGCGACCGCGGCTTGACGGTTGTTCGCTGGTCATTCAGTCACTCGCTTGCCCCGACCGATCCCAGCGACACGCGCTGGGCTCCGCTGAAGCAGCTGGTTGGTCAGCTCCATGGACGCGTTCCCGGTCACACCGAGCTGACATGGCGAGAGGGCGTAGGCGTTCGGCTCGAGTGGGCGAGTGACCGTCTGTGGCTCGTCTTTGAGCCAAGGATCGTGTACGAGGGAGTTACGGAGGCGACCAAGTCCATCAGTGCCGAGTTCTCTCGTGAACGCACCGTCAAGCGATACAATCGAGTGCTACACCGTATCATCGCGTTCTGGGCTGGGCACCTCTCTGCCGGACAGCAAGAACTCCGAGCGCTCGGCATTGCTGATGGCGTGGATGCCGTTTTCACCCTCGGAAAGGACACCGCATTTTCTCACAGAGGTGGAGCGTGACGAGCGAGCTCTTCTCCCATGTCCTGTTGCCCGAACCAATGCTCTCATTCCATCCAGATCGGTCAAGCGACCGGGATTCGCATCCGCTCCGGGGGTTGCGCAGGTACGGCCCGTACTCTGCCGGCCTTTTGCCTGACCCCATTCGCGTCGGCACCATCGCCCCATACGGCGAGGGTCGGCGACTGTATGATTTCTTGAAGGAGCTCAAGGAGACTGCCAAACCGACGGAGCGGAAGGACTATCTCCCGGATTGGCCCGGCTTCCACTCGGTGTTTGGAATCCACCTGGCACCCGCGGAGCAATCCCTCCTCGAACTCGGTGAAACCCTCGAGGCGCGTCTCGCCTCCTCTCCAGCGCCGCACGTCGTCCTCGCAGACCACCTTGTGCGAGCAATCCAGAGCATGGTGGCGCATCGTGACCGCTTCGACATGCTTTTCATTTACCTGCCGCAACGGTGGCACGCTGCGTTCAAGGGAGGCGATGGCGATGAATTTGATCTTCATGACCACCTGAAGGCATTTACTGCCAGGCAGGGCATACCCATCCAGCTGGTTCGCGAAGACCGCGCTCTCGCCTACCCGGATCGAGCTAGCGTGATGTGGCGCATCGGCCTTGCGCTCTATGCAAAGGCGGGAGGAGTTCCATGGAAGCTCGCGGATGCGGATCCCGAGACGGCCTATATCGGGCTCTCGTACGCCGTACGGCCCCCTGGTTCTCCGCAGTCTCGGTTCGTGACGTGCTGCAGCCAGGTTTTCGATGCAGAAGGCGCTGGTTTGGAATTCGTCGCCTACGATACGACCGAGGCGAATGTCCAGCGCGACAATCCGTTCCTGTCGCGAACCGAAATGTTTCGGATCATGTCGCGCGCGATGGATCTATACCGCCGGCGTCACGCCGGTCAGGCTCCGCGTCGCGTTATGGTGCACAAAAGTACGGAGTTCAAGCGGGATGAGGTCGATGGGTGTATGGAGGCGCTTGAACTGTCCGAGAGCGTTGACCTGATTCAGGTCGTTTCTGGAGTCTCCTGGCAGGCGGCTCGTCTTGAGAAACCCCAGAACGGCAAGAAAGGCGAACCGGCCATGTACCCCGTCAAACGTGGGACGCTTCTCAACATCGCGCAGCGTGACGCCCTGCTGTGGATTCACGGAGACGTGAGCGGCATCAGCGATCGCGGATCCTATTTCCAAGGAGCGAAAAGTACGCCGCGCCCCATTCGCCTTGTTCGCCATGCCGGACACGGCACATGGGATGATGCTGCGCGGGCGATCTTGGGCCTCTCGAAGATGAACTGGAACAACGACGCGCTCTACGACCCAGAGCCGGTCACGCTCGGATACGCCAGCGTCCTCGCACGGGTCGTCAAGCGGATGGATCTTCTCGGCAGCGCTCCCTACCAGTTTCGCTTTTTCATGTAGGCAACGAGCGAGAATATCGCGCACTCGCTTGGGAATCTCCGTGTTCTGTGGCGCGGGAAGGATCCCTAGATGCTGTTATGAACTTTGTGCGGTATTGGTGTGTAGAGTCAACATGGAAATCCATTGTTGTGACACACCGGCTTGGCCTAGAGTCGGTTGTGGGGCTTGCCTGAAAGCCGCTACCGTGGCTTGGTGAAGAACATTGGGCGCGTCTAAGCCGCATGCGCGTTTGCCAATCTGTATCTACCCCGGCACTGCAGGGCGAAGCAGGCCCGTAGAATCAGCGCGCGAACGTGGGCGGTGGGGTGATGCGCCCTTGTTACCTCCTGCACTAGAGGTGCTGTGGTGGTGGATTCACTTTGCGACTTTTCACGCGATGTACTGTCTTCACCTGAGCAGAGCTTCCCCTAGAAAATGTGAGCATGAACCCGTCCGCTATTCTTCATATTCCCCACAGTTCCTCTCACATCCCGGCAGAGAACCGGTCTGCTTTTCACTTGTCGGACACGGACCTGCGTGAGGAACTGCTGCGGATGACGGATTGGTTCACGGATGAGCTCTTTGACGATGCTTCGGGGAACCTCGTCACGATCCGTTATCCCATCAGTCGCCTCGTCCTCGACCCGGAGCGATTCGAGGACGACACCCGGGAGGTGATGGCGACACGGGGAATGGGGATGGTCTACGTGAAGACATCGGACGGGCGAAGATTACGCGACGTGCCGAGCGAAGTGGAACGAAGAGATTTGATCGACCGGTACTATGCTCCGCACCACGACCGTCTTTCGAAAGCGGCAGCGGCGATTCTGGTCATCGCGGGCAGGGTATTGATCGTGGATTGTCACAGTTTTTCCGAGCGGCCTCTGCCATATGAGTTGGATCAACGTGCCGATCGACCGGACATATGCATCGGCACGGATGACTTTCACACGCCAACATGGCTCGGGGACCTCGCGGTGTCGCTGTTTCGGGAGGCCGGGTTCTCGGTCGACAGGAACCGACCGTTCGGTGGAGCGCTCGTGCCGGGGAATTACTACCAAAGGGAGCCTGCCGTGTCGGGAGTCATGGTTGAAGTCAACCGCGGGCTGTATATGAACGAGCGAACGGGAGAAAAGAGACTGGACTTCGATGCGGTCAGGAAGACGGTTTGCGAAGTGACGAATGCTCTCGTTGCCGCCCATGATTTTGAACACGGTACGGCCCGGCAGCAGACTCCGCGCGACGACCTTGCCTCCGGGACTTTGCCGTCCGGTAATGGCACGTGTGAGCCCGAGCGCTGAACGGACACGCAGGAGAAACCATGGCCACGCACGAGGTACTCACACAACTGATTGCCTGGGGAGAATCTGACGAAGCCGGTATACCCTCGATGCCGGTTGACCCCCGGCCTGCCTGGCGCCTTCTAATGTCCGTTCCTTGGAATCATGCTGCTCGGCAGTTGTCGGACGCAGATCTGATAAACCTCTTGCGAGGCTTGATCTTCTATAGCCTCGCAAGCAACTGGCGCGGGGGCAGCGTATCTCCCGTTATCCATGTATATCACGAATTTCTGGCACGTAATACAGAAAATGAGCCGGAAGTGACTTCCTGGATTGTCGACAACCGACGCAATGATTACGAACCTTTCGGCACCATCGTCCACGGTGGAGCTCGCACACATGCTGAATTCAAGGCATATCGGGCGCTATGTGCCGAACGTCGAGCTGAAGGGATGGCTCGCGACGCTGCACGACAGCGACGGGATGCAGTGGCCAAGGCTGATCGAGCGACAAAACGACTTTCTGGAGCGGTGAAACGCGGAGACGTTGCCGCGGCGAGATCCCTGCTCAGCGCCGGAGCGGACATTCAAAGCGCCTTGCCACCAGGCGAGTCCCTGGTCGCACTCGCCCGCGTCAACAATCGGGAGAAGATGGTGGAGTTTCTGATCGAACGGGGAATGACGGATTCTGATTCTGATCGCGCTCCCGGGGCGATGTGACCCGTCGGCAGGCGGTTGGTCTCAGGGCAGGGGGAAGCACCGGAACGGACTGCGGCCTTGCTCCCCGCGGTCGCTGGCCGCATCCTAATAGGCAGTGCCGCCCCGGCAGAACGCCGGGCGTCAGCCGGCAATGAACATCGTCGAAAGTAAGAAGGTGCAGATGCACTCTGAGGCACAGTTCGCTGGAATCCGCGGGGAATGCCTGTTCGAGTTGAGTTTCCCGTCAACCAACGAGCTTTCCCAGCCCGCAACGCAGTGCTACGCTGCACGCTGAACGGCGAAGCGCATGACTGAAATCACCGAGCACCTCTCCACCGCCCTCGCCGACCGCTACCGCATCGAGCGCCGGCTCGGCGAAGGCGGCATGGCCACCGTCTATCTCGCCGAGGATCTCAAGCACGGCCGCAAGGTTGCGCTGAAGGTGCTGCGGCCCGAACTCGCCGCCGTGCTCGGCGCCGACCGGTTCGTGCAGGAGATCAGGACCACGGCGCAACTCCAGCACCCGCACATCCTGCCGTTGTACGACAGCGGCAGCACGGCAGCGGCACACGGCGGCATGGAGTTCCTGTATTACGTCATGCCGTACATACAGGGGGAAACGCTCAGGGAGAAGCTCGATCGCGAGCAGCAACTCGGCGTCGACGAGGCGGTGCACATCGCCACCGAGGTGGCGGACGCGTTGCAGTACGCACATGAGCAAGGGGTCATTCACCGGGACATCAAGCCCGAAAACATTCTCCTGCGCAACGGGCGCGCGATCGTCGCGGACTTCGGCATTGCGCTGGCGGTGAGCGCTGCGGCCGGCGACAGGATGACGGCGACCGGCGTGTCGCTGGGCACGCCGCAGTACATGTCGCCCGAGCAGGCCCTGGCGGACAGGCACATCGACAAGCGCTCGGACATCTACGCGCTCGGCTCCGTCCTGTTCGAGTTGCTGACGGGCGCGCCCCCGCACACCGGCCCGACGGCGCAGGTGATCATCGGAAAGATCGTGTCGGACGTGGCCCGGCCGGTCGGAGAGTTGCGCAAGACGGTCCTGCCGCATGTCGCGGCAGCGGTCGCGATGTCCCTGGAGAAGCTGCCGGCAGACCGTTTCGACAGCGCGAAGGCGTTTGCCGAAGCGCTTCACAATCCGGCCTTTGCCTCGCCGGTCGCGAGTGCCGCGACCGGCGGCGCCGCACGTCCGGCTTCCCGTCGGGTCGCCCTGCCCGCCTTGATGGTCGTCACCCTGCTCACCGTCGCGCTGGCCGCCTGGGGGTGGAGTCGTCCGAGTCGCACGGCATCCGTCGCCCGCCATCCGACGACGCTTGGCGCGACCGGTGCCCTCGATGGAATCACGTTCGGGGTCGAGGCAGCGCTCTCACCCGACGGAGCGTCGCTGGTATTCCGTGATCCGCTGACCGGACCGGGCCAACTCTACATCAAGCGCCGCGACGAAGTGGTCGTGCGGCCGCTGGCCGGCACGGAAGGCGGCTCGGGACCGTTCTTCTCCCCCGACGGTGCGTGGATCGGATTCGTCGCAAACGGCCAACTGCGGCGGGTCCCGAGCACTGGCGGAGCGTCCCTCAAGCTCGCGGATTCCATCAACCCGACGTTCAACCGCGGCGCGTGGCTTGAAGACGGTTCGATCGTCTACTACGACGCCTCGACCCGCACGCTCAAACGCGTCCGCTCCGGAGACGCCACGTCCAGGACCATCGTATCACGCGCGATGCTGGAAGGACGCTTTCCGTGGTTGCCGTCGCCACTCCCTTCCTCGCGCGGCGTTCTGTTCACGGCCCACCTCACGGAGTGCGTGGGACCGGTCAGTTGTCGTCCGAGCCGCGTGTACGTGTACGATGCGCGCCGGGATACCGTTCGTGTGCTCTTCGAGGACGCCATCGGCGCCTGGTACGTCCCCACCGGACACGTGCTGTACCTGACCAGCGCCGGCACGCTCATGGCCGCGCCGTGGGACAACGCGGCGCTGGCAGCGACCGGTCGGCCGGTGCCTGTGCTGGACGGGATCCAGGCTCCGGGATTCCTGATCTCGAACGAGGGAACCGCGTATTACCTGCTGGGACACCCGGAATTCGCGCCTGGCCCGGTGCCGAATGCGGCCGTCGTGTGGGTTGATCGTACCGGGCACGTCGAGCCGGTGGATTCCGCATGGCAGGTGAATACAGGCGGCAGGTACAACGGATTCACGGAGACTGACTGGGGACTCGCACTGTCGCCGGACGGACGACGCATCGCGCTCACGCTGCTGACCGATCTGGGCACCGATATCTGGATAAAGCAGTTGCCCACAGGGCCGGTGTCGAGGCTCACGCTGCACGCCGGTGAGGACCGATCGCCCGCCTGGACGCCCGACGGACGAACCATCACATTTCTCTCGGACCGGCCCACTGCGACCGATACGACCCGGCCGGCGAGCCCGTTCAACGTCTGGGAGCAGGCCGCCGACGGCACCGGCGAACCCAGGCTCCTCTGGGGAAACGACGGTCCGACCGACGCCTTCCGGAGTCCTGACGGTCGATGGCTCGTGCTCGGCGCAACCAGGTCGACAGGGGCTTCGGCACAGGGGGACATTCTCGCGGCGCACCCGGGAGTGGACAGCCTGGCGCGCGCGATAGTGGCGACGGAATACGACGAGAGGAGCGCGGCGCTGTCGCCGGATTCCCGTTGGCTGGCGTACGTGTCGAACGAGCAGGGCGCGCATGAGGTGTTCGTCCGCCCGTTTCCGGAGGCGAGCGGCGGCAAGTGGCAAGTCTCGAGGGGCGGTGGCAGTGCTCCGCTCTGGGCGCACAACGGGCGCGAGCTGTTCTACGTCGCCGACGGGAAGATGAATGTCGTGAGGATCCATCCGGGCCCGCCCTTTTCGGCGGAACCGCCCCGCACCCTGTTCGCGATCCCCGACGGAGTCCGCGCGGGATCGCTGGACAGGGGCACGTTTGCGATCGCGCCTGATGATCAGCGGTTTCTCATGGTGCGGGACCACAAGTGGGAGGACATGGCGGGAACGCCTACCCTCGTGGTCGTGCAGGGCTTCTTCGACGAGCTGCGGGCGAAGCTGAAGAGGTGATGCGGTCGATTCCAGAACCACCATGCGCATTGACATCCGCGCACGCCGAGCCGATTTCTTCGGAACGGACTTGTTCCAAACCTCGACAACCGCCAGAACCCTTCGCCGACTGCTCCCGCAAGGGATGAAAAACCACCATGAAGATCATGCTCCGCTACATCCTCCGCAGCCTCGCGCGCTCGCCGGGATTCACCATCGCCGTGGTCCTCACGCTCGGCCTCGGCATCGGCGCCAACACCGCGATCTTCAGCGTGGTGCGCGGCGTGCTGCTGCGCCCGCTGCCGCACCAGGACGGCGACCGCCTGATGTACCTGCGGCACTCGACCAACGCGATGGAGAACACGGTGTTCTCCGTGCCGGAGATCAACGACTATCGCGAGCAGTCGAAGATGCTCGGACAGATCGCCGAGTATTCGCCGGCGACGCTCAACCTCGTCGAGGACCAGGATGCGAGACAGATCGACGTGGGCCTCGTCACCGGCAACTACCTCTCGGTGATGGGGCTCCGCCCGGTGCTCGGCCGGTCCTTCAACGACGCCGACGACGGCGCCGGCGCCGCGCCGGTGGTGATGCTCACCGATGGCTACTGGCGGATGTACTACGCGGCCGATCCGGCGATCGTGGGCCGGTCCCTGCGCATCGGCGGACGCCCGGTGGAGGTGATCGGCGTGCTGCAGCCGGCGCCCTTCTTCCCGGGGCGCATCGACGCGCTGATGAACATGTCGATCAGTGAGCACCACGTGAGCGCGATGATGGTGCAGGGGCGCTCGCACCGCATGACGGAGATGATCGCCCGGCTCGCGCCGGAGGCGACGCTGGAACAGGCGCAGGCCGAGGTGGCAGCGATCACGCAGCGCGTGCACGCCGCCAATCCGGAGGCGTACGACGCCGGCTCGGGCTACAAGGTGACGATGACGCCGCTGCAGGAGGTGCTGGGGCAGGACGCGCGGCTCACGCTCTTCCTGCTGATGGGCGCGGCGGCGTTCGTGCTCGTGATCGCCTGCGCGAACGTCGCGAACCTCACGCTGATGCGCGGCGTGCGCCGCGAGCATGAGATGACCGTGCGCGCCGCACTCGGCGCGGGCAGCGGCCGGCTCCGTCGGCTGCTGCTGGCCGAGAACGCGGTGCTCGCACTGATGGGCGCGGCGCTCGGGCTGGTGGTGGCGTACGCCGGCGTCGGCATGCTCTCCACCTTCGCCGCACGGTTCAGCCCGCGCGCTGACGAGATCGCGGTGGACGGCGCCGTGCTCGGCTTCACCTTTGCGCTTGCGTTGCTGGTCGCGCTCGTGCTCGCCTTCGCGCCCGGCATCGGCGACGAGGGCGCGCTGGGCGCGGGGCTCAGGGCCGGCGGCACCAAATCGAGCGGCGGCACCCGCCGCAAGCGGCTGCAGCAGGCCCTGGTGGTGACGCAGATCGCGGTGTCACTGGTGCTGCTCACCGGCGCCGGGTTGCTCGTGCGCTCCATGCAGCGCCTCGCGGCGGTGGACCCGGGTCTCGAGCCGGGCAACGTGCTGACGATGGAGGTCCCGATCGACTTCACGCAGCAGGCCAGCCTGCAGGGCGCGGTGGGCATGTACGAGCGCATGCAGGCCGAGCTCTCGAGGCTGCCCGGCGTCGAGCTGGTCGGCGTCGGCTCCACGATGCCACTGCGCTCGGCGCAGTTCCAGCTCGAGATCAAGGGCGAGGGCCGCGTCACGGCGCCGGGCGAGGCGCCGCCGCAGAGCGAGTATCGCACCGCCGACCCCGGCTACTTCCGCGCCTCGGGCATCACGCTGGTCAAGGGTCGCGATTTCACCGCCAACGATCATTCGGGCGGCGCCAGGGTGGTGATCATCAACGAGACGCTCGCCAACGTGCTCTTTCCAGGGATCGACCCGGTCGGGCGCCGCGTCGCGTGGACGGGCGATGTGCTGCGCTTCATCGGCATCTCGGACGAATGGCGCGAGGTGGTGGGCGTCGTACGCGACACGAAGGACGGCGGCCTCGACAAAAACCCGGTGCCGGTCACCTTCACTCCGTTCGCGCAAGGCGACTTTCCGTCGGGCGGCATGGTGCTGCGCTCCTCGGTGGACGCGTCGAGCCTGGCGCTCGCGGCGCGCGAGATCGCGCGCTCGGTGGCACCGACGCAGCCGGTGGAGAATGTGCTGACCATCGACGCCATCCGTGACGAGAGCGTCGGCCCGCGCCGGCTCAACGCGATGCTGGTAGGCTCGTTCGGACTGCTCGCGCTGGTCATCGCGGCCATCGGCATCGCGGCCGTGCTCGCCTTCTCGGTGAGCGCGCGCACGAACGAGATCGGCATTCGCATGAGCCTGGGCGCTTCGCCGGGCCACGTGCAGCGCATGATCCTGAAGGAGGGCGGCCTGCTCGTCGTGCTCGGCCTCACGCTCGGCGTCATGGGCTCGCTCGCGCTCTCGCGGCTGATTCAGGGGCTGCTCTTCAACGTGGAGCCTCACGACCCGGCGACGATGCTGTCCGTGGCGCTGCTGATGGCCGCGATCGGCGTGGCGGCCTGCTGGCTGCCGGCGGTGCGCGCCTCGCGGATCGATCCGTCGGAGGCGGTGCGGGCGCAATGATTCTCACGATCGCGCCACGGCCCTCTTGCGTCGCACCGATATGTTCTACATATTGAATATATATGGAACTCCCCACCATCGGTGAACTCGAACTTGCGGTGCTCCTGACCGTCGCCCGCCTCGACGGGGAGGCGTACGGTGTCAGCATCCGTCGGGAGCTGGCCGCGCGCACAGGCCGCGACCATGCGCTGGGCGCGGTCTACACGACGCTCCAGCGGATCGAGAACAAGGGGCTCGTGGTGTCCAGCATGTCCGAACCGACCGCCGTGCGGGGCGGGCGGGCCAAACGGTGTTTTCGGGTCACGAGCCTGGGATCGCGCGTGATCCAGCACGCCCACACCGTCAACCGCGCGCTCTGGAAGGGCATTCCGGCATGGAGCCCGGCATGAGCGGGCACCGGCCGCCGCGCGTGGCGGAGTTCCTCGCGGAAACGTTCGTCCCGCACACGGCGGAGCGCGAGGCGATCCTGGGCGACCTGGCGGAGGAGTATCAGTGCATCGCGTCGCGCGAGACCGCACACGCCGCGAGGCGCTGGTACTGGTCGCAGGTGATTCGTTCGCTCGTTCCGCTGGCGATCATGGGGATACGCGCCGATGGGCTGCGCTTCGTCACCAATGTGATCGCCGGTCTCATGGTTATCGTGACACTCGTGCCCCTGTCCCTGATGGCGGTGGGCTGGATCGCCGCCCTCGCGATCGGAGGGGAGTACATCGACGGCATCCTCGCCTTCGGGCAGTTCCCGTACGCCGTGCATGCCTGGTGGGGGCTGACCGGCATCGTGGCCGG
Organism: uncultured Gemmatimonas sp.; assembly: GCA_964621045.1. GTDB lineage: Bacteria > Gemmatimonadota > Gemmatimonadetes > Gemmatimonadales > Gemmatimonadaceae > JAABRT01. Next base: position 49,621 of record CAZUKU010000028.1, read on the forward strand.
GTTCGGCGCGGGCTACATCCTGACGCGTGGCGGTGGCCCATCGGGGAGCACGGCGGCCATCGTGCTCGGCCTCGTCTGCGTCACGCTCAGCGCGTGTACCCTCGCGGTGGATGGCAACGGGGCACCGGTGTGGTCCGAAGTGGCGCTCAGCGCGGTGATGCTGCCCGCCATCGTGTGCGGCATCGGGCTGCACCATGGCCGCGAGCGGCGCACCATCGACGCCGTGTCCCGCGGCATTCCTTCATAAGAAACGCCTCATGGTCCACTCTCGAGTCTGGTCGCTGGCGCTCGTCCTCGTCGCCGGAGCGGCCGGTGCGTGCGCCTCTCGCACATCGCCATCTGCCGCTCTTCCGCGTGAAGGGCAGCGCACCGAGGATCACGCCTCCCGGCTGGTGCGGCAGATGGCGGACGAACTGCGTAGCAAGGCGCCCCTGCCCGGGCTCTCCATCGCCATCAGCCGGCATGGGCAGGTGATCTTCGCGGAAGGCTTCGGCTACGCGGACCTCGAGAGCCGCTCGCCCGTCACGCCGGACACCCGATTCCGGACGGCATCGGTCGCGAAGGTGATCACCGCGACGGCGCTCGGCCGGCTCTGGCAGGAAGGGCGCGTGCAGCTGGATGTCCCCGTGCAGGAGTATGTCCCCGCCTTTCCCGTGAAGGCGTGGCCCGTCACCGCCCGTCAACTGGCCGGCCACCTGTCGGGCGTGCCGCACTACTCGAATGCGGATTCGATCGAACGGCGCTTCTACCCGTCCGTCCGCGACGCGCTGGGCGTCTTCGCACATGCGGACCTCGTGGCGGAGCCGAACACGCGGTATCGCTACTCGACCCACGGATTCACACTCCTGTCGGCCGTCATCGAAGGCGCGGCCGACGCGCCGTTCCTCGACTATCTGCACGCGGCCGTGCTCGCGCCGTTGGGGATGCGTTCGACCGGCCCGGATCTGCGAGCCCGGCCGCCCGTTGAAATGGCGACGCTCTATGCATGGCGTGACGGCCAGCTGATACGGGTTCCGTCTCCGGAGGACCCGAGCTACAAGTGGGCGGGCGGGGGACTCATCAGCACACCCACGGACCTGACCCGCCTGGCGGACGGCTACTTCAATGGCCATCTCGATTCCGCCACCGTGTCGCTGCTGTGGACGAGCCAGCGCCTCGCGTCCGGCAACGAGACGGGCGTGGGTCTCGGATGGCGCAGCGGCCGGGACATGGCGGGGCGCCGGGTGCTGGAACACGCGGGCTCGATGGAGGGGGCCCGCACGGTCGTGAGCATCTTTCCGGACGATCGACTCGTCGTTGCGCTGATGACCAACCGGGAGTGGTCCAGCACCATCGAAGAGACGGCCCACATGCTCGCCCTCCCGTTTCTCACGACCGCCTTGCCCCGCCCACAGCAGCCACGCGGGACCTCTGCGGTCACGGTGGAGATCGTGGCGGTGTCAGGCGACAAGCAGGTCCGGCCCGGGAACCTGACGCTCGCGGACGAACGGGCCGAACTGGTCATCGCCCCCGGCTCCAGCGACGAACAGCGGTTCCGGCTCTTCCACGTTTCCGCGGACGTGTACGCGCTGGTGCGCCCGGACGGCATCTATCATACGACCGTTCGCGTCGCCGACGGCGTGGTGACGGGGCAGGTGGTGGGCTACGGCAGTCCGCAGCTCACGAGCCCGGCCGGGAATCCGCCGTTCCTGACGTTCTCCGGACCTTTTCCGTAATGTCGGTCTCCAGGCAGCATGCTCTTTCAAAGTGGGTGATGGCTCGTACGTCCCCCGCCGACACCGCGCGTACATTATCGCCGCGGTTGCGGTCGATGAGCTTGTAGTACGGGTCGATCGCCACCCGCGCGGGCCTTTTATCCACGACGAACTCGAGCACGACCGGCGAGGCGCGGATACGTCGCCGTTCGAGGACGAGGGCACTGTCCCCGTTCTCACCACCCGCATGTTCGCCGAAGACCGCGATGTCGATCCAGTCGTCCATCGGGATCTCCCGCTCCACACCGGCGCTGTCGGCCTGCCGCTTGCGGGCCTCCAGCTCGACACGCACGAGGAACGTGCCGTTCGCCTGCTCCGTGAACGTCGCCGCGGTGACCCTGGTGTCGAACATCGTGACCCGCTCGAACAGGTCCTCGACGAGATGTGCCGACTCCTCGGGTACCGCGGGACGGATCTCCTCGAGAAACTCTGCCGTCGTGGTGTAGGGCGGCTCCCCGAAGGCGGCTCGCGAGAGGTACTGCGACAGCGCCTGGTTGAGCCGCGCCTCGCCCGCTGCATCGCGGAGCGCGTACATGGCCAGCGCGCCTTTGTGATAATAGACGTAATCCTGCCGCTCGACGAGCGCGAGCGGCGGCTCCACGCCACGCTCACCGGCACGGCCGCGCAGATACCGTTCCAGTTCGTATGCGAGAATGCGACGCATCGCGTCCCGCCCGAACTCGGCCTCCATCACCATCAGCGCCGAGTATTGTGCCAGCGACTCGTGGAGCATGCCCGCACCCTGCACGCCGGCGCCCACCACCTGCTGACCCCACCACTGGTGCGCGACCTCGTGCGCCGTGACGTAGAACGGATAGTCGATCGCTTCCGCGCCATCGAGACGGGCGTTGAACCCCATCGATTCGGAGAATGCGATCAGGCCGGGAAACGACGTGGCATCGCGGACATAGCCGGGAAACTCGACGATCCGCAGGTGACGATGCTGGTACGGACCGAAGTTTGCCGTGAAATAGGCGAGCGACTTCCCGGCCGCGTCGATCATGCGGCCCACATTGTCGTCGTGCCCGGGGTGATGGTACACCTCGATCGCGACCCCCTGCCACTCGCTTCGTGTCACTTCGTACCTCGCCGATGCATAGGCGAAGTAGTGCGTGATGGGTCGCTCGGTCCGATAGTGGAAATGGCGTCGTCCACCCTCGACCCATTCCCGCTGCAGCTCGCCCGACGCGACGGCGATCTGGTCGGCAGCGGTGGAGACCGTGGTCTCGAAGTCGACCCGGTCGGCGTCGGGAGCACGCGCTGTGGTTCTCAGGGCCACGCTGTCGTCGATGCCGGCGAGGCGGAGCACGGGCTCCAGGTTGTGCTTGCGCCGCTCGTCGGGGTCGGTGAGCTGCCGTTGCGCGTCGTAGCCGATGACGGGGAAGAAGTCCCGCGTGGTGAAGTAGGTGCCGTTGTCGACGACCGCGATGTCGGTGCCGTCGTTGACGAAGCCGCGGCTCTCCACCGTGAGATCGAAACCGACTTCGGTCTCATCGCCCGGCTCGAGCGGCGTTCGCAACCGGTAGATGCCGTATCCGGACTCGGCGTCATCGAGGACGACGTCGTGCGCGGGAAGCTCGAGGCGGTTCACGCGCACCCGATCCGGAATGCTCACATGGAGATCGCGAAGCGATTGGGCGGACCGGTTCCGGATGCGGTAGATGCCGCGAATCGCAACGCTCCTCCGCTCGGGGAAGATGTCCACGTCGGCCCGCACGGCGACGATCTTCGGCAGTTCGAGATTCCGGTACTTCCGATACTCCCGCTCGTAATCTGCGCGTCGCTCCGCCGCCTCGGTGCTCGGCACATACGCGTTCAGCACGTTGGTGTTGTGGAAAATCCAGGAGCCCGAAGCAACGAACCCGATGGCGCAGAAGATGATCGCCGTGCGAAGAGGGCCGCGGAACCGCAGGCGCGCGCCGGCCCATCGCGACCTCGGGCCGTCATCGGCTCCCCTCCTCCAGAACAGGATGGAAAACCCGACGAGCGTCAGCGCGCCCAGTCCCCAGTAGAGACTGTACCAGCCGAACGGCGCGAGGAACGGCCCGTAGCCGTTGAAGTCGGAGTACGGCGTTGGCGGAAGGCTCGCGAAACGGTAGAGGTGGTGTTCGAGCCCGAACTCCTCGAGGAGATCCCATGCGACGATGAAGAGCAGCACGAGCCCGTAGCCCGTGAGCCTGTTGCGCGCCACGATGTGGAACGCGCACGCGAGCACCGCCATCAGGATCGGATAGACGGCGGCGAGTGCAACGCCCTGCGCGTACAGGCCGGGCTCGAGGTGCGTGTAGCCGTTCGAAAGCTGGAAGCCGATCAGCGCCACGACGCCGGCGAGCAGCAGGATGGCGATCGTCAGCAGAAGCGCCGTCAGCTTGGCGCCGAAATAGACACCGCTCGGCGTCGGCATCGAATCGACGATCCCGTCCAGCTCGAGGGCACGTTCCTTCCAGATCAGCTCGCCGCTGTAGAGAACGACCGCGATCAGCAGGATGATCGTGTACCCGCCCTCCATCCCCTGCATCGCCTCGAGCATCAGATGCGTGCGGGGATGGACAGGCATCCCGAACAGGTTTCCGGCGGAACTCGCAGCCTGGATGAGGACGACGAGCCCGAGAACGAGGATGCCGAGAAACGGCCAATTCCCCACGATGGCCGTTGTCTCGCGCCGAACCTGACGGATGAACTGCATGAGGACGGAACGGCGGGAGAACACCCGGCGGGCTGCCGATGCCCGCACACGGAACGTCGTATTCACCGACGGAGATTCGTCGGTCGCATCCCGCATCCGGTCGCGACGCTTCCCGGGACGCGAGGGATCGAAGGTGATTGTCGAAACGCCGAGCGCGGAGAGTCCGAGGCCGAGCCAGAGGATCCGGTTCCAGAGAAGAATGCCTCCCACCTCCGGAGTCGTCGTGTTCAGCTCTGCGACGGTCCAGTACCTGAGAGCGCCGCCCAGTGCTGTCACACCGAACGGATCGAGCAACTCCCCGACCCACCTGCTGTCGAACTGCGATGCGGCCATGCCGGCAGCCGTACTGAGTGCGAAGAAGGCGACGACGCCGAAGTAGGTCGCGAGCGTGCTCCGTGTCCAGCTCGCCAGCGCGTAGAACGCCGCGCCGAGTGACACGAGCGTGGGAACGATCAGCACGCCCAGACCGAACGCGTACGGCGCCAGCCGGAACGGCCCCACCCGCGCCGGATCGAGCCCGGGCATGAAGGTGCTTGCCATCAATGCGCCGGTGCCCACGAGGTACGCGAGCAGGCAGACCGCCATGGTGCCCGCGAACCTTCCGGTCAGGTAGTCGAATCGCGAGATCGGCTTCGAGAAGAACAGTTCGGCCGTGTGTCGGTCGAAGTCCCGCACGGCCGCGCTGCTGACGAACGCCGTCATCAGGAAGAGGACGAGATAGATCCCCTTCACCAGCAGTTCGAGGATGACCGCGGGTGCGTTGAGGTGGAGCCTGCCGAAACCGCCTCCCGGTCCCTCTCCCGTGCCCGCAATGAACAGCAGCACGCTGAGGAAGAAGGTGACCAGGTGGAAGAGCGGCTGCCGAAGATGGTATCGGACTTCGAACCCGAAGACCGCCATCCACACGGATCCGGCCGTCATGGATCTACCCGTCATGGAGCGTCGCGAAGTAGACGTGCTCGAGATCCGGTTCGGCGGGTTCGAATCCGTCGCCGGGCGATCGATCGCTCAGCACATGGACCGCCGTGCGTCCGGCGGTGAGGCGCATCGAGAGAACCGGCATCGATTCCCTGTATCGGGCGACCTCGCTTCGGTCGATGACCTTGCGCCAGACTCTCCCCTCGAGCTGCGCGACGAGCGCGCCGGGTTCTCCCTGGAGCAGCACCCGGCCCTTCGACAGGATGGCCATCCGGCTGCACAGCTCGCGCACGTCCTCCACGATATGCGTCGAGAGAATCACCACCGCGGTCTCGCCGATCTCGCACAGCAGGTTGTGGAAGCGGTTTCGCTCTTCGGGATCGAGGCCCGCGGTTGGCTCGTCGACGATGATCAGCTGTGGATCACCCAACAGCGCCTGCGCGATGCCGAAGCGCCTGCGCATGCCGCCCGAGAAGGTGCCGAGCTTGCGCCGCCTGACGTCGTAGAGGTTGGTCATGCGCAGAAGCCGCTCGACGATTTCGCGCCGCTCCGCGGCGGAAACGAGCCCCTTCAGCACCGCGAAGTGGTCCAGCAGCGACTCGGCCGAGGTTCCCGGATAGATGCCCATCTCCTGCGGCAGGTACCCCAGGATCTTGCGCACCTCGTGCTTCTGTTCGAGCACGTCGAGGTTGTCGAAGGAAAGGCTTCCCGCGTCGACGCCCTGCAGCGTGGCGATCGTTCGCATGAGCGTCGACTTCCCGGCGCCGTTCGGTCCGAGCAGGCCGAACATCCCCCTGGGGATTTCCAGCGTCACGCCGTTCAGGGCCTGGACGCCGTTGGCATAGGTCTTCGAGAGGTTCTCGATTCTGAGCATTTCAGGCGTCCGGCTGTTCGGTGCGCTTTTCGAACCAGTGATCCGCATGGGGCTCGTCGTTGAATGCCGCGACCTCGCGGTACCCGTTGCGACGATAGAGCGACTGCGCCTCGTGGAGGCTCGCGTTGGTTTCGAGGCGGAGCAGCCCCATGCCGAGCGCGGCGGCCTCTTGCTCGAGCGCGAGAAGCAGACGCCGGCCCACGCCGGCGCCGCGCACTTCCCGGGACACCCACATGCGCTTGATCGAGCCGACACCCGGCTCGGCCAACTTGAGCGCGCCACAGCCCACGGGCCGGCCGTCGAGGCGGGCCAGCAGAAAGGCGCCGCGTGGAGGCCTCAGATCCTCCGAGTCGGCGGGAATCGACATACCAGCGTCGAATCCCCGCTCGAAGCGCTGGTTCAACTCGGCGAAGTACTGTCCGAGACACCACTTCGCATCGGGGCTGTCCGGGTCCTCGAGGGAGATTCTGGTGAACGAGAGGTTGAGGAGCTTCTCGACTTCCGACATCGCCTTCACGAGGCGCGCGCGCTCGGCCTCGCTGAGTGGCTCGAGGGTTCCTTCGGCGAACTCATCGCCAAGCCGATCGAGCTCCCGAAACTCCTCGAGGCCCGCAGCCGTCAGGAGGGCACGGCGACTGCGCAGGTCCGATTCGAGAGGGACGACCTCGATCAGGCCGTCCGCTTCGAGGGAGCGCAGCATGCGGCTGAGATAGCCCGAGTCGAGGTCGAGCCGAGCGCGGAGCTCACGCACATCCGCCCCCTCTCGTCCGATCTCGAAGAGGAGTCGTGACAGCGCGATCGGTCGCTCGCGTCCCAGGAAACGGTCGGTGAGCGCCCCGACCCGGAGGGTCAGCGCGCGGTAGAAGCTCCGGACCGTCGGAATCGGCTCGTTCTGCATTTATCTGACTTTAGTCAGATAAATATCACTGTCAAGGTGTCCGCTCGGATCGCTGGAGCCGATGAGAGCTTCAGGCGAGTCAGCCGCTCGCCGGAATCCACGTGGACTCATGAGCCCTCGCGCGGCCGGTTTTCCGCGTCGTTGGGGACCGCGCCGTTCGGCGCACCGCCCTCCACGATTTCCGGCTCCGCTCATGCGCGCTCTGTCGATCCGTGCCGCCGTGCTCGCTCTCAGCCTCCTGGCCGCCTGCGGCGGCGGTGGGGATCCCGTGGCCCCGCCGCCCCCACCTCCTCCGCCGCCGCCTCCGCCCCCGGTGGTCGTCGCGTCGGTGAGCGTCACGCCGGCCACGCCGGCGCTCGTGGCCGGGACGACGACGCAGCTCACCGCCACGCCGCGGGATGCCGCTGGCGCCGCGCTCACACGCACGGTGACGTGGAGCTCGAGTGCGAACGCGGTGGCCACGGTGTCGGCTACCGGGCTGGTCACGGCCGTGGCGGCGGGCACGGCCCAGATCAGCGCGACCAGTGAAGGGATCACCGGGAGCGCCACCGTGACGGTGACGCCGGTGCCGGTGGCCGCGCTCACGATCACGGCGCCGGCTGGTGTGCTCGTGCCGGGGCAGCCGGCGACGCTCGAGGCGACCGCCCGCGATGCGGCGGGCGAAATCCTCGAGGGGCGGACGATCACCTGGACCAGCGCGAACGCCGCTGTGGCCACGGTGAGTGCCGCGGGCGTCGTCACCGCCGTGGCGGTGGGGAGCGCGGTCCTGACGGCGGAAGCTGACGAGCAGTCCGCCGAGGTGACGATCACTGTGGTGGACGGTGGCTATGTCACCGCCGCGGGCCGCACGATCGAAGCCGCGGGTGGGGCGGTGTCTCTCGTAGTGCCGCCCGACGCCGTGAACACGGGCACGGCGATCACCGTGACCCCGGTGGCCGATCCCCCGCCGCACCCGCGGCTGGTGTCGGGCACGGCCTTCGCTCTGGGTCCGGACAATCTCACGTTCGCCCAGCCCATCCAGGTCCGGCTCCGCTACGGCACGCTGCCCACCGGCATGCTCCCCACCCAGCTCCGGCTCCACCGCTGGAGCGGCACGGCGTGGGAGCCGCTCCCGAGCACGGTGCAGACCGGCCCCGCCACGGTGACTGGCGAAACAACCCAGCTCCAGACGTACGCCCTGCTCGAAGTACCCATGCCGGTGGCGATCGTGTCCGTGTCTCCGCTCACCGCCGAGCTCCGCCCCGACAGCACGACGCAGCTCACGGCTACGGTCCGCGGCGCGGACAGCACCGTGCTCACCGACCGCGCCGTGAGCTGGACCTCGAGCGACCCCGCGCTGGCCACGGTGTCCGCCACGGGCTCGGTCACGGCGGTGGCCCCCGGCGGCCCGGTCACGATCACGGCCACGAGCGAAGGCGTCACCGGCAGCGCCACGATCACCGTCACCCCGCCGCCGGTGCCGTTCGAGTTCGTCACGCTGGGCACCGGCTGGCTCCACACCTGCGCCCTGACGGCCGAAGGCGAGGCGTGGTGCTGGGGGAGCAACGAGGATTGCAGACTGGGTGTCACTCCCTGCGGCAGCGTCAACAATCCACGGCCGCTGCGAGTGGCCACCACGCTCCGGTTCAAGGCGCTGGCCGTGGGCGACAAGCATACCTGCGGGCTGACGCCGGCCGGGGCCGTCTGGTGCTGGGGCCTGAACTCGGACGGGCAGCTTGGCGACGGCACCTTCACCTCACGCAACACACCCGTTGCCGTAAGCGGCGGCCACACCTTCCAGTCCCTCAGCGTGGGCGATGATCATATGTGCGGGCTTACCCCCGAGGGCAGCGCATGGTGCTGGGGAGCGAACGGATACGGCGAACTCGGGTCCGGCAACAGCGCAGGCTCGGCCTCGCCGGTACCGGTCCAGGGAGGACACGTCTTCGCGAGTCTGAGCCACGGCGTTCGGCATAGCTGCGGGCTGACGCCGGCCGGGGCCGTCTGGTGCTGGGGCTTCAACCGCTTCGGGCAGTTGGGCGACAACACGGATGTCAGCCGCCTGGCGCCCGTTCGGGTGGCCGGGGCGCAGGTCTTCACACAGCTCGCCCTGGGCACGTATCACAGCTGCGCCGTGACCGAGGCCGGGAGCGCCTGGTGCTGGGGCATGGGGCAGAACGGCCAACTGGGCAACGGCTCGGTGGCGGACCGGCTCGTCCCCGCGCGCGTCTCCGGCGAGGACGCCTTCGCCAGCGTCCACCCGATCGGCCTGGCCACCTGCGGCCTGCTCGTGTCGGGGCAGGCCAGGTGCTGGGGGTACAACGTGGTCGGCCAACTCGGTATCGGCAGCACCGTGAACCGGGTAACGCCCACGCCGGTGAGCGGGGCGCTCACCTTCACGTCGCTCACGTCGGGCTTCGGCTACTTCATCTGCGGTCGCACGACCGATGGCCCGATCTACTGCTGGGGCTATAACGTGTCCGGCCAGCTCGGCGACGGGACCACCACCGATCGCACGGTCCCCACACTGATGCCGCTGCCCGAGCCGTCGATGGCGCGGCATCGGCCGTGACGACGGCGAACTGACACGATTGCAGTCGACACATCCCGCCGTACGAGCGCGCGGCGGGATGTGTCGAAGCCGGCATACCCGGTGAGAGCGGAGGGTGTCCCGATGGGAGATGTGCGCGAAGCGTGAGCCCTGTGCGGCCGGTTTTCCGCGTCGTTGGGGACTGCGCCGTTCGGCGCACCGCCCTCCACGATTTCCGGCTCCGCCCATGCGCGCTCTTTCGATCCGTGTCGCCGTGCTTGCCCTCAGCTTCCTGGCCGCGTGCGGCGGGGGTGGGGATCCCGTGGCCCCGCCGCCCCCACCTCCTCCGCCGCCACCCCCGCCCCCGGTGGTCGTCGCGTCGGTGAGCGTCACGCCGGCTACGCCGTCGCTCGTGGCCGGGACCACCACCCAGCTCACCGCCACGCCGCGCGATGCGGCCGGCGCCGCGCTCACACGCACGGTGACCTGGAGCTCGAGCGCGAATGCGGTGGCCACGGTGTCGGCTGCTGGCCTCGTGACGGCCGTGGCCGCGGGCACGGCGCAGATCAGCGCCACCAGCGAGGGGATCACCGGGAATGCCACCGTGACGGTGACCCCGGTGCCGGTTGCCGCGCTCACGATCACGGCCCCGGCCGGCGTGCTCGTGCCGGGGCAGCCGGCGACGTTCGCGGCGACCGCCCGCGATGCGGCGGGCGCAATCCTCGAGGACCGCGCGATCACCTGGACGAGTGCCAACCCCGCCGTGGCCACGGTGAGCGCCACCGGCACGGTTACCGCCGTGGCGGTGGGGAGCGCGGTCCTGACGGCGGAAGCTGACGAGCAGTCCGCCGAGGTGACGATCACCGTGGTGGACGGTGGGTACGTCACCGCCGCGGGGCGTACGATCGAGGCCGCGGGCGGGGCGGTCGCGCTCGTCGTGCCGCCCGACGCCGTGAGCACAGGCACGGCGATCACCGTGGCGCCGGTGGCCGACCCCCCGGCGCACCCGCGGCTGGTGCCGGGCACCGCGTTCACGT
>CAZUKU010000029.1:0-178 GCA_964621045.1 uncultured Gemmatimonas sp.
GCGAGTCGATAGTCCCGGGTCGCGAGGGGTGGGGACGACTCCAGCATGCCGGGCCGGCATCGCGGGTCCAGGCACCCTCGGGACTCGAGACTGCCGACCCGCGACTTGCGACCTCGTACGGGCGGGCTCGGCCGGCGAACCACCGCCTGCGGAGAGATCGCGCGAGGGCTTGGCCGCA
>CAZUKU010000029.1:278-55774 GCA_964621045.1 uncultured Gemmatimonas sp.
GCGAGTCGATAGTCCCGGGTCGCGAGGGGTGGGGACGACTCCAGCATGCCGGGCCAGCATCGCGGGTCCAGGCACCCGCTGACAAAGGCGCTGCGGGAGCTACAGGAACGCCACCACCGCGCCCGTCACCACCACGCCCGCCAGCGTGCCCCACCAGAACGTGCGCTGACGCCACCACGGCGAACTCGGCGGCACGAGCAGCATCACGTTGCCGGCCGCGACGCGGGTGGTCTGTCCCGTCACGAACGCCACTGCCGTCTCCCCGTTGATCGTTTCCACGCGGAGCCTGGCCACCAGCGCATCCCCCCTCGCCGGATCCACCACGATCCCGCGCATCCCGGGCCGCACCCACGCCGCCTCCGCCGGCTCGAAGGCCACCGTGCTGTCGGTGAGCGGCCGCACCTCGAACCGCGCCGCGTCCCGGGGAAAGCGTGCCGGGTCGGCGTGAACCATTCCGTCGGGCGGCGGCACACGCGGGCTCGTGCACGCCATCATGGCCAGTCCGAGCACCCACACGCTTCGCCGCATGTCTCAGCCTCCGGTGAACTGCACGACCAGCCGTTTGATGTCGTTGAACGTCACCATCACGATCAGGAGCAGCACGAGCAGCACGCCGATGCGGGCCAGCCACTCACGCGTACGCACGTGCAGGGGCTTCCCCTTGATCCCTTCGGCGATCGTGACCAGGATCTGCCCGCCGTCGAGCACGGGGATCGGCAGCAGGTTCACGATCGCGATGTTGAGACTGAGAAACGCGATCAGCGACCAGAGCATCTCCGCGCCGCCGCTCGCCGCCGCCACCGACGTGCGCGCGATCTCGATGGGCCCGCCGAGGTTGCTCATCGGCACCTCGCGCGTGAAGAGGCCGCGCAGCACTTCGGTCACCCGCGTGGTCATCACCCACGTGGTGCGCGCGCCGGCCACGAGCGATTCACCGATGCCCATGTCCTCGTGCACGACCTCGTTGCGCACGGCGATCCCGATCCGCCCCACCTTGCGCGGCACGCCGGTCACGGGGTTCACCCCGTCGGCGATCGTGGGCGTGACCGTGAGCGACCGCCGCCCGTCGGCGCGGCCCACTTCCAGCGCGAGCGGCCCGGACGTGGCCAGCGCCACCCGCTCGAGCACGTCGTTCCAGCTGTGGATCGAGACGCCCTCCACCGACACGATGGTGTCCCCCGCGACCAGGCCGCCTGCTGCCGCCGGCCCGCCGGTGACCACGGAATCCACCACCGCCGGCACGTACGCGCGGCCATAGCTGTAGAACACGCCGCCCGACACCACGATGGCCAGCAGGATGTTGGCGATCACGCCGGCCGACAGGATGAAGATCCGCGCGGGGATGGGCTTGGATTCCACCCACCGCTCCTTCGGCACGGCGCGGGGGCCGAAGGGCGCCATCGCCTGCTCGTCCCAGAGCGCGCCGGCGGCCTTGCGGGCGTCGTCGAGCATGTCGGACGACGCGCCCTCGGTGGCCTCCATGTGGCCGCCTCCCTCGATGCCGGCCATGGATTCGTCCTCGCGCGACGCCATGCGCACGAAGCCGCCCAGCGGGAAGACGGACACCCGGTAGTCCGTTTCCCCGCGCTTGACGCCGAACCACCGGCGTCCCCAGCCGAGCGAGAAGATGGGGGCGTAGACGCCCACGGACTTGGCGGCCAGGAAATGGCCGAGCTCGTGGATGAACACCACGATGCCGAAGACGAAGAGCGGAGCGGCGATGGAACCGAGCGTATTCAGCACGAGAGCCGGGAGTTGACGTGACGACGCGCCTCGGCGTCCGCCTCGAGCAGGTGCTCGAGCGTGGCGCCGGGACGATCCGACAGATCGTCGAGCGCGTGGGCGATGCGCTCTGCAATCTGTCCGAATTGGAGGTGGCCCGCGAGGAAGCCGGCCACGGCTTCCTCATTGGCGGCATTGAAGACCGCCGGAGCCGCGCCGCCGGTCCGTCCCGCGGCGATCCCCAGCCCGAGCGCCGGAAACGCCGCCTGCCGCACGGGTTCGAAATCCAGCGAGCCCGCGGCCACGGGATCGAAGCGTGGTACGCCGGCGTCGGGCAGGCGTTCCGGATGGGTGAGCGCGTACAGGATGGGCAACTCCATGCTGGGAACGCCGAGCTGTGCCAGAACGCTGCCGTCGGTGAACTCCACGAACGAATGCACGAGGCTCTGCGGGTGCACCACCACGTCGATCCGGTCGTACGGCACGCCGAACAGGTAGTGCGCCTCGATCACCTCGAGCGCCTTGTTGACGAGCGTGGCGCTGTCCACCGTGATCTTGCTTCCCATGCGCCACGTGGGGTGGTTGAGCGCGTCCTCCACGGTGGCCGACGCGATCCGGTCATCGGGCCAGGTGCGGAACGGGCCGCCGGAGGCGGTGATCACGAGGCGCCGGATATCATCGGCCGTGCGGCCGCCGAGGCACTGGAGGATGGCCGAATGCTCGCTGTCCACGGGCACGAGGGAGCCCTGCCCCGTGCGCGCGGCGGCCATCACCACGGGCCCGGCCATGACGAGCGTTTCCTTGTTCGCGAGCGCCACGCGCTTGCCGGCGCCGAGCGCGGCGAGGGTGGCCTCGAGGCCGGCGGCGCCGACCACGGCATTGAGCACGATGTCCACGTCGGTGCGCGTGGCTGCCTCGGTGAGGCAGGCGGGTCCGGTGTGCCAGCCACTGCCGGCGGGGGGCTCTCCGCTCACCATGCCTACGTACGACGGCGTCCACTGCGCGACCTGGGCCGCGAGATCGACCACGTTGCCGTTGGCGGTGAGCGCCGCCGCGCGAAAGCGCTCCGGGTGCCGGGCCAGCACACGCAATGTGCTCGTGCCGACGGAGCCGGTGGATCCGAGGATCGCCACACCGAGCGGAGCGGCCATGGACGTCACCGCGGCACGGCGAGCACGAACCAGCGCAGCAGCACGAACGTCACGGGCAGGGTGAAGAACAGCGAATCGAGCCGGTCGAGCACGCCGCCGTGCCCGGGGAGCAGGTGCGACGAATCCTTCACGTTCGCCTCCCGCTTGAGCTGCGATTCCACGAGATCGCCGATCTGCCCCACCACGCTCACCGTGATCGCGACGCCCACGAGCGCCCACGGCGTGAACGCGAGCTGTGCGATGGGAGTGAGCGCCCAGCGCTGATACGCCCAGGCCGTGATCACGGCAGCGAGCACGCCTCCCACGGCGCCGGACACGGTCTTCCCGGGGCTGATCGACGGCATGAGCTTGCGGCCGCCCACGGCGCGTCCCGTGAAGTACGCGCCGATGTCGGTGGCCCAGGTGAGGAGCAGCGGGAACACCACGACCACCATGCCCGCGGCCTGCCCCACGGCGTAGTCGAAATAGCGGAGCGTATACGCGAAGCTGAGGAGGCCGCCCGTGTACACCACGCCCACGAGCGTGATCGCGGCCGCGCCGAGCGGTTTCTCCGACGGCGCGCGCACGAACAGCGCCGCGGCGAACGTGCCCAGCACCACGAGGAGCGGCACCGTGAGCGGCACGCGCACGAGCCCGAGCTGCTGCGCGTGCACCACGAGCGGCACCACGGCCGCGAGGCCGATGCCGAGCGGCGCGATGGGCGTGGCCCCGCCGGCGCGCGCGATGCGGAACAGCTCCCACGCCGCGATCGCGGACAGCACGCTCGCGAGCGTGGCGAGGGCGGCGTCGCCGTACCAGAGGATCAGGAGGGCGAGCGGCGCACCGATCAGCGCGACGACGACACGTCGCGCGAGTTCACTCATACGGCCCAGTGCGCCCGTGCGCGCCGCGCGATACCGTCACGGACCGACCTTGCCGAACCGGCGGTCGCGGCGCTGGAAATCGAGGATCGCCTCGAACAGCGCGCCACGATCGAAGTCGGGCCACAACGCATTCGAGATGTAGAGCTCGGCGTAGGCCACCTGCCAGAGCAGGAAGTTCGACAGGCGCTGCTCACCGGACGTCCGGATGAGCAGATCCGGATCGGGGCAACCGGCCGTGTACAGCCGCGTGCGGATGATGTCCTCGTCCACCTGGTCGGGACGGAGCCGCCCGGCCTGCACATCGTCGGCCACGAGACGCATGGCGCGGACGAGTTCGGCACGCCCGCCGTACGAGATGAAGAGATTGAGGCCAAGCCGGTCACAGGACGCCGTTTCGGTGACGGCCCGCTCCACGGCGCGCGCCGCGGCCGCATTGAGCCGCGACAGATCACCGTGCACGCGCACGCGCACGCCCTGTTGGCGGAGTTCGTCCAGCTCCGAGGCCACATACTCCTCGAGCAGCGACATGAGCGCCGAGATCTCCGGCTGCGGCCGCTGCCAGTTTTCCTGCGAGAACGCGAACAGCGACAGCCATTCCACGCCTGCTTCGATGGACGCTTCCACCACCGCGCGCACAGCCTTCATGCCGGAGCGATGGCCGAACGGACGCGGCATGTGCCGCTCGCGCGCCCAGCGGCCGTTGCCGTCCATGATGATGGCGATGTGCCGCGGCACGGGTGCGCTCCGCACGCGCTGGAGAAGCGCGTCGGCACCAGGCTGACGCCCGCTGCCCGCGCCCTCGCGATCGGCGGGGGCGGCGGGAGCAGGTGTGACGACGTGACTGGCGGCGGACATGGGGGGCATTGGTGAACGGATGCGTCCGGGCGGATGCCTCAGACTTCCATCACCTCGGCTTCCTTGCTCTTGAGCGCGGCCTCGAGCTTCGCGATGAACTCGTCGTGCACCTTCTGCAGATCCTTCTCGCCGTGCTTCTTGTCGTCTTCCGACACGCCCTCGAGCTTCTTCACCTTGTCGCGCGCATCGGTGCGCGCATGGCGGATCGCCACGCGGCCTTCCTCGGCGAGCTTGTGCAGCACCTTCACCAGCTCCTTGCGGCGCTGTTCGGTCATCTGCGGGAGCGGCACCCGGATCGTGCCGCCCTGATTGGACGGCTCGAGCCCCAGATCGGAATCGCGGATCGCCTTCTCGATGAGCTTGGCCTGCGACTTGTCGTACGGCATGACCATCAGGATGCGCGGCTCCGGCGCCGAAACGCTGGCCACCTGATTGAGCTGCATGGACGAGCCGTACACTTCCACCCGCACGGTATCGAGCATGTTCGGCGACGCCTTGCCGGACCGGATGCCCGCGAAATCGCGCTTCGAGGCCTCGTGGGCCTTCTCCATGCCGCTGCGACAATCCTTGAGGATCTGGGCGATAGTGCTCATGACACGAGAGTTCCTATGCGCTCGCCGCGAACCGCCGCCGCGACGGCTCCCGGCTGGTGAATGTTCAGAACGATCAGCGGCAGCGAGTTCTCCTTGCACAGCGTGATGGCGGTCTGATCCATCACGCGGAGCTCGCCCAGCATCACGTCGCGGTAACTGATGGTCTCGTACATCCGGGCTTCGGGGTCCTTCTTGGGATCGGCGCTGTACACGCCGTCCACGCTCGTGGCCTTGATGATGATGTCGGCCTTCATCTGGATGGCGCGCAGCACCGCCGCCGTATCCGTGGAAAAGTACGGGTTGCCCGTGCCCGCGGCAAAGATCACGATGCGTCCCTTTTCGAAATGACGCACGGCCCGCCGCCGGATATACGGCTCGGCGAGCTCCTCCATGCGGATCGCCGTCATGACCCGGGTATCGAGCCCCCGCTTTTCCAGCACGTCCTGCAGGGCCAGGGCATTGATCACCGTGCCGAGCATGCCCATGTAGTCGGCCGAGACCCGATCCATGCCGAGCGGCGCGAGCTGTGACCCGCGGACGATGTTCCCGCCCCCGATCACCAGCCCGAGCTGCACGCCCAGCGACACCACGCCCTCGATCTGCTCGGCGAAGAACGCCAGCCGCTCGAAGTCGAATCCGAAACCACGGTCACCCGCGAGCGCTTCGCCCGAGAGCTTGAGGAGGACGCGGGGGTACCGCAACGACCCGGGGGCCGGAGCCCCCGAATCGGCGGATCCTTGGTCGGCACCCACGGGTCAGTCGACGCCGAGCTGGAAGCGCACGAAGCGCGTCACGGTGAGCGTGCCGCCCGCCGCCTTGCCGTGCTCGGCGAGCAGGTTGGCGATGGTCTTGGCCGGGTCGCGCACCCAGGGCTGCGGCAGGAGCGTGACCTCCTTGAGGTAGGCCTCCACCTTGCCCTTGGCGATCTTCTCGATCATGGCCTCGGGCTTGCCGGTCTGGCGGGCCTGGTCCTCGGCGATGCGCTGCTCGCTCTCGAGCGTCTCGGCGGGCACGCCGTCCCGGTCCACCGCGATGGGCGCGGCCGCGGCGATGTGCTCGGCGATGAACTTCGCCGCTTCGGCCGTGGCCTCGTGCTGCGCCGCCTCGGCGCTGGACGCGGAGACGGCCACCAGGGTGGCCAGCTTGCCGTTGTGGTGGCGGTACATGCCCACCTGGCCGGTGGCGCCGGCATCGACGCGCGCGACGCGGCGCACCTGCACCGCCTCGCCCGTCTTGCCCGCGGCGAGCTTCACGAACTCGTCCACCGACGAGCCGTTCATGTCCGACGCCAGGAACGCGGCCGTATCGGCGGCGCCGGAGGCGAACATCTGGCCCACGAGCGCGTTCAGCACCGCGCCGAAGTCCTCGTTGCGGGCCACGAAGTCGGTTTCACAGTTGAGCTCGACGAGCGCGCCCACGCTGCCCCGTACCTCGCCGCCGATGAGCCCTTCCGACGTGCTCCGGTCGGCGCGCTTCTCGGCCTTCGCGATGCCGCGCTTGCGCAGCCATTCCACGGCGGCGTCGATATCGCCGTTGTTCTCCTCGAGCGCCTTCTTGCAGTCCATCATGCCCGCGCCGGTGCGCTGGCGGAGGGCCGCCACATCCTTGGCCGTGATCGTCTTGGTCATATGCAGAACCCCTTCCAATGGGCGAGTCAGTCGTGATGTCGATCCGGGACCGCGCGTTCGCAAGGAGCGCGACCGCGCGGGTACTGCGGGAGGCGACCGCTCGCGCGGTCTCCGTGCTACGCGAACGCCGCCGGCGAGGGGCCGGCGGCGTCGTACCACGAGGCCGGACGGTAGCCCGTTCCGAAGGACGGGCCGGGACCGTCGATCCGCGTCGTTACTCGTCGCCGGCGGGTGCGCTGTCGTCGTCGGCTCCGCCTTCGTCACCGGCCCCTTCGGCCCCGGCTTCTCCGCCGGTGCGGAGGCGCGCGATGGCTTCCGGGCGGGCCCGGCGGCGGCGCGGACGACGCCGCTTGCGCCGGTCTTCCTCGCTCGTGGCGGCCGGTTCGGCGCCCCGATCCGTGCTGTACACGTAGCTCTCGGCCTCTTCCTCGGCGGGACGGGCCGGCGCTTCACGGCGGGCTTCGTCGATCGTGTCGGCGATGGCCTTCGTGATGAGCTCCACCGAGCGGATCGCGTCGTCGTTGCCGGCGATCGGCACGGTGATGAGATCGGGATCGGCGTTGGTGTCGCAGATGGAGACGATCGGGATGCCGAGCTTGTTGGCTTCGGTGACCGCGATGCGTTCCTTGCGCGAGTCGACGATGAAGAGCAGGCCCGGGAGCCGCGTCATCGTCTTGATGCCCTCGAGGTACTTCGAGAGCTTCTCGCGCTGGCGCGACATCATGAGCTGCTCCTTCTTCGTGTAGTTCGCGAGGGAGCCGTCTTCGCTGCCGGCCTCGAGGTCCTTGAGCTTGCGGACCTGCTTCTTGACCGTCTGGAAGTTGGTGAGCATCCCGCCGAGCCAGCGCTCGGTGACGAACATCGCGTTGCAGCGATCGGCTTCATCGCGCACGATGGCGGCGAGCTGCCGCTTGGTGCACACGAAGAGGACGTTCTCGCCGCGGAGCACGACCTCGCGGATGAGCTTCTGCGCCAGTTCGATCTGGCGCAGCGTCTTCTGCAGGTCGATGATGTGGATGCCGTTGCGCTCGGCGAAGATGAACCGGCGCATCTTGGGATTCCAGCGCCGGGTCTGGTGTCCGAAATGGACGCCCGCGGCGAGGAGCTGTTCGAGTGACGGATTGGCCATGGTACGATACGGGTGGTTGTGCGTCCGCCGTCGTCACCGTCCGGAGCGACCGATCCCCTCGAGGGGACCGGCACCCGCCCCGGACTCGGACGGCGTGAGAGATAGGCGCGACGCGGCCGGAGCCGCGATCAGCGCTTGGAGAACTGGAACTTCTTGCGGGCGCCGGGCTGGCCCGGCTTCTTGCGTTCGACCGCGCGCGCGTCGCGCGTGAGCAGGCCGAGCGGGCGGAGCTTGGGCTTGTTGGCTTCGTCGACCTTGACGAGCGCGCGGGCGATCGCGAGGCGCACGGCGCCGGCCTGGCCGGCCATGCCGCCGCCGCTCAGCAGGGCGCGCACGTCGTACTGGCCGAGCGTGTCGGTGGCCGTGAACGGCTGCTGGATGGACGACACGAGCGCGGGGCGCGGGAAGAAGTCACCGAGCGGCCGGCCGTTGATGTCCCACTTGCCGGAGCCCGGCGTGAGGTAGATGCGGCAGACGGCTTCCTTGCGGCGGCCGATGGCGTGCGTGGTGGCGGACATTACTTGGTGGCCTCGGGCATGGAGAAGGTCAGCGGCACGGGCTGCTGGGCCGCGTGCGGATGCGCGGTGCCGGCATACACGCGCAGCTTGCGCCGCACGGTGCCGCGCGAGAGCGCGTTCTTGGGGAGCATGCCGAACACGGCCTTCTCGATCACCCGGTCGGGGTGCTTCGCGAGCATCGTGGCGAACGGCGTGTGCGCCTCGTGGCCCATGTAACCGGTGTACTTGAAGTAGGTCTTCTGCGTCGCCTTGTTGCCCGTGACGCGCACCTTGTCGGCGTTGATCACGATGACGAAGTCACCGGTATCCATGTGGGGCGTGAACATGGGCTTGTGCTTGCCGCGGAGGATCTTCGCGACCTCGGAGGCGAGGCGGCCGAGGACCATGCCATCGGCGTCCACCACGTACCAGCGGTGGTCGAAATCCTTGGGCGTAGCGCTGTAAGTCTTCATGCGAGCATCAACAGGGGGCCGGTGGCCGGACCCGGTGGGTGAAACGAGAACAGGACCCGGGTGAGAACGCCGGGGTGCCCCGAAACGAGCAAATAGAACAAATTATGCCCCGGAACGGGACAGACCTGTAGGATATCCAAGGACTTACGCGGTGTCAACGGACGCCCACCGTCCGAATCCCCCCCCGGGTGCTCCTTGCCGCGCGGCGTACCGGCACCCATTGTGGGGCACCGGCAGCGCGGGGAGGATCCCGCCCCGCCGGCTCCCCGTCTTCCCCTCCCTCTCGGAGACCCTACATGAGCATGATGTCGGAGTTCAAGGAGTTCGCGGTCAAGGGCAACGTCATGGACCTGGCGGTCGGTGTCGTGATCGGCGCGGCGTTCAACCGGATCGTGTCGTCGCTCGTGGACGATCTGATCATGCCGCTCGTGGGCCTGCTGCTCGGCGGACGGGACTTCAAGGGGCTCTTCATCGCCCTCGACGGCAACAGTTACGCCACGATCGAGGCGGCCAAGGCGGCCGGCGTGGGCACGGTCAACTACGGCAACGTGATCCAGAACGTGGTGGACTTCCTGATCGTGGCGTTCACGCTCTTCATGGTGGTCAAGGGGATGAACCGGCTCCGCCGGCAGCAGCCGGGCGACGCAGCATAAGCAGGACGGCGCCGGTCTGATTCAGGCCTGATTCAGACCGGCGCGCGGCCCGATCCCGGACCGCTCAGAGCGCTTCCAGCGCCACCAGCACCGTTCCCTTCTCCACGGCCGTCCCCGCCACCGCGTGGACGGCCGTGATCCGTCCGGCCGCCGCCGCCCGCAGCTCGTTCTCCATCTTCATCGCCTCGACCACCACGAGCCCCTGCCCCGCCGCCACCTCGTCACCCACGGCCGCGAGCACACGCACCACGAGCCCGGGCATCGGTGCGACCAGCGGCGCGGGGCCGGACGCGGCCACCGACGCCGCCGCCAGGTCCCGGATGGCGCGCGTCCGCTCATCCAGCGCCTCGGCGGTGAACTGCCACCCGTCCACGTCGAGCGCATAGCGGCCGCGGCTGCCGTCGCGGCGCAGGGTCACGCGGTGCACGGTGTCGCCGATGCGCAGCAGCCGCACCGGCGTGCCGTCCACGCTGTCGAGCGCGGCCTCCAGCCGCTCACCGTCCACCAGCACGTGCGGGCCGTCGAGCTCCACGGTGAGGCGTCGTCCCGCCACGTCCACGATGTACTTCATGCCGCCTCCGGGCGCAGCAGGCACACGGTCTCCACGTGCGCGGTCTGCGGAAACATGTCGAAACAGTGCACGGCGTCCACGCGCCAGCCGCCCAAGCGCGCGACATCGCGCGCGAGCGTGGCCGGATCGCAGCTCACGTACACGAGAAGACGCGGACGCTCCGCGCTCTGCCCCTCTGCGTGGAGGAGCCCGGTGACGGCGCGGTCCACGCCACCGCGCGGCGGGTTCAGCACCACCACATCGGCCGGCAGCGCGTCGCCGAGCCGTTCCTCCACCGCGCCGGCCAGCGCGCGCGACGGATCCGGCAGGCGCGCCGCCGACCATGCAGACGCGCGCGCATCCCATTCGATCGCGGTCACGCGCACGCCGTCGGCCGCGAGCGCGCGGGCGAGCCGGCCGGTGCCGGCATAGGCGTCCACCACATGCCGCGGCGCCTCGCGCCGCACCGCGTCGAGCACGTGCGCATGGAGGAGCGACGCCACCCCCGCGTTCACCTGCACGAAGCTGGCGGTGATGGTGAGGGCGTCGTCGCGGTGGGGATCGTGGACGTGCGCCGCACCGGCGGGCTCTCGGGGCTCGGCATCGCGACTCCACACGAGCCGCATCGCCCCGTCGGCCGGCCGCCACCAGACGCCGCCGCAGCGCGGAACGCGCGCTGCGAGCGCGCGCACGTCCCCATCACGCCAGACCGAGCCGCCGTCGACCACGAGCGCCACCTCGCCGTCACCGAAGCGGCGGATCGTCACGCGGAGATCGTCGCGTGCGCCGGCGGAATCCCGCCGGCGCCGGACGGACGGATCACGCGCGCCCGGCCCCTGCCTTCCCGTGCGCGGCAGCAGGCGGAGCTGATGCCGCACGACGTCCCACGCGGCCTGCACATCGTCGTGCGCGATCAGGCACCGTTCGATCGGCACCACCACATCCGGCGCGCCGATGGCATGGAACCCGCCGATCCGGCGCGCCCCGTCCCCGCGCACGGTCACGCTGATCGTGCGCCGGTAGCCGAACACCGCGTCGTCACCCGTGACCGGCGGCGCGGCAATGGGCCGGTGCGCGATGCGCCGGAACGCATCCGCCACGAGCTGTGCCTTGGCGGCCCGCTGCGCGGTGATGGCCAAGTGCTGCCACTGACATCCGCCGCACCCGTCGCGCACATAGTGCACGCATGGCGGATCCACCCGGTCCGGCGCCGCGCGCACGAGCTCCTGCACGCTGCCCCGCGCGAACCGGCCGCGCACGTCGAACGTGGCGCGGACGACATCACCCGGCGCCGTACGCGGCACGAACACGGCCAGCGCCTCGTGACGCGCCACGCCGTCGCCGCCCGCCGCGAGCCCCGTGATCTCGAGCTCGACCGTGTCCATCGCACTCACGCGCCGCTCATTCGGTGCGCAGCCCTTCGCGGCGCGCCGCGGCACGCCAGCCGGAGGAAGGAGTCCCGGCAGACGGCGTGCCGGAAGACGCGGCGCCGAGCGTACCGACCGTCACGCGTGCACTGCGGTCCTGCTGCGCGGCGAGCGCGGCCGCGACCGCGGCGAGACGGATCGTGTCGTCGTTCGCCGAACGGCCGGTGAGCTCGTCCAGATGCGCTTCCAGCCACTGGATGTTCACCGCGCCCGATCGCACGTCCGGATGCTCCAGCAGTCGCAGATGGAAGCCGCGCGACGTCTCCACGCCATCGACCACCAGCTCACGGAGCGCGCGCTGCATGCGCGTGATGGCGAGCTCGCGCGTGGGCGCGTGCACGATGAGCTTGGCGAGCATCGGGTCGTAGTGCAGCCCGATCTCGCTGCCGCCCTCGATGCCGCCGTCCCAGCGCACACCGGGCCCGCTCGGCACGTGCAGATGCGTGATCCGCCCCGTGTCCGGCAGGAATCCGTTGGCCGGATCTTCGCTCGTGATGCGACATTCGATCGCCCAGCCGCGCGGCGTGAACGACTTCTGTTCGAACGGCAACCGTTCACCGGCCGCGATGCGGAGCTGCCACTGCACCAGGTCGAGCCCCATCACGAGCTCCGTGACCGGATGCTCCACCTGGATGCGCGTGTTCATCTCCAGGAACCAGAACCGGCCGTCGCGGTCGAGCAGGAACTCGCAGGTGCCCGCGTTCACATAACCGGCCGCGCGCGCCGCGGCCACGGCCGTTTCGCCCATGCGCGCACGCAGCTCCGGCGTGACCGCGGGGCTCGGCGCTTCCTCCACCATCTTCTGGTGCCGGCGCTGGAGCGAACATTCGCGCTCGCCGAGGTGGAGCACGGTGCCGTGCATGTCGGCGAGCACCTGGATCTCCACGTGCCGCGGCCCGTCGATGTACTTCTCCACGTACACCGCATCGTCGCCGAAGGCGTTCTTCGCCTCGCGCTGCGCCGCGGCGAGCGCCGACGCCAGCTCCGACGGATCGCGCACCACGCGCATGCCCTTGCCGCCGCCGCCGGCCGCGGCCTTGAGCAGCACCGGATAGCCGAACGATTCCGCGATCGCCGCGGCCTCCTCCGCATCACGCAGCGCCTCGGTGGTGCCCGGCACCACGGGCACGCCGGCCGCGGTCACGAGCTGCCGCGCGGCGGTCTTGCTTCCCATGGCCTCGATGGCTTCGGCCGGCGGCCCCACGAACACGAGTCCCGCGTCGCGCACGGCACGCGCGAACCAGGCGCGTTCGGAGAGGAAGCCGTAGCCCGGATGGATGGCGTCCGCGCCCGTCTGCTTCGCCACCTCGATGAGCCGGTCGCCGAGCAGGTAGCTCTCCGCCGACGGCGGCGGGCCGATGCACACCGCCTCGTCGGCCTCGCGCACGTGCGGCGCGCGCGCATCGGCTTCCGAGTAGACGGCCACGGAGCGCACGTCGAGCTCCTGACAGGCCCGCACGACACGCAGCGCGATCTCGCCGCGATTGGCGATCAGAACCTTGCCGAACATGCGCGTCTCAGAGCGGAAGATTGCCGTGCTTGCGCGGCGGGTTGCGATCGCGCTTGCCGCGGAGCGTGGAGAGCGCGTCGATGAGACGCGGCCGCGTGTCGCGCGGATCGATGACGTCGTCCACGTAGCCGCGCGCGGCCGCATTGTACGGATTCGCGAAGCGCTCGGTGTATTCGGCCACGCGGGCGTCGAGCGTAGCGGCCGGATCGGCGGCGGACGCGATCTCGCGGCGGTAGAGGATCTCCACGGCGCCCTTGGGTCCCATGACGGCGATCTCGGCGGTGGGCCAGGCGAGGTTCACGTCGCCGCGGATGTGCTTGGAGCTCATCACGTCGTACGCGCCGCCGTAGGCCTTGCGCGTGATCACGGTGAGCTTGGGGACCGTGGCCTCGCAGTAGGCGTAGAGCAGCTTGGCGCCGTGCTTGATGATGCCGCCGTGCTCCTGCGTCACGCCGGGGAGGAAGCCGGGCACGTCCTCGAACGTGATGATCGGGATGTTGAAGCAGTCGCAGAAGCGCACGAAGCGCGCGGCCTTGAGCGACGCGTCGATGTCGAGCACGCCGGCGAGCACCGCGGGCTGGTTGGCCACGATGCCCACGCTCTGCCCGCCGAGGTGCGCGAAGCCCACGAGGATGTTCGCGGCGTAGTCGGGCTGCACTTCGTAGAACTCGCCGTCGTCCACGATGCGGCGGAGCACGTCGTGCATGTCGTACGGCTGGTTCGGATGATCGGGAACGAGCGTGGCGAGCGCCTCGTCGCGGCGCGACGCCGGGTCGGTGCCGGCGCCGGCCGGCGGGTCATCCAGGTTGTTGGACGGCACGAAGCGGAAGAGCTGCCGGATGGCGTGCAGGCTCTCGAGCTCGGAATCGTGCGCGAAGTGCGCCACGCCGCTCGTGCCGGCGTGCGTATCGGCGCCGCCGAGCTGCTCCATGGTCACATCCTCGTGCGTCACGGTCTTCACCACGTTGGGGCCGGTGACGAACATGTAGCTCGTCTTGCGCACCATGTAGATGAAGTCGGTGATGGCGGGCGAGTACACGGCGCCGCCGGCGCAGGGGCCGAGAATGGCGGAGATCTGCGGGATCACGCCGGAGGCCATGGTGTTGCGCAGGAAGATGTCGGCGTAGCCGCCGAGCGAGACCACGCCTTCCTGGATGCGCGCGCCGCCGGAGTCGTTGAGGCCGATCATGGGCGCGCCGTTCCGGAGCGCGAGGTCCATCACCTTGCAGATCTTCCCCGCGTGGGCCTCGGACAGCGAGCCGCCGAACACGGTGAAGTCCTGGGAGAAGACGTACACGAGGCGGCCGTCGATGCGGCCGTAGCCGGTGACGACGCCGTCGCCGTAGACGGGCGCCTCTCCCTCGCCGGGCGACCGGGCGGTGACGAAGCGATCGAGCTCGGTGAAGGAGCCTTCGTCGAGCAGGACGTCGAGCCGTTCGCGGGCCGAGAGCTTCCCCTTGGCATGCTGGGCGGCGAGGCGTTCGGCGCCGCCGCCCTGTTCGGCGGCCGCGCGGGCGGTGGCCAGCCGATCGAGTTTTTCGCGCATGGACATGGAAGCGGAAGCTAAGGCGCATCCGCGGGAATGCACAGCCGCCCCGGACAGCGATGCTGCCCGGGGCGGCGCGCGCACGGTCACCCGTGCGGCGTCATGCAGGAAGGACTCAGTTCGCCTTGTAGATGATCGGCAGCACGACCTTGCTCTTCACGGCATTGCCGCCGGCCTTGCCGGGCTGGAACTCGAGCTTGGCGGCCACCTTCTTGGCGGCTTCGCCGAGCTGGCTCTGCGTGGCGTCGAGCACTTCGATCGTTTCCGGCACGACCTTGCCCTTGGCGTCGACCACGAACTGGATCTCGACCATGCCGCCCACACCGCGACGGCGGAGGTCATCCGGGTACGACTCCTGGATGTGGCGGCCGGCGTCGGCCGTGGAGCGGAGCTTCGGGGGCGACTGCAGTTCGGCCAGGGCGTACACCTTGTCGTCCTGTGCCTGGGCCGTGGACGCGAAGGGACCGATGGCCGCCGCGGCCACCGCGAGAGCGACCACGAACGACGAACGACGGACGAACGACTGACGCATGGAAGAGGCTCCTGTTGGATGATGTCGGTTTATGAAGTGCAGTGTCGCACACTCGCCCGACACGGCATCCTGCCGCGGGCTCGCGCGCACACCTCTGCCTGTCGGCGCGCACACGAAAAACCTTTAGCGTTCGTCACGAAAACCCCGGGGATCATCACATCACGGGCACGAAGGCGCGCCGCACGGCACGCGCGGGGGGTGCCGGAATGCCCTGCGCCCCCGGCTCGCACGAGGCGAACCGGGGGCGCAGGGCGTGAAAGGCGGCGGACCGGAGTCCGTCGGACCGTCACGGAACGGGCACGACCATTACAGGCCGAGCTCGTCCTCCGAGCTGTGCACCGTGGGCGGCTCCGCGGGACGCGGCGGCTGCTCCTCGGGAATGCTCACCACCGTGAGCACGATGCGGCGGTGGATGGGATCCACCTCCAGCACGCGCGTGACCAGCCGCATGCCCTCGAACGCGAACTCGGCCGGATCGGTGACCGTGGCATCGGGGTTGAGCTGGCTCACGGGCACGAAGCCCTCGATGTCGTTGCCGAGATCGACGACGACGCCCTTGTCCATGAGGCGGACCACGGCGCCTTCGATGTCCATGCCCACCGGGTAGCTCTCGCCGATGCGGAGCCACGGATCCTCCTCGGCCTGCTTGAGGCCGAGGGAGATGCGCTTGTTCTCGCTGTCGATGTTGAGGATGACCACGTCGACCGCGTCGCCCTTCTTCACCACTTCCGACGGGTGCTGGACGCGCTTGGTCCAGGACATGTCGGAGATGTGGATGAGCCCGTCGATGCCGGGCTCGATCTCCACGAAGGCGCCGAAGGAGGTGAGGTTGCGCACCTTGCCGTTGATGCGCGTGCCCACCGGGTACTTGAGGGGCAGCACGACCCACGGATCCTGCTCGGTCTGCTTCATGCCGAGCGAGATCTTCTCCTCGCTCTCATCGACCTTGAGCACCACGGCCTCGATCGCCTCGCCGATGGAGACGATCTTGGAGGGGTGCCGCACATTGCGCGTCCAGCTCATTTCGCTGATGTGCACGAGCCCTTCGATGCCGGGCTCGAGCTCGATGAAGGCGCCGTAGTTCGTGATCGACACGACCTTGCCGTTGACGCGGGTGCCCACCGGGTACTTGGCGGCCACGTCCTTCCACGGATACGCCTGGAGCTGCTTGAGGCCGAGCGAGATGCGCTCGCGATCCCAGTCGATGTCGAGGACCTTGATCTCGAGCTCCATGCCGATCTGCACCATCTCGCCGGGGTGCGAGATGCGCCCCCACGACATGTCGGTGATGTGGAGCAGGCCGTCCACGCCGCCGAGGTCGATGAACGCACCGAAGTCGGTGATGTTCTTGACGACGCCCTTGCGGACCTGGTCCTTGCCCAGCTCCTTCATGAGCTTCTCGCGCTTGCCGGCCCGCTCGTTCTCGAGGATCACGCGGCGCGACACCACGATGTTGCGGCGGCGCTTGTTGAGCTTGATGATCTTGAACTCGTAGGTGTGGCCGAGCAGCTCGTCGATGTTGGGCACACGACGGAGCGCGATCTGCGATCCCGGGAGGAACGCGTCGACGCCCATGAGGTCGACGACCACGCCGCCCTTGATCTTCTTGACGAGGGTGCCGGTGACCGGCTCGTCGCTTTCGTAGGCGACGCGGATCTTCTCCCAGACCCGCATGAAGTCGGCCTTCTTCTTGGAGAGGACGACCGAGCCTTCGGAGTCCTCCAGATGCTCGAGGAGCACCTCGACCTCGTCGCCTTCGGCGAGGTCGGGCATGTCCTTGAACTCTTCCAGCGGAATCGTGCCTTCGGACTTGAAGCCGATGTCGAGCACGACGAGGTTTTCGCGGATTTCGAGCACGCGCGCCTTGACGATCTC
This sequence comes from uncultured Gemmatimonas sp., assembly GCA_964621045.1. GTDB lineage: Bacteria > Gemmatimonadota > Gemmatimonadetes > Gemmatimonadales > Gemmatimonadaceae > JAABRT01. The sequence goes on from CAZUKU010000029.1 coordinate 17,283, forward strand.
GCCTTCCTCGATGGAGGCGAGAGTGCCGTTGTACATCTCCAGCATGGCTTCGAACTCGTCGGACGTGAGTTCGTCCTCGTCGTAGAGTTCGGGGCGGCGGTTGGCGAGCGGGCGGAGCTGGCTCTTCTGGAGGTCACGCTTCTCGCGCGCCGTGAGGCGTTCGGGTTCGCCGTCGGTGGCCGCGTCGAGGGTTGGGGTTTCGAGGTCGGGCGTCATAACAGGGGAGAAGTCTCCGAGTCGCGGGGGATCGCTCGCCGCGCCGAGGTTGGGGAAACGGGACTCGCACGGGCCGAAAATGGGACCGGAACGAGGGGAATTGTGGAAACTAGCCGATTCCGGAGCGAAGGTCAACGAACGCACGAGGGGGAAAGCGCGCATCCGGGCCGGATTCGCGAACCGGGTCTTCCATACCCCGCGGGGCCATCTGCTGACCATTACCTGTTGATGTTCATATCTTGACGATCAAGAGGAACAGGATTACCCTCGGATCATCCCCTTACCCCGAGCGCCGCGGTGCACGAACCGACCACCACCGAAGTCATCCAGGGCACCCTGGACCTGATGATCCTGAAAACCCTGAGCCTCCAGCCGCTGCACGGTTTCGGCATCGGCCGCCGGATCGAGCAGATCTCCAAAGGCGTCTTCAAAGTCAACCCGGGATCGCTGCTCACGGCCATGCAGCGGCTGGAACGGGCCGGGCTGGTGGACGCGGAGTGGCGCACCACGGAGAACGCCCGCCGCGCCAAGTACTACACGCTCACCGGAAAAGGGCACCAGCAGCTCGCGACCGAAGCCGCCGACTGGCAGCTCCGCGCCGGCGCGCTCGCCCGCCTGCTCGGCGCGGAGAGCTGATCCATGTCGCTCTGGCGCCATCTGTCGCGCGGCCTCCGGAACCTGCGCAACCGCTCCCGCCGCGATCAGGACGCCGCGGACGAAGTGACGCACTACCTCGACGAACTGGTCCGCGAAGGCGTGCAGCGCGGCCTCACGGAACACGAGGCGCTCCGCGAGGCCCGGCTGACGCTCGGCGGCGAGACGCAGGTACGCGAACAGGTGCGGGGATACGGCTGGGAGCGCGCCGTCGAATCCTTTCTCGCGGACCTGCGGTACGCGTGGCGAGGGCTGGCGGGCAATCCCGGCTTCAGCCTCGTGGCCGCCGTGACACTGGCCATCGGGATCGGCAGCACGACCACGATCTTCAGCGCCATGAACCCGATCCTCTTCGACACGCTGCCGTACCCCGACGCGGGCCGGATCCGGACGATCGTGGAGACATGGCCCGATGGCTCGCGCGACCAGGGCACGTACGGCATGTACCGGGGGCTGACCGACGGCACCCGCTCCTTCGACGCGTTTACCGTGTTCAGGCCGTGGCGCCCCGCGCTGACCGGCGGAGCGGAACCCGAGCGGCTCGACGGCCAGCGGGTGAGCGCCGAGTATTTCCGCGTGCTTGGCGTACGGCCGCTGCTCGGCCGCGATTTCACCGAGGCCGACGACAGGCCCGGGAGCGCGAGCGTGGCGATCATCAGCGATGCGCTGTGGCGCGACCGGTTCGCCGGCGACCTCGCCGTGGTGGGGCGAACCGTCATGCTGAGCGACGCGGCGTACCTGGTGATCGGGGTGATGCCGCCCGGGTTCGAGAACGTCCCTGCCCCGGCCGCGCATGTGTGGACGCCGCTCCAGTACGACATGACGGACGACCGGGCCTGGGCCCGCCACCTCACCATGCTGGGACGCCTCCGGGGCGACGTGCGACCGGACGTGGCGGCCATGGAACTGAACACGGCGGGAGAACGGGTCGTGCGGGAGCAGCGACCGCCCACGTACAACGATGGCGTAACGTGGCAGGCGCCGTCGCTCCAGGAGGACATGACGCGCGGCGTCCGTCCCGCGCTGTTCGCGCTGCTTGGCGCGGTGGGACTGGTCCTCGTGCTGGCGTGCGTCAATGTCATGAACCTGCTCCTGGCCCGAAGCGTCCGCCGCCGCGACGAGTTCACGGTGCGGACCGCGCTGGGCGCCGGCCGCGGCCGGCTGATCCGCCAGGTCCTCACCGAGAGCCTGCTGCTGGCCATCATCGGCGGTGCACTCGGAGTCGTGGTGGCGCTCCTGGGCGTCCGCGCGCTGGTCGCGCTCAGTCCGGCCGAACTGCCGCGGCTGCACGCCATCGCGGTGAGTCCCGCGGCCCTGTTCTTCGCCTTCACGGTCACCACGCTGGCCGGGCTCGCGTTCGGCATCGTGCCGGCGCTGCAGGCGGCCGGCCGCGAAGGGCGCAGTCTCGCGGTTGGAGCGGGACGCACGCTCGGCGGCAGGCACCGACGTCTCCGCAGCACGCTGGTGGTCGTGCAGGTGGCGCTCGCCCTGGTGCTGCTCATCGGGTCGGGGTTGTTGCTTCGCAGCATGCAGCGTCTCTTCGCCGAGCCTCCCGGTTTCGATGCCACCAACGTGATGACGGTGCAGATCCAGGCGTCTCCGCTCAGGTTCGCCGAGCGGGGCGCGACCGTGCGATTCTTCGAGGACGTGCTCGATGCCGTGCGGAACATCCCCGGCGTCGAGGATGCCGCGTCCACCAGCCAGTTGCCGCTGAGCGGCGATCACATCATGTACGGCGTGCATTTCGAACCCGGCCTCGCCCAGCGGGCCGACGAGGACCGGGGCGGCGCCTTCCGATATGCGGTCAGTCCCAACTACATGGCCGCGATGGGCATTCCGCTGCGTAGCGGCCGCCTGTTCACCCCCGCAGATCGCGGCGATGCGCTGCCGGTGGCCATTCTCAACGAGTCGTTCGCCCGCCGTCTCTTTCCCGACACCGATCCGTTGGGGCAGCGCCTGCGGATGGGCCCGCCGGACGGGCCGCTCTACACGGTGGTGGGCATCGTGGGTGACGTGAAGCAGTTGTCACTGGCCGGTGGCGCGCCGGCCGCGGTCTACACGCCGGCCAGCCAGTGGATCTTCGAGGACAATGTGATCTCGCTCGTGGTGCGCGGGCGGGTGGACGTGGGGACGCTCGTGCCCGCGATCCGCGCCGCCGTGTGGTCGGTGGATCCGGACCAGCCGGTGGTGCGCGTGGCCACGATGCAGCATCTCCTCGCCGCGTCGGCCGCGGAGCGGCGATTCGCGCTCGTGATCTTCCAGTGCTTCGCGCTCGCCGCCCTGCTGCTGACCGCGACCGGCATCTACGGCATGCTGTCGGGGAGTGTGGCCGAGCGGACGCGCGAGATCGGACTGCGCTCGGCCGTGGGGGCCACGCAAGGGCAGATCGTGGTCATGGTGCTCGGCCAGGGACTGCGGCTGACGCTGCTCGGTATCGCGATCGGTCTGGCTGGCGCCGTGGCCGGGAGCCGGCTGATCGAGGCCATGCTGTACGACGTGTCGCGTCTGGATGTGGCGACCTACGCGGGCGTGGCGCTGCTGCTCACGGTGGTGTCGCTGCTCGCGTGCGCGATGCCGGCGTGGCGGGCCACGCGGATCGATCCGGCCATTGCGCTCAGGGGGTAAGGTCGTTGGCCTCGAGCATCTGGCGCGCGTAGCGGCTCGGAGGCTGGCCCACGTATCGGCTGAACGCGGTGCTGAAGGTGCTCGCCGATCCGTAGCCGACACGTGCGGCGACCTCGGCGACCCCGAGATCGTGTTGGCGGAACAGATCCTTCGCCACCGCCATGCGCCAGGAGAGGAGGTATTCCATCGGCGGCAATCCCACGATGCGCGTGAAGCGCTCGAAGAACGCCGAGCGGGAAAGCGCGGCCTTCTTCGCGAGCTGGACCACCGTCCACGAGCGCGCGATATCACCGTGCATCTGCTGGATCGCTGACGCGAGTCGCGCATCGGCCAGCCCCCGCAGCAGTCCTGGAGGCGTGTCTTCACCCGGCGCCGACCGCAGCGCCTCGATGAGCAGCACCTCCACGAGCCGCATGAGCACGAGGTCTCGACCCGTTTTCCGTTCGCCCGCTTCCTCACCGACCAGGCGCACCAGCACCGAGAGCCGTTCCACGCCGCGCACGTGCACCAGCGCCGGCAACAGCGTCACCAGCAGCGACGCATCGGGCGAGTCGAAGAGGAAGTAGCCGCCGAGCAATCGCACATCGGGTCGTCCGCCGCGCGTGCCATGGCGCACTTCCCCCGTGGGTGAGGGCGTCACCTTCGGGTCGATGCGCACGGGTGTCACCGGCTCGAAGCCCGAGATGGTGAAGCCCGGCGTCGCGGGCAGCAGCACGAAATCGCCCGCCTCGAGCGTGAGCGCCCGATGACCGTCGACGGCGAGACGACACCGGCCCTCGAGCACGGCGCAGAAGCTCGGCTGATCGAAGGCGGAGTAGCGGACACCCCAGCGGCCGGCGCCGCTGATGCCCTTCGAGAACACGGTGCGCGGCCGGAGCAGCGCGATGACTTCCGAGAGTGGATCGCTCATTTCTGGACTCTCGCAAATTAAATGTGGATCATTCATGGTAGTTAGTCCAACCCGAAAACGCCATCATGAGGCGTCCGCCCTGACGATGCACGGGGCATACGTCGCGGGATCCCCCGGGCGGCACCTCTCTCCCACATGAATCCCACGGAGTGCCACGACCATGAAAACCGTACTGATCACCGGCTGTTCCTCCGGCTACGGCCTCGAGACCGCGCGTCACTTCCACGCGCAGGGCTGGAACGTGATCGCCACCATGCGCACGCCGCGCGAAGACCTTCTGCCCCGGTCGGAGCGACTGCGCGTGCTGGCGCTCGACGTGACGAAGCCCGACAGCATCGCCGCCGCGATCGAGGAGGCCGGACCCATCGACGTGCTCGTCAATAACGCGGGCATCGGGGTCATCGGCGTTTTCGAGGTCACGCCCATGGCCACGGTACGCGAGGTCTTCGACACCAACACCTTCGGGGTGATGGCGATGACCCAGGCGGTGCTGCCGCAGTTTCGTACACGGAAGTCGGGAGTGGTGGTAAACGTGACCTCGAGCGTGACGCTGGCACCGCATCCGCTGGCGGCCGCGTACACCGCGAGCAAGATGGCCATCGAAGGGTTTACCGGATCCCTGGCGCACGAGCTCGAAGCGTTCAATGTGCGGGTCAAGCTGGTGGAACCGGGCTACGGGCCGACCACGCGCTTCACGAGCAATGGGGGATCGCGCATGGACGGGCTCTTCCCCGAGACCTACGCAGGCTTCGCGAACCCCATCCTCGCCTCGTTCGCGCAGGTGACGACGGTGACGATGGAGTCCGATGTGGCCGAGACGGTGTACCGCGCCGTGAACGATGCGTCCGGGCAGCTTCGATTCCCGGCCGGGCCCGACGCGGTGGCGCTGGCGCAGTCGGCATGAGAAACGCGTCATGAAAATCGCATCGGACATTCGACACGGGTGCCGCAGCGTCCTTGCTGCGGCCCTCCTCGTCACGGTGACCGCGGGGTGCGCCGACACCCGTGCGGACACATCCCTGGATCTGACCCCGCGATCGCTCGCCGACGTCCAGCGTTCGGCTCCTGCTGCCGCCGCCGACTCACTCCGACCGACCGTGGCGCTGGTCCTGGGCGGCGGGGGCCTTCGCGGGTTCGCCCACGTTGGAGTGCTGCGCGCACTGGAAGAGGCCGGCATCACGCCCGACATCATCGTCGGGACATCGGCCGGCGCCGTCGTGGGTGCGGCCTACGCCAGCGGACTGACTCCCGCGCAGATCGAATCGGCCGGACGCGACGTCCGGTTGTCATCCCTCATCGACTGGACACTGGACTCCGGCGGCATCATGCGCGGCAACAATCTGGCGCACTGGATCGACACGATGACCGGCGGTGTGCCGATCGAGCAGTTTCCCCGTCGTTTCGCCGCCGTGGCAACCGACCTGCAAAGCGAGCAGGCGGTCCTGCTCGACAGGGGCACCCCGGGCGATGCGATCCGGGCGTCGGCCGCGGTCCCCGGCATGAATGTGCCGGTGCCCTATGCGAATGGCCATCTGATCGACGGCGGGGTTACCAGCCTGGTCCCCGTGAAGTTCGCCCACGCGATGGGAGCCGATTTCGTGATCGCGGTGGACATCTACTGCCATGGCCGCCGGTCCGAGGGCCTGGGCGCGCCCGCTGTCATTCGCCGAGTCATGCACACGCAGAGCTGCCTGATCGCGGCGCCGGAAATGGCGGAGGCCGACGTGCTGATCGCGCCGGTTGCCACCGTGTCGCGCATGTCCGCCAGGGACGAGCAGGAGCGCGCGATCCAGGCGGGCTACGAGGCCGCCCGCGCCGCCCTGCCCCGCATCCTGGCCAAGGCTGGAGCGGTGCACGGCGCGATGCCGAGCGTTTCCGGTTCGACCTGACCGCGCGCGCTGACCGTTAGTGGACCGCGGAACCGACGATGAATGCGCCGAGGTACGGCACGCCCGACGTATCGGTGACGAGGAGGAACACCGTATCGCCGCGCACGCGCAGCAGCCTGTCGCGTACAGAGAGGTGCAGTGTGCCTTCGTACGCTCCCGTGTATGCGAAACGATCCCACCGCACCGAGTCCGCGAACCGGCCGGCGCGGCGAACCCAGATGTCGCGCGTGCTCGAGAACCGGACGTCCGCGAGACGCGGATGCTCCCGGGGAAGGCCGTCGAGCAGTTGCTCCACCTGTGCGCGGTACGACGGCGACGCGCTCGGCCGGCCGCCGGGGTTGAGCAGCGCATCGCGCACACTGTCCATCTCGCGGCGCGAGATCCGGGCGGGCGTCCATGGCCGCGACAGGGTGGACACGAGCGTGCCCGTGCTGTCGAGCACGTGCAGGGTGTCGGTATCGCTGAATCCGACCACGACATCCTTCGCATCGGAGACATCCCAGAGCAGGCGAGCTTCGAATGGTTTCGGAATCGGCTGGAGATCGCTGCCGCGCGGCCGCTCCGACCGTGCCCGAAAGCGGATCGGTGGCGCGGTGTCGCCGGTCGCGGCATCCACCCAGAGCACGAACGCGTCCGCGGGCGCTCCGATCGAGTCGGCGTCGCCGATGTGCAGCATGGCCAGCGCAGTTCCGTTGACTTTCATGGCGCTCAACTCGATCGACGGTACAACGGTCCGGCTCGACACCGATGCCAGCGTGTCGTCGAATGTGTCGATCCGGAAGTGTCGCGCATCGAAGGTGATGACCCCTCCTTCGCGCCGCGGCGCGATCGACGCGATGGCGCGGAACTCGCCCGGCCCGTCGCCGCGCCTGCCGAGCCGCTGCGTGAACCCACCGGACCGATCGAACACGAGGAGGTCATGCTCCGCGTCGAGCACGAGCATTGCGCCGTTCCGCAGGCGCGCGGCATCACGCACGCCTCGCCAGTGACACGCGAGCTGGTCGCGCTCACTCTCGCATACCGTCACGGACGGTGATGTGGCCAGGGTCAGCAGATGATCTTCGGCGGACGCGCCTGCGTCAGCCGGAGCGCACCGCGTCAGGAGGGCAATGGCGAGGAGCGGGGCGGCGGTGACGAGCCGCGCACCAAGGGACTGATCAGGGCCGCTCACCCATCGTCCGCCGCATCGCCTCGGCCAGCGCCACGATGCGATCCACCTGCTCCGCCTGCGTGAGACGGGTGGTGTCGATGGTGATGGCCGAGGGGTCGGGGCGACTCTGCATGGCGTCGCGCGCATCGCGCGCCACAAGCGCTTCCGTTTCCTCGGCGATCTCGGCGTCGGTGGGCCGACGCTCCAGCCGCTGCACGAGACGCCGGCGCGCCCGCTCCCACGGATCGGCCACGAGAAACACCTTGAGCGGCGCATCCGGAAACACCACGGTGCCGATATCGCGTCCGTCCACCACCACGTCGGTGCTCGCCCCGGCCTCGCGCACGCGCTCGTTCACCCAGAGCCGCACCTCGGGCATGCGGGCCACACGCGACACCTCACGCGTCACGTCGGTGCTCCGGAGCTCGGCGTCGGCAGTGTCGCCGTCGAGCGTGGGCACGACGGACCGTTCGGTGAGCGCCAGCGCGATGCGCGGCGCATGGGCGAGCACGTCCTCTTCGGTCCACTGCCCGGCGGGAATGCCCGACCGGAGCGCCGCGGCCGTGAGCGCGCGGTAGAACGCCCCGGAATCCACGTGGCGCACGCCGAGCCGCTTGGCCACCCACTGCGCAGTGGACGATTTCCCCGACGCGGCCGGCCCGTCGATCGCGATCACGAGACGCGCGGACTCCGACGTGCCGGCTCCGACGTTCGCGTCAGGCGCCGCATCATGCGCCGGTTCATGCGCCGGTTCATGTGCCGGCTCATCGCTCGACGCGGATTCCGCCGATCCACTCGCCGGCTCCGAATCCGCGGAGCCGTTCGTTCGCGTCACGCGCACGAGCGCCGACCAGAAGTCGGGGAACGACACGTCCACGCATGCCGGGTCGTCGACGCGGATCGCGTTGCCGGGGAGCGCGGCGAGAATGCCGAACGCCATGGCGAGCCGATGATCGCCGTGCGTGGCCACCTGCCCGCGAAGCGGATGCGCGCCGCCGCGCACGATCAGCCCGTCGGCAAGCTCTTCCGCGTCCACGCCGATCGCGCGGAGATTCGCCACCACGGCACTGATGCGATCGCTCTCTTTGACCCGGAGCTCTGACGCGCCGGTGATGCGCGTTTCCCCCTCCGCGCGCGCGGCCACGCAGGCGATGAGCGGCAGTTCGTCGATGGCACGCGGAATCTCGTCGCCCTCGACCGTGGTGCCGCGGAGCGCCCCGGGCCCCGCCACGAGCGTGCCGAGCCGTTCGCCGCCGGCATCGCGCTCGTCTTCCACGCGCAGGCGCACGCCCATGCGCGCGAGAATGTCGAAGCCGCCCGTGCGCGTGGGATTGAGACATACGTCGGGGAGCACGAGCTCACCGTGGTGCGCGAGACCGGCGAGCCCCACGAAGAACGCGGCCGACGACGGATCGGCGGGCACGTCCACGTCGAGCGCGTGCAGCACCGCGCCGGCGGGCACGGTTACGCCGTGCTCCGTGTATTCGACCGCGACGCCGCGCGCGGCGAGCATGCGTTCGGTGTGATCGCGCGAGCGCGCGGGTTCGTGCACCGTGGCCGAAACGCCGCTGCTCACCGCGGCGAGCATGATCGCGCCCTTCACCTGCGCGCTGGCATGTTCGCTGCGCCATTCGACCGGCCGGAGTGCCGCACCCGTGACACGCATGGGCAGCCCCTCGCCGCGCTCGGATTCCACGCGGGCGCCCATGGCGGCGAGCGGTTTCGCGATGCGCTGCATGGGGCGCCGGCTGAGACTCGCATCGCCGGTGAACCGCGCGGTGATCCCGTCGCGGCCGGCCACGATGCCGGCCACGAGACGCGTGGTGGTGCCGCTGTTGCCGCAGTCGAGATCCTCGTGCGGCATGCGGAGCGCGGCCGGCCCGCCGCCCTGCACCGTGAACTCGCGCGACAGGTCGGGCACGGGCACGCCGAGCGCGCGGAGCACGCGCGCGGTGGCCTGCACGTCGGCACTTTCGAGGATCGCGCGCACGCGCGACGTGCCGGATGCGAGCGCGGCGAACAGCAGCGCACGATGGCTGATGGACTTGTCGCCGGGCACGCGCACGGTGCCGGCGACGGTGAGCAACGTGGTCACCGGAGCCAGGCTTCGAGCGATGTGGCGGCGTCGGTGCGGCCGTCGCGGTACTTCACGATCACCGGCGTCTGGATCGAGATCCCCTGCGACGCGCCCCAGGCGGCGGTGACCTGCCGCGCGCCGGGCACCACCACAGCGCCGGCCGGAATCTCGAGCGGCGCGGTGTCCGTGGCGCGGTGCACGGTTTCACGCACGAGGTCGTAGACGGGCGTGGCGCGCGTGAGCACCACGCCCGCGCCGAGCACGGCGCGCTCCCGCACCACGGTGCCTTCGTACACGCCGCAGTTGCCGCCCACGATCACGTCGTCCTCGCGGATCACGGGCGCGGCGCTCACCGGCTCCAGCACGCCGCCGATCTGCGCGGCCGCGCTGAGATGCACGCGCTCCCCGATCTGCGCGCACGATCCCACGAGCGCGTGCGAATCCACCATGGTGCCGGCGCCCACGAACGCGCCCACGTTGATGTACATGGGCGGCATGCACACCACGCCGGACGCGAGATACGCGCCTCGGCGCACGGCCGATCCGCCGGGCACGATGCGCACACCGTGTTCGAGCCGGAACTCGCGCGGCGGGAACGTGTGCTTGTCGAGGAAGTGATTGATGCCGCCGGTGGCCGCGCCCATCTCCACCACGCGGCCCAGGCGGAAGCCGAGCAGGATGCCGCGCTTGACCCACGGCACGGCGTGCCACCGGCCGTCCGCGTCGCGCCGCGCGGCACGCAGCTCACCGGCCTCGAGGCGCACGAGGAAATGTTCGAACACCGCGCCCGCATCGAGCGGGAGCGTGACGCCCGAGTCGAGCAGATCCGGGTGCGAGAGACGGGTTTCGAGGTCGGCGAGCGTGAGGGCCATGACGGGATTCAGGCGGGAAGCAGGCGGTCGTGCATCGCGTCGAGCGCGCGGCGCACGTCGGACACGGCGGCCATCACGGTCTCCATGTGGTGCGGCGCGAGCGGCACGAGCGGCGCGCGCAGCACGGGCTGGATCACTCCTGCCGCGGCCAGCACGGCCTTGACCGGAATGGGATTGGATTCGATGAACGCGGCCGAGAAGAACGGCAGCAGCGCACGGTGCAGTGCGCGGGCGCGCGAGAGATCGCCACGCTGCATGGCGACGGCGAGCTGCGCCATCGCGGCCGGAAACACGTTCGACACCACGGAGACGATTCCCTCGGCGCCGAGCGCCATGAGCGGCAGCGTGAAGGAGTCGTCGCCCGAGAACACGAGGAACCCGTCCGGGCGGTCCTTCAGGATGACGTCGATCTGCGCGAGGTTGCCGGACGCTTCCTTCACGGCCGTGAAGCGCGGGTCGCGCGCCAGTTCGAGCGTGGTGGCGGCTTCGATGTTGCCGGCCGTGCGTCCGGGCACGTTGTACAGCATGATCGGGAGCGCGCACGCATCGGCGATGGCGCGGAAGTGCGCGAGCAGGCCGCGCTGCGGCGGCTTGTTGTACATGGGCGAGACGTGCAGCAGGTGCGTGGCGCCCACCCGTTCCGCGGCCTGCGACAGGGCGATGGCCCGGGCCGTGTCGTTGGAGCCGGCGCCCGCCACCACGGGCACGCGGCCGTTCACCGTGTCCGCCACCACCTGCACCACGCGCACGTGCTCCTCGAAGGCGAGCGTGGCGGCTTCGCCGGTGGAGCCGCACGGCACGAGGAAGTGCACGCCGGCTTCGAGCTGCGTTTCCACGAGCGTACGGAGTGCGGTTTCGTCGACGGCGCCGGACGTGGTGAACGGCGTCACGAGTGCCGTGCCGCATCCGGTGAGGGGCGGGACATCGCGTGTCATGGGGCCTCCGGCGGAGTGAGTCCGAGCACGTCGCGCATGGTGTAGACACCGGGCGCCCGATCGGCCGCGAGCCAGCGCGCGGCCGCGAGCGCGCCGTCGGCGAACACACGGCGGTCGCGCGCCTCGTGCGTGATCCGCACCTGCTCGAACGGCGCATCGAGCACGAGCTCGTGCGTGCCGGGCACGGATCCCACGCGCACGCTCGTGACGGGCACGGCTCGGCCGAGCGCGCGTTCGGCGCGGTCGCGCACGGCGATGGCCGTGCCCGACGGCGCATCGAGCTTGGCGGTGTGGTGCGTTTCCACAAGGTGCGCGTCGAAGCCGGGCGCGTGGCGGAACAGCCGGCCGGCGGCTTCTGCGAGCGCGAGCATGAGCTGCACGCCGGGTGCAAAGTTCGGCGCCCAGAGCACACGGCCGGCGTGCGTATCGGCGAGCGTGTGCAGCGTATCGAGCCGGTCGTACCAGCCGGTGGTGCCGATCACCACCGGCGTGCCGGCGCGGAGACACGCTTCGGCGTTGTCGAGCGCGGCATCCGGCACGGTGAACTCGATCGCGACGTCCGCCTCGGCGAGCGCGGCACGCGTGATGCCGTCCTGCGCCACCGCGGCCGCGCCGAGCCGCGCAACCACGGTGCAGCCGTGCGCGGACGCGAGCGCGTCGATGGCCGCTCCCATGCGGCCCATGCCGATGAGCGCGATGCGGAGCGGCGTCATGCCACGCTCCCGGCCACGCTGCCGAAGAAGCCCGCGTGCAACCGCTGCATGGCGGGCACGACCTGCGCGTCGTCGATGACGAGGGTGAAGTTGATGCCGGTGGCGCTGAGCGACGCCATGTGCACGTTGATGGGGCCGAGCGACGCGAGCGCGGTGGCCAGCGTGGCCGTGCCGTCGGAGAGGCCGGCGCCCACGATCGCCACGATGCCGCGCTGCCGCTCCACCGACACGTCGCCGAACGCGGACAGGTCGGCCACGATGTCATCGAGCTGCGCGGGATCGTCGAGCGTGACCGAGATGGACACTTCCGACGTGGCCACCACGTCCACCGACGTGCGGTGCCGCTCGAACACCTCGAACACGGAGCGCAGGAACCCGTGCGCGAGCAGCATGCGCGTGGTGCGGAGCTTCACGAGCGTGGTGCTCCGCTTGCCGGCGATGGCGCGCACCGGATGCCGCGGCGCCTCGAAGGCGATCATGGTGCCCGTACCGTCCGGCCGGCGCGAGTTGAACACGTACACGGGGATGCCACGCTGCACGGCCGGCGCGATGGTGCTGGGGTGCAGCACCTTGGCGCCGAACGAGGCGAGCTCGGCGGCTTCGTCGAAGCGGATGCGTTCGATGAGGCGCGCGTCGGGCACCACGCGCGGATCGGCGGTGAGCATGCCGTCCACGTCGGTCCAGATCTCGATCGCGTCGGCTTCGAGTGCGGCGCCGATGAGCGCGGCCGAATAGTCCGAGCCGCCGCGGCCGAGCGTGGTGGTGATGCGCGCAGGGCTCGCGCCCACGAACCCGCCGATCACGGGCACGCGCCCCTGCTCCACCACCGGGCGCACATGGTCGCGCGTGGCGGCGGCGATGGCGGCGAGATCGGGCGCGGCGCGCGTGAAATGTTCGTCGGTGATGGTGACGCGGCGCGCGTCCACCCATTCGGCCGGCACGCCGCGGTGCCGGAATGCGGCGACCACGAGCTGCGAGGAGAGCAGCTCGCCCATGGCCGCGACGGCATCGAGCGAACGCGGCGTGACGAACCCGAGCGTGCAGAGCGCCTCGGCGAGGTGCGCGAGCTCGTCGAAGCCGGCGCCGAGCTCGGTGAAGATCTCGTCGGTGCCGGGGCTGCCGTCGAGGAGCGTCGCGGCATCGGCGAGATGGCGCGCGCGCAGCGATTCCACGAGCGTGAGCGCGACCAGCAGATCACCGGCCGCGGCGCGGCGCGCGATCTCCAGCAGGTCGTTGGTGACGCCCGCGAGCGCGGACACCACCACCACGGGCCGGCGATCGAGCCGGCCGGCCACGATATCCGACGCGCGGACGATCGCGGCCGCGTCGGCCACTGATGTACCGCCGAACTTGCAGACGATCACGGATGAACCCGCAGCGCACCGGATGCGCGATCGAGCACGCCGGTGGCGAGCAGCAGTTCCGCGTTGAGCACCGAGCCGCCGGCCGCACCGCGCACCACGTTGTGCGCCAGCGCGGTGAGCCGGAGATGCAGCACGGGATCGGGGCGCACGCGCCCGATGGTGATCGTCATGCCGCGCCCCGCGTGCACGTCGCGGCGCGGCTGCGGCCGGTCGGGCTCTTCGCGCACGTCGAGCGGCGGAACCGGAGCCGACGGCAGGCCGTACACGGCCGTGTGTCCACGCCACGCCCAGAGCACGTCGAGCGCTTCGGCGAGGAGCGGCGGCCGCTCGAAGCCCGCGGTGATGCACACGGTGTGGCCGTGTTCCACGGGCACACGATTGGCGTGCGCGCTCACGGCGATGGCCGCGGGCTCGATGCGGTCGTTCGTGAAACGGCCAAGCAGCTTGCCGAGCTCGCGTTCGATCTTGAGCTCTTCGTCGCCGATGTACGGAATGACGTTGCCGAGGATGTCGAGCGACGGCACACCGGGGTATCCCGCGCCGGAGATGGCCTGCATGGTGACGGCCACGACCTGGCGCACGCCGAACGCTTCGTGGAGCGGCGCGAGCGCGGCGGCGATCACGGTCACGGCGCAGTTCGCGTTGGTCACGATCGCGCCGGGCCAGCCGCGCAGCCGCTGCTGCACCGCGAGCAGTCCGAGATGATCGCCGTTGACCTCGGGGATCACCAGCGGCACGTCGGCTTCCATGCGGTAGTTCTTCGCATTGGAGAGCACGAGCCGGCCGGCGCGCGCGAACGCGGCCTCGATCTCGCCGGCCACGCCCGCGTCGAGCGCCGAGAACACGATGGGCGCGGTGATCTCCTCCGGCGTGCAGGCGCGCACGGTGAGCGAGGCGACATCGGGCGACAGCGGCCCTTCGAGCCACCGCGCGGCGTCGCGGTACGTGCGTCCGGCGGAGCGCTCGGAGGCGGCGACTTCGGTGATGACGAACCAGGGATGACCGGCCAGGTGGCGCACGAACGCCTGACCCACGGCACCGGTGGCGCCGAGCACGGCGACGGGAATGCGGGAGGTGGTCATCCGGCGGCGAGCAGGGCGCGCACGATGCGCACGTAGGCATCCACGGCGCCGCGGAGTTCGGCCACGGGAATGTGTTCGTCGGGCGTGTGCGCGACGTGAATGGACCCCGGTCCGAACAGGAGCGGCGTGCCCCAGCGGTTCAGCAGCGGGATGTCGGTGGTGAATGCCACGGGCGCGACGTCGAAGCCGTCGATCACGTGAAAGCGCTGCGCCGGAATGTACGATCCCCATTCGAGGGTGGCGTGTCCCCGGGCCCACTCCTCGAACACGGCCCGCACGGGTTCCACGTCGCCCACGAGGCGGATCATGATCTCCGCTTCGGCGAGGCCGGGGATCACATTGGCTTCGGTGCCGGCGCGCAGCACGCCGATGTTGCACGTGGTGTCACCGAGCAGCGGATCACTGGGCAGCGGCAGATCGCGTACCTGCGGCAGGATGGCGAGCAGCGGGTCGAGCGCGCTGCGGCCCGACTCGGGGTAGGCGGAGTGCCCTTCCCGTCCGCGCACGCGCACGATGACACGCTGCGCGCCCTTGGCGCCGGTGGCGAGACGGCTCTCGGTGGGTTCGCCGTTCACGAGCCACCGACTGGTGGCGGGCAGCCGGTTGGCGGCGCGCGCGCCGGGCGAGCCCTTTTCCTCGCCCACCACGAAGAGGAGATCCACGCGCTCTTCGCCCGCGTCCGCGAGCTGCTGCGCGGCCACGAGCATGGCAGCGGCGATCCCCTTCGCGTCGCAGGCGCCGCGTCCGTACAGCCGCCCGTCGTCGAGACGCGGCGGAACGTACGGCGGCACGGTGTCGAGGTGCGTGGAAAGCGTCACGCCGCCACCGGCGCGCGTGGCCCATACGTTGCTGCGCCCCGGCTCGACTTCCTGCAGGGTGACGTTCCACCCCCGGGCAACGAGCCAGCGCGCGACGACATCCACCGTTTCGCGTTCGCGGCCGGTGGACGAGTCGATGGACAGCAGTTCGGTTGTGAGTGCGACGACGTCTGTCATGCGTCGAAAAGTAGTACCCGGAGCGGGGCTCGAACCCGCATGTCCTCGCGGACAGAGGCTTTTAAGGCCTCCGCGTCTACCGGTTTCGCCATCCGGGCTCCCGCAAACGCGAAGGGAGCGGCACGCACCCGCTCCCCGACCGATTCCACATTGTGGCCGGCGCCGATCGTGCCGGCACCGACGAAGAGCGGGAAACGGGACTCGAACCCGCGACCCCAACCTTGGCAAGGTTGTGCTCTACCAACTGAGCTATTCCCGCATATTCCTCAACTTACCCAACCGGTCGCGGCCGGACAAGCGTCGTCCGGACGTGACACGCCCTACCCGCGAAGCCCCAGCACGTGCACCGCGTACCACACGGTCGACGCGAGCAGTCCCGCCAGCGCGGCATCGCCGCCGTCGGCCACGGCCCGCCCGTCGGCATCGACGACCGCGGCCGCGATCCCCTGATCGAGCGGCGCGCGGCGCAGCCACTGCAGCACGGCGTTGCCGTCGGGACCGAGCACGCGCGCGATCTGGCGGAGCAGCCCGCCGTCGTCCACGGTCACGGTGCGCACGGAACGGCGGAAGAGCGAGTCGTCGCGGTCGAGCGCGTCGTAGAGCGGCAGCCAGAGCACGGACGCGGCGGGATCGTCGCCCTGGTCGGCGCCGCCGGCGAGATCCACGGCCGAGGCGAGGTGCGCCTTGCCGCCGCGGTCGCGCGCGAAGTGCCGCTGCATGGCGGCGCGCACGGCGGCGGGATCCTCGACATCACCCGCGGCGTCCTCGTCGAGCGTGCGGCGGAGCACGTCGAGAGCGGCGGCCACCACGGCGTTGCCGTGGAGCGTGAACGGATAGGGCACGGGCGTGCCGCCCGGGCTCACTTCGGTGGAATAGAGCGGGAGCCGCTCGTCGCGCCGCGCCACGAGATCGTCGTTCACCACGTAGAGCGTATCGGCCACCACGGGCTCCTCCACGATCCGGTCGTCGTCGGCGGCGCGGATGTAGCGATCCACCGCGATGGGATACGCGGCCGCGCCTTCGATCGCGAACCCGGGCTCGAACAGCGTGCCGTCGAGATAGTTCACCCCCTGCCCGGGCGCGTAGCCGTGCAGTTCGCAGGTGCGGACGAGCAATTCGCGGGCGAGCCCGGTGTCGGCGAGCTGCACCGCGCTCAGCGTCCACATGAGCGCTTCCCAGTCGCGGACGGTGGCGCCGACGCTGTGCCACGGCGCGCGCGTGCGCACGAGGTAGAAGTGGGCGTCGTCGATGGCGCGCGCCACGCCGTAGAAGTGGGCGAAGAGCAGATTCCGGTTGACGAGCCGGTCGATGGCGTCGTGTCCGGTGCTCTGCTCGAGCTGCTGCATGGCGTCGCGCGTGGCGGTGAGCAGCGTGCGCCAGCCGCGGCGGCGGAGCACGCCCACGGTGGCGCAGGCGCCGTCGCGTTCCGGACCGACGGCGAGGTAGAACGCGCACGGCGCGGACTGCCCGGGCGCCACGGTGATGGTGCGACGGATGGCGAAGCGGGGCGCGTCGGTGGCGTGCTCCGGCACCTCGCGGACGGCCGGTCCGTCGGCGCCGAACGCCACGGCCACCATGCCGGGCACTGCGGCGCCTTCGAGGACGATGGTGTCGTCCTCGCCGGCCACGACGCGGTGCGCGTCGTCGAACTCGCGCGCGGTGCGGACCCGCTGCTGCCGGTGGCCGAGCACCCCTTCGAGCGCGATATCCACGCGATGGGTGCCGGTGCCGCGGTTCTCCACGGTGACGGCGTACACGGCGCCGGACATGTCGGCATCACGCCCGTACGGCGCGAACACGGTGCCGCGGAGCAGCAGCGTGCCGATGGTGCAGGTGAAGGTGGGGAGCCAGCCGGAGGCGCGTTCCCAGGCGATCCCTTCGCCGGCCAGCTCGCGCACCTCTCCGTCGACACGCACCACCGGACGGAAGAGCGGCTCTCCCCGTCCCTGCTCGAACCCGGGGGCGCCCGCGAACTCGACGATCGCCCGCGCGCCGCGATGCACCACGCCGATGGCGTGGACCGCGCCGTCGGCCGGGTGGATGCAGGGGAGCGACAGCCAATGGTTGCCCGTGGTCTGCCACGGTACCGACGGAATGGAGCGAGGGGGCACGGAACACCTGGGGACGCAGGACGCTATCAGGCAACGCGATGTCGTCGTCACGCGAGCGCTCGCGTTGACGGGCCGGGGCCATCGGGCTAATCTAGCCGGTTGATCCCGTCCCGCGGAGTCGACGGCATCCTCGCCGTCCGACCTCCGCCGCCAACCCGTGCTCTCCTGACTCGTCGTCCCGTCATCCGCGCTCTGCCGCATCGGTTTCCGCATGCCATCGCCGTCCCGTCCGCGCTTCGCCGCCGGATGACCGCCCTGCTGCGGCGGCTGCTTCCGGTGCTGGCGCTGTCCGTGGCGGGCACGGCCGCCGCGACGGTGGCGGCCGCGCAGCCCACGGCCGGCCTGGGCGAGGACGCGATTCCGGTACCGGCGCGCGGCATGCGCCTCGTGATCGGCGCGCACTGGGACGAGTGGGACCGGCGCCTTCTCCCCAACGGCACCCGCGCCCCGCTGCTCGCCGGCCTGTCCACGCCGGCGTTCGGCGCCACGCACCTGCCCGTGCTCGACGGGGCGCAGGAAGGGATCCGCCAACTGCTGGGCGCTTCCGACTTCACGCTTTCGCTCGGGCCGCTCGACGCCAGGGGTGCCGTGCGCCGCGCCACCACCACGCTGAACGCGGACTTCGGCATCACCCGCCGAATCGGCCTGGGCGTGCGCATCTCGTACGTGGAAGTGGTACACGACGCCCAGCTCGTGCTCAATCGCGCGGGTGTGGATGCGAACGTGGGCGCGAACCCCAACCAGATCACGAACGCCTCCGTCTACGTGCAGCTCGGAACGGCGCGCAATCAGCTCCTCGACGCGATCACGGCCTGCGGCACCGACGGCGCGGGCGACCTGTGCGAGGCCATCCTCGCCGATCCCGCGGCCGCGCAGGCGCTCGCGGCGCGCGCCGAAGCATTCCGGAACGCCTGGGGTGCGGTGTACGGCAGTGAAAACGCGGGGTCGCCGGTGGTGCCGATCCACGGCAGCGAGACGCACGACGCGATCAGCGCGGCGCTGGAGGCGATCCGCGAGGATTTCACCCGCTACTTCCCCACGAGCATTCCCGCCAACGCCCCGCTGGGCGCGGTGCGCGTCTACGGCTCGAACGGGCTGCAGGAGCTCGCGCAGGACTCCGCCTTCGGCGTGAACGCCGACACGCTGGGCGGCGGGTTTCGCGCCGGCATGGGCGACGTGGACGTGGAAGCGCGCGTGCTGCTCTTCGATACGTGGCGCGGTGACCAGGTCGCCCGTCTCAACACCACCCGATCGGGCGTGCGCCTGATGGCGTCGGCGGGGTGGCGCTTCGGCGCCGCGAGCAGCGCCCAGGCCAACGAACCGTTCGCGCTCGCCCTCGGCGACGGCGTGAACGCGGTGCTGCTGCGCGCCACGGCCGACGCGGTGTGGAAGCGCCGCGCGTGGATATCGGCCACGATCCGTACCACCACGCCGATCGCCGACGAAGCCGTGGTGCGCATGCCCGGCGCGGGATTGCCGGAGTTCTTCTTCCTGGGACGGCCGCAGGCCGTGACGCGCACACTCGGCCGCCGCACGGATTTCGAGGTCGCGCCCCGCATCGCGCTCGGCGAGAAGTTCGGCGTCTCCGCGAGCTGGCTCACGCGCTCCTTCAGCGGCGACCGCTATGAACCGCTGGGCGACGGCACGCCGTTCGTGACGCCGTCGGGGAGCGCGCAGTACGGCGCGGTGGCCGTGTCGTATTCCACGCTCGCGGCCTTCACGCGCGGCCGGTCGAAGCGCGCCGTGGAAGTGATGTACGCGCACGAGGTCGCGCTGTCCACGTCGGGGCTCTCGGTGCCGTCGCTCGCGCGCGACCGCCTCGAACTGCGGATCTACACGGGCTTTCCGCGGCGCTGAGTCGCACGGCCGGCGCGGGCTGCCGGCGTGCGCGGCGGACGCGCCGCCGTCTCCACGGCCTGTCCGCGTTCGAGCAGTTCACGCGCGTGCGCGCGGCTGATCTCGCGGTCGGCATCGCCGCCGAGCATGCGCGCGAGTTCCACGATGCGCGCGTCGCTCGTCACCACGTCGGTATCGGCGGTGGTGAGCCCGCCCGCATCGGCCGCGCGATCCTTGCGCACCACGATGTGATGATGCGCGCAGGCCGCGATCTGCGCGAGGTGCGAGATCGCGAGCACCTGATGGTGCGCCGCGACGCCGCGCATGAGCGCGCCCACCTGCCACGCCACGGCGCCGCCCACGCCGGCATCGACTTCGTCGAACACGAGGGTGGGCACCTGCTGCAGGCGTGCGAGCACGGTGCTGAGCGCGAGCATCACGCGCGCGAGCTCGCCGCCGGAGGCCACGCGATCGAGCGGGCCGGCAGGCGATCCGGTGTTGAGCGACACGAGGAACTGCACCTGTTCGGCGCCATGCGGGCCGGGTTCGCCGAGCGGCGCGAGCCGGATGTCGAACCGTCCGTCTGCCATGCCGAGTTCCGGCAGCAGGGCGGACACGGCCGCGCCGAGCCGTTCGGCGGCCGCGCTCCGTTTCACGGAGAGCGCGCGGGCGCTGTCTGCGCGTTCCCGTTCCGCGAGCGCCAGGACCTCTGCGTGGCGGCGCACGGCATCGGCGGCGTCATCCACGAGCGCGAGCTCCTCGCGGCCGCGCGCGGCGGTGGCGAGCACGTCGTCGATCGCGGGGCCGTGCTTGCGGAGCAGCTGATGCAGCACGGCGCGTTTCGCGTCCACTTCGCGCAGGCGCTCGGGGTCGATGTCCACGCCGTCGGCGTAATGCGCGAGTTCGCGCGCGAGTTCGTCGAGCGCGAAATACGCGCCGTCGAACACGGGCTGCAGCCGTTCGAGCGACGGATCGATGCGCTGCAGCGTGGTAAGCGCCCGCTGCACGGCGGACAGCTGCGGGAGCACGGCGTCTTCCCCGTGCAGCCGTTCGGCGGCCTGCACGGCCGCGTCCCGGAGCTCCTCGGCGTGGGCGAGGCGGCGGTGCTCGGCGTCGAGCAGTTCGTCGTCGCCCGGGCGGAGCGAGGCCGCGTCGATCTCCTGCACGAGAAACCGGAGATAATCGGCGCGCTGTTCCACTTCACGCCGCCGCGCATCGAGCGTGTCGAGCGCGCGGCGCGCCTGGAGCACCCGTTCGTGCGCTTCGGCCACGCGGAGCGCGTCGTCCTGCGCGCCGGCGTACGCATCGAGCACGAGCCGCTGCGCGGCCGGGTCGAGCAGTTGCCGGGCCTCGTGCTGTCCGTGCACAGCCACGAGCTGCGCGCCGAGCTCGCGGAGCACGGTCACGGTGACGGCCGAGCCGTTCACCCAGGCGCGTGAGCGGCCGGCGGCGGAGACTTCGCGCTTGAGGATGACGAGACCGTCCTCTTCCACGTGAATGCCGTGTGCGTCGAGCCACGCGCGCACGTCGGCGCGTTCGCGCGCATCGAAGGTGGCTTCCACGACCGCGCGATCCGCGCCGGCACGGATGCGATCGGCGGCGGCGCGCTCGCCGAGCAGCAGGCCGAGCGCACCCACGATGAGCGACTTGCCGGCGCCGGTTTCGCCGGTGAGCACGTTGAGACCGCCGGCGAGAGGCAGCGTCACCGCTTCGATGACGGCGACGTTGCGGAGTCCGAGTTCGAGGAGCACGCCGGAGCGCCGCTATACGGGCGTGACGACGCCGTCGCGCTCGCTGAGTCCGCCCCAGCCGAGTTTGTCGCGGAGCCGCATGAAGAACGACGTGCCGGGGAACCGCACGATGCGGACGGGCGTGTCCGCGCGGCGGGTGACGAGGGTTTCGCCGGCCATGAACGTAGTGCCGACCTGCCCGTCCACGGTCACGAGCAGCCCTTCGGGGCCGTCTTCCGCGCGCACGATCACTTCGACATCGGGCGGCAGCACGAGCGGACGCATGGCGAGCGTGTGCGGCGAGACGGGCGTGAGGATGATGGACTCGAGCGTGGGCACGACCACGGGACCGCCGGCCGAAAGACTGTAGGCGGTGGAGCCGGTGGGCGTGGACAGCACGATGCCATCGGCGCCGAGCGCGCCGAGCGGTTCGCCGTCCACATGCACGCCGAAGCGCACCACGCGCGCGAAGCCGCCCTTGTGCAGCACGATGTCGTTGAGGCAGCGCCACCGGCCGCGCGGTTCGCCGTCCACACCGAAGGCGCGCGCGTCGATGGTCATGCGCTGCTCGGCGGTGTAGTCGCCGTGTGCCCACATGCGGAGCGCATCCTCGAACTCGTCGCCGCGGCACGAGGTGAGGAAGCCGAGCCGCCCGAGGTTCACGCCGAGGATCGGAATGGGATGCTCGGCGAGATAGCGCGCGCCGCGGAGCAGCGTGCCGTCGCCGCCGAGCGTGAGGAGCAGATCGAGCGACTCGGGTTCGAGAAGCGCTTCGCCCTCTTCCGCGATCTCGTACAGTTCCTCCTCGAAGGCGAGCGTGCAACCGAGCGTTGGCGCGAGATCGAGCAACGCACCGAGTACGCCGGGGAGCCCGGCGTATCCGCGATGTCCGATGACGCCGACGCGCATCAGCCGGTGAGCGCTTCGGTTTCGCGCAGCGCGCGGACGCGGGCCACCACGCCGGGCACGTCGAGCCCGCACTGCGCGAGCTGGCGCGCGCGCGCGGCGGCGTACACGATGCGATCCGGCACGCCGTGCACGGACACGCGCACATGCGGCGCGAGGCGGCGGATCGTGGCGCTCATGAACGCGCCGAACCCGTTCACCACCGTGCCTTCCTCGAGGGTGAGCACGTGCGTGTGGTCGGAGAGGATCGCGTTGAGCGTGACCTCGTCGTACGGCTTGAGATACCGGCAGTTCACCACCGTGATGTCGAATCCGTCGGCGGCGAGCTCCTCGGCGGCGGCGAGCGCCGTGTTCACCATGGTGCCCACGGCGAGGATGGCGAGCTCGCGCCCCTGCCGCGGCACGGTCCAGGTGCCGTACGGCACGGCCGGGATCTCGCGCATGGGCGCCGGCACGTCGGGCGACAGGTCGCGCGGATAGCGCAGGCAGAACGGGCCGTCGTGCTCGACGCCCGCGCGCAGCAGGGCGAGCATCTCGGCGCCGTCGCGCGGCGCGGTCACGGTCATGTTCGGCACGGCGAGCATGTACGCGATGTCGTAGAGGCCGGCGTGGGTTTCCCCGTCCTCGCCCACGAGCCCCGCGCGGTCCATGCAGAAGGTGACCGGCAGATGCTGGATGGCCACGTCGTGCACGATGTTGTCGTAGCCGCGCTGCAGGAACGTGGAGTAGATGGCCACGACCGGCCGGATCCCCTGCGTGGCGAGGCCGGCCGCGAAGGTGACGGCGTGTCCTTCGGCGATGCCCACGTCGAAGAAACGCGCGGGAAACGCTTTGCCGAACGCGCCGGTGCCGGTGCCGCTCGGCATGGCGGCCGTGATCACGGCCACTTCGGGGTGTTCCTCGCCGAGCTCCGCGAGCCCCTTGCCGAACACGGCCGTGTAGTTGGGATTCGCGGCGCTGCCCGCGGCGCGCTGCTTGCCCGTGGCCGGATCGTGGCCCGGCGGGAGCGCGTGCCACTTCTCGCCGTGTTCGCCGGCGGGGAAGCCCTTCCCCTTCTGCGTGATCACGTGCACGAGACGCGGCCCCTTGAAGTCGCGCACGGCGCTCAGCGTTTCCACGAGCGCGTCGATGTCGTGCCCGTCCACCGGACCGAAGTAGCGGAAGCCGAGCTCCTCGAAGAGCACGCCGGGCGTGAGCAGCGACTTCACGCTCTCCTCCCACTTGCGCACGAGCGTGCTCACGCCGGTGAACGGCGACGGTGCGGAGTCCACGAGCTCGCCGATCTTCGAGCGCAGCCGGTTGTAGAGCGGGTTCCGCTGCACCGACAGCAGGTACTTGTGCATGGCGCCCACGTTGGGCGCGATGGACATCTCGTTGTCGTTGAGCACGACGATGAGATCGCGGTCGGAGTGGCCGGCGTTGTTGAGCCCCTCGTACGACAGGCCGCACGACAGCGCGCCGTCGCCCAGGATGGCGGCGACCTTGAACGTCTCGCCGCGGAGATCGCGGCCCGCGGCCATGCCCACGGCGGCGGAGATCGCGGTGGCGGCGTGTCCGGCGCCGAAGGTGTCGTACTCGCTCTCGGTACGCTTGAGGAATCCGCTCAGGCCGTTCTCCTGGCGCAGCGTCTCGAGGCGGTCGTTGCGCCCGGTGAGCAGCTTGTGCGGATAGCCCTGGTGGCCCACGTCCCACACGAGCAGGTCGCGCGGGGTGTCGAACACGGTGTGCAGCGCGACCGTGAGCTCCACCACGCCGAGCCCGGCGCCGATGTGGCCGCCCGTGTCGGAACACACCTCGATCAGTCGCGCGCGCATTTCGGCGGCGACGGTGCGCAGTTCGTCGCGGGTGAGACCGCGAAGATCGGCGGGTGACTGGATGCGATCGAGCAGGGACATGGCAATCGGGGAAATGAGGTGGTCGAAGCGGATGGCGAACGAGCCGGCCGTCAGCTCCGTCGCTCGACGGCGTAGCGCGCCAGATGGCCGAGGGTGGGCGTGAGCAGCCCCTCCGCGGCGAGCGTCGCGCAGGCTTCGTCGATGAGCGTCGTGGCGCGGGTGATCGCGCCGTCGATGCCGAGCAGCGCCGGATACGTGCTCTTCGCGAGCGCGAGATCACGGCCGGCGGTCTTGCCGAGCTGGTCGGTGGTGGCGGTGACGTCGAGCACGTCGTCGGCGATCTGGAACGCGAGTCCCACGGCCGCGCCGTAGTGCGCGAGCGCGCGGCGGCGCGACTCGCTCGCGCGTGCGGCCTGCGCGCCCAGCGTCACCGAGGCCGCGATGAGCGCGCCGGTCTTGAGGCGGTGCACGTGTTCCATGGCGTCGAGCGACAGTTCGGCGCCTTCGGCTTCGAGATCGAGCAGTTGTCCGCCGATCATGCCGCCGGCGCCGGATGCCTGCATGAGCGTGCGCACCACCGCGCCGGCTTCGAATTCCGGCAGAGCGAGCGCGCGGGCGGCGCGCCAGGCGCAGCGCGCGGCGAGCGGCACCATGGCGAGGCCGGCGGCCGTGGCCACGGGCACGCCGTACACGCGGTGCACGGTGGCGCGCCCGCGTCGCATGTCGTCGTCGTCCATGCAGGGGAGATCGTCGTGCACGAGCGAGTAGGCGTGCACGACCTCCACGGCCGCGGCGAGCTCGTACACGTCGTCCGGACCGCCGCAGGCGCGGCTCGCCTCGAGCAGCAGGATCGCGCGCAGCCGCTTCCCTTCCCCGAGCAGCGCGTAGCGCACGGCGTCGGCGATGCGCGGCGCGAGGTGGTCGAGATCGCGCAGGCAGACGTCGTCGAGCGCGCGTCGGATCGCGGCGCGATCGTCGGCGAAGCGGCTGGTCGCCGCCGCGGGTGAAAGGCTCGGATGCACCGGAGGTCGTACCAGCTGATCAGTCGTCACGATCCGCCAGGGCAAAGGATCCGTCGGCCGCCATCACCAGTTCCTGCACGCGCCCATCGGCTTCGGTGAGGACCGCCGTGGCCGAACGCAGGCGCGCGATCCCTTCCTCGAACAGGCGCAGCGCGCGATCGAGATCGAGATCGTCGCGCTCCAGGTCGCGCACGATCGCTTCCAGCCGGGTCACATCTTCCTCGAACGTCATGGGCGCTCCCTGTCGGGGGTCGGAACGGTAGCGGAGGCATCGGGGCGCGGCCGGGAGCGGCCGGCCACGGCCGCCACGATCCCGTCCCGCACCCACAGATCGAACGCCTGTCCCTCCGCAAACGCTCCCACCTCCGACAAGGTAGCGCCGGCGGGCGTGCGCGCCACCGCGTACCCCCGGGCCAGGGTGGCCAGGGGGCTCAGGGGGTCGAGGCGCGCCGCCACGGTGGACAACCGGGCGTGCCGCCGTTCGGTCACCCGCTGGGCGGCCTGCACGAGCCGGCGGCGGGTGGTATCGAGACGCACGACGATCCGGTGCTGCCGCCGCTGGGCCGTGGCCGCGAGCTGCCGGCCGAGCGCCCGGAGCCGCGCCCGCTGGTCGAGCACGGCCGGCACCGCCGCCTCGGCCGCGGCGCTCGGCGTGGCGGCCCGGAGGTCGGCCACGAGGTCGCAGATCGAGATGTCGGTTTCGTGACCCACGGCCGAGATCGTGGGGATGGGACAAGCCGCGAGCGCGCGAGCGAGCCGTTCGTCGTTGAAGGCCCAGAGATCCTCGCGCGAGCCGCCGCCGCGGCCGATGATCACCACGTCGCAGCCGCGCCAGGCGGCCACCCGGTCGAGCGCCGCGATGAGCGATTCGGGGGCCCCTTCCCCCTGCACGCGCGCGGGCACGACCACGAGGTTCACGCCGGGCGAACGCCGGCGTGTCACGGTGATGATGTCGTGCAGGGCGGCGCCGTCGGGGCTCGTGATCACGGCCACGGTACGCGGAGCGGCCGGGAGCGCGCGCTTCCGCGCCGGGTCGAGCAGCCCGTCCGCCTCGAGGCGCTGCCGCGTGCGTTCGAGGGCCTTCCGCCAGAGCCCTTCGCCGTCGGCTTCCATGGCGCGCACGGAGAACTGCAGGTCGCCGCGCACGGGCCACACGGTCATCTGCCCGTACGCCACCACCTGCATGCCGTCGTCGGGGGGCGCGGGGAAGCGGCGCGTCTGCGACGACCACACCACGCAGCGCACCTGCGCCTGGGCGTCGCGCAGCGCGAAGTACCAGTGGCCGTTGCGGTGCGCCTTGAAGTCGCTCACTTCCCCACGCACCCAGAGCGGCGGAAAGGCGCCTTCGATCAGGTCCTTCGCCGCCGAGGTGAGGTCGTGCACGGCGAGCGGCACGTCGGGCGACGCACCGGGCGTGGCATCAATGAAACCGGCGCTGCCCGATCGTGTGTCCGACGCGCGCGCGTCCGGCCCGTAGGCATCGTACGGGTCGCCCGCCCCGCGCGACGTGGGGCGCGGCATCAGCCCGCGCGATCCGCGACCGACGCGCCGGGCACGGTGCGTTCCGCGGCGCGCACCGTGTTCCGGAGCAGCATGGCGATGGTCATGGGGCCCACGCCGCCGGGCACGGGCGTGATCAGCCCCGCGACCTCCTGCGCGCTCTCGAAGTGCACGTCGCCGCAGAGCCGCGAGCCGGACGCGCGCGAGGCGTCGGCCACGCGGTTCATCCCCACGTCGATCACGGTGGCGCCGGGCTTGATGTGTTCGCCGCGGATCATTTCGGCGCGTCCCGCGGCCACGATCAGGATGTCGGCGCGCCTCGTGTGCGCGTGCAGGTCGCGCGAGCGACTGTGGCAGACGGTGACGGTGGCATCGCCGCCCGCGCGCTGCTGCACGAGCAGCGCGGCCATGGGCTTGCCCACGATGTTGCTCCGTCCCACGATCACGGCGTCGGCGCCGCGCGTATCCACGCCGGAGCGCACGAGCAGCTCGATCACGCCGGCCGGCGTGCACGGAATGAAGCCGTCGGTGTGCCCGATGAGCATCTTGCCCACGTTCACGGGGTGGAAGCCGTCCACGTCCTTGTGCGGCGCGATGTGCCGAATCACGACGTCGGGATCGATGTGCTTCGGGAGCGGCATCTGCACGAGGATGCCGTGCACGGCGTCATCGGCGTTGAGCCGCTCCACGAGCGCGAGCAGCTCCTCCTGCGACGTGTCCGCGGACAGGCGCAGCGTCTCCCCGCGCATGCCGGCGGCGCGCGACGCCTTCTCCTTGTTGGCCACGTACACGGCGCTGGCCGCGTCGTCGCCCACGAGCACCACCGTGAGCCCGGGCACGATGCCGTGCGCGGCGAGCGCCTGCACGTCGCGGGCGGCCTCCTCCCGAATGGCCGCCGCGATGGCGACCCCGTCGATGCGTTCAGCGGGCAAAGTCCACCGCCCTCGTTTCGCGAATCACCACCACCTTGATCTGCCCCGGATACTGGAGTTCCGATTCGATGCGCCGCGCGATCTCCTCCGACAGCGCCGACGCGCGCACGTCGTCCACCTGATCGGGCGTGACGACGACGCGGATCTCCCGGCCGGCCTGGATCGCGAACACGCGGTCCACGCCCCGGTAGCCCGACGCGATGCGCTCGAGCCCCTCGAGGCGCTTGACGTACGTTTCGAACGCCTCGCGCCGCGCGCCCGGCCGCGATCCGCTGATGGCGTCGGCGGCCTGCACCAGCACCGACACCTCGCTCTCGTGCGGCACGTCGTCGTGGTGCGCCGCGATGCAGTTCACCACCATCGGGTGCTCACCGTACTTGGTGGCCATCTCCACGCCGAGCTGCACGTGCGTGCCCTCGTGCTCGTGCGTGAGCACCTTGCCCACGTCGTGCAGCAGCGCGCCGCGGCGCGCCATGGCCACGTCGAGGCCGAGCTCGGCGGCCATCATGCCGGCCAGCCACGCCACTTCCTTGCTGTGCGCGAGGATGTTCTGGCCGTAGCTGGTGCGCCAGCGCATGCGGCCGACCAGCCGCACGAGCTCGGGGTGCAGACCGGCCACGCCCACCTCGTACGCGGCCTGTTCGCCGACGTCGAGGATCTGCGCGTCCACTTCGAGGCGGGCCTTGGCCACCACTTCCTCGATGCGTCCCGGATGGATGCGGCCGTCGCTCACGAGCTTCTCGAGCGCCAGGCGCGCGGTTTCGCGGCGCACCGGATCGAAGCACGAGACCACCACCGTGTCGGGCGTGTCGTCGATGATCACGTCCACGCCCGTGGCCAGCTCGAAGGCGCGGATGTTGCGCCCCTCGCGGCCGATGATGCGCCCCTTCATCTCATCGTTGGGGAGCGCCACCGCGCTCACCGTGGTTTCCGCCGTGGTCTCCGCCGCGACCCGCTGCACGGCGAGAGCCACGATCTTGCGCGCCTCCCGGTCGGCGTTGCGCTTGGCGGACTCGCGGATTTCCCGGAGCCGGCTGGCGGCATCGGCGTGCGCCTGATCCTCGAACCGGCGGATGATCTCGGCCTTGGCATCGGCGGCCGACAGGCCCGCGAGCTGCTCGAGCCGCCGCTGCTGCTCGGAGAGCAGCCGCCGCGCCTCGGCTTCGTGCTCGCCGATCCGCGCATCGCGGTCTTCCAGCACATTGGCACGCGCGGTGATGTCGCGTTCGCGCACATCGAGCCCTTCGGCCCGGCGTTCGATCTGATCCTCGCGATCCTGCATGCGGCGTTCCTCGCGCTCGAGCTCGGCGCGGCGTCCCCGCACTTCGACCTCGAAATCCTCGCGGAACTGGATCAGCTCCTCCTTGCCCGCCACGACGGCGCTCTTGCGGATCGTGTCGGCTTCGCGCGTGGCTTCGTCGAGCAGGCGGCGGGACGTGTCCTCGGCCGTGGAGCGTGCGCGCTGCTGGTGATCCCGCTCACTGGCGATCCCGGCGCGGCGTCCGAATATGAACGCCAGCACTGCCACCACCGCGCCAAGCGCGCCGACGAGCGCGGCGACGGGAATGCTGTCCATGATCTATACACTCCACCACGATCACTCGCGGATTCGAAGTCGTGGCCGCGCTGCACGTGGATCGCGCGCAACCTGTTGAGTTACAAGGAACGTACGGGCGAAATTCGGTCCCCGCAACCAGCCCGGGCACGCCTCAGGCCGGTCCCCCCTCATCGCCGCGCTTGGCCGGCGGCAGGAGCGGGCGCAGATCGCCGGCCAGTCCCCGCAGATCGTCGGCCAGCGCGTCCGCCGCCGCCCGCTCGGTGAACAGCTCGTCGGTGATCTGGAGCGCGGCCAGGATGGCCGCCTTGTGCGTCTCCACCACGGCCCCGCCGTCGAGGATGGCCCGGATGATCCGGTCCACGTGCTCGGCCACGGCCCGCGTATGCTCCTCGCTGGCCTCGGTGCGCAGGGTGTATTCCTCGCCCACGATGCGCACCCGCACCACGTTCCGGCGGTCGCTCATCGGTCGCCTCCGTTGCCGAGCTGCTGGCGGAGAAAACGCACCCGCTCGCTGATCCGGCGTGTGTGGTCGGCGGCCTCGGCGAGGCGCTCCCGGAGCGCCGTGTTTTCCGACACGAGCGCGGCATCCGCGCCGCCGGCGGCATGCGCCAGCACCGGCCGCTCCGCCTCGGCCCGTGCCGCGCTCTCCGCCGCCCGGACCGCCTGTTCGGCAGCCGCGGCCGCCGATGCCTCGGCTTCGGCGAGCGCCCGCTCCAGTTCCGCGATGCGGCGTTCCGACGCCTGGCCGGCCCGGGCCAGCTCCGCGGCGCGGGCCGTCACCTGCTCCAGATCGCGCACCTGCGCCTCGGCCGACAGCGCGCGCCGCCGGTACACCGCCAACTGCTCGGTGACGTGGCGCACCACGGTTTCGAGTTCGGCGAAGGCCGAACGACCGGCGTGCTCAGGCTGTGCGGGGTCGGACACCGAGTTCTCGTTCGAGGGTCTGCAGGAGACGGGCGCGCCGTCCTTCGATTTCCTTGTCCCGCAGCGTGCGCTCCGGATGGCGGAACGTCAAGCGCCAGGCCAGCGACCGGTGCCCCGCGGGCAGCCCGTCGCCGCGGAATTCGTCGAACAGCTCCAGCCCTTCGAGGAGCTCGCCGGCCGTCTCGCGCAGCACCGTTTCCACCCGCGCGGCCGGGAGATCGCCGGGCACGAGCAGCGCCAGATCGAACGACGCGGCCGGGAACGTGGGGAGCGCCCTGTAGCGGATGCCGGCCCACGGCGAACCCGCGCGCGCCGGCGCCGCGCCGGCATGCGCATGGAGGCCCACCGGCGCCACATCGGCCGACGGCATCACGCCGAGCGTGAGCTCCACGCCGAACGCCTCGCTCGCCCACACCGGGCGATCGAGCGGCAGCCGCCGCACCGCGCCCGCAGGCTGCGTATCGCCGTTCACGTGCATCTGCCAGAGCACGGGGTCACTGCCGGGCGTGAGCGCAATCGCGGCGCCGGGAAACGCCGCCTGCGCGATGGCTTCCGCGAGCGCCCTGGCGTCCCACGCGTCGTACGCGGGTGGCTCCGGCTCCGTGAAATGCGGAGGACGCGACGCGCCCATGATCAGCGCCGCGGCACGCACCTCCTCGCGCGGCAGCCGATCGCCCGACGGCACGAACGCCGACCCGATCTCGAACAGCCGCACGTTCCCCTGCATGCGCGACAGGTTGTATTCCGCGCGCGCCGACAGCGTGGTGAGCAGCGCCTCGCGCAGATACGGCTCGTCGTCGGCGAGCGGGTTGCGCACGCGCAGCGACTCGTCGGTGGCCGACGCCACGAACGGCATGGGACGCGTTTCCGCGAGTCCGGCGGCCACGCAGGCTTCGCGCACGCGGCGGCCGGCCACGTGGAGCGGATGATCGGGCACGGTGCCCGGGCGGAACGGCTGCACGACATCGGGCAGCGCGTCGAACCCGATCAGGCGTGCGACCTCTTCGATGAGATCCGCCTCGAGGCCGAGGTCATGTCGCCACGTGGGCGGTGTCGCCAGCCAGGCGTCATCGCCGTCGGGCGCGAGCGTGCACCCGATCGACCCGAGCGTGCGCTCGATATCGGCGCGCGGGATCATGGCGCCGAGCAGGCGGTTTACGCGCGACGCACGCACACGCACGGGAGCAGGCGCGGACGGCGCCGATCCCACGTCGATCACGGCCGTGATGCGTCCACCGGCCACGGCCGCGATGAGCGAGGCGGCGTATCCCGCGGCCTTGCCGGTGAAGCCGGCGTCCATGCCGCGCTCGAAGCGGTAGCTCGCGTCGGTGGAGAGCTGCACGGCGCGGCGCACGCGGCGCACGAACCTGGGATCGAACCACGCGGTTTCGAGGAGCACGTCGATGGTCGCGTCGGTCACTTCACTCGCCCGGCCGCCCATCACGCCGGCCAGCGCGGTGGGCCGTTCGCCGTCGCAGATGGCCGTGACGCCGGCGGGCAGCGTGCGCGTCACGCCGTCGAGCGTGACGAACGACGTTTCGTCGCTGCGCACGGCGCGCACCACGATGCGCTGCCCCGCGAGCCGCATCAGGTCGAACGCGTGCACGGGCTGCCCGAGTCCGTGCAGCACGTAGTTGGTGGCGTCCACCACGTTGTTGATGCTGCGGAGGCCGAGCGACTGCATGCGCTCCACGAGCCACGCGGGACTCGCGCCCACGGTCACGCCGCGGATCACCACGCCGATGTACCGCGGGCACGCGTCGGTGTCGTCGAGCTGCACGGTGACGCCGTCGGCGGTGGCTTCGCGTGCATCGGATACCGACGCCTCCACCTGCGCGCTGTCCGGCAGCGACGGCAGTTCCGGCGGCATGCGGAGCGGCACGCCGGTGAGCGCGCTCACTTCGCGCGCCACGCCGAGGTGCGACAGCAGATCGGGACGGTTGGGGAGCACGTCGAGATCGAGCCGCACGTCGCCCACGGGGAGCACCTGCAGGAGCGGCGTGCCGGGCGCGGCGTCGGTGTCGAGCGTGTAGATGCCGTCGTGCTCGTCGCCGAGTCCGAGCTCGCGCGCCGAGCAGAGCATGCCGTTGGACACGGCGCCGCGGATCTTGCGCCGGGCGATGACGAGCCCGTCGGGCATCACGGTGCCGGTGCGCGCGAACGGGTACTTGCGGCCGGCGGTCACGTTGGGCGCGCCGCACACCACGTCGAGCAGCGTGCCGGAGCCGTCGTCCACCTTCGTGACCGACAGATGATCGGAATCCGGATGTGGTCCGGCTTCGACGACTTCGGCCACCACGAACGACGCGAGATCGGCGCGCAGCGGTTCGAGGCCGTCGAGCGTGACGACGTGCCGGCTCAGCAGTTCTCCGACGGCGGCCGCGGTGAGATCGTGCGGCACGAAGCCGCGCAGCCATTCATGCGAAACGATCATCGGGCGAACTGCTCCAGGAAACGGACGTCCGAATCGTACAGCAGGCGGATGTCGGGAATGTCGTGGCGCGACATGGCGATGCGCGCCGGCCCCATGCCGAACGCCCAGCCGGTGTACCGTTCGCCGTCGAGGCCGGCGGCCTCGAGCACGTTGGGGTGCACCATGCCGCAGCCGAGGATCTCCACCCAGCGCGTGCCCTTGCCGTCGCCGAGATCGACCTCGACGTCCATCTGCGCGCCGGGCTCCACGAACGGGAAGTACGACGGGCCGAAGCGCACGCGGCGCGCGCCGCCGTAGAAGCGGCGCGCGAACTCGGCGAGCGTGGCCTTGAGGTCGGTGAACGAGATGCCTTCGTCCACGGCGAGCCCTTCGAGCTGCATGAAGCTCGGCGCGTGCGTGGCGTCGAAGAAGTCACGGCGGTACACGTTGCCGGGCGCGAGCACGCGCACGGGCGGCGCGTATTGCTGCAGCGTGCGCACCTGCACGGGCGAGGTGTGCGTGCGGAGCAGCGTGTCCGTGCCGAGCCAGAGCGTGTCGTGCAGTTCCATGGCCGGGTGATCGGCCGGGAAGTTGAGCGCGCCGAAGTTGTAGAACGCGGTTTCCGCTTCGGGGCCGAGCGCGATGGTGAAACCGAGCTCGCGGAAGATGTCGCAGATCTCGTCGATCACGAGCGTGACCGGGTGCAGCGAGCCCTGCCAGCGGCGGCGGGCGGGCATGGTGAGATCGAGGGCGTCGGCGGTGCGCGCGGCGGCCTGCACGGCGGCTTCGCGTTCGGCGAGCTGCTGTTCGATGGCCGCCTTGACATCGTTCACGGCGCGGCCGGCGTCGCGGCGCGCGTCGGGCGGCAACGCGGGGAGCTCGGCCATGAGATCGGCGAGACGGCCCTGCTTGCGGCCCACGAGCTGTGTGCGCGCGTCGGCGAATTGGGCCGGCGTTTCGGCAGCGGCGATGACGGCCGGCGCGTCGTCGGCGAGGCGGCGGCAGGCGTTCAGGAACTCGTCCAGGGTCACTGGCGATCCGGGGCTCGGGGATGGGCAACGCAAACGGGCGGCCTCACGCGATGTCCGCGCGGGCCGCCCGTTCGACCTGCGGGAAACTCAGGCGGCCTGCTGCTGCAGGGCCGCGCGCGCCTGTTCGGCGAGCGCCGTAAACGCCTGCGGGTCACGCACGGCGATATCGGCGAGGATCTTGCGGTCGATCTCGACGCCGGCCGTCTGCAGGCCGTTGATGAAGTTGCTGTAGTTCAGCCCGTTGAGATGCGCGGCCGCGTTGATGCGCACGATCCACAGGCGGCGGAACTCACGCTTGCGGTTCTTGCGGTCGCGGTACGCATAGCGCCAGCCGCGCTCGACGGTTTCCTTGGCGGCCTTCCAGAGCTTGCTGCGACCGCCGAAGGCGCCGCGGGCAGCCTTCATGACCTGCTTCTTTCGCTTCAGGCGAACGACGTTGGATTTGACGCGTGACATGGTATGGGTTCCTCAGGCCAGGATGAGTCGCTTGATCCGCTTCACCTCACCGTTCGTCTCCATGATCGTGGGACGACGGAGGTTGCGCTTCCGCTTGGCATCCTTCTTGGTGAGGATGTGGCTCTTGTAGGCCTTCAGGCGCCGCACCTTCCCCGTGCCTGTCACGGTGAAGCGCTTCTTGGCGCCGCTGTGGGACTTCATCTTGGGCATCGCTGCTCACTCACGTGCTGCGGGTAGCCGGCCGGAGACCGGACGGCGGAGATCGACGAGGGCGCCTTATTTGGGCGCGAGAATCATCGTCAGGGAACGTCCTTCGAACAACGGGGCGCTTTCGACCTTGGCCACCTCGGCCAGTTCCGACGCCACCCGATCCACCACCGCCCGTCCCAGCTCGGGGTGGGTAATCTGCCGCCCTCGAAACATCAGGGTGACCTTGACCTTGTTGCCTTCCTCGATGAACCGCCGGGCATTGCGGGTTTTCGTGGCGAAGTCATGCTCGTCGATCCCCGGGCGGTACTTGACCTCCTTGAGATGGATGACGTGCTGCTTCTTCTTCGCCAGCCGGGCCTGCTTTGCCGCTTCGAACTTGAACTTGCCGAAATCCATGATGCGGACCACGGGCGGGCGGGCGGTGGCCGCGACCTCGACGAGGTCGAGCCCCTGCTCCATCGCACTCGCCAGTGCCGCATCGACTTCCATGATGCCCAACTGACTGCCGTCGGCGGCAATCACGCGGACGGGACTGATCCGGATCTGCCGGTTGACCCGTGGCGGACGCTTCGTGGAATCCTGGATACGCCAAACTCCTCAGTAGAGAAACAAAAAACGCGGACCCCGGGAAGGAGTCCGCGTAGCGTCACAACGCCCGGCCGATCCCGGGGATCCGGGACTGGTCGCGCGTGAACCGTGGACTCCGCCAGCACGCCGGCTCGCGAGGCGAGACCGTGGCCGAAGGGTGAGGGCGGCGGGTAGCCACCCTGCTTTGCGAGTTGTGTACAGCCGAAGGGAGAAAGCTAGACGGTCTGGGGCGGAGGTCAAGGGGGTGGGAGGGGCGCAGGTATTTAAAGATGCCGGCGCGGGGCGTTCGCGGTGTGCTGACCGGGGTCCTGGCAACGATCTGACAGTGTCAGACGGGGGCGGCGGACTGTCAAACGCCCGGGCGCGCGGTGGGGCGTAACCCGCCAAACCCTTGATTGGCAACGGGTTGCGTGACGGGCAGCCGGTGGCACGGCCGATGCATGGGTGGGGCGTGAACCCTGACCCTGCGAGGTGTGCGTATGCGTCGTGCCGTGCTGAGTTCCCGTGCCTGGTGGTCGTGGACGTCCCGTCTGGTGGACCGGCCCGGGCGCCGGCTCCCCCTGCTCGGACTTCCCCTGCTCGGGCTCCTCCTGCTGGCGGGGCCGTGGGCGGCCCGGGCGCTGACCGGGGCTCCAGCGGCCGGCACCGGGGCGGCCTCCGCGCCGAATGCGCCGGCTGCGCTCGGTGCGGCCGCGCAGCCCACGCCGCCGTATGTGCAGGTCACGCCGGGGACGATGACGTTCGTGGGGCTCGCCAGCGTGCCGGTGACGATCGACTACTGCTACGTGGACGCGGCGGGCTACGGCGATGCGATCGTGCGGGTGAACAGCGTGGATGTGACTGATACGGTGGCGCTCACGTGGGAAACGCCGCCCACGGGGTGCGACCAGCTCCGGCGGGCCACGCTCACGGTGAACCTGCCGGCCCAGGTGGAAGGGCGGTACACGGCGCCGGGCAATTTCCTCTACAACGACGTGGTCTACTACGACGTGCCGCGCGCGCCGCGGGACGTGCGCGTGCAGCCGTCATCGCAGACCGTGACGCTCCGGCCGAGCGGCGCGCTGAGCGTGCCGTACACGGTGCTCAACCTCGGCGAGGCCACGGACACGTTCACCGTGACGGGGAGCTGCACGGGCGGCGCGCACACGGGCGGGTGCAGCGTGTCGCCAGGCTCGGTGATCCTGGGCGCGGGCGCGACCACGACGGTGACGGTGAGCGGCACCGGGGGCACGTCGCCGGGCACGAAGTCGCTGCTCCTGGTGCGGGCCGTGGCCACGGGCGCGCCCGCGGTGGCGGACTCGACCTGGAGCGAGGTGACGCTGGTGGCCGCGCCCACGGCGGGGATCCAGATCGCCACGGTCACCGACAACCACGACCGCGCGGCGTGCGTGACGATGGCGGCCGGCGCGGCCGCGGCCTACGAGTGCGGCGACCTGCGCGTGGTGCATCCGCTGCCGGCCACCACGCGGCGGAACCGCACGCGGACGCCGGCGCTCCTCTACAGCAGTCACACCGCGTCGCCCGCGCCGGCGATCAGCGTCGACGTGAGCGCGGGGGTGAGCGATCCGGTGCCGGACTATCTCGAGATCTGCGTGCTCGTGCCGAGCCTGCCGCTCACCGAGTGCGACGACAGCGCGCCGCCGGCGCCCGGCACGACGCGGCGGTACACGCGCGTGCTCGCCGGCTGGGCGGGCGTGACGGGCCGGTATCCGTACACGGTGGAGGTGGCGGCCGTGACGGGCATGACGCGCACCACGCAGACGGCGCACGGCGCGCTGGCCGTGGTGAACCGGAGCACGAGTCCGTACGGCGCGGGGTGGTGGCTCACGGGGATCGACCAGATCGTGGGCGTGCCCGGATCGGTGGACACGCTGCTCTGGGTGGGCGCGGACGGGAGCACCCGCACCTTCGGCCGCATCGCGAATGCGGGGAGCGTGCGGCGGTTCGTGGCGCGCACGCTCGACCGGCCGGACACGATCCAGTACGACACCGTGACGACCGCCTTCTGGCGCCGGCACGCGAACGACCGGCTCACCACGGTCTTCGATGCCAACGGGTGGTACGCCCGCACGGAATCCACGCACGGCGAGATCCTGGACCAGTGCACGAGCATGAGCAGCGGCGCGTGCGCGGCGTGGAGCATGGGCGCCGCCTACACGCTCACCTATGGCGGGGGCGCGGTGACCGGCGTCGCGGCGCCGGGCAGCCGCTCGGTGACCGTGAGCGGGAGCGGGGGGCGGATCACGGGGATCACCGACCCGGACGGGCAGAGCGTGGGCTTCACGTACAGCGGGGCGACGCACCGGCTGGCCACGCGCACCGACCAGCGGAGCCGGGTCACGGCCTGGAGCTGGGACTCGATCGGGCGGCTGGCCACGATCGTGGAGGATCAGGGCATCCTCAACGTGACCACGACCGTGTCGCCCGCCGAGGGGCGGGGCGCGGGCGCGGGGCCGGGCGTGCTGGTGGACTCGGCGTATACGCTCCTCGACGGGCCGCGGAGCGACGTGGACGACCAGACGCGCGTCTGGGTGAACGGCTACGGCGCGCCGGTGCGCATCCGCGATCCGCACGGCGCGGAAACGGCGGTGACGTACGACGCCACGTGGGCGCTCCTGCCCGCGCTCACGCGCAATCCGCTCCGGCTCGTGACGGAGGCGTTCTATCACCCCACGCGCGGGCTCCTGGACTCCACGCGCACGCTCGGCGCGCTCGGCGGCACGGACACGGCGTGGACGCGGATCGTGTGGCATCCGGTCTGGCGCGCGCCGGTGCGGGTGCGGGATCCGATGCTCGTGATGGACACCATGGCCTACGACGCCACGCACGGCACGCTCTCCTGGCAGCAGCGGGGCGCGGACGACAGCACGCGCGTGTCGTTCACGTATGACGCGGCGGGGATGACCGCCGGCCTCGTGCGCTCGGTGGCGCGGCCGGTGACCGGCGGGACCGCCGTGGACAGCGTGTGGTACGACGCGAACGGCAATCTGCGCCGCACGCGGAGCGCGCTCGGCTTCACCACGCTCACCTTCCGCGATGCCGTGGGGCGCGACACCACGGCCTGGGCGCCGCTCGACAGCCTCACCGGCCGCGACAGCACGAACGTGCGCACGCACGGCGTGCGCGTGCGGACGTGGTACGACGCCATGGATCGCGATACGCTCACGAGCACGCTCGGCCCGGCGCGAAACGCGCCGCGTGGGCCCACGCACCCGGCCGATTCCGTCTGGACGCGGCACACGTACGATGCCGCGGGCAACCGGACGCAGACGCAGCAGGGGTATCGCCAGGTCCCGAGCGGCGGCCCCACCACGCTCACGCACAGCTGGAGCTACGACGGGCTCGGCCGCGTCACGAGCGACGGCAAGCCCGGCGCCGGCGCCACCGCGTTCTTCTACGACGCGGCGGGGAACGACACGAGCCGCACCACGGGGCGCGGGTATACGATCCGCACGCAGTACGACGCGCTCGGCCGCGTGATGCGGCGCGTGGTGCCGCAGGTGACGTATACCGGCATCCCGTGTTCCGCGCTGGCCACGGCGCATCCGTCGTGCCTGTACACCTTCCCCACGCACGGGTCGAGCGTGTGCATTCCCGCGGATACGGCACGGTACCGCTACGACGCGGCCGGGCAGCTCCTGACCGCGGACAACCGCTGGGCGCGGGTGCGGCGGGTGTGGACGCCGGGCGGGCTGCTGGCGGCCGATACGCTCCGCACGCGCACCTGGCACGTGCAGCTGAACGACGCCTGCGAGGAGGAAGCGCCGGCCGGCCCCGGGCAGGCGTTCCAATTCCGGTTCACCACGCACGTGTACGGGCTGGGCTACACGTATGATCTCGCCGGGCGGCGGACGCAGCTTCATCATCCCGACCCGATCGACCGGTGCGGCAGCAACCGGTGCCTGCAGGACTACTGGTATCACCCCGCGCTCGGCACGCTGGACAGCCTGCGCGACTC
>CAZUKU010000030.1:0-54193 GCA_964621045.1 uncultured Gemmatimonas sp.
CATCTGCGTCATCTGCGGATCCCTGCCGTTTTTTCATCTGTGCCATCCGCCGTTCATCTGCGTCATCTGTGGATTCCGTTGCTGTTGCAGTTCACGTCCGGAATCCGCTCACGAGCGACCGGAGCCGCACCGACGCCGTTTGCAGCATCTCGGCGGTCGCGGACACTTCCTCGGCCGAGGCCGAGGTTTCCTCGGTGCTGGCGGCCACTTCCTGTGCGGCGGCGGCATGGCCCTCCGAGGTGTCGCGCGCGCTGGTGAGCGACTGCTGTACCCCGCCGAGCGAGGCCCGGTTGGCCTGGACGGCCGAGACCACGCGGCCC
The DNA here is from genome assembly GCA_964621045.1 of uncultured Gemmatimonas sp. GTDB lineage: Bacteria > Gemmatimonadota > Gemmatimonadetes > Gemmatimonadales > Gemmatimonadaceae > JAABRT01. Next base: position 321 of record CAZUKU010000030.1, read on the forward strand.
GTGGACGTTTCCACGCGCTCCACCACGTGTTCGATGCGCGAGAGCGCGACCGACACGTCGGACGCCACGCCGCCCACGTCGCGCAGGCGCGTGGCGCCGGCCTCCACCGACTGCGAGGCGCTGGCGAGACGCGAACGGATGCGCTTCACGTTGTCGGTGACTTCGTGCGCCGCGCTCGCGCTCTGCTCGGCGAGGGTGCGCACCTCCTGCGCCACCACGGCGAAGCCGCGCCCCGCGCTGCCCGCACGCGCCGCCTCGATGGCCGCGTTGAGCGCGAGCAGGTTGGTCTGCGTGGCGATCTCCGAGATCACGCTCACGAAATCGTCCACCACGCCGGTGGCGTCGCGGAGCGCGGTCATCTCCTGCTGCGACTCGAGCACCGTCTGCCGGGCGGCCGCGAGCACGTCGAGCGCCTTCTGCACCTGCTCGCGCGTGGTGTTGGCGGTGGCGCGGATGTCGTGGCCGGCGGTGCTGGTGTCCTCCGCGGCCTCCCCGATCGTGGCGCCCGCTTCGGCGAGGCGGCGCACCGCGTCGCTGGCCGCGTTCAGGGCGTCGAGCTGGAGCGCGGCACCGTGGGAGATGTCCATCACGGCCGTGGTCACGTGCTGTGACGAGGCCGCCGCGGCCGAGGCGGACGCGGTGAGCTCGCTGGCGGCGAGCGTGACCTGATCGGCTTCCGTCTTCACCTCGAGCAGCAGGGCGCGGAGCCGCTCGCGTGCCTGCGCCATGGCGGCGAGCAGGTCGGCGTATTCGGCGGCGATCTGGGCCCGGTCGGGCGGCGCGTCGGGAACGCGGAGGTCGCCCGCGCCGATGGCGGTCATCTCGGTCTGCAGGGCGCCCAAGGGGCGGGAGACGGCGCGCGACGTGGTCACGCCGAAGAAGGCGGCCACGGCGAAGGCGAGCAGGATCACCAGGCCGAGGGAGAGCTCGCTCTGCCGCTGGGTGGTTTCCATCTGGGCCACGGCGAAGGCCGTGCCGAGGCGCACCGCGTCGCGCAGCTCGTGGAGCTGCTCCTCGATGCGTCCGATGTCCTGCGACATGTCGTCGAGCATGCCGTCGGCGTCGGCGCCGCGGCCGAGGGTGCGGAGGGCGTGCGTGGTGGCGATACGGACTTCGAGGAGCGCCTGGAGCTGGGCCACCTTCTCGAGCACCATGCGCTCGCGGTCGCCGAGGAGCGTGTCGCTGCTGGCCGCGCGCAGCACGCGGTCGGCCTCGCCGGCGAGGGCGAGGAACCGTTCCCCTTCCTCCGGGGTGCGGAGCTGCAGGTAGCGCAGGCCGCCCACGACCTCGCGCAGGATGCCGGTGATGACGCGTTCGGCGAGCTCGGTCTTGGCCGACAGCCCCACGACCGTGCGTTCCGACTGGAGGTTGGTGCGCTGGAGGCCGAACCAGCCGAGCACGCCGGCGATCAGGAGCAGGCCGATCGAGGCGCCGAACCCGGCGAGGAGGCGGGCGCGGATCGTGGCGAGGCGGAAGAAGGCGAAGCGGGCCATCACTGCCCCACGGTGGACACGACCACGCTGCGTCCCAGCACGTCGTGCGTGCGGGGATCGAAGGCGATGCGTCCGGCCACGCCTTCCAGGTCGAGCGAGGCCACGGCCTCGCGCACGCCGGCGCGGGTACGGGGGGAGGCCTTGCGCACGGCGGCGCCGATGGCGAGGGCGGCGTCGTAGGAGAGCGCGCCGAACATGTCCGGCGGATCCTGGTAGGCGCGCGCCCAGGCCTCGAGGAACTGCCGGGCCTCGGCGCTGGTGGCGCGGTCGGCGCGGAAGAAGGTCACGTAGCGGGCGCCGCGGAACTCGGCTTCCTGGGCGATGGCCTCGGTGCCGTCGCCGCCGATGAACTGGGCGCGGGCGCCGGCCGCGCGGAGGGCGCGGAGGAAGAGGACCGCGTCGTCGGCGTCGCCCGGGAAGAGCACCACGTCCGGGTTGCGGCCGGCGATGTGGGTGGCGTACACGGCCCAGTCCGTCTGGCCGGTGAGGTACGGGTCGCGGATCAGGAGGCGGCCGCCCCGCTCGCGCCATGTGTCGCTGAAGGCCGTGGTCCAGTCGCGGCCGTAGGAGTCGTTGCGGTAGATGACGGCGGCGGTGCGGAAGCCGAGGGAGTCGTGGGCGTAGCGGGCCACGTCGCGGGCGCCGGCCTCGTCGCTCGGGGCCACGCGGAAGAACCAGTCGCTGATCCCCGAGAGGGCCGGGCTCGAGGCCGTGGGGGAGATGGCCACGACCGCGTCGCGGCCGTGCTCGCTCACGGCGGCGTAGACGGGGATGGCGAGCTGGGTGTAGCCGCTCTCCGGGTGTCCGACCACGGCCACGACGGCCCGGTCGGCCCGGTGGGCGGCGGCCACGGCCACGGCGCTCGAGGCCGAGTCGGCGGGCAGGGCCACGCGGAAGCGGATGCCCGGGTCGGCGTTCAGGCGGGCCACGGCGAGCTCGACGCCGCGGACCACGTTCTCGTACCCCGGGCGTCCGGGGAGCGCGCCCACGCCGATGGCGACCTCGTCCCCGAACGACGGGGCGTTGGTGCAGGCAGCGAGCGCGAGCAGCAGGGCGGCGGGCCGGAAGAGCGACGATGACATGACGAAGGCATGAGCGGGTGCGCCGCGGCGGGGTCGGCGGGCGGTCCGACGGCCGGGGCGCGGAAGCGGGCCGATGCCGACCCGGAAATACGACGATCCGGGCGGCACGAGGCAAACAGTGGCGGCAATTGCTTGCCATGTCCCGAAGCCGAGGATTAGCTTCGACGAGCTGTTTTCGTCCCTGACTCTCTCTCCGATTCACTTCCTCTCGGAACTGGCATGGCTTTCATGTTCCGTCAGCGTCGGTGGCTCACGGTCGCTCTGCTCCTCGCGACGGTCCTCGGCGCCAACGCTTGCACCGCCTGGCCCAACTCGACGTTCAACCACACGACCGAGTTCAACGCGGCCATCGACAGCCTGTGGGACAAGCTGCTCTTCTGGGGCACGCTCGTCTTCATCGGGGTCGAGGTGGCGCTGGTCTACGTCATCGTGAAGTTCCGTCGGCGGCCGGACTCGCCCGACCCCAAGCCCGTGCACGGGAACACCACGCTCGAGATCCTGTGGACGGCGATCCCGGCGGTGATCCTGATCGTGATCGCGATCCCCACGGTGCGCACCATCTTCACCACGCAGGCGAAGGCGGCGCCGGACGCGCTCCAGGTGGAGGTGATCGGCCACCAGTGGTGGTGGGAGTTCCGGTACCCGGAATACGGCATCACCACGGCCAACGAGCTGTACCTGCCGAAGGGGCGCACGGTGAACTTCGCGCTCACCACGGTGGACGTGCTGCACTCCTTCTGGATCCCGCAGCTCGGCGGCAAGCGCGACCTGATCACGAACCGCACGAACTATCTGTGGTTCACGCCGAACGCCGACCTGGAGACGATGGCGCTGAACGGGTTCTGCGCCGAGTACTGCGGGTCGTCGCACGCGAACATGAAGTTCCGGGCGTACACGGTGGAGCCGGAGGAGTTCGAGCGGTGGGCGCGGCATCAGGCGGGGCCGGCCGTGTTCCCGGCGGCCGCGGCCGCGCCGGCCGTGTCCGACACCCTGGCCGGTCCGCAGGCCGCGCCGGAGCCGGCGCAGGCGAGCGCGGGCTACGAGTTCCCGCGCGAGCAGCTCCCGGCGGCGGTGATTCCCACGACGCGGCTCCCCAAGGGGCTCACGTTCGACGAGGCGGCCCTGGCGGCCGGCGATGCGCAGCGTGGACGCGACCTGTTCATGCGCAGCGCCTGCATCGGCTGTCACGTGATCGACGGCATGGGCGGCCCGATCGGCCCGAACCTCACGCATGTCGCCTCGCGTCACACGATCGCGTCTGGGCTGTACGTGAACGACGCGAAGCACATGGCGCTGTGGATCAAGAACTCCCCGGTGATGAAGCCGGGCAGCCTGATGCAGACCATCGGCGTCGGGGAGTACGACCCGGTCCGCAAGAACGTCGTCACGGCGTCGCGGGGCGGCCTCACGGACGCACAGATCGCCGATCTCGTCGCCTATCTGCAGGCGCTCAAGTAACCACTCCAGACATCATCCGTAGATGGCTACCATCGCCGCCGCCCCACCGTACGCCCACGCCGCGTCGGAACCCGCGAAGACCGGGCTCTGGAGCTGGCTGACCACGGTCGACCACAAGCGCATCGGGGCGCTCTATCTCGTCACGGCCCTCATCTTCTTCGTGATCGGGGGCCTCGAGGCCGCGCTGATCCGCGCGCAGCTCGCCGTGCCGAACGGCCAGGTGCTCTCGGCCGACATGTACAACCAGATGTTCACGATGCACGGCACCACGATGGTGTTCCTCGCCATCATGCCGCTGTCGGCCGCGTTCTTCAACTTCCTGATCCCGCTGCAGATCGGCGCGCGCGACGTGGCGTTCCCGCGTCTGAACGCGTTCAGCTACTGGATCTACCTGTTCGGCGGCATCTTCATCACGGTGCCGATCTTCTTCGCGCTCGCGCCGGACGGCGGCTGGTTCGGCTACGCCCCGCTGAGCACGAAGCAGTTCTCGCCCCAGATCAACATGGACTTCTGGGTGCTGGGCCTGCAGATCCTCGGCATCTCGTCGCTGGCGGCCGCGTTCAACTTCATCACCACGATCATCAACATGCGCGCGCCGGGCATGCATCTCATGCGCATGCCGATCTTCACGTGGATGTCGTTCGTGGTGCAGTTCCTGGTGGCGCTGGCGTTCCCGGTGATCACGATCGCGCTCGTGTTCCTGCAGTTCGACCGGTTCTTCGGCACGAACTTCTACGCGATTCGCGCCGGCGCGGACCCGCTGCTCTGGCAGCACCTCTTCTGGGTGTTCGGCCACCCCGAGGTCTACATCCTGATCCTGCCGGCCTTCGGCCTCGTGTCCGAAGTGCTCCCCACCTTCTCCAAGAAGCCGCTGTTCGGCTACCCGGTGATGGTATACTCGGGGATCCTGATCGGCTTCCTCGGCTTCGGCGTGTGGGCCCACCACATGTTCTCGGTGGGCATGGGCCCGATCGCCGACGCGGTGTTCTCGCTCACCACGATGCTGATCGCCATCCCCACGGGCGTGAAGATCTTCAACTGGATGGCCACCATGTGGGACGGCCAGCTCCGGTTCACCACGGCCATGAAGTTCGGCGTGGCGCTCGTGGGCATGTTCACGATCGGCGGCATCTCGGGCGTGATGCACTCCTCGCCGCCGGCCGACCTGCAGCAGACCGACACGTACTTCATCGTGGCGCACTTCCACTACGTGCTCTTCGGCGGGTCGATGTTCGGGCTGTTCGCCGGCCTGTACTACTACTTCCCGAAGATCTCGGGACGGTTCATGGACGAGAAGCTGGGCAACTGGCACTTCTGGCTGTCGTTCATCGGCATGAACCTCACGTTCTTCCCCATGCACTTCAGCGGCCTGCTCGGCATGCCGCGCCGCACGTACCAGTACGACGCGGGGCAGGGGATCGACACGTTCAACATGCTCTCCACGATCGGCACGCTGATCCTGATGCTCGGCACGCTGTTCGGGCTGATCAACCTGTGGAAGTCGTGGAAGTCCGGGAAGCGCGCGTCGAGCAACCCGTGGGGCGCGCCCACGATCGAGTGGGCGATCCCGTCGCCGCCGCCGGAGCACAACTTCGACGAACTGCCGAAGATCACGTCGCGGTATCCGCTGTGGGACCTCAAGGGCACCGTGATCACGAAGCCCACCACGGCGGAAGAGGAGGCCGGCCACGTGCAGCGCACGGCGAAGGAGCTCGGCATCCCGATGCCCAACCCGTCCATCCTGCCGCTCGTGACCGCTGCGGGCGTGCTGTTCATGTTCAGCGGCATGTTCTTCACCGACACCAACACGAAGCTGGCCATCGGCATCATGATCACCGGCGCGATGTGGTGGATCGGGGCCCTGTACACCTGGCTGATGACGCCGCTCGAGGACGCCCACTGACATGACCGCGACCACTGTCCCCGCCGCCGACGCGGCTCACGGCCACGGCCATCATTACACCACGCTCGGTCTCGACAACCGCAAGGTCGCGATCTGGACCTTCATCGGGTCCGAGTGCATGCTGTTCGCGTCGCTGATCTCCACGTACCTCATCTACAAGGGACGGTCGCTCAAGGGCCCGTTTCCGCACGAGCCGTGGACCGAACCGGTCACGAACAAGGTGTTTCCGGCCATCCTGGACATCCCGGTGACGTCGGCGTCCACGTTCGTGCTGCTGATGTCGTCGTTCGCCATGGTGCTCGCGCTCGCGGCCGTGCAGAACAAGGACCTCCCCAAGCACACGCTCGGCGAGCGGATCCTCGGCTCGAGCAAGCTGTGGCTGTGGGCCACCTGCATCATGGGCACCACGTTCCTCGGCTTCCAGGCGTTCGAGTTCACGGCCTTCGTGCGCGAAGGGCTCACCATCCGCACGAACCTGTTCGGCTCGAGCTTCTTCACGCTCACCGGCTTCCACGGCGCGCACGTGGCGGTGGGCGTCTGCTGGCTCTTCTCGCTGCTCGCGATCGACTACAAGCGCGGCCTCCGGCCCGCCGATGCCATCAACGTGGACATCGCGGCGCTGTACTGGCACTTCGTGGACGTGGTCTGGATCGTGATCTTCACTCTCGTCTACCTCATCAAGTAAGGGGCCGTTCATGGCTGGCGAACACGCGCACGGCGCGCCCCACGCGGCGGCCCACGGCGAGGAGCATCACGAACACCCGACCTGGTCCACGTACTGGAAGATCGCGGTCATCCTGTTCGTGATCACGGCCGTGGAAGTGTCGGCGTTCTACATCCCGGCGTGGGAAACGTCGTGGGTGTACGTGCCGAGCATGCTCTTCCTCTCCACGATCAAGTTCACGCTCGTGGTGATGTACTACATGCACCTCAAGTACGACCACCGGCTGTTCCGCTCGCTGTTCACGGGCCCGCTCATCGTGGCCGGGCTCACACTCATCGGTCTGCTGTTCCTCTTCAGCAAGCTGTCCATTCGCCTCGGAATCCTGGGCTGAGGCAGCGCCCCGCTCGACCATGTTCCTGCTGCACCCCGCCGTAGAGCTCGGGCGGAGCTTCACGCTCCATCCGAGCACGGTGATCGGACTCACGGCCCTCGGCGCGCTCTATCTCTGGCGAGCGCGGCGGGGGCCTTCGGCCCTGGACCTCCAGCCGGCGCTTCCCCTGCCGCCCGCGGCGCACGGCGACCGGCTCACGGGCACGCCCGCGGTGGACGCGGACGCACACGGCCCGTCCACGGCGCAGCGCGCCGCGTTCCTGCACGGGCTCGCGCTCATCTTCTTCACGCTGAACGGGCCGCTGCACGACCTGAGCGACTACTACCTGTTCAGCGCGCACATGGTGCAGCACCTGGTGCTCACGCTGATCGTGCCGCCGCTCCTCCTGTACGGCACGCCGGGGTGGATGCTGCGCCCGCTGCTCCGCATCCCGCTCCTGGCGCGCCTCGCGCCGCGGGTCATGTCCACGGCGAGCTGCTTCCTGGCGTTCAACGTGGTGCTCGCGGTGTGGCATCTGCCGCCCATGTACAACGCGGCGCTGGAACACCACAGCGTGCACATCGTGCAGCACCTGATGTTCATTTCCACGTCGGTGCTCATGTGGTGGCCGCTCGCGAGCCGGCTGGCGGAGCTTCCCCGGCTCGCGTTTCCGGGGCAGATGCTCTTCTGCTTCCTGATGGTGATCCCGATGTCGGTGGTGTCGATCTACATCGTGATGGCCGACGCGCTGCTGTATCCGGCCTATGCCACGGCGCCGAGGCTCTGGGGGATCACGCCGCTCCAGGACCAGCAGTACGGCGGGCTGATCATGTGGATTCCGGGCGGGGTGTTCTTCTACGCGGTGATGACGGTGGTGTTCTTCCGCTGGGTGGGCCGCGATGCGGAAGACACTGCCACGGTCGAGGCCGTGCCACTGGGATCGGCGTAGCGCCCGTATCGCGTGCGCCGCTCGAGGCGCCACGATCGCGCAACGCAAAAAGGCCGGCAGCGGAATCACATCCGCCGCCGGCCTTTTGCCGGAATACTGCCGGACCGCTGCCCCGTGGCCGAGCGCTACTCGGCGGTGACCAGGATCTTGCGCACCTTGCCCGGCAGGGCCGGATGCTGGCGGTACATGTAGTAGCCCATGGTGCCAGCCGCGATGAGGTTGGCCATGAAGACCTGATACCACGCGAGCTGGCCGAAGCCTTCGGCGAGCACGGTCGTCCAGCCGATCCACCACACCTCGAAGGCCACGAAGAGGCCGATGAAGCCGATCAGCGCCGACGGCGTCTTTTCCGCGGAATGGAGCACCCACGAGAAGACGATCCCGATGAGCACGAACATCGCATAGTGCAGCACGGTATACATGAGGAACGCGCCGGCCGTACTCGGCACGGCTCCTTCCATGAACAGCGTGCCCACCGCCGAGCCGAGCATGATCGGCGTGGCGAACATCGAACCGGCGATGGCATCGATGATCCCGAACCACAGAGCGATGACGGTAGCTCCGATGAGACCGGCCGAAACGCCTTCGCGAATCATTGCTTTGCGATCCATGCGGGAGAATCCTCCTCGGAGAGTGCGTAAGGGCGCCTCGCCCGCCACGATGGGGCAATACGAGCGCGCAGACAGGTATGGTCGAATCTTCCGTCGGGACGCAGATTGCGCCAGAGGTGCCATATGGCGCACCAGCCGGCCGGCGCTCCAGATTGCCGGTGTGCCGTGCTGCCATCCCGTCGACAACCCGCCCTTCCCTACCCCTCCGATGCCCTTCCGTTCCCTCCGGGCGCTCCTCGCACTGCCCCTCGTCGCCCTGCTGGCCGCCTGCGGCGGCGAGGCGTCGCAGGCGGCGAATGACGAGCCGGCTCCTCCGGACCCGGCCACGGCCTGCCTGTCGTCGAGCCCGGCTCCGGTCGCGCTCGCAGTGCGGGATTTCATCACCACCGCCGAACCCACGCCGCTCCGGTTCCTGAACGCGGCCACCACCGACTCCGCGCTGCCGCCGCTCGCCGCCGCCGTGGTGCAGGACAAGGGCCCCACGTTCTACTGGATGCCGGATGAGAAGAGCCGGCAGCAGGTGCGCGACAACCTGTCCCGCGTGGGCGCCTGGGCCTCGATGCTCGTGGTGGTGCGCGAGGACACCGATCACGGCGACGGCACGAAGACCGTGCGCGTGGGCGGGCACTACATCGGCCCGCCGCACGAGGGGATCGAGAGCCCGGAGAAGCGCTACACGATCTCCTGCCGGATCGATTCGCTCACGTCGTGGACGATCACGCACATCGCGGGCCCCGGCGCTCCATGAGCACCGGCGAGCGGCTGCTCGCGCTCGACGTATTCCGCGGCCTGACCGTGGCCGGCATGCTGCTCGTGAACAATCCCGGCACGTGGGGCGCGATCCATCCGCCGCTCGCGCACGCGGCGTGGCACGGCTGGACGCCCACGGATCTGATCTTCCCGTTCTTCCTCTTCATCGTCGGCATCACCACGCACCTGTCGCTCACCGCCCGTCGTGCGCGCGGCGACGATACGCGCACGCTCGTGCGCACGGTGCTCCGGCGCGGCGCGCTGATCTTTCTCTGCGGCCTCTTCCTCTCGTGGTTCCCGGGGTGGACGTACACGCCGATCGCCGATCTTCCGGACGCGAGCTTCACCGATCGCGTGCTCCACCGGCTCGCGCACGTGCGCTACCTCGGCGTGCTGCAGCGCATCGGCCTCGCCTACACGGCGGGCGCGCTGATCACGCTCGGCGTTCCGTGGCGCCGGCAGATCGTGCTGGCGGCCGGCATCCTGCTCGGCTACTGGGCGCTCATGACACTCGTGCCCGTGCCGGGCACCGGACAGGTCGGCGCCGAACTGCTCGACGAGCCATCCCAGGTGCTCAGCGCATGGCTCGACCGCACGCTGCTCGGCGAGGCGCATCTCTGGAGCGGGAGCCGCACGTGGGATCCGGAAGGGCTCCTGTCCACGCTCCCCGCGGTGGCCACCGTGCTGCTCGGCGCGCTCACGGGGGCGTGGCTCGCGGAGCGGGCGCGCCCGCTCGGCGATCGGCTCGCCGCGATGTTCGCGGTGGGCGCGATGCTGATGGTGGTCGGCGCGTGCTGGGGATGGGTGTTCCCGATCAACAAGGGACTCTGGACCAGTTCGTACGTGGTGTTCACCGGCGGCATGGCGGCCGTCACGCTGGCCACCTGTCTCTGGCTCATCGACGTGCAGCAGGTGCGCTGGTGGACGTGGCCCTTCGTGGTATACGGCGTGAATCCGCTCGTGGCGTTCGTGGGCTCCGGTCTCATGGCGCGTCTCGTGGGCGGCATGATCGTGTGGGAGACGGCCACGGGGCGCGTGTCGCTGCAGCAGTGGGTCTTCCGTGAATGGTTCGCGCCGCTCGCCTCGCCGCGCAACGCCTCGCTGCTCTATGCGCTGGCGTTCGTGGCGTTCTGGTATATCATCCTGTCGGTGCTGCACCGCCGCGGCATCGTGGTGAAGGTGTGACGCACATCGCCACGTGACGCGGCTTCCCTTTTCCGAACGTTCGGCCTCCATGGTGCGTCCAACCATGGAGTCACCGGCGGCCGTCCCGCCGCGTGACGACGCGTGCCCTTCGTGAACTGCCGGCCGACGCGGTTCATGCCGACACTCGTACGAGGACGCACGCTCATCGTTTTCTCCCGCTGCTCCGCCTCATGGATTTCACCCGCGGTCGTGGTTTCGCGAATCCCGCGCGTTCGATGACGAACGCGCGGCCGCTCATCGCCGCGGGGCTCGCGCTCCTGCTCGGGGCGCCGTCCCTCGTGCAGGCAGGCGAGCGGCCGGTGTCGCCCGGTGCCGCTCCGGCATTTCAGCAGACGCGGAGCACGCAGCCGCCTCGTCGCACCACCACGCCGCCGCCCCGCACCACGCGCGCCACACCGGCCGCCGCGCGCCCCGCGGCCACCGTGCTCCGCCCCACCGCGCCCGTGGGCGCCGAGGCGCTCACGACCGATCTCGCGCGTATGCTCGATACGAAGACGCGGAGCGGACGATGGGGCGCGATGGTGGTGTCGCTCTCGCGCGGCGACACGCTGCTCTCCGTGGCGCCCGACGTGCCGCTCGTGCCCGCGTCCACGATGAAGGCGTTCACCGCGGCGCTCGCGCTCGACCGGCTCGGCCCCGATCACACCTTCTCCACCGACGTGCTGCGCGACGGCGCGCTCGGCCCCGACGGTGTGGTGCACGGCAATCTGATCCTGCGCGGCGACGGCGATCCGGCGCTGTCGCCCCGCTTCGTGCGCGGCGGACCGGAAGCACCGATGGACCTGCTGGCGCGTTTCGTGGCCGGCGCCGGCGTGCGCAAGGTGGACGGCGACCTGATCGCGGACGCCACGGGCATGGAAGGGCGCCGCATCCCCGCCGGCTGGCTGTCGCGCTATGCCGGCGCCGCGTACGCCGCGCCGTTCAGCGCGCTGTCGCTCAACGAGAACATCGTGATCGTGGGCGTCTATCCGGAGGCCTCGGGGGGCGCGGCCGTGCGGCTCGAGCCCGCATCGAGCGGATTGCAGGTGGTGTCGAGCGTGCGCACGGTGCCCGGCCGCGCCAACCGGCTGACGGTGCGCATGGTGGGGGAATCGCAGGTGGTGGTGACGGGAACGATCGGCGCCACGTCCGCGCCGTACCGGGTGCAGCTCGTGGTGTCGGATCCGGTGACGTTCACGGCCGGCGCGTTCCGCGAAGCGCTGCGCGCGCAGGGGATCCAGGTCACCGGCGAGATCAAGGTGGGGCGGACGCCCGAGGGCGCGCTGCCGGTGACGTCGATGCCGTCACCGCCCCTCTCGCGGCTGGTCTCCGTGATGAACCGCGAGAGCATCAATCATTACGCCGAGCAGATCTTCCGGAACGCGGCGCGCGGTCCCACGCGGAGCGAGCCCGGATCGGCGGAGCATGCGTTCTCGCACCTGCAGGCGTTCGCGATTTCGCAGCTCGGCGTGGCGCCGGACGGTCTCGTGGCCACCGACGGCAGCGGGCTGTCGGTGCTCGACCGGGTGACGCCGCGCGCGCTCGTGCAGTTGATGCACTACGCGCATCACGCGCCGTGGGCGAGCGTGTTCCACGCCTCGCTGCCGGTGGCCGGCGAGTCGGAAACGCTGCGGGCGCGGATGCGGGGCACGGCGGCGCAGGGGAATCTGCACGCGAAGACCGGCACCACGAACGACGTGATTTCACTCTCCGGGTACGTGACGGCGGAGAACGGCGAGATTCTCGCGTTCGCGTTCCTGTACAACGGGACGGATCGGTGGAACGCGCGGGAAACGATCGACGCGATGGGGCCGACGATGGCGGCATTCAGCCGGTAGGGGCGGGCATCGCGGCTCCAGGCACCCCTCGGGACTCGAGGCTGCCGACCCGCGGCTTGGGACCTCGTACGAGCAGTCTCTGCTCCGGCTCCGCAGTTCGCGGCCATGCACCGGGGCTATGCACGAGCGGTGGTGCAGCCGCGGGATGGGTCGTACGAGGTCGCAAGCGGCGGGTCGATAGTCCCGAGTCGTGAGGGTGCCTGCGACTCCTGCCGCAGGGCGGGCATCGCTGTGCTGCGGATGCGGTTGCTGTTTGTATCAGGCACCCTCGGGACTCGGGGCTGCCGACCCGGGGCTTGGGACCTCGTACGAGCAGTCTCTGCTCCAGCTCCGCAGTGGGCGGCCATGCACCGGGGCTATGCACGAGCGGTGGTGCAGCCGCGGGATGGGTCGTACGAGGTCGCAAGCGGCGGGTCGATAGTCCCGAGTCGTGAGGGTGCCTGCGCCTACCTCCCCCCGCGCCGTGCCGCTCCGATCGGCAGCGCCCCCCGCCCCGCCCGTGTCGCCCCGCGGGCCGGCTCCAGATTCACCGTCCCGCGCAACCCTGCCCGGCGCATACCGGCCACTCGCGCGCCCTGCGCCGCGCCCGACTGCACGATCACGCCGTTGAGCCCCACCGCGACCCCGGCCCCGCTCGCGTCCGGCGCGCCGCTGATCGCCCAGAGAAACTCCATCGTTCCCGACTGCATCGACTGCCACCCGGTGCCGTTGTAGCGCAGGATCGTGCCCATCTCGCCCACGGCGTACAGATCCGTCGCCACCACGCCCCAGATCGCGCTCAGCACGCGATTGGTGCCCGTGGCCAGCTCCGACCACGTGGCGCCGTCGTAGCGCATGGTCACGCCCGACGCGAAGTCTCGCGCGCCCACGGCGAAGACCTGCGACGCATGCGACGCCCACACGCCCACGAGCAGATGGCTCGTGCCGGTGTGCCGTTCGGTCCAGGCCGTGCCGTTCCAGTGGAGCGCGGCGCCCGACACGCCCACGGCGTGCACGTCGCTCGGGCTCGTGCCGTAGATCCCGAACAGCGGCTCGTCGTGCGTGTGCACCACCGTCCAGTCGCCGCCGTCCCACCGCAGGATCTCGCCGCCGTCGGTGGTGGCCCAGGCGTCGTTCTCGTTTGCGCCCCACATGGCCAGGATCCCGCTGATGGTGGGCGAGAGCTGCCCGCTCCAGACGGTGCCGTCCCACTGGAGCAGCACGCCGTTGTCGCCGCCCGCGAACGCGAAATCGGGTGATGCGGCCCAGACCGTGTTGAGCCGCTCGAGCGTGGGCGCGCTCTGCCGCGTCCACCCCGTGCCGTCATACCCGAAGATGAATCCGAGCTCGCCCACTGCGATCGCGTGTGTCACGCTCGTGCTCCACACGTCGAGCAGGTCCGGTGTGAGGCTGAGCGTGCCCCAGTCGTCGTCCGATTCGCGAAGCACGAGGCCGCGCTGGCCGCCCACCCACAGATCGCCGTTGGCGTCGACGGCGGCGGCGGTGAAGCGGGCCTGATACGGCGGCGTCCGGTCTTCCCAGACATTGACCACGCGCGTGAGCGCCACGCCGTTGCCGGCAATGAACACCGTGCCCGAGGCGTTCCCCGAAATCGCGAGCAGCGTTGCCATGGTGCCGCTCGTCTGCGGCACGAACGTGGTGCCGTTCCACGCCACGAGCGAGCCGAACTCGCCCACGGCGTACACGTTGTTGGCGTTGGGATCGCCCCAGACGTCGTACAGCACGTCCGCCGTGCCGGAGGTGACCTGCTGCCAGGCGCCGCCCTGCCAGCGGCGAATGACGCCGCCGTCGCCCACGGCGAAGGCCACCGTGCCCGTGCCCCACACGCCGCGGAGCAGCGTCGTGACGCCCGTGTTGGATGCCGTCCAGGCGCCGCCCACGTACCGGAGCCCCACGCCGCCCGCGCCCACGGCCCAGGCCCCGTTCGCGCTGTACATCCACACGTCCGTGAGCGCGGCCGTGGTGCCCGACGGCTGTGCCGTCCAGGTCGTGCCGTTGAACCGTGCGATGACGCCGTTGCTGCCCACGGCGGTGACGGCGTTGGCGGAGATGCCGTGCACGGCCGCGAAGGTGGTGTTGAAGTCGGTGCCGCGCGCGCTCACGGTCCACTCCGTGCCGTTCCAGCGGAACACGTCGCCGAGCGCGTTCACGGCGTATGCCAGCGAGGGGTTCACGGCCCACAGCGACACCACATCCTCGATCAGCGGTCCGCCGAGGCGCGTGGTGGTCCAGCCGTTCGCGAGCTGCGGCACCACGGTGACACGCGCCGAATCCTGGCGCGCGGGATCGGCCACCGCGGAGGCCACGACGTACGTGGTGCCGATCGCGTGCGCGGTCACGACGCCCTGGTCGGTGACGGACGCAATGCTGCTGTTCCGGCTCGTCCACTGCACGCCGGTGGGCAGGCCGGGGTCCGCGGTGACCACGGCCGACAGCGTGGCGCTCCGGCCCACGGTGAGGCCGAGCACGCTGGTGCCGAGGGTGACGATCACCGGGCGCGGCGTCACGGTGAGCGTGGCGGTGCCTTCGCGCGTGGTGTCGGCGACGGCGCGCGCGCGGATGGTGACGGTGCCGAGCGCGATGGCGGTGACCTCGCCCTGAGCGTTCACCGACGCCACGGCGGGATCGCTCGACGACCACGTGATCGCGGTGGACGCGCCCTGATCGGCGGTGACGGCGGCGGTGAAGGTACGGGACTGCCCGATGCCGAGTTCGGCCGTGGCGGGTGAAACGACGATGTTCCGGATCACGGGCATGACGCGAACGGCCGCCGTCGCATGCAATGACGTGTCGGCCACCGCGGTGGCGGTGATCGTGGCTTCCCCGTCGCTCACGCCCGTCACCACGCCCTGCTGGTTCACGCTGGCCACGGCGGGCCGGTTGGAGCTCCAGGTGACGTTGGTGGGCAGACCGGCTTCGACCGATACCGTGGCGCTCAGTGTGCGGGACTCGCCGTTGCCGATGGTGAGCTCGGCGGGCGTGATGAAGACGCCCCGCGGCGGCAGCACCAGGAGCGTGGCGCTGTCGCTCAGCCGCGCATCACTCGTGCTGCGCGCAGTGATGACGACGCGGCCGGGCGCGATGCCGGTCACGAGCCCCTGGCCGTTCACCGACGCGATGGCCGGTGCGCTGCTCGACCACGTCACGGCGGTGGGCGCGCCTTCGTCGGCGCTCACGGTCGCGACCAGCGGCAGTGTGCCGCCCACGCGCAGACTGTCATCGCTCGGCGAGACCGACACGGCGAAGGCGGTGCGCACGAGCACGGTGAGCCCGGTGGTGAGCGTACCCACGCGGGCGGTGATCACGGCGGCGCCGCGCGCATGCGCGGTGAGCGTGCCGGTGGCGCCGGTGCCGGCCACGCTCGCGACCGACGGGGCGTCGCTGGTCCACGTGACGGCGACGCCGGACATGGAGGCGCCGCTTTCGTCACGGATCGTGGCCGTGACCGTGGAGGTCTGCTCGATCACGGTGAGAGTGATCGACGCGGTGCTGAGCGAGATGGACGTGGGCGTGGGCACGTTCGTGCCGCCATCGCCGCCGCCGCTGCACCCGGAGAGAAGGCTCGCGAACAGCAGGGCGGAGAGCACACGCCACCGGGTGGAACGACGGAGGGATGACGACATGGTTCAGCGTGCCGACCGGTCGGCAGTCATGGTGTCGGGATTGAGGATCTCGTCGAGTTGTTCGCGCGTGAGGAGTCCGCGCTCCAGCACGATCTCGAAGACGCCACGATCGTTTTCGTAGGCGGTCTTGGCGATCTCCGTGGCCTGCTCGTAGCCGAGCACGGGCACGAGCGCCGTCACGATGCCGACCGAATGCTCCACGAAATACCGCATCCGGTCGGGATTGGCCGTGATCCCCACCACACACCGTTCGCGCAGCGTGGCGCAGGCGTTGCGGAGCGAGAGCAGCGAGCGCATCAGGCGATACGTCACGATGGGCTCGAACGCATTGAGCTGCAGCTGGCCGGCTTCGGCGGCGAGCGTGACGGTGACGTCGGCGCCGATGACGTCGAAGCACACCTGATTCACGACTTCGGGGATGACGGGATTGACCTTCCCGGGCATGATCGACGAGCCGGGCTGTACGGCCGGCAGGTTGATCTCGCCGAAGCCGGCGCGCGGCCCGGACGAGAGGAGCCGCAGATCGTTGCAGATCTTGGAGAGCTTCGTGGCCGTGCGCTTGAGCACGCCGGAGAGCTGCACGAACGCGCCGGTGTCGCTGGTGGCTTCCACGAGATCCGGCGCGGTGATGAGGTCGATGCCGGTGATGCGCGACAGATGACGGCAGGCGGCCGCGGTGTACTCGGGGCTCGCGGTGATGCCGGTGCCGATCGCGGTGGCGCCGAGATTGATCTCGCGGATGAGCTGCCGCGCTTCGTGCAGCCGCTCCACGTCTTCGCGCAGGGTATTGCCGTAGGCCCGGAACTCCTGGCCGAGCGTCATGGGCACGGCGTCCTGCATCTGCGTGCGTCCCATCTTCACGAACGGCGCGAACTCGACGCCCTTGGCGAGGAACGCTTCGGCGAGCGCGGCGAGCTCCCGCTGGTATTCGCCGAGCGACGTGTACAGCGCGAGTCGCACGGCGGTAGGGTACACGTCGTTGGTGGACTGACTGAGGTTGACGTGGCTGTTCGGCGAAATGGCGGCGTAGTCGCCCCGCTGACGGTCGGTGAGCTCGAGCGCGCGGTTCGCGATGACCTCGTTCGCGTTCATGTTCGTGGACGTGCCCGCGCCGCCCTGGATGACGTCGACGAGGAACTGCTCGTGATGCCGTCCGGCGCGGATCTCGCGTGCGGCTTTCACGATGGGCTCGTAGATCGCCGCGGGGAGGAGGCCGAGCTCGTGGTTCGCTTCGGCGGCGGCTTCCTTCACGGCGGCGAGCCCTTCGATGAGCTCGGGCATTTCCCGGATCGGGATGCCGGTGATGGGAAAGTTCTCGAGCGCCCGCAGCGTCTGCACGCCGTAGAGCGCTTCGTAGGGCACCTCGCGTTCGCCGAGCAGATCCTTTTCGGTGCGGGTGCGATGCCCGCCGAAGCCGAGGGCGCGTCCGCGGCCCACGAGCGTGGCATCGGCGGCGCGCAGGCGGGCGGAGATGGTGCGCGCGGCGCGGTTCACGAGCGCGGCGTAGAGCTGCGGATGTTCGCGGATGAGCGTGTCGAGATCCTGGCGGCTCATCACGAGCACTTCGGCGGGCATGATGGCGCGCGCGGTGGTGCCGTGCGCCTCGTCGTCGAGGAAGATGCCTTCGCCCACGGCTTCGCCCGGACCGAGGGTGGCAAGCCGGGTGACGCGTCCCTCGTGTGCCTTCTCCACGGCCATCGCGCCGCTCAGCAGGATCGCGAAGAGCTGGCGCGGCGCGCCTTCCTCGAACAGGGTTTCCTCGATGGCGAGCCGGCGCGGCTTGACGGCGCGGGCGAGGCGCCAGAGATAGGCTTCGGAGAACCCGGCCACGAAGCTGGCGGATTCGAGACGGGTGGCGATGTCGGCGGGGCTCGTCATGAGGGATCGAGGCGGGCGCGGGAGGCTGAAGCGAGGGAGGGGGAGCCGGCCGTGGTGTGACACGGTCGGAGACTGTATCCATGGCGAGACGCGCGGCTCCGTGCCAGTGGCATGACGATTCGGGTGCTCCGGGGAAACGGATGGAGCGGACGTTTTCCTTTTTCGGGAAGGGCGTGACGGACTCGATGGAGGACCGGGCGCGGGGGTCTGCCTTGTGTCCGCGGCTTCCTATCACGTAACGTCGCTGATCACCCGCTGGTCTCTCCAACTCGCTCCGCCCGTGCCCCAGAACCGCCGCGATTTCCTCGAAACCGCCGCCGCCCTCGCGGCCGCGGGATTCCTTCCCCGCACGCTCTCGGCCGCCGAGCCGGCGGCCCGGGCCTTGTCGTCCGCGGCGCCGGTGCGGGCCCGCCCGTGCGTGGTGGCCTCGGCCAACGGCATCCGCGGCGTGAAGGTGGCCTACGACCAGATCGTCGCGGGGGAGGACCCGCTCGACGCGGTGATCGCGGGCGTCAACATCCAGGAGCTCGATCCGGAGGATCAGTCGGTGGGGTACGGCGGGCTGCCGAACGCCGAGGGCGTGGTGCAGCTCGACGCGTCGTGCATGCACGGTCCCACGCGCCGCGCGGGCGCGGTGGCGTGCATCGAGGACATCGCCACGCCGTCGCTCGTGGCCAAGGCGGTGATGGACTACACCGACCACATCTACCTCGTGGGCTCGCACGCGCGCCGCTTCGCACTCGAGATGGGGTTCACACCGCAGAACCTGCTCACGGAAAAGAGCCGGCAGGACTGGCTCCGGTGGCGCGCGCGGCTGAATCCGAACGATGCCTGGCTCGACTACGACGACGACGTGAAGATCCGGTTCCACACGGGCACGATCAACATGAACGGCGTCACGGGGGCGGGAGACATCGCGTCGGTGACGACCACGAGCGGCATGTCCTGGAAGGTGCCCGGCCGGGTGGGCGATTCGCCGATCATCGGGGCGGGGCAGTACTGCGACAACACGGTGGGCGCGGCGGGATCCACGGGGCGCGGTGAAGCGAACATCAAGGTGTGCGGCGCGTTTCTCGCCGTGGAGTTCATGCGGCAGGGGCTCGGCCCGCAGGAGGCGCTGCTCAAGGTGGTGGAGCGCGTGATCGCGATGACGGAAGCGCGACTCCTCGACAGCCGCGGCCGCCCGTATTTCGACCTGGACTTCTACGCCCTCACCAGGGACGGCCGCTATGCCGGCGTCTCCTGCTACGAAGGGTCGCAGTTCGCAGTGTGCGACGAGCGGGGCGCGCGGCTGGAGCCGTCGGCGTTTCTGTACCGGGCGAGCGAACGGCCGCGGCGGTGAGATCGGGGCTCGGCGCGGGGCCGGGCCGGGGCCTCCGCGCTCAACGGGCGGCTGGCGCCGAGGCGGGCAGAGCCCGCCCGGCGGCCGCCCGACAGCGCGTCGGTCCCCGACCCGGCCCCCGCGCCTGACGGGCGCCGGAGGCGTGGCGACGGACTCGGTAGCAGGAAACGCCGCGGCGGGAGCCGCGAGCCCGCCCGGCACGGGCTCATAAGGGGCTGGGGGATGGGCGCGGGGCTGGTTCCTTCCGTCTCGCCGGGGGAACACAGGGGGCTGGGGATCTTGCCCCCAAGCTCCCACCTCGTCGTGGCCTTCCCGCGATGGCCGGTTCGGGGCTCCGCCGGTGGCATGCGCTGCTCGGCCGAGCGTGATGGTCGCAGGGCGTCCGGGGTGGGGCGGACCGACGCGCCGTCGGGCGGCCGCCGGCGGGCTCCGCCCGCCCGGCGCCAGCCGCCCGTTGGGCGCGGAGGCCCGCCCCACCCCGGACGCCCCCACACCAGACGCCAGGCGCCGAACCCGACACCCACCGACACGCCCCGAAACCGGCTATCTTGCAGGGATGGACACGAACGAACCCATCGTCTACGAGCCGGCCGCGGTCGAGGCCAAGTGGCAGCGCCTGTGGGCCGAACGCGGCACCAACCAGGTCGATCTCGCCGGCGGCACGCGCCCCTTCTATTCGCTCATGATGTTCCCGTATCCGTCGGCCGAAGGGCTGCACGTGGGGAACCTCTTTGCCTTCACCGGCAGCGACATCTCCGCGCGTTTTCACCGGCTGCTCGGTCACACCGTCTTCCAGCCGCTCGGCTACGACGCGTTCGGCATCCACTCGGAGAACTACGCGCTGAAGATCGGCGCGCACCCGATGGAGCTCACGCCGAAGAACGTCGCCAACTTCCAGCGGCAGCTCGAACGCGCCGGCCTCATGGTGGACTGGCGGTACAAGGTGGACACCAGCCAGCGCGACTACTATCGCTGGACGCAGTGGGTGTTCCTGCAGCTCCACAAGCAGGGGCTCGCGTACAAGAAGGCCGCGGCCGTGAACTGGTGTCCGAGCTGCAAGACCGTGCTCGCCAACGAGCAGGTCGAAGGCGGCGCGTGCGAGCGGTGCGGTACCATGGTGGAGCAGCGGTTCCTCGAACAGTGGTTCTTCCGCATCGGGGATTATGCCGAACGGCTGCTGCGGAATCTCGACTGGCTCGACTGGTCGGAGATCACGAAGAGCGCGCAGCGCAACTGGATCGGGCGCTCCGAAGGCGCGGAGCTCACCTTCCGCATCGCGGAGCACGACGAGGTCGTGCGCGTGTTCACCACGCGCCCGGACACGATCTTCGGCGCCACGTACCTCGTGCTCGCGCCGGAGCATCCGCTCGTGGAGGTGGTCACCACCGACGCGCGGCGCGAGGCCGTGCGCGCGTATCAGGAGCGCACCACGCGGCAGGATCTCGTGTCGCGCAAGACCGTGCAGGAGAAGACCGGCGCGTTCACCGGCGCGTACGCGGTCAATCCCGCGAGCGGCGCGCGCGTGCC
Source organism: uncultured Gemmatimonas sp. (assembly GCA_964621045.1). Lineage (GTDB taxonomy): Bacteria > Gemmatimonadota > Gemmatimonadetes > Gemmatimonadales > Gemmatimonadaceae > JAABRT01. The sequence goes on from CAZUKU010000030.1 coordinate 20,994, forward strand.
GATCTGGATCGCCGACTACGTGCTCATGGAGTACGGCACGGGCGCGATCATGGCCGTGCCCGGGCACGACGAGCGCGATTTCGCGTTCGCCACGGAACTCGCGTCGAACTTCCGCGACGAGTGCGGGCTGGACATCGAACAGGTGATCCGGCGTGTGGTGGCAGCCGCGGATCATGAGGCCGGCACGCCACTCGGTGAAGCGTACACGGACAGTCCGTCCGATGCGCGGATCGTGAACTCGGAGCGGTTCGACGGCCTGTCGGTGGCCGAAGCGAAGCCGGCGATCACGTCGTGGCTCGCGGAACACGGGCACGCGGAGCCCGTGGTGAACTACCGGCTGCACGACTGGTGCGTGTCGCGGCAGCGCTACTGGGGGCCGCCGATCCCGATCGTGTACTGCGATGCGTGCGGCACGGTGCCCGTGCCCGAGGAGCAGCTTCCGGTGGAGCTGCCGTTCATCGCGGACTTCAAGCCCGACGACTCGGGCGTGTCGCCGCTCGCGCGGCATGCCGAGTGGTACAACGTCGCCTGCCCTGCCTGCGGGAAGGCGGCGCGGCGCGAAACCGACGTCTCCGACACGTTCCTCGACAGCGCGTGGTATTTCCTGCGCTATCCGAGCGCGCGCCGCGACGACGTGGCGTTCGATGCCGGCCTGACGTCGCGCTGGCTGCCGGTGAACTCGTACATCGGCGGCAACGAGCACGCGGTGCTGCATCTCCTGTATTCACGGTTCGTCACCATGGCGCTCCACGACGGTGGACATATCGGCTTCGAGGAGCCGTTCACGCGGTTCCGCGCGCACGGGCTGATCATCCGCGACGGCGCGAAGATGTCGAAGACCAAGGGGAACGTGATCAACCCCGACGAATACGTGAGCGAATGGGGCGCGGATTCGTTCCGCACGTATCTCATGTTCCTGGGGCCGTATCAGGACGGCGGTGATTTCCGGTCGCAGGGCATCAGCGGCGTGCGGCGGTTCCTCGACCGGCTGTGGGGATCGGTGCGCGACGCGCGCCGGGACGGCGATCCCGATCCCGACGTGCTGCGGAAGCTCCATCAGACCATCCGCAAGGTGGGCGAGGACATCACGGCGCTCGCGTACAACACCGCGATCGCGGCCATGATGGAGTACATGAACGTGCTGCGCCGCGCGGAGCGGGTGGCGCACGTGGCGGAAGTGGAACCGCTCGTGCCGCTCGTCGCGCCCTTCGCGCCGCATCTCGCGGAGGAGTGCTGGCAGCAGCTCGGGCACGAGCACAGCGTGTTCGACGCCGGCTGGCCCGCCTGGGATGCCGCGCTCGTGGAGGAATCCACGATCGAGGTGGCCGTGCAGGTGAACGGCAAGACGCGCGGCCGAGTGCAGGTGGCGGCCGACGCGGGGCAGGACGCGGTGCTGGGCGCGGCCATGGCGAACGTGGCGATCGCGAAGTTCGTGACCGGCGAGCCGCGCAAGGTGATCTACGTGCCGGGCCGGCTGCTCAACGTGGTGGTGTAGCGACGGGCGAACGGTGTGTCGTGATGGCGCGAATGGTGGTGTAGCGACGGGACGAGCGGGGCCGTCCGGAACCGCTTCGGGTCCGGACGGAAACCCCGCGCCGGCCAGGCCGTGTCTCACGTCCGAACCCCTCTGGAGTGAGACCGTCATGCATCGCACCATGTATCGTCCCCTGTATCGCACCGTTCATCGTTCGTCCCTGGCCCTGGTCCTCTTCGCGACGGGCCTGCTCGCCGGCAGCGCGGAAGCGCAGAACCCCGTCCGCATCCGCACCATGGAAGGGCCGGACTTCATGTCGTTCGTCCGGCCGGCCAACCGGGCCGTGATCGGCGTGGGGCTCTCCACCGGCGGCAAGGGAGACACGCTCGGCCTCGAAATCATCGACGTCACCCGTGAAGGGCCGGCGGCGAAGGCCGGCATCGCGGTGGGGAACCGGCTGCAGGAGATCAACGGCGTTTCGCTCCGCGTGAGCGCGGACGATGCGTCGGATCCGCTCACCGCCGACGCCGGCTACCGCCGCCTGCAGCGCGAGCTCGGCAAGGTGAACGTGGGCGACGCCGTCACGCTGCGCGTGCTCGACGGCGGACAGACGCGCACCGTCACCGTCACCACCATGTCGCCGGCCGATCTGCAGCGCGTGTCGCCGGTGGCCACGACGCTGTCCCGGTCGCGCGAGGCGCTCGAACGGCGGGCCGCGCTCGGCCTCGGACTCGGGAGCGCGGGGAATGCCCGCGATACCCTCGGCGTGTTCATCACGAGCGTGGTCACGGACGGGCCGGCCGACAAGGCGGGCGTGGTGGAAGGCGAGCGGATCGCCGCCATCAACGGCGTGGACGTGCGCGTGCCGCGGGAAGACGTGGGCGACGGCATGGCCGCGTCGGCGCGGGTGTCGCGCTTCCTGCGGGAGCTCGACAAGGTGGCCCCGGGCGACCGGGTGTCGCTGCGCGTCTTCTCCGGCGGCCGGTACCGGGACGTGACCATCACCGCGGGCAAGGCCTCGGAGTTCGGCAGCGGAAACAGTGTCCGCATCCAGACCGACGGCATGTCGTTCGACGTGCAGCGGATGCTCGAGGAGGCCACCCGGGGCCGCACGCTCCGGTTTGACGGGCTGCCGATGATCCGGACCCAGCCGAAGATGGAGCCGGCCACGCCCGCGCCGGCGCCGCGTTCCGGCACGTCCACGCGCGCCCTGACGCGCACGGCGTTGTAACGGCCCGCTCCGTCCCCGGTTCCGGCTGGGGGCGGAAGCGTCCAGTCTTTGAACACTTTCGCGACACTGGTCCATCAGGGAATTTTTACCGCGTGAAGTTGCCGGTTACGGCACGCGCTCCGATCCCACCGCTGCAGGATCGGATCCCGTCCCCTGATGTCATGCCCCGATCGAGTTTCCAGGAGTCCGGTGCACGAGCGCGTGCTCCGCTCTTCCAGTATCCGGCTGCCGGTACGCGTCCGGCATGGCAGCGCGCGCAGGTCGATCGATACCGGGATCTCCTGGCGCTGCATCCGGCACCCACCATGCTGCTGGACTTCAGCACATCCATCCTGTTCGCGAATCCCGCGGCCGGCCGCCTGTTCGACATCCCCCCGGGGCTGACGGAGCTGCCCCCGCTCGGCGACCTGCTCCACCCCGACGAGATGGACCGCTCGGTGCGGCTGCACGAGCTGTTCGTGAGCGGTACCGGGACCCCCGCCGAGCATGCGCTGCGATTCGTGACCATGAACGGGCACGAGATGATGCTCGGCATCTCCGTGGCGGAGGTGGAGCGGCGCGACGACGGCCACGGTCTCATGCTCATCTCGTTCACCGACCGGAGGCGCCAGCAGCAGCTCGAAGTGCAGCTCCGCGAACTGGGCGCGCTCGACGCCATCCGGGTGCTGACGGCCGGGTCCACCCACGACCTGCAGTCGCTGCTCATGACGATCCAGCTGCTGCTACGGCGGTACCACGAGGATCCCGCCATCGCCGGCCGGATCGACGAGGTCATGCAGCAGGCGGTGACGATCGCCCGGCGTCTGCTCGCGTTCTCGCGCCGCCCCGATGTCCGGACGCGGTCGATGAACCTGTCGGCAAAGCTGCAGGAAGTGGTCGGATGGCTGCGTTCGGTTGCCGGTGAGCGATATCGGCTGCATCTCGACGTGCCGGAGCATCCGTGCATCGTGCTGGCCGACGACATGCTCGTGGAGCAGGTCGTGCTGAATCTCGTCACCAACGCCGTGCAGGCCATGCCCGCGGGCGGCGATATCGAGATCGTGCTGACGCGCGAGCTCGGCGGATCGGCGAACCGGATCGTCGACCTGTCACCGTCGGGATACGCGGTGCTGCGCGTGACGGATCACGGGTGCGGCATGGACGACGCCACGCTGCTGCGGGCGACCCACCTGCTGTACACCACGCGCGGGAACGAAGGCGGGACGGGACTCGGCCTCGCGATCGTGCGCCGTGTCGTGGAAGGGATGGACGGCACGGTCACGCTCGAGTCGGAGCCCGGCGTGGGAACGACCGTCACGCTCCGCATGCCGCTGGCCGGCGTGGGCACGGCGACGTCGCCGCACATCCTGTTGCTCGATCCCGTGCCGCAGCGGCGCGCGTTGATGCGACGGACCCTCGTGCAGCTCGGGTTTCTCGTGTCCGAAACGGCGTCGCCGGACGAAGTGCACACGCGGCTGCGGGCGCATGGGCGGCCCGTGCTGCTGCTCGTGGCACGCAGCGAAGTGCCGACCTCGTGGATCGACGATGTGAAACGCCGGTTCCTCACCGTGCCGGTGGCCTGTTACGACGACCGCCGGCCGCCGGATCATGCCGCGCCGGTTCTCGAAGACGAGGCCTGTCTCCTGCTCGACGGGGACTGGCAGCGCCGTGGTGAGGTGATCGCGGAGTTCGTCACGCGATGGGCGCCGATCCGGACGGGCGATGCCTGAGTCGGGCGTCTACCCGGTGCGTCTCGCCGATGAAGCCCGTGCCGTCCTGCTGGTGGACGATGACCAACTGCTGCGCGGGGCGCTCGCCGATTCGTTCCGGCGGCGCGGCTGGGACGTGGGGACGGCGGCGAGCCGTGCCGAAGTCGCGGACGCCGTGCGGGCGCTCCGTCCGGATGTGGCGATCATGGACCTGGAGCTGCCGGACGGGTCGGGGCTCGACGTCCTGGCGCGGTTGCAGAGCGACGATCCGGATCTGGCGTGCATCATCCTCTCGGCGTACGCCGACGTGCCCACGGCGGTGCGCGCGCTGCGTGCAGGCGCCGAGACGGTGCTCGAGAAGCCCGTCGATTTCGATCATCTCTTCACCGTCGCCGAGCGGGCCGCGGATGTGACGCGTCTCCGTCGGCGGCATCGGCTGTCGCAGGCATATCCGGGGGTGCTGGATTCGCTCGACGCACTGGGCCGATGTCCGCGCATGCGGGCCGTGGCGCGCGAACTGCTGGTGCTCGCGCCCGGACGCGCGCCGGTGCTGCTCCAGGGCGAAACGGGCACGGGCAAGGGACACGCGGCTCGTCTGCTGCACGCGCTGTCTCCGCGCGCCCAGGGCCCGTTCGTGGAGCTCAACTGCGCCGGCCTCTCCGCCGCGCTGCTCGAGTCGGAGCTGTTCGGACATGAGCGCGGGGCCTTTACCGATGCGCGCGTCTCCAAGCGCGGCCTCCTGGAGGTCGCCGACGGCGGCACGCTGTTCCTCGACGAAATCTCCGAGCTGCAGGCCGACGTGCAGCCCAAGCCGCTCAAGGCGATCGAAGAGCTGCGGTTTCGACGGGTGGGTGGCCTGGAGGAGCGTCGCGTGGACGTGCGCGTGGTGCTCGCAAGCAATCGGGACCTCGCCGCCGATGTCCGCGCGGGCCGGTTCCGCGCGGATCTCTACTACCGGCTCGTGGGCAGCGTGATCACGATCCCGCCGCTCCGCACCCGCGCGCCGTCGGAGATCGTGCGGCTCGCCACCACCTTCCTCCTCGACGAGCAGTGCCATCTCGGACGCGGTCCGGTCCGTCTCACCGACGCGGCCCTCACTGTGCTCGAAACGTATCCGTGGCCCGGCAACGTGCGTGAGCTGCGTTCCGTCATCGCCACGGCCCTGCTGCGCGCCGTGCACGCGGACGCGATCGATGCGCGGCATCTGTCCGTCCATGACGTCGCGCCGGCCAACGGCGGACGCAGCGACGCGGTCGACGACACGCTGTCGCTCCGCGAGCTCGAGCGACGGCACATCGCGCGCGTGCTCGTGCGCACGGGCGGCAACCGCATGCAGACGGCGCGCATTCTCGGCGTGACGCGCACCACGCTCTACAAGAAGATCGCCGACTACGATCTCGAGGGCGTGGGCAGGAGCTGATCGTCGGCCGGGGATGGCGTGAGCCGGAAGTGCGCGATGAGATCGCGTAGGCTCTCCGACTGCGCGGCGAGTTCCGCGGCCGCGCCGGCCGATTCTTCGGCGTTGGCCGCGGTACGTCGTGTGACGGCGTCGAGGGTCGTCATGGAGCGGCGCAGCTCCTCCACGCCGTGCGCCTGGGCCTCGCTCGCCGCGGCGCTGTCCAGGACCACGATCCCCAGCCGTTCCACGAGATCACGGATGGTCTCGAGCTGGGTGGTCACATCCGTGTTCTCCGAGACGACACGCTGCACGTTCGCCACGGATTCCTCGATCAGCGCGGCCGTGGACGTGGCAGCGGCCGCGCACTGCAGGGCGAGCGTGCGCACCTCTTCGGCCACTACCGCGAACCCGCGGCCGGCATCTCCTGCCCGTGCCGCCTCCACGGCGGCGTTGAGGGCGAGCAGGTTCGTCTGGAATGCGATCTCGTCGATGGAGCGCACGATCTTCGCCGTGGCATCCGACGAGGTCTGGATCCGGCGGATCGCCTCGCCGAGCCGCACGGCCGCCTCGCTGCCGCGCCGGACGCTCGTCTGCGCCTCGGTACCGAGATCGCGCGCGCTGCCCGTCGCCGTGGTGGTGCGGCGGGCCGAGTCGTGCAGGGACGCGATCGTGTCGCCGACCGTGTGCAGCGTCGACGCCTGCGCGCCCGCGTCGCCGGCGAGCTCCTGGCTTCCCGCCGTGATCTGCGCCGCCGCGGCGGCCACCTGTTCCCCGGCGTCGCTCACGTGTCCCAGCGTTTCCTGCAGCGCATCGAGCGCGGTGTTGAGCGCCGTGCGGATGCGTTCGTACTCTCCGTCGTAGCGACCGGGGAGCCGGCGCGTGAGATCGCGTTCCGCCAGCGCGTGCAGAACGCCCGCCTGTGCCGACAGAAATGCCACGGCCCGGTCCCGCTCCCGGCCGGCGTCGGCCATGGCCGCCTCCAGCTTTTCACGCCGCGAGTCGGTGAGCGCGGTGATCACGAGTGCGATGTCGGCCTGCACGATGCGGGAGAAGGCGGAGGAGAAACGGGCGATTTCGGCCTCGTTCGCACCCGCGTTGGTGACAGCCTCGATCGCCGCGCGGCGGATGATCTCGTACATCGCCACGTACCAGTTCGAATCGAGGTCGATGTCGTCGTGCACCTTGCCGACGCGCCGGCGGTAGGCGACGTACTCGTCGTCCAGGCGGCCACCCAGCAACGAACGCAGATACGGCGTCACGAGGCGGCGCTGCCGGTCCACGGTGGTGTGCCGGTCGAGGATCGCCCGCGTGTCGTGCGTGTCGAAAATATGCGCGTAGAAGCGGTCGATGAGCTCGTCGAGCATTCCCGTGGTCACCGGTTCCCACGTGGCCACGACGCCGAGATCCGCTTCGGAGAGTCCGAGAAAATCGAGTCGGCGGGCAACGGCGGAATCGGTGATCGCGAGGGTGCCGCGCACGTAGGCGCGCTCGCGACCGGACCAGCGATGGAAGAAGCGGTTCATGGGAGGGACGAGGCGGGGGGAGCCGGGGAGCGCGGCGGCGCGGCCGGCAGGAACACGCGAAAGGTCGAGCCTTCGCCGGGAACCGAGCGCACGTCGATCACGCCGCCGCTCTGGGCCACGATGCCGTGCACGGTCGCGAGGCCGAGCCCGGTGCCCTTGCCCAGCGTCTTGGTGGTGAAGAACGGTTCGAAGATGCGTGCCCGTACCGCGGCCTCCATGCCGATGCCGTCGTCCGCGACCTCGAGGCACACGTAGGGGCCCGGGTGCATCGGCGGATCGTCGCTTCCCGGATCGACGTGCACGTCACGGCAGCGCACGCGTACGGTGCCGCCGTCGGGGAGCGCATCGCGCGCGTTGATGACCAGGTTCACCAGCACCTGCTCGAGCTGGCTCGGATCGGCGAGCACGAGCCCCGGTGTTTCCGGAAGAGACACCTCGAGCGTCGCGATCGGAGTGATCATCCGCGAGAGCATCGGCGTGAGCGCACGAACGACCTCCACCAGATCCACCATCCTGGGGTGCAGTACCTGGCGCCGCGAGTAGGCGAGGAGCTGCCGTGTGAGCACGGCGCCCCGGTCCGCCGCGTCGCGGATCGCTTCGACATCGAGCCGGTGATCGGCACGCAGCGACGATTCCTCGAGGAGGATCGCGGAGGCCGTGCCGATGACCGCGAGCAGATTGTTGAAGTCGTGCGCGATGCCGCCGGCCAGGCGTCCGATGGCCTCGAGCTGGCGTGCTTCCGCCAGGAGCTCTTCACTGCGCCGGACACGTTCGTCCGCGCGGACCTGGCTCGTGATGTCCTCGACCATGGCAATGGCGTGCCGCACGCGGGCGTCGCGCGCCTGCACGGCGGCGAAGTTGCAGCGTCCCCAGACCGGATCGCCGTCGGTCCGCCGGAACTGGACGGTGATGGTCGTCCGGTCTCCTTCACCGCCCCAGGTCGCGTCGAGGACCGTCTGCATGGGCGCGCGGTCGGCCTCCGCCACCAGATCGATCCAGTGCCGGCCGCGCAGATCGTCGGCGCGGGATCGCTGCAGGAAGCGGAGCAGCGCGGGGTTCGCGCTCTGGATCGCGCCGGTGTCGTCGAGGAGCGCGATCCCGACGGGAGCCCCGCTCACGATCGTGCGGAAGCGTCCTTCGCTGGCCGCGAGCGCTTCGGTCGCCCGGCGGCGGTCGAGCGTATCGCCGAGCTGCGCCCCCACGGAGGCGAGCAGATGCTCCAGGCGTTCATCGCGCGGCCGCACGTCCCGCGCATAGAAGGTGAGCACGACCAGCACGCGGGTTCCGGCCATCACGGGCAGGGCGAGCGATGTACGGAGCCCGGTGCGTTCGGCCATGGGCGCGCAGTGATCGCGGTGCTGCAGCATGTCGGACACCCACACGGCTTCTCCCGCCGCGAACGCACGGCCCGCGGCTCCGTGTTCCGCGGTCAGCGTCGTGGTGCGGCACCAGCGTTCGAATTCCGGCATCGCGGTCGCCGTGTGGACCACGTCGGTGCTCCGCAGCACGCCGTCGCCGTCGGGGCGCCAGGCATTCGCGCAATCCCACGCGAAGGTTTCGGAGATGCGCGTGATCGCGATATGGAGCGCGTCCCGCGTCGACTCGGCGGCGCGGATCGCGAGCGCGATCGCGTGGTACAGGGTGTTCTCTTCCCGGGCGCGCCGCTGTTCGGTGATGTCCTCGATCGAGAGCACGCCACCGATCGGGATGCCGTCGGATTCCATGAGCGGCGCGGCATTGAGCCGGACCACGAGCTCGCGTCCGTCGGCTCGCTGGAGCGCGAGCTCCTGATCGTGCACGGGCCGGCCGAGCGACATCGAGAGGCTGACCGGATGCTCGGCGGGAGCGAGCAGTGCGCCACGCGGGTGTCGCCAGCGCCACCGCGGGTCGACCAGCCGCGTGCCGATGAGCCCGGTCCGTGGGGTGCGCAGCACATGCTCGGCGGTGGGATTGGCGAAGAGGATGAAGCCGTCGATGTCCACCGTCACGAGTCCTTCGGTCATCGTGTCGAGGGTCCGGGTGAGCCACTCCTCACTCCGGATCAGCCGGGCCTCCGCCTCACGGCGCTCCGTGACGTCCCGGATCGCGGCGGCGACACACGGGCGTCCTTCCCATTCCACCGGGCTGAGGCTGATCTCCGCCGGAAACACGGTACCGTCGACACGGCGCGCCGACAGGCGCCGGCGCTCGCCCATCGGCCTCGGCACCATCACCCCGTGGGTATAGCGCCGGCGCAGATCCCGGTGCGTGTCCCGCACCTCCGGGGGCATCAGCGCCTCGACGGGGAGGCCGAGCAGGGCGGCAGAGGTACACTGGAACAGCGATTCCACCGCCTGGTTCACGTACACGATGCGCCCGTCGAGTTCGGCGACGATGATGGCATCCGGTGCACAGTCCAGGACCGACAGGCGCTGGGGGTCGTTCACGGGAGATGCGTTCGAAATGGGAGCGTCCGGTGGGAGGGGGGCCGGGCGGCGTGCCGAGTCGGCACGCGGGGGGGCACCGCTCCCGGTGCGAGAGTCGTGCCAGTGTCGCGGCGTGCCGGCGGGGCGCCGGGAGCATCCGTCGTGTGCCCGGGCGCGAGGGGGAATGCGCGCTCGCCGCCGGGGCCGGCGCGGTGTTCAGGAAGCGGGCAGTCGTGTCCTGCCATTGGGCGGCATGCGCCCCGTCCCACCCCCCAACCAAACGCGTTGCGACTGCGTTAGCCTTCACGGATCGCCTCGTATCGCCCCTCCGGGCGGATTCTCTCGCCGTCGCCCCATGCCCGTTCGTTTCGTGCGGCCGCTCGCCCAGCGCCCACTGCCTCGCCCCCTGCTGTTCGCCGCGCTCGTCCCTCTCGCCGTTTCCGCCTGCAAGGAGCCGCCGCCGCCGCAGCGGCCCGCTCCGGTGGTGGCCGTGACCGTCGCCGAGCGCGGCCCGCTCCCCTACATCGTGTCGGCCAACGGCGAAGTGGAGCCGAACCGTTTCGTGTCCGTGCAGTCCCAGGTTACCGGACAGCTCCTTCGCGTGGCCTTCGCCGAAGGCGACGATGTGCGGGAAGGGCAGGTGCTGTTCGAGATCGACCAGCGGCCGTTCCAGGCCGAACTCGACCGCACCCGGGGCGTGCTGGCGCGCGACGAGGCGCAACTGGCGCGGATGCGCACCGATTCGGCACGATACGAAACGCTCGTGCGCGACGGGTACGTCACCCGGGAACAGTACGACCAGATCCAGGGCGATCTGCGCGCGCTGGCGGCCACGGTGTCGGCCGATCGCGCGGCCGTGGAGCGGGCGCAGTTCGACCTGAGCAACGCCACCGTGCGCGCGCCGATCTCCGGCCGCACGGGGCAACTGGCGTTCCGTGAAGGGAACGTGGTGCGCGCACAGTCGGACATGGCGCTCGTGACGATCAACGAAGTGCGACCGGTGCTGGTGCGGTTCGCCGTGCCGGAGTCGGATTTCGCGGAGCTGCGCGCGCGCGCCGGCGTGGGACGTCCGCTCCCGGTGCGCATCCGCCCTACGTCGGGTGACACGTCGCGCGTGATCAGCGGCGTGCTCGCGTTCGTGGACAACGCGATCGACCGCAGCACGGGCGCGGTGACGCTCAAGGCGCGCGTTCCCAATGCCGACGGCGCGCTCTGGCCCGGCCAGTTCGTGCAGGTCGCGCTGGAGCTCGCGATCGACCCCGACGTGGTCACGGTTCCCGCGAACGCGGTGGTGTCGGCGGGGAGCGGCATGTTCGTGTTCACGGTGGACGCCGACGGCAAGGCGCGACGGGTGCCGGTCACGCTCGGCCGCCAGACGGGCGACCGCGCGCTCGTGACCGCCGGACTGTCGGGAGGCGAACGGGTGATCGTGGACGGCCAGCAGCGGATCGCCGACGGCGTGACCGTGCAGGTGCGGGACGGCGCGGCCGGCGCACGAATCGCCGATACCACGCGCAGCGCGGGAGGTGCCCCATGAATCTGAGCGGTCCCTGGATCCGTCGGCCGGTCATGACCACGCTGGTCATGCTGGCCGTGATCGTGTTCGGTCTGTTCGCGTACCGGTCGCTGCCGGTGAGCGACCTGCCCACGATCGATTATCCCACGGTGTCGGTGAACGCCAACCTGCCGGGCGCGAGCCCGGAGGTGATGGCGTCGTCGGTGGCCACGCCGCTGGAGCAGGCGTTCGCCACGATTCCCGGCATCGAGAGCATCTCGTCGCAGAGCACGCAGGGCGCCACGAACATCAATCTCCAGTTCACGCTCTCGCGCGACATCGACGGCGCGGCCAACGACGTGCAGGCCGCGATCGCGGGCACGCTGCGCAGCCTCCCCGAGGGCATCCAGCCGCCCACGTACCGGAAGTCCAACTCCGACGCGTCGCCGATCCTCATCCTGAGCATGAACTCCGACCAGTTGTCGCGGACGGAGCTCAACGAGTGGGCCGAGACGTTCCTCGCGCAGCGCCTCTCCACGATCGAAGGCGTGGCGCAGGTGCAGGTGTACGGCTCCGCGAAGTACGCGGTGCGCATTCAGCTCGATCCGGGCGCGATGGCGTCGCGCGGGATCGGGATCGACGAAGTGCAGGCCGCGGTGGCGAACGGCAACTCGAACCTGCCGGCCGGCGTGCTGATGGGGCCGAACCAGGCGTTCACCGTGCAGGCCACGGGGCAGTTGCAGAGCGCGGCCGCGTTCCGGCAGCTCGTGGTGGCGTATCGCAACAACGCCCCCGTGCGGCTCGGCGACCTGGGGCAGGTGCTCGACGACGTGCAGAACAACCGCGTGTGGAGCGACGTGAACGGCCGCGCCAACATCGCGCTCGCCATCGTGCGCCAGCCCGGCACGAACACGGTGGCGGTGGCGGACGCGGTCATGGCGCGCGTGGAGGAGCTCCGCGACCAGATCCCGCAGTCGATCGCCTTCGAACGGATCTTCGACCGCTCCATCGGCATCCGCGACTCGGTGCACGACGTGCAGTTCACGCTCGTGCTCACGCTCTGCCTCGTGGTGCTGGTGATCTTCCTGTTCCTGCGCAACGTGCGCGCCACGTCGATCCCGTCGCTGGCGCTCCCCTTCTCCATCGTGGGCACGTTCAGCGTGATGTGGGCGCTCGGCTATTCGCTCAACAACCTCACGCTGATGGCGCTCACGCTGTCGGTGGGGTTCGTGGTGGACGACGCCATCGTGATGCTCGAGAACATCGTGCGCCACCTCGAGATGGGGAAGCCGCCCCTGCAGGCGGCGCTCGACGGCTCGAAGGAGATCAGCTTCACGATCCTCTCCATCACGCTGTCGCTGGTGGCCGTGTTCATCCCGATCATGTTCATGCCCGGGCTCGTGGGGCGGCTGTTCCAGGAGTTCGCGGTCACGATCGGCGTGGCGATCCTCGTGTCGGGGTTCGTGTCGCTCACCCTCACGCCCATGCTGTGCGCCCGGTGGCTCCGCCAGGGCGAAGGGCACGCGTCCACCGAAGGACGCTGGCGGTCGGTGGAGCGCGTCTACCAGGCGGGAGAGCGCGGCTACATGCGCTCGCTCCACTGGGTGATGCAGCACCGGCCGGCCACCATGATGTTCAGCTTCGTCACGCTCGGCGTCACCGTCTGGCTGCTGATGGCGATCCCGAAGGGGTTCCTGCCGAGCGAGGACACGGGGCGTATCGAGGGAAGCCTGCTCGGCCCGGAAGGGATCGGGTTCGAGGCCATGAAGGAGCGGCAGGCCGAGGTCGCGGCGATCGTGCGCGAGAATCCGCACGTCGCGTCGGTCCTCTCGAGCGTGGGCGGCGGTGGACGCGCGTCCACCGGCAACAACGGCCGGCTGATCATCCGGCTCACACCCCGCTCGGAACGACCGCACGTGGACGTGGTGATGCGGCAGTTGCAGGCGCAGGTGGCGGAGGTGCCCGGCATGCAGACGTTCTTCCGCAATCCGCCGCCGATCAGCATCGGCGGCGTACGGTCGGGAAGCTCGTATCAGATCACGCTGCAGGGCGCCGACATCGTGCAGCTCTACACGGCCGCGCGCGCGTTCGAGGCGAAGATGCGGGAGCTGCCGCTCATCGAGGCGGTGACGAGCGATCTCCAGATCGGCAATCCGCAGGTGTCGGTGGACATCGACCGCGAACGCGCGTCGGCGCTCGGCGTGTCCGCCGGCCAGATCGAGCGCGCGCTGTACAACGCGTACGGATCACGGCAGGTCTCCACGATCCTCACCCAGGCCAACCAGTACTGGGTGATCATGGAGCTCAAGCCCGAATATCAGCGCGACGTGGAAGCGCTCAAGCAGCTGTTCGTTCGGTCGGATCGCGGCACGCTCGTGCCGCTCGGTGCGGTGGCCAGCTTCTCGCGCGGGCTGGGCCCGCTCTCGGTGCAGCGCGTGGAGCAGTTGCCGGCCGTCACCGTGTCGTACAACCTGCGCCCGGGCGTCGCGCTCGGCACCGCGGTCACGGCCGTGCAGGAGCTCGCGGCCGCGGAGCTGCCGGCCGAGATCACCACGAGCCTCACCGGCGACACGAAGGCGTTCGCGGACGCGCAGGACGGCCTGCTGCTGCTGCTCATCGTGGCCGTGTTCGTGATCTACGTGGTCCTCGGCATCCTGTACGAGAGCTACATCCACCCGATCACGATCCTGAGCGGGCTGCCGTTCGCGACCGTGGGTGCGCTGGCCACGCTGCTGATCTTCGGCAAGGATCTCAGCGTGTACGCCTTCGTGGGCGTGGTGCTGCTCGTGGGGCTCGTGAAGAAGAACGCGATCATGATGCTCGATTTCGCGATCGAGGCGGAGCGGGAGAAGGGGCTCGACGCGCGCACGGCGATCCTCGAGGCGGCACGCGTGCGCTTCCGCCCGATCATGATGACCACGTTCGCCGCGCTCATGGGCACGCTGCCGATCGCCGTGGGATACGGCGCGGGCGCCGAATCGCGGCAGCCGCTGGGGCTCGCCGTGGTGGGCGGCATGGCGTTCTCGCAGCTCGTCACGCTGTACGTGACGCCGGTGATCTACACCTATTTCGACCAGTTCGCGCAGTGGCGGGCGCGGCGCCGGTCCCTGCGGACCGTGTCGCATCCGCAGCCGGTCGCGGAAGCGCTGCCGTCGTAGAAACGGCGTGTTCCGGGAAGGAGCCCGCCGGCCTGCCGCCGCCGGGCTCCGCTACGTCTCTCCGAGCACCTGCCGCGCGGCGTTGTCCAGCTCTTCCGCCCGGAAGGGCTTCTGCAGGAACGCCGCCAGTCCGCGCCCTACGAACTGGCGCGTGACCTCCTGCTCGTTGTACCCGCTCATCAGGATCACCTTGAGATGCGGCGCGATGCGGCGGAGCTCGCGGAACGTCTCCTCGCCGTCCATGTCCGGCATCGTGAGATCGAGCAGCACGAGACGGAACCGCTGCGGATCGTCATTCACCAGCGCGATCGCGTCGCGCCCGCCCGGCACCTCGGTGACCGTGAAGCCGCGACGGCGGAGCAGCGCGTGCGACACCGCGCGCACGCTCGGCTCGTCGTCCACCACGAGCACTTCGCCCGTGGCCTGCCAGGAGCTGGGCGCCGGCGTGGACGCGGCCGGCACCGTGCCCAGACCGGCCGGGAACAGGAGCTTGATCGACGTGCCCTTGAGCGGTTCGCTGTAGACGCGGATGGCGCCGCGGTGGCCGCGCACGATGCCGAGCGTGGCGGCGAGGCCGAGACCGCGGCCGGTGAACTTGGTGGTGAAGAACGGGTCGAAGATGCGCGCGCGCGTGGTTTCGTCCATGCCGCGCCCGTCGTCGCGCACTTCCACGAATACGAAGCGGCCCGGCGCCGTGTCGGAGCCCGGCACGCACGTGCTCAGGTATTCCCCGTCGATCTCCTGATGGCCGGTGTGGATGTAGATCATGCCGCCCTGGTCGGGGAGCGCGTCCGACGCGTTGGTGATCAGGTTCATCACCACCTGCCGGAGCT
This sequence comes from uncultured Gemmatimonas sp., assembly GCA_964621045.1. Classification (GTDB taxonomy): domain Bacteria; phylum Gemmatimonadota; class Gemmatimonadetes; order Gemmatimonadales; family Gemmatimonadaceae; genus JAABRT01. The sequence continues at coordinate 36,200 of CAZUKU010000030.1, forward strand.
GCGTGACGTCGGCCTCCACCGGCGGCAGGTCGTCGGCGAGCGACAGGCTCACCTGCGCGTTCTTCGACACGGCCGTGCGGAGGAGCGCCGTCATCTCGCGCACCACCTGCGAGCAGTCCACCGGCTCCACCACGAACCGTCCCTTGCCGGCATAGGCGAGGAGCTGGCGCGTGAGCTCGGCGGCGCGCTGCGCGGCCTGCTCGATTTCGGCCACGCTGTGCCGCACCGGCGAATCGGACGGCAGGTCGAGCAGCGCGAGCGACGCGTTGCCGAGGATGCCCACGAGCAGGTTGTTGAAATCGTGCGCGATGCCGCCGGCGAGGATGCCGAGCGATTCCAGTTTCTGCGCCTGCTGCATCTGCGCTTCGAGCTGCGCCCGTTCCTCGTCGGCACGGAGCTCGTCGGTGACGTCGCGCACCGTGCCCACCATGCGGTCGGGCTCGTCGTGCTGGTCGAGCACCGCCACGACATTGGCGTCGAAGACGCGCACTTCTCCGTCCGGACGGATCACCCGGTGCCGGATCGACTCGGTCCGGCCGGTGATGAGCGCGCGTTTCCACGTCTCCCGCACCACGGCGCGGTCGTCGGGATGCACGAAGCTCTGCATCGGATCCCGGTCGGCCAGATCCGGATCGATCGCGCCGGGTTCGAGCCCGAGCAGCCGGTAGAGCTGGTCGGACCACTCGGTGTGCCGGAGCCGCATGTCGCGCGTGAAGCTGCCGATACGCGCGGTTTCCTGGGCGAGCCGCATGGTCTGCTCGGTGCGGCGGCGTTCTTCCAGGCTACGCTTTTCCTGCGTGATGTCGCGCAGGAACGCGACCAGTCCGTCATCCGACGGATACGCCGTGACCGAGAACCAGCGCTGCGCTTCGGCGCGATATTCCTCGAACGTGACCGTGACGCCGTCCTGCAGCACGCGCGCATACTCGCGGCGGAGCGCGGTGTTCGCGAGTTCGGGATACCGTTCCCACACCATGCTTCCCACCGGGTCGTCGCCCGGAATGCCGGAGAGGCGAAGGCCGGCGGCATTCACGTAGCGTACCCGTTGCTCGCGGTCGAGCACGAGAGCCGGCAGCGGATGGCGCGCGAACAGGGCGATCTGTTCCGGGCCCAGCGGGCGAAACGGAGGAGGCGGCGACATCGGGTTCAGAAGGCGGGGCCGAGCACGATGGCATTCAGCAGCAGGCGATCGAGCGCCCGCCACCAGCCGCGAAACGTGGGGTCATTGCCGAAGAGCACGGCGTGTCCGCCGCCCACGGGCTCCTCGAGCACGAGCGCCGTGTTGCGGAGCGCGCGCTCGGTGTTGTCGGGGAAGGTGAAGCCGGCGCGGTGCAGCGGGCCGGTGGGCGCGAACACGGCCACGTTCGTGCCGGTCCTGGCGAGCGCGAGCGTGCTCCGCGCGCCGTAGAGCACGGTCATGCGGGCGGTTTCCTGGCCGTAGGTGAGCCAGTGCGTGCGATCCACCACCACGTCGTAGTGCCCGCCGGGGAACGACTGGAGCGCCGCGGGATCGGCGCCCGGGCTCGTGACGGCCACGATCGAGTCGCTCGCCGCCGCGGTTCTCGCGGCAGCGGTGTCGGGCCTGGCGCCGGTGGAGGTGTTCCGCCGCGACGACGTGAGGTTCACGTCCTCGCGCGCGGCCCACTGCGAGGCGTCGCCGAAGGTGATCAGCGTGCCGCCGGCCTGCACCCAGGCGCGCAGCGCCTCGCCCTTGCCGAGGCGCGTGGTGAGCACGCCCGACGAGGCGTCGGGAATGATGATGACGTTGAAGCGCGACAGATTGCCGAGACGGTTCCAGCCGAGATGCGTGAAGGGAATCGCGTACCGTTCCTCGAGCGTCCACCAGAGCGCGCCGAAGCTCGTCTGGCTCACGCCTTCGTCGCCGATCACGGCCACGCGCGGGAGTGTGAGGCTCGTGACCGAGCCGTCGCCGATGCCGAACTGGCTTTCGTCGGTCATGGCGCTGTTGACGCCGTGCACGAGCACGCCGTGCCGCATGGCGATGGCGTGCAGCGAATCGCGCACCGACGCGTTGTTGCGCGAGACGCGCACCACGAACGTGCCGCGCGGCCACTGCCGTCCGCCTGCTTCGAAGCGCTGGTCGCCCACCGCCACCCGGTAGCCGCGCGCCAGGAGGTGATACGCGACCGCGCGCGCGCCGGTCTGCTCGGGCGTGAAGAGATACGCGCTCCTGGCGCGGGAGTCGTCGGCGATGCCGCTCGCCACGCTCACCGGCAGCAGCTCGCCGTTCACGCGGGCGCCGGCGGTGGCCGGAGCGAGCGCGGTGGCCTGCACGGCCGGCACGTCCTCGGTCCACCAGGCCTCCACGCCGTATGCCACGGGGAGCGACCAGGCCGTCACGTCGTAGAACTCGTAGCCTTCGTTCGCACCGCCCTCGCCGCGCCGCTGATTGCGCGCGAATCGCTCGAGCTGCGTGCGCACGAACACGGAGTCCATGGTGGGCGACGGCTCGAGGATGCTGCGGGCGAGCTTGCCCTGCGGCTGCGCGAGCTCCACCACGTACGCGCCGGCGGGGAACTGCCGCGACCCCGTGCGGTCGTCGGCGTAGGCGTGTGAACGCGCGGACGTGAACGCGGCCGTGGTGCGGCTCACCTCGATGCCGCCGCGGAGGAGTGCCGCAGCGAGCTCGGCCGCTCGCGCGGGGTCGTTGCCCGGCACGAACACCACGCGCCGCATGCGGTCGGCGCGTCCGTCGCTGATCGCGCCCTGGCGCGCCGCGAGGTAGTCGCGCGCGCGTTCGGTGTGCCGCGCGCCGGTGGCCTCGAGCGTGGCCATCGCGGTGACGAAGTGCTTGGCGATGCCGTCGCGGTGGGAGAGCAGTGTGCCGTCGTCACGCCGCCAGAGCAGGCCGCGCCAGCCGCCGCCGTCGGTTTCGAACGTCATGCCCGTGGCGCCGTTCAGCGACGGCCACGTGTCGAAGTAGCCGGGATAGTACAGGTCGAAATCATTGCGCACGAAATACATCCAGCCGTGCGCGTCGAACGCGGCGGCGTTGGCGCGGCCGATCACGTCGAGCCACTTGCGCGCCTCGGGGCGCATCTGGTCGTTGATCGGACGCGCGGCCGGCGGGAAGAAGTAGTTGACCGTGTGGCCGTGCTGGTCCACCGCGATCATCGGGTGCCAGCGCAGCATGGCCTGCGTCATGGCCTGTGATTCGCGCTGGGTGATCGCGATGAGATCGCGGTTCATGTCGAACCGGTAGTGGTTGAAACGCCCCTGCACGCTCCACGGCTCGGCGTGCTCGTACGCCGCGTTGTCGGGGTTGGCCATGGCGAGCGAGTGATACCACACGGTGAAACGCTCGTGGCCATCGGGGTTGGCCGCCGGATTGAGCACGAGCAGCGTATTGCGCAGCATCGCCACCGTGGCCGGTTCGTCGCTCGCGGCGAGCTGATAGAGCAGCGCCATGGCGGTCTCGAACCCCGGGGATTCGTTGCCGTGAATGCTTTCGGAGATCCACACCACCGCGGGCACGCGCGCCGTCGCGGCCTCGAGCTCGGCGGCGGTGGCGCCGCGCGGGTCGGCAATGCGATCCAGGTCACGACGGATGTCGTCGAGCCGGGCGATGTTCTCCGGGGACGACACGAGGAACACCTGCATGCGGCGTCCTTCGGCCGTCACACCGATCGGTTCGGCACGCACGCGGTCCGGCGCGGCCTGTGCGATGGCGGTGAGGACCCGTTGCTGTTCGCTGTACTGCGTGTTGCGATCGCCGATCTCGTAGCCGAGCAGCGACGCCGGCGTGGGAACGGCCGGCCGGTACGGGCCGCGCGCGGTGAAGGAGAAGGCGCGGTCGTCGCGCAGGGTATCGGTGAGGGATGCAATCGTGGTGGGCGGATCCTGCGCGGCCGCGGCGTGGATCGGCAGGGTGCAGAAGGCGACGCCCAGGGCGACGAGACAGCGTGAACCACGGAAGCCGGCGGCAGGCCGGTGCGGGAACGGGCGTGATGGCATCGGGTGGGCGAACCGGTGGGAACGTGCCTGGGCTGTGACGCTCGGCGCGGAGAACGGCCAGTGTCCTGCAATCTCCGCTGTGCGACCCGCCCCCTCAAGGGCCACCGGCGCCTTCGTTCACCCGGAATTCCGCCCCCCGGCCGAGCCCGTGTGGGCGTCGTCGGCTACAGCCGGTACTGCACGTTGAGGCGCACCATGGTGGGCGGTTGGCGAAAGCGCACGGCGCCCGCGAGCGAGGCCGGATCCGCCGGATCCTGATCGTTCACGCGCTCCTTGCGCGACGTGACCGCACTGCCGTTGAAGAGGTTGAACACCTCCCCCCCCACGATCACGTCGTTCCCCCCCACGCGGAACACCCGCTGCAGCCGCAGATCGAGATCGGCCCGGCCGCCGAACTGCCGGCTCCCGCGGGGTTCGGTGAACAGGACCTGCCCCGCCGCCCCCCGGAACAGGCGTTCGTCCAGCGGCACCGTCCCGCCGGGCTGTTCGGCGGCGAAGGACACGTCCCGCGAGATCTCCAGGCTGGGCGTCCAGAAGTCGCCGGACATGTACGTGAAGAAGGCGCCCCCTTCGAACCCCCACGGGAGCCGTCCGCTCGCGCGCAGCTTCACCTCCCACGGCGAGGCGTTGGGCAGCCGGCCGGCATAGTCGAGCATCGTGTTGCGGTCCACGAACGGACCGTTCCCTTCGCCCGCGGGATCGAGCCACCCGTTCACCGAGAACACGTTGCCGGTGAGGTTGGTGAAGACGAGCGCGGCGTTGAACGAGACGCCCGGCCAGTCGCCTTGCAGGGAGAGCTGCACCTGATCGAAGGCGCGCTCCGCCTCGTCCACCGGCCGGAGCACGAGCTGCGGGTCGTACGTGAGCCGGACCGTGTCGGACGCGACGTAGCCCGGAATCACGTCCCCCGCGCTCAGGCGGGCGCGCAGATCGTCGGCGCGCACGTAGACCACCGGCAGCACGATGTCCCGCCCATCGGGATCCCGCACCGGCCCGCCCGCTTCCGACACCCGGACGTTGACGATGGGCGCCCAGTTGGCGTCGAGGTTCCGGTCCACGAGCGAGAGCACCGCCCGGTTGCGGCGGGTGAGATAGACCGCGCGGGCTTCGAGACGGGGGCCGAGGGTCTTCGTGAGCCCGAGCGTGAGCTGATCCATGTACGGCTGGCGATACCCTTCGATCGCCCGTGCTTCGTTGAAGAGATTCGCGCCCGCGAAGCAGGTGAACAGCCGGTTGAAGTCGGCCGTGCTGTAGGCGCGCCCGAGCTCCGGGAGCACCGACCGGTCCGTGTCGTTCCAGTCGCAGTATTCGATGTTCGTGAAGACGTTCGCGCCGGGGGCGCGGTCGTAGAACAGCGCGAAGAGATTCTGGTGATACCGTCCCCAGTGGGCGCGGGCCACGAGGCTGCCGTTGCCGGACACGTCCAGCGTGGCGCCGATCCGCGGATCGAAGCCGGTGGCGCTCAGCGCCTGGAACGTGGGCGTGCCGCGCGATCCGCCGCCGTTCCCCGGCACGATGGACCCGACCCAGAGGCCCGCGCGCAGTCCGGCGCTGATCGACAGCCGGTCGTTCACGCGCAGGTAATCCTGCACGAAGAACGCGGCGTTGCGCGAATCGGCGGTGAGATCGATGCGGCCGCCGGTGTCGGCCGTGGCGTAGACGCCGAGGCTCGGGATCTCGCGCCAGGTGGCCGGATTCCGCGCATCGAAATCGTCGCCGGCTTCCGTGTACCAGGTGAGACCGCCGTTCCGGGTGCGCTGCTCGCGCCAGAGCCCGACCACGTACTCGCCGCCGATCCGGAGATGGTGCTGTCCGCGTTCGGTGTGGAGGTGATGGTCGTAGACGCCCGTGAACCCGAGACTCGCGGGCGTGTTGCGACGCGTGTAGAGCGCGTTCACGAATCGTGGCGCATTCGGCGCATCGAGCAGCACCACGGCCGGCATGCGCGGGCCGTGATAGGGCAGTTCGTCGTCGGCGCCGCGGTACCCCGAGACGCCGAGCTGGAAGGAGCGCCGGCTGTCGAGCGTGCGTTGCAGGTTGGCCTGGGAGAACAGGCTCGGCGAGCGGCCTCGATACGTGGCGTCCACGGCATCGTAGCCGGTGAGCCCGACGCGCTCGCGGAACACGTTGTCCACGCCGAGCGAGACGTTCACGATGTCGCGCTCGGACGTCTGCCATGTGAGCTTGCCGTAGTATTTCTGTTCGCGCCGGGTGGCCAGCGTGGGAAGCCACGCGAGGCCGGTGCCGGAAGCGCGCGCGGGATCCAGCACGCGGCTGCCGCTCCGCGCTTCCTGGCCGGAGAGATAGAAATAGATCCGGTCCCGCACGATGGGCCCGCGGAACTCGCCGTTCACCTCGATGCGGTGATCGGGCGTCATGCCGCTTTCGAATGCGTTCACGTCCTGCGCCGCGAGCGCGCGGTGTTCATAGAACGTGCGAAGCTGCCCCTGCCGGGTGTTGGAGCCCGATTTCGTGACGATGTTCACGAGGCCGCCCTGGAAGTTGCCGTACTCCGCGCCCGCCCCCGGTCCGATGACCTTGAATTCCTCGATCCAGTCCACGTTGGGGAGCAGGAACGAACCACCGCGCCCCGGCTGATTCACCGTCACGCCGTCGAACTGATACAGGTTGGCCTGCGTGGTGGACCCGCCGAAGATCTGGCCCGGACGCGCGCCCGGCGTGAAGGCGATCAGCGCATTCGCGTCGCGCGGGGCGGGGAGGAGCTCCCGTTCCCGCGCAGCAATCGACGATGTGAACTCCGTGGTGCGGGCGACGACCGGGATCCGGTCGGCACGCACCGTGGCCGTATCCAGCTCCGCGGGAGCCGGCGTGAGCACGACCGTGAGCGGGGTGACTTCCAGCGCGCGGATCGGGATGCCCTCGTGCGTGACGGGGCGATAGCCGATGAGCCGCACGGTCACCGCGTAGGTCCCCGGCGGCAGGAACGGGATGCGGAAAGTGCCGTATTCGTCGGAGCGGGCGGCGCGCGGGTGGGCGCCGCCCGTCTGCTCGATCGTCACGACGGCGTTCGCCACCACGCGTCCGTCGGCGACCGTGACCCGTCCCTCGAGCGCGCCCGTCTGCGCCGTCTGCGCGGCCACGGGCGCACAGATCGCGGCGGACAGGGCGAGCAGCGAGAGGAAGGAGGGAAGAGGTCGGGACACGGGCTTCTCCGGATGATACCACCTGATACGACGACGGGGGCACTGCAAGATGCAGTACCCCCGTCGATTCGTGCAGTGCGGGTCCGCGGCCGGCCGGGTCGCGGCCGCCGCGGACATGCGTCATTCGTAGCGGAGCGCCGTGATCGGATCGAGCTTGGCCGCGCGCCGCGCCGGCCACACGCCGAACAGCACGCCCACCGTGGCGGAGAAGGCGAACGCCATCACCACCGATTGGGTGCTGAGCTGCGTGTTCCAGTTGAAGAGGTTGCCGAGCAGGATCGCCCCGCCGCCGCCGAGCACCACGCCGATCAGGCCGCCGAGCAGGCAGAGCACCACGGCTTCGATCAGGAACTGGAGCAGGATGTTGCCGCCCGTGGCGCCGAGCGCCTTGCGCACGCCGATCTCGCGCGTGCGTTCGGTCACCGACACCAGCATGATGTTCATGATCCCGATGCCGCCCACGAGCAGCGAGACCGCGGCGATGCCGGCCAGCAGCGAGCCGAACACGCGGCTCGTTTCCGCGGCCGTGTTCAGGAAGTCGGCCTGGTTGCGGATCTCGAAGTCGTCCGGCGTGTCGCGCATGAGCCGGTGTTCGCGGCGCAGCACCTTCTGGATCTCGGCCATCGTGTACGGAATCGAATCCTCCGAGGGCGCGAGCACGGAGATGGACCGCAGCCGGTCCGTTCCCATGAGCCGGAACCGCGCCGTCTGGAGCGGAATCAGCGCCTGGTCGTCGGGGTTCTGGAACGAGTTCGTCTGCCCCTTGGACTTGAGCACGCCCACCACGGTGAACTGGATGCCGCGGATGCGCACCGGCTGGTCGATCAGCGCGGCGATGTTCTCCACGCCGAGCTTTTCGGCCACCGTGGGCCCGAGCACCACGACGCGCTGCTTGCCCTCGTCCTCGCGGTCGGTGAACATGCGTCCGTACTCGAGCTCGAACTTGCGCACCTCGAGATAGTTGGCCGTGGTGCCCAGCACCTGCGTGCTGGTGTTGCTGCTCATGTACTGGATCTGGAACTGCCGGTTCATCTCGGGTTGCACGGCCTTGATCACCGAGGCGTTCGCGATGAGTGCCTCGGCGTCGCGGATGCGCAGGCGGGCGCGGTCGGTTTCCGACGACACGCCGCGGGCCGCCACCTGTCCGGGGTTGACCGTGAGCAGGGTGGTGCCGAGCGCGGTGATGCGGTCGTTGATCGCCTTCTGCGCGCCGCGGCCGATGCCGTCCATCGCGATCACGGCGCTGACGCCGATCACGATGCCGAGCATGGTGAGCAGACTGCGCAGCTTGTTCGCGCGGAGCGCACTCAGCGCGACCCGGAACACTTCACCCCAGAGCATGTCAGAATCCTCCGCGCGGACCGCCGGGTCCACCGCCGCCGCCCGGGGGGCCGCCACCACCGCCACCGGCCCCGCCCGCGGGCGTGGCCTGCCGCTGCAGCCCCGGCACGCCGCCCATCTGGTTGAAGCGGGCGTTGCGCTGTTCGCGCGCCGCCTGCAGTGCCGCCATGGCGAGCGACGCCACCATTTCGCCTTCCTGCAGGCCGCTCACCACTTCGGAATAATCGAAATCGGACACGCCGAGGCGAACCATGCGCGGCTCGTAGCCGCCGCTGTCGTTCACCACGAACACGACCGCCTGACGGGCCGGCTGCGGGTTGCGGCGCGCGGCAAGACCGCCGCCGCCCTGTCCGCCGCCACCCATCATCGCACCGCCACGGCCCGCGTTGCCGCCGCGTCCCGCCCCACCCGGGGCGCCGTTCCGGCCACCCGGCTGTGCACCGGCACCGTTACGGGGCGCGGAATCGGGGCCGAGCGCCACGGCGCGCCCCTGCGTGGTGTCGGCGGCCGGCGCCGTGCTCTCGCCGGGCGAGCCGCCGCGCAGCGCGGCCATCACGATCTCGGGATCGAGGTTGAGCATCGCGGCCGACGCCGCGGCATCGCGCATGTTGCGCACCGCGTCGTTGGGCACGGCCACCACGTTGAGCTTGCGCTCCACGTTCACGGAGACCTCGCCGTTCATGCCCGGGAGGAGCAGCCGCTCGTTGTTCGCGAGCGAGATGATCACGGGGAACATCGTCACGCTCTGCTGCACCACCGCCTGCGGTTCCACCTTCTCCACCGCGCCGCGGAAGACGCGATCCGGGAAGGCGTCCACCACCACGCGGGCTTCCTGGCCGGCGGTGATCTTGCCGATGTCGGTTTCGTTCATGAACGCGCGCATCTGCACGCGCGACAGATCGGCCATGGTGACGATCGTGGTGCCGCCGCCCATCACGCTCGTGGCCGACTGGATCACCTGGCCGAGCGCGACGGTCTTGGCGATCACGGTGCCGGCGACCGGCGCGGTGACGCGCGCTTCGTCGAGGCGCTGCTGGGCGATGTTCACGCTGGTGCGCGTGCGGATCACGTTGGCCTGGGCCTGCGTGTACTGCAGGTTGGCCTGCTCGTTCTCCTGCGCCGTGATGATGCGGCCCTTGTACAGTTCGTCGGAACGATCCTTCTGCGCCTTCGCCACCTCGAGCGAGGCTTCGGAGGAGCGGAGGTCGGCCTGCGCCTGCTCGAGCTGGTTCGTGAGATCGCGCGTATCGATCTGCACGATGAGATCGCCGGGCTGCACGTGCGTGCCGGTTTCCACGGGCATCTGCAGCACGAGGCCGGACGCCTGCGACTTGACCTCCACGATCTCGATCGGCTCCACGGTGCCGGTGGCCTGCGCATCGACGATGATGTCGCGCCGTTCCACGGCGACCTTGCCGATCGGCGCCGCCGTCTCGGCTTTCTTGCCGCAGGCGCCGAGTACGAGAGTCGCGCCAAGCGCGAGAGCGAACGGTCGTTTCACGAAACGATACTCCTGAAGAACGGACCCGAGGCGGGTCGCGGCGTTGGTCATGGTCATGATCACGGGAGATCCCGTCCGATCAGGGCTTCGAGCTGCGCCTTGGCCACGCGCGCGTCGAGGCGGGCCTGGATGAGCGCGGTCCGGGCCGAGGTGAGCTGCGTCTGCGACGTGAGCAGATCGAGCGCGTTGGACGCGCCGAGCTGATACCGCTGCTGCTGCACGCGGAGATCCTCCTCGGCGGCTTCGATGGACGCGAGCTGGACCTGCACGCGCGCCGCGGCCGTCTGCAGCGCGCGGAGCTGCTGCGTGAGCGTCTGGCGCGCGGTGAGCTGCGCGTCGCGTGCCACGGCTTCGGCGTTGCTGAGCGCCACGGCCGCGTTCACCTGCTGGGTTTCGCGGGTGAAGTTGTTGAAGATCGGATACGAGAAGTTGAAGTTGTACTGCTGACGCGAGGGCGCCCGCTCGCCGAAGAGCAGGAGGTTGCCGCCGGTGAATGCCTGGCTGGCTTCGTTGAGCGAGTAGCCGAGCGACATCGAGACCGTGGGCAGGTACTGCGTACGCGTGCTGCGCCGGCCGGCGCGGGCGGCCGTGAGGTTGGCTTCGGCCGCTTCCACGGCCGGTCCGCGCATGGCCATGCGCTCGAGCTCCACGACGTCGGGGAGGGCGGCTTCGTCGGGAAGCTGCGCGGTATCCGACGGCTGCGCCGTGAGCGGCACATCCGAGCCCACGAGCCGCGTGAGCGCCGCGTTCGCCACGCGCAGATCGTTCTGCGCGGTGAGGATCGCGAGCTGGGCGTTCCCCACCAGGATGACGGCCCGCAGCGAGTCGGACTTGGTGGCCGCGCCGGCGCCCACCCGGGCGGCCGCGGCCTGCAACTGGGCCTGCGACTGCTCGAGCTGCGCGCGGGCGGCCGCTTCCGTTTCCCGGGCGGCGAGCACGGCGTAGTACTGCTGCTTCACCTGGAGCGCGATGTCGTACCGCGTGGCGATCGCGGAGACGTCGGCGGCCTCGAGCTGCGCCGAGGTGCGACGCAGCTCATGCAGCCGGCGCCCGCCGTCGAACAGTTCGAGGTTCGAGTTCAGGCTGTTGTTGTAGCTCCACGGATTGCCGGTGAGCGGCACGAGGTTGCCCTGGAAGTACTGGGCGCCCTGCTGGCGTCCCGTGGACATGCTCATGTTCAGCGACGGCATATAGGCGCCGACGGCGCTGCGCCGCTGCGCCGCGGCGGTCCGCATGGCACCGCGTGCCTGCACGGCCGCCGGCAGATTGCGCTGCGCGGCGTCGACCGCGCTCTCGAGCGAGATCGGCCGTGCATCGTCGCCCCCCTGGGCGCGCAGGGCGCTGCCGGACGGGACGACGAAGGCACCCGCGACACAGGCCGCGGCAAGAAAGGAGAATCGGGTTGTCACGCGGTCAGCGCTCCTTGGAAGCCTGGGCACTGTCGGCCGGCGGGCTCGACGTGCGTTTCAGCAGATTGTGAAAAGCCTCGCGCTGCGTGGCATCGAGCCGCTGCTCGATGAGCGCGCGCGCGCTGTCCCGGACGAGCCCCAGCGCGGGGCGGACCGGCAGCATGATGTCGTCGTAGCGCTCCTTGCGCCACCGGAAGATCGAGTCCACGACGGCGGTCTGGTCGTCCGACAGATTCAGGTCCCGCGCGAGCTCCCGGGCCATGTTGCTGTAGGGCGACTCGGACGACGGCGCCGGAACGACGGCCGGATCCTTCCGGGCCGTCCCGGTGGACCGACCGGCGGCGAAGCCGCTGGCGCCGCCGGTGAGAAAGGCGCCCAGCAGGAACGCCAGGGCCACGGACTTCGATCGGGAAGTAGTCACGGGAGTACGTGCGAGCTCAGGGCTCGGCGGTGAACATGTACCGGTCGGATGCACCGGACGTGCGCGCGCGAGAGCCCGGCACGGAGAACGCGATCGTCATGTCGTCCGTGGGCCCGTCGAACACGGTCCAGTGCGCCGCACCGGCCGCGAGCTGCGAGGCCTCGGACTCCATCCTGTATTCCTTCCACAGCGCCGCGCCGGCGAGCGTGAGCATGAGCCCCGCCGCCACCAGCCCCGCCGCGCGCCACTCGGCGAAGACGCCCCACCACTCGCCCTGCTCTTCGGCCCGACGAAGACGCGCCATGATGCGCCCTTCGAGACCGGTCCAGTACCCGTCGTCGGCCGGCGCAGCGTACAGCGCGCGCAGTACCGTCGTCAGTTCCGGATCCTCGATGGGGCTTCGATCGGCCGAAGCACGCCTTGCAGTGTTCTTCATGTGTCTCTCCGCAGATTGCCCAGCAGCCGCCGGAGCGCCGCCCGGGCATGATGCAGGTCCGATCGTGCCGTCCCCTCGGGAATGCCGAGCGTCCGTCCGATCTCCGAATGCTTGTATCCTTCCACGTCGTGCAGCACCAGCACGGCCCGCTGACGCTCCGGCAGATGTGCCATCGCATCGCCAAGCCGCCTGCGCAGCTCGGCACGGATCGCCGGATCGTGGAACGGTGACGACACCGACTCCGACAGCTCGTCGGCGTCCCGCACCTTCTTGCGTCGCGCGATGTCGAGCGCCGCATTGGCCACGATCCGATGCAACCACGCGCCGAACGCCTGTTCCGGACGGAACCGCTCCAGCGCCCGCCACGCATGCAGAAATCCTTCCTGCACCGCGTCCTCCGCGTCGTCGTGCGTGAGCACGATCGACCGCGCGACCGCGTACGCCCGCCGCTGATGCCGCTGCACCAGTCCCGCGAACGCCGTTTCGTCGCCCGCCTGCGCCGCGAGCACGAGTGCCCGCTCCGCCGACGCGTCGGATATCGTGCCGGCGACCGCCGGATCCACCAGCCGGACATCGGCGGGTGCACCCGTGACCCCGAGGGTCGGTGCCGGATCGGTCCCGTTCGTGATCCGGTCAGCCACGCGCCCTCCGCCGACACCGAAACGATCGGCGCCGGAGACCGGCGTACCGGTCGCGTGCGGAAGCGGGAGGATGGCGGTAGTCATGCGTGACGGTGGTTGCATCCGGCTTACGCGCCTCCCGGTAACGGCGTTGAAGATCCGGCGGATCCGGAAGTAGTGACCCGCCGTCCGTCAAGCCCCAGGGCCGCGGATTCCGCGCGCATGGCGTCCAGGACGAAGGCGATGTGCTCGTCCAGGGTGATCCCCAGGTCTGCGGCTCCGGCCACGATATCGTCACGACTCACTCCACGCGCGAAGGCTTTGTCCTTGAGTTTCTTCCGCACCCCGGGCACCTCGACCTCGTGCAGCGAGCGCCCCGGCTTCACGAGCGCGCACGCCGTCAGCAGGCCGGTGAGCTCGTCGCAGGCGAAAAGCGTCTTCGCCAGCAGCGAGTCCCGGGGGGTGCCGGTGTAGGGGGCATGGGCGAGGATCGCGCGACAGACGGTCTCGTCCACGCCGAGCGTGCGCAGGTGGCGCACGCCCTCGGCCGGGTGTTCGACATCGGCACGCTGTTCCGCGTTCGGGAAGCGCTCGTAGTCGAAATCGTGCAGGAGCCCGGTTATACCCCAGAGTTCGCGATCCTCGCCGAACCGGGCGGCATAGGCGCGCATGGCGGCCTCGACGGCCAGCATGTGAGCACGGAGAGAGTCGCTGGCGGTCCAGGACTCCATCAGGGCCAGGGCGGCCGGACGGGAGAGGGACATGACTGGTGGACGGTGGGGGAGGGCGGGTGTTAAGGGGCGAGGGCAATCGGTGGCGGAGCGGGGAACGGGTGACAGGGAACGGGTAACCGCCGCCCGAGGCCGGACCGGTTACCGGTTATCCGTCACCGGCTCCCTGTCCCGCTCCTGATCGCCCGTCGTTCTCGACGGCCCATCGTTCTCAGCCCCGTCGCCCCTCTCCCCCACGATCCGCGCCGGCACCGCATACTCCGCCGTCCACCGCCGCTGCCCGATCCGCCCCAGGTGCGTATCCTGGAACCCCGTCGGGTACTTGAGCCCGTACCCCAGCAGCCGGTCGAACCCGATGTGCGCCAGCCACACCAGCGCCGCGAGCAGGACCCCCACGTCCTCCATCACCTCGGCCGCCACCACGAGCCCCAGCGGCAGCGCGTAGCTGTGCAGCAGGTTGTACACCGCCGCGCCTATCCGCGGCCCGGCCAGGTAGGCTGCGAACGCGATGTCCGGCACGAAGAAGAGGAGCGCGAACCGCCCCCAGCCGCCGTCGAGCCCGGCATAGGCCGCCACGGCCGCGCCCAGCAGCACCCCGCCCTCCAGACGGAGCCACCCGCGGACCGGAGGCTCGACGGCGGACATGGAATCAGCGAGCCCGGGCCGCGGCGGCGCCCGTCAGGCGACCCGCACCGACTCGGCGACGGGTCGCGCGGCGTGATCGCCCTCGTGGGCGTCGAACCGCTTGTTCGTCCACACCACCAGGGCGTAGACGACGATCGCGATGAAGATGGCGCCGCCGATCAGGCCGGCGAAGGCGGCTCCCATGTCGGAGCCGTGGGCAGGGGCGTGGTTGCTCATGAGACGAGGAAGGGCAGGGGGAGGATCAGTCGACGTCGGCGACGCGCACCGAGGTCATCACGTCGTTGGGGCCGATCTGCTGCACTACGTCGATCCCGTCGGTGACGAGGCCGAACACCGTGTGCACGCCGTTCAGGTGCCGCGTGTTGGCCTCGCTGAGCACCACGAAGAACTGGCTGCCCCCCGTGTCGCGGCCGGCATGCGCCATGGACAGCGCGCCCAGCTTGTGCGTATGCGGGTTGCCGGCCGTTTCGCACGGGATCTTGTACCCCGGGCCGCCCGTCCCCACGCGACGGTCGCCTTCCGGCAGATCACGGGAGAGCGGATCGCCCCCCTGGATGACGAACTCCGGGATCACCCGGTGGAACTTCACGCCGTCGTAGAACTTGTCGTTCGACAGCTTCTCGAAGTTGGCGACGGTCTTCGGGGCCTCGGCCGGATAGAGCTCGGCGACGAAGGTTCCGCGATTGGTCTCGAAAGTGGCCAGTTTGGGCACGACACGCAGGGTTCAGGGTGAATCCGAATTATACCGTGGAAGCGGCGCACAGGGAACGTCCACCGCCTCCCCGGGCGGCGGCGCCCGGTTCAGACCGTGATCTGCGCCGATGGGCACACGTGCGCCACCACGCACGCCTCGCACCGGGGCTTGCGGGCGTCGCACACCCGCCGGCCGTGCCAGATCAGCAGGTGGCTGAGCAGCGCCCACTTCTCACGCGGAAAGAGCGGCATCAGGGCGCGCTCGATCGCCACCGCGTCGGCTTCCCGGGTGAGCCCGAGACGTCGGCTCAGCCGCTGGACGTGCGTGTCCACCACGATCCCGTCGTTGATGCCGAACGCATTGCCGAGGATCACGTTGGCCGTCTTCCGCCCCACACCGGCGAGCTGCACCAGGTCGTCGATCGTGTGCGGCACCTCGCCGCCGTGCCGGTCCACCAGCGCGCCGGCCATGGCGATCAGGTTCTTCGCCTTGCTGCGGAAGAAACCGGTGGTCCTCACGACCTCCTCCACCTCCTCCTGGGCGGCGGCCGCGAGCGACGCGGCATCGGGCCAGCGCGCGAACAGCGCGGGCGTCACCATGTTCACGCGCGCGTCGGTGCACTGCGCCGACAGGATCGTGGCGCAGAGGAGCTCGAACGCATTCGCATGGTCGAGCTCGCAGTGGGCGCCGGGGTACTCGCGCTCGAGCTCCGCCAGCACCACCTGCGCCACGTGCTTCCGGTCGGCCACGGTGCGCGGGGCGCGCGCCACGGGCGGTGCTTTCTGCGACGGCTTCTGGCCGGTCGACTTCACGGTGGACCGTTTTGTTGGAGACCGCTTCCTGGGTGCCTGCTCCACTGTGGGCTTTCCGGCCGGCTTGCCCGCGGGCGGCCTGACGCCGCGCGACGGCTTGCGCTGCGAAAGCGGCTGCCGCGGGGAACCGCTGCCTCCACGCGCCATCAGCCGGCGGCGGCGCGATGCGCCGTTGCGTCGGGGAGATCGAACGCCGCGAGCACATCGGCCGGCTGCCGGCCCTCACGACGCGCCCGCGCGAAGGCGAGCACGGCGTCCGCCGACCGCGTGTTGAGCACGTTCCGCGACGACAGCCATCCCTTGCGCGCCATCCCCACGCCGAGCGTGATGTGATCGAGCCCCTGCGGCGAGTGGGCGTCGGGGCCGATCGACACGAGCGTGCCGTGCCGGCGCGCGAGGCGGCAGAGCCGCCAGTCGATGTCGAGCCGGTGCGGGTCGGCGTTGAGCTCCACGGCCACGCCCACGGCGCCGGCGCGTGCGATGATCTCGTCCATGTCGATCGCGTACGGTTCGCGCGTGAGCAGCAGACGGCCCGTGGGGTGGCCGAGCACGGTGACGTGCGGATCGTCGAGCGCCTTGAGCACGCGGTCGGTCATCTGCCGTTCGTTCATGCCGTAGCGCGTGTGTACGGACGCGATCACGAAATCGAAGCGGTCGAGCACGCTCGCGTCGTAGTCCACGCGACCGCACGGCAGGATGTCGGCTTCGATCCCCTTGAGCAGGCGGAAGTCGATGCCGCGGGCGGCGTAGCCGGCGTTGAGCGTGTCGACCTCGTCGTGCTGGCGCAGCACCGCGTCGCGCGAGAGCCCGCCCGCGTACGTGTTCGACTGCGAGTGATCGGATACGCCGAGATAGCGCCAGCCGCGCGCGATCGCGGCCGCGGCCATGTCGGCGATGGCCGCGCCGCCGTCGGAGTAGTGCGAATGGCAGTGCAGCGCGCCCGCGAGGTCGTGTTCGACGAGCAGCGCGGGCAGCGTGTGTTCGGCGGCGGCCGAAATCTCGTCGGTGCCTTCGCGGAGCTCCGGGGCGATCTCGTCGAGTCCGAGATGATGATAGAGGTCGGCTTCGGTGCGCACGGGGCGGAGCGTGCCCTGCGCATCGCGCAGTTCGTCGCCGGCGAGCGTGAAGCCGCGGGTCGCAGCATATGCGGTGATCGCGCGCACGTGGGATTCGCTGCCCGTGGCGCGCCAGAGCGCGAGCGCGAACTGCTCGGGACGCACGCACGCCACATCGCAGCGCGTGCCGTTGGCGAAGCGGAGCGTGACCGTGCGGCCGCCACCGCCGATCACGTCGCGCACGCCCTCGGTGTGCGCGAGCGTGGCGGCCACCACCGATGGCGAGCCGCGTACGGCGGCCACGAGATCGACATCACGCACCACGTCGCACCGGCGGCGGACCGAGCCGGCGATGGCGATCTCGAGCACATCGCGATGCGCCGCGATGACGGTGCACAGCCGCTCCGCTTCGGCGCGTCCGTGGTCGTACAGCACGAATGCACCGGCTTCGCGCAGCGCGGCGATGCCGAGCGTGATGCGTTCGGCGGTGCGTTCTCCGAAGCGGGGAAGGGCGGCGAGCCGGCCGTCGGCCGCGGCCTGTTCGAGCTCGTGCAGCGTCTCGATGTGCAGTCGGTCGTGGATCACGCGGATGCGCGCGGGACCGAGCCCGGGGACGCGGAGCATTTCGAGCAGCCCTTCCGGGGTTTCCTCCTGCAGGGTTTCGAGGAGGAGGGCGCTGTTGGTCTCGGCCAGTTCGCGGACGATGGCCAGGGCCTCGGGGCCCACGCCCTCGAGCGGGACATCGGCGGGCGCGAGGGCGGCGGCGAGCTCCGGGGCGGTGAGGGAGCCGATCGTGCGCGCGGCGGCCTGGAGGCCGCGGACGCGGAAGGCCGATTCGCCGTGGAGTTCGAGCAGCGTGGCGATCTGCGTGAGCACGTGGGACGCGGCGCGGGGGTCCATTCCGGAATGTAGCGGAGTTGCGGTGTTGCACGCCGGGATCGGGGGGCTCGTTGCGGGCGGTGGTGCGGGGAGCGAGATCGGCCGCACGAGGTCGCAAGCGGCGGGTCTTTAGCCTCGAGTCTCGAGAGTACTTGCGACTCGGGCCCCTTGGTCGGCGTTGGCGCTCCTGGCGGCCTCCGCGATGGTGCCTGGAACAGCGGTGTCCGGCCTTGGAGGCAGGAGTATCAGGCACCCTCGGGGCCTATCCGTTTTTCTGTGTGTGAGGCAGGGTGAGTGGGTTACACGTGCTG
>CAZUKU010000031.1:0-53140 GCA_964621045.1 uncultured Gemmatimonas sp.
CCCCTCGGGCTGGGACTAACATGCAGCCTGGATCAGGTTTCCGGGGTCACGTCACTGGCGCCGGAGCTGCTCGAAGGACTGAGCATCGAGTGCTTCAAGCGCGAAGTGCTCATGCATCAGTCTCGGGGACGCGCCGATCGCGACGCACCTGCTGAGGACGGGTGTTGGGGAATGGGGTCGACCGATCGGCTGCCGGTGTGCGTATCATGCTATCTGCGCAAACCGCTGCCCTGGAAGCACTTGCAGCCTTTCTGCCGCGGGGTAGAATGAGATTGACCAGCCTGATCCGTGAAGGGCGGGTCGGGCGAGGCGAGCCGATTGGCGTCAGGCGGGCGAACCATAGCTACTCCATCGCATGAAACTCCCGAACGCCGAGCGTGCGGTCGTTGATTCGCGCAAGGTGCGCGAATACTTGCTCGCGATGGATCACCCCGTGGGACGCGCGAAGGCGCGGTTCTTCCGTGCGTTGGGCTTCGACCAACTCACGTGGGGTGCGTTGCAAGAAGCGCTGCAGCACCATGCACTGGCCGGAGAAGCCGAAGAGCAGCCTCGGACGCCCTATGGGCAGAAGTTCGTCGTTCGGGGTAGTTTACAGGGACTGAATGGGGCGATTGCTTCACTGGTGACCGTTTGGATCATCAGCCGCGAGCACGAAGCGCCCCGCCTCGTGACAGCGTATCCGGGAGGGAGCGCATGACCGCGATTCGTGAACTTGATACCGTCGTCCTGACGCGTGACGTACCGGAAGCCGATCTGCGCGCCGGGGATCTCGGCGCGGTGGTCCATGTGCACGACCAAGAGATGTTCGAAGTGGAATTCGTGACGGCAGCGGGGCGCACTCAAGCGCTGCAACTGTTGTCTGCCGATGATGTACGCGCGGTTCGCGACGATGACCTGCTCGCCGTTCGACCAGCGAGTGCCATGCCGGGCGCCGCCTGACAGACCGGGGGCAATGGAAGCAGGCGGGTGCCCTTGGTGGACGGGAGCGGCATCCCGTTGTCGCTCATCGTGACCGGTGTGCGTCGGCAGTTCTGGTAAGCGGGCGTCCCCTCCCCCGGCCGACCCGCATGAGCGACAACTTCCGCGCGCGTCTCGAGCGCGCCTCGAGCATCTACACGTTCGAATCGGAGCTCGGGGCGGCGGCATGTCGCGCACCTACCTCGCGCGTGAGCGGTCGCTGGACCGCCGGGTCGTCGTCAAGGTGCTGGCGCCGGAGCTGCTCGAGGGGCTGAGCATCGAGCGCTTCAAGCGCGAAGTGCTCATGCGTCAGTCTCGGGGGCGCGCCGATCGCGGCGCACTTGGTGGGCTGGATGACACCGCTCGGGCTGCTCGTGGGGCTCAACGGGGTGATCCTGCTGGCCTACGTCGTGGCGATTCCGGCGAACGAGATCGTGATTCCCAGCATTCTCATGTTGACCGTGCTGACGGCGCGGATGGCGGGCGTGGGCCCGGGCGACGGCGTGATGTTCGAGCTGGACAATCCCGCCGAGGTGGGCGAGCTCCTGCGGGCGGCGGGATGGACCGCGCTGACGGGCGTGAACGTGATGCTGTTCTCGCTGCTGCACAATCCGTGTTCGACGACGCTGTATACGATCTACAAGGAGACGAACAGCTGGCGGTGGACGGCGCTGGCGGCGGCGCTGCCGCTGGGGCTGGGGTTCACGGTGTGTTTTCTGGTGACGCAGGTGTGGCGGTTGGCGGTGGGGTGGGGGGGACTAGGTAGACCGGCCTGACTGCGGATCCGGGTATCGGCATATCTGTGCAAGCCTTGGAGGGACAGGGACTTGCGGAGTGTTTCGTGGGGCGTAGAATGGGGATAGTTCGACCGATCGGACCTGCATAGTGCGGGTTAGATCGGTCTGGTTTATTGGAGTTTTACATACCTGCATAGCGTTCATCGACGTCGCCACTCCATCACTGTCTCTCATGAATCTCCAGGCCCTGACTCCAGCAGAACGGGATGCACTCGATCGTCTGTATGTATCAAAGGACAAGCGTTTGAAGAGTATCGCGGGTAGGATCAAGAATGATCCCAAATGGCCACGGGATGAGCAAGATCTGATTTCGATCTTGCAGTCGAACGATCGCGATGCTCGACTTTTGGGCGCTGGCCTCGTTCGGCTTCGAAGCCCGTAAGATCTAAGAAAGTTCTGCCCAAGTGACCAGCAATACACCTGCGGGCAACCGCGAATACATCGTGATTCCGCTAAGACCGATTGGGCAGCATGGACCACTCCACCCGCCCCTCGCGGCAGCGTAGGGCGAAAGGCCCTGTCGACGGTGTGGTCGCCGACCCTACGTGCCCCGCGCCACCTGAGCTGTCCCCGCTTCCGTAGACACCTTTCGTAGGTGTGCTACGAGTGGGAGGTGGGACATTGGCACGGGTCATTCAGTGACGAGCTCAGGCAGGAGATTGCCGTTACAGGTCCCTGAGCGCATCTTACCTGTCTGCGCGCAACGCGCTCATGGTCTCGACGATCCTCTCGTCACACTCGATGCCAGCAACGCCGACGCTCATTGATGTAGTCAGCCGGTATGGCCTCTCGGCCACGAGCAAGCTCTCGAACCCCGCCGCATCGGGGGAGCCTGAGGACCAGATCCGAGCACCCTTGGAGGCGCTTCTTCTGGATCTCGCTCTTCTGTCAGGCTTCGTCGGTGACACCGTCGTAGCCGTCGGCGAGTCATCGCTCAGTGATCTAAAGACAAGACCGGACTACGCTGTCACAGCCCACGGCGCGCTGGTTGGCTTCCTTGAGCTGAAGGCTCCAGGGAAAGGAGCCGACCCGCGTCGCTTCAAGGACAAGCACGACCGCGCGCAGTGGGAGAAGCTTCAGTCGATCCCGAATTTGATGTACACAGACGGCAACGAGTTTTCACTCTGGCGCAACGGTGAGCTCGTCGGAAAAATTGTCCGTTTAAAGGGAGATGTTGCCTCGTCGGGTGCGTCGCTCGCGGCGGAGAGCGATCTTCAGGCGATCGTTGAGGATTTCCTCCGCTGGGAGCCGCTCCCACCGCGCACGGCGAAACAGCTCGCCGAACTCACCGCCCGTCTCTGCCGCCTACTCCGCGACGAGGTCGTCGAACAGATGGAGCGAGGTAGCCCAGCGCTCACCTCGCTCGCGACCGACTGGCGACGGTTGCTCTTCCCGGACGCCTCCGATGCACATTTCGCCGACGGATACGCCCAGGCGGTGACGTTCGGTCTCCTCGTCGCGCGAGCGCGGGGACTCGAGCTCAGCAAAGGCTTGGACGCGGTCGCGAAGCAGCTTGGCCAAACCGACTCCTTGATCGGCACTGCGCTGAGGCTCCTCACCGACAACGCCGAGAATCAGCGGACGCTCGCCACCTCGATCGGAACACTAGCGCGCGTACTCGACGTCGTGCACTGGGAGAAGATCAGCAAAGGTGAGCCGGACGCGTGGCTTTACTTCTATGAAGACTTTCTCGGAGTCTACGACAACAAGCTGCGCAAACAGACAGGTTCATACTACACGCCGCCGCCGGTGGTCGAAGCAATGGTCCGCATAGTCCACGATGCGCTCCGCGCTCGGTTCGCACTACCCCGCGGTCTTGCTGCACCCAACGTCACAATCGCCGACCCTGCGGCTGGGACCGGCACCTATCTGCTCGGTGTGCTGCGTCGTATAGCGAGCGAGGTCGAACAATCCGAAGGAGCCGGAGCCGTACCGGCTGCGATAGACGCGGCGGTAAAGCGCCTCATCGCGTTTGAGCTCCAACTCGGGCCCTACGCCGTGGCCCAGCTTCGCATCGTTGCAGAATTGCACGAATTGACGGGGGCGCCGCCGCGCGAAGCGTTGCGCATGTTCGTGACCGATACGCTGGCCAACCCATGGATGGAGCAGGAGAATCTCGGCGCGATTTACCAGCCCATTGCCGAGTCGCGGCGTAACGCGAACCGCATCAAGCGCGAGGTGCCGATCACGGTGGTACTGGGCAACCCTCCCTACAAAGAAAAGGCGAAGGGAATGGGAGGGTGGGTGGAGAGCGGCGGCGCGAATCATCCGGCACCGCTGCTCGACTGGATCCCGCCGGCCGCGTGGAATGTGAGCACGCACACCAAGCACCTGCGTAACCTCTACGTCTACTTCTGGCGATGGGCGACCTGGAAGGTGTTCGACTCCGACCAGGCCGCGAACCATGGGATCGTGAGCTTCATCACGGTGGCTGGTTTCCTCAATGGACCGGGGTTTGAACGTATGCGAGATTATCTGCGACGCACGGCAGATGAGGTCTGGATCATCAATTGCTCGCCCGAAGGACACCAGCCGGAGGTCAACACACGGATCTTTGAGGGTGTGCAGCAGCCAGTGTGTATCGTGATGGCGTCGCGGTCACCGTCTAGCAACACCACAATACCAGCCACGGTGCGTTACCGAGCGCTGCCCGAAGGGCATCGTCGCGACAAGTTCGCAGCGTTGTCCAAAGTCTCGCTCGACGATGCTGACTGGCAGGTCTGTTCAACAGAATGGCGCGCGCCATTTCTGCCCGCGTCAACTGGGGAATGGAGCAGCTATCCGGCGCTTGATGACTTCTTCGTCTACAACGGATCTGGCGTGATGCCCGGGCGGACGTGGGTGATCGCTCCGGACAAAGAATCGCTTGAGCGTCGGTGGGAGGCGCTGCGAGGCGCGCCGATGGACAGGAAGGAGGCGCTATTTCATCCACACCTTCGCAATGGAGAGCCGGGCGACCGTCACTCGAAGCGCGTGTTCTCCTCCGGGCTCGCAGGGCATCCGCATCGGCCGATTGCGGTGGCCGTAGACGATGGGGACGCTCTTGCCCCCGTGCGATATGCATTCAGATCCTTTGATCGCCAGTGGATCATCCCTGACTATCGTCTGATCAACCGGCCGAATCCGACACTCTGGGAAGGCTACTCGCCTTCGCAGGTGTTCCTGACCGCTCCCCAAGACCGTTCACCGTCGGCCGGCCCTGCGCTCACATTCTCGGGCGTGATGGTCGACCTCCATCACTACAACGGCCGAGGAGGCCGCACCTACCCGCTCTGGACCAACTCGACCGCGAGCGAGTCGAACGTGTCGCAGGGCCTGCGAAATCTCCTGACATCCAGGCTCAGTAAACCGGTCGACGGCCCCGACCTCCTCGCCTACATCGCCGCAGTGGCCGCTCATCCAGCTTTCACCACGCGCTTCGCGAGCGACCTCGTCCGCCCCGGTCTTCGCATTCCCCTCACCGAGGATGCCGCACTCTTCGACAAAGCCGTGAAGCTCGGTCGCCGGGTCATCTGGCTCCACACCTACGGCGAGCGCTTCATCAATGTCGCGAATGGGTGCCCTGCTGGTTCGCCTCGCCTGACCGGTCCCGCGGCACCGGTATACTCGCGCGCTGGCGCGATTCCGTCCACCCCTGAAGCGATGCCGGACAACCTCACCTACGACGCCATCGCGCGCCGACTGAGCATCGGTACCGGCTACATCGACAACGTCGCCCCCGAGGTCTGGAACTACGAGGTATCCGGCAAGCAGGTCATCAAGCAGTGGTTCAGCTACCGCAAGCGCGACCGCGAGCGTCCCCTCATGGGAGATCGACGGAAGCCTTCGCCGCTTGGAGATATTCAGCCGGACCACTGGGTTGCCGAGTACACCACGGATCTGATCGACCTGCTGCACATCCTCGGCTCCCTCGTCGCGCTCGAGCCAGAGCAGTCACAGTTGCTCGATGAGATCTGTGCCCGTCCACTCGTCAGCGCCGCCGATGTAGCGACGGCAGCGGCGGCCGCCAATGAGACCGCTCCTGTCACGACGGCACTAGCCGAGCGTCCGCCCCGTGGTGGTGCTGTCGCCTTGAGAAAGCCAAGAAAGCGCGGGAATCCCAATCAGGGCGATCTACTTCCTTGAGCTGACACTCCAAACCGTTCTCGATATCTCGGCAAGCACGTGCATTCGCGTGCTCGATCCTCGCCAATGAGGCCGATCACATCATTCACGCTCTCGGGCGGTATTCGCATTCGGCCGTTTCGAAGAGCAAAGTAAAGCGACTGGATGGCGATTTCGTCTCCGAGCGCTTCGATGACAGCTGGATGCCTGAAAGCTTCCAATGACCAAGCTGGCGTTCGATCTCCGAGAATGAATTCAGCGTGAGTTCGTCCCTTTCGATCATCAATGATGGGCAGGTACCGCCTGGAAGCAGCTATTGCGATCGTCGCGGCTTCACCATCGCCAAGTGAGGGTGAGGAAGAGGTAAGCTTACGAAAGATGACGTATTCAGCGTCAGTTAACCCCTCGACCATCACAAGTCCATCTGCTGAGATGGAGTCTAGGAACGAGTACTCACCGCCTCGACGGCTCCTTTCATGCTTCAGTTCATCGGCGACGATCTCCGGCACAACCATGACATTGGGTAAGATTGCGAGAATACGTTCACCGTTTCTACAAGCGTGGAGGTTCACGAGCACACTCGCATCGAGAACCAACGGGTCGCGGAAATCAACCAGGGAGCTTGAGAAGCTCATCACTTTCGCCTTGCTCAAATTCGATCTGATCAACAATCGCACGCAGTTCCGCACGGCCTACCCCAAGGAGCTCTGCGAGTTGGCCTTCCGACATGAGTTCTCGCTTCCAGACTGCGTGCGCCATCAGACTCGTTCGGTGCGAAACAAGCCTGTCAGCGTCGCCCTTTGCCGGATCATTTCGATCTGCCGCGTCACCAAGCACCTCCCGGGCCTGTTGGTCGGTGATCCTGCCGTTGTGCTCGAACCACTCCCAAGTGCCTTTCTTCGCAAGCCCTAAATCCTCAAGCCGCAGTACGCATGCCTGGCGCGAGATATTGTATTGGTGAGCAAGAAGAATGATGAGACGCCGAGTCGTCCTGCCGGTAATTTCCTTCAGTTGGCGAAAACTTTCCGTAAAACTGTCGACTGGTGAGAGGAATGCACGACCGAAGGCATTCGCGTAACGCTCCTCGCGTGACAAAAATCTTTCATCTTCCTCGAGTACTTCGGGCGTTCCGCGAGTTCCGAAGAAATGCCCAAGTTCGTGTGCCGCAGACTGGACGCGTCGTGACAGTGGGTGGTTTGCATTGAGTAAAATGCAGGCTCCGACTTGTTCATCGAAAGTAAAAAGGCCCGCAACCTTTGAGTTGGAAGCAAGGCGTCGCTGATACAGTCGAATACCTATATCGAACTCGATAAGAGAGAAGATGTCAGAAACCGGACCCAGGCCGATCCCAAGCCAATCGCGCAATTCTACAGCATGCTTCTCCGCGAGCGATACAACGTCGCCGTGGTTGATTCCTCGAGCGGGTGGGTAATTACGTCGAGTAATGCCGAGCAGGTTCTCCAGCTCGACGTCTGCCTTGATCAGATTATTAAACAACTGCACAGCTTCGACGGTATGGGCGTTCTCCACTTCCTGCATCTTTCGGAATCGTGGAACCAGGTCCGTGTGCACGGCCTCACGACGTAGAAGCGCATTTACCGAGATTCCGTAGCAGCGGGCTAATTGCTGGAGCTCTTGGACACGCACATGGCGGACACCTTGCTCAATCGACACAAGAGTCGGACGAGACACACCAATGATTTGAGCCGCTTCGCTTTGACGGACGCCCGCATTCTGTCGCGCAACACGTAGCCGTCGCCCCATCTCTTGTGCACCTATTTCATTCAGATCGGCCATAGCGCCCTCCAGCCATCCAGTCGCACAAGAAGCCATGCCTTCCTTGTGCTGCAAGAAACTCCTTCCATTCTCGCGCGTGTTCGGATAGCATCAGTCGCAGGTTTCGGAGAGTGTCGGCATAGCCTGCTCCCAGCGCGATCGCCAGTTCAGAGGCATGAGTCCGGAGCGTCTCGTCAGGCTGGCTTGCCAAGTCTGCGAGATGCTGGAAATGACGCGCACCTACGCTTCCATATTCGACCATGATGTTCCTATCAGCCTTGTGCGGTATGGTGGACAGAGCACGGCTCGCATCGGATATACTCAGATCGGACACAACGTAGGTATCAGGTGCTTCGTGGACACCGGCCGTGTAGAGGCTAAGACGTCGCAGCAAGCATGCTGCACACAATCCGCACTGCCTCCTTTTACCGACATTCACAGTCCGGCGAGTTTGCCAGCACGATCGCGTGGTTGCGAGGTCTCTAGGTGATTTTCCCGGGAGATCCAGGAATGCTCGTAGCGTCTGACCCTTCGTTGACCACATACGCGGCTGCTCGAACCGGACTTGATAGTCCAGCAAGGCCTTGATGAATCTTTCCATCCGGCGAAAGAACGTCGGGTGATTGCGATAGTCAGCGTACACATTGTGCAGCGGAACGAGAACCGGCCCAAGCGCACCTTGACCGCTTTCAGGAACCACGATTCGCGATACACCTGATAGCTGGGCAGCTAGGGCAGTTACCGCCGCAAACTGAAACCCCCGTGACCGGAAACTGCTTTCGTCAGCACGCTTGTTCTCAACCTTGAACGGAATTTGCTTGAAGTGGCCTTCGCCAGCATTCCGAAGTTGGCGACTCCGTGAGACGCGCACACAAAGCGCTTCGTTCTCGTCTCCGCTGAGTGCAGAGACTGCGCGCGAATCCAAACCTTCGCTGTAAGCCATGGCGAATGCTTTAGTCTTGCCAAAACGCAAGGCCATCTGCTTTGACCCGATTGGCGAGCCGCTGGTCGCCCTCACAAAGGTGAGCCGCCAAATATCGCCGGTCAGATGGCGCAATACGCTATGGAGGCACTGAAGGACATCCGTCCGCTGCCAAGCGTCGAGGTCGCTCACTGGAATCGTTACGTTTAGAGTGCGGCACCAGCCACGCGGACGCCGCCAGCGCCGGTCGGCGAACTCAATGGCGGCGCACAGCACCAGCATATCGTAGTGAAGCGGCTCGCAGCCCATGACATCAAAGGTATCCAGTACCGCTGCGTCAAACCGGATATGCGAACCAATCTGGGCGATTGCATGTCCTTGGGATCGCGTGGCGATGGGATGCTGACCGCTCTCAACTATGTGGAGGCTCTTATCCATGATTGGTGGGGCGTCTCTGTAGACGTTCATTCTTCAGGTCCCTCATCAACTCCCGCCCTTATCTTGGCTGCCTGTTTAAAGGCGTGTTCCTTTCCGGTGGTCAAGGCGTCACAGAGCTCGGTCGGGCTGATGGATGCGAACGTTTCACGATTTCGCTCAACTCCACGGAGAAAGCCCTCGCCTTGCATGTCGCCGAGAGCACGCGCACGAATGCACTCTTCGTCCAATCTGTTTTTCGTGGTGTCGATCAATTCTGCAACAGCACCCTCCAATGCGGAGTCAACTATTACACTAGAGAAAGCAGCGTCATGCTGTAGGTTCGCAGACAGGTGTCGCCTAAAAGCATCCGCCAAAGGCGACGGATTACCCTGCTCGAAGATCGCCTCCACTTCGGTGCTGCGGATTAGCTCCAATTGAGGCTGAGAAGCGAAGGCCATGAGCTGGTGGTAAAGTGCGCGTAAACCTCCTCTGTCCACGTCACCCAGCATTGCCTGGAAGGCTTGCTCAGCGCGCTCGTGCGGACTGGCAGCGTCGCTGACGAGTTTTTCGCCGTAACGCTTCCACTTGTGACTGAGCGCGAGGTTTTTGAACGGTCCGTCGCTCACGGTTGCCTCCAGGTTATGCGCAGTCTACACCAGGAATCTGACAAAGTCAAGCATACGCGATTTAAATCTGACATTTTGAACCCCAAAAACCACTCTGGCATCCGGCGCAATGCGCAGAACTTCCCATTGCTGCGCGTCGGCTCGACAGGGGGGTGCTGGTATGCTGCCCTGACGAGCTACCTTCCGGCTCGGCGCGTCGCTTAGGCTGATCCGGGGAAAAGTGCCGCAAACGGCGTCTTGGTCATTCCTTCTGATCTCACTGACGGCACAACAAGGTGTTGCAACGGGCAGGAACCGAAGTCCCGGTTGGCGAAATGGCGGCTGCGCGCCCATGCTGACGGGGAGGATGGCGACCGCCCGGCTCGGGGAGGTGTCACACTTGGGCATCACTCTGAGACTGCGGTCGAGGTCGAGGCGACGGCCGACTTCCCCGACATTGGCTTGGTGGCTACGGATATCCGGTATCGGGCCAAGGTGTCGTCCACGACCGCTCCCGCTGCGATTGCAGAGCTGCTCCGGCAAACCGATGCGGTGGCCGAGGTACATATCACCGTGCGGTGGGGCGTGCCTGTAGTCCTTGTCGCGAATTCGCCTCATAAGAGGGGCCAGCT
The DNA here is from genome assembly GCA_964621045.1 of uncultured Gemmatimonas sp. GTDB lineage: Bacteria > Gemmatimonadota > Gemmatimonadetes > Gemmatimonadales > Gemmatimonadaceae > JAABRT01. Next base: position 10,211 of record CAZUKU010000031.1, read on the forward strand.
TCCGGGAAGCTCTGCACAGGTGACTGGCAGTGCGTGGACGCCAGCGGGCACGCCGCGCCGAACTACCTCTTCTTCGGCAACTCCAGACGGATGAGCTACGATCTCTATCTGATTCGCGTGACTCCCGGCGCCACCTCCGATGAGGTAGAAGCGCTCGCCTTGGCCGCCGCGGAGGAGGACTATCCGACCAGCGACCCGCCTCCCGAGACCGAGGCACGAAACCAGTCGCTCGTCGCCGCTCTCCGCGCCGTGAACCCCGCGCTGGAACCGTTCGCCTTCGACTACCCCGAGATTGCCCGGTCCAAACAGATCTCCGAGCCGGAGGCCCGACGGCGCTACCGCCATACGGAGCTGAACGGCCCCGAGAATGGTCCGGGCGTCCAGATCACCCTGTATGATGACTGGGCGAGCGTCACGCTGCCGTACTGGCATCGCGGTGCGGCAGCCGACGCGGTGTGGGACGAAGTCTGGGGCTATCTGCAGGTGCTCGCCGAGCGCGGGGGCTTCACGGTCTACGACCCGCAACTCGAACGCCCGCTCGACCTCTCGGCAGACCGTCCGGCCGCGCAGCGCATGTACAGCGACGGGGTCGCCTTTACCGCCCGTACCGCCGCGGAGATCACTGCCGGCTCCACCGCCCGCAAGCCATGGTGGAAGTTCTGGTAAACGAGCGCTCCCACCCCTGACCTGCCCTCGCCCCCCGTCTGGCGCTCTCCCGGTTCAGGGCCACAAATTCCCGGGCGTGCCCCCCTCCCCCGGCCGGCCCGCATGAGCGACAGCTTCCGCGCGCGTCTCGAGCGTGCGCTCTCCGGCATCTACACGTTCGAATCGGAGCTCGGCGGCGGCGGCATGTCGCGCACCTACCTCGCGCGTGAGCAGTCGCTCGATCGCCGAGTGGTGGTCAAGGTGCTGGCGCCGGAGCTGCTCGAAGGGCTGAGCATCGAGCGCTTCAAGCGCGAAGTGCTCATGGCCGCGAAGCTGCAGCATCCGCATGTGGTGCCGGTGCTCGCCTCGGGCGACGCCGACGGCCTGCCCTGGTTCTCCATGCCCTTCGTGGAGGGCGAGTCGCTGCGGCAGCGCATGCAGCGCGGCCTGCCGCCCCTGGATGAAGCCATGGGGATCCTGCGCGACGTGGGGCGCGCCCTCGCCTACGCGCACAGCCACGGCATCGTGCACCGGGACATCAAGCCCGACAACGTGCTGCTCTCCGGCGGCAGCGCCACGGTGACCGACTTCGGGATCGCCAAGGCCATCTCGGCGTCGCGCACCCGAGGCACCCACACGACGCTGACCCAGGCGGGCATGGCCATCGGCACGCCCGCGTACATGGCGCCCGAACAGGCGGCGGCCGATCCGGATCTCGATCACCGGGCCGATCTGTACGCCTTCGGCGCGATGGCATATGAACTGCTGACGGGCGAGCAGGTCTTCGGCGACCGCACGCCGGCGCGCGTGCTCGCGGCGCATCTCGGCGAAGCGCCGCGCGACGTGCGGGAGCTGCAGCCGTCGCTGCCGGCCGAGCTCGCGGAGCTCGTCATGCAGTGCCTCGCGAAGGACCCCGACGCCCGCCCGCGCGATGCGGGCACCATGGTGCGGCAGCTCGACGCCGTCTACACGAGCGGAGGATCGGCCGGCGCACTCACCACAGCCGCCCCGCCCGTCCGCCTCGGCCGCGCGCTCGCCACGTGGGCAACCATCGCGGCCGTGGTGCTGGGCGCGGCCTGGGCGGCCACGGAGTTCGTGGGACTGCCGGACTGGGCGCTCGCGGGCGCCGTGGGCGTCACCCTCGCCGGGCTTCCTGCCGTGCTCGCCACCTGGTGGGTGCAGCGCGCGGCGCGCCGAGCCACCACGGCCACCCCGACCCTCACGCCGGGCGGCACCATGCTGCCCGCCAGCACCATGGCCACGATGGCGCTCCGGGTCAGCCCGCACGTGTCGTGGACGCGCACGTGGCGCGCCGGCGCGGCGGCCGTGGGCGCGTTCGCGCTGCTGGTCACGGCCTTCGTGTCCACACGCGCGCTCGGGATCGGACCGGCGGCATCGCTCATGAGCAAAGGCTCGTTCGGCGACCGCGAAACGGTGGTCGTGGCCGACTTCCGGCCGCCGGCCGACGACTCACTCATCGGCACCACGGTGGCCGAGGCGCTGCGCACCGACCTCGCGCAGTCCGCCAACCTCGCCGTGCTCACGCGCGCCACGGTGCGCGACATCCTCGATCGCATGCAGCGCCCGCGGGAAAGCACGGTGTACTTCCCGCTGGCGCGTGAAATCGCGACCCGCGAAGGGGCCCGTGCCATCGTGGACGGCGAGATCGTGAAGCTCGGCACGAGTTACGTGATTTCCGCGCGGCTCGTATCGGCGCTCGACGGGGCGGAGCTCCTCACCTTTCGCGAAACGGCGCGGGACGAGGCAGCGCTGGTGCCCTCGGTGGGCGCCCTGTCGCGCAGCATTCGCGAACGCGTGGGCGAATCGCTGAAGGGCATCCGGCGCACCTCGCCGCTCGAGCGGGTGACCACGGCCTCCCTGCCGGCGCTCCGCAAGTACGTGGAAGCCACGCAGCTCCAGGCCACGACCGGCGAGGAGACGCGCGCGCTGCAACTGCTCGAGGAAGCCGTGGCACTCGACAGCACGTTCGCCATGGCATGGCGCCGCATCGCGGTGATCATCAACAACGCCGGGCCGGGAAGCCCGCGGGCGCGGGAGGCCATCGAAACCGCCATGCGGTTCCGTGATCGCCTGAGCGACGAAGAGCGCGCGTTCACCGATGCGTACTACTACACGCGCGGCCCGGCGCCCGACTACGCGAAGGCGATGGCGGCCTATGAAGAAGTGCTCCGTCGCGATTCCACGAACACGACGGCGCTCAACAACCTGTCGGTGATGTATCAGCAGCTTCGCCGGTACGACGAGGCCGCGGCGCTGCTCCGGCGTTCGTTCATGGCATCGACGGCATCGGGCTCGAACTTCACGAATGCCCTGCTGGTGCAGATGGCGCGCCGGGATACGGCCGGCATCGACAGTGTGGCCGCACTCTTCGCGTCCCGGCTTCCCAACAACAACAACCTGTGGGAAGCGCGCAGCAGCGCGGCCCACATCCGAGGCCTCGTCGACAGCGCCGTGGTCGAAGCACGGGTGCTGGCGCGCGCACCGCAGCCCGGCCGGCAGTCGCTCGTGACCCGTGCCTGGATGAGCGACTGGTCGGCCCGGCGTGGCCGCCCGAAGGAGACGCTCGAATACCTGAAGGAAATGCGCAAGGTGCAGTGGGCGCATGTCGGAGCGGCCGCGGCCGTCATGCCGATACTCGCCGACTCCGCATTCGTGACCGTGTTCTGGGGCGGGGACGCGGGCACGGCAACGGCCATGCTGCGACGCGCGATCGCGCCAGCCGCGATCGCCGACGTCCCGCCCGTGGAGCGCCAATGGGAGTCCGTGCTCCTGGCGGCCGCATACGTCGGCGACTCCATCAGTGCGCGGGTCGCGCACGAAGGCTACGTCCGCGACAAGTCGTCCACCGTGCCGCTTCGCGCGTTCTACGACGCGCGTGTCAACGCGTATCTCGCGATCGCGAGTGCGCAGCACGAGGCGGCGATCACCCAGCTCCGCCTCGCCGTCGCCCAGCGCGCCTCGCCCGACAACGAGGAGGCGTTCCTCATGGCGATGTCGCACGAGCGTGCGGGGCGTCCCGATTCCGCGATCGTCTGGCTGGAACGCACCCTCACCACGCCGTCCGATGGATTCAATGACGGCGTGTACTACCCCGCTGCCAGGCGGCGTCTCGCCGAGCTGTTCGATGCCCGGGGCGACCTGCGTGAGGCGATTCGCTACTACGAAGCGTTTCTGGCCGACTGGACGCAGCCGGAGCCGGAGCAGGCCGAGGTCGTTCGCATGGTACAGGCGCGCGTGGCCGCGCTGCGCGGCCGGCTGGCGCCGGGCTGACCGGCGTCTGGCGCTTCACCACGCATGACGATGCCCCGGAGCATCACCCGCGATAGTCCGGATGCGCCTTGATGGCATCACGCAGCGCGTCGCAATCCGACCAGGCGAGCACGACACCGGGCTTCGTGAGCATCTGATGCGCGTCGATGATGGCCGCGGCGGCGCTGAAGATCTCCATTTCGGACGTGCCGCCGCCCACCTTGGCGCCGGCCAGCCGCAGGTACATCATGTCGGCCAAGTATGCGACCACCTCGTCGTTGTGCATGGTGATCTTGAAGCCTTTGACGTCCACGAGGGCATGGACGCTTTCGTGGAACACGGCGGCCCTGCCCACCGGGAACTTCACGGTGTCTTCGCTGCCGAGGGTGATCTTGCCGATTATCTTCCGCTCGCCGGGATCCAGCCGTCGTCCTTTGAAGGAGGAGTAGCCGGCGCCGAGTTTCGGGCCCGTGTGGCCGACCACCACCTGGACGTCCTCCGCATCGATGGCCTTCGCGACGAGCTCCATCTGCTTCTTGTCGACGGTGATGTTGTCGACCTTGAAGTTGATCCGATGAGCGGGCGTGGTGCGAAGCACACGGGCGACGTTTGCTGCCAAGGTCATGTTCGTTCGCTCCGGAAGAAGGACGGTCGCGGCCCCTTCTCAAGAAACCCCGTCCGGGTCGGGTTGGCAACTGCCGCCCGGACCCGGTGGGACGATCCGGGCCTCGGGACGCGGCATCAACGCTTGGGCGACAGACGACCATGACAGCAGAGATCGTGTTGAGTCAGGCAGACGGCCCTGAGCTTGTCGCAACGGTGCGCAGCCTCTTCCGCGAGTACGCCGAGGCCATCGGCACAGACCTCGAATACCAGGGGTTCACGGCGGAGCTTGCAGCACTGCCAGCACCGTACATTCCCCCGGGTGGCGCGCTGCTCGTTGCGCACGCCGGCTCCGACGTCGCCGGGTGTGTCGGCCTGAGGCCTCTCGACAGCCGCACGGGCGAGATGAAGCGCCTGTATGTCCGGCCGGCCTATCGGAGCTGGGGCCTGGGCAAACGCCTGGTCGAGTCCGTGATCCACGCGGCGCGCCAGGCCGGCTACAGTGAACTCCGTCTCGATACCCTGCCGAGCATGGCATCGGCCCAGGCCCTCTATCATCGGCTGGGATTCGTCGAGATTCCGCCGTACAACGACATGCATCTACCGGGCACCCGCTTTTATGCTCTCGAGCTGGCCGTCTGACGATTCTTTCGAGCCGGCGACGGAGCTCCCGCTGGCCGGACGCCTGTGATAATCCGCTCGATTCCATGTACCTCCTTCGGAAACTGTTGTGGGGGTCGTTCGTGCGACGGTCACACGCAGCCGCGCCGGCCGTCTTCTCTCACGCGACTCGTGCCGGGAAGCCGGCCTCACTCCCGGCATCCGATTGACACGACGCGGAACCCGCAATGATCGCGTCCCTCCTGCTCTACCTCGGTGCGCTGCTGACGGCGCTCGGACTCGCGGTGCTGCTGCTGCCGCGCCGGTTCCGCGGCCGGCGCGGCCGGACACCGGGCGTGCTCACGGCCCTCCTCGGCATGAGCCTCGCTCTCCTCGGCGTGGGAATGCCGGCTCGCAGCGTGATCGTGGAGCAGCCGCGCGAGCGGCTCGACGTGATCATGCCGCGCTACCAGTTCCACGAACGCCACACGCTCGCCGTCGCCGCGGACCCGCGCGCGGCCGACTGCGCGATCCGGACGGTGACCGCCCACGAGATCCGCTTCTACCGCGCGCTGACGGCGATCCGCCGGCTCGGCCGCCGCGGACCGGAAAGCCTGCTCGACGCGCCGGCCGGTGCATCGATGCTCACGCTCGCCACGCGCACCGGATTCCACGTGCTCGCCGACGAACCGGGACGCGAGATCGTGCTCGGCGTCGCACTCCCGGTGTCCGATTCCGCGCAGCAGTCGGCACGGGCCGCGGTTCGCGCCCACGGGAAGCGACCCTATCTGATCGACGTGGAGGGATACGCCACCGCCGTCCTGAACTTCCGCGTCACCACCGATGGAAACGGCGGTTCCCTGGTTTCGACTGAGACGCGGGTGTTCGCCCCCGACGCGGCAACGCGCCGCCGGTTCGCGCGATACTGGCGCATGATCCTTCCCGGCAGCGCGCTGATCCGCCGCGAGTGGCTCGCCGCGATCAGGCGACGGGCGGAGGGAGAATGTGGTGCGCCGCCGCACGCCATCCCTCACGACCGCTCGGATAGTGCGGCCGCCAGTCGGTGACCGCACGAAGCGCCCGGTTCGAGAGACGTAGCGAACGGGCAAGCGTTTCCACGAGCGATCCGCCGAGCGACACGATCCATGACGGCGGAAGCTTCGGCGGCGGCGCGCCCACGACGCGTCCGAGCACATCGGCGAGCTCCCGCCGCGTGAGCGGCTCGTCATCCACCACGTTGTAGACGCCGGGCGGCGCGTCCAGCGCGGCCACCACCGCGCGCGCCGCGTCGTCGTGCGTGACCATCGGCAGATAGCCGTCAGGACGGCCGGGGAGCGGCAGCCAGCCACGCCGCGCATACCGAAGAACGTCGCGCGTGAAGCCGTCCTCGGCGCCGCCGTAGAACGGCGCGAAGCGGAGCACGACGCCGACGCATCCGGCTTCCGTCACACGATGCGCCGATGCCTCCGCGTCGAGGGCCGTGCGGTTGTACGCCGCGGGCTGCGGCGGCGTGGACTCGCTCACCCACTGCGCGCCGCTGTCGGGATACGTGAGCGCGAACGACTCCTGCATGAAGCGTTCGACGCCGGCGGCGATCACCGCGTCCGCCACGATCGCCGATCCGTCGCGGCGCAGGCGATCCATCTCCCGCCAGGCACCGGGCACAAAGGCGCGCAGCCCGGTGCCGGGAACGTGGGTGGCGAGATTGATCACGGTCGCATTGCCGCTCACGGCACGCGTGACGGCCTCGGTGTCGAAGAGGTCGACGGTGACCGGCGTCGCGCCGAGCTTCGCGAGCTCGGCGAGACGCTCGCGCGAACGCCCGGCAGCGGTCACCGCATAGCCCTGAGCGAGGAGAAGCGGTACGACGCGTCGTCCGATCACTCCCGTCGCGCCGAGCACCAGGATTTTCGTGGATATCATTATTGATGCCATCGTCTCTGATCGCGGCCGGCCTTCAGAGCAGGTCGCGCATGGTCTGACCGGGACCGAGCAGAGTGGGCCGGCCAAGCCGCGCGAGCTTGTCCGGATTCATCACGCGGTAGAGCCCCGCGATGCGCTCGCCGTCCAGTTGCAGCACGGTGGCGAAGACGAGGCGACCCGCCAGGAGGCTGAGCACCGCGGGCTCGCCGTTGAGCCACGCCACCTCGTACTCCATCCGCGCACCGCCGCGGCGCTCGAGCTGCACGCGTCCCATCCGCTCGAAACCCACGAGCAGTTCCGCGAGTCGTTCGGCTCCCTGCTGCACCTCGCCGAGCGCGGGCATGCGGCCGCCGCCATCGGCGACGAGGAGCGCATCGTCGGTGAGCAGCGCCAGCACTCCCTCGCGGTCCTCGCTGCGCAATGCGTCGACGAAACGCTGCGCCACCCGCTCGCGCGCATCGGGCGCGACGTCGAAGCGGCGCCGATCGTGGCGAACGCGCTGCTTCGCGCGATGCACGATCTGCCGGCACGCCGCCTCGTTCCTGCCGAGTGTGCTGGCGATCTCGTCGTAGTCCACGCCGAACACCTCGCGGAGGAGGAAGGCCGCCCGCTCCTCGGGCGCGAGCCGCTCCAGGAGCAGCAGAAACGCCAGCGAGAGGTCGTCGGCGAGCTCGGCGGCATGATCCGGCGGCGCGAGAGGGAGGGGCTCGGGCAGCCACTGCCCCTCGTATGCCGCGCGCTCGGTCGCGCCGCGGCGCAGACGGTCGATGGACAGGCGTGTCGTCACCGACACGAGCCACGCTTCGTCGGAGCGTGGCGCCTCCTCCGCCTGACTCCAGCGGAGGAAGGCGTCCTGCACGACCTCCTCGGCGTCGGCGGCGACACCGAGCATGCGGTAGGCCAACCCGAAGAGGCGCGGGCGCAGGGTCTCGAAGAACTCGGGGTCGGGCATCATGAACAACCCAGACGGACAGACTCACCGCCTGTGACAGCGGGCGAAGCCGGGCGGTACATGAAACCCGCCCAGCCGGCCGTGGTCTTCCGTCCTACTTCGTGGCCTTCGCCAGCGCCTTCATCGCATCGGACATCATCTTCACCCGCTCCGCGTCCTTTGCTCCGGCCACGTCGCGGTCCACCTGCTTCGCCAGCGTGTTGAGCGCATCACGGCGCGCCTTCCCCGACTGCTGCTCCGCCGCATCGAGAGCCCGCCCGATCGCGGTCGTCCGCTCCGCCGAAAGTCCCTCGCCGCGCACGAGCTGGTCGAGATACGACCGCACGACCGGGAACGCCGCCGGCCATTCGATCTTCGGCTGGCTCTGCGGGTTGTACTCCATGAACCGCACGAGCTTCGCGGCCTCGATCTCGTTCTTCGACAGCTGATCGCTCGGCTCCAGCTCGAGAATGTCGAACCCGCGGTCCATCTCCGACGAATAGACGTACCCGTTCCAGTAGTATGCCCCCCACGAGCCGCCGATGGTGCTGCGCCCGCGGGCCGCGGCCTGCTCCTGGGCGGCGCGCGGCGCGTCGACCGGCTGCGGCGGGTCGATGGGGCCGCGATCGAAGTAGGCGAGCTCCTTCGGCTTGGTCGCGTCGGTGAACTCCATCACGCTCACGCCCCCCTGGTACCACCCCTGCACCATGATGTCGCGCCCGGGCACCGGGATCAGGCCGCCGTTGTGCGACACGCAGTTCTCCTCGGCGGTCTGCGCCGAAGGAATCTTGAAGTAGGCGTGCTGCTGGTACTTCTTGTCCCGGTCGATGGTGAGGATGGTGTTGCCGCCCATTTCCATCATGGAGTTGGCCTGGCACATGGGCGAGGTCCCGCCTCCCCACTCGTCGGTGAAGACGACCTTCTTGCCGTCGTTGGAGAAGACGGCGGTGTGCCAGAGCGAGAAGTTGGTGTCGGCCTTGGCATCCAGGCGGACCGGCTTCTCCGGATTGGACACGTCGACCAGCAGCCCGTAGCTCCCGCAGGCGCCGGCGAGGAGCTTGACCGCCGGATAGGCGGTGACGTCATGGCAGTTGCGCGGACCGGTGGGCATCGGAGGCGGGGCACCACCGGCGGCTCCGGCAGCAGCGGCGGGGCGGCCGCGTGCGGGGCGGCTGGCGGCGCGCGGGGCGGCGTCGAGACCGGTGAAGATGCGCGCTCCGGTCACCACCTCGGCCTTCTCCGGCGCTCTCAGGTCCACCTTGATGACGTCGAGCCGGAAGAGCGAGTTGGTGTCGTCGGCCGGATCGGTCGTCTCCTTGCACCCGGGGAGCTCCGTGGCGGGACGCGCGCCCTGGCTCCCGGACACGTAGATGTAGAGGATGTTCTTGTCCTTCGGGTGCGGCAGGATGGTGTGGGTGTGCGACCCCTTGCACGTCTGCACGTTCTTCACGAGGCGCGGGTGTGCCGGATCGGCCACGTCGTAGATGCGGACCCCCGCCATGTGGTCCTTGGGATCCTGCACGCCTCCCTTGGCGCAGTCGTTGCGGTTCCCCGCGCCCTCCGCCGAGATGAAGAGGAGGTTGCCCACGATCGACGGGTCGCCCTGCGACGTGATGCACTCGACGGTGGACACCAGCTTCGGCTTGGCCGGATCACTGACGTCCCAGATGGAGAAGCCGGCGAAGTTCCCCTGGTAGACGTACTTGTCGCGGAAAGCCAGATCCGAGTTCACGAACGTCAGGCCGCGTGACGAATCGAAGGCCGGCGGCTTCGGCGTGTTGGACACGAGGCGCATGTTCTTCGTGGCCACGCCGGCGTCCAGGCGCCCGGGCTTGAGGTTGTTGCGCGGATCCTGCCGGTCGGGGTAGGTCTGCGCCGCGAGGATCGTGGGAGCGACGATGATCGCGGCAAGCGCGAGAGCCCTGCGGATGACGGACATGGGAATGGATGCGGAGGCGGGGAAGGAATCGGGATCGAATCTCGTAAAAACAACCGGATGCCCCTGCGGTTCACCTCAGGGGGCGGGGCGTCATGGCTCCGGGAGCTGCGCCAGCATCTGGCGCATGACGCCGATCTCCGCGGTCTGCACGGCCACGACCTCGTTGGCGAAGACGTTGACGTCGATTTCCTGGCCAGAACTGGGGGCGGCGAAGAGGTCCTTCACCATCGTCAGCGCCCCCTCGTGGTGCTGGATCATCATCACCAGGAAGGCGCGATCGAATCCGACCCCGGTGGACGCCTCCAGCTCCTTGAGCTGCTCCTCGGTCAGCATGCCGCTCATGGTCATGGTCCGCCACGACGAGGTGTCCGGCGCCACCTGACCGTAGTGCACGAGCCACTCCTGCATGAGCCGGATCTCGGCCACCTGCGACTGGTCGATCTTGAGCGCGAGCCGGACGATACGCGGACTCGCGCCACGCGCCTCGGCCATGCGCGACATGTGGATGGCCTGGGCGTGATGGGCGATCATGCCCTGCATGAACTCGACGTCGGCCTTCGTGTAGTTCGCGCCGGGAGGAACGGTGATCGAGATGCCGTGGTGGTGACCGGCGTGCTGGGCCGCCGCCGTCATCGGCAGGAAGACCAGCACCGCGCAGGCGGCGAGAGCGGTGGAAACGACGGGGAGGCGAACTGGCATCGATCCTGGCATGACAAGGGGGGTCGGCAACGTCCTGCATTGGAAACGCTACCGCGGGGTGCAACGTTGCGCCACGGTGGCGCCCGCCGCGGGCGGAAGGGCGTGAGGAGGCGGAACTCCAATCTGCACCGGAAGTTACGGGGTGGCTCGCGATCCCGCACGAATCCCGTCAGCGCCTGGCCTGGCGAATCCGGTTGCCTGGCGCCTGAAGCGATCGCGTCACTGGCGCGCTCCGCGTGCCCCGTCACATCTTGCCGGGATATGCTGGACAACCGGCCGGCACGACCAGAGCGCGAGGAGCGGCACGTTGGATGCACCGTGGCATTTCCCGATCTTCGTCGGTGTTTCGTTCCTGCTCTTTTTCGGCGTGCTCCGTCTGGCGCTTGGACGACGCAATCCGCCCGCGCCGCGAACCACCGCGCTCTGGGTCGCGGGTGTCGTGGTGATCGGCGGGATGACCTTCGCGAAACTGGGCGCGACCAGCGGCTTTCCGGTCTGGCTCTACTACGGTCTCCCGGCCGGCCTGACGTGGGTGCTCCCGCCGCTCGTTTTCCGGATGACGTGGCGCGAAATGGCGCGCTACGTTCCCCTTGCCCTGCTCGTCGCGCCCGCGATTCACGTCACGTTCTCCCTCCTCCTGGGCTGGAAGGAGTACATGCCGTTCCTGCCCGTTCCGTCGCTGGCGGAGCTGTTCGGGTAGCGACCCTCGACAGGCCGCATCTCAATCCCCCGAGAGCATGCGCGCCGGGTTGGTGCGACCGGCTTTCCTCGCCGGAAGCAGGCTCGCCACGAACGCGATCGTCACCAGCAGACCCACGACCACGACATACACCCCGACGTCACCGGGCGAGACATGAAACAGGTACTCGCTCATGTGCCGGTTCGCCAGCAGCGCGAGCGGCAGGCCGATGACCACCCCCACGGCGACTCCGCGCACCGTATCACGCATCAGGAGACGCGTCGCCATGCGCGGGGTGGCGCCAAGTGCGATGCGAATGCCGATCTCCCGCGTGCGTCGCGTCACGGCACGCAGCGTCACGCCGTACAATCCCACGGCGGCGAGCACTGTCGCCAGAATCGCGAAGGCGGCCACGATGATGGTACGGTAGCGCTCCGCTGCGTACGATTGTGCGACGAGTGAGGGCAGCGGCTCCACGGATGCCAGGCTGACCGCGGCATCGAACTCCCGGACGGCCTGCCGGATCATCGGCGCCAGGCCGTCCAGTCCGCGCTCCGGGCGAATGATGAACGACACCGTTCCGCCCATGTGCTGCGCCAGCGGCACGTAGATCGCAGGTCCGGGTGCTCGCGTGAGGCTGGACGCATGCACGTCTCCCGCCACACCCACGATACGGCGCAGCTTGCCCTGGTAGAGCACGCGCCGGCCGAGCGGGTCCTCTTCCGGGAAGTCGCGCAGCCGGGCCGCCTCGCTGATGATGGCGACGGGTTCTCCGCCGTCCCCGTCCGCCGCGGTGAAGCTGCGCCCCCGGAGCATGGGGATGCCGAGGATGTCGAAGTAGCCGGGAAGAATGGAGCGCTGCACCGTGAACGGCGGGCGGTTGCGGTCATCATAGACGCGGCCTTCGACGCCGACGGGTGAGCTGCTCGTGCCGTCGAGTGCGAACGGCACGAAGGCGCCGGCGCTGGCGGTCCGTATTCCGGGAAGCTGCGCGAGCCGGGACGCCGTCTGCTCGTAGTAGGCCAGCCGGCGCGCGTCGTCGGGGTAGAAGTCGCGCGGCACGATGATCTTCACGACGGCGAGCTGTTCCGGCCGGAAACCGGGATTCACCTGCGACAGTTGCCAGAGGCTGCGCCCGAGCAGTCCCGCGCCCGCGAGCAACACGACCGACCACGCGATCTCCGCCGTGACGAGCCATCGCTGTGTGCGACGCGCGTGGCGCGCCGACTGCCCCTGACCCATGCGCAGGAGCGACGCCCGGCTGTCACGCGCGAGCGAAATGGCCGGCGCCAGCCCGGCGAGCACGCCGACCACGGCCGCGCAACAGGCGGCGAACAGCAAGGCCCGCCAGTCGACGGCGGCGCCGTCGATCCCGGGAATCCCCGCGGGCGCGAGCTGCACCAGTGCCCGCGTCATGAACCAGGCCAGCACCGCCCCGGCGGCCGCGCCGATCGCGGCGATGGTGAGGCTTTCCACCAGCAGTTGACGCAGCACGCGGCCGAGGCTGGCCCCGAGCGCCGCGCGTGACACGAGCTCGCGTTCACGCGCGGCGGATTCGCCAAGTGTCAGCATGGCGACGTTCACGCAGCCGATGAGCAGCAGGACGCCCGCGGCGCCGAGCAGCATGTACAGCGGCGCACGCGCCTCACGCGTCTGGTCCGCCTGCCAGTTCTCGACTCGCACCGAAAGCATGGTGTCACCGGTGGCCGCGGTCACCGCGCGCGCGGCCTGCGCCTCGGCATCGCGTGCGCTCGCGCCGTGCACGAGCCGGCCGATCGCCTGGAACGACCGATTGTTCCGCTCGGGCAGGTCGTATTCCGCCTGCAGTGCGGGGATCCAGAAATCGGCCGGCGGCTCCGTACGGTCGAGCCGCAGCCCTTCCGGGAGAATCCCCACGATCGTGTAGGAGCGATCGTCGAGCACGACGCGCCGCCCGAGCATGTCGCCGGCGCCCCCGAAACGGGATTGCCACGTCTCCCAGCCGATCATCGCCACGTCCGGGCCGTTCAGGACGTTCTCCTCGTGAAGAAATCCCCTTCCCTGCGCGGGTGACGCGCGCAGCACGTCGAGCAGCGACGCGGACGCGCGCACGGTCCGCACCTCGTGGAACTCCGCGTCACTCGCCAGCAACGCCCGCCCTTCGCCCCAGATGGCGACCGATTCGAACGCCGGGACCTGATCTCGCACGGCGAAGTACTCGCGCGACCCGAGCACGGTTGCGGAGGCCATGCGCGACAGCACGGGATCGTTGGCGAGATTCGGCTGCGTCAGCCACACCGCCATGAGCCGGCCGGGATCCGCGAACGGCAGCGCGCGCACCAGCACTCCGTCCACGATCGAGAAGATGGACGTGGCGGCTCCGACGCCGAGCGCAATGACCGTGATCGCGAGCACCGCGAATGCGCGCCGGCGCACGAGCAGCCGCGCCGCGAACCGGACGTCCTGCAGGACCTCCGCGACCAGCCGGCTGCGGTTCATCCGTCGTTCACGCCGCTGCCCGATCGTCCGGCACTCCTGCATCACGTCCGACAGGTTCGCGGACTCGCCACGCGCACGTTCCTCGGCCTGATCGAGCGTCATGCCCGATGCGATCAGATCGCGCACCCGCATCGCCCGGTGGAACTCGAACTCCTCGCGCACCTCGGCGTCCACCGATCGAGGGAGGATCCGGTCTTCGTCGCCATCGTCACGGCTGCGATCGGACGCGCTCATGTCACGTGGCCGGCTGAAGGATGCGCGTCACGGCGCCGGCGAACGCGAGCCAGTCCGCGGTTTCGTCGCGCAACTGCTTGCGGCCCTGCGGGGTCAGCCGGTAGAACTTGGCCGGCCGGCCGAGCTCCGATTCGCGCCATGCCGAGGCGATGAGCTTCCGTTCCTCCATGCGATAGAGGGCCGGATAGAGCGAGCCTTCCTCCACGCGCACGACCTCGTCCGACTCCCGGGCGAGCCATTGCGCGATGGCGTACCCGTGGCGCGGCCCGCCGGCCAGCGTGCGGAGGATCAGCAGGTCGAGCGTTCCGCGAAGACGGTCACGGGCAGGCGCAGCCATGTGAGGTTTCCCTGGAGGTCCGGATGCGATACCCAGAGATCTGGGCATCAAGCCTAGACGTCTAGGTAACGCGGTGCCGGCGGGGCGTCAAGCGACGGGGCTTGCCCGTCCCGCGCGCGGGCTGCATTCTGGAAGCCATGCCCTCGACAGCACCCCTCGAGCGCCCGATGGACCGGCATCCCCGTGATCCTGTGAAAAACGCCCACCCGCTCCTCGCCGCCGGATCCCGGGCCCCCGCCATGAACCGGCTTCTGCGCTTCCCCGGCTCGCTCGAACGGGATCCGGCGATCGAGACGTGGATGCGCGAGCACCCGGGCGAACTGGGCGCGATCGCGCGGCGCTGGTTCGAGGTCATGCGTGGCTGCGGCGACGAGGTGCGCGAGCTGCTGCATGACGGTCATCCGACCGCGTGCATCGGTGATGCGGCATTCGGCTACGTCAATGCCTTCCGGGCGCATGTCAATGTCGGGTTCTTCCGCGGCGCGGAGCTTCCCGACCCGGACGGGCTGTTGGAAGGCACCGGCCGATTCATGCGCCATGTGAAGCTCGCGCCCGGACGTGCCGTCGATGCCGCGGCACTCGCGACGCTGATCGAAGCCGCGTACGCCGACATGCGGAGGCGTCTGAAGGCGGAGGGGTCTGAAGGCGGAGGGGTCTGTCGATCCCGCCCTTTCTCATTCGACCAATGGGTGTTCACCCACGCTCATACATCAACGGAGACTCTCATGAAGATCGCGATCGAAACCCACGTGAAGGCCGAACTGAACCGGGTCTGGGACGCCTGGAACGATCCGGAAGACATCAAGCAGTGGAACGCCGCCCATGAAAGCTGGCACACGACCCACAGCACCGTGGACCTGCGCGAAGGCGGCAAGTTCCTGTCGCGCATGGAAGCCAGGGACGGCAGCGCCGGCTTCGACTTCGAAGGCGTCTACACGCGCATCGTACCGCAGCAGGCCATCGAATACCGGATGGGCGACGGCCGAGAGGCAGCCATCGCGTTCACCGAGGTGCCGGGCGGCGTGCGGGTGAACGTGACGTTCGACGCCGAATCGGAGAACCCGCCCGAAATGCAGCGCGAAGGGTGGCAGGCCATCCTGGACAACTTCGGCCGTCATGTGGAGGCCAAGGGCTGACGTGCCGCTGCACTGGCTGCTCGATTCCGATCCGGCGATCCGCTGGCAGGTGATGCGCGACCTCACGGATGCGCCAGCGGACGAGGTCAGGGCCGAGCGCGCAAAGGTCGCCACCGAGGGCGCGGGCGCACGGCTGCTCGCGCTCCAGACACCCGACGGACGGTGGGGCGGCGCGGCGTGGAACCGCGGGTGGGACTCCACGATGCATGCCCTGCTGCTCCTGCGGGAGATGGGCCTCGACCCCGCCAGCGACGAGGCGCGGCGCGCGGTGAGCCTCGTCCGCGACCACGTGACGTGGCGAGGATGCGGCCCGCCGGAAGCGGACGACAACGCCTTCTTCGCGGGCGAGATCGAGCCCTGCATCAACGGGCAGGTCGGAGCCGTCGGCGCCTACTTCGGCCAGGATGTCCGCGGCATCGTGGACCGGCTGCTCGACGAGCAGTTGCCCGACGGCGGCTGGAACTGCGAGGCACCCCACGGTTCGACCCGGTCGTCGTTCAACACCACGATCTGTGTGCTCGACGCCCTGCTCGAATACGAACGGGCCGCCGGAAGCAGTGCCGAGGTGACCGGCGCCCGTCTCCGCGGACAGGAGTATCTCCTCGAACGCCGCCTCTTTCGCCGGAAGTCCACCGGCGAGGCGATCGAGCGGGACCGCAAGGGCGGCGCCGCGTGGACGCGCTTCGCCTTCCCCACGTGGTGGCATTACGACGTGCTGCGCGGGCTCGACTACCTGCGCCGTGCGGGAGCCGCACCCGACGGGCGCGTCGCCGAGGCGGTCGATCTGGTGGTATCGAAGCGCGACGGCGACGGCAGATGGCCGCTCGACGTGCAGTACCCCGGCCGGATGCCGGTCGAGATGAACGAGGGCGAGGGCCGGCCGAGCCGGTGGAACACCCTGCGTGCCTTGCGCGTGCTGCGCTGGTATTCGGCACGCGACTGATGGCTCCCGCTCCCCGATTTCAGGCGCGCCGGCGCCCTGCAACGATTTCCGGGCACGTGAGTATCAGAAATGGCGTTCACCCGGATGAGCGCCTTCTCCCCTCCCCCCGCCTCGGTCCTGCCATGCGCCGATCGATCCCGTGGATTTTCGCGCTCTCGCTGGCCACGCTCTCCTGCCGTGAGATGCCGGTCGACCCGTGGACAGCGGAGCTGCCCGACGGATCGGTGCAGCTGCTCCCCGAGGCCGAACGCGACAGCGCGTTTTCCAGAGCCACGCGCAACCTGCCGCGCCGCAACGACATGACGGAACCGTCGCAGTTCGTGGTGCGCACACAGGCCGAGTGGACGGAACTCTGGACGAAGCTGCGCGCGCCCGGCCAGGCGCCGTTCGTCGACTTCGCCACGGAAATGGTCATCGGGGCCGCAATCGGTCTGGTGGCGCCTCCCTGGGAACAGGTCTTCATCGCGGCCGTGATGGCCAACGGCACTCAGCTCTATGTGCTGGTGCTGCGAGACGGCAGCAATCCCGAATGCGCACCGGCATCCGGCTTCGACGGATCTCCCGTTGCGCTCGTGCTCGTTCCCAGGATGCCGGGCACGCCGAAGTTTCTGGAGCGATACCAGCAGATCCCCAGATGCCCGGGGAGCCGGTAACGCATGCGGGCCGCGTCCCGCATCGCTCCCCTTCGCCGAATATCCCTACTGCCCCGCCGCGAACCCGTCCCGCCGCGTATCGGCCGCGCCGATCCGCCGTCCATCCGGTGTCACGTAAACCGCGTGCACGCCGCCGAACATGATGTCGCCCACGCGGGACAGCGGCCGGAATCCGCGATCGACCAGCGCGCCGTACACCTCGGGGCCGAACCCGGGCTCCACCTCTACCTCGCGCGAGTTCCACGTGGGGTGAAGACGCGGCGCGGCGAGCGCCATCGCGGGATCCTCGCCGAACGCGAGCATGCGCACGCTCACCTGCGCGATGGACGGCTGGATGTACTGCGAACCGGCCGCGCCCACCACGAGCCGCACGTTCCGCCCTTCGAGAATGATCGTGGGTGACATCGTGGAGTTGCTGTAGCGGTTCACGCCCCGCGTGCGCGCATCGAAGTTGCGGCCCACCGAGTTGAGCCAGACGCCGTCGGTCCAGACGCCGGATCCGAACAGCACGCCCACGGTGGTGGTCATCGCCACGGCGTTGCCGTCCCGGTCCACGACACTCAGGTGCGACGTGAAGCTGCTGTCTTCCGCGGGCATCTCGAGGTCGGGCGCATCGAACGCATCACCGCCGGCGGGACGCGGCGTCGCGGCATACGGATCGAGCGACGCGCAGGCGCCGTTCGGCGCATCGGCATCGGCGCTCCACGGATCGCCCGACGTGAGACTGTCGCGCATCGGCGCCGTAAGCTCCGCGGCGCGTGCGGCGGCGAACCGCGCGCTCGAAACGCCACGCGCCGGCACCGATACCACGGCCGGGTCACCGCGCCAGCGTTGTCCGTCGACCTGCGCGATCCGGATGAGCTGCGCGAACGACGTAGCGGTCTCCGGCGATTCGGTGTAGCCGACGGCGCGCGTGAGTCCCGACTGTTCCGCGAGATGCAGCATCTGCAGGACCACCGCACCGCCCATCGGCGGCGGCGCGCCGAGCACGGTGTACCCGCGCCACGTGGTGCAGAGCGGACGCATCCACGTGCTTTCGTACGTGGCCATGTCGCGCTCGGTGATGAGACCGCCGCGGGACTGCACGTGATACGCGAGCCGTTCGGCGAATGCGCTCCGGTAGAACGCATCGGGGCCGACCGCGGCGATCAGTTCGAGCAGCGCGGCCAGCTCCGGTTGCACGAGCCGGTCGCCGGGGCGGAGCGGCTCTCCATTGGGCATGAACCGCTCCGCGGCGTGCGGCTCCTCGAGCACACGCGCGCGCGATGACGCGATGGTGCGGGCAAGCAGCGGCGAGACCACGAATCCATCGCGCGCGAGCGCGATCGCGGGCGCCATCACCTGCTCGCGCGGCAGCCGGCCGTATTTCTCGTGGAGCGTGAGGAGGCCGCTCACCATGCCCGGCGTGGCGGCGCCGCGGCCGGCGGTTTCGGCGCCGCGCGAGCCGGTATCGGGGGCAGCCCATTCCGGACTTTCCCCGGCCCGTCCGTAGAACGACAGATGATCCATGCGCTGGTCGGCCGTCATCCAGACGGTGGCCGCGCCGCCCCCGCCGAGCCCGGTCTGCGAGGGGTCCACCACGGAGAGGGCGAACGCGGTGGCCACGGCCGCGTCCACCGCATTGCCGCCCGCGCGCAGCACGGTGACGCCGGCCAGCGTGGCCTGCGGCTGCGACGCGGACACCATGCCGCCCCGCCCTTCCGCCCGCTTGCCGGCGAGCGGCGAAGCGGCCGACGGCGGTGCCGGACGCGTGCAGGCGAACGCGAGCAGGACGCACGCGGCGAGGGGGAAGCGCGGGAGTGGGCGCATGGACGGAGGGGAGGGAAGGTGGTGTTACGACTTCAGCAGATGGCTACGGCTCCATCGAACAGTGTTACGACTCCAGCAGGCCGAGCAGTTGCCGTACGATACGCTCCGTGAGTCCCCACGCGATGTGCGGACCGATACGATACCCGGGAAACCGGAGGCGCGCGCCCCCGGATTCCATTTCATGCTCCGCCTGCATCGAGGGTTCGCGCAGCACGTCGAGCGGCACCCAGAAGTGCGCCGCCACTTCGTGACTCGGCACGATCACGACGTCGGCGTGCACGATGGCCACGTACGGCCGGATGTTGATGCGCGGCAGCATGGGGTTCCGCGGCGCGAGATCGTCGAGGACGCCGAGCATGCGTCCGTGCAGCACGAGATCGATCGCGGTTTCCTCCCGAGTTTCGCGCACCGCGGTATCCACGAGCGTGCGGTCGCGCGGTTCGTGCCGGCCGCCGGGAAACGCCATGTGCCCGCTCCACGGATCGCCGGCCGCGTCGGCCCGCTTGATGAACAGCAGTTCGGGGTCGTGTGTGACGCGCAGCACCGCCGCGACGGCGGCCAGACGCGCCTCCGGCTCCCGCGGCGCTTCGAGCGCCGGCCGGGCGGCCAGTTGCGCCGTCAGACGCGCCATCACGGGGTGCCGGAGCGCGGCCGCGATCGCGTCGCCCGTGGGCATGTTCAGTCGGCCACCTCGCCGCCCGTGCCCACCCAGTCACGCCAGCCGCCGGCCAGCGAGGACACGTTCGTGTAGCCGAGCTGCTGCATGGTGTAGCCGGCGAGCGCGGAGCGGTTGCCCGACTGGCAGTACAGCACGACACGCGCCTCGCGCGGAATGCGCTGTTCCACGTTGCTCTCGAGCACGCCGCGTCCGATGTACACGGCGCCCGGGATGTGGCCGAGATTCCATTCGTTCTGCTCGCGCACGTCCACGAGCGTGAAGTCGTCCGGCTGTGCCTGCAGCTCGCGCAGTTCGTGCACGGTGATCTCGGGCACCTGCTGCTTCGCTTCGGCGATCAGTTGCTGCGCGGTCTTGTGAGGCATGGTGCTATGCGGTGAGACGGTGAATGACGAGGGTTCGGGCATCGGCGTCGAGCGTGGCCGACGCGCCGAGCGGCAGAGTCCACTGATCCGGAATATGGCCGACGGGCGCGCCAAGCAGGGCAGGAACGCGTAACGTTCCCGCGAGTTCGCCCACCACGTCGGCCAGGGAGCGATGGCCGTCGTCGCCGTGTTCGGGGCAGTCCGTACAGTGGCCGAACAGGATACCCCGGCATCCGTCGAATGCGCCCGCGAGCCGGAGCTGCGCGAGCATGCGGTCCACGCGATAGGTCGCTTCGTTCACGTCCTCGAGCACGGCGATGGCGCCGCGGAACGATACGGCCCACGGCGTGCCGCACAAGGCCGCCACGAGCGCGAGGTTGCCGCCGGCGAGCCGCCCGTGGGCGCGCCCGGGATGGAGCGGGACTGCCTCCGGCGCGTGACCGGCGGAATCGATCCCCTGCCGCACGGCCCGTTCGAGCGCGTCCCGGCTGAACGACGAGAGCTCGGCGCGGGCCGTGGGCGCATGGAACGAGATCACGCCCGCGCGCTGCCACACGGCGTGCAGCGCCGTGATGTCGGAGTAGCCCAGCAGTGCGCGAGGACGCGCACGCAGCGCGGCCGGATCGATCGTGGAGAGGAGCCGCATGGCGCCGTAGCCGCCGCGCAGGCACCAGATGCCGTCGATGCGCGGATCGTCGAGCGCGCGGCGGAGATCGTCCGCGCGCGCCGTGTCCGGACCGGCGAAGTAGCCGGCGCGGGCGAGCACGTGTTCGCCCACCACGGGCTCCCATCCGAACGCACGCGCGTTGCGCTCGGCGCGGTCGACTTCGTGGGCGCCGGCCAGCGGGCCGGCCGGCGCGATCAGCGCCACGCGCGCGCCTGCGGCCAGCCGCGGCGGCTCGAGCAGGGGCGCGTCGATCCCGGTCATCCCGGAACGTATCGGCGCCGCGTGGGGGGAGCAATCGGGCGCCGTGGCAGGCCGGAATCGAACACCGATGCACCGGACGCGGCCTCTGCCGTGCCCGGGGGGTGCGTGCTCATGATTGGACCTGCGGTGTTTCGGTGATGGTCCGCGCGCCGGTTCGGTGCATGCTGTGTGCGTGCTTACCATCCGCGCCTCCGCCACCCTGCTCGCCCGGGCCGATTCCCTCGACAGCGCACGTCCGCTGCTGCGAGCGCTGGGCTTCACCGCCGCACCGCACGTCGTCGACGGCGCGGTCCGCTCCGCGCTCGGCCTCGACGGAGCCATCGCCCGCGCGCGGTTGCTCGCGGGAGAAGGCACGTTGCGCACGCTGCTCGCCGTGCTCCCCGACGAGGCCGACGTGCGCGAGGCCGCGCGCCGCATCGCGCAGGCGCTCGACCGGCATGCGGCCGGGTCGGCATGGCTGCTCTGTCTGCTGCACGACCCGTCGCGCACGCTCACGCTCGCCGTGTTCACCACCGGCCCGTCGGGCACGCGGCTCAGTGCGCTCCGCGTGGAACGCGACCGCGTCACCGACAGCGACGCCGACACGCTGCGCGCGCTCGCGGCCGTTCCGCGCACCGACGTCACGCTCGTGCACGCGCGCTGGACCGACATCCTCGGACGCGAAGCGCTGTCGTCGCGCTTCTACCGCACGCTCGACCGGCTCGTGCGCCATCTGGGCGACTCGGCGATCGGCAGCGCCACCGCGGCCGAACGCCACACGCTCGCCCTGCTGAGCGCATCGCGGCTCCTCTTTCTCGCGTTCCTCGAAGCCAAGGGGTGGCTCGACGGCGACCGCGGCTTTCTCATGCGCGAGTGCGCACATGCGCTCGAACGCGGCGGCGGCCTGCACGCCACGTGGCTGCGCCCGCTCTTTTTCGGCACGCTCAATACGCCGGTGAGCAAACGGGCTGCTGCCGCGCGGCGGTTCGGCCGCGTGCCGTTCCTGAACGGCGGGCTGTTCGCGCAGGCGCCGCTCGAACGCCGGCGGTCCACCGTACGCTTCACCGACGACGCGGTCGTGGCGCTCGTGGGAGAGCTGCTCGACCGGCACCGGTTCACGGCGCGCGAAGATTCGTCCACCTGGTCGGAGGCCGCGGTGGATCCGGAAATGCTCGGCCGCGCGTTCGAGTCGCTCATGGCGCCGGAGGAACGACGCGGCAGCGGCACGTTCTACACGCCGCCCGCGCTCGTGGAACGCGTGGTGACGGAAGCGCTGCAGGTGGCCCTGCGCGCACACGACGGCGCGCGTGACCGTCTGGCGCACGTGTCGGCGCTCCGCTGCCTCGATCCGGCGTGCGGATCGGGCGCGTTTCTCGTACACGCGCTCGAACGTCTCACCACGCTCCGTTCGGCCGCCGGCGACACGCGGCCGCTGCACGACGTCCGGCGCACCGTGCTCGCGGATTCCATCTTCGGCGTGGACCGCAATCCCATGGCCGTGTGGCTGTGCGAGCTCCGGCTCTGGCTGGCCGTGGTGATCGACTGCCACGAGACCGATCCGCTCCGCGTGCCGCCGCTCCCGAATCTCGATCATCACGTGCGCGTGGGCGATTCGCTGAGCGGCGGCGACTTCCGCTTCACGCCCGCCTCGGGGCGGCGCCTCACGCATCTCCGGCACCGGTACGTGCAGGCCACGGGAGCGCGCAAGCACACCCTCGCCGAACACCTCGAGCACGAAGAGCGCACCCGCGCACTCGCGGAGCTCGCCGAAACCATCACGCACGTGCGCAACGAACGCGCGGAGCTGCTGGTCCGGCTCCGCACCCGCGACCTGTTCGGCGAACGCGCGGCGCCGTCCCGTCTCGACACGGCACGGCTGCACACGCTCCGCGCTCGCCTGCGCGAACTGCGCGCCCGCGAACGCCGCATCGCGCTTGGCGGCGCTCTCCCGTTCCGGTTCGCCTCGCACCTGGCCGACGTGGGCGCGGCCGGCGGCTTCGATCTCGTGGTGGGCAATCCGCCGTGGGTGCGTCCGCATCAGCTCACGATCCAGGAACGACTCGCGCTCCGGCGGGACTTCCGCACCATGCGCGATGCCCCGTGGCGCGCCGGTGCCGCGCGCACGGGCGCGAGTGCCGGATTCGCGGCGCAGGCCGATCTGTCGGCCGCGTTCGTGGAGCGGAGCGTGGGGCTGCTCCGCGAAGGCGGCGTGGCCGCGCTGCTCGTGCCGGCCAAGCTCTGGCGCGCGCTCGCGGGCGGCGGCGTGCGCCGGCTGCTACTCGACGAAACGCGCGTGCACGTGGTGGTGGACTGGAGCGACGCGCCCTCGCTGTTCGACGCGGCCGTGTATCCGTCGCTCGTGGTGGCCGAACGCACGGCAGCGCCGGCCAGCGCGCCGGCTGCGGAACGCACGCGGGTACACGTGATGCGCGGTACGCGGGACCATGCGTTCGCACTCCCCGCGGTGTCGCTGCCGCTGGGCGGTGAACCGGCGGCGCCGTGGCTCCTCCTCCCGCCCGATGTGCGCGCCGCGTTCGAACGCCTGCGCCGTAGCGGGCCGCCGCTCGGCGAGGCCGGCCTCGGCCGCCCCACGCTCGGTGTCAAATGCGGCTGCAACGAAGCCTTTCTCGTGGCCGCGCGCGAACACGATGATCATCTCGCCACGATCATTGCCGGCGAGCGCACCGGCACGATCGAACGCGGCCTGCTGCGGCCCGCGCTCATGGGACAGGCGGTGGGACGCGCGGACGGTACGGAGCAGGATGACCTGCGCATCGTGTGGACGCACGGCCGAGATGGGCGGCCGCTCTCCGCGCTGCCGCCGCGCGCCGCCCGGTGGATGCAGCGCTGGCGTCCGCGGCTCGAGCATCGCCGCGACGCACGTCACCGGCTGCCGTGGTGGACGCTCTTCCGCACCGACGCCGCCCGGCCGGACACACCGCGCCTCGTGTGGGCCGACTTCGGGCGTACGCTCCGCACGCGCGTGCTCGACATCGGCGATCCCACGGTGCCGCTCAACACGTGCTACGTGCTCCGCACGCCCGCCCTCGAGGATGCGTACGCGCTCGACGCCCTGCTGTCGTCGCCGATCGCGTCGGCGTGGCTGGATACCATCGCCGAACCCGCGCGCGGCGGCTGGCGACGGTTCCTCGGCTGGACCGTGGCCGCGCTCCCCGTCCCCGCCGACTGGCTGCGAGCCCGCGTGCTGCTCGCCCCGCTCGGCAGGCGACGGGCATTCGGCGATCCGCCGTCGCCCGAGGAACACCTCGCCGTGACCGCGTCCGCGTACGGACTCGACGCGCGGGCCCTCGCGTCGCTCATCGCGTGGCAGCATGCCTGAGCGTGATCCGGTATTCGGTCCTGAACGCGATCCCGTATTGGATCCTGAGCGTGATCCGGTATTGGATCCTGAACACGATCCGGTATCCGCCCCTGCGCGCGATCCCGTGTTCGGCGCACTGGCACGTGCCGGCCTGGGCCTGCCGCCGAGCGCGGCCAGCGAAACGCTCCGCGCCGGCGCGTTGCCGCTTCACGCGCATCAGGTCGAGGCGGTGCAGCGTCTCCGGCCACTGCTCAGCCGGTTCCGCGGGGCGCTCCTCGCCGATGCCGTGGGACTCGGCAAGACGTACGTGGCACTCGCACTGACGGCCGATTTCGCCACCGTGGACGTGATCGCGCCCGCCGGCCTCGTATCCATGTGGCAGCGGGCGATCGCACACACCGGCATCACACCGCGGCCGCTCGTGCATTCCCTGCACCGCTTCTCGTTCACGTCGCCGGAAAACCGCGGCGGGCACCGGCTCGTGATCGTGGACGAAGCACACCACCTGCGCAATCCTGAAACCCGGCGATACGAGCGGGTCGCGGAGTGGTGCCGCGGCGCGCACGTGCTGCTGCTGTCCGCCACGCCGGTGCACAACCGTTCGGCGGACCTCGCGCATCTGTTCGCCCTCTTTCTCGGCGCCCGCGCGCACGCGCTCGATGCTCCCGGGATCGCGCGGCTCATCGTGCGGCGGGAAGCGGACGTGATCCGCGCCGAACTCCCCGAGGCCGATGCGCGTCCCGATCTGATCACGCAGTCGCCCTTCATGATCGGCGACAGCCCCGCGGTCACGCGCGCGCTGTCGACCCTGCCGCCGCCCGTACCCACGCGCGACGGACGGGCCGCGGGTGCGCTCGTCACACTCGGGCTCGTGCGCGCCTGGTGTTCGAGCGCCGCGGCCTGCCTGGCCGTGGTACGCCGCCGACGCGCCCGCGCCGCCGCGCTTGCCGACATCCTCGCGCAGCACCGATGGCCCTCGCAGCACGAGCTCCGCGCATGGACCGTCACCGACGACACCGTGCAGCTCGGCTTCACCGCGCTGCTCGTGGATGCGCCGAGTGACTCGTCGCCCGACTTTGGCGCGGCGCGTGAACAACTGGCGCGGCACGCGGATGCGCTGGCGACGCTCGAACAGCTCGTGCGTTCGGCCGCACAGGCCATCGACCGGACACGCGCGGAATCCCTGCGGGCGATTCGGGCCGCGCATCGCGGCATCGCCGTGGTGGCGTTCTCGCAGTTCGCGGAAACCGTGCGCGGGCTCGGCCGGATCCTGCGCTGGGACGCGGGTGTGGCCACGCTCACGGCGCGGGGCGGACGCGTGGCCGGCGGCCCTCTGTCACGCGACGAGCTGCTCGCGCGCATCGCGCCGCGCGCGTACGGCGCCGCGCCCCCGCCGTCGCACGAACGGGTCCGTCTGCTGCTCACCACCGATCTGCTCGCCGAAGGAGTGAATCTCCAGGATGCCGGCGTGGTGGTGCATCTCGATCTCCCGTGGACTCCCGCCTCGGTGGCGCAGCGCGAAGGGCGCATCGCACGACTCGGGTCGCTGCATCGCACGGTGTACACCTATACGCTCACACCGCCCGGCGGCGGGGCGGAGCTGCTCCGGCTCGCCGAACGTCTCCGCCGGAAGGCGCGCGCGGCGATGGTGGTGCTCGCGCCGGACGTGTCGCCGGCGCCGGCGCGACAGCTCGTCGGTCTTCCGTCGGCGACGTCGCCGTTCCAGCGCATGCTGCGGGAATGGCACGCGACGTCCGGCGTGGGTGGTGCTGGCCGGATCCACGTGGTGCGTCATGCTCGGCGGGGCTGGCTGGCCGCGGTACACGACGATCGAACGCTGCTCGATGCGCGCGCATCGTCCCGTGACCATCCGTCATTCGGCGATCACGAGTCGTCCGCCGTTCCCGCGCCATCGATGGAGCTCGTGGGCGGATGGTTCACCGGAGACCGCGCGCACACCCGCGTCACGCGTGATCCGCGCGTGCTCTCCGCGCTCGTTGCCGCCGCGCATGGCGCAACTGCACATGGAGCACATATGCACGACGCGAACACGCGTGCCGCGAGCGAACATGCCGTGCCCGCCGCGCCCACCGATCCACCGGCCGCGCCTCACGCCGCGCGATTCGTGCAGGCAGTATACCGCGCACTGCAGCGGGATCGCCGCCGACGACGCACTCGCGCGCTCGTGGATACCGTGCGTTCGCCGGTGCCTCAGGTGCAGCGCCGGATCCGGCGTCTGCTGGGCATGGCGCCGCTCGGCGAGCGCGTGCGGCTGGCGTCACTCGCCGCAGAGGCGATGCGGGCCGCGCGGTTGCTCCGCGGCGTGGGCGACGAGCGGGCGCTCGAACGGCTGCTCGCCGACGCCGACGGCAACGGGGACGCCGCCTCATGGCTCCGCGCGGTGATCGCGCTGGCAGCGCCGGCAGCCCCTGCACGGAACGAACCGGCACGCGACACCGCCGCACCGGATGCCTTAAGGGGCGCGGCGCCGGGGTGCGAGCGTCCGCAGGCGCTGCTGCTGCTCCTGCCGTGATCCGGCCACGCACGAGCCGCTACATTGCGGGCATGACTTCTCCACGCTTCGCCGTGCTCTTCGATCTCGACGGCACGCTGCTCGATTCCATCGGCCTGCTGCTCGACTGCATGGAGTACGCGTTCGCCGGACGTCCCGTGGTTCCCACGCGCGCCGAGTGGACCGCCGGGATCGGCACGCCGCTTCGCCGGCAGATGCGCGACTTCGCCGTGGCGGAGCACGAGCTCGAGGAGGTCGTGGCGCGCTATCGCGTGCACCAGGACGGGCACCTCGAACGGTGCACGGCCCTCTTTCCGGGCGCGCGGGAGGTGATGGCGTGGACGCGGAGCGCGGGGTTCCTCACCGGTGTGGTCACGAGCAAGGGGCGTGGCATGACCACGCGTTCGCTCGCGCACGTGGGGCTGCTCGATTCGTTCGACGTGATCGTGACTGCCGACGACACTACGCGGCACAAGCCCGACCCCGAACCGGTGCGGCGCGCGCTCGACGTGCTCGGCGTTTCCCCCACCCGCGCGCTGTTCGTGGGCGATTCCACGCACGACATGCTGTCCGGGCGTGCGGCGGGAACGTACACGGCAGCGGCGCTGTGGGGGCCGCTGTCGCGCGACACGCTGGCGACCGCCGAGCCCACGCACTGGCTGCGCAGCCTCCACGATGTGCCGGAGGTGGTGGATACGTTGAGGCGGAACCCTCCACTGGCGAAGCGTGCAGTCATTGACTAATATGCAGTCAATGACTTCAAGAGGATCCATGTCGACCATGACCATACGGAACATCGATGACCAGTTGAAGGCCAGGCTGCGCATTCAAGCAGCGCGGCATGGTCGCTCCATGGAAGAAGAGGCTCGGGATATCCTGCGCGCGGCCTTGTCCCGGGAACCCTCGAACTCCTCTCTGATCGATGCCATCCGCCGCCACATCGAGCCACTGGGAGGCGTCGAGCTCGACCTGCCGGACCGGGAAGCCATCCGCGATGCGCAGGATCTCGGCACGTGATCATTCTGGACACCAATGTGCTATCCGAAGCGTTGCGCCCGACGCCCGACGCGAAGGTGCTGACCTGGCTTGCTGCCCGGCCCCGGACAGAGCTCTTCACCACGACTGTGACACGGGGCGAGATTTTCTACGGAGTATTGCTACTGCAGCAAGGCAGGCGCCGGGATGCGTTACTGCAGGCCGTGCGCGCTGTGTTCGATGAAGCGTTCGCCGGACGAGTGCTGAGCTTCGACAACACGGCTGCCGATGCCTATGCAGAGATCGCAACTCACCGTCGATCGGCCGGCCGGCCCATCAGCCAGTTCGATGCCATGATCGCCGCAATCGCCCGCTCGCGGGGCGCTCGTCTGGCGACGCGCAACCTGAAGGACTTTGACGCCTGCGGCATCGAGGTAATCGACCCATGGCGACGGTAAAGCGGAAATGGACGACCTCTTCCTGCCCGATGGCGTAGCTACCGCCTCGGCCCCGTCCACACGGCCACGAGGCCGCAGGAACCGTGATCAACGGGCGGCAGCAGCTCCGCCGGCACGTCCGTCATGGACTCGTAGACCTCGATGGCGAGCACGTCACGCGCCCGCACGTATCGGCGGAGAAAGTGGTCCGCCATCGTCCGGCCGTCCACGAGGAGCGGCACCGGGCAGCGACGGCCAATGTGGACGAGCGGGAGCGCGGGGTTTTTCGAACCCAACAGGAGACTCCCCAACAGCCCCGACAACCCCTCCCCGATCCGCAGATCGATCTCTTCCGGGGTGATGCGCCGAGTCCGACCGCCCCACGTCCAGCGCTCGTAGAATCCCGTGCGCGAAAGCGCCGCGCTCCGCAGTGCGGCGTCATGATCGCGCCGCTCTGGGGTCAGTACCACCGTGAAGAGGTCGGCGACCACGGCCCGGCGCACGAGCCCGTCGTGCGTGCGATACCCGATCCGCTGGGCGCGGAACAACTGGACCAGCGAATCCCCACCGGACACACGCGCGTAGCCCGCGGAATCGGTAAAGTCCCGTATTCGGCCCCCGCTGCTGATCACGGCATGCGGAACCGGCACGCCGTCGGTATCCACCACGCGAATGGGACGCGTCGGATCGGAGATGGCGATGTGCCGATGCCGGAGATCCTCGGTGAGCGTCACCACCCACGGATCATCGGGCGTCGCGCGCGTGATGACACGGTCATAGCGATAGAAGCCGCTCATCGCCCGCACACGCACCGACAGCGCCAGGCTCGCGGTATGGCCGATCGCCACGCGTCCTTCCCCCTCCACCCGCAGCACCCGGCCGTCCGCGATTTCGACCGAGGCCCAATCCAGAGGCCTGTGCTGACGATCCTCCACGCGCAGCAGCGACAGCGGCCCGTCGCCGCGCAACGTGTCGGCCGGATAGTCTATCCGGCCGTCCGGGCCGAACGGCTCCGGGATCGTCATCCCTCCCGACGGCCACTGCATCTCCACCCGCGCCGTGCCGCGCGCGGGCGTGACACGGAGCATCGTGCGGCCAAGCACGCGACCGCCCGAGCGCACGGACAGCGTCACCGGCCGATCCGGCGGCACACCGCATATCTGGTAGCGTCCTTCGGCATCGGTGCGCACGCCACGCTGCATTCCCTGCCCCTGCGCGTGCCAATCGACCCGCACCTCCACATCCGGCCTGCCGAGCGCCGTGCCGTACACCGAGGCGCCGGTTCCCGCCGGACAGCGCGCCGGATCGCCGTGTGCCGGCACCGTGTCGCTCACCAGGGTACCGGACAGATCCATCCGTTCCTGTGCACCCGTGGTATAGCGCATCTGTCGCCACATCGACATGACCAGCACTTCGCCGCGCGCGACCTGCACGCCCGTCACCGTCTCACGGGCCGCGCCGGCCAGCATGTCCGCGGCAGACGACGGCGTCACGCGCGGAAGCCGGATCTCCCATCCGCTCACGAACCACACGCCGGCGGGCATTTCCGTGAACGCGATCCATCCGCCCGGCTTCGTGCGCGCCACCGCGGGCTCCAGTCCCGCGTAGCCGTATTCCAGCCGCTGCAGCGCATGCGTGGCACGATCCAGCCACAGCGTTCCCTCGATCTGCGTGATGCGCGGATCGGACTGCACCGGCCGGAACCCCACGCCGATCCATTCGGCGCGTTCTCCTTTGCCTTCCACCAGATGCAGACAGTAATCCGAGAGAAAGTAGTCGTCCTCGAACAGCTCCAGGTGCGGCACGCGGTACAGCGGGGTTCCGTCGTCCGTGTCGCGCCCCACGAATCCGCCTTCGAGCAGCACCTCCGGGGAGGCGCTCTCCAGTGGACGAAACACCGTGTGCCCGGTGACCCGGAACGGTTGCACCGTGAAATATCCGCCGGAGGTGAGCTCCCATCCGCGCACGGCGCCCACGCGCTCTCCCCGCACGTTCTGCTGCTCCACGAGGAGCCGGTAGCGCGTGCGCACAGCGGGAACGGTGGTCATGAGCGCCGTGCGGGCCTCCGTGAAGAGCTGCGCCACGGGCTCCGTCTCGGCCGGCCGCACCCGGCACCGGGTATCCACGCGGCGTGGCAGCGTGATCACCACCGGCGCATTCGGCAGCGTCGCGTGCACTTCGCGTCTCCCACCGGAGTCCATGCGCAGCGCGGCGAACACCTGCGGCTGCTGACCGACCTGGAGCACGCGGAGCGTCAGGGAGTCGAGCGGGACGGTCAGGTGATACCGGTCGCTCTCGGCGATCGTGGTCTGGGCGACCACCACGCCATCGCTCACGCGCGCTGCCTGTACGATCATCCCCGACGTCGCCCGGCCGGGACCTGGTCGCAGCGCGCCGAAGATGTCCTGCGCGGCCGCTGGGCGGAAGGCCGCGGGCAGCGCGAGCATCAAGGCGAGCAGTGGCAGGATTCCGCGCATATATCCTCGTAGTGTCGTGGTCGGGGACTCGAGTCAGTCACTGCGCGAATGAAGGACTGACATCCATACCCGCAGGACCCCGATCATGCGCAGTCCACGACATCACCCTCCCCCCACCACATCCCCCCGCGGCATCCCCCACGGCGGCACGAACCGCGGACACTCCGCCGGCCGCGCCGCGAACCGCACGTCCGCGAATCCCCCCTCCCCGAACCCGTACCGCAGGTCCGACAGCCGCACGCTGTCCGCGCCCACGTCCCACACGGGCACGCGCATGAACCGGAGCGCGGCCGCGGCCTCACAGTGCGTGGCCGCCAGCGCGACCAGCTCGTCGCGCGGTCCCGTCCACTCCTGACGCCACGCCACCGCCGGCGTGGTCACCCGCGCGGACGGCTGCAGCCCCGCGCGCAGGCCGAATACCTGGGCCCGCGAGGCTTCCAGCGCCGCATCCCCGCCCGCGCACCGCGTCGCACTCCGCAGGCGCGGCAGCACCGCCACCGTGGCCGTGCCCACCACGTACTCGGGGCCGTCCACCTCCACCACGATCGCGCTCACGCAGAGCGGATTCGCCGCCGACGGACTGAGCACCACGTCGAGCACCGTCTGCCCGCGGGTCGCGCCGTGCACCGCGGAGCGCGCCGCCGCAGACACACCGAATCCGGTGACCTCGATCAGCGCCCACGCGGCGGCGCCGAGCACGACCGCACGCGCGCGCGACACCTTCAGCATCACCAGCACCCACGCGACCGTGGCCGCGGTGAGCACGAAGGCGACGTCGTTCTCCACCATGTGCACGTACCACGCCGCGGCCAGGATGCCGCCGAGCGCCGCCGCCAGCACGGCGCGGCCCACGGCACTCCGCGCGCCGAACATGAGCGGCGGAATTACCGCCACCCAGATCCACGGCTCGATGATGAACACCGCGTCGCCGTAGTACCATGCGTTGTCGAGCGGCCAGAACGGATGCACGCCGTAGCTGTTCGTGAAGTCGAGCGCCACGTGCGAGAGCGTGCCGCCGAGCGCGATCACCAGCAGCGGCCATCGCTCGGCCGGCTGCCCGCTGCGGCGCCGGAGCCAGAGCGTCACCCCCCAGAGCAGCAGCCCCGCGGCGAGCGCGAACGCCCACGTGTGCGTGTGCCCGCGATGATGGAGCAGATAGCCGATCTTGCCCATGCCGAGCACGGCGCCGGAGTACAGGATGTCGAGATCGGGGAACTCGGCGGCGATCACGCCGAGGAAGACGGCGGCGCGGCGGAAGCCCGGGGAAACGGGCTCGCCGCCGCGGCGTTCGACGGCGGCGATGGTGAGGTCGGCCAGGAGCAGCCCGGCCAGGCCGTGGGTGATGTTGTCCATGCCGAAATGTGCCTTATCGCACAGGCCGCCATCCACCGATCCGCCGGATCGGGCCTTTGGGCCGGCTCCCTCGAATCCCGCCCCGGACCCCCGCCGTACGGATTCCAGACCCGTTCAAACCTTCCCCGCCCCCGCGCCATCCAACCCGGCGACACCACCACTCGGGGGCCATGCACACGCTGACAGTGACCGGACGCATTCCAGACGACCTTCTGCCTTCCCGCCTGGCGGCCATCCCCGCCGGCCCGGCCCCGGTCGCCGCGAATGCCCCGGACGCCGAGCAGGCCGACGTGGCCGCGGCCATGACCGGCGACCGCCGGGCCTTCGAGCGGCTCTACCGCCTGCACGGGCAGCGCATCTACGCGCTCTGCCTGCGCATGACGGGAGACCGGTCGGCCGCCGAGGAGCTCGTGCAGGACGCGTTCGTCCGGGCGTGGCACAAGCTGTCCACGTTCCGCGGAGACGCCGCGTTCAGTACATGGCTGCACCGGGTCACGGTCAACGTGGTGTTGTCGAAGCGCAAGCAGGACGGCGTGCGGCGGGATCGCACGGTGGAGGACGACGACGTGGTCGCGGCAGCACCGGCCCGCGCGGTGAGCATCGGCGACCGTGTGGATCTCGAAGCCGCAATCGGCGGACTGCCCCCGGGCGCGCGACGCGTCTTCGTGCTCCACGACATCGAAGGGTACACGCACGAGGAGATCGGCGAGCTCCTCGGCATCACATCAGGCGGCAGCAAGGCCCAGTTGCACCGGGCGCGGATGCTGTTGCGCGAGGCACTGTCCCGATGAACGGGTTCACCATGACATGCGACATGTTCGAGGCGCGGCTCGGGGAGTTTCTCGAGGGCGGACTCGACGACCACACGCGGGAGGCGTACGAACGGCACCGCGCCGGCTGCGCGCGGTGCGCGGCGCTCGTGGCCGATCTCGACGGCATCGTGCAGGCCGCCCGCTCGCTGCCGCTGCCCACGCCGGCACGGGACCTCTGGCCCGACATCGCGGCCCGGCTCGAAACGCCCGTGGTCGCGCTGCCCACGGCATCGCCTGCGGCGTCTCCGGCACACGCCGCGGGACGCGCGCCCGTCACGATCACCTGGCGCCGTCTCGCCATCGCCGCGACCGTGCTCGTCACGCTGAGTGCCGGCGTGACGTGGAACCTCGCGCGTCGCGCGCCGGCGGATGCCACGCTCGCCGTGACCGACACGCCGCGCGCCGATTCCGCCGTTTCGCCCGTGGCCGAGCCGCCGCGCGACGCGCTCACCGGTTCGTCCGATGCGCCGCCGTCGCTCTTGGGCGGCCCGCTCACGGGCGGCACGCAGGGCGGAGTCGTGGCGAGCGCGCCCGGATCGAACGGCACCGCGGTACTCGCCTCCAACGGCACGCGGCCTCTCGCGCTCGACACGCTGTACGGCCGCGAGATCGCGAACCTCCACACGGTGGTGGACGAGCAGCTCGGACTCCTCGACTCCGCCACCGTGACCGTGATCCGGCGCAACCTCTCCATCATCGACGAAGCCATTCGCGAGAGCCGCGCGGCGCTGGCCCGCGACCCCAACAGCGGCTTCCTCTTCGACCAGCTCGACCGCGCATACGAACGCAAGATCGACCTGCTGCGCCGAGTGGCGCTGCTGTAACGCCGTAACACGGACTCCGACATGCTTCGCCCTCACCGGCTGCCCTTTCACGCACGCCCTGCCATGCGACTCCTTCTCCATCGTTCCCTGCTCTTCGGCGCGTTGCTCGCGGGCGGACTCGCGGTCCGGCCCGCCGAGGCCCAGACGCGCACCGATACCACCGTCACGCTCGACGCGTCGGCCACGGTCCAGGTGTTCAGCCGCTCGGGCGACATCACCGTCCGTGCCGGCAGCGGCCGGCAGCTCCGCGTGCGCAGCACCGACGGCCCCGTGGACGTGAGCGGTTCGTCGCGCGCGCTCCGCATCGACACCGAACGGGCGCGAGGGCGCAACGCCGGCGATCTCGTGCTCGAGATCCCGCGCGGCACCACGCTGTCCATCCGCACCACCAGCGGCAACATCCAGATCACGGGCACGGGCGCGGACGTCGAGGTGCGCTCCACCTCCGGCGACCTCCGCATCACCGACGCGGCGCGCGTCTACGTCGAAGCGCTCTCCGGCGACGTGGAGCTCCGCGACATCACCGACGGCGTGCGCGTGAGCACCACGAGCGGCGACATCACCGGCACGAACGTCACCGGCGACATCGAGATCGCGGCCACGTCGTCCACGGTATCGCTCCGCGAGACGTCGTCGAAGCGGATCCAGGTGAAGGTCGTCAGCGGCGACATCCGCTTCACCGGCGGCCTCGCCGACGCGGGACGCTACGAGTTCGCCACGCACTCCGGCGACGTGCGGCTCACCCTGCCGCGCAGCGCGCGCGCCACGCTCGAGGTGCAGACGTTCAGCGGCTCCATGAGCACGTCCGACCTGCCGCTCACGCTCGTGCCCAACACCGGCGATGCCGGCCGTGCGGAGGAGTTCCAGGCCACGCGCGACTCCATCCGCCGCCAGGTGCGCGACTCGCTGCGCCGCGAGGAAGAGCGACGCCCGCGGAACAACCGCGACAGCGGAACGTTCGAGCGCAACTTCGAACGGTCCGTGGAACGGCTCGTGGAATCCGTGCTGCGCTCGGTGGGCAGTTCACTCGAATCGGTGGCGCTCAACCTCGACGGCCTGTCGCGCCGCGGCACCCCGCGCCGGCTGCAGCTCGGCGAAGCCGGCGGCCCGCTCATCACCATCTCGAGCTTCAGCGGCAACATCGTGATCGGCACCGGCGCGAACGACCGCCGCTGATACCGCTACGTCCCCACACGTCTTCATCTCCCTCTCACTCCTCCGCTCATGTCTCCTCTCCGTTTCCTCCGGCACGCCACGATCGGCGCGGCACTGCTCGCTCCCGTCCTGTTCACCGGCACCGCGAACGCCCAGAACCGCGACCGTGACGCGTTCTCCTACAACGGCACGCTCTCGGCCGGCCGCACGATCAACATCCGCAACGTGAACGGCGAGATCGAGGTGCAGCGCAGCAGCTCCGGCCGGGTGGAGATCCACGCCGAGAAGCAGTGGCGGCGCGGCGATCCGGACGATGTGCGGGTGGTGCAGGTGGACGGCCGCAACGGCGACCTCATGGTGTGCGCGCTCTGGCACGACGCCGAATGCACCGCCGACGGCATCCGGAACCCGCGCAACCGTTCGCGGAACAACCGCAACAACGACGTGGCGGTGCACTTCACCGTGCGCGTGCCCGACGGCGTGCACGTGAACGTGCACACCGTCAACGGCGGCGTCGAGGTGGACGGCACCACGGGGGTCGTGGACGCGTACACGGTCAACGGCAACGTCACCGCCCGCAGCACCGGCGGACCGGTGCGCGCGAAGACCGTCAACGGCAGCATCAAGGCGAGCATGGGCGCGCTCGGCCGCGACGACGTGCGCTATGAGACGGTGAACGGCTCCATCACCCTAGAGCTGCCGTCGAACGTGAACGCCGATCTCGACGTGAGCACCGTGAACGGCAGCGTGAACACCGACTTTCCCGTCACGGTTCAGGGCACGATCAGCCGCCGCCGGCTGCGCGGCAGCATCGGCTCCGGCGGGCGCGAGCTCAAGGCGACCACGGTGAACGGCAGCGTGAACCTGCGCCGCGCGGGCTGAGCGCAGCCGGCAGGTGCACACACGGCGCGTCCGCGGCGATCAGCCGTGGGCGCGCCGTTTCTTCAGCCGTGCGGCGCGCCGTCGTCGTAGAGCGCGTCCACGGCCCGCGCGAGCGTGAGATCCTTGTCGGTGATGCCGCCGGCGTCGTGCGTGCTGAGGTGGAAGATCAGCTTCGTGTAACGCACGTCCACATCCGGGTGATGCGCCTGCGACTCGGCCACCTCCGCGACGCGGCGCAGGAAGTCGATGCCGTCGGGGAAGGCCGCGAACTGGTACGTCCGCATGAGCACGTCGCCGCGGCGGGACCATCCCGGCAGGCTGCCGAGAGCGCGCTGGATCTCGATATCGGAAAGCGGGCGCATGGTGGTACGCTAGCCGAGGCCGGTGGAGGGCGCCAGTCGTCGAAAGGACTGGATTTCGCCGCCCGAATTCGGTATGTATTCGGAATATCCCTTCCCCGCCCCGGATCCTCGACGAGCCTCCGTGTCGCCCGCCCCGTCACCGTTGGCCCGCCTGCTTGGCCGCTACGCCAGCGTCGATCCCCACGAAACGCCCGCCGTCGCCGCCGCCTTCGCGCTCTTCTACTGCGTGCTGGGCGGCTATTTCGCGGTGCGGCCGGTGCGCGAAACCATCGGCACCATGCTCGGGTCCGATCGCGTCAGCGATCTGTGGGTGCTCACGTCCATCGGCGCCGTGGCCATCGTGCCGCTCTACGGGTGGCTCGTGGGGCGCGTGCGCCGCTCCGTCCTGCTGCCGGCGATCTACGCGGGCGTGGCCGTCTCGCTCGTGGGGTGCGGGCTGCTCTTCCGCCTGCGCCCCGACGATCTCGCGGTCCGCGCCTTCTTCTACGTGTGGATCAGCGTGCTCAACCTCATGCTGGTCTCGGTGTTCTGGAGCTTCCTGCTCGAGCTGTTCACCAGCCCGCAGGTCAAGCGGCTGTTCGGCGTGATCGCGGCCGGCGGCACGCTCGGCGCGCTCACGGGCCCCGTGATCACCGATCTCAGCGTGCGCTACGTGGGCACGAGCGGCATCCTGTTCATCGGGGCCGCGCTCTTCGCCGGCGCGATCGTGTGCCAGCGTGTGCTCATCGCGGTGTGGACCGCGCCCGGCGGCGCCGGCGAACATGCGGACCGTCCGCTCGGCGGCAACCCGTTCGCGGGCTTCGGCATCGTGCTCCGGTCGCCGTATCTGCTCATGATCGCCGCCTTCGTGGTGCTGCTGTCCACCGCCAACACGATGCTGTACTTCCAGCAGCTCGACATCGTGACGGCGACGTTCCCGGACAACGCGCAGCGCACCCAGGTCTTCGCCCGCATCGACTTCGTGGTGCAGGCGCTCACCGTGCTGTCGCAGTTCTTCCTCACGGGCCGCATCGCGTCGCGGCTCGGCGTGACGGCGCTCCTCGCCACCGTGCCGCTGGTGATCACGGGAGGATTCCTCGTGCTCTCGGCGACCGGGAGCTTCGCCGTGCTCGCCACGGTGTTCGTGATCCGGCGCTGGGGCGAATACGCGTTCATCCGGCCGGGGCGCGAGATGCTCTTCAGCAAGCTCGACACCGAGGCCAAGTACAAGGGGAAGAGTCTCGTCGACGTGCCGGTGTACCGCGGCGCGGACGCGCTGGTGGCGCAGTTGCAGAACGTGCTGCGGGCGGGCGGGCTCGGCAGCACGGGACTGGCCCTGATCGGGGCGGGCGCGGCGTTCGTGTGGGCGGGGATCGGAGTGTGGCTGGGGCGGCGCTACGAGCGGCGCTGACGCGCCAGGCCCCGAGGAACCAGCGCGCGCCTGCTGTCCTACAGTCCCAGCCGCGCCGCCACGTTCGCCACATATCGCCGGCTCAGCCGCACGCGTCCGTGGTCGCGCATGATCAGCACGTAGTCCCCGTGCCCAACGGCCTCGAAGGCGTGTACGCGGTCCACGTTCACGATCGTGCCCCGCCCCACGCGCGCGAACCGCGCGGGATCGAGCCGCTGCTCGAGCTCCGCGAGCGTGAACCGCACACGGCGCGTCTGCCCGCCGGCGTGTACGCGCACGCCGCCGTCGTCGGCCTCGAACCGGTCGATGTCGGCGCACCGCACGAGCACCGTACGGTCCCCGTCCTCCACCGGCAGGCGGTCCGGATACGACGCCGATGCGCCGGCCGGCGTCTCCGCACGCTCCCGGAGGAGCGCCACGAGCCGGGCCATGTCCTCCTGCCGCCGCGATGACGCGAGCGCGCGCTTGGCCCGCGTCATGGCCACGGCGAACCGCTGCGCGTCGAACGGCTTGAGGAGATAGTCCACGGCCGAGAGCTCGAACGCCCGCACGGCATAGGCGTCGTACGCGGTGACGAACACCACGTGCGGCGCAGCCTCGGGCGGCAGCGCGGCCACGACCTCGAGTCCCGTCATGCCGGGCATCTCGATGTCGAGCAGCACGAGGTCCGGCGCCTCGTCGCGGATCACCGACAGGGTAGCCGCGCCGTCCCGCGCCTCGTACACGATGGCAACGTCGGGATCACGGTCGAGAAAGCGGCGCACCTTGGCGCGCGCCGGCGCCTCGTCGTCGGCCACGAGCACGCGAAGGGTGAGCGGACCGCTCACGAGGAAACACCCTCGCGGGATCGCGCGCGCATGCCGCTCACGACACGAGCGCCTCGCCCGCTCGCGCGTGCGTGTCGTCCGTGGGGTGACGCACCTGTTCGATGGCCTTGCGCCACGGCACGGTGATGCACACCGAGAGCCCGCCCTCCGGCGCGGTCCCGAGGGTGATCGACGCGGCGTCACCATACATCGAATGCAACCGCTCCCGCGTGGTGGACAGGCCGATTCCCCGTGTGAACGCCTCCTCCTCGCTCACCTGCAACCCCGGCCCGTCGTCGCGCACCTCGAGCCGCAGCGTACCGCCCGCGCGTGCTCCCGACACCACGATGCGGGTGACGCGCGTCATGTCGGGCGCGCCGTGTTCGAGCGCGTTCTCCAGGAGCGGCTGCAGCACGAGCGGCGGCACGAGCGCCGCGTGGAGCGTGCGCGGCACGTCCATCACTACCTCCATCCGGTCGGCGAACCGCGCCCGCATCACGTCGAGCCAGAGCTCCACGGTCCCGAGCTCCTGGCCGAGCGGGATCTCCGGCTGTTCGGTACGCAGCGTGCGCCGCAGCAGATCGGCGAGGCGCGACAGCATGGTGTCGGCCGTGGCGGGATCGGTGTACATCACCGACGAAATGGTATTGAGCGCGTTGAACAGGAAGTGCGGCTGCAACCGCGCCTCGAGCGCGCGCACCTGCGCCGTGGCGAGCTCCGCTTCCACGCGCGAAAGACGGGCTTCCCGCTCCCGGGTCGCCTGCCGTGCGTCCACCAGGAGCACGCCCGCCACGATCATGCCGTACACGATGATGTGGATGGTGAACTCCATCACGTACCGCACCGGCATGTCGCCGTAGTCGTACGACCCGATGCCGATGAGCTGCGTGCCGATCGGACGGACGAGCGCGTTCCAGCTGGTATGCAGCACGGAGAACACGACGAGCACCGGCAGATGCCACAGCACGCGCGCCAGCTTGCCGGGCGCCCGGTGTTCTCCCCGGCGGGTCCACCAGACCACGCCCGGAATCAGCAGCAGAATCCCGTACGACGACGTCAGCTCTTCCACGAGCCGCCGTCCCACCGGTTCCACCCGCCCCCGCGCCAGCACATCGAGCCAGCGGTAGGCCGCCTGCACGAGGCCGTTGCCCGTGGCGAAGCCGAACCCGATCAGCCACCAGCGAAGCCGGGAATCCCACGAGACGGGAGCGGAACGGGAGAGCGCCATGCGACGAATATTATACGGTGGCGGCCGTGGGTCCGACGTACAGCCCGAGCCTGCGCGCGAGGAACAGTGTTCCCAGCAGAGCCGCGGCGTACCCGGTCATCGCGAAGACGAACGAGAACACGTGCTCGTCGGGCAGACCGAGCGCATCGTACACGCCGTCCAGCACCCGGCCCACGCCGAGCCCGAACGCCAGCGCGAGACCGAACCGGGCGAGACGATGCCAGTGGCTGGACGTTTCCACGGGAGATCCGTTCCGGGAGAGCACCCACAGACAGAGCAGCACGCCGCTCACGCTTCCGAGCGCGCCCGGGCTCAGCCAGGACACCCGTGCCGCGGTAAAGGCCAGCACGACGGTGGCCACGAACGCCCCCATCACGACGCGAGGACGGAACGTCGCACGCTCCGGATCCTCCAGAAACAGCCGCGCGATCAGGATGGTCGACACGCCGGCCACGAGTCCGCCCAGGACATCCGCGGGGAAGTGGCGGCCGAGGTACATGCGCGACAGTCCCATCACGAGCGGCCACAGCAGGGCCGCGCTCCATGCGAGCCGGGACGTCACCCCGAAGAACAGCAGCGTCGCGATGGTGATGACGGCCGCATGCGCGGTGTGTCCGCTGATGAATCCGAAGCTGTCGTCGGACTCCGCGCGCACGGCGGCGATCGCCTCCTCGGGGGGCAGTGCCCAGAACGAGGTCGCGGCGCCGCTCTGCACGAAAGGCTCCTTCACCTCGCCCTTGTCGAGTACGCGCGCATCGATGTCGGACGGACGGGGCAGCGCGAAGCCTTCCTTCATCGACGTGACGACGAGTCCCGTCAACATCAGGGCCAGCAGCACGGCCAGTCCGGGACGCACGCGAACACCGAAGATCAGCGCGAGCATCACCGGCGTGTAGACCCACTCCGCGCCGAGCTGGGAGACCAGCAGCATGACCGGCAGGAACCAGTCGGGGCCGGCTTGCTGCAACCAGATGATCAGATTCGTCTGGAACACACGGATTCAGTAGAAGGGTGATTGCCGGAGACGCCTGATGTTTCTCCGGCCATGGTGTGCGACAAGCTATCGCGCGGGAGGAGCCGATCGGCGGAAACCGAACGCGCCGGTGTCCGTGCCTCCATCCCCGCAGTTGGATGTCACCGTGAAACGCGCCGAGAGCATCGCGTGTTCGTTCGCGAGCTCCGCGTCGCCTTCCATGGTGCCGCTGCAGCCCGTGCTCGTTTCCCGGAACGCCAGGCGCCACGACAGACGGCCGTTCCGAATCACGCCCGTGACCTCACCACCGAAGGTGAACGTTCCCGACGCCGCGCGCAGCGGACCGTGCACGGAATCGCCCCGCGTGGCAAGCGTGAGCGTGGCGGGATACCGCATGTCGCCGGCCCGCAGGTCGCCCGCCCATTCGCCGGCGAAGGCCGCGGCATTCGCCTCGGCCGGCGCGGGTGCGTCGTCCGCGGGCAGCGCGAACGCTACGAGCCAGTCGCCCGTCTTCCCGAACGCCAGCAGCTTGTCGTGGCCGCCGGCCGCGATCACCACGAACTGCCGGCCGCCGGCTTCATACGTCATGGGCGTGGCGAACGCGCCCGTGGGAAGCGGCGCGGCCCACAGCTCGCGGCCGGTTTCGATATCGAGCGCGCGCAGGTGCGCGTCGACCGTGGCGGCGATGAACACGACCCCCGACGCCGTGGTGATCGGCCCGCCGAGCGTGAGCGAACCCCACTTCTTCGCTTCCGGGGTGACCTCGGCGATCTGCGGCATCCAGCCGAGCGGGATCTGCCAGCGCGTTTCGCCGGTGGCCGCGTCGATCGCGGTGAACCGCCCGAACGGCGGTTTCACACACGGCACGCCGTTCGGCAGGATGAACGTCTGCCGCAGCATGCCGTACGGGGTGCCACGCTGCGGCGCGAGCTCGCCGCCGTTGCGGGGATAGCCGCGCAACTGGTCACGCGGCACGAGCGTGATCACGAACGGCATCTCGTTCGTCGCGCCCACGATGATGCCGCGCGTTTCGTCCACCGCCACGCCGCCCCAGTTTGATCCGCCCACATTGCCGGGCGTCACGAGCGTGCCGCGGAGCGACGGCGGGGTGTAGATCCCTTCGTTGCGGAGCGTGCTGATGCGCTCGCGGCACAGAGCGCGATCGGCGTCGGTGAGGCCGAACGCGTCGTCCGGCGTCACACGATGACGCACGAGCGGCGCGGGGAGCACGGGAAACGGCTGCGTGGGCCACGCCTGCTCGCCCGGCACGTCGCTCGCGGGCACGGGGCGTTCCTCGATGGCGTGCAGCGGTTCGCCGGTGCGGCGGTCGAACATGAAGAGCATGCCCATCTTCGTGGCCTGCGCCACGGCCGGAATCTCGCGACCATCGCGTCGCATCGTGAACAGCGCGGGCGGGGACGCGAGATCGTAGTCCCAGAGGTCGTGGTGCACGAGTTGCCGATACCAGACCACTTCACCGGTGGAACCGCGCAGCGCGACCAGCGCGTTGGCATACGCATTCCTGCCCAACCGCTCGCCGCCGAAGTAGTCGGGACTCGGGCTCGACGTGGGGAGGAACACGAGATCACGCGCCGAATCCGCCGCGATCACGGACCACACATTGGCC
This sequence comes from uncultured Gemmatimonas sp., assembly GCA_964621045.1. Classification (GTDB taxonomy): domain Bacteria; phylum Gemmatimonadota; class Gemmatimonadetes; order Gemmatimonadales; family Gemmatimonadaceae; genus JAABRT01. Next base: position 52,173 of record CAZUKU010000031.1, read on the forward strand.
GCGCCGGTGCGGTCACCGCTCGGCACACCCTTGCTGTCGGTCCAGGTGCTCCACGTGCTGTCGCGTGGCGAACGCGGCACGGGATCGAACGTCCAGCGGAGCGCGCCGGTGCGCGCGTCGTAGGCGCGGACCACGCCGCTCGCGACATTCGTGCGCTGGTTGTCGGCGATCGCGGACCCCACGATCACGAGATCGCGCAGCACGGCCGGCGGCGAGGTGACCTGATACTCGGCGGGGTTTTCGGCCGGGAGGTCGAGTTCGCGGCCGAGGTGGACGGTGCCGTCCTGGCCGAAGCCCGGGCACGGGCGTCCAGTGCGGGCGTCGAGCGCGATGAGCCGCGCGTCGATCGATGCGACGAAAATGCGACGCGCGCAGGAGGCGCCGGCCGCGGCGGAAGGGTCGCGCCAGGTGCTCACGCCGCGGTTGGCGAAGTCGCCGTAGCCGGCATTCAGGCGGATGCCGGGATCGAAGGTCCAGCGTTCGCGCCCGGTGACGGGGTCGAGCGCATTCACGCGGCCGAGCGGCGTGGTGACGTAGAGCGTGCCGTCCACCATGATGGGCGTGGACTGGAAGCGGCCGTGGGACGGGGTGTCGTCGCCGGTGCGGTGGATCCAGGCCACGGTGAGACGGTGGGCATTCTCGCGGGTGATCTGCGTGAGCGGGGAGTGGCGGGCGCCGCCGCGGTCGTGGCCGTAGGCGGGCCAGTCGGCGGGCTGGGCGGCCAGGGTGGTGGCGGCGAGGGAGGCGAGGAGGAGGAGGATGGGGCGCATGGGGGTCCGGTGTGAGGTGACCGGAGTATGCCGGGGGTGGGGGTGGGGGGGAGGGGCGGAACGGATGAGCGGGATGGAATGGCGGGTGAGCGGGATCGGGATAGGGCTTGGCCGGAAGCGGCGGGTCGGTAGTCGCGAGTCCCGGGGCCTGTACGGATTTCTGTGTGTGGGGCCATACTCTCCCTTGGAGGGGAACAT
>CAZUKU010000032.1:0-52956 GCA_964621045.1 uncultured Gemmatimonas sp.
CGGCGCCGGCGTGATCACCGGCGTCGCGCCGGGTGACGTGCAGATCACCGCCTCGAGCGAAGGTCAGAGCGCGCAGATCATGGTGAACGTGCAGCCCGCGCCGCCGGCGCCGGTGGCAACCGTGGTGGTCACGCCGGCGAACCGCGTCATCGATCTCGGCGATACGATCACGCTCAAGGCCCTGGCGCTCGACGCGCAGGCCCAGCCGCTCGAAGGGCGCGAGATCCGCTGGGTCTCGACGGATCCGACGATCGCCACCATTGATCACGTCACCGGGCATGTGCGGACGCTCCGCGCCGGCACGGCCATCATGCAGGCCTCAAGCGAAGGAAAGACAGGCGCCGGAAGCGTGATCGTGCGCGTGCCCGTGTCGAGCGTGCACATCGCGCCGGCCGCCGATACGATCGAAGCCTGGGAATCGATCGCGCTGCACGCGATCACCCGCGACGTGAACAACGGCGTGCTCACGGGACGCACGATCCGCTGGAGCGTGTCGGATCCGGCGATCGCAGTCATCGACAGCGTGACGGGTGTGCTGGAAGGACGCGACCGCGGCACGGTGACCGTGACCGCCACGAGCGAAGGCAAGGCCGACACGATCCGCACCGTGGTCGTGATCCGCTACCGGTCGCTGTCCGCGGGCACGCAGCACGCGTGCAACATCGCGAGCGGCGGCATTGCCTGGTGCTGGGGACTCAACGCGCGGCAGGGCCGCATCGGGCTGCCGGAGCTCACCGACGATGCGATGAGCAGCGTGCCGGTACTCGTGCCCGGCGGTCACCGCTTCACGCAGCTCGCCACGTTCGCGAGCACCACGTGCGGCATCCGGACCGACGGCAGGATGTACTGCTGGGGCTACAACGCCTGGGGCATCCTCGGCATTCCGAGCAGCACGGGACAGAGCCCGATGCCCGTGGCCGTGTCCACCGCGCTGTCGTTCAAGCAGGTTTCGGCCGGCGACCAGCATGTCTGCGCCGTCGCCACCGACAATCGCGTGTACTGCTGGGGCTACAACCAGTGGGGCCAGTTCGGCGCGGGGAACACCACGACGACGCACGTGCCGACCGCGCTGGCGAGCGCGAACACCTTCGCGTCGGTGACGGCGGGGAACGCGTACACCTGCGCCGTGACCACGGCCGGCAGCGGCTGGTGCTGGGGCTCGGACGGACTCGGCCAGACCGGCACGGGTGCGCCGATCTCGTTCGGCAACACGCTGAAGACCACCCCGCAGGCGATGACGGGCGGCCACACGTGGGCCATGCTGTCGGCGTCCAATCAGATGACGTGCGGCGTGACCACGGCCGGCGCGGGCTACTGCTGGGGCAGCAGCGGCGGCGGACGGCTGGGGAGCACGGGAAGCGAAACGTCCACGCCGCGCGCGGTGAGCGGCGGTCATCAGTGGCGGCAGATCTCCACGGGCGCGCTGCACGTGTGCGGCGTGACCACGCAGTCCGACGTCTACTGCTGGGGCATGAACGGCAACGGCCAGCTCGGCGTGGATCTCGTGAACGGCAGCACCACGCCGGTGCGGGCGGCCGGCACGCTCAAGGCCATCGAAGTGGCGGCGGCGAACGTGGGGACGGGCTCGGCGGGGTACACCTGCGCGATCTCGCCCGACCGGCTCACCACGCTGTGCTGGGGCCGCAACGACAAGGGACAGCTCGGGAACGGCACGACCACGTCGGACGTGGTGCGGAACAGCGTGCCGAGCATCGTGGTTGGACAGAAGCCGCTGTAGGAACGGCGCCGCTCCTGATGCGCCGGATCGGGAAAGACGGCAGGGGCGCTGACACGCCCCTGCTGTTCTTTTTACCGGCCTGGCGCGTCGGCGCTCCCGATGTGCACTCGCGTCCCCCAGGGGTCATCGAGCGCGATGTCCCCGTGCTCCAGCGCCTGCACCACGACGCCGTGCGCCTCGGCGCGGGCTGCGAGCGCCTGCACGTCCCCGGCGGTGGGCACCACGATATCCCAGCGCAGCAGACGCGCGTCGGCCGGCGATGGCGGCGTGGCCGACGGACCGGCCCACGTGTTGGTGCCGAGGTGGTGGTGATATCCGCCGGCCGACAGGAAGCGCGCACCTGGATACGATGTGAGCGTGACGTCGAAACCGATCACGTCGCGATAGAACCGCGTGCTCTCCGTGAGATCGCCGACGTGCAGGTGCACGTGTCCGATCGTGGTGCCGGCCGGAAGCCCGCTCCACGGCTCGCCTCCCGCGGCCCGCACGAGATCGGGCACGTCGAGCGACAGCGACGCCATTTCCACCTGCCCGTCCACCACGCGCCACGACGCGCGCGGCCGATCGGTGTACACCTCCACGCCGAGCCCGTCGGGATCGTGCAGGTACAACGCTTCGCTCACGAGATGATCGGCGCTCCCCACGCGTTCGCCGAGCTCGGTGAGGTGCGTGATGAACCGGCCGAGCGCGGCGCGATCGGGGAGCAGCCACGCCACGTGGAAGAGCCCGAGACGACCGCCCGATACCATGGGCGCGGCATCGGAGTGTTCGTGCAGCGTGAGCAGCACGTCGTCGGGCGCGTGCTGCATGTCGTCGGAGCTCACGTGCGACGCACCGTTCGTACGTGGCGTATCGCTGGTGTTCGCCCGCTGCGCACCGAGCATCGCGACCGCACCGTCACGGTGCAGGAGCTCGGCGCCGAGCACGCCCTGGTACCACGCGATCGACCGATCGAGATCGGCTACCTGCAGGTGCACGCCGCCCAGGTGCGTGGCCGGCGGCAGGGCGTCCCGCCGCCGGGGCGTGTCCACGGTACGTGAAGGTGCGTCCGGCGTGTACAGCACGTCTCCCGCGTCGTCGGTGGTCATGGTTCGAGGCTCCGCACCCAGATGTTGCGGAAGCGCACGGGATGTCCGTGATCCTGCAGCGTGATCGGCAGGCGGTCCTCGTGCGCTTCGTACGGCGCGCGCACGGTGTGCGACGTGGGGCCCACGAGCACGGCGTTGTCCTGCACGAGCACGCCGTTGTGGAAGACGGTGACGCGCGCCGGCGTTTCCACGCTGCCATTCGCGCCGAAACGCGGACGGCGGAACACGATGTCGTAGCTCTGCCATTCGCCCGGCGGCCGGCTCGCGTTCACCAGCGGCGGATGCTGGCCGTAGAGCGACGCGGCCTGTCCGTCGGCATAGGTGGGGTTCTCGTGCGAATCGAGGATCTGCACTTCGTAACGGCCCATGAAGAACACGCCGCTGTTGCCGCGGTCCTGATCGCGTCCGCGCGGCGGCGCGGGCGACATCCACTCGATGTGGAGCTGCACGTCGCCGAACGTGGCGCGCGTGCTGAGCGTGCCGGTGCGCGGCACGACCTCGAAGGCGCCGTCCGCCACGCGCCAGCGGGCGGGAGCGTCGTCGCCGCTCATCCACGCGTCGAGCGAGGTGCCGCCGAAGAGCACCACGGCATCGGCGGGCGCGGGCACGGGAAGCGCCGGCGCACCGGGACGCACCACGGGCGGCGCGGGACGCTCGCGCGAATGCTGAGGCCACGGCCCGGGATCGGGCTGCGCGGAAAGCGGCGCGGAGCACGCGGCGAGCGCGGCGCCGAGCAGGACGGCGGCGGCTGGATTCACGGAAACTCCAGGGGAACGGGGCGGGCGGACTCGGCGGGCAGCGGTGCCGGCGAATCCGGGACGAATGCACAGGCGGGGTCCGGCAAGTCCGGGGACGAATCCCACGGACGACCGGCTTCGACAAGTCTACCCCGGAAACCTGCATCGGGGCGAGCGAACGCGGGTCCGTCCGCGTCGTGTGACAACCGTCACGCACGACGCCCGGCGGCGCCGTCAGCTTCCCGGCATGCCGACTCCGCCTTTCCCTGCCCCGTCCCCCGCACTGCCGTCGATCGTTCAGGGAGGCATGGGCGTGGGCGTCTCCAACTGGATGCTTGCGCGCGCCGTCTCGCGCGCCGGCCAGCTCGGCGTGGTCTCGGGGACCTCGCTCGACACGATGCTCGTGCGCCGCCTGCAGGACGGCGACGCCGGCGGCCATGTGCGCCGCGCGATGGCCCGGTTCCCGGTGGACGGGGTGGCCGAGGATGCGCTGCGCCGGTATTTCCGCGCCGAGGGCCGCGCGCCGGACGCGCCGTATGTCGCGCTCTCCATGTACCGCCGCACCATGAGCCGGCAGCGGCAGCAGCTCACGATGCTCGCCAACTTCGTGGAAGTGCATCTCGCGAAGGAAGGACACGACGGCCTCGTGGGGCTCAACCTGCTCACGAAGCTGCAGATGCCGAATCTCGCGTCGCTCTACGGCGCGATGCTCGCCGACGTGGATTTCGTGTTCATGGGCGCGGGCATTCCGAACGAGATTCCGGGCGTGCTCGATGCGTTCGCGGAGCACCGCGCGGCGTCGATCCGCTTCGACGTGGAAGGGCTCGCGCCGGGCGAAGCGGAGCATCTCCGGTTCGATCCTGCCGAGCACTGGACCGTGCTGCCGGCGCCGCTCCGTCGTCCGCGTTTCGTGCCGATCGTGTCGGCGAACTCGCTCGCCACCACGCTCGCGCGCAAGGCGAGCGGGCGCGTGGACGGATTCATCGTGGAAGGGCCCACGGCAGGCGGGCACAATGCGCCGCCGCGTGGTGCGCTCCGGCTGAACGAACGCGGGGAGCCGGTCTACGGCGAACGCGACGTCGTGGATCTCGCCAGGCTCGGCGAGCTCGGGCTGCCGTTCTGGGTGGCCGGCGGCGCCGGTTCACCGGACGGACTCGACGCCGCGCACGCGGCCGGCGCGGCGGGGATCCAGGTGGGCACCCTCTTCGCCTACTGCGACGAGTCCGGCCTCACCGCGGACCTCAAGGAACGCGTGCTCGCCGGCGTGACGCGCGGCGAGGCGCACCTCGTCACCGATCCGCGCGCATCGCCCACGGGCTATCCGTTCAAGCTCGTGGAAGTGGACGGCCTCGCGTCGCAGACCCCGGAACGCACGCGCGTGTGCGACCTCGGCTATCTGCGCACGGCGTACCGGAAGCCGAACGGCAGCATCGGCTACCGCTGCGCCGCCGAGCCGGTGGAGACGTACGTGGCCAAAGGCGGGAACGCCGCCGACACCGTGGGACGGCGGTGCCTGTGCAACGGGCTCGTGGCCAACGTGGGGCATGCGCAGATGCGGGACGACGGCGTGGAGCTGCCGCTCATCACCAGCGGCGACACGCTGCTCGACATGAACGCGTTTCTCGGAGGACGCACGCGGTATTCGGCACACGACGTGATCGCCTGGCTGCTGTCGGCGGACCGCACGGCGGGTGACGCGGAGGCGCGGGCATTGCACGCGTCCGTGTGATGGGCCGCGGGTGCACTCCGATGAACGTGGATGCGTGGAGGACCGATGCGCAGGCGCGCCGTCAGCCGCCGCGGGCGAGGGCGCGCAGCCGCTCCACGTCGGGGATGCGGAGGCGATGGCCGCCCAGCGTTTCCACCAGGCCGCGCTCGCGGAGCTGGCGGTAGGCGCGCGAGACCGATTCGCGCGCGGCGCCGATCTCGAGCGACAGCTCCTCCTGCGTGCGGTGGAGCGTGAGCACGATCCCTTCCATCGTCGGGACGCCGATGCGGTCGGCATACGTGGAGAGGAGCATGGCGAGGCGCGCGGCCACGTCGCGGAAGGCGAGCGTCTCGGTGACCTGCGTGAGATGCCGCAACTGCTGTCCCAGGGAGCGGATCACCGCGTGGGCGATGCAGGGCTGCGAGCGGTACAGCGCTTCGAAATCGGCACGGGGCACGAACACGAGGCGCGTTTCCTCGAGCGTGACGGCGGAGGCCGGGTACCGCCCGCCGTCGAAGAGGGAGAGCTCGCCCACCGTGCGCCCCGGTCCTTCGAGGCTCAGCACCTGCTCGCGTCCGTCCGGGCTCGTGCGGTAGACGCGCACCCGTCCGGATTCCACCACGTAGAGGCCGCGGCATTCCTCACCGGTGACGAACAGCGGATGCCCCGCGCCGATGGTGCGCGTGACGCAGCGGGCGACGAGCAGGGCGAGATCGCACTCGTCGAGCTCGGCGAAGAGAGGGAGGCGCCGCAGGAAGGTCACGAGGTCCATTGGCTGCAAGCTGGCCGGGCGCGCGGAGGGCAGCCGTCGGGAAAGGTCGGGCGCGGTGTGAGGGAAAGGAGGACGGGACGTTGCGCATACCTATATGACCATGGTAATATGACTATGATCATATACTCAGACTCCCATGCCTCGAAACAAGCACATCGCCGCTCCCCGGATGATCCAGGCCAGCACGTTCAAGGCCACCTGCCTCGACCTGATGGACGAGGTCGAAGCGCAGCGTACCGAGATCATCGTCACCAAGCACGGCCGCCCGGTCGTGAAGGTCGGACCGGTGGACTCCGTGCCCCCCTCCCCGTTCGGTTTCCTGCGACACACCATTATCGAGCAGCAGGACATCATCGCGCCGGATCATGCAGAGTGGCGCGAGTCGGGAGCCGACCCGCTCGACGAGGAGACGCGCTGATGGCGCCTGCGCGACGCGGACGTTCGCCCCGGCGTCCGGTGGCACCGTCGAGCGTCGCGTCGGCGCTCTGGCGGGCCGGGGACGAGCCCGCGCGCCGCGATGCGCTCCTCCTCGACACACATGCCTGGCTGTGGACGCTCGATGGCCGGACGGAGCGTCTGGCCGCGGGCGCGGTGGCCCTCATCACCGCGGCGGCCGCGGACGGACGTCTCTACGTGAGCGACATCTCGTTCTGGGAAGTCTCGATGAAGGTCGCCAAGGGGAAGCTGACGCTGGCCATCGACTCGACACTGTGGCTCACGCGGGCGGCCACGGCGCCCGGCATCCGGACGCTGCCACTCACACGCGATGTGCTGATCCAGAGCACCCGGTTACCGGGCGAGGTGCATGGGGATCCGGCCGACCGCATGCTGCTCGCGCAGGCCCAACTGGGAGGTCTGTCCCTCCTGACCTGCGACCGGCTCATCGTGGACTATGCGGCGTCGCAGCCCGGGGTGCCCGTCTGCGATGCGCGCCCGTAATCGCTCCGCGTCAGTACCCTGCCCGGTCCATCCGCAGCGTTTTCCCGACATTCGGGAAATGCGCCGCGAGCGCCTCGTCGGCGGGATCGCGCATGATGACGGCCTTCGTGCGCGTGGTCGTGCCCAGGCCCGTGGCCTCGCTGAGGATCACGGCGAGGCGCGGAAACCCGTGAAGGGAATCGAAGACAAGCTCCTCGGCGTGGATGACGGCCGAGGTGGGGATCGGGATGTCGTGCGTGACACGGCGTGGCACGGTCGCGATCCGGATGCTGCCGTCGGCGTCGGTGGTCCGTCCGGACCGGAAGAGCGCATGGAGCGGCCCGCGCGAGGGCAGGATCACCACCGCGTCCTCACCGTGGAGGAAGCCCGACCGCAGCGCATCCAGATCCTGCAGGAGCGGGCCGGCGAACCGGCTCATCTCGGCGGGCACGCTCACCCCGTCCGGCGTGCCGAAGGTGACCGGCACCCGGATCACCGGCGCCGCGTCCTGCATCAGCAGCACCTCGAGTGCCCCGCGCCGCCGGGTCACGTTCTCGTGCGCGTGACACCAGCCCTCCAGGACGGGCGCATCCAGCGGCGCCTCCGCGTTCAGCTCGAGGGTGAGATCCACGCGATTCGGCCGCATCAGATTCCAGGCGAGCGGCACCGACCCGCCGATCGGGGAGGAAAGCGCGGCGAAGGGGAGGCGGTGAAGGAGGGTCATCGGACTCCCTACGGGCAGGGGGCCGGGGGCGTTTCATGGGAGCAGTCCGGTACCAATGGGCCTGTGAACGGCAGGAGATGATCCCTCGAGCGCGTGCACTTCGCCGTCAGGGAGGGATCGGATGATTGTGAGAGAATGGAGGACGGCGATGCACCGCCCGTCGCGTTGCGTCAAGGACGGCTTCCAGCCGATGTATGGTCGCTGCGTTGATCTCGAGCGCGCGCGCGATCTCCGGCCATCGAGCGACAGCCGCCTCGACTTCCTCGAACACGACGTCCGCTCGCCGGGCATCGATCCCGGCGTCTCGTGCGAGTCGATGCATGGTGCGCAGCCCCGGCGCATCCGTCTCTCCGCCGATGGCGGTCGTATGGTGGCCACCGACTCCGGCACTGAACGTGAGATCGTACGCCGGTGCAAGGCGCCATGTCCCTTCCGCGTTCATCAGATACGCGAAATTCCGGCTGTGATCATCGCGATTGTGGGCAAACACGTTGAACGCCATGCGGCGGACCGCCTGCTCCACCTGCGACAGGTCACGCGTCAGCGTCGCGGTCAGCGCGAGAAAGGCCTGGTAGTCCAACGACGGCAGCCTGTGGCTCGCGTGGAGCAGACCGCCGAGCGTGTGCATGTGCAGCCGGCCGTGGCCGCCGTCGCCGTATCGATCGAAGCGCTCGACCCCGAACCAGCGCTGTCCGTCCTGCGCGGGAAACAGGCGGGCGGGTGGCATGTCGATGCCTGCCGCACGGGCCATCTGCCAGTACGCGAGCTCCACGGCGCCGACGTCACGACCGTACGCCGCGACGTCCTCGCGCGCTGCGAACTTGATCAGATACGGCGTGAATCCGGCTGGCAGTGCCGGTGTCCGGCCGCTCGCCATCGCCGGCGTCACGCCGACGATCACACGCCCATCGCGTTCGACGCCCGCAAGCACCTTGGGGCGCGCGCCGCCCGGAGAGCCTCCGGCGGCAATCAACTGCGGCAGCACGTCTTCCGCGCTCCCCTCGAGCAGGCGTTCTCCCTGAGCAGCGAGCGCCGCCAGATCGAGCGCCCACCCGCCGGCGGCACCGGCGTCGTCCTCCCCCAGTGGCTGAACCGGGCGGAACGTCAGCGCACCGAGCGCGGAGTCGCCCAGAGCGGCAAGGCGGTCCAGCGGCGTGATCCGTACGCGAGGAATCCCCAGCGCTTCGAAGGCGCGATCCTGCACGAGCCGGCCGAAGCCATCCGGCAGGGCGTCGGCAAAGACGCCCGGCAAGCGGTCGAAGTCGCGCTCATCGTGCATGAACAGACCGGCACGCGGTGTCAGGTGCGGCGGCGAGATGGGGAGTGGATCCGCCAGGAACTCCGCCGCATACTCGAACGCGAGCGTTCGCCCTTCCTCTGCCAGCGTTCCCACCCGGCGGGCCGGAACTGGCATTCCGTCCATGTCGAGGCCGAAGCTGAGCCACGTCTCAAGTCGACGCATCGCCGCCCTCCGATCGGGATTGGCGGGGTTTCTGCTCCATGGAACCGTCATGTCGAACCTCGTCCGCAGCGCGAGCGCGTCGTCCGCGGACCCGGCCGCGTTTGCGCGCCCGGGCAGCGGCCAGCGCCTCCAACTCCGCCAGCGAGGCGGGGGCGGGCTCGGGGAACAGTGCCGTGAACTCTCGCAGCGCGTTCAGGGCGAGCGCCACCTTCAGCAGGCGCTCGAGCGATACCTGGCCTGTCTGTTCGAACCGTTTCAAGGTGTCGATGGCGATTCCTGTCCGCCGAGCGAGCTCCTTGCGCGTCCAGCCGAGCGCCAGGCGCCGGGCTACCGCTCGGCGCGCGACGTGCAGGAGGAGGGCCCCCGGTGTCTCTCCTGTAAATGGTAACATATTACCTGTAATATACTAAACATACGTTAACAGGTCAAATATTACCCAATCTAATGCGCAATAACCCGGTAGATCAGTTCTTCAGAGCACCTCCGGATAACATGCGCCGGCCGTCTCCTCGTTCACGGTGCTGCGGCGCGCGCCCTCCTTGCCGCCAGAGAAAACGCCGCCGGTCCTCGTGGGACCGGCGGCGTCTCTACACCCGCCCGTGCATGACGCGCTGCCTCACTGCACCGCGTTCACCATGTCGAAGATCGGCAGGTACATGGCCACGATCATGCCGCCCACGACCACACCCAGGAACACGATCATGATCGGCTCGAGCAGGCTGAGCAGGCCGCTCACGGCGGCGTCGACCTCGTCGTCGTAGAAGTCGGCGATCTTGGTGAGCATTTCGTCCAGGCCGCCGGTCTGCTCGCCCACGGAGATCATGCTGATCACCATGGGGGGGAACACCTTGCTCTTCTGGAGCGGCGCGGCGATGCTCTCGCCGCCGGCGATGCTGGCGCGCGATTCCATGATGGCGTCCTGGATCACGCGGTTGCCGGAAGTCTTGGCGGTGATCTCGAGGCCGTCGAGGATGCTCACACCCGAGGAGATCAGGGTGCCGAGCGTGCGCGTGAAGCGTGACACGGCCGACTTGCGGAGCACGTCGCCGAGCACGGGGACGTGCAACATGAACTTGTCGATCGCGAGGCGTCCGCCGGATGTGCCATAGGCCTTCTTGATCATGAACGCGGTGCCGGCGGCGCCGAGCAGCAGCGCCCACCAGTAGGCGTTCAGGAACGCGGACATGCCGATCACGAACTTGGTGGGCCCGGGGAGCTCCATGTTCACGCTGGCGAACATGCTCTGGAACACCGGAATCACCTTCCAGAGCAGCACGACGATGGCGATCACGGCCACGCCCATGATCACCGAGGGGTAGATCATGGCGCCCTTCACCTTGCGGACGAGGGCGTCGTTCTTTTCCAGGAACACGGCCAGACGGCCGAGGATGGTGTCGAGGATACCGCCCTGTTCGCCGGCGGCGACCATGTTGGTGTAGAGCTCGCTGAACGCCTTGGGATACTTGCGCATGGCGTCGGCGACGGTGAGCCCGCTCTCCACCTCGAACACGACCTCGCGCACGGTCTGCGCGAGGGCCTTGTTCTCGCTCTGCTTGGCCAGGATGTCGAGGGCCTGCACGAGCGGCAGGCCGGCGTTGATCATCGTGGAGAACTGCCGCGTGAAGATCACGATGTCCCGCATGCCGATGGAACCGCGCGCCTTGACGGGACGGTTCTCGTCGACCTTCACGATGGTCAGCCGCTGCCGCCGGAGCTGATTGACGGCGTCGTCACGCGACGTGGCGTCGATGGTGGCCGACTTGAGGTCGCCGTTGGGCGTGCGGGCGGTGTACGTGAACGTGGGCATCCGGAACTACCTCGTGAAGGATCAGCGCCGTCCGGCCGCGCCGGCGAGCGCGGCCGTGACGGGACGACCCGTCGGCGGCGAGTGGTCGTCATACCCGGGCTTGCCGATCATGCGGAGGAACTCGTTCGCGTCGCTGGAGGCGCGCACGCACTCGTCGGCGCTGACCTGCCGCGAGACGTAGAGCTGATACAGCGAGTCGTTGAGCGTCTGCATGCCGAACTTCTTGCCCGACTGCATGAGCGAATAGATCTGGTGGACCTTGTCGTCGCGGATCAGCGCCCGGATGGCGGGCGTGACGACGAGGATCTCGGCGGCCATCGCGCGGCCGCGTCCCGACAGCTTGGGAAGGAGCGTCTGCGTGACGATCCCCTCGAGCACGAAGGCGAGCTGGGCGCGCACCTGGCTCTGCTGATGGCTGGGGAAGACGTCGATGATGCGGTTGATCGCCTCCGCGGCGCTGTTGGTGTGCAGCGTGGCGAACACGAGATGGCCCGTTTCGGCGATGGTGAGCGCGGCCTGGATGGTCTCCAGGTCGCGCATTTCGCCGATGAGGATGACGTCCGGGTCCTCGCGGAGCGCGTACTTGAGCGCGGAGGCGAAGCTCTTGGTGTCGGCGCCGACCTCGCGCTGGTTGATGATGCAGCTGCGGTGCCGGTGGATGAACTCGATGGGGTCTTCCACGGTGATGATGTGTCCGCGGCGCTCGCTGTTGATCTTGTCGATCATGGCGGCGAGCGTGGTGGACTTGCCGGAGCCGGTGGGGCCGGTGACGAGCACCATGCCGCGCGGCCGTTCGGCCATCTGGGCGATCACGGCCGGCAGCTGCAGCTCCTCGAACGTCTTGATCTGGAACGGGATCTGGCGGATGACCATGCTCACGCAGCCGCGCTGACGGAACACGTTGCCGCGGAAACGCGAGAGGTTCTGGATGCCGAACGAGAAATCGAGCTCGTCTTCCATCTCGAACCGCTTCTTCTGGTTTTCCGTGAGCACGGAATAGGCGAGCTGCAGCGTGTCGCGCGGCTGCAGGACGTGCTCGACGGACGAGTTGACGATGTCACCATCGACCCGGAGCTTGGGGCGGTCACCGGCCGTGATGTGCAGATCGGACGCATCCCGCTCGATCATTTCATCGAGCAGCATCCGGAGGGATACGGCGGGTGCGGTCGTCGGTGCGGTCATGGGCGTCGAGGGACGGCGAGGAAGGTCCCTCGCGGGTGATTCCTGCCAAGGACGAACGGTCCCGGGCGGGGAAACCGCGGCGATGCGCCGTTCGCGCGCGGCATGACGAAGTCGGCCCGCCGCGTGACGGCGAGGGCGGCGGGCCGGGGGGCGGCGCTAGGCACTGGTCTCCCGGATGACCTGCTCCATGGTGGTCAGCCCCTTGAGGACCTTGAGCCAGCCGTCCATGCGGAGCGTGAGCATGCCTTCCTGGATGGCTTCGTCGCGCAGCACCTGGGAATCGGCGTTCTGCACGACGAGCTTCTTGAGATGGTTGGTCATGAACATGACCTCGTAGAGCCCCTGGCGGCCGCGGAGGCCGGTGCCGCCGCAGGAGTCGCAGCCGTGCCCCTTGAAGAAGGGCAGATCGCCGATGCGCGTGTCGAGCGAGAGGTTCTCGAGGAACGGCGCGGCCTCCTTGGTGGCCTTGCTCTTCGCGTCCCGGAGCGCCCGCTCGGTGAAGCGGAGGTCGCGCAGGGCGGTGTCGGCGGTGACCTTGGCGCCGGTGAGCTCGGCCTCGTCGGGGGTGTACTTGATCTTGCACTTGGAGCAGATGCGCCGCACGAGCCGCTGGGCGAGAATGGCGTTGAGCGCCGAGGCCACGTTGAACGGCTCGAGCCCCATGTCGAGGAGCCGCGTGAGCGTTTCCGGGGCGGAGTTGGTGTGCAGCGTGCTGAGCACCATGTGGCCGGTGAGCGCGGCCTTCACGGCGATGCCGCCGGTTTCCAGGTCGCGGATCTCGCCGAGCATGATGACGTTGGGATCCTGCCGCAGGAACGCCTTGAGCGCGGCGGCGAACGTCATGCCGATGTCGGTGCGCACCTGCACCTGGTTGATCCCGAAGAGGTTGTACTCGACGGGGTCTTCGGCGGTCATGATGTTGGTGTCGATCGTGTTGATCTTCGACAGCGCCGAGTAGAGCGTGGTGGTCTTGCCCGAGCCGGTGGGGCCGGTGACGAGCACCATGCCGTACGGGTTGGAGATGGCCTCCATGAACTCGGCTTCGGCGCGCGGCTCGATGCCGAACGTCTCGAGGTCGAGCGTGAGGTTCCCCTTGTCGAGGATCCGCAGCACGACCTTCTCGCCGAAGAGCGTGGGCAGCGTGCTCACGCGGAAGTCGATGACCTTCTTGCCGACCTTGAGCTTGATGCGCCCGTCCTGCGGCACGCGGCGCTCGGCGATGTTGAGCGACGACATGATCTTGAAGCGGGAGATGAGCGCCGCCTTCATGCGGAGCGGCGGCTTCATGATCTCCTGCAGCGCGCCGTCGATGCGGTAGCGGACGCGCAGCTCGTGCTCGAACGACTCGAAGTGGATGTCGGAGGCGCCCTTCTGCACGGCATCGATGAGGATGGCGTTGATGAGCTTGACGACGGGCGCTTCCTCCACCTGCGCGGCGAGCACGCTGACGTCGGCTTCCTGCTCCTGGGATTCGAGCACTTCGACATCGTCTTCGTCGCCCGAGATGTCCTGCAGCAGCGACTGCATCTGGACTTCGGTGCCTTCGTAGTGCTTCTCGATGGCGGCGCGCATGGAATACTCGCCGGCCAGCACGGGAACGATGTCGTAGCGGGTGATGAACTTGAGATCGTCGACGACGCCGAGGTTCGTGGGGTCGGCGATGGCGACGGTGAGCTGCCGGCCGTCCCGCTTGAGGGGCAGCACGGTGTGCTTGGACGCGAGATCGGCGGGAATGAGCTTGAGGAGCCGCGGATCGACTTCGAAGCGGGAGAGGTCCACCGCAGGCATGCGGTGCTGCCGCGCGAGGATCTTCACGACGCTCGTTTCGGGCACGAGCCCCATCTTGACCAGCGTGAGCCCCAGGCGCTGTCCGTTGGTGGACTGCTCCTGCAGCGCCTTGGTGAGCTGATCCCGGCTGAGAAGACCTTCCCGGACGAGCAGGTCACCGAGGCGATCGGCGGCGTGCGGCTGTGCTTTGGCGGGGGCGGCGGCGATCATGGGGACGAGTGGAACGGATCCGGGGAGAACGCGGGAAATCAGGGGTGACGGTGGCCGACGCCAAACCGCCCCGCACGGATCAGGGAGGGCGGCGCGCCGGAGACTCGCCGTGTAATGGACGGAACCCGCTGGAAAACGTCACGTGGGGGGCAAGGCCGCGGGCGAGCGCCGGCCCGATTCCTTTCACGCGTTGGAGGGCGTCGAGCGAGCCGAAGGGGCCGAGGGAATCCCGGTCGGCGACGATGCGGGCGGCGAGGGCGGGGCCGACCCTGGGCAGGGCGACGAGCTCCTCGGCGGTGGCGACATCGACGTCGATGGGCTCCGCGGGCGGCCCGGCAGGGCGCGCGGCAGCCTTGCGGGCGGTGCGGGCCTGCTCGACGGCGGCGAGCTGGCGCTCCAGGGTGGCGGCGGGGGCGGGCGCCCCCTGGGCGGCGACGGCCTGGTCGATCACCCGGTCGAACGCGCGGGCCTGCACAACCCGGACGCCGCCGCCGAGGACGGCGACAGCGGCGAGAAAGGCGAGGGCGTGGCGTTCGGCGGTGGTAGGCATGCCGGGTAAACTGGCGCGGTCCGCCGAAAATGCGTCACCGAAACGTTGCAGGGAGGATCAATTCCACGCAGGGGCCGGCGGGAACGGCAACGGAACTGCAACGGAATCCACAGATGACGCAGATGAAACGGCGGATGACACAGATGAGTCGGAGATGATTCCGGCATCATCGAGGGATTTTCAAGGGGAACAGCGGAAGGATCCGCAGATGACGCAGATGAACGCAGATGGAACTGCGGGATGAATTTTCAATAATTCAGCAACTGATCATTCAAAAGTTCAAATTTGAAGTTCTTTTTGGAATGATCTCAGCCTCTTAATCGTTTTTTATCTGCGTTCATCTGCGTCATCTGCGGATCCCCTGCTGTTCCCCCTGAAAATCTCTCGATGATCCGGGAATCACCCCCGATCCATCTGTGTCATCCGCCGTTCCATCTGCGTCATCTGTGGATTCTGTTGCAGTTCACCGCAGCGCCGCCCCGAAGAACCGCAACTGCAGAATCGCACTGAACGTGGTCTGCGCGAACCGGCGATTGAAGTTCCGGTCGTACGTGAGCACGTGCGTGCCGGCGAGCGAGAAGGTGAGCGTCTCCGACAGATCGGTGTCCGCGTTCAGGTTGATCGCTTCGCGTCCGTTGTCCGCCAGCACGGCCTCGAACGCGGTGGGCGGATCGCCGGTGCTCCGCGGCGCGTTGCTCACCACGCTGCGCGCCCCCTGCCGCTGCCAAGTGAGCTGCGTGCGGAGCCCGCTCCGCTGGTTCCAGTGCGCCGGGAGACGGAACGTGCGCGCCAGGGCGAGCGACAGATCGTTCGATTCGCTGCTCGTGAGCGCCCCGGGCCGTTCGTCCTCGCGCGTGGTGCGGCTCAGCGACGCCGACGTGGTGAGCGGGCCGAACAGCTCCCACGTGATGCTCGCCGATACCGGCACCCGCTCGGCCCGACCGCGGCTCCGGTCGGCGAAACCGCCGAGTTCGTTCCGCACGTCGGTGCGCTGCGTGTTGCGCGCATAGCCGGCCGTGGCGCCGATCCCCGCGAAGACGCCGAGCGGGCGCACCGGGCGCCAGTTCCAGCGCAGCGTGACGTCGGGATACACGTCCTGCTCGTTCGTGATGAGCGCCTGGAAGCCGTCCTGCACGCGCCGGGTCCACGTTTCCGTGCGGCCCGTCTCCGCGCGCGACGTGATGGCGAGCGCGAGCGGCAGATTGAGCCCGCCGGTCACGATCGTGCGCCGCGACCGGCCGGCCGCGGTGGCGGGCAGGCCGTCGATCCCGCGGAAGAGATCGAGTCCGCCGAAGCCGAACTGGTATCCGCCGCCGGGAACCAGGGGCGTGTTGTCGTAGTTGGAATCGAGGGTGCGATACCACATCGCATCGAACGGCTGCAGGAGACGCACCCACCAGGCAGCCGTTCCCTGAGGCGCGATGCGTCCTTCGGTGAGTCGTGCGAGATCGAACGTCAGGCCGCTCGACAGGTTCTGCATGGCGCCGAGCCGCCGCGGCAGGCGGAACGCGCCGGTAGAATCCCGTTCCCGCAGCAGCGTCCGCGCATTCGGATCCTTGACGAGCGTGAAGCCCGTGCTGAGCTCGGCGCGCGGACGCAGCCAGGGAAGCAGGGCCGGCGCCACGCGGAACCCCGTGGTGAGTGCCCGCTCCCGTTCGAGTCCGATGTCCATGCCGAGCAGTCGGAGCCGCTCCGCCTCGACGGCCACGCGGCGATCGGTGCTGTCCGGCGGCCAGACGGGCACGTCATTGTAGTCGCGGAGATCGAGCACCTGCCGCGCGTCCACCCGCGCGCTGATCCCTTCCGTGGGCCGGAACTCCACCACGCCCGTGTTCTGCCACACGTGATCGATGGCGGTGGCCGTCTGTCCCGTGTCTCCGTCGGCGAACGCCGGCTTGAGATACGACGTGGTGCGCGCCGCCTGCCGCGACAGACCGCTCGTGAAGCGGAGCTGCGACGGCGACCACTGCACCGGCGTTTCGCGGAGCGCCCGGAGCGCGCGCGAGTTGCGGAGCGACTGCGGGAACAGATCGAGCACGCGGAGCGGCCAGGCCGGCAGCGGCGCGAGATACGGTTCGCCCGCGAGATCGACCGTGGCGTTGACGAGGTAGGTGGACGAACGCCCCGTCTGGAAGGCGCTCTGCGTGCTCCCGCTCCCCCAGGCGGCGTTGAGCGCGAAGCCGTTCACGAGCGGCGCGTACCACCCTTCGGTGAGCCGTGTATCGCGGCGCAGTCCGAACGAATAGTTCACGCGGCCCGCGCGCGGGTTGCGCAGGCCCGCGATGCCGTCAGCGCGGATGTCGGTGCGGTTGATGAAGAGCTGCTCCACGTCGCTGCCGCTGTAATCCACCGAAAGCGGAGCCACGAGCCCGAAGCGCTGCGGCAGCAGGTGTTCGAGGTGCAGCGTGGTGCCCACGGAATAGCCGTTCTCCGCCACGAACCCCGGCGCTTCGCCGAGCTGACGGAAGTTGGGATCGCGGCGGCGCACGGCGGCCCGCACGTCCATGAACTCGCCGGCGTTCATCGTGAGCCCGAGCTCGCCGGCGAACCCGGCATCGTCCACCACGTCGGTGAGACGGATGTCGTTGATCCAGAGCTCGAGCGTGTCGTTCGGCATGATGGCCGTGGCGCTCCGCGGTACCGAGTCCACGCGCACGAACCCCACGGCCAGCTCCTGCACACCGGCGAGACTCGGCGGCGTGACGGTGGGATCGGTGGTGTACACGATGTAACCGTCTTCGCACACGGCGAAGCGGCGCACCGTGCTCGTGAAGGGCACACCCGAGCGGCGCACGAGCTCCAGGTCGGCGCCGCTGCACGCGATCGAATCCGCCCCGCCCTGCAGGTAGAGCATCTCGAGGCGCGCGCGCAGTTCCTGGAACCGCCGGAGATCCACGCGCACTTCGGGCTCCCACGCGTTCTGTGTGAAGCCGGTGTTCACCGGCGTGCGATAGGCGTAGAAGTTGTGCTCGTCGCGCCCGATCTTCACGAACCCCTGCAGCTCGCCGTCCGGCCCCCAGCCGTTGCCGCGGCCGCGCATCCAGAGCCGCAACGTGCGATAGCCCATGAAGCTCTTGAGCCCTTCCGGAAACCGGAAGTACGCTTCGGTGCGGTCGAACGGACGGAAGAGCTGTCCGGGCGCGCCGCCCGCGAGGAGGCGGAGCGCGCGTTCATTCACCTGGATCCGGCTCGTTTCGAGTCCGGTCTGCCGGTCTTCGGGTACTTCCGCCACACCGGGCGGCGGCTGATAGGGGATGGACGCGCTCGAATCGATCGTGCCCACCACCGATGCGATCACGTAGCCGCCGGTGAGGGAGCCGGCCGAATCGCCGGCCAGTCCGCTGATCGGACGTTCGGCACGCTTGAGCCACGGCGCGCCCACGAGACGCAGCCGCGCGAGCGCCGTGCCGGTGAAGGCGCTGTCGGGCAGCGCGGCGTTGGACACCATCGACAGACGAAGCGCGCGCACGCGGCGATCGTTCTGCACGCCCATGGAATCGGTGGGGCTGCGCCAGTCGAGCCGCACCTGCACCCAGCACTGCTCGATCGAATCGGCCGGCGCCTCGATGGGCGCGTTCCGCTGGCAGCGGCCCACGCGCGTCCACGTGCTGCGATCGGCGAGGTCCACGACGAAGCGCTTGAACCGTTCCTGCGACGCCGCGGTGGCGTCGGTCATGTTGAGCTGCCCGTCGAGGTCGATGTCCTCCTCGTCGAGCCGGTTGTTGCGCACGGTGCAGTTGGCGCGACTGTCGCCGAGGACCTGCTGCGCACGCGCGGTGCCGTCGCAGAGCGCGACGCCGCTGGCGACGACGGCGGTGACGACCGCCGCCGTGGAGTCGATCACGAGGATGGAGTCGGCGACGCTGCCGGGGAGTCCGGTGTCGTTGGTGACGGCGTTGAACGCACGCGAGAAGGCATCCCGTTCGGAGTCGAGGCGGTCGTAGCCGGCGAGCCGCTTGCCGCGATACAGCGTGTCGATGCGTCCGGGCACGACGGGGCTGCGCCGGATGATGAGCGTATCGGGCGCGTGCGCGACGCTGTTCTCGCTGATGTCGCCGAAATCGAACACGAGCGCCGGGTTGCGCGATTCGCGTCCCGGGTCGGTGTAGACGAGGGCGTAGAACTCGAGGTTCTCCACGCGGGAGAGATCGCGGCCGCTCGGGTCGAGCACGGTGCGGATGCTGCGCCAGCGCCGTCCGGAAGGGGCGGTGGCGCCGTTGCCCACCGTCCACTGGAGCGTGGGCGCGCCACTGGCGCGATCGTAGTCGAGCCCGCCGCCGGCATACTGCGGATACAGCGTGAGGAAGAGCACCTGCTCGGGCGGCTGCAGCCCGCCACTCGTGAACCGTGCCGACGGATCGATCTGGTCGATGGTGTATACGAGCGTGGTGCCGCGGCGCGTGGTGCCGGTGTTCTGCCACGCGAGCGTGGACGCGCGCGGGAGCGTGAACGGGTTCGTGCTGAAGACGCGTTCGCCGCCCTGCGGCCGGCTGCCGAAGTACCAGACGGCGTCGGCGAGCTGCACCTGCGTGCCAGCCTCGCCTTCGAACGATTCGAGATACGCCTGGCCGGCGGAGTTCGGACGCGGCCGGCTCATCGCGAACTCGCCCTGCAGCGACACGCGCGAGGGCGCGGAGACATCGCCGAGTCCGAGGCCGGCGGCGAACCGGCTGAGCTGCGGCGCCTCCCAGGAGAGATCGCTCGTGAGTCCGGCCACGAGCGAGCCGACGGGTTCGTAGCCGAGCGCGGGGCGGTTGGAGACCGACCGCTGCTCCTGCGAGATCGCGGTGAAGGTGAACTGTCCCGCGTCAACGGGGAACCGGGAGGTGAAGCCGAAGATGGAGGTGGGAGTGGCCGCGCTCGCGAAGAGGGGATTCTCCTCGTAGCGGACGTTCACGGTGCGGGGGCGCAGGAAGAGCGTATCGGGACGGTTGAAGAGAATCCGTCCGGTTTCGTAGCTCACGGTGTAGTCGCGTTCGCGCACGAGCAGGAGGCCATCGAGTTCCACGCGCTCGGAGCCGGGACGGAGCTGCGTGGTGCCGAGCGTGAGCCCGCCTTCGCCGCCGTCGGAGACGCCTTCGTAGCGCGCGAGCATGCGGAAGGTGGACTGCGGCCGCTGCGCGGAGTACAGGTATTCGTTGGGGAACGAGTACAGCGTATCGTTGGCGGGATTGGCGAGCGGCTGCGCGAGGCCGGCGCGGGCGAAGGGCTGCAGCGACGGGAACACCACGAAGTGATCGCGAATGAGCTTCTGCCCCGCCCCGCCGGCGGCCGAGATGTTGGGATCGTTGGGGCGCGGCCAGAGACGGTTCTCCACGTCGAACTGCGCGCCGTTGGTGGCCTGGGCGAGCCCGAAGAGCTGGAGATACGTGCGGCCGCGCGACGGATCGGGAGGCTGCTCCTGATCGCCGCTGGTGTTCGTGACGATGCGGAGGTCCACCGTTTCCCGGCGCAGCTCCTCGCCGGCGAGCCGGTACACGGATTTGATCTCGCGCAGGAAGTACGCCGAATCCACGGGCTGGAGCTCCGGCTCCCAGAGCAGGTTCGCGAACTGCGGGTCGGGCGTGAACTCGATGTCGGCGGTGCCGCCGGTGTTGATGTTGCGCCCCGGCACGCCGCCCACGTTCACGTCGTAGGCCACGACGAGGCGTTCGTTGTTGAGACCGAGCGGGCGGACGAGCGCGATCCAGAGCTGCGAGGGATCGAGGTAGTAGTCCACGTTCTCGCGCAGCACTTCGTAGATCTGGCGCGAGGGGTTGCGGGCCCCGCGCACGGAGAACTGCGGGCCGAGCGGGTTCTGGTTCTGCGCGCCGATGAGCTGGCGGTACACGTACACGCGCGCGGGCCGGATGGAATCGGGGAGCGCGGCCGCGGCACGCAGCATGCCCTGCCGATTCAGGATGTCGATGTTGGGAAAGCCGCCGAGTTGGCGCGGATCGATGGTGAAGAAGAAGCGGCGTGACTCCACCTGGATGTCCTCGATCACGCGGTCGACCTGCTGCACGGCCCGGTCGCCCACGGTGAAGACGTTGTTGCGCGATACGTTGCCGCGCTGCTGCGCGATGATGGTGGAGAAGTGCATCGGGCCGAGCTGTCCGCTGGCCTGCACGCCGTAGTTGTTGGACGGAATGCCGGCCGTGAGGAAGCGTGAGACGGGCGCCTGGAAGCTCACGTTCCCCACTTCGACGCGCTGCAGGATCTCGTCGGGCCGTCCCTGGTAGGAGAGCGAGATGTTGTTCGAGGCGTCGAACTGGTTCTGGGAATCGTAGGCCACGTCCACGAAGACGCGGTCGGCCACGACGCCCCGGGAGAGCAGGTTGACCTGGAAGTCGAACCCCGGGAGCCAGGCGGCGAAGCAGTTGGACCCGAACTGCACGCGCTGGGCGGCGGTGCAGATCTCGTTCCGCGAGCGCGCGACCTTGCTTTCGAGGCGCGCGTTGAGGTCCACGTTGAGGTCGGCGAGCTCGGCGAGGCGGTCCGCGGGATCGACGGGGAGCGGATCGGGCGGCGGGTCGAGGGGCCGGGCGACGGGAGCGGCCGCGACTTCACGGAGGAGGGCGGCCCGCTCGGGGTCGCCGGTGAGCGCGGCTTCCACGACCCGCTGCCACTGCCGGTCGGTGGCGGCGGCGATGCGCGCCCGGAGGGCGACGGCGGCGGCATCGGCCACGGTGACCGGGGCGATGCCGCGCCGGATGCCCATGGCGAGCGGCGAGAGGCCGGCGGGGAGCCGGAGCGTCAGGGAGTCGGCGCTCGTCCGGAGCCGTGCCGCGAGGGGCGGGAGCAGACCGGCCGTGTCGGCACGCGGCGGCACGTCCTGCGCGGACAGACGCGCGCCGGCTCCGGGCAGCGCCACCGCGACGACCGCGACGGCGACCATCCACCGGGCAAGCCCGGTGCAGGGTCGCACAGGACGGTATTTGCGGGGTACAAGCGCTCTGAACGGGGCCGAAACGGCTCGCTCCGGGGCAGCGGGCGGGAAGAGGACCGGAACCGGTCCCTTGATAATGCGGTGGATACCGGGGGAATTTAAGGATGAATAGAACGGGACGCGCCCGGGGGCTCAAGGCACCTCGGCGGGCTCCATGCGCGGTGACGGGCGACGGCGGGTCGTCCGGCCGTGCCGCCTTCGCCACGCCTGACCCCATGTCGTGAGGATCATCACCCGCTACACCGTGCGCGAGCACATCGGGCCCCTGCTGTTCGCGCTCACGGCGCTGACCTCGCTGCTCCTGCTGCAATACGTCGCCAAACAGCTCGACAAGCTGGTGGGCAAGGGACTGCCGTGGCGGGTCATCGGCGAGTTCCTGGTGCTCTCGCTGCCGTTCACGATCGCGATGACGCTGCCGATGGCGGTGCTCGTGTCCACGCTGCATGCCTTCGGGCGGCTGGCGTCGGAGCACGAGATCACCGCGTTCAAGGCGAGCGGCGTGCGCGTGCGCACGCTCATGGCGCCGATGCTGGTCGTGTCGGCGTTCCTGTCGCTCCTCATGATCGGCTTCAACGATCAGGTGCTGCCGCGCGCGAACCATCGCCTGAGCATCCTGCTCACGGACATCGTGAACGTGCGCCCCACGGTGGCGCTGCGGGAGCAGGTGCTCACGCAGCTCTCGCCCACGTTCTACATGAAGGTGGGGTGGCTCGACGACACGTCGAACCGCATGCGCGAGGTGGAGATCTACGACCTGCAGAACTCCGCCGAACGGAAGTCGGTGTACGCCGACAGCGGCACGTTCACCATGGCGCCGAACGGGGTGGACCTGCAGCTCGTGCTGTACGACGGCGAGCAGCTGCAGTTCCCGCAGGGCGATTCGCGGCAGCTGCAGCGCACGTTCTTCCGCGAACAGGTGCTCAAGGTGCGGGATCTGGCCCGCGGCTTCAACGCGACCGAACGCGAAGGCGCCTACAAGGGCGAGCGGGAACAGAGCATCTGCGAACTGCAGCGGGAATACGTGCTGCGCGCGCAGGAGTACGAACAGCAGCGCCAGCGGTGGATCGCACAGCTCCGCTCGGAGGCGACGGCAGGGGACACGGTGCTCCGGGTACCGCGCCCCAGGCCGGCGCACGGCGGGCTGGCCAGGCTCTACTGCGAGAAGATCCCGGCCCTGTTCGCGCCGAAAACCGCGGAGGCCGCGCCCGTGCCGGCGCGGGGTGTTCCAGTCGCGGGGGGGCTGACAGCCGTCCGGCAGGGCGGCCAGGACAGCATCACGATCCGGCAGGACAGCATCCGGCGCGACAGCATCCGACAGGACAGTGTGCGCCGGGATTCGCTGCGGCAGGATTCCGTCCGCCGGGATTCCGCGCGGCAGGATTCGCTGCGGCAGGCCGGCCAGCCGGTTCCGGCCGGCATCGATCCCCCGTCGCCGCAACCGGGGGAGCTGCCCGGGATGCTGCCGCTGCCGACGACAGGCCCCGACGGCATGCCGCTTCCCACCGTGGGGCCGGACGGGCTGCCGCTCCCCACGGTGGGTCCCGACGGCCTGCCGCTCGCCCAGCCGGACGTCGACGTCACCAACGACAGCGCCAACGCCGAGCGGGCTCGCCGGATGACGATGCAGGACCTCGATCCCAACCGTCCTCCGCCGGCGATCTTCGCGGTCACGCCCGAAGGGTTGCAGGCGGCCCTGATGGACATGAACAAGTATGCCGTGGAAGTGCAGAAGAAGTTCGCCCTGTCGATGGCCTGCTTCGTGTTCGTGCTGTTCGGGCCGCCGATCGCGCTGCGCTTTCCGCGCGGCGGGGTGGGCGCGACGCTCGGCGTGTCGCTGGTGGTGTTCGGCGCGTACTACGTCTGTCTGATGGCCGGTGAAACGCTGGGCGACAAGGGACGCCTCGATCCGGTGATCGCGATGTGGAGCGCGAACGTGATCTTCACGCTCGCGGGGCTCGTGCTGCTCTGGCGCGTGGAGAAGACCACGGACGGCTCCCGCGGCGGCGGCCTGCGGGACTGGTGGGCAGACCGTCGGGCGCGTCGCACGCTCCGCCGCGCGATGCGGGCCACGCCGTCGGACGCGCGCGCATGACCGCCTCGTCCGCATCTCCCGGCCGCCGACGCTGGCGGCTGCTCCGCCCCCTCGATCGTTACGTCGCCACGGAGTTCCTGCGCATCTTCATGGTCACCAGCCTCGGCTTTCCGTTTCTGGTGTTCGTGGTCGACATCGTGGACAACCTGCGCAAGTACACCGACCGGAACATCCCGGTGGCCGACATCGCGCTGAGCTACTGGTATTTCCTCCCCGACACGATGTACAAGGTGCTGCCGGCCGCCGTGCTGTTCGCCACGGTCTTCTCGGTGGGCAACTTCACGCGGCATGCCGAGATCACGGCGGCGAAGGCGTCGGGGATGAGCTTCCAGCGGTTCGTGGCGCCCATCTTCGTGCTGTCGGTGTTCGCCGCCGCACTGGGCCTCGTGATCGGCGAGCTGTCGCCGCCGGCGAACTCGCGACGTCTCGAGCTGCTACGCGAATCGTGTGCCACGGGCACGGCGCCGTCGGGCGGGCTGATCATCTGCAACGAATCGGCCAACACGCGCTACAACTTCGCGTTCGGCGGCGAAGGGCGCGTGGTGCGCGCGGCCTTCCTCAACGTGCTGGACGGCACGATGCAGTCGATCGAGACGGAACAGCGCGGTGATTCGCTCACGCCGAGCCGTCTCGTGTCCGCCCAGCGCGCCTCCTGGTCGCAGGAACAGGGCTGGATGCTGCGCGACGGCCATCTGCACGTGATCCCCGACGCCACGCGGGATCTGGTGATCGGGTTCGATTCCCTCATGGACCGGTCGATGACGGAAACCCCCAGGGAGCTCCGGGCCTCCGACAAGGTGCCGGACGAGATGACGTATGCGCAGCTCGCCCGTTTCATCCGCACGCTCGAGCGCGCCGGAGCCGACGTGCGCGGCCTGCGCGTGGAGCTGATGCTCAAGATCGCCGTGCCGGTCACCTGCATCCTGATCGCCATGTTCGGCGCACCGCTCGCCACGAGCACGCAGCGCGGCGGCACGGCATTCGGCGTGGCGGTGAGCCTGGGCACGACCATCATGATCCTGATCCTCATCCAGCTCACCAAGGCCGTGGGCAAGTCCGGGCTGGTGCCCCCGGAGCTGGCGGCCTGGTTCCCCAACATCCTCGTGGGAACCGCGGCCCTGATCCTGCTCGCCCGGGTGCGGACGTGATCGTACTCGAGACGATCTGGCGCGCGCTGCACCGCGCCGTGCGCGCCGTGCTGCGGAACGTGGGAGAATACGGGTACTATCTGCGCGACATCGGGCGGGCCGTGCGCGAAGTGGATACGTGGCCCCGCGAAACGATCCGGCAGATGCGCGTGATCGGCGTGGAGTCGGTGCTGCTCACGATCATCGTGGCGGCCTTCCTCGGCGGGGTGACCGCGTTCCAGACGCGCTACCAGCTCTTCCCGGGCGTGCAGGTGTCGGCGGTGGGGCTCATCGCCCGCCAGAGCATCGTGCTGGAGCTCGGCCCGCTGCTCACGGCCCTGGTGCTCACGGGGCGGGTGGGGGCGCGCATGACGGCCGAGATCGGCACGATGCGCGTCACCGAGCAGATCGACGCGCTCGAAACGCTGGCCTACGACCCGATCGCGTTCCTCTCCCTTCCCCGCCTGCTCGCCGCGCTGGTGATGCTCCCGGCGCTCACGATGCTGGCCAACGCGGCCGCCCTGGTGAGCGCCTGGCTGACGCTCGTGCTCGCCACCGACGTACGCACGCTCGACTACGTGGACGGCCTCCAGATCGCCTTCATCCCGTTCCAGATCGTGTACAGTCTGATCAAGGCCACCTGCTTCGGCGGGGCAATCGCCTTCGTCTGTTCGTATCAGGGGTACATTGCAAAGGCGGGCGCGGAAGGGGTGGGGCAGGCGACGGCGAAGGCCGTCGTGATCACGTCGGTGTCCATTCTCACGCTCGATGCGATCGTGGCGGCCGTGCTCGCCCCGTTCATTCAGGCGTGACCGCGGTTTCGACTCTCCTCGCGAACTCAACGGATCGAAGGTCATGAAGAAACGTCGTGACGAAGTGCTCGTGGGCATCCTGCTCATCACGTCGGTGCTCGTCGGCATCATCGGGACAGTCTGGCTCGCCCGCGGCGGCCTGTCCGGCGGCTACGCGATGTACACGCGGTTCCCGTGGGGCGCGGGGCTCAAGAACGGGCAGCCGGTGCTGCTCGCCGGCGTGAACGTGGGGTTCGTACGCAAGGTGGAGCTCATCCCCGACGGCACGCTCCTGGTCACGCTGGCGATCGAGAACGAATACCGGATCCCCACGGGCACCACGGCAGCGGTGGAGGCGAACGGGATCTTCGGCGACCAGCTCATCGCGCTCAAGCCGGAGCGGGCCGTGACCACCTACCTGGCGGAAGGGGACACGATCCCCACGGGCCGGGGCACGCCGAGCATGGGCGAGGTGTTCACCAAGGCGGATTCCATCGCCGCCGAGGTCTCCAACATCGCAAGCTCGATCCGGGCGGAGTTCGTGACGGGCGGCGGCATCGCGGAGCTTCGCAGGACGACCGCGGAGATGACCGCGCTCGTGGCCCGCCTCGGCACGATCGCCGCGGAGCAGTCGCGGGAGCTCACGGCCACGCAGCAGCGCCTGCGCTCCACGCTCGCGGCGGTGGATTCGAGCGTGGTGGACTCCACGCTCCGCGCCTTCCGCTCGAGCAGTGCGAATCTCGCGCAGCTCACGAGCGATCTCGACGCCACGCGGCAGCAGGTGAACGCCGTGCTGGCGAAGATCGATTCGGGGCCGGGCACGGCCGGCCGGCTGCTCAACGACCCCACGGTGTACGTGCAGATGGATTCCGTGCTCCGGCGCCTGGACGCGCTGGTGGCCGACGTGAAGGCGAATCCGCGGCGGTACATCAACCTGCGCGTGTTCTGATGGCGGAGGCGCGCCTGAAGGCGCCGGACGCGCACACGGCGGCGAGCCCGGCCGTTCCGGGCCTGCGGCGCGGCAGCCGGCGTCGCCTGCTGTCCGGCGTCGCCCTGCTGCTCGCGGCGTGCGGCGGCGGGACCACCGGCCCCGACAACGGTCCGCCGCCGGGCGGCTGCACCACCACGCCGCCGGCCGTGGCCGACGGCTACTACGAGGCGGCCCGCAACCGCTGCGGCGCCGCGCTCCTGACCGCGCTGCACGAGATCGTCCGCGGCCAGCGCGTGCTCGGCTACACGTTCGCCCGCGATTCGCTGTACGCGTACATCGACCGGGGCGACCGCGCCTGGATCGTGGACGTGTACACGGGGCGCGAGGCCGTGGGCGTGACCACGCGCGCCACGGCGCTCCAGCACCGGATCAACACCGAGCACATCTGGCCGCGCAGCCGCGGCGCCGAAAACGATCCGGCGCTCAGTGATCTGCATCATCTGTTCTCCGCCGACTCGGCGGCCAACGAACGACGGCAGAACTTCCCGTTCGGCATGGTGCGCGGCACTGTGCTGTGGACCAGCCCGGATCCGCCCGCGCCGGGCGAAGTGAGCCGGCTCGGCTATGCGAACGGCAACAGCGGGCAGATCGTGTTCGAGCCGCGGCCGGGCAAGCGGGGCGACATCGCGCGGGCGCTGCTGTACTTCTACACCCGCTACAACACCCAGCGGCCCGCCGGATACAGCCTGCAGAACTTCGTCCAGGAGCGGGATCTGCTCCTGGCCTGGGCGGCGGAGGATCCGCCGGATGCGTGGGAGCGGGCACGCAACGACGGCGTGCAGCGGGCGCAGGGAAACCGGAATCCGTACATCGACTGGCCGGCACTGATTACGTTGATTCCGGAGTTCCCTTTGCAATAGGGACGGGATCCGGAGCGGCGGGCGCCGCGGCGGATCCGTTCCGCCAGAGCCCGCCGCCGGGCGACGCCGACCGATGAACGACCGAATGCCGCTGTGGATGGAAGACTGGATGAGCGTGGTCTTGCCGGCCGGTCAGGTGCTCCTGATCATACTGGTGGCAGCGCTGCTGCAACGGCTGGCGCGGCGCGTGATCCAGCAGCTCGACGACAGCTACCACCCGCCGCCGGAGCTGCGGGTGGGCGCGCGGCGGGTGTCGAGCTTCATCATCTGGTCGGCGGCGTTCCTGCTGGTGCTGGAGCGGCTCGGCGTGTCGGGCCCCGTGCTGTGGACGGCGTTCACCAGCTTCGCCGCCGTGGCGGCGGTAGCGTTCTTCGCCGCCTGGAGCGTGCTGTCGAACATCTTCTGCACGATGCTGATCTTCACCACGCGGCCGTTCCGCCTGGATGATCAGATCGAGCTGCTGGAGAGCGGCGAGAAGCCGGGGTTCAGGGGCCGGGTGATCGACATCAATCTGATCTATACCACGCTGCAGGAGATCACGGCCGACGGCCGGGACGGGGGCAGCGTGCTCCAGATCCCCAACAACCTGTTCTTCCAGCGTACGGTGCGCCGCTGGCCGGGTCACGTGGCTCCGCCGCGCCGGCTCGAGATGCCTGGATGATCAGGGCACGGTAACCAGCAGGGAGTCGTAGGTCCCGAGCCCCGACGGGTGCGACAGGGACCACTGCTGCGCGTAGATCACGGTCGATCCGGACGCGATGCCGGTGATCACGCCGGACAGGGAATCCACGGTCGCGACCTGCACATTGGTCGATCGCCAGAATCCCGAGAAGGCGACGGAACGCGTGCCGCCGCATTCCATGACCGAGAGCGGCGCGAGATACGATTCTCCCACCGCGAGGGAGCGCGCGGCGATCGTGATGTCGACGCGCGCGGGATCCGCCGGACAGGTGATGCTCTGCGATTCGCACGCGGCGAACATGCCGGCGGCGGCGAGCAGCATCGCGGTCACACCGAGCCGTACGGCCGGCCCCCTTCCCCGCGGCCCGAAAGCCGCGGGGAGGGAGCGTCCGGCTCTTCGATCAGAAGACGTACCGCACCCCCAGCTGCATGCTGAACTGCAGCAGCAGGTTCGTGCCGAGCGGGGCCTTGTCCCCGAAGAAGTCGGTGAGGTTGTAGCGGATGGTCTGGTTGGCCGCATCGTACGACGCCGGCACCATGAGGTTGCGGCGGTTCGTGGTCACGGCCTCGTAGCGGCCCCAGTCCTTGTTGAGTCCGTTGAGCACGTTGAAGAAATCGAGCGTGAGCTCGGCGTGCTGCCCGCCCCGCATCGGGATGCGGTTGCGGAGCGAGAGGTCAAGCCGGTTGAACCACGGCTGCCGGCAGGTGTTGCGCGGAATGATCTGCCCGACGTACTCGCTGATGCACGGGTTCGCATCGAGGTAGCCGCGGTAGATCTCGCGCTGCGCGGCCACGTACTCGGCCTGCGCGGCGGAGCCCGTGATGCTCGTGGGGATGTTCACGGGGAAGTTTTCCGGCGCGAAGATGAACGGCCGGTCGTTGAACGACAGTCCGTCGCCGTTCAGATCCCCGCCCTGCTCCGGTCCCCACGGTGTGCCGCTCTGCAGGCGCCAGATGCCGCTCAGGCGGAAGCCCAGCGGCAGGCGCGTGTAGCCGGAGACCACCACGGTGTGGTTGCGCACGAAGGCGGACGGTCCCCAGCCCTTGTCCGTGTCGCCGATGCCGCCGATGTCGTTCGGGCCCGAGACGCCCACGCGCGTGTCGCTCCAGCCGGCGAACGACGTGCAGCAGGAGAACGAGCTGTTGTCGGCCGCCGTGGTCCAGGTGTACGAGGCGCGCACGGCCGACTCGGCGCCCAGGCGATGGTCGAGATTGAAGGTGAGCGCCTGGGACGTGGCGCGTCCGTCGTAGAAGTTCTGGAAGATGTTGCCGAAATCGGTGTTGAGCAGCCGGTCGTTGCCGGCCGCGGCGTTCGGCGTGAAGCGATCCGCCGGCACGAACACCTGCCGCCCCCCTTCGTTCGCGAGCGAGAAGAGCGGCGCGCGCAGGTTGGGGTTGCGCACCGTGTACAGCTTGGACGTGAACGAGTACAGATAGTCGGCCGACACGCGGGTGCTGCGGCCGATCTCGCGCTCGTAGCCGAAGTTGCCGCGGTACGTTTCCGGGATCTCGAAGCCGGGCGTCCAGAAGGAGAACTCCGGAATGCCGCCCACGCCGGCCGTGCCGGCGCAGTTGAACGGGTTGTCCTCGCCGCCCGCGCCCCAGTTGCGGTAGTTCTGCACCGGTGGCGGCGCGTTCGCATCGCCGTCGAGCGCACTGCCGTTGCACACGAGGTTCTGGAGCGGCACGTCGGTGATGCCCACGTTGGAGCCGAGCACGGCGGGGAGCCGGCCGAAGAAGAGGCCCGCGCCGGCGCGCCAGACTTCGCTCGCGTCGCCCTTGCGGTCCCAGGCCAGCGCGAGACGCGGCGAGATGTTGTTCTTGTCGATCGGCGCCACGCCGGTGGGGATGCCGAACGCGCGCTCGGCGTCGATCACGCGGCCCGGGGCCGTGCCGAACCGCGAGTAGTCGTAGCGCAGTCCCAGCGTGGCGAGCAGGCGGGGCGTCACGCGCCACTGGTCCTGCGCGTAGAGCGAGTACTCCTGCACGTCGAACACGGCGCGCGGCGGCTGGCCGTCGGCGCGCACGTTGCGCGTGTAGTTGAGCGGCTGGTACGCCTCGAGGGCCTCGAGGTTGTCGAAGGTGTAGAAGCCCGACCCCTGGTTCCAGAAGTCGTTCTCGTAGTGCGCGAAGATGTTGTTCGTGCCGAACTTGAGCGTGTGCGTGCCGAGGTCGACCGTGGTGTTGTTGATGATCTGGACCTTGTTCTCGATGAGCCGGTTGCGGAACGCGATGTTGTTGCCGCCCCAGGCGTACGCCGCGCCCGTGTTCACGTTGTTCACGCGGAGCTGCGGCTTGAGATCGTTGCCCGAGCGGGGACGGTCCTCGGTGGAGTACTGGAAGCGGAACACGTTCGACGCGCGATCGCCGAGCGCGCTGGTGAGCTCGCCCACGAGCGAGTTCGTGCGGTTGGTGAACGCCTCGGCCTGGGAAAGACCGCCGATGACCGTGCCGGCGAAGGTCTCGTTGCCGTTGTCGTGGTCGGACCAGCTGTTGCGGAGCGACAGGCGGTGCCGTTCGCTGATGTTCCAGTCCACGCGGGCGAAGAGGGTGAGCACGTCGTTCCGCGTGGAGAACTCGTCGTAGGCGCCGGCCGGATCGGTCACGCCGTAGCGGTTCTCGAGGATGGAGAAGAAGCGCTCGAGCGAGTCGGCGGTGGTGCGGGCGCGGAGCGCCTGCGAGCGCAGGGTGGCCGCGGAGTCGGGAAGCGCATCGGCGCGGCGTTCGAGGTTCTGGGCGTCGGCACGGAGCGCGTTCGGGCCCGCGGGCACGAACGGCTCGCGGCGGCGCTGACCGTCGAGCGACACGAGCCAGAAGAGCTTGTCCCGGATGATCGGTCCTTCCGCCTGGAAGGCGTACTGCTGCACCTGGAAGTTGTTGACCGGCGTGCCGTTGAAGTTCTCGGCCGTGATCGCGTCGCCGCGGTAGTTGCCGTAGCCCGTGGCGCGGAAGCGGTTCGTGCCGCCCTTGGACACGATGTTGATGATGCCGCCGGAGTAGTTGCCGTACTCCACGTCGAACCCGTTCGTGATGACCTGGAACTCCTTCACCGATTCGATGGAGAAGTTGAACGGGATGCGGCTGCCGCCGCGGTTCTCGCCGAAGAAGGTGTTGTTCGCATCCACGCCGTCGAGCTGCACGTTGGTCTGCGAGGGCCGCGCGCCGGCGATGGAGAACTGGCCGCCGGTGGTGACTTCGGGCGTGGGGCTCACGAGGCCCGACAGCGCGATGAAGTCGGTGAAGTCGCGGCCGAGCGTGGGGAGGTTCTGGATTTCCTCCTGCGTCACGCTCTGCTTCACGCCGCCGTCGGCCACGTCGATGCGCTGCACGGCCGTGACGGTCACGGCGCCGAGCTGCGCGGTGGCGTCGGTGAGGGTGAAGTTGAGCGACGTGGTGGTACCCACGGTGACGCGGATGCCGGTGCGTTCCTGCTGCTGGCTGCCGATGCGCCGCACGGTCACGCGGTAGGTGCCCGAGGGCAGCAGCCGGATGACGTACGTGCCGTCCTCGCCCACGGACGCGTTGCGCACGAGTCCGGTTTCGGTGTTGGTGGCGGTGACCACCGCGCCCACGAGCGGGGCGGCGTCGGAACCGGTCACGACGCCGCGGATGGCGCCGGTGGTTTCCTGGGCCGCCGCCGGGGCCGCGCTGCCGAGCAGGGCGGCCAGGGCGAGGGCGATCACACGAGCCGTGCGCGCCGCGGCGCGCACACGAAGGGAATTCACGAGCACGGAACCTCCGTCACGTCGAACGGGCCACGCGGCTGCAACTGCGTCGCGTTGTTGAAGAACCCGAGAATACCGGTGATGTCGTAGCAGGTACCGGTCACGAAGCGACCGGTCCCGATCGTGGTGGCGGCGGCGCCGTCGAGGCGCACGATGGCGGCGCCGGAGCCGTCGTTCATGGGCGCGTTGCCGCTGGCGAACGATCCCACGGTGACACGCTGCACACGCACGAGCCGGCCCACGTTGGGCGCGAGCGGGTTCGTGGTGGCCGCGGCCTGCGCCGTGGTGAGCAGCACCGGATCGGGCACCCCGGCCCCGCGCCGGATGTTCGGCGCCACGCGCGGCGTCACGAGCTGGATCTGCGTGGAGAAGGCGCCGAGCTCGCCGGTGACCTCGATGCTGTCCCCTTCGACGAGGCCGAGCGCCGGCGACACGCCGAACACCTGGACGCCGCCCGTGGGATCCTGGATGTAGATGTTGTCGTTCTGCACGCGGAAGCGGCCCGGCTGCGCGGTCACGATCCCCGCGATGGTGACCGTGCTGTTGAGCGGGCTCTGCTTGGCCACGTTGATGCGCACCACGCAGCCGAACTTGAGCGGCGTGGCCACGAACGTCTCCTCGTTGCGATACACGCTCGGCCGCGCGCCGCACCAGATGAACTGGTTGGCGATGATGCCGGAGCTCCGCACCACGTCGAGGTCGTGCGTGCCGACCGGCACGTCGATGCTGAAGCGGCCGTCGCTGCCGGTGACGGCCGATCCCACCACCGTGGTGGTGCCGCGATCGAGCAGGCGCACGGTCACGCCCGGGAGCAGCGAGTCGCCGCCGGTGGGCGTGTAGACGTCGTTGTTGTCGCGATCGAAGAAGAGGATGCCGGCCACGCGGCCGGTATCGGCGACAGGCGTGATCGGCGCGGGATCGTCGATGCACGCCGCGGCCAGCAGGACGCCCGCGATCACGGGCGCCGGCCGGAGGCGGCGGCAGGCGGAGAGAAGAGTCGGACTCATGGCGTGATGTCGCTCGCGAGGCGCACCTTGACCTGCGCGGTGCCGTTGAACTGGGAAAGGATGCCGGTCACGGTGTACGTGGACCCGACCGTGAAGCTGTCGCGCGTGAGACCGCGCAGCGCGCCGGCCACGCGGACCTGCACCGCCTGGCCGTCCACGGTGCCGTCCACGTTGAAGGCCGCCGACGTGCCCGTGCCCACCGCCGTGACGGTGAAGCCGGTGAAGGTGACGAGCTGTCCTTCGAGCGCGCGCGCGACGATCTCGGCCGCGGTCTGGGAGACCGGAGTCACCGGCGTGCCCGCGCCCGTACGGACCACGGTGGGTGAGCCGAGCTGCAACTGCCCGCTGAACGCGGCGCGCGCGCCCGTCACCGTGACCGTGTTGCCGAGCTGCAACCGGGTGGAATCGGCGGTGGGCACGGAGAACACGGCGATGCCGCCCGTGGCGTCCTGCACCCAGAGCTCCGAGTTGGTGGTGTTCGTGCCGCTCGTGGGAATCTGTCCGGGCGCCGCGGTGATGCGCCCCGCCACGGTGTAGACCGTGGTGTTGGTGCCGTCGGTGCGCACGCTCTCGATCGACGAGATCGTGGCGCCGGCCACGAGGTCGTCGCTGCCGCGGAGCTTGATCTGCGTCACGCCGCCGTTCTGCGTGAGAATGCCGGTTACCGTGTAGGTGGAGCCCACGGTGAAGCTGTCGCGCGTGAGACCGCGCAGGGCGCCGCTGACGCGGATCCGCATGGTCTGCCCGTCGGCCGTGCCATCCACGTTGAACGCGGCCGCCGTGCCTGCCTGGACCGTGGCGACCGTGAAGCCGGACAGCGTCACGAGCCGACCCTCGAGCGTGCGCGCCGCGATTTCGTCCATGGTCTGCACCACCGGTGCCACCGGCGTGCCGGCGCCGCCCCGCACCACGGTGGGCGTGGCGAGCTGGAGCTGGCCGCTGAACGCAGCGAGCGTGCCGGTCACGGTCACGGTGTCACCGCGGGCGAGGGTGGTCGAATCGGCGGTGGGCACGGAGAAGACGGCGATGCCGCCGGTCTCGTCCTGCACCCACAGCTCCGAGTTCGTGGTGTTGGTGCCGCTCGTAGGCATGTCGCCCGGCGCGACGGACACCCGGCCCTTGACCGTGTACTGCGTGCCGATGACGCCGTCGCGGCGTACGGTGGCGATCGTGGGACCGGTCGTGGCCGCCACGAGATCGCCGGCGGTGCGGATCTTGAGCTGCGCGGTGCCGTTGAACTGCGTGAGCACGCCGGTCACATCGTACCGGTTCCCCACCACGAAACTCTCGCGAGTGAGGTCGGTACCGAGGCCGGCCACGCGAATCTGGAGTGTATCGGTGCCCTCGGCCGCGATGACGGTGAACGCCGCGCCGGTGCCGGTGGGCACGGAGAGGATGTCGAGTCCCGCGACCCGCACGAGCTGCCCGTCGCGCGTGAGCGCGCGGGCCTGCGCCGCGGTCTGCACCGCCGCCGTGGGCACCGTGCCGGCGCCGAGGTTCGCGATACGCGTGATGGTGATCTGCGACTGCGCGCTGAACACGCTGCGCGTGCCGGTGATCTCGAGCCGGTCGCCGAGCTGGTACTGGGCGCTGTCGGC
The DNA here is from genome assembly GCA_964621045.1 of uncultured Gemmatimonas sp. Classification (GTDB taxonomy): domain Bacteria; phylum Gemmatimonadota; class Gemmatimonadetes; order Gemmatimonadales; family Gemmatimonadaceae; genus JAABRT01. Next base: position 34,485 of record CAZUKU010000032.1, read on the forward strand.
GGTGGGCACGGAGAAGGCCGCGATGCCGCCGGTGGCGTCCTGCACCCAGAGCTCGGAGTTCACGCCGGAGGTGAAGCGGCCGGGACGCACGGTGAGGTTGCCGATCACGGCCACGGTGGAGCCCACGGCGCGCGCGCGCGCTTCGGCGATCGGGATCACGAGCGCGCCGGTGAAGATCCCGTCCACGGTGTTGGTCGCGCCGGCGACCACGGCGACCGTGCGTTCGGCGCCGTCGGGGTAGGCGATCGTGCCGGGGTTCTCGAGCCGCACGCCGTAGGTGCCGGGCGTGAGGAAGGGGAATCCGTAGACGCCCTCGGCGTCGGCCGTGACGGAGTCGACGCGGGTGCCGCCGCGCGTGAGCACGACGTAGAGGCCGGCGCCGGGGGTGTCGCCCTCGGTGAAGCCGCCGCTCGCGTCATCGTCGCGGAAGATGCGCCCGGTGATGCGGCCCGGCACCCAACTGTACCGGACCTCGGGGGCCTGGACCTGCCCGATCGCGCTCACCACCACACGCGGTGCCGCGGCCGTGGCCAGCACGGTGCCGGTGGGCGCCGTGGCGGGCACGGCCAGGGTGTACGCGCCCGGCGCGACCTCGGAGAAGCTCGCCACGCCCTGGGCGTTGGAGGTGGCCTCGAGGGGGGCGCCGGTGCCCTCGGTGGGGGTCAGCGACAGGGCGATCCCGGACAGCCCGCTGTCGGCGGCCGTGAAGGTACCGGAGCCGTCGCGGTCGAGGTAGACGCGAACGTCCACCGCGGCAGGTTTGCCGGAGGGCGCGGTGGCCTCGTCACACGCGCCGAGCGCGAGGAGGGCCAGGACCGCCGCGACGGGGACGGCGCGGGCGCGTGAGCGCCGGGCCACCCGGCCGAAGCCGTCCGAGAAAAGTCGGGAAACGGGCATGCGGGAATGAGGTTGGGACGGTGGACGCCGCGGGGCGGCGGAACCTTCCCGGGAGAAGAAAACGTCGTGCCCGATCATCGGGAGCCGCGATCGGTCACGACAGCGTAACGTGGCTACAAACGAATGCGCCGGCCGCGAACCCGCAAGCCGGGGGAGCGGCCGGCGTGCCGGAAGGCACGGCCGGCCGCCGGCGCGTCAGAAGGCGAGACGCAGCGAGAGCTGGAGCTGATAGAAGTCGCGCGTCTGGTTTCCTTCGGGACGGAACGCGTCGCCGGTGCGCAGCCGGCTGTCGAACTCGTAGCCGTTGGCCGTCTCGTTGGAGAGCGGCGAGGCCTCCCGCTGCCGGACCGTGAGGATGTTCTGCTGCGGGAAGTTGGCCGCGAGCGGGGGCAGCTTGAGGTGTCCCCAGTCGCGGTTCACGAAGTTCGCCACGTTGAAGATGTCGAGCTGCACCGTGGCCGCCTGGCCGCGCACCGCGGGGAGCGACTGCCGGATGGACACGTCCATGCGGTTCTGCCACGGCGAACGGCAGGAGTTCCGGTCCATGATCCGACCGCGCTGCGAATCCAGGCAGTCCTGGCCGGCGATGAAGCGCTCGAAGTCCGCGGCGGCGGCGGCGTTTGGCGCGAAGGCGGTGCCGGCCCCGGTCCCGATGCGGATCTCGCTCGGGTCGGCGGCGTTCCGCGGCACGTAGATGGGATCGTTGCCGATGATGCCGTCGCCGTTGATGTCGGTGTTCACCGTGTAGGTGAACGGCGTGCCCGACATCCCTTCCCAGAAGAAGGTGATGTCGGTCTGCGCCTCGGTCCACGGCGCGGTGTAGGTGCCGTAGAGCACCACGCGATGCGGTCGCTGGAAGTACGAGGTGCCGAGGTTCGACCGGTCGGTGATCACCCCGCCGGTCTGGTTGCCGTTGCGATAGTTCGAGATCGCGCGATCGGACGTGAGCGACTGCAGATCCTTCGCCTGCATGAAGGTGTAGGCCGCCGTCACTTCCAGCGTGCGGTCGAAACGCTTCCGGAGCTGGCCGGTGAGCGTGTAGCTGTAGTCGGCCGACTGGTTGGTGAGGTGGATGATGCCTTCACCGAAGTTCACGTTGTTCGTGCCGGTCTGGGTGATCAGACGGCGACTCGTGTTGTTCACGGTGGTCGCGCCGGCCGCGTTCGTGGTGATCGTGTCGGCGTAGAGCACCCGGCCGGTGTTGGTCCGGTAGACGTCCCCGCCCACTTCCCGCGGGCCGCGGAAGTTCAGGTCCTCGAGATACACGCCGTTGATGGCCTTGCGGTACAGGCCTTCGGCGGTGAACACGAAGCCGCGGGGCAGCTTCCGGTCGAAGCCGAGCGAGGCGGTGAGGTTCTGCGGGTTCCTGAAGTTCGGATCGTTGGTGTTCACGCCCACCGTGCCGGCCGCGCCGGGCACGGGGGGATCCTGGTTGGCACAGGCTCTGGGCAACTGCGACACATCCGTGGTGAAGGCCGGCACGTTGTTCTGGGCTTCGGTGCACGTGACCGTCACGCCGCCAAGGCCGGTGTTGGAGTACGCGTTCCCCACCATGATGTACGGCACCGGCGCGGTGAACACGCCGAGGTTGCCGCGTACCTGCGTGACCGACTCGCCGTTCACGTTCCAGTTGAAGCCCACGCGCGGCGACCAGAGCGGCGTTGCCTTGGGCGTCCAGTCGGTGCGCACCTCGAGGCCGGCCGCCGTGGACCGGGTGAGAATGTCCTGGTTGAGCCCCGGCGAATCGATATAGCTCGGCACGTCCACCCGCAGGCCGTACGTGAGCGTGAGGTTCCGGGTCATGCTCCACTGGTCCTGCGCGTAGGCCGTGATCTGCTGGCCGCTGAACTCGGCCGCGATGTCGCCGCCGTTCGCGTAGGAGAACGCATACGCGCTCGGCTGGCCGGCCTCGAGCCGCGCGATGCTCGGGAAGAGATACGCGCCGTTGGCCGCGCCCGACAGGAAGTAGTTGTAGATGTAGGCCCGCTCGTAGCGCCCGCCGATGGTGAGCGCGTGGTCGCCGAACGCCTTCGTGAAGTTGTTGCTCACCTCGAGGATGCGCTGCTTGAGCAGGTTGCCGGGCGAGAACCGCTCCGTGCCGAACGTCACCGCGCGGTTCGCCGAGGTGCCGCCGACGGGCGTCACGGCCACCGCGATCTCCGGCGTGTTCAGCGGCACGATGCGCTCGTCCTCGATCGTGTTGTAGCCCACGGACAGCTCGTTGCTCCAGCCGCCGAGGCCGGTGGTGTAGAGCGTGGCCACCGACGAGATGTTGGTATTCTTGCGCGAGAACGCGTTCGACGTGAGCCGGATGCCGCTGTTCTGCTGGCCGACGTTCGTGTTGAAGGGGCTTTCGTTGCGCAGGAACTCGTCCTGCTCGGCGGTATTGTAGAGCTGCCGGAACGCGAGCCGGTTGTTGTCGTTGATCTGCCAGTCGAGGCGGCCGAACAGGTTCGCGAGCGGGTTCGCCCGGCGGACGAAATCGGCCGTGCCCACGTCCACGCCGCGTGCGGACATGATCTGGGCGATGCGGGCCACGGAGTCGAGCGACACGTCGCCCACGCGGCCGGTGGCGATGTTGGCGCTGGGGCCGGCCGACGGATCGGTGCGGGCCTGCCACTCCGGCGCGATGAAGAAGTGCAGCCGGTCGCGGATGATCGGCCCGCCGAGCGAGAAGCCGTACTGCTTGACGTCGAAGTCGGACCGGCGGATGAACGTGGTGTCGTACGCCATGTACGGCGTGCGGAACGTGTACGTGGCGCCGCCTTCCCACGTGTTCGTGCCGCTCTTCGTGACCGCGTTCACGAGCATGCCGGCGAAGTTGCCGTAGCGCACGTCGGTGGGGCTGAAAAGCACCTGGAACTCCTTCACCGCTTCCACCGACATGATGCGGCCGGCGGTGGCACCGCCCGGCGTGCCGCCCGACGAACCGAGGCTGAACCGGTCGTTCTGGTTCACGCCGTCCACGGTGTAGTTGTTGAACCGGTTGTACACGCCGCCGGCCGACGGACCGCCGCCGGCCATGGGACGCGCGACCTGCGGCGAGAGCTTGGTGAGATCGGTGAAGTCGCGCTGCAGAAGCGGCACACGACGGATGAGCGTGTCGTTGATGACGGTGGCCGCGCCCTGGCGCGTGGGCGTGAACTCGGCCCCCGCGCCGACGGCCGTGACGGTCACGTCCTGGAGCTGCACGGTGGCCGGCTGCAGCACGACATCCACCACCGCGGTCTGTCCGAGCACCACCTGCACATTCTCGCGCGTCACCGGCGCGTAGCCGATGAGCCGCACGGTCACCGTATAGGTTCCCACGGCAAGCCCCTGCACGAGGAAGCGGCCGGTGGAACGCGACAGGCCACCCGCGGAGAAGCCGGTGGCCTGATTGCGAATCTGGATCTGTGCATTCTCGAGGGGCTGCCCCTCGCTGCCCGTGATGAGCCCGCCGACCGCGCCCGTCGTGAGTCCCTGCGCCGTTGCCGACGGTGCGTTCCCGAAGAGCAGAGTCATCGTCGCGACTGCGACACCAAACCATCGCTGCATGCGCATGTGCCGAATCGATTCCATGAAGGTCGTCCGACCGTCCGCCGATGGGTCGATGTACCCATGGCGCCGATCCTTGCAGACCTCGGAAAGCTAGGGAGTGACCCGGAGCACGGGCAAGCAACGCGGGTCACCACTTCGTCACGGCTTTCGTCCCGCCGCGGGACGTTCCGTTACGCCTTTCGTCCCACCGTCAAATAGTAGACCGGGATCCCCGCGGCGATCACGCCGAGCACGGCCAGCGTGCCCAGCCGCGCCCCCGGGTCCATGACCGCGTTCACGAGCAGGAACCCGGTGGCCGCGATGAACAGCAGGGGGACGACCGGATAAAGCGGCACCCGCACGGACGGATTCCAGTCCGCCCGCCGCCGGAGCGGGAAGATGGCCGACACGCCCAGGATATAGAACACGAGCGACGCGGTCACGAAGATGTCGGCCAGCTGTTCGAACGACCGGAGCAGCACGAACACGATGCCCAGCGTGGCCGCGAGGCCGATGGCCACGTACGGCGTCTGGAAGCGCGGATGCACCGCCGCCACGGGGCGGAAGAACAGCTTGTCGTCGGCCATCGCGAAGAAGATCCGCGGCCCCGTGAGCATGGAGCCGTTCACCGAGCCGAAGGTGCTCACCAGGACGGTGAGCGACACGAACGTGACACCGATCGGTCCCATCAGCCGTTCGGCCACGTCGGCCGCCACCAGCCGCGCGGTGCGGATCTCCTCGATGCCGAGTACCGACAGATACGCGATATTGGCCAGCAGGTAGATCACGATCACGGCCAGCGTGCCCAGCACGATGCCGCGCGGCAGGTTGCGCCGCGGGTCCTTCACTTCGCCGCCCACCTTGGAGAGATCGGCCCACCCGTCGAACGCCCAGAGCACCGACACGAGCGCCAGGCCGAAGGCGCCGATCGAGAAGCTGCCGGGGGGCACGGCGGGCGCGAAGTTGCTCCCGCCCGTGCTGGGGAGACCGAGCGCGAGGGCGACGAGGATGATGAGCATCAGCCCGCCGTACTTGGCGGCCGCCGTGATGTTCTGCACGAGCGACCCCCACCGAAGCCCCAGGATGTTGATCGTGGCCATCAGGGCGAGGGCGCTGGCTGCCAGGAACCGCGCGTACGTGGCGTACGGCTCGAGCGCCGGATCGAACCCGATGCCGCGCATGAAATACTCGGCGAAGGTGATCGAGATCGCGCCGAGGGCGGCCGCGCGCACGAGCAGCAGCTCCGTCCAGCCGAAGAGGAAGGCCGGAAGCCGTCCCCACCCTTCGCGGATGTAGGCGTACATGCCGCCGGTTCTGGGCAGCGCGCCGGCCAGTTCGGCGAGCGTGAGCGCGCCGCAGAGCGCGAACAGGCCGCCCACCACCCAGACGGCGAGCATGGGGACCGGCCCGGGGAGCCGGTCGGCGATCCCCGCCGGTGACCGGAAGATGCCGGAGCCGATCGTGGTGCCCACGAGCACGGCGATCGCGGAGAAGAGGCCGAGCTGGCGGGGCAGCTCCGTGGGGCGCGACGCGGGCGCCGATTCGGGATGGGAAGGCATACGATGGCGAAGCTACCACGCTTGCCGCTCCACCGCACGGGGGCGAAGTTTCATCGGTTCTCCGCTGACCAGTTACCGAGGCGGCGCCTTGGCGCCCTGATGCTCATGTCCCCTGCTGTTTCCGACACGCTGTTCTGGCTGGCGGTCGCGCTCTGTGCCGTGGCGCAGCTGTTCATCCTCAAGGCCGTGTTCGTCGTCATTCCTCCCGCGGGCGGCCCCGCGGCCACCGGGCGTCTCCGGCCGATGTCGCGGCCGTTCGAGATCGCGTGGGTGATCATTCCGGCCCTGGCGCTGGCGTTCCTCTTCTACTGGGCGTGGCAGCTCCGCCACCCTCCCGCGCCTGCCGGCGCTCCGGCCGTTCCGGAGGCGGTGCGATGAGCGCGTCCGCCATTCCCTCGTCCGTGCGCGTCACGAGCCTGATCGCGCTGGTGGTGTCGCTGGTGCACGTGGTGTTCGGCGCGATCGTGCGCATCACCGGATCCGGCATGGGGTGCGGCGACCACTGGCCCCGCTGCTACGGCCGCTGGTTCCCGCCGCTCGAGCGCATGGACCTCATCATCGAGGTCTTCCACCGCTACCTGGCAGTGTTCCTGCTGGTTTCCATCCTCGCCGCGGTGGGGACGGCGTGGCAGCATCGCCGTGTGGCCGGCGTGTCCGGACGCGGCGGGGTGCTGCGTGCGCTCGTGCTCATGCTCGGCGTGGCCGTGTTCGCGGCCGTGTTCGGCGCGATCACGGTGAAGGTGCACAACGCCGCCTGGGCCACGGTGGTGCACAAGCTGATCGCGGCCGTGACGCTCGCCGCCAGCACCGTGGCCGTGATCCGCGCCGGCGGGCTGGGCGCGGCCCGGGTCGTGGCCGGCAGCGGCACCACGAAGGCGATCGGCGCGGCCATGGGCGCCACCGTGATGGCGCTCCTCATCATCATTCTGGGCGGCCTCACCGCGAAGCTCCCCGACGCGGCCGTGGCCTGCGCCGGCTTCCCGCTCTGCGGCGAAGGCTCGCTCGGCGGCGGCGCACAGCATGTGCAGCTCACGCACCGGATCCTCGCATACCTGCTCGTGCTGCATCTCATGAGCCTGCCGTTCGTGTTCCGGAAGCGCGGCGAGAGCGGACCGGTGATCGCGGCCGCGTGGGCCGCGATGGGGTTCGGCGTGCTGCAGATCGTGTGGGCCGGCTGGATGGTGATGAACGGCTTCCCTCCCCTGTTCCGCTCCCTGCACCAGGCCACCGGCATCGCGATCTGGGTGGCGGCCATCATCATGCTGTATCTCGCGCGGATCGCCGCCGGCCGCACGGTGATCGGACGCTCCTCGTCCGCGCGCGTGCCTGACGCCGTAACCGGCGGAGCGCGCGCGTGACCGGAATCGTGCTGAGCGAATCGGCGGACGAGCGTCCCACGCCGCCGCCTGCCCCCGCCGCGCGCCCCACGCCGTCGCTGGGGCGCGACCTCATCGCGCTCACCAAGCCGCGCATCATCTCGCTGCTGCTGGTCACCACCGCCGCGCCCATGTACGCGGCCGGCTCGCCGTCCATCGGCACGGTGCTGCTCGTGATGCTCGGCGGCTATCTCATGGCCGGCGGCGCGAACGCGGTGAACATGTATCTCGACCGCGACATCGACGACGTCATGGCGCGCACGCGGCTCCGTCCCATTCCCAGCGGCCGCATGACGCCGCGCCAGGTGCTCGCCTTCGGCATCGCCTGCGCCGCGGCCGCCACCTGGACGCTGGCGTGGTTCGTGAACGTGCTCGCCGCCGGGCTCGCGCTCGCCGGCTTCTACTTCTACGTGTTCATCTACACGCGCTGGCTCAAGCGCTCGTCGCCGCAGAACATCGTGATCGGCGGCGCGGCCGGCGCCTTCCCGCCGCTCGTGGGATGGGCCGCCGTGACCGGCACGATCGACCTCGTGGCCGTCACGCTCTTCCTCATCGTGTTCTACTGGACGCCGCCGCACTTCTGGGCGCTCGCGCTCCTCAAGCAGGTGGACTACGGCCGCGCCGGCGTGCCCATGGCGCCGCTCGTGTGGGGCGAACGCGAGACCATGCACCAGATGGCCTGGTACACGGTGATCCTGCTCTGGCTCACCGTGCTCCCGTGGTGGGTGGGCGCGTTCGGCACCCTCTACCTCGCCAGCGCGCTCGTGCTCGGCGCGCTCCTCATGGGCGGCATCGTGCAGATGCTGCGCGCCGCGCGCGCCGGCACGCCGTGGAGCGGCGCGGCGTGGTGGGTCTACAAGTATTCGCTGCTGTATCTCGCGCTGCTGTTCGTCGCCATGGCGGTGGACCGGGCGCTCGCGCGGTGACCGCGACCCGTCGCTCCCTGACCTCGCCGCGGCCGCTCGGCCGCCTGCTGCCCCGTCTCGTTCCGTATCGCGGCCGTCTCGCGATCGCGGCGCTGTGCCTCGTGGTGGCCGCGGCCGCGGGACTCGTGTTCCCGCTCGTGATCGGGTACCTGCTCGACGCCGCGTTCGAGCTCGGCGACCGCGGCGCGCTCGACCGCATCACGCTCGCGCTGCTCGGCATCTTCGCGCTGCAGGGGCTGATGAACTTCGTGCAGGTGTACCTGCTCAGCTCCACCACCGAGCGCGTGGTGGCCCGGCTCCGCGAGGACACGTTCGCACACCTCGTGCGGCTGAGCCCCGCCTTCTTCACCGAGCGCCGCACCGGCGAGCTCACGAGCCGGCTGTCGTCGGATCTCGCGCTCCTGCAGTCGCTGCTCGGCACGTGGGTGTCGGAGCTGTCACGGCAGACGCTGTTCCTCGTGGGCGGCATCACCATGCTCACGATCACCAACCCGGGGCTCACGCTCGTCACGCTCGCGCTGGTGCCGCTGGTGGTCGCGGCCGCGATCGTGTTCGGCCGCGCGCTCCGCCGCGCGAGCACCGGCGTGCAGGACCGCATCGCCGACGCCATGGGCACGGCCGACGAGGCGTTCGCGTCCATCCGCACGGTGCAGAGCTTCACGCGGGAGCCGGTGGAAACCACGCGATTCCGCACCCTGCTCGACGGCGTGGTGCAGGCGGCGGTGCGCCGAGCCCTGCTCCGCGCCGGGTTCTTCAGCGTGGTGGGCTTCGTGGCCTTTGCCGCGGTGGTCGTGGTGCTCTGGCAGGGCGGCGCGCAGGTGCTCGCCGGACGGCTCACGCCGGGCGCGCTGGTGTCGTTCCTGTTCTACGCGCTCACCGTGGCCGCGGCCGTGGGCGCGCTCGCATCGCTGTTCGGCAACTTCCAGGAAGCGATCGGCGCGGCGCAGCGCGTATTCGAGCTGCTCGACTCGCGCCCCACCGTGGCCGACCCCGTGCAGCCGGCGGCGCTCGAGCGCCCCGTCCGCGGCGCCGTGGTGCTCGACGACGTGTCGTTCCACTACGACGACGACCAGCCGGCCGTGCTGCACGACGTGTCGCTCACGCTGGCGCCCGGGGAAGTCGTGGCGCTGGTGGGGCGCTCCGGCGCCGGCAAGACCACCATGGCCTCGCTCATCCCGCGCTTCTGGGACGTGACGCACGGCCGCATCACGCTCGACGGCCACGACATCCGCACGCTGGCGCTCGCCGATCTCCGCGGCGCGATCGGCATCGTGCCGCAGGAGCCCACGCTCTTCAGCGGCACGATCCGCGACAACATCGCCTACGCGCGCGTGGATGCCTCCGACGCCGACGTGGAAGCGGCGGCGCGCGCCGCGCACGCGTGGGAGTTCATCGTGCGGATGCCCGACGGACTCGCCACGCGCGTGGGCGAACGGGGTGTGAAGCTGTCCGGCGGACAGCGCCAGCGCATCGCGCTCGCCCGCGTGTTCCTCAAGAACCCCGCGGTGGTGATCCTCGACGAAGCCACGTCGAGCCTGGATTCGGAGAGCGAACAGCTCGTGGAAGCAGCGCTCACCGAGCTGCTGCGGCAGCGCACCACGCTGATCATCGCGCACCGGCTGAGCACCGTGCGCCGCGCCGACCGCGTGGTGGTGATGGACCACGGCCGCGTCATGGAGCAGGGCTCGCACGACACGCTGCTCGCGCTCGGCGGGTTGTACCACGCGCTGTACAACCGGCAGTTCGGGGACGTAGTGGTCACGGGAGACGCCGCGATCCCGGTGTGAGTGCCCGGGTCGCGCGGGACCGTGCAGAGGTGTGCTCGTCCGCGGCGTGCGTAATTACAATGTAATTACACACGGACCGGCGCCGCAGCTCACTGTTCCGGCAGCGTCACGGTCATGCGCACATCGATACCGGGCTCCACGTGCACCGGCATGGCCACGCGGCCGAGCCGCTCGTGCCACGCCACGAGCACGTAGCGCCCCGCCGGCACGGCGTCGAGCGTGAAGGCACCGTCGGCCTCCGACAGCACCACGAACGGATGCGGCGCCACGGCGATCCAGCCGCGCACCCACGGATGCCGGTCGTCGCGCACTTCCACGAGCCCGGGCGATGCCAGCACGGCAGGCACCGGAACGACCGCGCCGGCATCGCCGAGCGGCACGAGCGCGCGCGGTTCGGCGGGAGGGGCGCCACTGGGCGACGGCGGTGATTCGGCATCCACGAAACGCAGGCGCGCATCCATGGCATCGGCGCTCCGCACGAGCAGCGTTCCTCCAACGGGCGCGCGCAGCACGCGCGGCACGATACGGCATTTCTCGAGCGCGAGCGGCACACGACGCGACGTGGAATCAGGCGGTCCGTGCGTCACGCCCACCAGCCAGACCACGGCGTTGCCGATGCCGTCGGCCGATCCGGTCAGCGGCGCATCGGGGACCGGCGTGCAGACACGCGTATCGTGCGTGGGACGCACGAGCGTGTCCGGCGGCAGCGCGCCTTCGTAGCGCACCACCCCGGTGATCCGTCCCACGCCGCGTGCCGACGTCGTATCCACGCGATACTCCGAGGGGCCGGCGGCATGCGCGAGGTGATCGCTCTGCGCTTCCGCCGCGAGGGTGTCGAGCGTCCCCCGGTCGGCGTCGTCTCCCCGCGCGCACGCGAACAGCGCGGCCAGGACGGCGCATGCCGCCAGCGCGTCGCGCACGATGTTCCGCTTCCCGCGTCCCGCGTAGCGCACTCGTCCCGCGCTATGCACTACAGGACGATCAGGTCGCGCTGGATCTCGCCCGGCGTCACCAGCAGCCCGTCGTCGGTCACGAGCGCGTTGACCTCCGTGCGCATGCCGAGCTCGCCGGGCACGTAGATCCCGGGCTCCACCGAGAACCCCACGCCGGGGATGAGCACGCGTTCGTCGCGTGATTCGAGATTGTCGAGCTGCGGTCCCGACCCGTGCAGCTCCCGCGGATCGATCGAGTGTCCGGTGCGATGCGTGAAATACGGCCCGAATCCGCGCGCTTCGATCACCGCGCGCGCGGCATCGTCGGCTTCGGCGCCCCGCACGGGCGTGCCGCTCGCGAGCCGGTCCCGGAGCAGCGTGAGCGCCGCGTCGCGCGCGTCGCGTATCGCCTCCCACACCGTGACCACGCGGCTGGACGGCGCGCCGAGCACCGCCATCCACGTCTGGTCGGCGTAGACGCCGCCCGGTTCGCGCGCCCAGAGATCGATCAGCAGCACATCGCCCTCGCGCACGAGACGCGGCGCATTCGCGCTCGGCTCATAGTGCGGGTTGGCCGCGTTCTCCGACGCGGCCACGTCGGGCCCGTGATCGGTTTCCAGGCCGGCCCGCGCGAACGCGTCGAGGATCTGCTGCTGCAACTCGTGCTCGGCGGCCGGCGACGCCGAACGCGCGCGCTCACCGGCGGTGACGAACGCCTCGTGCGCGATGCGCCGGATGTGTTCCGCCGCCCGTTCGTGCGACGCGCGATGGTCCGGCGACCACGTGGCATACACGCGGCTCACGAGCTCCCCGGAGCTCACCACCGTCGCGCCGGTCGCGCGCACCATCTCCAGCACGCCCGCCGGTATGCGGTCGAGATACGGAATCGCGTCGCCCGGCGAATACTCCATGGCCACGCGCTTGCCGGCCACGAGCTTCGCCAGCTCGGCTTCGAACGCGCGCCAGCCGCTGTACACCACGAGTGGCCACTCACGCGGCCACCGCGCCCACGGCCCGGGTTCGATCGCGTGCTGAAGGCCGATCGGCGTGCCTTCGCGCGGGATCCACGCGAAGACGCGGCGCGACACGAGACCGGAAAAGCCGAGCAGACCGGAGGCGATCGCGTTGGTGCCGCGGAAATCGTACAGCAGCCAGCCGTCGACATCGAGCGCCGCGATGTGGCGCTGCAGCTCGGGGAGCAGAGCGGGAGTCAGCATGACGGGAGAGCGGAGGGCGGAAGGGCGGCGATCACCGTCGCCAGTCGGTGCGCCACTGACACGACGTGTCACCGCGCGAGCGGCATGCCACCACCTGCGTTGCGTGATCGACGCCGGTGAGGCCGAGCAGCAGTTCGCGGAACGCGGCTTCGTAGAATCCGCAGCCGCCGCCGGTCGGCGCAGCGTCGGCCGTCACCGGCGACACCACTTCGAGCAGTACCGCGCTGCCCTGCCGCTCCACCGTGGCGGCGAGATAGCGGCGCGCGAGCGCGCGCAGGCGGCGGAGCGCCAGCGGACGTCCCACGGCGCGCGGCAGCGACCGGGCGGCTCGCCGTGTGGTGGAGGTCAGCGTTTCGAGCGCCGCGCGCGCCACGCGGCGCCCGGCTTCGCGGAGCACGACATCGGCGTCGGGGCGACGTCCCACGAGGCGGGCCAGGGCCAGCACCTCGTCGTACGGCACGGTCTGCTGTCGCCGCACCGCGTCGCCGTAGCGCTTGATCTGCATGTACACCGTATCGCTCAGCCCGAAGCGCTTGTTGCGCAGCTCGTGCACGAGTTCGGTGTCGAGATCGGCCGCGGGCAGATCGAGCGCGCGCACGGCTTCGAGCAGCGCGAGCGGAACGACCGCGTCCACGGACGGGCCGGCGAGCGGCAGGAGAGCGTGTCCCGACGGCGGCGTCAGGCGCGGTGCAATTTCCGGATACGTGTGCGTCACCTCACGAAACTAGCGGGACGTCGGCACCGGGTACAGGTAACGGAGCTGGAGAATGGACGCCGCACGGCCGCACGCGCATCATCCGCGCATTATCATCGGGGTGCCGCGCTTCATGATCCTCGGGGTGCCGCATTCCATGATCCGGCAACCTCGACCATCCGCCCCGCTCCATGCTGCCGTCACCGCTTCACTTCGGCGTCGCGACCGTGGCCGCCGTCGCCGTGTCCGCGATGGCGTGGCGCGCGGGCGCGCTCACGGCACGCGGGGCCGTGGCGGCCGCGGTGGTGGGCACGGTGGCCATGGCCGGCGGGCTACCGTGGGGGCTCTATCTCATCGCGTGGTTCGTGGCGGCGGCAGGGGTTGCACGCATCGGACGCGTGGCCAAGGCCCTCCGGCTCGCGCGGATCGTGGACAAGCCGGGCGCGCGCGACGCCCGGCAGGTTCTCGCCAACGGCCTCGTGTTCACGCTCTGCGCCGTGTGCGGCTGGCTCTGGCCCGACGCGCGCTGGGCCGTGGCCGCCGCGGCCGCGCTCGCTGCCGCAGGCGCCGATACCTGGGCCACCGAAATCGGCACGTGGTATCGTGCCGACGCCTGGTCGGTCCGCGCCGGGCGCCGCGTCCCCACCGGGACCTCGGGCGCGGTGACGCCGCTCGGCACGGCCGCGCTGCTCGCCGGCGCGGGTGTGTACGCCGCCATCGCCACCGGCGTCGGTCTCGTGGCGGCCGGCGCCTGGCTGGCCGTTGCATACGGCGCGGTTGCCGGCGCGCTCGCCGATACGCTGCTCGGTGCGTGGGTGCAGGAACGCCGTTCGTGCGAGGCGTGCGGCATGCCCACGGAGCAGCGTCGCCATGCCTGCGGCGCGGTCACGCGGCACATCGGCGGCGTCCGGGGCATCGACAACGACGTGGTGAATCTCGCCGCCACCGTGATCGGTGCGGCCTGGGCACTGTTCTTCGTGTGAGACTCGTCCACGCGCCGAACCCCGCATGCGGAATCCCCCGCATACGATTCGCGGGCAGTTGCCGGAACCCTGTCCCGCCGCGAGACTCCCATGGTAAGGATCGTTGCAAGGATCGTTCGCCACGCTTCGTTCGCCGCGCCTGCATCCATCGTCCCGCATGTCCCTTCCTCGAGCCACGCAGGTGCTGATCGTCGGCGGCGGTCCGGCCGGGGCTTCCACGGCCTGGTTCCTCGCGGCCGCGGGAATGGACGTCACGCTCGTGGACCGCGCGCATTTTCCGCGTCCCAAGCCGTGCGCCGAGTACCTGAGCCCCGAGGCGTCGCGCGTGCTGGATGCGATGGGCGCGCTGTCCGGAATCGAAGCGGCCGGCGCGGCGCAGCTCACCGGCATGATCGTGCGCGCGCCGAACGGCCGCGTCATCGAGGGCGCGTTCGCGGCGCGTCATGGATTCCGCGGCTTTCGCGATCGTGGGCTCGCCCTCCGGCGCGAGGTGCTCGATGCGCTCCTGCTCGACCGCGCGCGCAACGCGGGTGTGCGGGTGATCGAGGGAGCGCGTCTCGATACTCTCACGCCGCGCGCTCGCGGCTACGACGTGACCGTTCACGCCGGCGGCCACGCGCAAACGATGGCCGCCGCGTTCCTGGTGGGCGCGGACGGACTCCGGTCGATGACGGCCCGGCAGCTCGGTCTCGCGCGGCGGTACCGCCGGCCGCGCCGCCTGGCGCTCGTGGCGCACTGGCGTGGCGTACGCGCCATGAGCACCCGCGGCGAAATGCACGTGGACGCCGACGGCTACCTCGGCCTCGCCGATGTGGGGGATGGACTCACGAACGTGGCGCTCGTGGTGCCGGCCGCGCTGGCGCGCGACGCGGCCGGCGATGCCGATGCGTACGTGCGCCGATGGATCGCCCGCCGGCCGTATCTGGCCGCGCGGTTCATGCACGCGGAGCGGGTGTCGCCGGTGCAGGCCACGGGACCGTTCGCGTCGCATGCGCGCCGTGCGTATGCCCACGATGCCGCGCTCGTGGGCGATGCCGCCGACTTCTTCGATCCGTTCACCGGCGAAGGCATCTACGCCGCGCTCCGGGGCGGCGAACTGCTCGCGCCGCACGTTGTCGACGCCGTGCGCGCGCCTACCGCCCGGGCCGCGCTCGACGTTCTCCGCGCCTACGAACGCGCGCGGCGACACGCCTTCGCCGGCAAATGGCGCCTGGAGCGGGTGATCGGGACCGCCGTCGCGTTCCCCGCGCTCATGAATCACGCCGCACGCGTGCTGTCACGCCGTACCGATCTGGCCGATCTGCTCGTCGGTATCACGGGTGATTTCGTTCCGGCGCGTGAAGTCCTGCGCCCCGGTGTCCTGTGGCGCATGCTCGTTCCTCCCCTCCGCTCATGACCACCGTTCCCTCGACACCGGTTTCTCCGGACACGGTCGATCCGGCGCGCTTCCGCGCCGCGCTCGGCCGCTTTCCCTCGGGCGTCACCGTGGTGACGTCGCGTGATGCCAGCGGACGCGACCACGGCATGACCGTGAGCGCGTTCAGCTCGCTCAGCCTCACGCCACCGCTCGTGCTCGTGTGCATCGACCACGCCGCCACCTGGCACGCGGCGATCCCCGAGGCCACGCACTTCAACGTGCACGTGCTCGGCGCCGAGCAGGAAGCCATTTCGAGACGCTTCGCGAGCGACCGCGCGGACCGGTTCGTGGACGTGTCGCACACGCGGGACGCGAACGGCCTCGTGCAGCTCACGGGCGTCGTGGCGCTTCTCGCCTGCCGCATCACGGCCCGCCACGCCGGCGGCGATCACACCATCGTGATCGGCGAGGTGGAACGGGTCGACGTATCCGACGGCGAACCGCTCGTGTACTTCCGCGGCGCATACATGCGGCTCCACGCCCGCTGATGGCCGCACGCGTCGAGGCGCCATGCTGACACCCGCCCGCCGGCGCGGCGTCGAGCTCCTCGACGATCCGTCCGTGGACGCCGCGCTCGCCGCCCGCTCCCTGCGCGACGTGGCGCAGGCGAACCGCCTCTTCGGCGGACGCCGCGCCGTGCTCGTGGAACTGGACGCCATGCTCCGCGACGCATCGCCGGCCACGGCATGCACCCTGCTCGACGTGGGCACCGGACTCGGTGACATTCCGCACGCCGCGCGCCGCCTGGCCGCGCGGCGTGGCGTTCAGCTCACCACCGTGGGACTCGAGCTGACGCCCGCGCTCGCGCGGGAGGCCCGGGCCGGCGCGGGCGCTGCCGTGTGCGGAGACGCGCGCACGCTCCCGTTCGCCACCGGCAGCGTGGACGTGGTGATCTGTTCGCAGGTGCTGCACCACCTCGATGGCGACGAAGCCGCCGCGCTCCTCCTGGAACTCACCCGCGTCGCGCGCCGTTTCGTCATCGTGAGCGATCTCCGGCGGAGCTGGCTCGCCGTGGGGCTTCTCTGGCTCGCGTCGTTCCCGCTCCTGTTTCATCCCGTGAGCCGGCACGACGGGATCGTGTCGATCCTGCGCGGGTACACCGCTCCGGAGCTCGACCGTCTCGTGCACGTCGCGATCGGGCGCCGTCCGTCCGTGCGCCGACGACTCGGCTGGCGCGTTACCGCCACGTGGTCCGCGAGGTAGCATCCGTCCATGTCCTCTCCACCGGCTTCGCCCGATCGCGCTCCGTACGAGCTCGGCCCGCTTCCCATGGCACGCCGGCTCGTCACCGTGGACGAACGCATCGTGCGCGCGCCGGTCGCGCGCATCTTCGACATCGCCCGCCGCGTGGAGCACTGGCCTGCCTATCTGCCGCACTACCGCTACGTGCGCTTCCGCGAACGGGCCACCGACGGCGGCGGTCTGGTGGAGATGTCGGCCAACCGGCCGTTCGGCCCTCTGGGCTGGCCCACGTGGTGGCTGTCCGAGATGGCGGTGGATCACGACACGCCGCTCATCCGCTTCCGGCACGTGGGCGGCGTGACCACGCGCATGGACGTGGCGTGGGAGTTCACGCCCGTAAACGAGGGAACGCGCGTCCGCATCGTGCATACCTGGGACGGTCCCCGCTGGCCGCTGATCGGACCGTTCGCTGCCACCGCGGTGATCGGCCCCGTGTTCGTGCACGGCATTGCGTCCCGCACACTCGCCGGCCTCGCGCGCGCGGCGGAGCGTGACGACGCGGCACAGCATGAACGCGCGGGCCTGCCGGCGCCTCCCGGTCCCGCTCCCGCGGACGCCACGCGGGTGACGCGTTCCGATACGACGTCCGCCCACCCCCCCGGATCACCGGAGCAGACCACGTGAGCCGGACGCGGCGCCGCGTCGCGATCACCGGCATCGGCTGCATCACGCCCATCGGCACGGGCGTGGACGGGCTCTGGAACGGCCTCCGGGCCGAACGGAGCGCCGTCACCGCCATCACGCGGTTCGATGCGTCGATCTTCCGCAGCCGCTGCAACGCCGCCGTCTCCGATTTCGACGCGGCCGCGTTCCTCGACGAGCGCCGCGTCAAGCGGCTCGACCGTTTCGGCGCGTTCAGCGTGGTGTCGGCGCTCCTCGCCGTGCGGGATGCCGGCCTCGATCTCGCCACCATCGACCGCGACCGCACGGGCACGATGATGGGCACCGCGCTCGGCGGCGTGGGCTACGCCGAGGAACAGGCCGGCCGCTTCATGCGGGATGGGCTCCGCGCCGTGGACGCCACGCTCGCGCTCGCCGTGTTCGGCGGCGCGTCGAGCTGCAACATCGCCATCGAGTTCGGCATCACCGGCCCGAACGCCACGAACGCGATGAGCTGCGCATCGGGCACGATCGCGATCGGCGAGGCGTTCCGGCGCGTGCGGAGCGGCGAGGCCGACATCATGCTCGGCGGCGGCGCCGAGGCACCGCTCGCCACGCTCTGCTTCGGCGCGTTCGCGCTGATCCGCGCCATGAGCACGCGCAACGACGAACCGGCGCGCGCCTCACGCCCGTTCGACGCCGACCGCGACGGCTTCGTGATGGGCGAGGGCGCCGCCGTGCTCGTGCTGGAAGCGTGGGAACACGCCGTGGCGCGCGGCGCGCGCATCTACGCCGAGCTCGCCGGCTACGGCACCACGAACGACGCGCATCACATGACCGCGCCGCTCCCGGACGGCACCCAGGCCGCGCGCTGCATGCAGCTCGCGCTCGCCGACGCGGACGTGTCGCCCGCGGACGTGCAGTACGTGAACGCGCACGGCAGCGCGACGCCGCTCAACGATCCCACGGAAACGCTCGCGATCCGGCGCGTGTTCGGCGCGCACGCCGACCGCATCCCCGTCTCCGGCAGCAAGGGCTACTACGGTCACGCGCTCGGCGCCTCGGGCGCGATCGAGGCCGCGATCAGTGCGCTCGCCATCGACCGCGCCTGGATTCCGCCCACGCTCAACCTCGAACGCCCCGATCCTGCCTGCGATCTGGACTACGTGCCGGGGCGCGGCCGCGACGCGCGCGCCGACGTGGTGCTCAGCAACTCGTTCGGGTTCGGGGGCATCAACGCGAGCCTGGTGCTGCGGCGCGCCTGATGCTCGCTACCCGCGGCAACAGCAAGGGAATCCGCAGATGACGCAGATGACGCAGATG
>CAZUKU010000033.1:0-39125 GCA_964621045.1 uncultured Gemmatimonas sp.
GGACGGGGTTGTAGCGGTTGGCCTCGTCGATGAAGAACACGCCGGGCTCGCCGGTGCGCCACGCGCCGAGGATCATCTTGTCCCACACCTCGCGCGCCCGGAGCTGTCCGGTGACTTCCTGCGTGGCGGGGTCGACGAGATCGTACAGGCCGTCGGCCTTCACGGCCTCCATGAACTTCGCCGTGATGCCCACGGAGATGTTGAAGTTCGTGACCTTGGTGAGGTCTTCCTTGCACGACACGAACTCGAGCACGTCGGGATGGTCCACGCGCAGGATGCCCATGTTCGCGCCGCGCCGCGTGCCTCCCTTCTTGACGGCGTCGGTGCTCGCGTCATAGAGCTGCATGAACGACACCGGCCCCGATGCCACGCCCGTGGTGCTCCGCACCATCGCGCCGCGCGAACGCAGCCGCGAGAACGAGAAGCCCGTGCCGCCGCCGCTCTGATGGATGAGCGCCATGCTGCGCAGCGTGTCGTAGATGCCGCTCTCGCCGTTGCTGAGCGCGTCCTCGACCGGGAGCACGAAGCAGGCCGAGAGCTGGCCGAGCGGACGGCCGGCGTTCATGAGCGTGGGCGAGTTGGGCTCGAACCGCCGCTGCGTCATGAGGAAGTAGAACTCCTCCGCCACCGCCTGCACCGCCCCGTCGCTGGCGCCGAATCGCCGATCGGCTTCGGCCACCACGGTGGCCACGCGCCAGAACATGTCCTCGGGCCGCTCCGTCGGCTTGCCCGCGGCATCCTTCACGAGATACCGCTTCCCGAGAACGGTCCGAGCATTGGCGGAGAGCGTCACCGGACCGTCCGGGGGCGTCGACGAAAAGGGCATGGCAAGAACTCCTGACTGGATATGACGAAGGACTGCGAACGAGGGCGGATTCAGGCGCCGGCGCGGTGGGCGCAGCAGCGGTGGCACGGGAAGGCGGGGGTGCCGTGCGGGGGCGTATGGTGGCCCCATTCGTGAGACCGCGCAAGTACTTTCGTAACAACTTGCAGTGAAATGATTTGCAGATTCGACATCACGGTTTTGTGCTCGCGCATGAGTTGTCCACTCCTGTCGGACATCACGCCCGAATGAACCCGATTTTGTGATCCAGCCAGCGCCCTTCCAGTGCCGAGCCGATCATCCCGAAACGGGAAAACGCATCGACACAACACGTTAGCTCGCATGAGGGACCACGCACTGCCGACATGGCGGGACACCTGCCGAAGCGGACGGCGTCACGGACGCCACAGTGCTGAGGCAAAGACGCGACGGCCTTGCCTCGAAACACGAAGCGGCCCGATCGGGCACCTTTTCCGCCCGGCGCAAGAGGGGCCTTGCCTCGTATCCCGTGAAAGATACACGATTCCGCCGCCGACTTCAGGTCCGCCGAGGCACCAGGCCGACCCGGTAGGCCTCCGCCAGCTCCACGTACCGGGCCGCGTTCCGCAGGGTCGCCTCCTGCTCCTTGGGGTCGAGCGCCCGGACCACACGCCCGGGGATGCCGAGCACGAGCGACCCGGCCGGCACCCGCATCCCCTCGGGGACCACGGCGCCCGCCCCGATCACGCTGCCCCGCTCCACGTGCGCCCCGTTCAGCAGGATGGCGCCCATCCCCACGAGCACGCCGTCCTCCAGCGTGGCCCCGTGCACGATCGCCCGGTGGCCGATCACGCAGTCCGCGCCGATCACCGTGGGCACCCCGGGGTCGGCATGCACCACGGCGCCGTCCTGCACGTTGCTCCGCGCTCCGATGCGGATGCGCTCCACGTCGCCGCGAATGACGGCAGTGGGCCAGACGCTCGCCTGGTCGGCGAGCTCGACCGTGCCGTACACCACGGCCTCGGGGTGGATGTACGCACGCGATGCGATATCGGCAGACATGAGATGGGCAGATGGAAGGAGACGGCGGTTCAGAACGAAGCGCCAAGGGTGAAGTAGACCGAGCCGCCGCGCGCGACATCGGCCGGCCGCACCACGGGCTGGGCCCAGCCGAGGCGAACCCGCCAGGGCACGTCCCACGGCACGCCAAGATCGAGCGCGAGCTCTCCGCCCGCGGACGCCAGCCATCCGTCGCGCACGCCGAGCGGCAGACAGAGCGTCCCGGAAGCGGTGCGCTCGTCCGCGCCACACCACGCCCGGCCGGCATCGGTGAACAGGGACACCGACACGCGATCGAGGAACAGCGGCGCGAGCCCCGCCCCGCGGGCCACGAGCGAGAGCGGAGCCCGGTACTCCGCCGTCCCGCTCACCGCCCGTGTGCCCCGCTGTACACCCGGCACGAAGCCACGCACCGGAAAGAGCCGGGCCGGATCGCCCACGAAAAGACCCGGGAGCACTTCGGCCCGCGTCCCGCTCGTTCCGCCCACGGACAGCTCGCTCGACGCATGCCGGTCGGTTACGCCGGCTGCTCCCCGCACGGCCAGCGCATGGCGGGCGAAGCCGGCCCAGTCCAGGGCCTTGTAGCCACGCACCATGCTCGTGGCGCGCCACGAAGGGGGCCCGGCCGTTCCGCTCCGCCACCGGTGCTGCACGGTGCCCGTGATGCCGACACCGTCCTCGAGCGAAATCGCCCGCCCGGCGCGCATCACATTGCCGAACGACGCCGTGACGAAGGCACTCGGCGACCGGCGGCCGCGCGCGAACACGGGATCAAGATCGCCGATCAGCGCCTCGGGCGACGTGGTGTACGCGCGGTCCTCGAGCTGCACGCCGAGGGAGAGCGTACCGTTCGTGCGCACGCGCGGCCGGGCGAAGGTGACGCCCACGTTCAGGAAGCGCGACACCCGCTGGAGCTCTCCGATGGGCGCGCGCGTGGAATCGATCACGGTGAACCGGTCCCACGTCTGCACGCCGCTCGCGTCGAGGAACGGTTGCCATCCGAGCGTGCGCGGCAGCGCGCTGTAGCGATAGGCGCTGCTTCCCTCGAGTTCCTGCCGCGCGGGATGCCAGGTGCCGCGCGCGGTCCAGGCGTGCCGCGCGAGGATGTCGATGCCGCTGCTCGCGAGTCCGTACGTGGCCGCGCCGTCGCTGCCTTCGCCCACGATCGGCATCCACCACCGCGGCACGAGCTGCCGGAACGCCCGGTACGGTGTGCTCGGCGTGGTATCGGGAGATACGGTGCGCAAACGGCTCTCGGGGGCATACGGCGGTACGGCCGGCATGCGATCGTCCGGATCGGGCATGAGATCGCCCTCGTGCATGGGTCGGACGACGAGCCGCCAGCCCTGGAGCGTGTACTCGAGAGCCGCGAGATGCCGTCCGTCGGGCGAAACGGCCGGCGATCCGATGCCGGTACGCACGCGAGTGAGCGTACGGCGACACGATTCCGCGCAATCCACGTACGCGGCCTCGAGCTGCAGGCTGCCGTGCCGGTCGCCGGCCCACACGACCTGTCGCCCGTCCGGGGTCCACGTGGGAACCGACGCGATGCCGCGGGCATCGCTCACCACCGTGATCACGCGTCCCGTGTCGTCGAGCACGACGATCTGCTGCCGGCCGCCGCGCACCACCCGGACCGCGACCACGCGCGTGCCGTCCGGACTCCAGCGCGGTTCGGTGAATGACGTATCGAGGGACGCAGCCGCGAACGTGACGATCGAATCGTCGGGCGTGATGCGCACGAGTTCGGTCGCGCCCGCCACGATGCGCACCGCCACGATCGTGCCGTCCGAACTCCGGACGTCGGGGAGCAGCATGCGCTCGCTCCCGGGGATCGGCGTGATACGGCCGCCGGGAGACGTGCGATGGAGTGCGCTCCTGATCACGAACGGATCGTCGTAGTCGAGTTCACCCCAGACGAGACCGCCGCCCGGACTCGGCGCATTGGCGTCGAGCGAGTTGCGGCGCGCGAGACGCGACAGCGTGATGCCGAAGGCGCTGACGTGCGCGCGATAGACGCCGGTCACGTCGCGGCCGTCGTTGACGGTGAGCAGGATCGTGCTGTCGCTCTCCCAGCGCGGCTGGGCGGCGAACCAGGTCATGCCGGACGCGACACGCCGCGGGAACGAATCGGGAGCCGCCCACTCGTGCACGAGCGACGTCGTACGGCCGAGCGAATCACGATACGTGCGGAATGCGCCGGCGACGCTCGTGCCGAACGCGCGGCGGACGGCCCGGTCGAGCCGCCACGGAATCGGATGGCCGGCGACCTCGTCCACGAAGCGGCGCATGCCGAGTCCGTCACCGCTGTGCGCGAGCTGTTCCATGAGCATGGCGCCGTATCCGTAGGCGTGCTGCCCGAGAGGAAAGCGCGATGTGAGCAGGCTCCAGGTATCCGGCGGCGGCACGGCGTTCCGGAGCGCGGCGGTGCGCGCCAGCATCGGGAACTCGGTGCTCGCGAGCCGGCCGCTGCCGGTGAGCCGCGTTTCGTAGTGCACGGCGAACCCTTCGATCACCCACGACGGCAGCATCGCATTGGGCAGAAGCGCCGGATTGCGGCCGAAGACGCGTCGCCCCAGCGCCCAGAGACCGCGCACGCGGTCGAGCTGGAAGATGTGCGCCAGTTCGTGCGTGATCACGAGCTGCAGCCAGTCGTCGTACTGGCGCAGCTCCGGCACGAACAGCGGCGGCAGCGCGTAGATCACGATGCGGTTGGTGGGAAACGGCGTGGCGAAGCCGTTGCTGATATCGACATTGTCCGTGATCAGCAACTCCACGGGTACATCCGGTTCGGCCAGTTCGGCGGCGAGCTGCTCCCAGGCGAGTTCCGCGTACGACGCGGCGCGGCGCGCGAGCGGTTCGTGCGCCGGCGCGAAGTGCACGCGGAAGTGCTCGGTGCGGATGGTGCGGAACGCGCCGCGCGGATCCACCTGCGCGCCGGCGGCGCGTGGCGTGAACAGCGCGGCAAGCAGCAGGCCGCACACCGCGAGCGCGACACGCGCGCGCATCCACGGCCCGGCGCGCGTGCGGAGTTGCGGGATCACGCGCGACGAGGGCGGAATCAGTCGCGCGCCGCGGCCGACACGCGCGCGGCCAGGTCGCGGAAGTACGCCGTGACGCCTTCCGCGATGCCGAGCGCGTATCGATCCTGCCAGTCGTCCCGCCGCATGGCCGCTTCCTGCTCGGGGAACATGAGATAGAGCCCTTCGGCGAGCGCCGAGGGATACCACGTGGGCCGTGCGATGGCGAGGTTCTGGTAGTGCACGCCGAGATCCCGCTGTCCGATGCGCGGCATGAGCTCGCGCTGAACGGCGCGCGCGAGCGGCTCCGACGGCTGATGGAAGAACAGCGTGCTCGTGCCGTGGTTGACGAACGGATTCGTGCCGTCGCCGAAGGCATTGAGGTGCACGCTGAGGAAGGCGTGCACGTTCGCGCGGCGCGCCATCACGGGACGGTCGGTGAGCGCCACGGCGGCGGGCGTCGTGCGCGTCATCAGCACGCGTGCACCGCGCGCCTCGAGGAGCGTGGCGAGCTTCTGCGCCACGGGGAGCACGGCCTGGGCTTCGGTGAGCCCCGTGGGGCCGGTGGCGCCGCCCGGCGGATGTCCCGCGTCCACCGCGATCGTGAGACCGGCGAGCGGACGGCGCTCGTCGATGGCCGGAATCCGGCGCACGCGCAGCACGAGCGCGCCGCGGCGTTCGTCCCAGAGCGCGAGCCATCCGTACACGGGCGCGGACAGCCGCACGTCGAGCCGCGTCCGGTCGCTGGCCACCGGTTCCCAGGCGAGCTGTCGAACGAGCGGATCGTTGCCGATGAGCGGCGAGATCTCCGGTGAGAGACGTGTGTCGTACAGCGTGACCACGAGCCGCGCGTCGTCGGGCTCCACGAGAAACGCCGGCCGGGCGCCGGTGGGGATGATCACGTCCACCCATTCGTCCGCCGGCACCACGCGCAGTCCGCCGCCCACGCGTCGCGCCGCGGGCGCGCCTTCGGGAAGCGGCAGGATGTCGTCGGT
Organism: uncultured Gemmatimonas sp.; assembly: GCA_964621045.1. Lineage (GTDB taxonomy): Bacteria > Gemmatimonadota > Gemmatimonadetes > Gemmatimonadales > Gemmatimonadaceae > JAABRT01. The sequence continues at coordinate 5,877 of CAZUKU010000033.1, forward strand.
GGCGACCCAGGTTTCGAGGCGATCGTCGAACCGCACGCGCGTTTCGGTGCCCTGCACGCCGGTGAGCTCGAGCTGCGTGCCGGGAAGGAGCGACCACTTGTAGAAGCCGCCCGGCACGGGGCGCGCGATCACCACGCGGTCGGTGTCGCTCTGCGCGGCAAGACCGGTGACCCGGTTCCGCAGCACACCATAGCGTTTCGGGGTGGCGCTCCGGATGAGCTCCGGCACGCCGAGCGCGAGTCGCACGGTGTCCCGGCCGCGGGCCACGACGAGACGCGACGCCGCCGTGAGCTGATCGGCGCGCACCTCGCCGGCGAAGAGCGCGCCCGCATCGGGATCCGGATTGGACGGCGGCATGGGACGCCCCGTGGCCTGGGCCACGAGCGAGGTCACGTCGGCGGTGCGCACGAGCGGCACCATCCGCGCGTTCGCGGTACGCACGGCGACGACCGCGTTGGCCGGCGCCCGCACGCTCACGCGCACGAACTCGTCGTCGCGCAGACGCTGCGCACCGCGCGGGGACACCGACGCGCTGTCCACGCGGAGCGGACCGGTGAGCGGCAGCGGCGTGGACCGTGGGCGACGAATACGGCGCACCATGCGCACGGAGTCCGCCGGCGCGCCCTGGCGGACGACATCGAACACGTACTGCGGCGCCTCGGCCGGCGGCACGGGAAGATGAGCCAGGAAGGCCCCGTTGTCGGCCACGGGAACCGTGGTGCCGTTGATGCGGAGCGTGGCGTCTCCCGTGCCCACGGTGCCGAACACGAACGTGGAGTCCACCGTGAGGAGGGCGTCCTCGGGGGGATGCTGGACGCGCACGGCGATCGCGCCGCGCACCGGAGGGACCGGGGGCAGGGCCGCGGCGATGTCCGCACGGTCGGAGGCCACCGCGGGCGACGGGGCCGACGCGGGGCCGCCCGCCGACGCACAGGCCGAGAGCAGGGCGGCGAAGGCAACCGCGCCGTACCGGGTGCGCGGGGAGACATGAGGGGCCGGGAGGTGCGACGGAGGCATGCCTGAAAGCTCAACCATCCCCGCCCTCCTGTCGAGCGGCAGAGCATTCGTGGCCGGAAGGATCGCCGGGTGCGTTGACCGTTTCCGGGATGGCGGGCATAATACCCGGGCGGTCCATCCGGCCGGAACCTGCGGAGCCTCGATCCGTAGGGCCAGGAAAGCGTGGTTCGTTCCTGTTCCGGCCATCCCACCCCATGTGACCTCCTTCGCCCTGCAACCCACACCCGTGCCCCCAGACGCCGATCCGCGCGTCGTCGTTCGCCTGTACGGCGCGACGGACGTCGGGCACACGCGCGAGCACAACGAGGACACGTTCCTGGTCGCGGATCTCGAAAGCGGTACCGAGATCACCTTCGACCATGGCACGGAAACGCGCCCCGAAGGCGCCCACGGCCTGCTGTTCGCGGTCGCGGACGGCATGGGCGGCGCGGCGGCGGGCGAGATCGCCAGCGCGATGGCCACCCGCGTCGTGTTCGAGGAGCTCCTGGCCCGCTGGCGCAGCGTGGACACGCCCACGGCGGACGTGTTCGCCACGGCGATCCGGGATGCCGCCGAAACGGCCAATGCACGCATCCATGCCTTTGCCCGCGAACATCCGCAGCACCGCGGCATGGGCACCACGGCCACGATCGCGGGGCTGTTCCGCGACAGCGTCTACATCGCGCAGGTCGGCGACAGCCGGGCCTACCTGTTCCGCGACGACCGGCTGAGTCTGCTCACGCGCGACCAGTCGCTCATGCAGCGGCTCGTGGATGCGGGCGAGATCTCCGCGGAGCAGGCCGAAGCGAGCGATCGCCGCAATATCATCCTGCAGGCGCTCGGCCCGGAACCGGTGGTCAAGATCGACCTCACCCACCAGCAGCTCCGCCTCGGCGACATGCTCATCGTGTGCAGCGACGGGCTGTCGGGTGTGGTGAAGACATTCGACATCGAGGAGGCCGCGCGCGCCGAACGGGATCCGGCCGTGCTCTGCCACCGGCTCATCGCCCGCGCGAACGAGCTCGGCGGGCCGGACAACGTGACGGTGATCGCCGCGCTGTTCGACGGCGACGGCCTGCGCGCCGCGCACGCTGCCGAAGCCGTGGGGCATCAGGTGTATCCGCTGCCCGGCACGCTGGCCGCCGAGGAGCCGCCGACCGACCCGCGCCCCTACAGCCCCGAGCCGAGTCCGATCCTGAACGGCGCGCCGCTCGCGTCGCCGCTCCTCGAGGTCGCGAGCGCCGCCAGCTCCGGGAGCGGCCTGCGGCTGGAGATGACGGCGGCGCGCAAGGCGCGCGTGCGGCCGATCATGCTCCTGCTCCTCCTGCTCGGCGTCGCGGCCGTGGTGTGGCTCGTGTGGCAGATGCTGCGGGGCGCGCCGTAGAGCGACGCTACGGCCGCCTCGCCTTCGTCATCGCCCGCGCGGCGGCCTGCTGCATCACCGTATCGCCGCTCCACGCATACACCGTGGGCACCGTGAGCGCGAGCGCCTGCACGAGCCGCGGATCGCCCATGGCGCACAGGATCACCTCGCGTTCGGCGTCCGCGGCCTGCGCGAGCACTTGCTCCACCCGCGCGATCGTATCGGGCGCGAGCCATGCGCGTCCCTTCGAGGGCAGGCGATCACCGAACACCGCGATCACCAGCGGGCCCTGACTCACCGGCGTGGGGCCGTCGGCGCGGCGCGCATCCACGCCGCCCGCGCGCAATGCGTCGAGCAGCGCGCTCCGTGAGGCGTGCGCGCCCGGCACGTGCACGTCGTCGTCGATGATCACCACGTCCGTGACGGGGGCGAGCACGGGCAGCGGTCCGTGTTCCACGCGGACGCAGCGATCGGCCAGCAGCGCGCCCCATGCCGTGTCGGCGCCCGACGGACGGCGCCAGTCGTTGGGCGGAGAGGCCCACTGCGCCCACTTGAGCCGCCGGCGCAGCGCGCGACGCGCGACCTCCGGATCGAGCCGGCCGTCGCTGCGCGCGGCTTCGAGCGCCTCGACCACCGCGTGCACGTCGTCCGGCTGCAGCAGCACGTCGCAGCCCGCCTGCACGGCGAGCACGGCCGCGTCGGTCTCTTCCCGTCCTTCGAGTACGCCGCGCATGATGAGCGTGTCGGCGACCACGAGATTGTCGAACTTGAGCTGCTGCCGGAGCAGCCACTGCAGCATCTCGCGCGACAGCGTGGCCGGCAGCCCCGACGGGTCGAGCGACGGATACGACACGTGCGCGGTCATGATCGACGCCACGCCGGCCGCGATCGCGGCGCGGAACGGCGCGATGTCCTGCTCCTTGAGCACATCGAGCGGCGCGGTCACCACCGGCTGCTCGAGATGCGAATCCTCGTGCGTGCGTCCGTGTCCAGGAAAATGCTTGGCGCACGCGAGCACGCCTTCGCTCTGGCAGGCTTCGATCCAGGCGGTGGCGAGCCGGCCCACGCGCATGAAGTCGCCGCCGAACGCGCGCGTGCCGAGCACCGGATTCTCGGACGCCACGTCCACGTCGCATACCGGCGCGAGATTCCAGTTCACGCCCATGGTGCGTGCTTCCCGCGCGGTGAGGCGCGCCGCCCGGCGGAGCGCTTCGAGATCGTCGAGCGCGGCAACGGCGGCGAGCGGCGGCAGTCCGGTGGCGCCGGTGAACTGCTGGCCTGCGCCGCGTTCGAGATCGGCCGCGATGAGGAGCGGATGCCGGCTCTCGCGCTGCAAGCGCTTGGCGAGCGCGCGCACGACCTCCTGGTCCCCGCCGATGAGCAGGAACCCGCCCACGCCCAGCGCGAGATACTCGGCGATGCGCTCCTTCTCGTGGTCGAATCCGCCGGGCGCGCGCCACACGAGCGCGGGCACCACGAGCTGCGCCAGTTCGCGCGATCGCACGGCGGTACTCACGCGGACACGCGGGCGGGGGTGAACGTGCCGAGCACGCGCGCGCCCCGCGCGCCGGTGGCCGACGGCACGTTGCCGGCGCGTCCGTGCACGTGCAGCCGGCCGAGCAGCGCGAACGCCACGGCTTCCTTGGCGCTGCCCTCGAAGAACAGCTCGGAGAAGCGGTGCACGGCGGGCGCGGTGTCACCGAGCCGGCGGCGCAGCGCGGCCTCGATCGCCGCGACGAGCGACGGATTGTCGGCGCCGCCGCCGGACACGACGAACTCGCGGATGGGAACGGACACGAAACGGGCCATCTGGTCGGCTATGGATTCGGCCGTGAGCGCCACGGCAGTCGCGACGAGATCGGCCACGGATGCGCCGGAATCCGCTGCCCGGCACGCCTCGATGAACTCCGCAATGTAATCGGCGGTGAAGAGCTCGCGTCCGGTGGTCTTGGGCGGCGCCGCCGCGAAATACGGGTGCGCGAGACGCGCCGCGACCACGTCCGCGAGCGGCGTGCCCTGCCGGGCGAGCGCGCCGTCCACGTCGTAGAGGAGCGACGGGAGCAGCGCGCGCACCACGCCGTCCACGATCACCACGCCGGGCCCGGTATCGAAGGCCGTGGCCGCGGCGCCGTGCCCCGCCGGCGGGACCACGGTGAGGTTGCCGATCCCGCCCAGGTTCTGGAGGACGCGCCACTCGCTCGCGTGCGCGAAGCAGAGCGTGTCGGCGATGCTCACGAGCGGCGCGCCCTGCCCGCCGGCCGCGACATCGCGGGCGCGCAGGTCGCTGATCACGTCGAGGTCGAGCCGTTCGGCGATCACTGCCGGCTGGCCGAGCTGCCAGGTGCTGTGCCCGGGTTCGTGCCAGAGCGTCTGGCCGTGCGACACCACCGCGCGCACGCGGTCGCGCGGCACGTGGGCCGCGGCGATGGCGAGCTCGGCGGCATCCGCGAGCCAGTGCGCGAGATCCACCGACAGCCGGCAGTAGTCCCGCGCCGACCCGCCCTCCATGGCGCACAGCAGCCGGTCGCGCTCCTCGGCCGTGAACGGGCGGTGCGATTCGGCGAGAAGCGTGGGGATCACGCGTGCGCCGTCGTCGCGGAAGGTGGCGGCCGCGGCGGTGATGCCGTCGAGCGACGTGCCCGACATGAGCCCGATATACACTTCCGGCAACGTGCTCACGGCAACACCCGCCGGATCACGCCGCCTTCGGCATCGAGGCGCGTCACGGCCGTGTCGTGATCCACGCCGAGCGCATGCATCACGATGGCGTGCTTCACGCGGCCGTTCGCGCGCGCCAGCAGTGCGCGCGCCGCCTCGCGATCGAGTCCGCACACTTCCATCACGATGCGTTCGCTCCGGTCGGTGAGCTTCACGTTGGTCGCGCGCAGGTCGACCATGAGATTGCCGTACGTCTTGCCGATGCGGATGAACGCGCCGGTAGTGATCATGTTCAGGATGAGCTTCGTGGCCGTGCCCGCCTTGAGCCGCGTGGAGCCGGTGACCACTTCCGGGCCCGTCACCGCGACCACGGGAATGTCCACCGCCGCGAGCGATTCGGCCGGCGGCGGCGAGCAGGCCACGAGCCCCGTGGTCGCGCCGATCTCCCGCGCGCGGCGGAGCGCCCCGTGCACGAACGGCGTGGTGCCCGACGCGGCGATGCCCACCACCACGTCGCGCGCGGACACGGCGTGCGCATCCATGGCGCGCGCGCCTTCCTCGGGCGCGTCCTCCGCGCCTTCCACCGCGTTCCGGAGCGCGTGATCGCCGCCGGCGATGATCCCCACCACGAGACGCGGATCGGCGCCGAACGTGGGCGGGCATTCGCTCGCGTCGAGCACCCCGAGCCGGCCGGAGGTGCCGGCGCCCACGTACAGGAGGCGGCCGCCGTTCCGGAACGCTTCCTCCACCCGCGCGATGAGGCGCGCGATGCCGTCCGCCTGCGTGGCCACCGCGTCGGCCACGGCACGGTCTTCGGCCGATATGAGCGCCACGATCTCCGCGGGCGTCGCGAGATCGATGTTCGCCGTGCGCGGGTTGCGGTGTTCGGTGATGCGGGGGTCGAGCATCGGAGCGTTCAGGGGTGGAGGAAACGTGCGACGGGCGGGTGCGTGCGCCGCACCGGCGGGGCGTCGGCGGCCACGGGATCACGCGCGACCACGTACACGTATTCCGTGTTCCGGAGATGGCTGACCGTTCCCACCCGTTCCCCTCGTGGATTGTGGATGCCGATCTGCGCGCCCACGTAGCGCTTGAAATCGTTTGCAATCGTGGTCACCGTCCGTCCGCCGTCGCCGAGCGAGGCGAGCATGGCTTCCATGGCGGCACGGGAAAGATACCCCTCGTTGCTGAAGGACACGATCAGCACGGGCGCCCGGACCGCGTTCAGGAGACGCTGCATCGCGCCGGCGAAGCGCGGGCGCGAGTTGAAGATGCTCTGCCGCTGCCGCACATCCGTGCGCTTGCACGCCACGCCGTACACGTCGGGCCGGTCCCAGCGGACCAGCGACTCCCACACGTGATAGTTTCCGAGGTACGAATGCTGGTTGTACGGTGGATCGATGTACGCGACATCGGCCTCCACCGAGGCGGCGGCATCGAACGCGTCCAGCGCGGTGGCCTGCCCCTTGCCGTGCCGCGCGCGCGGCAGCACGTCCGGCACGCGCAACGTGAGGTCGTTGAACGACCGGGGCGCCCACTGCTTGAGATACGCCATCTGCAGGCCGGTCGTGGAATCGACTCGATCAGCGGCCTCCATGAGCGCCACGAGCATCACGGCTTCGAGCTCCGGCGCGAATCCCTTCGCCGCGATCGCCTCGCGGATCGCGTCAATGCGTTCGCCGTTGTGCGGCTGGAAGAACCGCGACCGCATGCAGAACGTTTCCGTGAACCAGCCGGCGCGCCCCGGCAGCGCGTTGAACTCGCGCACCAGCCGCTCGGCATCGCGGCGCACGTCCTCCGCATCGGTCTGCACGTAACACCGGGCGAGGGTGGCGGCGTAGGCGTTGTGGTCGTTCGCGTGGACGCGATAGCCGGCGGCCTTGAGCGCATGACCCACCCGCGAGGTGCCGGAGAACAGATCGAGGACCGAACCTGCGCCCGCGACGCCGCGGACCGCGTCGAGGATGACCGGAATGAGCGTACGTTTGGACCCGATGTACTTGATCAACGCCCGTTCCCTTGCGTGCGAGGTTGGGACTAGCTTTGTATGCAGGGTAACCCGCCCGCCGGACCCTCACAACGTGGCGCATGCGCTCCCGGACTCCGTTCTTCCTGCTGGTGTTGCTGACGCTCGCGTCCGCCCCGCTCCCCGCGCAGCTCCGGGGCGGTGGGCCCGTGCGCTCCACGGGCCCGAACGGCTGGTGGTTCAGCGGCGGCGCGGTGGTCGCCGGTCTCGGTCCCGTCAACGACGGCCCCTCCGGGTCCACCTGGGACTTCGGCGGCGACCCGCGATGGCAACTGCGCGGCACGCTCGAGAAGGCCATCCAGCCCACGACCACGCTCGGCATCGGCGTCAACTTCGGCAACGTGGACTTCGCCTACCGGCCCCTGCCGGGAGCCGCTGTGCCCGACCTCACGCCGGTAACGCCTCCGTCCGTGGCCCTCTGCGTGTCGAGTGGGTGCACGGGACAGGTGGACCTGTGGGGCATCCAGGGGGTGCTGCGGGGCGGCGGCGGTGCCGAAGGGCTGTACCAGATCGTGGAGGCGACCGGCGGCGTGACCGGCTTTCGCAACATGCGCGCCAAGTCCGACGGCAGCCCCCTGCCGGTGACGAATGCGATGGACATCAATGTCGGCATCGGATACGGACTCGGCTTCGCCCTGGCCTCCGACTTTCACGTGGCGTTCGTGCAGGATTTCGGCATCGCCTGGCATCGCGGCGAATCACTGCCGGAAGGAACCGGGCGCACCTATCGTGTCCGGAACTCCCGCATGACGCTGCGCTACGGCTTCGGCACCTGGCGCCGGCGCTGATCCCACCGTTTTCTCCCGCGTCATGGCGCACCTTTCTTCCTTCCGTTCCGCCGCGATCCTCGCCGGCTGTGCGACCGTCGTCGCATGCAGCTACACCGCCACCACATCGGGCACGAGCGTGGGCACCGCGTCCACCGTGCAGGTGACGCCGGGAACCATCGACACGCGCGGCGCGGCCACGGAGCCGCGCATCGCTCCTCGCGTGCCGGCCCGCTTTCCCGACGGGTGGCGCCTGCCGGCCGGTGCCGAGGCCACGTTCGCGCCCAATGCGATGGCGGTGAGCAACAGCACGCCGGCGAGTGAGGCCGCGGCGGAGATTCTCCGGCGCGGCGGCAACGCGGTGGACGCGGCCGTGGCGCTGGGCTTCGCGCTCGCCGTCACATGGCCCGAGGCAGGCAACATCGGCGGCGGCGGCTACATGGTGATCCGTCTGGCCGATGGCCGCACCACCGCGATCGACTACCGCGAAGTCGCGCCGCTCGCGGCCACGCGCGACATGTATCTCGACGCCGACGGCAAGCTCACCGACCGGAGCATCGTGGGACATCTCGCGTCGGGCGTGCCGGGCGCGGTGGCCGGCATGGCGTTCGCACTCGAGCGCTACGGCACACTGTCGCTCCGCGACGTGATCCAGCCTGCGATCCGTCTCGCGCGAAACGGCTTCGTGGTGGACAGCGGCCTGGCGAGCTCCATTCGCGGCAGCGAGCGGGTTTCGCGGTTCGACGGCGCGGCGCGTTTCTTTCCCGGCGGACAGCCGCTCGCCACGGGTGTGCGGCTCGTGCAGCCGGAGCTCGCGCGCACGCTCGAGGCGATCGCCGCCGAAGGGCCGGCCGGTTTCTACCGCGGTTGGGTGGCCGATTCCCTCGTGGCCGAAATGCGGCGGGGCGGCGGCATCATCACCGCCGAGGATCTCGCGCGCTACCAGCCGCGCGAACGTCGCCCCATCCGCTCCACCTATCGCGGCTTCACGCTGCTCGCCATGCCGCCGTCGTCGTCGGGCGGCGTCACGATGACGGAAGCACTCAACATCCTCGAGACGTGGCCCGCCACCGCGCCGCATGGCAGCACGCAGTGGTACCACACGGTGGCGTCGTCGTACCAGCGCGCCTTCATCGACCGCAACAGCAGGCTCGGCGATCCGGACTTCATCCCGGTGCCGCTCGATCAACTCACGAGCAAGTCGTATGCGCAGGCGCTCCGCCGGAGCATCAGCGATCAGCGAGCCACGCCCACGCGCGTGGTGGATTCCACCATGCAGGCGCTGCCGCGTGAACCGATGAACACCACGCACTACTCCGTGGTGGACCGCTTCGGCAACGCCGTGGCCACCACGACCACGCTCAACGGAAGCTGGGGGTCGGGCGTGTGGGTGCGCGGCGCGGGGTTCTTCCTCAACAACGAGATGGACGACTTCGCGGCGCAGCCCGGCATGCCGAACATGTTCGGCCTCGTGCAGGGCGAGCAGAATGCGATCCAGCCCGGCAAGCGCATGCTGAGCGCGATGTCGCCCACGATCGTGCTCGATTCGGCGCAGCAGGTGCTGCTCGTCGCAGGCGCGGCCGGCGGCCCCACGATCATCACCGGCACCTCGCAGGTGATCCTGAATGTGCTCGACCATCGCATGACGCTCGCGGACGCCATGCGCGCGCCGCGGCTGCACCATCAGGCGCTGCCGGATTCGCTCACGATCGAGATCGGGGGAGTGGCGCCGGCGGTGCAGGACTCGCTGCGCGCCATGGGGTGGGCGCTCCGGCCGCTGCGTTCACTGGTGAACGTGAACGCGATCATGCGGGTGAAGGGCGGCTGGGAGGGCGTGCCCGAACCGCGCCGCACGGGCGGCGCGGTCGGACACTGATCACGCATCAGACCTTGATCGTGACCGGACCGTCGAGCTCCACGGTCACGACGGCCCCGCTGTTGATGCAGGTATCGAAGTCGGCCGTACCGACGGCGGCGGCAGTACCGGCGGCCGCACCCGCGGCGGCGCCCGCCACGGTGCTCTTGGTGTCCTTGCCCAGGATCTGACCGGCGATGGCGCCGATGATGGCGCCGCCGGCGACCTTCTTGGCATCGGTACCTCTGCTGGCTGCCCGGACACGTTCCGTGGCCGCGGTCTGCGTGGTGGCCTGCACCGGGTACACATTGCCGTCCACCGTGACGGAGATGAGCCGCACGGTGAGGAACGTGTTGTCGTTCTGGTTCTGCGCCCGCTTGGAGGTCACGACCTCGAACGTGCCGGTGGCCCCTTCGGGGAAGGTGGCGCCGTTGGTGCCGGTCACGGCGTTGCCGAGACGCGCGGTGAACTTGTCACCCACGTTGTGCTCACCCGTGCACACCTTCGTGTTCGACACGAAGCGGAGCGTGGCCCCTGACGCGATCACCCCTTCGGTGGGCGCGGCCGGCACGGGAGCCGGCTCCGGGGCCGGCGTGGGCGCAGGCGTCGTGGCCGGCGGCGTCGTGGGACGCGGCGTCGGACGTGGCGTGGTGCGCGGCGGCGTGGGGGCCGGCGTCGGGGTCACCGGGGCAACGGCCGGCGGTTCCTGCACCGGTACGTCCTGCAGCGCAGGCGGCTGTGTGGTGTCCTGCCCGGCCAGCGCCAGATCGCGCCCCAGCGCCGCGTCATCGGTGAGCGCGTCATCCGGACGGTCGCCGCCGCAGGCGGCGGCCGACAGCACGAGCGTCAACGCCGCCAGCAACGTCCGGGAACTGCGAGTGGCCCGCTTATATTCACGCATCGGTGTTTCCTCCATCGGGTGATATCGAAGCCGCACGCCGGCCGGAGTCGGCGGCCGTGCGGCCGGGATCCCTGCTTATATCTACACGCCACACGTGTCATCCGTGCCCACCCGCGTCGCCCTGCGGCGCCTGCTCCCCTATTTTCGTCCGTATCGCGGGGGGATGACCCTGGGCCTCGCTTTCGTGGTCACGGCGTCGGCCGCGGCCAACAGCATCCCGGCGCTCCTGCGCCGCGCGATCGACGTCATGGGGAGTACCCCGGAATCTGGTGACGTGTGGGCGATCGCCGCCGTGATGCTCGTCACGGCCGCGGTCGCCGGCCTGTTCCGGTTCGGCATGCGGGAGCTGCTCAACGGCATCAGCCGGCGCATCGAAACCGATCTCCGCCGTGACGTGATGGACCGCCTGCTCCTGCTCGACGCGGCCTGGTACGGGCGCCGCCGCACCGGTGATCTCATGGCCCGGCTCACCAACGACATGCAGGCGGTACGCATGGCCGCCGGTCCGGCCATCATGTACTTCGTGAACACCGTGTTCGGCACGCTCTTCGCGCTGATCATGATGATGCGCATCAGCCCCCTGCTCACGATCACGGCACTGCTCCCCATGGCGGGGCTGCCGTTCCTCACGATCCGGCTCGGCCGGCTGGTGCACCAGCGGTTCGAAGCGGTGCAGGAGCAGTTCAGCACGCTCACCACGCGCGCGCAGGAGAACCTCTCCGGCGTGCGGGTCGTGCGCGCCTACCGGCAGGAAGCGGCCGAGGTCGCGCGCTTCGCCGCGGCGGGGGATGAATACCTCGAGCGCAACATGCGGCTCGCCCGGCTGAACAGTCTCATGAATCCTTCCTTCGCGCTGCTGGCCGGGCTCGGCGGCGTGATCACGATCGGCTTCGGCGGCCGGCTGCTCATCCAGGGCGAGCTCACCACGGGCGGCTACGTGGCGTTCGGCATCTACCTCGCCATGCTCACCTGGCCGCTGATCGCACTCGGCTGGACGGTGAATCTGTTCCAGCGTGGCGCGGCGTCGATGGGACGCGTGCTGGAACTGCTCGACGCCGTGCCCGCCCAGCTCCACGACACGGGCACGGCCGAACTGCCGCCCACCACGCAGGGACGCACGCTCACCTTCCGCGACGTGTGGTTCGCCTATCCGGCTCCGTTCGCGGCGGATCCCGCGGCTGGCGAGCCGCGGTGGGTGCTGCGCGACGTGTCGTTCACCGTACCCGCCGGCGGGACGCTCGCCATCGTGGGCGCCACGGGGAGCGGCAAGAGCGCGCTGCTCGATCTCGTGCCGCGGCTCTTCGATCCGCAGCGCGGCGAGATCCTGCTCGACGACGTGCCCATCACCACCCTGCCGCTCGCCGCGCTGCGCGCCGAGATCGGCTATGTGCCGCAGGATACCCTGCTCTTCTCCGAGACGATCGGCACGAATGTGGCCTACGGCATCGACCCCGCCTCGAAGGCCGTCGAGTCCGACGACGAGCCACCTGCACGCACGCACACGGCGGAACACCCGATTCCGCGTGGCGACGACGTGGTGCCCGAAGTCGTGGAAGCCACGCAGGTGGCGCAGCTCGCCGATACCGTGTCCGCGCTGCCGCAAGGCTTCGGCACACCGCTCGGCGAACGCGGCATCAATCTCTCCGGCGGACAGAAGCAGCGCACGGCGCTCGCCCGCGCGCTCGCGCGGCATCCGCACCTCGTGCTGCTCGACGACGCGCTCTCGGCCGTGGACACGCACACCGAAGCGGCGATCCTGCGCGGGCTGCGCAAGGCGCTGGAAGGGCGCACGGCGATCATCGCGTCGCACCGCGTGAGCGCGGTGCGCGACGCCGACTGGATTCTCGTGCTGGACGGCGGCATGGTCGTGGAGCAGGGACGCCACGACGAGCTCATGGCCCGCGACGGGCGCTACGCGCAGCTCCTGCGCCGCCAGCACCTGCTTGAGCAGGTGGAGGCGGCCTGAGAACCTCCGCGTACGCTACAGCCGCTTCCGCAGCGCGTCCGGCGTGAAGGCGTCCAGATAGCCGGCGAGCACCACGAACCAGTTCGTCAGCATCAACACGCCCACGATGATGAGCAGCACACCGGAGATGCGGTTCACCGTGCCCATGTGCTTCCGGAAACGCTGGAACGCGCCGAGGAACCGCTCCATGGCCACGGCGCTCAGCAGGAACGGAATCGCGAGCCCGAGCGAATAGGACCCCAGCAGCGCCATGCCGCGGGCCAGGTCGCCGCTCGAGCCGGCGTACGTGAGGATCGCGCCGAGAATGGGGCCGATGCACGGCGTCCACCCCGCACCGAAGGCGATGCCCACGAGTACTGTGCCCAGATAGCCCATGGGCTTGTCGGAAAGATGCACGCGCGTATCGCGCGCGAACGCGCCGATGCGGAGGATCCCCAGCATGTACAGGCCGAAGATGATCACGAGCACGCCGCCCACCCGGCTGATCCAGTCGCGGTAGGCGAGCAGCAGGCTGCCGAGCGCCGTGGCGCCGGCGCCGAGCGCGATGAAGATGAGCGAGAACCCGAACACGAAGAGCAGCGCGTGCACGAGCGTGGTGCGGCGTGACCGGGTCACGTCCTCGAAGCCCATGCCGGTGATGAACGTGATGTAGCTCGGAATGAGCGGCAGCACGCACGGCGAGAGGAAGCTGAGGAGGCCGGCGCTGAACGCGATGGCGAGACCGAACGAGGGTTCCATGCGGGGGAATCGGGAAAGGTCAGCGCCGCGGCGGCGTGATGGAACGGCCGCCGGCCCGGTCGCCGCGACGGCAGGCCGCGCACACGCCCTGGATGACGAGCCGGTGGCGCTGCCGCGCGAAGTCGTGCGCCTCGGCGATGATCGTGGTCATGCGTTCGAGCCGTTCGTCGCGGAACTCCTGCACCGCGCCGCAGACGGTGCACAGCAGATGTTCATGGTGCGGCACGTCGCGCGCGGCTTCGAAGCGGCGGAACCCTTCGCCGAAGTCGCGTTCCACCACGAGTCCGCTCCGCACGAGCAGATCGAGCGTCCGGTACACGGTGGCGGTGCCCGCCCGCTCCCCGCGTTCGAGCAGCGCCTGCGCCACTTCCTCGGCGGAGAGATGCCGCGCGGAACCGATGAGCACCTCGGCGATCGCCAGGCGCTGCGCGGTGACGGGCAGATTGTGCTCGCGCAGATACGAACGGAACGTGTCGCGTCCCTGCTGCGCGGTGCGTGTCGTGCCCACCACCGGGCCGGCGGTCATGCCGGTTCCGGCGCCTCGAGACGGAGTACGTGGGCAAGAGCGGAGGCGTCGTACCGGAGCGGATCGTCGAGATCGCCGCTCCGCCGCTGCACGCCGCGCACCACCATCTCCACGGTCACGAGCGGCGCATCCGCCTCGGCCACGCACTCGAACTCCCAGCGGCCGCGATCGGGGCCCTTCACCACGAGGCGGTAGCGCGCCGTGTACACGGTGTGTCGCGCCTCGTCGGAGCGCTCCACGCCCTCCGGCCACACGGCGATCACGGCCACTCCCGTCTCGTACACGCCCTGCCGGAGCGCGGTGAACAGGTGCAGGTCGGCCAGTCGGTCGATCGGGATATCATGCACGATCGCGCGGAGGAAACGTTCGGTCGTTTCGGTCACCGGGCGACGGTTGTCGGCAATCATGGTCATCCCTGCAAGATCACCTGCGCGCCCCCGCGCGTACAAGCGGCGAGGGTCGCCGCGCCACACGCTCGCCTTGCATTTAGTTAAGAACTGAGATATATATTCGAAATGGACTTCCCGGCGCCGGCGGGGTATGACCGCGGGCCGCCCGTTTCCTCGTTTTTCATGGAGATTGCATGTCGTTCCGTCGTCTCGGTGCCGTTCTCACGCTCCCCATGCTGCTCATGGCGGCCCGCCCTGCCGCCCAGGCGGTCGATCCGCGTCCGCACGTCATCGACAAGGCGCACAGCCAGATCAACTTCATCGCCGATTCGCGCCTCATCAGCGCGCGCGGCCACTTCGCCGAATGGGACGCGGCCATAACGCTCGATCCCGCGAATCTCGCCACCTCGTCGGTCACGATCACCATCACCGCGGCGAGCATCGACACGCGGGTGGACCGCCGGGACACGCACCTCCGCAGCGCCGACTTCTTCGACGTGGAGAAGCATCCGAAGATCACCTTCGTGTCCACGGCCGTGCGGCCGAAGGGGGACGGCCAGCTCGACATCGAGGGCGATCTCACGATCCGCGGCACCACCAGGCGCGTCACGATTCCCGCGTCGATGGTGTTCTACGAGGAAGGGCTGGGGCGCTTCCGCGGCGAGTTCGTGCTCAAGCGCAAGGAGTACGGCGTGAGCTACGATTCGCGCGCCAATCCCATCAAGGACGAGGTCACCGTGCAGTGGGACATCGCGGTGCAGGATCCGGCGGCTCGGCGATAGCACGCCGTCTGCGCGGCCGTCGCCGGTGGATCAGGCGACGGCCGCTGCCCCGGACCGTCAGCGGTGCATCAAGCGACGATCAGGCTGCGGCTCCGGAGGCAATGGCCCGCGCCGCGTTCGCGAGCACGCCGGCCGGCTGCACGAGCGAGATGCGGAAGCGGCCGCGGCCGGCCTCCCCGAACGCGAGCCCGGGCGTGACCACGATGCCATGCGTGTCCATGCAATGCTCCACCCACCCCCAGTCGTCGAATCCGTCGGGCACGGGGAGCCAGAGATACATCGTGGCGCGCGGCGGTGTGACCGCCCAGCCGCACTCCGCGAACGCCTGCACGAGTGCGTCGCGCCGCGTGCGGTATTCGGTCACGATCGGCGGCACGATCTCGCGGTAGTTCGCAAACGCCGACGCGGCCGCGAGCTGCGGCAGTGAGGCCGTGCCGTACCCGGTGTTCGTGCGATAGGCATCGAGCGCCGCGATCACGTCCGCATTGCCCGTCACGAAACCCACGCGGAACCCGGCCATGTTGAAGCTCTTCGACGCCGAGTGCAGCTCCACCGTGCAGTCCATCGCGCCGGGCACTTCGAGCGCGCTCGGCGGACGATACCCGTCGAAGGCGAGCTCCGCGTAGGCGAGGTCGCTCACGAGCAGGATGCCGTGCGCGCGCGCGAACTCCACGAGACGCGCCAGCTCGCCCCGTTCCACGGTGACCGTGGTGGGGTTGCACGGATAGTTGGCGATCAGGATGCGCGCCCGCGCGATCAGCGCCGGGTCCACGGCATCGAGATCGAGCGTGCCGTCGGCGGAGAGCGGCACACACACGGGCTCGGCGCCCGCGAGCTGGCTGGCCCGCACGTACACCGGATAGTAGACGGCCGGCACGAGCACGACATCCCCGGGATTGCACAGCGCGAGCACGAGTTCGGCGAGCCCTTCCTTGCTGCCGGCCACGGCCATGTAGTCGCGGTCGGGCTGCGTGTCCACGCCGAAGCGGTCCGCCATGTATCCGGCGGCCGCCCGCAGGAACTCGGCGTGCCCGCGAAAGCCCGGATACCCGCTCAGGTCGCGCCGGCCTGCCGCAACACGGATCGCGTCCACCACGGTTTCGGGAACCGGCTGGTCGGGACTGCCGATACCGAGGTCGAGCAGCGCCCGGCCGGCTTCACGCCGGACGCGCTTGCGTGCATCGAGTTCCCAGAAGACGTACGGCGGAATGGACCGGACGATGCGGGCAGGCGCGAACGACGGGCGCGGAGTGGTGATCGACATCCCTGAAAGATAGCCACTTCGCGCCCGCTCCGAAGGCGGGTTCGCGCGCTGTCAGTCTGCCGCGACCGCCGGCGTGGGGAACCGCAGCAGCGCGCCGATCCCGCCCCCTTCCACATCGAGCGTGCGCGCGGCCTCGCCGTCCACGTGCTCCACCGCCCCGCCCTGCATGAGCGTTCCCGAGACGACCCGCTCCACCTCGCGCGGATGCGTATTCCATGCCGTGGGCGTGAGCAGCAGCTCCTCCACGGCCCCCATCTCGATGGCCGACTGCGTAGGCCCGAGCCCCACGGTGGCGCGCGCGTTCGCATGAGCCCGCTCCACGAGCTCCGACACCAGCCGCTGTTCGCGGGCATGCCGCAGACGGGCTGCGCCATCCTGTACGGCCTCGCGGATGTCCGAGAGCGTGGCCTTGCTGCGCAGCCCCTGGTGCACGAGCGTGCGTTCGGCCGCCGCGCGCGGCAGCGCCGTGAGAATGCGCGGCACGATGTCCTTGGCCCCGCCGAGCACCACCCAGCCGCTCTGGCCCGCATGCTGCGCGATGCGCTCCACCGTTTCGTTCACCAGCCGGTGCACCTGGGCATCTTCGACGCGCTGGAGGTTGTCGGTGAGCGTCGCCCCCCGGACATTGCGATGCCCGCCGGCATCGCTGGCCGTGCGCGCGCGATCCGGCGCGTCGCCTTCGGCACGCACGTCGCGCGCGGTTTCCACCGAATCCAGGCGGATCAGCGTGCCGGTGTGCCAACGGTAGAGACGCGTTTCCCGGCTCCCCGCGATCACCGCGATCACCGGCCGTTCGTGTTCGAGGGCCCGGACGTACGGGGCCACCCGCGCGCCGCGCGACCAGAACGCGATCGTGGGCATCGGCGTGGCGACCTGCTCGGCGAAGCGCACCTGATCGGGTGTGATGAATGCCACGAATCCGGGGGCGCCGATCGCCCCGTCGAATCGTGACAGCGCCTGTTCGAGACGCGTCTCGCAGATCAGGAACGCCTCCCGCTCGAACGCAGGGACGCCGCTCCGCGCGGTGTCGAGGGCGTTCTGCAGCTCGGTGCGCCAGCGGGTGCGCATGGCCGGATCGGTGACCCGGCCGTCGATGTAGACGGAGAGCGTGACGACGTCGTGCGATTCGCGCACGAGGGTCGAGAGGGCATCGGTTCCCAGCATGCATGCTCCTCGGTTGAAGGAGCGTCATCATACCCCGTGCAGCAAGACAGGTGCCGTCGCGCATGCGACGGCGATGCTGCGGGCTACAACAGCGCGACAGGGTCGCGGTCCACCACGAGCCGGACGGTGTCGTCGCGCGCAGCAGGCGCCCGTTCGGCCACGAAACGAACCAGGCGCGTGAGCAGGCCGCTCCGCGGCGTGCGCAGGAAGAAATGCCAGCGCCAGCGCTCCTTGATGCGGTGGATCGGGCACGGCGCGGGTCCCACGAGCTCGACCTCGCGCAGGCCGCGCCGGCGGATGAGGGCGCGCGTCCAGTCGGCGGTTTCGATCGCGCGCGCGGCCGTCGCGGATTCGTCGCTGCCGCTGATCACCACGTTGGCGAGGCGCACGAACGGCGGGTAGGCCGGTGCGCGGCGGGCATCGAGTTCGGTGCGCACGAACGCAGAGACATCGTGCGCCACGGCACAGCGGACCGCATGATGGCCCGGCCGCCTGGTCTGGATGATCACCTCTCCCGGCTTCGCCCCGCGTCCCGACCGGCCGGCTACCTGGCTCAGCAGTTGAAACGTTCGCTCGGCCGCGCGGAAATCCGGCAGGTTGAGCCCGGTATCCGCGTCGATCACACCCACGAGCGTGACGTCGGGAAAATCGAGCCCCTTGGCGATCATCTGCGTGCCGAGCAGGATGTCCACTTCACCGCGCCCCACCCGGTCGAGGATGTTTGCGTGCGCCCACTTGCCGCTCGTGGTATCCACGTCCATGCGCGCGAGCCGCGCGTCCGGAAACCGTTCGGCCACGACCCGTTCCACCTGCTGCGTGCCGAGTCCCCGCCGCGCGAGCGCGGGACCGCCGCACGCGGCGCACTGCGTATGCACGGGCGCCCGATAGCGGCAGTAGTGACAGACCAGCGATTCGGGCACGCGGTGATACGTGAGCGCGATGGAACAGTTGGGGCACGTGGTCACGTCGCCGCAGTCGCGGCACTCGAGGAATGCCGCGAACCCGCGCCGGTTGAGCAGGAGCACGCACTGCTCACGCCGTTCGAGACGCGCGGTCATGGCATCCACGAGATCGGGAGAGAGCACACCGAGTGTTTCGTCGAACGGCGCGTTGGGCGGACGGTTCGCCACGGCCTCGCGTACCACGGCCCGGAGGTCGACCACGCGTACGTCCGGCAGCGCGGCGCCGGTGGCCCGGAGCGGCAGATCGAGTCGCGTGACGAGTCCCCGGGCGGCACGCTCCCATGTTTCGAGCGACGGCGTGGCGCTGCCGAGCACGACCACCGCGCCTTCGGCACGTGCGCGCACGATCGCCGCTTCGCGCGCGTGGTAGCGCGGGGTCTCGGCCTGCTTGTAGCTGGCGTCGTGCTCCTCGTCCACGATGATGACGCCCACGTTGGTGAGCGGCGCGAAGAGCGCGGATCGGGCGCCCACGGCGATCCGCCGCCGGCCGTCGCGGAGCGCGCGCCACGCATCGTAGCGTTCGCCGTCGCCGAGCGCGGAATGCAGTACCGCGACATCGTTGCCGAACGCGCCGCGGAACCGGTCCACGGTCTGCGGCGTGAGCGCGATCTCGGGCACGAGCACGATCGCCGTGCGCCCCTGTTCGCTCACGAGACGGCGCAGCACCTCGATGTACACGAGCGTCTTGCCGCTCCCGGTGATGCCGTGCAGCAGGCAGGTGCTGCCCGGCGCGGCCGAAAGGATGGCCTGCACCGCGGCCGTCTGCGCGGCGGTGGGAACGGCCGGCGGCGCCACGTGCGCGCGTTCCGCGAACGGATCCCGCTGCACCGATTCCTGCACGATGCGCACGAGTCCCTTGTGCACGAGCGCGTCGAGTACGGACGGCGTGCAGTTCGCCTGCTCCAGCAGCGAGGAGACATCAGCTTCGCCGCCGCGCGCTTCGAGCAGCTCGTACAGCGCCCGCTGCTTGGGCGCGCGGACGAACAGCGTTTCCCGCGCGAGCAGCGATTCCTGCGGGGATCCGCCGGCTGTACCGTGCGCAAGGCGGGCGACGCGACGGGTGCGGACCGACGGCGTGGGCGCGGACGCGCTGGCAAGCACGGCAGGAAGCATGGCGCGCACGGTGAGACCGATGGGCGCGGCGTAGTACTCCGCGATCCATTCCGCCGTATGGAGAAGCCCCGCGGGAAGCGCGGGCGGTTCGTCGGGAACGGCCAGCAGCGGCTTGAGCGCGATGCCTTCGGGGGCCGGCGTGTCGCCGAGCACCACGCCCACGGCGCGTCCGCTCCGGAACGGCACGATGACACGCTGGCCGGCGCGCGGCAGCGGCATCGTGTCGGGCACGTGGTACGTGAAGGAGCGGAAGAGCGGCACCGGCAGCGCCACGGCCACGCAGCGGCCGGAGGACGCGTCGGGGCTCGTGGGCGTGACGGGCGCCGCCGGCTCAGGCGCGCCGAACGACGCCGAGTCCCGGGGCATCGCCGAGGGTGATGGTGCCGAGCGCGCCGGGCGCGGTGATCGTGGGGCCGGTGAACGGATCGTCGGCGAGAAGCGCGGCGCCGTCGAGATCGGCGTAGTCGAGCAGCGAGGCGAAGTGCGCGGCCGCTGCGATGCCGAGGGAAGTCTCGATCATGCAGCCGCACATGACCTGCAGTCCGTGTGCGCGCGCCGTGGCGATCATGCGGAGCGCTTCGCGCAGCGAGCCGCACTTCATGAGCTTGAGGTTGATGCCGTCCACGGCTTCGGCAAGGCGCGGAATGTCCGTGGCCGTGAGGCAGGATTCGTCGGCGAAGACGGGCATGGGTGCGCGTTCACGGACGAACCGGAAGCCGGCGATGTCGTGCGGTGGGAGCGGCTGTTCGAGCATCTCGACACCGTGCGCCACGAGCGTGTCGAGCATGGCGAGCGTGTGCTTGGGCGTCCACGCGGCGTTGGCGTCCACGCGGAGCACGGCGTTGGGCGCTTCCTCGCGTACGATGCGCAGGATGTCGCGGTCACGCGGCGACCCGAGCTTGACCTTGAGCACCGGGTATCCGGCCGCCTCGCGCACGCGCGCGCGCAACGTGGCGTCGTCGGGGGCGATGGCGATGGTGAACGACGACGGCGGCGCCTCGGCGGGTGTGAGTCCCCACAGCTTCCAGAGCGGCACGCCGAGCCGCTTGCCGTGGAGGTCGTGCAGCGCGGCGCTCACCGCCACCTTCGCGGCCGCGTTCCAGCGGAGCGCGCCCGCGATCTCGCGTTCGACGGCTTCGAGCGACCAGCCGTCGGCTTGCTCGACAATGGGCGCGAACCGCTGCAGCGCAGCGACCACCGTCTCTGCCGTTTCGCCGTAGAACCGGCTCGGCGCGGCTTCTCCCCACCCTTCCACTCCGTCCCGGTCGCGCAGACGCACCCACACCACCGGCCAGGTGGCGGTCCCGCCGCGCGCGATGATGAACGGATGCTTCGTGTGTACCGACAGCGTTTCGTACGAGAGTTGCATGGGATGGGAGAGGTGGGGTCGCGTGATCGTCAGAACGGAGTGGCGCCGCCCAGGCGCGCGGCCCGGGCAGGGCGCGCATCGGCAGGCATGGCGTGCGCGGCGAGAAATCCGAGCAGCGCATCGGCGAGCTCGAAGCCGCGGTCGTAGCGTTCGGCCGGGAGTTTCGCGAGACAGCGCATCACGATGAGCGAGAGCGCGGACGGGACCTCGGGCTGCGCCTGATCGGGCGCCACCGGCTGCTCGTGCACGTGCTTGTAGCCCACGGCGTACGAATCGGCGCCGTCGAACGGGGGGTGGCCGGTGAGCATTTCATAGAGCAGGAGCCCCACGGCGTAGAGATCGCTCCGTCCGTCCACGAGGCGCCCCATGGCCTGCTCCGGGGACATGTAGTGCGGCGTGCCCATGGCACGTCCCGTGGCCGTGAGACGGCCGTGGAAGCGGGCCGTGGCGATGCCGAAATCGGTGAGCACGGCGTTGGTGTCTTCGTCGAAGAGCACGTTGTCGGGCTTGACGTCCCGGTGCACCACACCGCGGCGGTGCGCGTAGTCCAGCGCGCACGCCACCTGCGCCCCGATCGACGCCGACGTATGGGCCGGCAGCCGTCGTGAGCGCGAGAGCAGATCGGCCAGCGATCCGCCGGCGTAGTACGGCATCACGAGATACACGAGGTCGCCCGACGCGCCCTGGTCGAGAATGGCGCACACGTACGGATGCACCAGCCGCGCGGCGGCTTCGGCCTCGCGCCGGAACCGTTCGCGCATCTCCGATTCCCGGGCGAGCGTTCGGTGCAGCACCTTGATCACCACGGGCCGCGCGAGCGCGACGTGGCGGGCGAGATAGACGTGCGCCATGCCGCCGCTGCCGAGCCGGCGGATCACGGTGTAGCGGTTCCCCGTGACACGGCGCAGATCGGAAAGCTCTTCGTCGGGGGCTTCGAGCGGCGGGGCGGCCACGTCGGGGAGCGGGACGCCGCAGCGCGTGCAGCGGGCCGCCGCCGCGCGATTCCAGGTGCCGCACTCGGGACAGAACATGGGAAGCGGGGCGAAAGGCTCAGAGAATCCGGCGGGAGCGCAGCATCACGAGCAGCAGCACCCCGATGAGCAGTTGCAGCACGAGCATGATCCAGAAGCCGCCGGGGTACTCGGAGAGCGGGATGTGCGAGAAGTTCATCCCCCACATGCCGCTCACCACCACGAACGGCAGGCTCATTGTGGCCAGCACGGACAGCGCCTTGGTGGTGGCGCCGAGGCGGTTGGACACCTGCGTGAGATAGCTCTCCATGGTGCTGCCGAGCAGGTCGCGGTAGGTGTCGAGCGAGTCGCTGATGCGGAGGATGTGGTCGTAGATGTCGCGAAAGTAGGGCTGGCTGGCCGGTGTGAGCAGCGGCGGCGGGCGATTGGTCATCGTGGCGAGCACTTCCCGGTGCGGCGAGAGGTGCCGGCGGAGCGACAGCACGAGACGCTTCACCTGGAAGATGTCGCGGAGGGCGGTGTCGTCGAAGTTCACGAAGACGCGTTCCTCGAGCCCGTCCACGAACTCGTCGATCCGGCGGAGAATCGGAAAATACGCATCGACCACTTCGTCGACGAGCGCGTGCAGCAGCCGGTCGAGTCCGCGCGCCATGAGATCGGGATTGCGCGCCATCCGGTCGGCCACGGTCGTGACCGCCGGAACCGGACCCGCCGACACGGTCACGAGCATGTGCGGCGTGAGGAACGCGTACAGATCCCGCGTCTCCAGATCGTACGGATCCTCGGTCTCGTCGCAGAACGACACCGCGCGCACCACGACGAAGATGTAACCGTCGTACTGTTCGACCTTGACGCGCGTGGCCGGATTGAGCGTGTCCTCGATGGCCAGCGGATGGAAGTGGAACAGGTGCTCCAGCAGCGCGTGCTGCGGACGGCTCGTGGAGTCGATGTGCACCCACAACGATCCCTCCCGCCGCTCCACGAGCGCGGCGAGATCGCGGGGATGACACCCGTCGATGCGCGCGCCGTCCGGCCCCTCCCACAACGTGACCGGAGGCTGCACTTCGCGATGCGCGGCGGGAACGATGCGTTCGGTCACGGCGTTCTCTGGTGCGGCCACTTGACGCCCCGCACGACGTGGAATCCCACGGCGCGTTCCTGCGACAGATCGTTGAGCAGCGCGGTCTCCCGGTCCACCGCATCGCGCGCGGCCCGCCAGCCCCAGCGGCGCCAGGCGCGGCTCGCGATCTGCAGCTTCTGCCGGAGCGTGAAGCTCGGCGGTCCGCCCACGCGTCCCCGCGTGCCGCGGTCGGTCCAGTCCTGCACTTCGATCTCCACCAGTCCCGCCTCGCGCATCATCTGCTTCCATTCCACCAGATGCCGGAGCCCGAGGCCGAGCCGCTCCACCACGGCCTGCCGCGCGGCCGCGTCGAACTCCACGTTCCACGTGAGGAGACAGAGCACCACGGGCGCGTACGGCTTCACCACGCGCGCCAGCTCCGCCACCGCGCGCGCCGGATCGTTCGTGGCCGCGAGCACCGGCTCACCCACCGCACCGTCGAACATCGCATCGTCGTACGGCAGGTCGTCGAGCGGCGTGGCCTGGAAACTCACGCGCGTCGTGCCGCCCGTTGTGCGGACGCGCGTGGTCGCGGCCGCGAGACGCGCGGCGTCGGGATCCACGCCCACCACCGACGCGCTGGTGCGCGTGGCGAGCCACTCCGCACTCCGTCCGTCACCGCAGCCGCTCACGAGCAGATCCTTGCCGTCGCCGGCCTCGAGCAGATCGGCGAGTTCGCGGTACAGCGATTCCACCGAGGCGCGCCAGCGGCCCAGCACCACCGACTGGACCAGTCGGAGCACCGCGGGGACGGGGGGCACGTTCGGAGCGGCAGGCATGACGACAGGTGTCAGGGAGGACGGTGGAGCGCGGCCGGCAGCGCCATGCGCACGACCACCGGCGGCGCGTCGTCGCGGTCGGTTTCCACGGCGATCAGGTCCTGGCCGCGCACGGCCGCGATACGCCACGCACGCGCGAGTCCGAACCGCGCGACCGGCGTGCCGTCGGCCTCGAAGACCCACCACGTCCACGGCTCGACTGCGTCACGCACGGGCAGCCGCACCCA
The DNA here is from genome assembly GCA_964621045.1 of uncultured Gemmatimonas sp. GTDB lineage: Bacteria > Gemmatimonadota > Gemmatimonadetes > Gemmatimonadales > Gemmatimonadaceae > JAABRT01. The sequence continues at coordinate 29,813 of CAZUKU010000033.1, forward strand.
GATGCGATCCCAGGCGTCCGTCATCAATCCCGACGCCGTGGACTTCGACGGTGCGAACGAGGCTTCGGCCACGAACCGGCGCCGCGTCGCCGAATCGGCGCGCGATCGCGCAGACTCCAGCAACTCGGCCGTGAACTTCTCGCGATCCTCGTCGGTCACCGCTTCGATGGTGCAGTGGAACTCGAGACGCTGCGTGAGCGCGCCGTCCGGGTCGTGCCGAGCGACGTTGCATCCTTCGGTATCGAGCACGAGCACGCCGCGTGCGCCCACCGTCCAGAGCGTGGTTCGGCCGAACGGCACGCTCCCGGAGCGCACCGGGCGCTGATCGCCCATGGTACCGGGGCGGCGGAGCTGCACGACCCGCTCCGCTCCGCGCAGCGACACGATGGTATCGCGGAACGCGCCGTCGGGTGTGAAGCGGAGCAGCGCCGTGGCCGCGCGTGTCACGCCCGCTCCCTGCTCCGTGGGCAGCGCCGTCGTCACGCCCACGATGCTGCCGTCGGCGAACGCTCCCGCCACGGTGATCGGACGCCCCGGCATGTACCGCACGATCACGTGGGATCCGGGACCCGCGGCCGTCACGCGCGTGAGCCGCGCCGCGCCCGGCTCCCAGAGGAGCAGTGTGTCGGCCTGAAACGGCAGCAGCGTGGGACGCGCGCCATAGGCGGCCGAATCGGAGACGGACGACGTGAGCGTGTCGGGAATGCGCGGAGGCCGTGCCGGATAGCGGAGCAGCATGGGCCCGCTCTCGCTGAAGAGCACGAGCGACGAATCCGCCAGCGGCTGCACGGCCACGAGACCGACCACCGCTTCACCGGCCGGTGTCGCGGCGTCGAGCAGCGTGTCCAGCACCGCGAGATGTTCCGACGACGCGAGCGAATCGCGCAGAAAGCCGGCGGACACGATGCGCACGCCCGCGCTGTCGCGCACCTCCGTACGCGGCGCTTCCGATTCGACGACCGGCGCGGCGCCTCCGCACGCCGTCACGAGCCACGTGACGGCGCAGAGGAACGGCACGGCACCACGCCGCACGAACCGTGTCATCCGTCCACCAGCGCCTGCATGTGCGCAATCGCGGCGGCGGCCGTCTGCTCCGGCGCATAGCCGCCTTCCAGCGCGCTCACGAGCCGGCCGCCGCACCACTCGTCGGCACGCGCCGTCAGCTCACGCGTCATCGCGGTGATGTCGTCGATCGTCCACGTGAAACCGCCCAGCGGATCACCCGCGAGCGAGTCGAAGCCCGCGCTCAGGAGCACGAGATCCGGTGTCCAGTCGCGCGTGGCCTCGTCGATCGCGTGCCAGAGGGCGGCCGTGTACGTGGCAGGCGGCAGCCCGGGACGCATGGGCACGTTCCAGATGGTGCCGAACGGTCCTCGTTCCTCGGCCGCGCCCGTGCCCGGATACCACGGCCACTGATGGATCGATACGAAGCGGATGCGCGATTCGTGTTCCACGAGCGCCTGCGTGCCGTTGCCGTGATGCACGTCCCAGTCGATCACGAGCACGCGCTCCGCATCGTGCCGGGCGAGCGCGTAGTGCGCCGCGATCCCCACGTTGCCGAAGAGACAGAACCCCATGGCGCGATCCCGCACGGCGTGATGTCCGGGAGGACGCACGGCGCAGAACGCGCGTGATGCATCGCCGCTCATCACGAGGTCGACGGCATCGAGCACGCAGCCGGCCCCCGCTGTTGCCGCATCCCAGGAACCGGCGCTCACGACCGTATCCGGATCCAGCCGGCCGCCGCCGGACTCGGCGAGGTCGCGCACGCGCGCGATGTACGCCGAGTCGTGTCCGAGCGCGAGCTCCTCGGGAGTCGCATGCCGGCCTTCGTGGTGCTGCAGCGCCAGAAAGAGCGCGGGGTGGTACTTGAGGGCGCTGGGGATGGCTCGCAGGCGGCCGACGTGCTCGGGATGATCCCATCCGGTGTCGTGCAGGCCGCAGTCGGAATGCGAGAGGAAGGCGACGGGCATGCTGGATGTTACGCGGGGTGCCGGTGCAGCCGCTACCGTAGCCGTTTCGGCCGGCGTGCTCACCGCGCACCGCGCAGACGGCGCGACCACCATTCCCCGAGGAGCGCCAGCGCGGCCACCGCGAACAGCCAGGGCGGCGGGGGCGCGGGCAGCGCGCCCATATCCGCGGGGAGCTCGGCGGCCGGCGCGGCCGGTCCGAGCCGTGCCACCAGATCCGCCAGCGGCGCGGCCGCCCCCGGATACGGCGCCCATGCCTCGCGGGGCGACTCCGGCGACGTGAACGCGGCCCGCTGCACGAGCCCGCGCCACCAGTCACGGTGCGCGTCCACCGCCTCGTCGCCGCCGAGCATGCGCCATTCCCACGTGTTCGCCCAGCCGGCCTGCACCACGCGCCCGGCCCCGACGCGCCGCGCGGCCACGCTGACCGGCTGGCCGGACCGCGCGCTCCGTTCGAGCACGACCGCGCCGTCGGCGAGACGCGCGAGCGGTGTCAGCGCCAGCCCCTCGCGCGGCGTGTCCGTGCGCAGGGCGCCGGGGATCGCGGCCGCCGGTGCTCCCGGGGCGCCCGCCCGGAGCGCGGCCAGCGATCCGCCGGCCGCGGCCTCGGGGAAAAGCACGAGCCCGCCACCGCTCCGCACGAAGCGCGCGATCGCCGCGGCCTGCGGCCACGCGCTGCTGTCGAGCGCGATGACCGCTGCGTACCGCGCCGTGTCGAGCGCCGACGGCGCACCGGCGCTGACGATCACGCGGGGTGCCACGGTGTAGGCCGCGTCCACCGTCCAGCCGGCTTCCTCGAGCGCCTGCATCACGAACCGCGCTTCCCACCCCGGCACGCCGAACAGGCGAAGACGTCCGAGCCGCAGCCGTTCGGCGGGCGCGGTGTGCGCCGCGGTTCCGCGCCCGGTGACGGTGAAGGCGCGCGGCGCTCCGTCCAGCGGCCACTGGACGCCGCCGCCCTGCACGACCGCGCTGTCCAGCCAGCCGAGCGAATCGGCGAGCGCGAGCGGGGCGCCGTCCGGGGCGGCCACGCGCAGCATGGTTCCGCCCTGCGGATCGGCGAGGGCCACGGCCGCGGCCGCCAGCGCGGGAAGCGGGCGGGCGGTGTCCGCCGGTTGCCACGTTACCGGCAGCCCCGACTGGCGCGCCGCGTGCAGCACGGCGCGCGACGCATCGTCCGGCACCGCGTTCAGGGCCAGGGCGAGCGACGCGCGGCGCGTGTCGGCGAGCGCGTGGGCCAGCGCCGGCGCATCGGCAGCGTCGAGCGCGTCGCGGACCTCCCGTGCATCGGGCTGTGCCGGACGCCCGGTGAGCCACCACGCGAGACCGAGCGACAGCACGGCGATCATGCGCGCGCCCCGCTCCGCCCACACCCGCCACGAGCGCGCGGACTCGGCGGCGGATTCAGTGCGTGAGCGCATACACCACCAGATTCACGCCGAAACGCGTGGGATCCACGCCCAGGAACCGCTTGTTGTCGGGGTGGAAGTTCCACTCCGAGCTGTAGTCCTTGTTGCTGTAGAGCACGCGGATGCGATCGTCCGCGCGCACGGCGAGCAGGTGCTCGTGAATGAGGTTGTCTCCCCAGCCGTTGAGTTCGTGGCTCGTGGTGGGGGGACCGTCCTTGAAACGGAAGAACGCCGAATAGAGCGCGTGATCGTTGGGCAGCGGCGTGAGCGGCGCCACGAGACGGGCGATCTCCTCGGTGGCCGTCTTGTGGAACGCGCCGTCCACATCGTGGTTGTGGTCGTCGATGAAGAGGAGCCCGCCCCGTTCGACGTACCGTTGCAGCACGCGCCCTTCCTGCGGCGTGAAGCGCACCGGCAGATGCCCGGTGAGGAAGAGCAGCGGATAGCGCAGCGCGTCCTCGGAGGCGAGCGGAACCGCGACCCCCTGCGGCGCAACGGCGAGCGACGTGTACCGCGCCACGGAGTCGATGATGTTCGCCGGCAGCGTGGGCGCCGAATCCCAGTCGCCCGATTCGTACTGCGCCGTGGCGAATACGAACGGTGTCGTGGCGGGGTGCGGCGTGCTCATGGAATGCTCCAGGGCGACAATCCGGGCATCGCCTGCGGACGTACCAGCGTGCGGCGCGCGCGCACGAGCGCGTCGGTGACGTCGCGCCCCTCGGTCAGTCCCGTGAGCACGATTTCGACGGCGCGCGAGAGTTCCGGGGCATCCGCCAGCGCATCCAGCCGCAGCGCCATCAGGGAATCACGCGCGGCGACCGGATCGATGATGAGCTGTTCCGCGGCGTGCAGCAGACGCTCCGCGTGACGATCACGCGCCGGTCGATGCGGGCGACTCGGGGCGCGCCGCGAATCCTGCCCGGTGTCGCGCCCCGCGAGACGGACGCGGGCGAGATCGACCACCACCGGGCGCGTGCGGCCGCGCAGGTAGATCCGTTCCGCGGCCCGTGCCCGCTGAATGGCCTCGAGCGCCAGTCGCATGGGAGGAATCGCGCCTCGCGTATCGGCGAGCTCGAGCGCGCGGCCGGCATCCCACATGGCGTTGTACGCCTCGAGCAGCGGACGGTTCACGGCCAGGATCGGCGATTCGTCGCCATGATTCTGCTGCGCCAGTCCGGGAGGCGGTGTCGCGCCCGGCATCACGTTGGGCGCGGCGCCGCCGAACGTGGGCACGAGCTTGCCCTCCTGCAGCGTGAGACCGTGATCGTGTCCGTCGCCTTCGTAGTGCGCGTGTTCCGATTCCCCATCGCCGCTGAGACGCTGGAACACGATCGCGCTGACCGCTCGGCGGATGCGCGCCTGCTCCACGGCGAGCCGGCGGGATTCCGCGACCAGCGTTTCACGCGTGATGCGGGGACGCCGCGCCTCGAGCTTCTCGGTGAGGTCGAGCAGCATGCGCTGCGACAGGAGCGACGAATCCACGAGCGGCGGCGGTGCGGCGTCCACGGCTACGGAATCATATTCATCGGCGCGCGCGAAGCGGAGCGACCGCGTCTCGCTGATCCCGGCCTCACGTGCCGCCGATGGGCGCGCATCGCGGGCCACGGCACGCGCGTGCAGCACATCACCGGGGCGGACGCCGAGTTCACCGAACGCCACGCGCGCGGTGATGTCGCCGGTGCGTGAGCTGCTGAACGTCCGGGCGCCGAGTGTGATCGTGCGCGCCGTGTACTGCTCGCCGGATCCACTCGTTACGATGATCTCGAAGGCCGCGGACGCGAGTCCGATGTCGTCCTGCACTTCGGCGGTGAGCGTGAGCGTGCCCGTCGTATCCCGATACACGGAGTCGCGTTCGGGAGCGACGAGACGCACCAGCGGCAGCGAGTCGGGGCGTGGCACGAGCGCGAGCAGCCGGGAATCGGCGGCGTCGGTCACACGCACGATCGCGGGACGCGAGGGAACGGTGACCGTGAACTGCCAGTTCGCGCCTTCGCCGCTCACGGCAACCGGCGTGGACCGCGCGCTGCTGTCTCCGCGCTCCGACCACGAGGCCGCGAGACCATCTGCATTGCCGCGGCCGGACACACGGACGCGGCTCCCCACCAGCGCTTCCACGGTGCCCGAATCGGTGAGCGTGCGCGCGGACGCGTTCACGTACGCGGGCGGCGTGATCTCGATGCGCCAGGGCGTGAGCCGGGAAGCGCGGGAAGTGGAGGTACCGGATTCGGTCGCGGCATCGGCGCCCTGGCCTTCCCGCAGCACGCGATGCGCCGCGGCGTTCACGGGCGCGAGCGACAGCAGCACGGCGCCGGTGAGCGCCGCCCCGCCGAGCAGGAGCGGCATGCGCCACGCGCGCCATGTCACCTCGCGGAGCGCCGACGACGCGGGCACTTCCGATGACACCGGCATGGCAGCCTGCGCCGCGAGACGGGATTCCGTCGCGGGGGCGAGTCCGGTGCGTACGGTATCGTCCATCAGCGTGACCACGGCGTGCGATGCGGGATGCCGCTCTTCGAACCAGAGCGCAGCGCGAACCGTGGTGATCGGTTCCCATCGAGCGGTCTGCCACCAGAACACGAGCAGGGCGACGCTCCCCGCGATCAGCATCGCCGCGGGGCCGTGCAGCCATGCGAGCATGCCCGACGTGTCGTCGGCGCCTGTCCACCATGAGACGAACAGCAGACCACGCATCACGAGCAGTGCCGCTGCTGCGGCGGCCAGCGACAGCAGCACCGCGCGTACCACCCGAAGACGCACCAGTCCCTGTCGCAACCGCTCGATGCGGCGCCGGATCTCCACGGCATCGGCGACGTGCGCATGAGGCGCGGCATGAAATGCAGCGCCGCCCATGGCGGGCGCCTGAGGATCGCGTGACGCCGGCTTCATGCCGCGATCTCCGGTGCGCCGGCCGACGCATCGCGCACCGCACGCGCATCAGTGCCCCGCGCGCCGGTACTGCGGGGGGAACGCATACGCATCACGCTCTCCACCACGAGCAGCACGAGCGCCGACAGCAGCAGCCAGCGTGTGGCCGGTGACGGACCCGACGTCGTGGCATCACGCAGCGCCTGCGCGCGCGCGAGCGGTCCGTCGCCGGCAAGCCGCGTCACCTGTTCGGCGCCCAGCGGCGCCGGCGCACCCAGGGTGCCCCGCGCGCCGCACGCCCCTGCCAGCGCCGACAACACACCCCGCGCCGACATCCCGAGCATCACGTCTCCAGCCGGCGGTTCGAATCCCACCCACCGCACACATCCGGCGCCGAGCGCCTCTTCGCTCACGGCCGCCGATCCGTCCGCCCACCACACCACCGCGCGCGCGTCTGCCGGCTCTGCCGGCGCGGCGGCCGAACGATGGAACGGAGTGACGATCGCACGGCCGTTCGCGATCATCGCCTGCATCGTATCCCCGCGCGCACTCCACCCGGGCGGTATCGCACTCGGCGCCCACGCCACCAGCACCCCGCCCGATTCCGCGAACGCCGAATCCTCGCGCGTGATCACATCGCGCACCACGCGCGCACGCGCCGCGGGCAGATCGCCCCACCGCGCGAACGCCGCCGCGATCACATCGTCACCATCCGCGCGCACGGTGACCGAATCCCGCACGGTTCCCCGTGGGGCCGGCGCATCGGCGTCGGTGTCGACACCCGAACCAGCACCCGCTTCCACCGGCACCACCGTCACGCGCCCCGGCCACGTGGAGCGCACCGCATCGAGCGCCGGTGTCGCCACATCCTCCCGCAGCTCCGACACGATCACCAGGCGCACCGAATCCGCGCCCTCCGCCACTCCCGGCGCCGCGCGCCGTGCCATCAGCAATGCCGCGGCCAGCGAGGCGTTCGTCTCGTCGCTGCCTTGCGCCGGCGACAGCGTATCCACGAACGTCTCCAGCGCCACATCGCGCGCGTGCACCACGCGCCCGTCCACTACCACGGCAGCGACGGGCGCCTGCTCCGCCACCGCACTCTGCATCGCCGTCCGCCACGCGCCCGAATCCGTGACCACAGTGCGATCCAGCACCAGCAGCGACGTCACCGGCACCGTTGCTCCCGCATACGTCACGCCGGCCAGCGCCGCGCCCATCACCAGCACCGTCAGCACACGCACCGCGAGCAGCGCGCGATCACTCGGCGTACGAGCCCGCGACACCGCGCGTACTGTCTGCTCCGGCACGAATCGCGCCGTCGGCAACCACAGCGTGGGCGGTTTGCGCACCGACAGGAGATGCGCGGCGATCACGCCCGCCACGGCCACGAGCGCGCCCGCCAGCACCCACGGGAACGCCGCCGTCATGTCGCCGTGCCCCGCACCGACGCGCCCGCGATGCGCCGCACCGCGTGCGCCGGCGCTTCGTCGCACCGGATCTCGTGATATCGCGCGCCCGCCGCGAGACATCGGCGCGCCACCTCGGCGCGCCACGTCTCGAACGCACGCTGGTACGTTTCGCGTGCCGCGCTGGTGAGCGGCCGCTGCACCTGTTCCGTCTCGGGATCGGTGGCCTGCCACACGCCACGCGCCGGCGTCAGTTCGAGCGGATGCACCACGTGCACGAGCGTCACATCGGTGCCGGCCGCGCCGGCGCGCGCGGTCGCGGCGAGCAGCGCGTCCGTGTCGCCGAGCGCATCGGTGCACAGCACCACGCGCACCCCGGCCGGCACGCGTGCGAGCAGCGGCACGAGTGACGTGTCGCCCTCTGGAATCACCGCATCGAGCGCCGACGCGATCGCCTGCACGGTGCCGCGGCGCGTGCGCGGCGGCAGGCGCCGGGCGTCAGGGCGCGTGGCCACGAGCAGTCCCACCGGATCGCCCGTGGCATGCGCCGCCGCGGCCAGTCCCACGCCGAGCGCGCGGGCCATCGTCCACTTGTCGAGCACTCCCGTTGCCGCTTGCGCATCGGGCGCCGGAAACGCCATCGAGGCGGACGCATCCACGAGCAGCCAGGTGGGCCACCATGCGCGCTCGTCGGTGATGCGCACGAACGCCCGGTCGCTGCGCGCAAGCAGCCGCCAGTCGATGCGCCGCGGATCGTCGCCCTGCCGGTACGCGCGGAACTCGGTGAACTCGCCGCTGGTGCCGCGCTGCGCCGCACGATGCGCACCCGGCAGCCCCGCGCGCACCCGTTCGCGCGTGGGCCACTTCACGCCGCGCAGTGCGTCGAGCAGCGGACCGAGGGCGAGAGGCGCGGGCACAGCCGACATGACGGTCACCATGAGAGAAGCGCGTCCGGACGACGCGCCGTCAATCATCCGGGAAGGCGACTCGACGGCGCGGGGATGTGCGCCAGGAGCGCGTCGATGAGCGGCTCCGACGACATGCCGTCCGCTTCGGCGGCAAAGTTCGGCAGCACGCGGTGCCTGAGCACCGGATGCGCCACGCGGCGCACGTCATCCGGCGCCACGGCCACGCGTCCGTCGAGGAACGCCGCGGCTTTCGCGCCAAGGATGAGCGCCTGTCCCGCGCGCGGCCCGGCGCCCCAGCGCACGTACTGCTTCACGAGCGGCGGCGCGTCCGCCGTATCCGGACGCGTAGCCCGCACCAGCGTGGCCGCGTACTGCAGCACCGTGTCCGCCACCACCACGTCGCGCACGCCGCGCTGCAGCGCGAGCACGGCCTCGGCGTCCATCACGGCCGCGGGCGGCGTGGAGCTGCGCCCCGTGGTGGCGCGCAGGATCTCCACTTCCTCCGTGGCCGTGGGATAGCCCACGCGAATGTCGAACAGGAAACGGTCGAGCTGCGCTTCCGGCAGCGGATACGTGCCTTCCTGCTCGATGGGGTTCTGCGTGGCGAGCACGAAGAACGGCTCCGGAAGCCGCATCGTATCGCCGGCCGCGGTCACGCTGTGCTCCTGCATGGCCTCGAGCAGCGCGGCCTGCGTGCGCGGCGGCGCGCGGTTGATCTCGTCGGCGAGCACGATGTTCGCGAAGATCGGCCCCTG
>CAZUKU010000033.1:39135-47068 GCA_964621045.1 uncultured Gemmatimonas sp.
GGCCCCTGCACGAACCGGAACGCGCGATGTCCGTGCGCGTCTTCCTCGAGCCGCTCCGTGCCGGTGATGTCGCTCGGCACGAGGTCCGGCGTGAACTGGATACGCCGGAACGCGAGGTGCATCGTGTCGGCGAGCGTGCGGATCATGAGGGTCTTGGCCAGGCCCGGCACCCCCACCAGCAGCGCATGCCCGCCCGCGGCCATGGCCATCAGGATCTGGTCCACCACCTCGGCCTGTCCGATCACGCGCCGCGCGATCTCCCGCCGCACGGTACCGATCAGCGGCACGAGCTCCGCCGCGCTTTCCGCCGCGGGCGTCACGCCGACGGCCGTTGCCATCCCCGACATGTCATCCCCTCCGGCGCGTCAGCGAACCGCGCGCCGACGGCGGCCGTGCACGAACACCGTGGTGCCGGCCCGCACGCCGCACGCGCTCACCGGCTGCCGTTCATCCCGCACCTCGGCGCCGTGGATCTTCACCATGTACGCGTCCGATGCGCTCTGCTCACCGAGCAGCGCGGCGAGCGCCGCCCGCTTGACGTCGGCGACGGGTGTGCTCGCCGTCACCTGCACGCGCACCGCATCCCACGCTTCGTGGACCTGGGCGCGGATCAGGAACGACGCGTCCGAGCCGCCGGCGAGATCGATGATTGCCCCGTGCGTACGGAGCTGGGTGACGAACGGCGCCGTCATGCCGCGGCCTCTTCGCCCGCCGCGAGCGCCGGCATGGGCACTTCGGGCGGCGCGGGCGGGAGCGTGGAGAGGAACCGCGCGACCTGCTGGTCGAACATGTACGTGGATCCGCTCACGCGGGTGGCGCCATCGGCCGCGACCTGCGCGGCGATGGCGATCTCTTCACCGCCCTGGCCACGGTACACGGCCCACCCGGGCCCTTCCTTCTCCAGAAAGGCCGTGTAGATGGCGTTCCGGCGCGAGAAAAAGGTCGTGGCGGCCGCGATGACCTCGTCCGGCGTGTGCGTGGTCCGGACGTCCTGTAGCGTACGCGAGCTCTGCTGGTGCATCCGTGAAAGTTACCGACGGGGGCGTTCAGGTGGCAGGGGACCGGCTTTCCACGTGTACGCACGCGAAGGCGCCGGCGTTGTCATCCCCTGTCATCCCTGTCACTCGAGGCCTCCCGTGGGACGCCCGCCGTTCGTCACACGGCTCGTCCCGCCAGCCTGGCCGCGAGATAGCCGCGAAGCTGCGACGCGCCCACGCGCTCCTGCGCCAGCGAATCGCGGTCGCGCACGGTGACGGTATCGTCGCCGGTGGACTGCGGGTCCACCGTGATGCAGAGCGGGGTGCCCACTTCGTCCTGCCGGCGATAGCGCTTGCCGATGGAGCCGGTCTCGTCGTAGTCCACCGTCATCACCGGACGGAGGTCCTCCACGATGCGACGGGCCATCTCCGGCTGCCCGTCCTTGCGCGTGAGCGGGAACACGGCCGCCTTGATCGGCGCGAGCGACGGCGCAAAGCCGAGCACCACCCGTCCTTCGTCTTCCCCTTCCACCGCTTCTTCCCGATACGCGTTCACGAGCGCCGCGAGCGTGACGCGGTCCGCGCCCACCGACGTTTCCACCACGTACGGCACGTACCGCTTGTTGGCCGGCTGGTCGAAGTACTCGAGCTTCTTGCTGGAGAACTGCTGGTGCTGCGTGAGATCGAAGTCGCTGCGGTTGTGGATGCCTTCGATCTCCTGGAAACCGAGCGTGCCGCCGAAGTCGAACTGCACATCGAACGCCGCGCGCGCATAGTGTGCGAGCTCCTGCGCCGTGTGCTGGTGGAAGTGCAGCCGTTCGCGCGACAGGCCGAGATCGAGATGCCACTGCATGCGCGCGGTCTTCCAGTGCTCGAACCATTCCATGTCGCTGCCCGGCTCCACGAAGAACTGCATCTCCATCTGCTCGAACTCGCGCGTGCGGAAGATGAAGTTGCCGGGTGTGATCTCGTTGCGGAACGCCTTGCCGATCTGCGCGATGCCGAACGGCACCTTCTGACGCGTGGACTGCTGCACGTTCAGGAAGTTCACGAAGATCCCCTGCGCGGTTTCGGGGCGCAGGTACACGGTGCTCGCGCTCTCCTCGAGCGGGCCCATGAATGTCCTGAACATGAGGTTGAACTGCCGCGGCTCGGTGAGCTGGCACGTGTCGTGCTGCCCCGGCTGCCTGCTGGGCTTCTGCGGGCAGCGCGCGTCCTCGAGTTTGTCGGCGCGGAAGCGCCCCTTGCACGTCTTGCAGTCCACGAGCGGATCCACGAAACCGCCCACGTGTCCGCTCGCCTCCCACACGCGCGGATGCATCAGGATCGCGGCATCGAGCCCCACGACGTCGTCGCGGCTCCGCACCATGGCATTCCACCAGTGGTCCTTGATGTTGCGTTTGAGCTCCACGCCGAGCGGGCCGTAGTCCCACACCGATCCGGTGCCGCCGTAGATCTCGGACGACTGGAAGATGAATCCGCGGCGCTTGCAGAGCGACACGAGTTTGTCCATCACGTCGGGGTGGGCCATGACACGAAACGGGAAGTGGTGAGGAACGGGAAACGCGAAAAAACGATTGAAACGAACCCGAGGAAACGACGGACGCGCGGCGGCCTCAGGACGAGGCGCCGCGCACGATGTCGGCCACGATGAGATCGCCGTGGTCCCGGCCGTTCTCGATGAAGATGCGGTTCGCGTCGCATCCGGACGCGATGACTCCCGCAAGGTAGATCCCCGGGAGCGGCGTCGCCATCGTGGCCGCGTCGTGCCCGGGCACCCCGGTCTCGGGGTGGATCGGCACGCCGAGCGCGGCGAGCAGGCCGGTTTCCGGAAGATAGCCGGTGAGCAGGTAGACCTGCGTGGCCGGGATGATGGCGGGGCCGTCCGGTCCGGCAACGGCCACGTGGTCGGGCGTGATCGCGGTGACACGTGCGCCGAAGTGCGCCGTGATGGCGCCATCGTGAATCCGGTTCGCGATCACGGGGCGCACCCACGGCTTCACGCCGCGGTCGAGATCGTCGGCGAAGTGCACCAGATGCACGTGCGCCTCGGCCCGCAGGAGCTCGAGCGCCGCGTCCACCGCCGAGTTGCCGCCTCCCACCACGACCACCGGCTCCCGCCAGGCGCCATGCCCCTCGGTGTAGCCGTGCTGCACGTGCGGCAGATCCTCGCCCGGGATACCGAGCCGGTTGGGGCGCCCGAAGTACCCCGTGGCCACGCACACCGCATGCGCGTGGAGAGAGCGCGCGCGTCCGGACCGCATCCGGGAGTCGATCCGCCAGCGCAGCGGCCGCCCCTCTGGCGTGCTCTCGCCGGGAGCCAGCGGCGTGATCGTCTCCACGGTTTCGTACTGCCGCACCGCCAGGTCGTAGTGCGACGCCACCGCGCGGTAGTAGGCAAGCGCGTCGCGGCGCGTGGGCTTCTCGTCGGCCACCACGAACGGCACGCCGCCGATGGCGAGCCGCTCCGCGGTGGAGAAGAACGTCATGTACGTGGGATACGACGCGATGCCGGCCACGAGCGGGCCGCGGTCCACCAGCATCACCGACAGCCCCGCGCGCCGTGCCGCGACGCCGGCGGCGATCCCGCACGGACCGGCACCCACGATCGCCAGATCCACGGCGAGCGGATCGGCGGCGGCCTCTGGAGTGGCCGCGCGGTCGCTCTCCGGCTCCGCGTTCATGCGCCGACGGCCCGGCCCTCGATGATCTGGTCGCGCCGTGTCCCCACGCTCACGTACGCGATCGGCACATCGACCCGGGATTCGATGCGGTCGAGATACGAACGCGCGGCCGACGGCAGATCCTCGAGTGTGCGGGCGCCGCTCGTATCGGTCTTCCATCCGTCGTGCCATTCGAGCACCGGCACGGCGCGGTCGAGCAGCGCGATGTCGGCCGGGAACTCGGTGTAGCGTTCGCCGTCCACTTCGTACGCCGTGCAGATCGCGATGCGGTCGAGTGTGTCGAGCACGTCGAGTTTGGTCACGGCGAGCCCGCTCAGTCCGTTCACGCGCGCGGCATAGCGCACGACCACGTCGTCGAACCAGCCGCAGCGGCGCGCGCGCCCCGTGGTGGCGCCGAACTCGTTGCCGAGCATGCGCACCTGGCTCTGGAGCGGTTCGTCGAACTCGGTGGGAAGCGGGCCGTTGCCCACGCGCGTGGTATACGCCTTCACCACGCCGAGCGCGGCGTGCACCGCGCGCGGCCCGATGCCCACGCCCACCGCGGCGCCGCCGGCCGTGGTGTTGCTCGACGTCACGAACGGATACGTGCCGTGATCCACGTCGAGCAGCGAGCCCTGCGCGCCTTCGAGCAGCACGGCCGCGCCGGCCTTGATGGCCGTGTGCACGCAGAGTCCCACGTCGTCGGCCACGGCGAGGAGCCGCGGGGCCAGTTGCTCGAGCAGCGCGAGCGTGTCGTCCACGCTGGCGCGTTCGGCGCTGCCGGTGGCCTGCAGCACGCCGTTCGCATGCGCCACGCCGCGCTCCACCTGCTCGCGCAGCCGGTCGGGCCACCGGAGGTCGAGCACGCGCACGCCGCGGCGCGCGATCTTGTCTTCGTAGGCCGGCCCGATGCCGCGTCCGGTCGTGCCGATCGCCTTGGACGCGGCGCTGGCCTGATCCATGGTCTTGTGGTACGGCAGCACGAGGTGCGCCCGCTCGCTCACGTACAGGCGTCCTTCCACGTCCACACCGTCGGCGATCAGGCCGTCCACTTCGTGGAAGAGCGTGTCGGGGTCGAGCACCACGCCGTTGCCGATGGCGCAGCGCACGCCCGGGTGCAGGATGCCGCTCGGCACCTGGTGGAGCACGAAGGACCGGTCCCCGATGTGCACCGTATGGCCGGCGTTGGCGCCGCCCTGGTAGCGCACCACCCAGTCGGCGCGCTCGGCGAGCACGTCCACCAGCTTGCCCTTCCCCTCGTCTCCCCACTGCGCGCCCACGACCACCACGGTGCGCGTTGCCGAATCGAACATGCCAATCCCTGGATCGGGCGGGCCGGTCGAACGGCGGCCGCCGGTTGGCCGGTCGGGGCCGGTCGTCCGGTGTGGACGAGGGCGGCGGCCGGGCCTGGACGCAAAAAACGCCCGGCGGTGGCGCATCGGGGCGCGCACGCTGGGCGTTGATGAAATCTAGCCCGGGAGGGCCGGGAAGCAACCGGGTGGGGCGACCGCCTGCCGCCCCACAGCGCTCCGGATCGTGCCGCCACAGAACCTCAACTCACCAGCAGCACTCCCGCCCGCGTGAGCGCCTCCCGCACCTTCGCCGACTCCTCGGCATCGAGCGGGAGCAGCGGCAGCCGCGGAGTCCCGCCGTCGAGCCCGACCATGTCCATGGCCGCCTTGATGCCGGTGGGACCAAGCGCGCCGGCGATGTCGGTGGCGAGCGGCACGAGCGGCAGTTGCAGTTGCGCGGCTTCGTCGAAACGGCCGGCGAGTGCGGCGTCCACGAGCGCGCGCACCGGCAGGCCGGCATAGAGCGCAATCGCGAGAATGGCCCCGTGCGCGCCGCGCGTCATGGCCGCCGCGACCGTGGCGCCATTCCCCGTGAGCACGGTGAAATTGTCCGACTGCGCCGCGAGATACTGTTCGAGCACGGGCAGGTTGCCGGCCGAATCCTTCATGCCGATCACGTTCTCGTGTGCGGCCATGGTGTGCACGAGATCGGGTGACAGCACGAGGTGCGTGTACGCCGGCATGTTGTACAGCAGCACCGGCAGCGGGCTCGCGTCGGCCACGGCGCGGTAGTGCGCGAGCAGCGCGGCTTCCGACATGCGCTTGAGGAAATAGTGCGGCGCGATCACGAGCGCAGCGTCGGCGCCGGCGGCGGCCGCGTCCCGGCAGCGGGCGATGGTCTGCCGGGTGCTCTCGCTGCCGGTGCCCACGAGCAGGCACTTGTCCCGCGGCACCGTTTCGCGCGCCCACTCGGTGAGTGTGCGACGTTCGGCATCGTCGAGGAGCGCGGCCTCGCCGCTCGATCCGGTCACGAGAATCCCGTCGAGTCCCATGGCGAGGTGCGCGCGCAGGTTGCGGACGAACGGATCGCGGGCGATTTCGCCCGTGGCAGGGTCGAAGGGAGTCACGGCAGGAGCCATGACGCCGCGGAGGGATCGAGAAGTCATGAGACGTAATTTAGTCGGACGGATGGCCGGTCGTGTCGACGATCGATCCCCTGCCGAGCCCGGCGCGGCGGCACGGCGCCGATGTCGCGTCCGGATTCGGCGAGCACATCTCCCGGAGGGTTTCTATGGTCAGTCCATGCCTACTTGCACTCTCTCACGACTCTGTGGTTCGGTGTTGCTCGCCCTGTGTCTCGTCCCGTCCGACGCGCTTCGGGCGCAATCCAGCCCCGATCCGACCTGGGGATTCGTCAGCGTCCGCTACAGCGGCGCAACGGCCGGATTTCTCCTCGGAGGCTACGGTCATGGTCCGGTATTCGGTCTGGTCGGGATGGCCAACAATCCGCGCGCCGGCCACACCGAATTGCTCGGCGGTCTCGGAATACGTTTCGCGCTCGGAGCGGCGACCTCGCATGCCGTTGTCCTTGCCACGTCGCGCGCCGCGGAATCGCGATCTACCCAGCTCTACTATCTCCCGGCCGTGACGTTGGGACGCGCAACGGCGGAAGCGACCTTGCGGATGTACATGCCGGGCAGTGCGTCGGGGGCGAAGCAGTTCGGCATCAATCCCGTGTCCGTCTTCATCGCGGTGGGTTCCGGGATTTCCGTGGGCGGCAGCTACCAGCTCGCTCTGCAGGAAGGGGCCGGGCCGAAGCAGGGTGCCGGGGCGGCCGTGCGCCTGACGGTGCCGAAGGGCGCGCTGACCCTCGATCTGCTGCGAGGGGTGCGCGCATTCCCCGACGAGGCGCGCGCGTCGTTCCGGGCCTTCTTCTGACGCATCGGGAGGGGCCGGAGGCATCATCGAGAACCGGATGAACCACATACCCTAGTTCCGTCAGCTTCGGCAGCGCCCCCTGTGGGAACCCGGGGAGGTCTATGTCTTCAATCGTCAGTTCGATCGGATCGGTTTGAACCAAGCGAAGAGATGACCGCTGTAGATAAAAATCGCCTCTGGACGCCTGCTGTACGCTTGGAATCCTGTCGGCGCCGCCCGCCCGCATCCAGCGATACGTGCAGCCATCGCCCCCTCATTTTCCCCCGGCGGGTAGTATGGTCACTGTCCTGTTCTCGCCTATCGACAACGCCCCCCACTGCTGCATTCCCATGCGGCAAACGCGGATGCCGACCGGGCAGCCTGGAAGTCCCGCGCAAGGGAGTTCGCCGCCTCCCCTGCTACCCGCAGAATTATCCGGCCTCCTCCTGCAGGCACGTCGCTCTGCCGGAGGTTCCAGAACAGAGGAGTGTTTCGAATCAACTGATAATTATATATGCGAAGGATGCGGAATTCCCGAAAGAGCAGCCGCTCTCCGGAGCGACTGAAAACATAGATCTCAAGCCGTCCAGCCCCCCCATGTCGAGTGCCCCCCTCCACAACGACCGAGTCGGCGAATATGCTGACGGCATTGATTCGAACGTACTCCGACTGATTGTCGGTGGATGGACATTCGTCGCGGTTCCGCACTCGAGCTGGAGGCAACCGCATACCATCATCCACCAACTCACCGGCGTTGGTCCAGAACAGGTCACTGCCACAGTAGTTGATCGGGGTGGTGTCGGCCAACCCGACCGCCCGGAACCCCTTGATGGCGTTCATGACACGCGTCGGCGACACTCCTTGGGCGGCGAGCGAAGACCATGGCATATACCAGATGGACAGCAACAGTGAAGCTCCAACGATATACCGCTTTGCTATTTCAAACATGTATGCGCATCCAGATGCTTGGGATTCAGGCGCCTGAAATATGGATCGGTATACCTTTCGAGCGCGTCCAGGTTGCTGGGATGGACTTGACCCGGTTTGATGGACACCTCGATAACCCCTATCTTGGGGGTGGAGG
>CAZUKU010000034.1:0-39623 GCA_964621045.1 uncultured Gemmatimonas sp.
GCGGGGGCGGGATTTGAACCCGCGACCTTCGGGTTATGAGCCCGACGAGCTACCAGGCTGCTCCACCCCGCGTCAGATCTGTAAGTTCGCCCACGGGAGCCATCAAGTCAACCCCTCCGGACACTCTCCGGAAACGTGTTCCGGAAGGTCCGACCGCTCACCGCCGCCGCCCATCGTCGCGCGCGTCCCCCTCGTCCGCGAACCGGTACAGCAGTTCCCGGTCCCCCTTCACCATCCCGTATTCCTCGCGCGCGATCCGCTCCAGCACCACCGGATCCTGTTCCACCGCGCGCTTCTCCGCCGTCAGCGAGTCCACCACGCGCTGGAGTCGCGCCACCTCGCGCTCCAGCGTCGCCCGGCGATCAGTGCGCGCGAGCAGGTCGCGCGTGCCGTACTCGCCGCCTTCGATCGCGAAGGCCAGCACCGCCAGCACGCCCGCCACGAGCAGGACCCGGCGCGCGATCACCGCCGCCGGACTCGTGCCGCGCCGCGTGGTCGCGCGCGTCTTCACCGCCATGACATCCCCGTCATCACCCGACCGTCGTCACGTGCACGCACGTCAGAGCCCGAAGATCGCGCCGCCGGGATACTCGCCCATGCCGCCCAGCTGCTCCTCGATGCGCAGGAGCTGGTTGTACTTGGCCACGCGGTCAGAACGCGACGGCGCGCCCGTCTTGATCTGCCCCGCGCTCGTGGCCACCGCGAGATCGGCGATGAACGTGTCTTCCGTTTCGCCCGAGCGGTGCGAGAT
Organism: uncultured Gemmatimonas sp.; assembly: GCA_964621045.1. Taxonomy (GTDB): domain Bacteria; phylum Gemmatimonadota; class Gemmatimonadetes; order Gemmatimonadales; family Gemmatimonadaceae; genus JAABRT01. The sequence goes on from CAZUKU010000034.1 coordinate 752, forward strand.
GATGGAGTTGTACCCCGCCGCCCGCGCGAGATCGATCGCTTCGCACGTTTCGGTGAGCGTGCCGATCTGATTCACCTTGATGAGGATCGCGTTCGCCACCTCCTGCTCGATCCCCTTGGCCAGAATCGCCGCGTTGGTGCAGAACACGTCGTCTCCCACGAGCTGGCACCGGTCGCCCACCGCGGCCGTGAGCATGCGCCACCCCTCCCAGTCGTTCTCGGCCATGCCGTCCTCGATCGTGACGATGGGATATTCCTCGAGCCACTTCGCGTAGAGCTCCACCATCTCCTCGCGCGAACGCGTCGCGCCGCCGCTCTTCACGAAGCGGTACGTGCCGTCACGATAGAGCTCGCTCGCCGCGCAGTCGAGGCCGAGCGCGATCTGCGTGCCGGGCTGATAACCGGCCTGCTCGATCGCGTGCACGATGATCTGCAACGCTTCCTCGTCGCTGCCGAGATCCGGCGCGAATCCGCCTTCGTCGCCCACGCCGGTGGCGAGCTTGCGCGACACGAGCACCTTCTTGAGCGCGTGGAACACTTCGGCGCCCATGCGGAGCGCCTCGGCGAAATCCTCCGCGCCCACGGGCAGAACCATGAACTCCTGGAAGTCCACCGTGTTCGTGGCGTGCGCACCGCCGTTGAGGATGTTCATCATCGGCACGGGCAGCGTGCGCGCCATCGGCCCGCCGAGGTATCGATAGAGCGGCAGACCGACTTCGGTGGCTGCCGCGCGCGCCGTGGCCAGCGACACGGCAAGCATCGCGTTCGCACCGAGCGACGACTTGTTCTCCGTGCCGTCGAGCTCGAGCAGCGCCTGGTCGATCGCGACCTGCTCGGTGGCGTCCATCCCTTCGAGCGCGGGGCCGATCGTATCCACGATGTGCGCCACCGCGGCCTGCACGCCCTTGCCGAGGTAGCGGTCCGCTTCCCCGTCGCGCAGCTCCACCGCCTCGCGCTCGCCGGTACTCGCTCCGCTCGGCACGGCCGCGCGTCCCGCCACGCCGCTTTCGAGATGCACGTCGGCTTCGACGGTGGGATTGCCGCGGCTGTCGAGGATCTCGCGTGCCGTGATGGAAACGATGGAGGCCATGAGCGGGGATGGTGAAGGGGGAGAAAATCAGGCGGACAACGGAGTGGACGACGACAACGATGGATGCGCACGCGACACCGCCGGCGGCGCGAGCGTGGGCGACACCCGGTGATGAGTCGCCATGGCGTCGGCCATCCGGGACTGCACGAGGTCGGCCAGGGCGTTCCGGTCGTCGTACGTGAGACCGGCGGTGGGGATGGGCTCGAGCAGATGCACATCCACGGTGCCGGGGGTGACGTGCAGCGTGCCGTTGGGCGTGATCTCGATCGTGCCGTGGATGACCACCGGCACGATGGGCACGCCGGCGCGGATCGCCAGCACGAACGGCCCCTTCTTGAACGGACGCAGCGCATAGGTCTCGCCGCGCGTGCCTTCCGGGAACACGACCACCGAACGGCCGCCGCGCACCTGGTCCGCAGCTTCATCGTACGCCGCGAAGGCCGACTTCCGGTTCTCCCGGTCGATGTACACGATCCCCGCGGCGCGCGCCGCGGCGCCGAACAGGGGAATGCGCGACAGCTCGCGCTTGGCCACGAGCCCGTGATCCGGCAGCGCCACCAGCACGGCGGGGATGTCCATGATGCTCACGTGATTGGCCACGTAGACGTAGGATCGCGTCGTATCGAGCCCATCCAGTCCGTGCGTGACCACGCGCATTCCGGCCGCGCGCGCGATCCAGCGCGCCCAGCGGCGTGCCGCCGTGGCCCGCATGGTGCCGGGCCCGCGCGGCCTCCCGAGCAGTTCCGCGATCAGCACCGACGAGCCGAAGACGAATGTCGCGCAGACGAGCGCGAGCTTGGTATGGAACGTTCGCATTACCGGGAAAGGTGATCATGCCCCGCGGGAAGATCAACGCGGACACCGTCGATTGCCTCCGCCGTCGGGCGGAGCACCACGCCCGGGGGCTCCGATCCCGTCCCCCGCACGGTGCCGATCCGGGTGAGCGGGGTGCCGAACCGGTGCGCGGCATCACCAACCGCGAACCCGGGCGGCATGGCCACGAGCAGCTCGTACTCCTCGCCGCCGGCGAGGGCGTCATCCAGGGTGGCGCCCTCCAGGCGCGGAATGGCATCGATCCACAGTTCGCACACCACCCCGGACGCGGCGGCGAGGTGTCCCGCGTCGGCCGCGAGTCCGTCGGAGATGTCGAGCATGGCGCGGGCGCCGGCTTCGGCGAGCGCGCGCCCTTCCTCGAGCCGCGGCACCGGCGACGCGAAGCGGGCGCGGTCGGCCGGCGCGGGAGCATCGCCCCGCTCGAGCGCGTGCAGCGCGCGGCGCGGCCCGCCCAGCCGGCCGGTCACCCAGAGGCCGTCGCCATCGCGTGCGCCGTGCCGGCGGACGGGGTGCGCGGCGGCCCCGATCACCGTGAGTGTGAGGCCGAGCCGGTCGCCGCGGGTGATGTTCCCCCCGATGATGCGCGCGTTCGTCGGCGCCACCACGCGGCCGATACCGTCCGCGAGCGCAGGCAGGCGGTCCTGCCACGCGGACGGCACCTCCAGCGCCACCAGCACGGCCAGCGCGCGCGCGCCCATGGCCGCGATATCGCTGCACGCCGCCGCGGCCGCACGGCCGCCGATCTCCTCGGCGGTGAGCCACTCGGCACGGAAGTGCACGCCTTCGAGACAGGCGTCGGTGGTGATCACCAGATGCTCACCGGCGGGCGGCGTGAACACGGCCGCATCGTCGCCGATGCCGTCCGCGAGCGGCCCCCACCGCGCGAGCATGGCGCGAATGGCATCGAACTCGCCGCCGCCGCCCATCGCGGTGTGCGACGATGAATGACCGGTCATGGATGCCCCGCTGCGCGTGTGTCGGGCGCGTTCGTCACGGCAGCCCTCCGTCGCGTGCGCGGCGGACGCGCACGAGCCCCTGGCCGGTGCCTACCCAGGCCCACGTGTCGTCGAGCGCGAGCGCGGTGGGGGCGCCGGCGAGTTCGGCGCCCGTTCGCAGCACGCGCGCCGTGCCGCCCTGGCGCGACCAGGCGAGCACACCGCCGCGGCCGGCGATCCACACGGAGCGCGCGTCGATCGCGGCCGTGAACACGGCGCCGATCGCGCGGAGATCGGTTTCGGTGATGGGCAGGAGTGCGGTGTCGACGGAGTCGCGTGTGCCGGCCGTATCACGGAGCGTACCGGGTTCGACTGCTTCACGGGCACCGCCGAGCACGGCCGCGACCGGGAGGAGATGCACCATGCGGTCGGTCGCCACCACGAGCAGCGAATCGCTCCACGCGAGCGCGCGCACCGGACGGGCGAGCGCCGGCATGGCCGGCAGCACGCGGCGCGGTGCGGCGTGGGTCACTACATCGGTCACCACATCGGAGACCGGGCGAACCGCCAGCGCGAACAGACCGCTGTTCGTGCCCGCGAGGAGCGTATCGCGCACGAGCGCGAGGGCGTGCACCGGTTGTCCGGCAAAGGCCGCCGCGCGCACGTCGCCGCGCACCGACGCCGGTGCCGCGGTATCGTGCACGAAGGCGAGGCCGCGGGCCGTGCCCAGCCACGCTCCGTCGTCGCGCGGCAGCACGGTCTGCACGAGATCGTCGGGAAGGCCGTGCAGGCGTCCCCACTGCGTGACGGCGTCGGTGGTGCCAAGCCGCACGCGCCACACGCCACGATCGGTGGCGAGCCACGCGCTGGTCCCGCGCACCGCGAGATCGAAGGCGCGTACGCCGGCGAGCGATGTGGTGCCGCTTCCGTCGTGCCATGAGAAGCGCTGCAGGTCGGCATCCACGAAGCTGAGTCCGCCGCGCGCGGTCGTCCCCTGCCCCGCGCTCCACACACCGCCCGCGCCGGTTGCCAGCGCGCCCACGGCGTCGTCGAGCATGCCGTAGCGCAGCGGTTCGGCGCGCATGAAACTCGCGTCCACCATCCAGAGGCCGTCGCCGCGCGTTCCGATCCATGCTTCACTCGGCCGGTCGGGCGAAAGCGTGCCGGAGAGCACCTGCGTCATCGTGCGGAGCGGTGCGCGGTCGTCGCGCAGCAGGAACGTGAGCTGTCCGCGAAGCGCGGGGTGCCGGCGGTACACGTCTTCGAGGCCGGCCGGCGGCACGAGCGCGACGTTGCCGATGCCGCCGGAGAGCGGCGTCACGAATCCCGCGCGCGAAACGCGCAGCCACTGTCCCGATGCGCGCACGTAGGCCTCGCTCGCGTCGCCGCGCGCGAACGCGATGGCGTCGGGCAGTCCCGTCACCGTGAACCGCTGCACCTGCTCCACCGCCGCGCGGTAGAGCACCACCGCGCCCGGCACGCCGATCCACACGGCATCCTCGATCGGATCGGCAGCGAGCACGGGCAGGCGGAGCTGGTCCACACCGGCAAGGCGGAGATCGTCGTCCACGCGCGCCGGCGGCGTGCGCCAGCGGCCGAACACGCGGTCGTACACCACGAGTCCCTGCGTGGTGAGCGCGAACACGTGTCGCGGCGACGCGGCCACGCCCATCACGTCGGTGTGACGGCGGATCACCAGGCGATCGTCCGCGCCGATGCCGCTGCTCCGGATCACGCCGCCGGCGCTGCCGCTCGTGGCGCATGCGGTACACAGGAGCGCGAAGAATACCGTGCGCGACGCGTGGAGCGACGCACGGAGGGGATGGCGCACGCGACGCATCACCGGATGCACGGCAGCACCGCGAGCACGTCGGGAGGATGCACGGTGCGCGACGACAGCGCGTCCCACGCGCGGGAAAGCGCGTGCACGATGTCGTCCACGGTGGCGCCGCGCGCGGGGAGCGATTCGCCGGCCACGCCGTGTGCCCATGCGGCCGCGGCCGCGAGAGCTACAGGGACACCCCCCGCACGCGCCGACGCCAGCAGCGCCGCAAGCATGCCGGTGAGCACGTCACCCGTGCCACCGGTGCCGAGCGCCGCGGATCCGCGCGGTACGCACCATGCTTCGCCCTCGGGCGCCGCGCACACGGTGGGTGTGCCCTTGAGCAGCACCGTGCAGGCGAGCCGGGCGGCCAGTGCACGCGCGGCCTGCAATCGCGCCGGAAGATCGGCTGTGGCGCCGTCGAACGGCACATCGAACGCCCGCGCCAGCGCGGCGAACTCGCCCAAGTGCGGCGTCAACACCACCGGGCGCGACCGCACGCAGTCCTGAAAGGCCGGCGATGGTCCGTGCCGGGCGAGCAGCATGAGGGCATCGGCATCGAGCACGAGCGCGGCCTGCCCCTGCGCTGCCAGCGAGAGCACCGTGTCCATCTCGGCCGCGGCGTCCGCATCGCGGCCGAACCCCGGGCCGAGCGCGATCGCATGCGCCCAGTCGCGCACCGTCTCGCTCGGGGAGGCCACGGCATCTTCGGCAGACCACGCCACGCACACGGCCGCGGGCACGTTCGCCTGCAGCGCGGGCACGCTGCGCGCGTGCGCGGCGAGCCGGACGAGGCCCGCGCCGCTCGCGAGGGCACCGCGGGCCGCGAGTTGCGGCGCGCCGGCCATGCCCGGCGCGCCGCCCACGATCAGCACGCGTCCGCGCGCGCCTTTGTAGGCATTCCAGGCGATCGGCGGCAGCACATGGCGGATCGCGTCCGGTTCCGCGAGCTGTGGCGCGCCGTCGTCGAGTGCGGCATGCGCGCCAAGTCCGATGTCCACCACCACGATGCGGCCGCATGCGCCGCGCGCGGAGAGCAGCCCGGTCTTGCACGTGCCGAACGTGATCGTGTGATCGGCGAGCACGTGTCCATGAGCCGCGGCGCCGGTGGTCGCGTCCACGCCGCTCGGCACATCCAGCGAGAACACGAGAGCGCCGCGGGCCCGGGCGCCCCGGCACCACTCGGCAGCACGCGCGACGGGTTCACGCAGCGCTCCCGTGGCTCCCGTGCCGAGCAGCGCGTCCACCACCACACCGGGCCATGCATCCACCGCAACGCCCGGCGGCTCGCCCGCGGCCTCGGTGCCCGCTTCCCGGATCGCCTCCGCGGGCAGCGTCATCCGCGCAATCCGTTGCGCCCGCCGGGCATCGTCGGTGCGTGCCGGCATCACCACCCGCACGCGCACGCGCACGCCGAGTCGGGCGAGCTGCGCCGCCACGATCCATCCGTCGCCACCGTTGTTGCCGCCGCCCGTGAGCACGCACACTCCGTGCGCGAGACGTGAACCGGCCGCGCGCACGATCTCCGCGGCCGCGGCCGTGCCGGCGCGCGCCATGAGCGCGAACGATCCGATCCCCGCCGTGATCGCGGCCGCGTCGCGCGCCGCCGCCTGCTCCGCCGTGGTCACCCGCACGCGCGCCTCCTTCGTGATGACGCCCGCGCCGTGCCCGGTGCGTCAGGCACGCGCCGCGCGGTCGCGTTTCACTTCTGCGACACGCCGATCATGCGCCCGTAGCCGATCTCGCCGTTGTCGATGCGGACGCTGAACCCGCAGGCCGCGTTCGAGCAGACCCACGCCTTGTACGTGATCGGGGCGCCGTCGCGACCGTAGTCGCTCAGCGGAAGCAGGGTGCCGATGTCGCACTTGGCACACGGCGGCAGGGCAACGGAGGGAACCATGGCACGATGCGGTCGGGGAGGAGGGTCCGGCTCACACGAGCTGGGCCGCGCTCCAGGGATACTCGTGTTCGAAGGTCCGCGCGAAGTCGAAGACGTCCTGGAAATCCTCGCGCCGGTCCTGCGGCTGGCTGATCAGCAGCCCGAGCTCCACGAGCGTGAACACGATGTCGCCGATGTCCCGGGTGCTGCGCACGCCCCAGTGGTCGAGCACGAGACGGGCGGTCACGCCGAACCGCTCCAGCGCCAGCGAGCGGCACGCGTGCGCGAGCTCCGGACCGGTGATGTGACGCCGCTCGGCGAGCCGCCCCTGGCAGCTCTCGAGCGCGGCCAGCACGAAGAGATAGGCGCGCTCGTCGAACCGCTGCTCGCGCAGGCGGATCTGGTCCATGATCCCTTCCCGAAACGTCAACTCCGTCACCGCTGCTCCGGCCTGTCCTCGGACGACGAGGCGCCGCGCCTCCCCGGACCTCCGGCGGCGCGGCGCGCGATCATCCTGAAAAGATGCAGTCCGGCGCCCGTCGTCACAATGCCTTGCGCCCGGCGCTCCCCGGGTACAGGGGGAACCGCGCCGCCAGCGCCTGCACGTCGCTCCGCACCGCCTGCACCACGCCCTCGTCCTCCGGCGCGGACAGTACACGGTCGATGAGCTCCGCGATGCGCTCCATCGCCTCTTCGTCCATCCCGCGCGTGGTCACGGCCGGCGTGCCGATCCGAATCCCGCTGGTCACGAACGGCGACTGCGTCTCGCGCGGCACCGTGTTCTTGTTCACCGTGATGCCGGCATGATCGAGCGCGCGCTCCGCCAGCTTGCCGGTGAGCCCGCGATTCCGCAGGTCCACGAGCATGAGGTGGTTGTCCGTGCCGCCCGACACCACCTGGAAGCCGCGGGCGATCAGCGACGCCGCGAGGCGCTGCGCGTTCCGCACCACCTGCCGCGAGTATTCGGTGAACGCCGGCTGCAGCGCCTCGTGGAACGCCACGGCCTTCCCCGCAATCACGTGCTCCAGCGGCCCGCCCTGCATGCCGGGGAACACGGCCTTGTCCACGGCTTTCGCGTGCTCGGCCTTGCACAGGATGATGCCGCCGCGCGGGCCGCGCAGCGTCTTGTGCGTGGTGCTCGTCACGATATCCGCGTGCGGAACGGGCGACGGATACACGCCCGTGGCCGCGAGCCCGGCGAAGTGCGCCATGTCCACCATGAAAAGCGCGCCCACTTCCTTCGCGATCTCGGCGAACGCCGCCCAGTCGATCACGCGCGAATACGCACTGTATCCGCCGATGATCATCTTCGGCCGGTGCTCCCGCGCCTGCGCCCGCAGCGCGTCGTAGTCGAGGTAGCCCTCGTCCGTGACACCGTACGACACCGCGCGGTACAGGAGCCCCGAGAAGTTCACCGGCGAGCCGTGCGTGAGGTGCCCGCCCTGCGACAGATCCATGCCCAGGAACGTGTCGCCCGGCTGCAGGAACGCGAGGAACACCGCCGCGTTCGCCGACGCGCCCGAGTGCGGCTGCACGTTCGCGTGCTCGGCGCCGAAGAGCTGCTTCACGCGGTCGATCGCGAGCTGCTCGATCCGGTCCACCACCTCGCAGCCGCCGTAGTAGCGCTTGCCCGGCAGTCCTTCGGCGTACTTGTTCGTGAGCGGAGAGCCCATCGCCTCCATCACCGCCGGCGATACGAAGTTCTCGCTCGCGATCAGCTCGAGGCCGTGCTCCTGCCGCGCGATCTCCTCCTGCACGAGCGCCGCGATCGCCGGGTCGGCATCACGCAGCGCGGCGCCGGGCGGGCAGCATTCCCAATCCGGCCAGCGCGACTGATCGTACGCGCCGGTTTCCGCGTCGCCCGTCATGGCGCCTCCTCTCCGGACGCGGCGTCGTCGCGTTCGATCTTGGCCACGCGCTGCACGTGCCGCCCGCCTTCGAAGTCGGTCTCCAGCCAGCGGTGCAGGATCGCCAGCGCGTCCTCGTCGGACACGAAGCGCGCCGGCAGTACCAGCACGTTGGCGTCGTTGTGCTTGCGCGCGAGCTCCGCGATGTCCGGGCTCCACGCCACGGCCGCGCGTACCCCCGGATACCGGTTGGCCACGTACGACATGCCGAGCCCCGTGCCGCAGAGCAGCACGCCGCGCTCCGCCCGTCCGTCGGATACGGTCTGCGCCAGCGGATGGGCGTAGTCCGCGTAGTCGGTGCTCGCCGTGCCGTGCGTACCGATGTCGTCGACGTCGAACCCGGCCTCCGTGAGCGCCGCGCGCAGACGCTCCTTGAGCTCGTAGCCGGCGTGATCGGACGCGATGGGAATGCGTTCCGCCATGTGTGTGTCCCCGGGCGCTCGCGCGCTCAGGTCTCCTTGTTGGGGTATTGCGGCCACTGCCGCACCATCGCGCGCACCGCCGCGATACGCTGCTCGGCCACCAGATCCGCCGCCCGGTACGTGGGCACGCCGTCACGCTTCGCGAGACCGAACACGCTCAGCACGGTCTCGTAGATCTCGTCCGCCTTGCGGAGCGCGCGGTCGCGCGACCAGCCGGTGAGCTCGCTGTACACGTTGATCACGCCGCCGGCGTTCACCACGTAGTCGGGCGCGTAGAGAATGCCCTTGTCGGTGAGCTCGTCGCCGTGCCGGTCTTCGAGGAGCTGGTTGTTGGCCGCGCCGGCCACGATCTCCACGCGGAGCTGCGGGAGCGTGGTGTCGTTGATCACGCCGCCCAGCGCGCAGGGCGCGAAGATGTCGGCCTGCTGCGCATAGATGTCGTCCGGCGCGACCACCTCCGCGCCCGTGGCGTCCACCACGCGCTTGATGCGGAACTCGTCGATGTCGGTGATGACGAGCGACGCACCGGCCGTGTAGAGGGCGCGCGCGAGATGGAAGCCCACGTTGCCGCACCCCTGGATCGCCACGCGCTTCCCTTCGAGAGAGTCGCTTCCCCACCGCTCGTGCGCCGAGGCCTCGATGGCGCGGAACACGCCGTGCGCCGTCACGCTCGACGGATCGCCCGACTTGGACCCGATCCCGGTCACGTGCGTGGTTTCCATGTGCACGAAGTCCATGTCCTCCACGCTCGTGCCCACGTCCTCGGCGGTGATGTAGCGGCCGCCGAGCGAATCCACGAAGCGCCCGTGGGCGCGGAAGAGCATTTCGCGGTTCGTGGTGCGGTTGTCGCCGATCATCACCGCCTTGCCGCCACCAAGGTTGAGGCCGGCCACGGCGTTCTTGTACGTCATGCCGCGCGCCAGGCGCAGGGCGTCCACGAACGCTTCCTCGTCCGTCTTGTAGTTCCAGAAGCGCAGCCCGCCGAGCGCGGGCCCGAGCGTGGTGTCGTGGATGGCGATGATGCCGCGGTAGCCGCTCGCCCGGTCGTGGCACATCACGACCTGCTCGTGCCCCATGTCGGCGATGAGTTCGAAGAAGCGCATGGTTGGTCAGTCGGTGAGAAGGCCGTCCACGTCCCCGCGGGACACGGCGGCGAGAAGGTCGCGCGCGATCACGATCCGCTGGATTTCCGAGGTGCCTTCGTAGATCTCGGTCACCTTGGCGTCGCGGAAGTGGCGCTCGACCGGGTAGTCGGTCACGTAGCCGTAGCCGCCGTGGATCTGCACGGCTTCGGTGGTGACCCACATCGCGGTCTCCGAGGCGAAGAGCTTCGCCATGGAGCTGAATCGGGTGCTGCGCTCGCCGCGCTCTTTGGCCGCCGCGGCCGCGTGCAGCAGCGTGCGGGCGGCGGTGATGCGCGTGGCCATGTCGGCGAGCTTGAACTGGATGGCCTGGAAATGTGCGATCGGCTCGCCGAACTGCCGGCGTTCGGTGGCATAGCGCGCCGACGCCTCGAGCGCCGCGCGCGCGATGCCGATGGCCTGCGAAGCGATGCCGAGCCGGCCGTGATCGAGCGACGCGAGTGCATAGGTGAAGCCGCGCCCTTCCTCGCCGAGCAGCCGGTCGGCCGGCACGCGGCAGCCGTCGAGATTGATCTGCACGGTGGGCGACGAGCGGAGCCCCATCTTGTCTTCCTTCTTCCCCACCGAAAAACCCGGGAGATCGGGCGTGAGGATGAAGGTGGAGATTCCTTTCGCTCCGCGGCGATCATCGGGCGAATCGGTGCGCGCCATCGCGAGGATCACGTCGGCATGCGTGCCGTGCGACACCCATGCCTTGGTGCCGGTGATGACGTAGTCGTCGCCGTCGCGCACGGCCTGCGCGCGGAGACTCGCCGCGTCGCTCCCGGCCTCGGGCTCCGACAGCGCGAACGCGCCGAGATACTCGCCGCGCGCCATGGGCTTGAGGAACCGTTCCCGCTGCGCATCGTTGCCGAACGCGAGCAGCATCTGCGTGGGAAGCGAGTTGTGCACGCTCATCAGCACGGCTGCCGAAGCGTCGGCGACCGCGATTTCCTCGAGGGCGAGCAGATACGACGTGGCATCGAGCCCGAGTCCGTCCCATTCCTCGGGGATCAGCATGCCGAGAAAGCCGAGCTCCGAGAGCCGCGTCACGAGCGCCCGGTCGAAACGCGCATCGCGATCGAGCTCGGCGGCGAGCGGCACCAGTTCACGCTGCGCGAAATCGCGCGCCGTGCGCTGGATCTCCTGCTGCAGGTCGGTGAGCGGAAGCAGCGCCATCAGGCCGCCCGGTAGTCGTAGAAGCCGCGGCCGCTCTTGCGTCCGAGCCAGCCGGCGGCGACGTACTTCCGGAGCAGCGGGCAGGCACGGTACTTGGAATCGCCGAGCCCTTCGTGCAGCACGTCCATGATGGCGAGGCAGGTATCGAGGCCGATGAAGTCCGCGAGCGTGAGCGGACCCATGGGATGATTCATGCCGAGCTTCATCACCGTGTCGATCGCCTCGGGCGTGCCCACGCCTTCCATCACGCAGTAGATCGCCTCGTTGATCATCGGCATGAGGATGCGGTTGGCCACGAAGCCCGGATAGTCGTTCACCTCCACGGGCGTCTTGCCGAGTGCGCGCGCGTGTGCCATCACGGCATCGGTGGTGGCGTCGCTCGTGGCGAGCCCGCGGATCACTTCCACGAGCTGCATCACCGGCACGGGATTCATGAAGTGCATGCCGATCACCTGCTCGGGGCGCTTCGTGCACGCGGCGATCTCGGTGATGGAGATCGAGCTCGTGTTCGACGCGAGCACCGCCTCCGGCGGCGCGATGCGGTCGGCGTCGGCAAAGAGCTTGAACTTGAGATCGCGCCGCTCGGTCGCGGCTTCGATCACCAGCCCGGCCTCGGCGAGCGCATCGAGCGACGTGGACACGGTGACGCGGCCGAGCGCGGCGTCGGCCGCGGCCGCGTCGATCCCGCCCTTCTTCACCTGGCGGTCGAGGTTCTTCGCGATCGTGCCGCGGCCGCGCTCGAGCGCGTCGGCGCTGACGTCGATCATGGTCACGTCACGTCCGCTCACGGCGAACACGTGCGCGATCCCGTTCCCCATCTGCCCTGCCCCGATGACCGCGATCCGGTCCGTCATACCGTCAGCTCCCTGAAGCCGCGACCGCTGCGGATCGCGAACGAATGGTCGAGGATTGCGTCCGCGTCACGCGGACGTGCCGAATGCCGAGCGCGGCCGTGAGCACGAGCAGCGCGGCGATGCCGCCTTCCGGGCCCCACGCGCCGCCGCTCCACCAGGCCGGGCCGGCCGGCTCGAGCCGCCACCCGGGCGCCTCGAAGGGCAGCCCGCTCACGGGCACGTGCGCCACCGCGGCCATGATCCAGTTCCACGCCAGATGCGCGAGCCACGCGGCGGGCACGCTGTCCGTGGCCTGCCGCACGAGTCCGAGGCACACGCCGGCCAGCATCACCATGCCGAGCGTGCGCACCGTGGCGCCGGGATTCAGGAGGTGCACGACGCCGAACGCCACGCTCGTGGCCCAGAGCGCGATGCGCGGGCCGCCGGCGTCTTCGGCCACGCGCCAGAGATAGCCGCGGAACACGAGCTCCTCCCAGAGCGCGGCGGGCGCGAGTACCCAGAGCATGCGGAATGCCGCCATGCTCCACATGCCCGCGCCGCTGCCGTCGGCGAGCCACAGCGGGCGCAGGCCGCCCGTGGCCAGCAGCAGCGCGAGCACGGCGCCGATGGCCAGCGCACCCAGCACCCAGCCGCGGGCAAGCGGCGCGGCGCGCCACGCGGGCGCGTCCACGCCCACGTCGCTCCACGGGCGGTCATCCACATGGCGCAGGGCCACGACATGCGCGGCCACCGCGGCCACGAGCATGAGCCACGGATACGCGACCAGCGGCGACCCGGCCCACGATGCGGCCAGTGCGAACACGGGATACAGGAGCGCGTTCGCGAGCACCCACGCGACGATGAAAGCCGCCAGGAACACCGACAGCCGCCACGGCGCGCGCAGCCTGCCGGTGGACGCCACGAACCACGGCGAGCCGGCGCGCACATCGCGCGCCGGGCGAGGCCAGGTGATCCGCGGCGCGCGTGTCGTCACGCCGAACGCCGCTCCACGGCCATGGCCACGGCGTCTCCGCCACCGAGGCAGAGCGTGGCGAGCCCCTTGCGCCCGTCCCGTTCGGCCAGCGCGTGCAGCAGCGTCACGAGCACGCGCGCGCCGCTCGCGCCGATCGGATGGCCGAGCGCGATCGCGCCGCCCCGTACGTTCACGCGCGCGGCATCCCAGCCGAGCGCGTCGCCGTCGGCGAGTGCCTGCGCGGCAAAGGCTTCGTTGGCCTCGATGAGGTCGTAGTCGCCGATGGCCGTGCCTTCCTTCGCCATCAGGTTCCGGACGGCCGTGATCGGCGCGAAGAAGAGATCCTGCGGATCGCCCGCGCCGGTGGCGTACGCGGTGATGTGCGCGAGGATCGTGAGTCCGTGCTCGCGCGCATACGCCTCGCTCGTCACCACCACGGCCGCGGCGCCGTCGTTGAGCGACGAGGCATTGCCTGCCGTCACTGACAGCGATTCGCTCCGGTCGGCGCCGGGAAACGCGGGGCGGAGCGCCGCCAGCGACGCGGCGGTCGTATCCGCACGCGGCCCTTCGTCCTGCGACACGATCGTGGGTCCCTTGCGTCCCGGCACTTCCACCGGCACGATCTCGGCGTCGAACCCGCCGCTCTGCTGCGTGGCCACGGCGCGCGCGTGCGATTCGGCCGCGAAGGCGTCCTGCCGCTCGCGCGTGACCGCGCCCTTCGTGGCCGTGTATTCGGCGTGCCGGCCCATGTGCACATTGCACGTGGCGCAGTGCAGCCCGTCGTGGATCATGCCGTCCACGATCGTCTGGTCGCCGAGCTTCACGCCGCCGCGCAGGCCGCGCAGATAGTGCGGCGCGTTGGACATGCTCTCCATGCCGCCGGCCACGATCACGGCCGCGTCGCCGGCCCGGATGGCCTGCGCGGCGAGCATCACGGCCTTGAGCCCCGAGCCGCACACCTTGTTGATCGTCACCGCCGACACGGACGACGGCACGCCGGCGAGCAGCATGGCCTGCCGCGCCGGCGCCTGCCCCACGCCGGCCTGGAGGACGTGCCCCATGATCACTTCGTGGACGGCATCGGGCGCGATACGGGCGCGCTCGAGCGCGGCCCGGATGGCCACGGCGCCGAGCTGCGGCGCGGTGAGCGACGCCAGGCCGCCGAGATAGCGCCCGATCGGGGTGCGCGCGGCCCCCACGATGACGGGCGTACGGGAAAGATCGGTCATGAACGGGTCCAGGAAAGAGGATAGCCTGCGAAAGCTAACCCCCCGTACCCGGCCGTCTCAAATCGCCGGCTCAGCCCCGGGCTGGTTCGAGCCCGTCGTCGGTGAGGCCGAGCGCGCGCGCGGCCACGGCCTCCATGTCGTGTGCCACGCCGAGCTCCCGCAGCGCGAACCGCGTGAGGCTCACCGCCAGCTCGCGCTCGCCCACGAAGGCCCGTTCGGCCCCGTTCGCCTCCAGGTAGGCGCGCTCCTCGTCGCTGTGCGTGCGCACGATGATCTCGGCCGTGGAGTTGAGGCTGCGCGCCATGGCGAGGATCGCCCGCGCCTGGTACGCATCCGGCGCGGCCACCACGACCAGCCGCGCCCGCTCGAGGTGCGCGTCGGTGAGCACTTCGGGACGCGTCGCGTCTCCGTAGATGACGGGCAGCCCGCGCTCCCGGAGCGCCTCGGCGCGCTCGCGGCTCTGCTCCACCACCACGTACGGAATCCCGTGGAGCTCGAGCTCCCGGGCGAGCGGCGCACCCACACGGCCATGTCCGACCAGCACCACGTGGTCGCGGAGCCGCTCCTCGTCCACCTGGGGCGGCAGCTCGGCGATCTCCCCCGCGGGACGCTCCAGCGCCTCCGCCAGCCGCGGCCGGCGCCGCACCCAGCGTTCGATCGGCTCCACGGCCCGGAAGACGAACGGATTGAGCGTGATCGACAGCAGCGCGCCCGCCACGATGAGGCTCTGCGCCTCCGCCGGCAGCAGGCCGTAGGCCACGCCGAGCGCCGCGAGGATGAACGAGAACTCGCCGATCTGGGCGAGGCTGGCCGAGATGACCAGCGCCGTGTGCATCGGATAGCGGAACAGGAGCACGATGCCGAGGGATGCCACCGACTTGCCGATCAGGATGATCCCCACCGCCAGCAGCACGTGCATCGGCTGTTCGATGAGAATCATGGGATCGAAGAGCATCCCCACGGACACGAAGAAGAGCACGGCGAAGGCGTCCTGCATGGGCAGGGCGTTCGTGGCCGCTTCATGGCTGAAGTCGGATTCGCTCACGATCACGCCGGCGAAGAAGGCGCCGAGCGCGAACGACACGCCGAACAGCGCGGCCGCGCCCACGGCGATGCCGAGCGCCGACGCGAGCACGGCGAGCGAGAACAGCTCCCGCGATCCGGTGCGCATGACGCGGCCCAGCAGCCACGGCACCACGCGGCGGCCCACCACGAGCATGAACACCACGAACGCCACCACCTTCGCGAGCGTCAGACCCAGGACCGCGAGCAGCGAACCGCCCGCCGCGGGCGCATGCGCGGCCGTCTCCGCGTCGATGGGTGTGCCGAGCGCGGGCAGGAGCACCAGCGCGAGCACCATCACCAGGTCTTCCACGATCAGCCAGCCCACCGCGATCCGGCCGTCGCTCGAATCGAGGATGCCGCGGTCGTCGAGCGCGCGGAGGAGCACCACGGTACTGGCCACCGAGAGCGACAGGCCGAACACGAGCCCGTGCGCCCACGACCAGCCCCAGAAGTGCGACACGATCGCGCCGAGCCCGGTGGCGGCCCCGATCTGCACCACGGCACCCGGCACGGCGATCTTCCGCACGTTGACGAGGTCGGCGATGGAGAAGTGCAGCCCCACCCCGAACATCAGCAGGATGACGCCGATTTCCGCGAGCTGGGAGGCGAGGTCGGCGTCGGCCACGAAGCCGGGGGTGAACGGCCCCACGGCGATGCCGGCGAGCAGATAGCCCAGAATCGGAGGCAGGCGCAGCCGGTTGGCGAGCAGCCCCAGCAGGAAGGCGAGCCCGAGTCCGACGGCGATGGTGGCGATCAGAGCGGTCGAATGTGGCATGAGCAGATCGAATGATGAGCAGCCTTGGATATTCGCATCTTAATGCGCACACCACGAACACCGCATGCGGATCGCGCTAATCGTCGAGCCCCACCACGAGATTCCGTCCCGACTGCTTGGCCCGGCCCACGGCAGTTTCCGCCAGCGCGAGAAAGGTATCCACCGTGGACGTCTCCTCGCGCAGCTCGGCCACTCCCACGCTCACCGTGCAGCGCACGCCGCTGTGGATGCCCGGAAATACGTGCCGCTGGATGCGCTCGCGGATGCGCTCGCCCAGCACCAGGCCGCCGGACAGCTCCGTGCTGGGGAGCAGCACCGCGAACTCCTCGCCCCCCACGCGGCCGATCACGTCGGTGGTGCGCGATTCCTGCCGGCACACCCACGCGATCGCGTTGAGACAATCGTCACCGAACGACGTGCCGTGCGTGTCGTTGATGGTGCGGAACATGTCCAGATCCACCAGCAGCGTGGTGAGCGGCTGGCCGTACCGTTTGGCGCGCGCGATCTCGGTGGACGCGATGTCGTAGAACCCGCGCCGCGTGGCCACGCCCGTGAGTTCATCGGTGGACGTGCCCGCGCCCTCCCGCACGAGTTCCTCGAGCCGGCGGCGTTCGGACAGATCGCGCGTGATCACCTGGAAGTGCCGCACGGGCCCGGGCACGTCGAGCACCGTCACGACCGTGGTGCCCCAGAACGGCGTGCCGTCACGGCGCACGCGGAACGCCTCCTCCTCGCTCCAGCCGTTCTGCAGCGCGGCCTGCAGCAGTTCGCGCACGTGCGCCTCGCCCCCCGCCTCGGGGGGCGCGAGGATCGCCATCGAGCGCCCCACGATGTCGGCCGCGCCGCAGTCATGCACGCGCGCCGCCGACTTGCTCCAGGAGACCACGATGCCGTCGCCGTCCACCACGTACAGGGCGTAGTCGCGGATCCCCTCGTCCACCGCCGTGAGCCGCGCGGCCAGCGCGCGCCGCTCCACCTCGAGCGTGGTGAGGTGCGAGACGTCGGTCACGAGCGCCACGAACTGGCCCGGTCCGCGCTTGACCAGCGACAGCAGCAGCGCCGCCCCGTCGCGCGCGCTCGGCACCAGCAGCGTGAGCCCGTCTTCCACCAGCCCGCGCGGCGCCACGAATGCGCGCGCGCGCATGGCCAGATCGCCGATCCACGGCTCCAGCACGTCGAAGAACGGCGACAGGCTGCCGCTCTGCAGGAACGGATGCAGCAGCCGCTTCGCCGCGGGGTTCGCCAGCGTCACGCGCCCCTCGTCGTCCATCATCACCATCCCCACCGGTGAATGGACGAAGACGTCGAGCAGCGCGTCCGACGTCACGATCCGGCCTCGGCAGAAGCCGCCGGCGTGTCCGCGGCCGGCATCGGCACGAGCGCGCGCGTGCGCACCTCGTCGAGCACCCGCGCCTCGAACGCGTCCACCGACAGGATCTCCTGCTTGCGTCCCGTGCCTCGCACGCGGAGCGCCACCGTTCCCTCGTCCACTTCGCGCCTCCCGAGCACCGCCATGTACGGCACCTTCTGCACTTCGCCGTCGCGAACGCGGTAGTTGAGTGTTTCGTTCCGGGCGTCCACGGTCGCGCGGAGCCCGTGCGCGCGGAAGCGCGCCACCAGCGCTTCGGCCGCCGGCCGGAAATCCTCGGCCACCGGGATCACGCGGATCTGTTCGGGGGCGAGCCATACCGGAAACGCGCCCGCGAAGTGCTCGATCAGGATGGCCACGAACCGTTCGAACGACCCCGACACCGCGCGGTGGATGATGACCGGACGGTGCGCCGCGTTGTCCTCCCCCGTGTACGACAGGTCGAAGCGCTCCGGCGCCGCATAGTCGAGCTGGATCGTGCCGAGCTGCCACGCGCGGCCGATGGAATCGTGCACGTCGAAGTCGATCTTGGGGCCGTAGAACGCGCCGTCGCCTTCCTTGAGCTCGTAGGGCATGCCCGTGGCTTCGAGCGCGCCGCGGAGCGCGGCCTCGGCCCGGTCCCACATCGCATCGCTCCCCACGCGCTGCTCCGGCCGCGTGGCGAACTTGAGCGTGGCAGTGAGCCCGAACGTGCGGTAGTACGACAGGATGAACTGCACCAGCCGGTGCACCTCCTCCGTGATCTGCGACTCCATCAGGAAGATGTGACAGTCGTCCTGCTGGAACTGGCGCACGCGCGTGAGCCCCGACAGCGCGCCCGTCACCTCGTTCCGGTGCAGCACGTCGTACGTGTTGTAGCGCAGCGGCAGCTCGCGGTACGAGTGCTTCTTCGCCGCATACATCACGTAGTGCGACGGGCAGTTCATCGGCTTGAGCGACATGTCGTGCTCGCCGCTCTCGTTGTCGAGCACGAGGAACATGTTCTCGCGGTACTTCCCCCAGTGCCCCGACGTTTCCCACAGCGTCTTGTGGTACAGGAGGGGCGTCCGGATCTCCTGGTAGCCGTCGCGCTGGAGGTCGCGCAGGTACGCCTGCAACTCGTTCACGATCGTGGTGCCGCGTTCGGTCCAGAACGCCGCGCCCGGCGACACGGGGCTGAAGAAGAACAGGTCGAGCTGCCGGCCGAGCACGCGATGGTCGCGCTTCTTCGCCTCCTCGAGCCGGTGGAGGTGCGCCTCGAGCTCGTCCTTCTTCCAGAAGGCCGTGGCGTAGATGCGCTGCAGCATCTGCCGCTTCACGTCGCCGCGCCAGTACGCGCCCGCCGTGGAGAGCAGCTTGAACTGCTTGAGATACGACGTGTCCGGCACGTGCGGGCCGCGGCAGAGGTCCACGAACGGGCCGTCGGTGTACACCGAGATCACCTCGTCGGAGCCTTCGAAATCGGCCAGCCGCTCGAGCTTGAGCGGATCGCCGGCGAAGCGCTCCCGCGCCTCCGCGAGCGACACCTCCTCGCGCACGAACGGGAACTTCTCGGCCACCACCTTCCGCATCTCGGCCTCGAAGGCCTCGAGATCCTCGGGGGTGAACGGCCGGTCCACCTCGAAGTCGTAGTAGAAGCCGTCGTCGATGGCGGGGCCGAAGCCGATCTTCGCCTCGGGGCGGAGCCGGCGCACCGCCGTGGCCAGGATGTGCGCCCCCGAATGCCGCAGCACGCCGAGCGCGCGCGGGTCCTTGTCGGTGATCACCACGAAGGCCCCGCTCCGGCGGAGCGGCGTCATGAGATCGAGCACCTCGCCGTCGAGCGCCACCGCCACCGAGGCGCTCAGCAGGCGCGCGCCGATCGATCCCACCACGTCACGGGCCAGCGTCCCCGCGGGAACCTCCCGCGTGTTGCCGTCGGGGAGGGTGAGGACGATCGATTCGGGGACGGAAGCGCTGGGCGATGCGGACATGCGGGACACGGACGTGAGGAGCGTCCCCTCGACCGGACGGGCCGGAAGGGACGAAACGGGGAGTTCCGGGGTAGCAGGGAGAGCGGACGACACGCGTTGGTCATGCCTGTCGGGTCGCCGCAGACTCGTCGTCAAGTTATCCTTCATGGATGTACCGCGCCACAACGAAGGAGCTCTCCCGTGCCCCGTGTCCTCATGCGTAATGCCCCGCGATCCCACGGTCTGCTGCTGCTCACACTCGGCGCCGCGGCCGGCGTACTCGTGGGCGCCGTGCTGGCGGACCGGCTGGGCGGGTTCGACCGGATGCTCGCCGGCCGCCGGCCCTCCGAGGACGACGGCGAGGGCGGGATGTCCGATCCGGACGACCGGGACGACTCCGACTACGACGACCACGACGAGCTCTCCCCCGAGTCCATCGCGCACGTGCACATGGGCGCGCGGCGCGGCGAGAGCCGCCGGCGCCCCGACGGCGCGACGCCCGACGTGCTCACGCTGGAAACCCGGGTGCTCGAGGCGTTCCACAACGATCCCGTCCTCCGCGAACGCGCCATCGACATCGGGGCCATCGCCGAGGGGGTGATCGAGCTCACCGGCTGGGTGCACGCCCCGTCGGAGGTGCAGCACGCCGTCACCATCGCGCGCGGGGTCCCGGATGTCTTTCATGTCGTGGATCAGCTCGCCGTCCGGAGGCCCGCGCGCACGCGCCGCGCCACGGATCCCCGGCCGGTCGCGCCGCTCGACTCGATGACCGCCGCTCCGCCGCCGCGCGCCGACTGACCGGCTGCGTCCGCCCCATGGCCGGCCCGCGTGCCCCGCACCGGACCGGCTGCCCTGCCAATTCCCCATGACCGGACACCCCGCACTCGACGACCTGCCGGCGACCTTCGAGCCGTCGGCCACGGAACAGCGCTGGTACGACCGCTGGACCACCGACGGCATCTTCACCGCCGATCCGGCCCGCGCGGCCGGCCGGCCGTCGTTCGTGGTCATGATCCCGCCGCCCAACGTCACGGCCGTGCTCCACATGGGGCACGGCCTCAACAACAGCGTGCAGGACGTGCTCGTGCGCTGGCGCCGCATGGCCGGCGACGAAGCCCTCTGGATGCCCGGCACCGACCACGCCGGCATCGCCACCCAGAACGTGGTGGAGAAGCTCGTCGCCCGTGACGGCCACACGCGGTTCGACCTGGGACGGGACGCGTTCGTGGCGCGCACCGCGCAGTTCGTGGACGAAACCGGCGGCACGATCCTCAGGCAGCTCGCCGCTATCGGCGCGTCGGCCGACTGGAGCCGCACCGCCTACACGCTCTCCCCCGCCCTCTCCCGCGCCGTGCGGGAAGCCTTCGTGCGCCTGCACGAGGACGGGCTCGTGTACCGCGGCCACCGCGTGATCCACTGGTGCCCGCGCTGTGGCACCTCGCTCTCCGACGAGGAGGCGGAGTTCCAGGACACCGCCGGCACGCTGTACCACCTGCGCTATCCGCTCGCCGACGATCCGTCCCGCGGCATCACCGTGGCCACCACGCGCCCGGAAACCATGCTCGGCGACGTGGCCGTGGCCGTGCACCCCGAAGATCCGCGCTACCGCGATCTCGTGGGCCGCGAGCTCCTGCTCCCGCTCGCGAACGTGCGCATCCCCGTCATCGCCGATCCGTACACCGATCCCGAGTTCGGCTCGGGCGCGGTGAAGATCACGCCCGCCCACGACGCCAACGATTTCGAGGTGGGCAAGCGCCACGCGCTCGCCATGCCCGTGATCATCGACGCGGAAGGGATCGTGCGCGAGGTGGCCGACGCCGACGGCCGCGTGCCCGAGGCGCTCCGGAACCTCGACCGCTTCGAGGCGCGCACGCGCATCGTGGCGCTCCTCCGGGAGTCGGGCGTGCTGGAGAAGACGGCCGCGCACGAGCACAGCGTGCGGCACTGCTATCGCTGTGACACGGTCGTGGAGCCGCGTCTCTCCGACCAGTGGTTCGTGCGCATGCAGCCGCTCGCGGCCAAGGCGCTGTCGGCGCTCCGCACGGGCCAGCTCCGCATCCTCCCGGAACGCTGGGAAGCGGTGTACGTGAACTGGCTCGACGGCATCCGCGACTGGAACATCTCGCGCCAGCTCTGGTGGGGCCATCGCATCCCCGTGTGGTACTGCGACGCGTGCGGCGCCGATCCGGTCGTGAGCCGCGACGACGTTTCCGTCTGTCCGTCGTGCGGCGCCGTGCCGCGCCAGGACGAAGACGTGCTCGACACCTGGTTCTCGTCGTGGCTCTGGCCCTTCAGCACGCTCGGCTGGCCCGACGCCGATGCGCCCGACCTGAAGGCGTTCTACCCCACCGACGTGCTCGTCACCGCGCCGGAGATCCTGTTCTTCTGGGTGGCGCGCATGGTCATGGCCGGCGAATGGTTCATGGGGAAGACGCCGTTCCACACGGTGTATCTCCACGGCACCGTGCGCGACATGCAGCACCGCAAGATGTCCAAGTCGCTCGGCAACGGCATCGACCCGCTCGACGTGGTGCGCGACTACGGCGCCGACGCGCTCCGCTGGACCGTGATCGCCGGCCTCGGGCTCGGCGTGGACGTGATGCTCGACCCGGACGATCTCGACAAGTCGTTCGCGCCCGGGCGCAACTTCTGCACCAAGCTCTGGAACATCGGCCGCTTCCTGCTCGCGCGCGTGGGCGACGCGCCGGTCACGCCGCTCGCGGACACCGATCCCGCGCGGCTCACCGTGGCCGATCGCTGGATCCTCGACCGGCTCGACCAGGCCGTGGCCGACTGCGATGCCGCGCTCGGCCCCGCACGCCCGTCGGGCGAAGCGTGGAGCGCGGCCGAACACCTGCGCGGGCTCCGCCTCGCCGAGTATGCCGAGGCCGCGCGCCGGTTCGTGTGGAACGAGCTCGCCGACTGGTATCTGGAATCGGTCAAGCCGCGCCTCGCCGCCGGCGGAGACGACGGCGAAGTCGCGCGCACGGTGCTCGCGCACGCGTTCGACGCGGCGCTTCGCCTGCTGCATCCCGTGATTCCGTTCATCACCGAGGAGCTCTGGCAGCGCATTCCGCTGCCGCGGCCGGCGGCATACTGCGCCACCGCGCCGTGGCCGACCGCGCGCGCGGCCGATGCACGGCTCGCGGGCGGAGACGATTTCGAGCTCGTACGGCTGGCCGTCACGGCGCTCCGCCAGGTGCGCGCCGAATACAACGTGCCGCCGGGACAGTTCGTGGACGCCACGCTCGTGACGCCGGACGCGCGCCTCGCCGACTTCACGGCGACCGGTGCGATTCTCGGCGTGCTCGCGCGTGCGAACGTCACGGTGGCGGGCGGCGCGCCCGCCGGTGCCGCGGCGCAGACGCTGCTCCGCGACGGCTTCGAGCTCGTGGTGCCGCTCGCCGGCATGGTGGATCTCGACAAGGAGCGCCGGCGGCTCGAAGCCGAGGCCGCGCAGCTCCACACGCAGCTCATCGCGCTCGAGGGACGGCTCGCGAACGAGAAGTTCACCGCCAAGGCGCCGCCGCAGGTGGTCGCGGCGGAGCGTGCGAAGGCCGACGAGTGGCGCGCGCGGCATGCGCAGCTCGTGGAACGCGTCGCGCGGTTGGGTTCGTGATGCGCGGCGTCGTGCCGAAACGGGCGGCGGTGATGCGCAGCCGCGTGCCGATACGGGCGGCCGTGCTGCTCGCCGTCGTGGCCGGCGCCACGTGGCTCGCCGGCGCGTGCGCCAACCCGGCCGCGCCGCCCGGCGGGCCACCGGATGCGCTGCCGCCGGAGATCCTCCGCATGACACCGATGCACGGCGACACGTCGGTGCGTCCACGAGTGCTCGCGATCCAGTTCGACGAAGTGATCAGCGAATCGCCGTCCGGCGCGCAGGATCTCGCCGGGCTCGTGTTCATCAGTCCGCGCAGCGGCCGCGTGCAGGTGGACTGGAAGCGCTCGCGCATCGAGATCCGTCCGCGCGACGGGTTCCGTGACAGCACCGTGTACACGGTCACCCTGCGCCCCGGCATCCAGGATCTGCGCAACAACTCCATCGACACGACCATGACGTTCGTGTTCTCCACGCGCGGCCCCATTCCGCAGACGACCGTCACCGGCGTGGTCTTCGACTGGCCCGCCGGCCGCGGCGCGCGCGGCGCGCTGGTGGAGGCGATCGCCGTGGCCGACACCACGATCTCGTATCTCACCGTGGCCGATTCCGTGGGCCGGTTCGCGCTGCGCTACGTGCCGCCCGGCCAGTACCTCGTGCGCGGATTCATCGACCGCAACAACAACCGGTTCCTCGAGCGCACCGAGCTGTGGGATACGGTGCGCATCCCGCTCCGCGACAGCGCGGCGGTGGAGCTCTATTCCTTCATCCGCGATACGACGCCCGTACGCATCGCGGAGGTCGCGGTGCAGGATTCGGGACGGCGGCTGCGCCTCACGTTCGACAAGCCGCTCGCCAACGACCAGCTCTTCACCCCGCCCCAGTTCACGCTGCGGAGCCTCCCCGACTCCACGCCCATGGCGCAGCGGGCCGTAGTGGTACGCACGAGCGCCCAGCAGCTCGCGCTCGATTCCACCGAACGGCAGCGAAAGGCCGATTCCACGGCCGCGGCCGCAGCGGCGCGCGACACGGTGCGCCCCGACAGCGCGGCGCTGGCCCGCGCGGACAGCGTCGCGCGACTCCGCCGCCGCGACAGCCTTGCCGCGGCGGAGCGCGCGGAACGCGAGAACCGCCGGCTCCTCGCGCTCCGTGGGGGACGCCCGCTGCCACGCGTGGATTCCACGCCGCCGCCCAAGCCGTCGCGCCCCACGCCCGCGAGCGAACTGCTGATCGTGCTCGACGCTCCCGTGCCGCCGAATACACGCATCATCGTGGAAGCGCGCGACATCGTCTCGCTCAACGGGATCGACGGGATCGCGCGCCGCGCGCTGCTCACGCCGCGCCGCGACACCACCGTGCGGCGCGATACCACGGCGGCCGATACCACGGCCGCGGATACCACGACCGTCCGCCCGCCGCGGTGACCACGCGCGTGACGACCGAGACGCACGAAGCACGCACGGACGCCGAACCGCGTCCGGCCTGCTTCGTGGACCGGGACGGCACGCTCATGGTGGACACGCACTATCCGTCCGACCCGGAGCGCGTGCGCCTGATCGCCGGCGCGGCCGAGGCGCTCGCGGCGTGCAACGCCGCCGGCATACCGGTGATCGTGGTGACGAACCAGTCCGGCATCGCGCGCGGCCTCATCACCGCCGCGCAGTACGAGGCCGTGCGCGCGCGTCTCGAAGCGGAGCTGGCGCGTGCCGGCGCGCGGGTCGACGCCACGTATCACTGCCCGCACTGGATCGACGTCACCGGCCCGTGCGACTGCCGCAAGCCCGGCCTCGGCATGTACCGGCGCGCGGCCGCGGAGCACGGGCTCGACCTCGCCCGCTCCGTGTACATCGGCGACCGCTGGAGCGATGTGCAGCCCGCGCTCGTCACCGGCGGCCTGGGTGTGCTCGTGCCGGGCCCGCAGACGCACCACGACGACGTGCAGCGCGCCCGCGCCGAAGCCCATGTGGTCCCGGCGCTTGGCGATGCGATGCAGCTCTTCCTGTCCACGCTTCATCCCGTGTCCTGACATGCCGCCCACGCGCATCGCCGTGTTCGCCTCCGGCGGCGGCTCCAACCTGGGCGCGCTGCTCGCGCACTTCGCCGAACCGCGCGCCGCGGCCGCGGGGCGCATCGTGCTCGTGGTCTCCGACAAGGCCGGCGCCGGCGCGCTCGAGCGGGCGCGTAATTACAATGTGGGTACACAGGTGCTGGCCGATCCCCGCGACGGCTCCGCGATCCGCGACCTGCTGCGGGCGCACGACGTGGAGCTCATCGTGCTCGCCGGCTATCTCCGGCTCGTGCCCGTGGAGGTCGTGACCGCCTGGTCCGGCCGCATTCTCAACGTGCACCCGGCCCTGCTCCCCGCCTTCGGCGGCGAGGGCATGTACGGCATGCGCGTCCACGCGGCCGTGCTCGCCGCGGGCGCGCGCGTGACCGGCGCGACCGTGCATTTCGTTGACGAGCACTACGACCGCGGCGCCATCGCGGCCCAGTGGCCCGTGCCCGTGCATCCCGACGACACACCGTCCGACCTCGCCGCGCGCGTGCTGCGCGCCGAACACCGGCTGCTCCCTGCCGTCGTGGAAGCCGTTGCCGGCGGCACGCTGTCGCTCGGCGACGACGGCCGCACGCGCGGCCATGTCGAACTGCCGTTCATGACGTCGCTCTCCACCGCGCTCTCTTCCTGACCCTTCACCGCTGACTCCGTGCCTCGCGCTCTGCTCTCCGTTTCCGACAAGACCGGCGTGGTCGATTTCGCCACGCGCCTCGCGTCCCACGGCTGGGACCTGCTCTCCACCGGCGGCACGGCGCGCGCGCTGCGCGACGCGGGGCTCACCGTGCGGGACGTCGCCGAGGTCACCGGTTTTCCGGAGATGCTCGACGGGCGCGTGAAGACGCTGCACCCCGTGGTGCACGGGGGCCTGCTCGCGCGGCGCGACGTGCCTGAGCACATGCAGGCGCTCGCCGAGCACGACATCGCGCTGATCGATCTCGTGTGCGTGAATCTGTATCCGTTCCGCGAAACCGTGGCGAAGCCCGGCGTCACCGACGAGCACGCCATCGAGAACATCGACATCGGCGGCCCGTCCATGCTGCGCTCCGCGGCCAAGAACCACGCCGCCGTGTGGGTGCTCGTGGATCCGGCCGACTATGCGGGCGTGCTCCAGGTGATCGCGGAGGGCGGCGACGACCAGCCGCTCCGGCGCCTGCTCGCCGAAAAGGTGTACGCGCACACGAGCGCGTACGACGCCGCCATCGCGCAGTGGTTCGCGGGACGGCGCGGCGATCCGTTTCCCGATACGTACCCGCTCGCGTTCACGAAGCGGCAGGCGCTCCGGTACGGCGAGAATCCGGACCAGCGCGCGGCCTTCTACACCGAAGCCGCGGGCTACGGCCTCGGCGCGCTCGTGCAGAAGGGCGGCAAGGAGCTCTCGTTCAACAACCTGCTCGACCTCGAAGGCGCGATGCTGGCCATCGAGCCGTTCCAGGACGAGCCGTGCTGCGCCATCATCAAGCACACCACGCCGTGCGGCCTCGCCATCGGCGCGAACGCGCTGGATGCGTACAAGCGCGCCCTCGCCTGCGATCCCGTGTCCGCGTTCGGATCCGTGATCGCGTTCACCGTGCCTGTCGACGAGCCCGCGGCCGAAGCCATTTCCAGCCTGTTCGTGGAATGCATCGTGGCGCCGGCGTTCAGCGACGCCGCGGTGGAGATCCTCGGCCGCAAGAAGAACCTGCGCGTGCTCGAAGGGCGGGCCGCGTGGCGCGCCGGCGACATGGACTACAAGCGCGTGCGCGGCGGTCTGCTCGTGCAGGACCGCATGACGCTCCCCGAGCTCGGCCGCGGCTGGAGCGTGGTCACGAAGCGCCAGCCCACCGCCGCGGAGCACCGCGACCTCGCGTTCGTGTGGCGCGCCGTGGCGAGCGTCAAGTCGAACGCCATCGTGCTCGCGCGCGATGGCGCCACCATCGGCATCGGCGCCGGCCAGATGTCGCGCGTGGACGCGAGCTTCCTGGCCGCGCACAAGGCGCGGCACGCCGGCCACGAAACCACCGGCGCCGCGCTCGGCTCCGACGCCTTCTTCCCCTTCCGCGACGGTGTGGACCAGGCGGCCGCCGCCGGCGTTACCGCGCTCGTGCAGCCCGGCGGCTCGGTGCGCGACACCGAAGTCATCGCCGCCGCCGATGAACACGGCATGACCATGGTGTTCACCGGCCAGCGTCTCTTCCGTCACTGATCCCGCGTCATGTCCGAATCCTCCGCCACCGCTGCCGGCACGCCGGTTGCCGCGACGCCGCAGATCGAGCTCGACTACCGGCCGTCGTATCTCGCCGCGGCGCTCGTCTCGCTCGGCGTGCTGCTGCTCTACATCGTCACGCTCGCGCCCACCACCAGCATGTGGGACACGAGCGAGTACATCGCGGCCGCGTACGTCGTGGGGTTGCCGCATCCGCCGGGCAACCCGCTCTTCGTGCTCATCGGCCGCGTGTTCGCCCTGCTTCCCATCGCGCCCACCGTCGCGATGCGCATCAACGTGCTCGCCGCGCTCTCGAGCGCGGCCTCCGCGTTCTTCTGGTTCCTCATCACCGAGCGCGTGCTCGTGAGCTGGCTCACCGAACGGTGGCAGCGGCTCACCGGCGCGGCGCTGTCGGCGCTCATCGGCGCGACCGCGTTCACGGTGTGGAACCAGTCGGTGGTGAACGAGAAGGTGTACACCGTGTCGCTGCTCGGCATCGCGGCGATCTCGTGGCTCACCGTGCGCTGGTGCGATGATCCCGAAGGACGCACGGCCGACCGGCTGCTCGTGCTCGTCGCGTTCCTGCTCGGACTCGGATACTCCAACCACATGGCCGGCATGCTTGCCGCGCCCGCCGTGGGCATCGCGGTGCTCATCCGCCGTCCGCGGACCCTGCTCCGCTGGAAGCTGCTCCTCGCCTGCGCCGCGGCGCTCGCGTTCGGCGCCACGCCGTTCGCCACGCAGCCCATTCGCGCGGCCCACTTCCCCGCCATCAACGAAGGCGAGCCCACCGGCTGCGCCGACAAGATCGCCGTGGGATGCACGTTCAGCCGGCTCACGTACGACCGGTTCATGTACAACTTCAACCGCGGCCAGTACGGCAAGCCCGAGCTCAGCCAGCGGCAGGCGCCGTTCACCGCGCAGGTGGGCATGTACTGGCTGTACTTCAAGTGGCAGTACTGGCGCGATGCCTACGGCGAACGCCCCGGTCTGCAGAACGCGCTGGCCGTGTTCTTTCTCATCACCGGCCTCATCGGCGGCTGGGTGCACTGGCAGCGGGACCGACGAAGTTTCTCGTTCTTCGGACCGCTCGTGTTCATCATGACGCTCGGCCTCATCTACTATCTCAACTTCAAGTACGG
Source organism: uncultured Gemmatimonas sp. (assembly GCA_964621045.1). Classification (GTDB taxonomy): domain Bacteria; phylum Gemmatimonadota; class Gemmatimonadetes; order Gemmatimonadales; family Gemmatimonadaceae; genus JAABRT01. Next base: position 29,093 of record CAZUKU010000034.1, read on the forward strand.
GCATTCCCAGGCACCCGAGCTCGGCAACAGCGTGCCGCGTGAGGTGCGCGACCGCGACTACTTCTATCTCTGGGCCTTCTCCGCCTGGAGCGTGTGGGCCGCGCTCGGCCTCGTGTATCTCTGGGAATCCGTGGCCAGTCTGCTCGGCACGGAAGCCGTGCGCCACGGACGCCGCCCCGTGACCGTGCCCACGCGCCGCAGCTTCCTGCTCGCCACGCCGCTCCTGCTCGTGGCCTGCATGCCCATGGTGGGCAACTGGCAGCAGGCGTCCCGGAACGCGCAGACCGACACCGCCGACTTCGCGCGCGACCTCCTCAACTCGGTGGAGCCGTACGGCATGCTCGTGACCGTCGGCGACAATGACACGTTCCCCCTCTGGTACGCGCAGGAAGTGGAAGGCGTGCGGCGCGACGTGCTCGTGGTGAACACGTCGCTCCTCAACACCGACTGGTACACCCGGCAGCTCATCCGCCGTCCCGTGTACGAATACGATGCCGAACGGGGGCCCGCGGTGTACCGCGGCCGCGAGTGGAAGAAGCCCGAGGGACCGGCGCTCCGCATGACCTACGAGGAGGCCGACGCCATTCCGCTCTACGTGGACCTCGGCGATCAGCGCACGTTCCAGAAGGGCGACCTCGTGGCCACCGCGCGCGAGTCCACGCTCATGCGCGCCGACATCCTCGTGTATTTCCTCATGCGCGATTCGTGGCCCGAGCGGCCGCTCTACTTCAGCCGCACGGCCGGCGGATATCCGGTGCAGCTCGGCATGGAGCGCCATATCCTCACGCAGGGGCTCGCGCGCCGCATCACCGACTCGCCGGTCGTGCCCGGCGTGGATACCGTGCTCGTGCGCGGCGAAGGCTACGTGGACGTGACACGGAGCGCCGCGCTCTGGGTCGACACGTACGAGGCGAATCGCTCGCTCGCGGCCCGCAACGGCTGGGTGGACGATGCCTCGGTCGGCATCCCCGATCTCTACGTGATCACGGGTCTCACCATCTCCGAAGCGCTCGCGAACGCGGGCCGCGGCGCCCGCTCCGACAGCGTGTTCCACCAGGCGCGCGCGGTGGCCACGGCCATGCGCCGAGCGCGGGTGTTCGGCCTCGATCGCCCGGAGTTCGACATCATGCCGGGCGACCGGCCGATCACGCCGCTGCTGGTTCCCGATTCGCCGGCTCCCGCCGATTCGCCGGCCGCGCCGGCTCCACAGCCGTGAGGCGTCTCACCGCGTTGCTCGTGCTCGCCGCGGGCGCCCCGCTCGCGGCGCAGACGCCGGACACGCCAGCGCCGCGTGTCACGGCGCAGCCGATCGGCGGCAATGCGCTCATCTTCGCGGTGCATGCCGTGTCGCCGCGGGTGGTATGGGCCTCGGGCACGGGCGGTACCATCGTGCGCACCACCGACGGCGGCGCCACGTGGGAGCGCCATCCCGTCGCGGGCGGCGATTCGCTCCAGTTCCGCGACATTCACGCCTTCGGCGCCGACACCGCGTTCGCTCTCGCGATCGGCAATGGCGAATCCTCCCGCATCTATCGCACCGTGGACGGCGGCGCGTCGTGGCGCGAACAGTGGCGGAACCGCGACAGCGCCGCGTTCTACGACTGCTTCTCCTTCCTCGACGCGCGCCGCGCCGTGGTGTTCGGCGACGCGGTGCACGGCCGCACGCACATCCTGCGCACCATCAACGGCGGCGACACGTGGGCGCTGCTCCCGCCCGACGCCGTGCCCGCTCCGCTCGACGGCGAAGGCGCGTACGCCGCCAGCGGCCGCTGCGTGGTGCATGCGGGCGAACACGTGTACATCGCCACCGGCGGCCCCGGTTCGCGGCTCTTCGTGAGCACCGATGCCGGCGCCACGTTCCGCGCGCACGACACGCCATTCATGCGGAGCGCGAGCGCCGGCACGAGCGGCCTTGCGTTCCGCGATGCGCAGCGCGGCATCGGCGTGGCCGGCGACATGACCAATCTCCGCGGCGACACCGCGTCCGCCGTCGTGGCCGTCACCGCCGACGGCGGGCTCACGTGGACGCTGCGCGCGCGTCCGCCGCTCCCGGGCGCGCTCACCGGCGTGGCCTGGGTGCCGGACGCGGGCACCGAAACCGCCGTGGCCGCCGGCTTCGGCGGCGTGTTCGTCACCTCCGACGCCGGACGCACCTGGCGCACGGTCAGCGATGCCGGGCACGCCGGCGTGGACGCGTTCGGACACACCGCCTGGGTGGGCGGACGCGGCACGATCCTCCGCCTCGACTGGCAGCCATGATCTTCTACGATCCCAAGAACTGGCTCGGGATCCTCTTCGATTTCCCGCGCAGCCCCGTCTTCCGCACGCTCTTCCTCGACGTGCTCGGCGCCGGCATCTACGCCGCGCTCGTGGTGTGGATCGAAACCGACGTCATCCGCGTGGCCGTGCCGCTCGGTCCGTCGTTCCTGTCCATTCTCGGCATCATTCTCGGCCTGCTCCTCGTGTTCCGCACCAACACCGCCTACGATCGCTGGTGGGAAGGACGGAAGCTGTGGGGACAGCTCGTGAACGTTTCGCGGGCGCTCGCCCACGCGCTCGACGCCAACCTCGACGCCGCCGACACCACGCGCCGCCGTGAGTACACCCGGCTGATCGGCGCTTTCCCCGCACTGCTCGCCGCCCATCTCCGCAAGCCGCGCCAGGCGCCGTCGTCCAACGGCGTGTCCCCGAAGAAGGCCCCGCCGCGCGCCGCGAGCGACGACACGCACGAACCCAACCGACTCGTGCGGCTCCTGCACCGCGCCGTGGCCGACGACGTGCGGCAGGGCGCGCTGCCCGTGGAAGCGCGCATCGCCCTGCAGCCGCTCCTCAGCGCCTTCGACGACATCACCGGTTCCTGCGAACGCATCCGCAACACGCCGATTCCGTTCTCGTACAGCTCGTACATCAAGCAGTTCGTGGTGCTGTACGCGATCGTGATGCCGTTCGGCCTCGTGGAGGAGTTCGGCTACGGCACCGTGATCGCGTGCATGTTCACCTTCTTCGCCACCATGGGGCTCGAGCTCCTGGCCGGCGAGATCGAGGAGCCCTTCGGCACCGACCGCAACGACCTGCCGCTCGACCAGCTTGCCGACCGCATCGCGTCGGACGTACAGTCTCTGCTCGAGTCGCACACGCCCGCTCCCCGCGCGCCCACCCTCACTCCGTCCCTGCCATGATGCCGTCTCCCGTTCCCTTCATGCGGCGCCGCGTGTACGCGGGCGCGCCGGACCGGATCCGTTCGTTCACCGCGCGCGCGGCGTCCGGCGCGGCTCTGCTGCTCGCTCTCACCGCCTGCGGCGGCGCCACGGGCGACGACGGCATCCCCGATGCCAGCGCCGTGACGTCGGCGCGCGCCGCGCTCACGAGCGACGGCCTCATGCGCCACATCCAGGTGCTCGCGCACGATTCGCTCGAAGGGCGCGCGCCCGGCGGCATCGGCGAGGAACGCACCGTGCGCTATCTCACCGAGCAGTTCCAGCAGCTCGGCCTCGCACCCGGCAACCCCGACGGTTCGTGGGTGCAGAACGTGAATCTCGTGGGGATCACGTCGCGGCCCGTCGCCGCCATCACCCGTGACGGCGCCACGCGGCGCCTCGCCTTCCCGCGGGATTACGTCGTGGGCACGCGGCATCCACAGCCGAGCGTGTCGCTCGAGAACAGTGAGCTCGTGTTCGTGGGATACGGCGTGGTGGCGCCCGAGTTCGGCTGGGACGACTTCAAGGACGTGGACGTGCGCGGCAAGACCGTCGTCATGCTCATCAACGATCCGCCCGTGCGGAATGCGGCGGGCGACGCGCTCGATCCCGCCATCTTCAAGGGCGACGCGATGAGCTACTACGGCCGCTGGACGTACAAGTTCGAGATCGCGTCCGCGCGCGGCGCCGCTGCCGCGCTCATCGTGCACGAGACGGAGCCCGCGGGATATCCGTATCTCGTGGTCATCGGAAGCTGGGGGCGCGAGAACTTCGACGTGAACGTGCCCGGCGGTCCCGCGGGCCGCGTGCAGGTGGAAGGCTGGCTCGCGCGCGACGCCGCCGAACTGCTGTTCGCGGACGCGGGGCTCGGCTTCGATTCGCTCAAGGCCGCGGCCGCCACGCGCGAGTTCCGCCCCGTGCCGCTCGGCGCCTCCGCGTCGTTCCAGATCACCAACACCGTGCGCGAGGTGCAGTCCAGGAACGTCGTGGCGAAGCTCGAGGGCACCGATCCCGTGCTCAAGGACGAATGGGTGGTGTTCACCGCACACTGGGATCATCTCGGCCGCGACACCATGCACGCCGGCGACCAGATCTTCAACGGCGCGCTCGACAATGCGTCCGGCACGGCCACGCTGCTCGAGATCGGCGGCGCCCTGGCGAAGCTCCCGGAACGCACGCCGCGTTCGCTCCTCTTCGTGGCGCTCACCGCCGAGGAGCAGGGGCTGCTCGGCGCCAAGTGGTACGCGCAGAACCCGCTCCATCCGCTGGAGAAGACGCTCGCCAACATCAACATGGACGGCATCAACCAGTGGGGACGCACGCGTGACATCACCGTGGTAGGGCTCGGCAACAGCTCACTCGACGACGTGCTGCGCACCGTGGTGGAGCGCGACGGGCGCACGCTGTCACCGGATCCCGAGCCCGAGAAGGGTTTCTTCTTCCGCAGCGACCACTTCGAGTTCGCGAAGAAGGGCGTGCCCGCGCTCTACATCAATGCCGGTTCCGACTTCCTCGACAAGCCGGAAGGGTACGGCAGGGCCAAGCGCGAGGAGTACACGGCCAACGACTATCACAAGCCGAGCGACGAGGTGAAGCCCGACTGGGATCTCGCGGGCGCGGTGGAGGATGCGCGGGCGCTGCTCGAAGTGGGCTGGCGCGTGGCGCATATGCGCACGTGGCCGGCGTGGTCGTCGGGCGCGGAGTTCAAGGCCGTGCGGGATTCGAGCCTGGCGGCGAGGCGGTAGAGCGCCGGATGACCGCGGGAGGGTGCGTCTGCCCCTCTCGGCTTGGGTGGTCATTCCCCGGTGCCCGCGGGTACGCAGATCAGGACCCCGGCCGCCAGCAGCGGCCGGGTACTTGCCGCGGCCTTCACCGAACCGCCCATGATGATGCCCCGACGCACACTCAATGCCTCCGGCATCGCGACCATCGCGCTGCTCGCCGGCGCCCTCGCGCTCACCGGCTGCTCCGACAGCCTGCTGGGCGGCGGTGACTCACCCGCAGTGCACCCCACGTTCATCCTCAGGGCCGACGGCCACGCGGCACACCAGAGCTGGGATCCGTCCACGGTCTTCACCGTCTCCGCCCTGCCGCGCGATTCGGCCACTCCGTTCCCGCTCGATGTGCGCGTGCCGGCCACCGTGACCACGTCGGCCGGCGACGCGGAGCGCCTCTACCTCTCGCGGCGTTTCTGCTCCGGTACCACGTTCTGTCACACCCTCAGCATCAGTTTCACAGCGGAAGCGGATGTCAACGGCATCGCCGGCGATCTCGATCGCCTCGGCGCCCGTTTTACCATGGTGAATGCACGGTACACATCGGCCCAGCTGTTCGTCCTCGAGCCGAACGACATTCCCAGGATTGCGTTCCGATTGAACAGCCGGCATGGCGTCCCCTCGGTGGGCCGGTCGGGATTGGCAGTGGCAGGTTGGGGACCCGACACCATGACCTTGTACGCCGGCATCACCGGCGGCGTGCGGATGGCCGAACGCACCGGCACCGTGACCCGCCACAACCGTTATCTCGAAATCGTTTCCGGCGACACGATCACCGTTGCCATCGCGCAGCCCGATGGCTCCGATCATGTCGTCAATATCGTCGTGCCCGAGTGAGAACGTCCGCATCATGACACGACGCGCACAACACGCCGCAGCCGCACTTCTGGCGGCCGCTCTCGGTACGACCGGTTGCCTAGACCAGCTCCTCGGCAACGACGCGCCTGGGGTACAGCCCGCCTTCATCGCCGATGGCAGCGTGTCGGTGCAGTGGGGTGTCACGATCTTCACCGTCACGGCCTTCCCGCGCGATTCGGTCACGCCGTTCCCGCGCGATGTCCGCGTGCCCGTCACCGTGACCACCTCCGCGGGGGATACCGAACGGCTGTTCCTGTCGCGCGACGTCTGTCCCGGCATCAGCTCCTGTCATTCGCTGCGCATCGACCTCGCGGACGGCACCGACTTCGAACGGCTTTCCGGCCGGCTCGACCGGCGTGGCGCACGTTTCACGTCACTCAGCGCACACCGAACCAGCGGCACCCTGTTCGTCTTCGAACCGGACGAGGTGCCGGCCGTTTCGGCCTGGCTGGCGCGGCAGTCCGGCGTGCAGTCGGCGTATCTCGCCCAGCTTGGCGTCGTCGGTCGCATGTCGCGAAGGACCGAGCATACCCGCCTCAAGGGCGGCATGCGCCTGGCCGAGCGTACCGGCGCCGTGCATCCGAACAACGGACATCTCGACATCCGGCTCGGCGATACCGTCACGATCACCATCGCGCAGCCCGACGGCTCGACCCATGTCTTCGACGCCGTCATCTCGCCGCGGGGAGGCACCCCCTAGCACGTCCGGCGCCTGGCATTCCCCCGGTACCCCGCCTGGTACATCTGCACCATCGCGTGCGTCTGTCCGGTTGCGCATGTTCCACGCGCACTCTCTACCAGACACTCATGCGCCTCTCCGATCTCCACGTCATCGTGGCCGGCGCCGCCACCGGCGGTTCGGCCGCGGCCCTGCTGCTCGCGCGTGCCGGCGCGCGGATCACGCTGTGTGAACGCCTCGCCGAGCCCCGCGCCGTGGGCGCCGGCATCGCGCTCGCGGCCAACGGCCTCGCCGTGCTCGAATCCCTCGGGCTCGGCCCCGCGCTCGCCGTGGCTCGGCCTGTCCACGGCATGCGCATCGTCGATGCCGCGGACCGCACGCTCCTGGCCGCGCCGCAGCCCGCGCCACGGGTTGCCATGCTGCGCCGCTCCACGCTGCAGGAGATCCTGCTCGACGCCGTCGCCGCCGAACCTCGCATCGACACGCGATTCGGCGTCGAGGTGACGCACGCGCGGCCCGACGGGGCCGTGACCGTGCGCGCGGGACACGAGGTGGAAACGCTGCACGCCGATCTCGTGATCGGCGCCGACGGTGTGCATTCGCGCGTGCGGGACAGCGGAACCTTCGGCGCCCGCGTGCGCGGCACCGGCATCCGCTACGTGCGCGCGCTCGTGGAGTCCGGCGCCGCGCTCGGCGTGGAAGCGTGGACGTCCGCCGGCGTGTTCGGCAGCATGCACGTGAACGGCGGCACCTATCTCTTCGCCTCCTGCGGCACGCCCGCACTCCGGACCGCGCTCGAAGCACGCGATCTCGCGGCATTCCGCGCCGAATGGACGCGGGCATATCCCGCCGCCGCTTCGCTCCTCGCCGCCATCCCTTCGTTCGACGCACTGCTCGTGAACGAGGTGATTCGCGTGGACTGCCGCACATTCGTGGACGGACGGCTCGCCCTGCTCGGCGATGCCGCACACGCCATGGCGCCGAATCTCGGACAGGGCGCGAACAGCGCGCTCGTGGATGCCGCCGTGCTACTCGACGAACTCCGCCGCGGCGACAATCTCGCGCGCGCGCTCGCCGCGTGGGACGCACGCCGCCGGCCCGCGGTACGCCTCGTGGCCGACACGTCGGCGCGGCTCGGCGCTCTCGCCGAGCAGACCGGTCCCGCGGTGCGCTTCCTGCGGGACCGTGTGCTGGCACCGATCGCGTCGCGATTCACGAACACGCAGGCCATGCACCGCGTGCTGCAGGAACCGCCGGAGACGCTGCTCGCCATCGGGCGGGCGTAGCGGCTCGCGTCATCTCATCGAACCCGCGATGCATCCACGGTGAACGCGTCGATTCGTCCGAAGCCGGTCGTGTCCTCGGATACGATGACGAACGTGGAATCGCGGGCGGAAATGGACTGGACCACCCCCGGCAGCACGATGCTCCCCTCGTAGCGCCAGGGATCCCGATGGTAGACGTCGACGAGCCGCCGCCTTGCGGACGTGCGGCCTCCGAAGGCGACCGCGATGAAGTCGCCGAATCGCGCAACACCGCGCACGCCGGAGAATGCGTCGCCCGCAAAGCCTATCTGCATACCCTCGCCGGCTTTCGTCTCCACGACGGTCGGCACGGGCACATGTTCCACCAGCGCCACGCGCTGCATGGCGTCGATGTCCGAGAAGAACACGATCCACGACTCGTTGAGCGGCCCCAGCGCACAGGATCCGTCACCCAGTGGAAAGATGGGCATCTGCGCATCCATGCCGGTGCGGTGGATGGGCCGGTCGAAGGGAAGCGACCGCTGGTCCACCGCCGAATCGGCACCGGCCGGCAGTCGGGCAAGGCCGAGGAAATGCTGCTGGCCGTCGGGAACGATCGAGACGTACACGTTTCCGTCGTCTGTCCGGCACAGCCCGCGGATCAGACCGATCCTCGACACGGCGCGCGACGCGAACAGCCCCCCGGTATCCGACCATTCGGTGAGTCGTCGCAGGCCGTCATCGAAGAAGTAGACCGATGTATCCGAGGCCTGTGTCATCGCGCCCCGCTGGATCTCGCCCGGTCCGCTGCCCTGGCGTCCCTGACGCCAGCGTGGCACGCCGTCCTCGCGACGCAGACCGAGCAGCGCCACGTGTCCCCTGTCGTACACGATCACCGTCCGCTGCGTGACCGTGGCCTGCGCCGGCTGCAGCATCGTGGTGTCGTCCCACGACGCCGCGTAACTCCAGCGGGACCGCAGACGCACCGACGTGGGTCTGCGTCCGGATGCACGCACATCGTCGGGCCAGCGCTCCGGCGCGACGACCACCGAAGCACGATCAACGACGGGCGCTGTGTTCTCCGTGGAATCCGGCATCGGATGAACCGACGCGACCACGTCGATCCGATCGGCGCTCGCCGAGTCCCGTGAGGGAAGCACATCATTCGCGCGGTCACCCTGCTCGGCCGCGCGATCCACGCACGCCGCAAACGTCATGCACGCCAGCACACAGCTTACCCGGAGCGGACGCGACACGGCAACGCCCACCCGGAATACCGTCGTCGACACATGCAGGGAAAGACCACGATCTCGCACACTGAAACTTACCGCTCGCATCGAGCGCGCACGGCGCGCCCGGAGAACCGAACGCGCGCGCACCGTTGTCCCCTCCGCGTCCCGGCGGCTAACTTTGTCCCCTCTGGCGCGGTGGCAGAGCGGTTGATTGCACCGGTCTTGAAAACCGGCGGGCCCGAAAGGGTCTCGTGAGTTCGAATCTCACCCGCGCCGTGGCCCCCTTTTGCGCACCCGTGTCGTGCTTACCTTCTCGAGGGCTCGGGCAGGGGCAGCTGCGTCGGCACCGTGCGCATGGTGGTGGTGCCGTCGCCGAGCTGGCCGCTCGAGTTGCCCCCCCAGCAATAGATCGCGCCGCCGGTCGTGCGGCCGCAGAGGTGGGTGCTGAGGCCCGAAGTGAGCCACGCAAAGGTGTGCGATCCGCTGACACTCGTGGGGGTGAGCAGGCGGAACTCCGTGCTGCCGGTGCCGCTCTGGCCGTTGAAATTGTCCCCCCAGCACCGGGCCTCACCCGACGCGAGCAGGCCGCAGGTGGCCAGGTAGGTGGCATGCAGACTGACGAACACGTCCGTCCCGGAGACGGGGACCGGTGCGAGGCGGTTCGACTGGGTGCCGTCGCCGAGCTGACCCACGATGTTGGACCCCCAACACCAGGCGGCCCCGGAGGCGATCAGCCCGCAGCCGTGCGTCTGGCCTACGGTGAGATGTGCAAAGACACGCCCGGCGCCCACCCGGCCGGGTACCGGTCGGGAGACGGTCGAGTTGTCGCCGAGCTGGCCGGTCTGGTTGTTTCCCCAGCACCAGACCTCTCCCGACGGCGTCAGCCCGCAGGAATGGCGGAAACCGAGACCCAGGCTCGTAAACACGTGGTCCCCCTGCACCGGCACCGGCACCGGCGACACGTCGGCAATCCCGCTGGCGCCAAGCTGTCCCAGCACGTTCGACCCCCAGCACCAGGCGCTGCCGCCCTCGGTCAGGCCGCACGCATGGTCAGACCCGGCAGTGATGGACTCGAACACGTGCCCGACGCCCACCGCGACGGGGGTCGCGGTGTTCGTGCCGCTCGGGAGCGTGCCGCCCCCGTCTCGACCCCAGCACCACGCGACGCCGTCGGCGGTGAGGGCGCAGGAATACGACAAGCTCAGGGCCATGGAGGTGAACCGGAGCGGAGTGGCCACCCGCACTGGCCGCGGATGGTTACCGCCACAGGGCATGATGCCCATTCGGCAATCGACGTTGCTCCCCCAGCACCACATCTCCCCCTCGGCGGTCAGGGCGCAGGTATGGGAGTAGCCGGTGGCCATCGTGACGAACTCGAACGGGATCGGCGCCGGGGGTGCGGTGATCGTGACCGTGGCGGTGCCGGTGATGCCTTCGCTCGTGGCCGTGATCGTGACCGGCCCGCCGGGGGAGACGGCCGTGACCGTGCCCGTGGCGGACACCGTGGCCCGCGCGGGGTCGCTCGAGGTCCAGCTCACGGCGCGGT
>CAZUKU010000035.1:0-38932 GCA_964621045.1 uncultured Gemmatimonas sp.
GCAGCGGCTTCGCGCCGCCTAAACCCGGTGTCCATCAAACCGGGTCAAGTCCAATGTGGGAGATGCCGGAGTACGGAGCGGCGGAGCGAGTCGGTCCGTCACAGTTACCGGGGCAGCACCGACATGCTGGGACGCATGAGTCATGAGCCTGAGCGCACGCTCGGCGATAACACAGGGAGCCGCACGCGACTTCGCACCGCGGCGTATACGCTGCTGCTCGCCGTCGCCTTCACGGCCTGCACGTCCGACGGGCCGCTCTTTCCGGCGGTTCCCTCGGGCGACCTCGTCATGCTTCCCGGCGCGGGCAACGCCTCCCTGTCAGTGGTCGATGTGCGAGCCGGTCGGCTGGTGCGGCGCGTGCTCAAGGAGGATTTCTTCACCGCTCAGGCGCTGACTGCCGATGGTCGCACGATGTACGGCTGGGTGTGCGAATGCCGGCCCGGCAGCGGAGTTCATCGCGAGGAAATGATAGCGGTCGATATCGCGTCGGGTAGTATAAGCTGGCGCCTCCCCATGCGAGTGCAATCCAACCCCAGCGTGATCGACGGGATCGGGTTGTACGGGGGCGAGGATATGGCGGTGTCGCACGACGGCACGACAGTCTACGTCGGCTACGCGAAAGTCGATACGGTGTTCGGGATCGCCGCTGTGGATGTAGCCACCCGGCGTCCGGTCGCCTTCAGCGGGCCATGGAACCTTCAGGTTGCAGCGGCATTCACGGCATTGCCGCCGAGCACGACCTTGCCGGAGGGCGCGCTACTGGTGGTGGGAGTACCAGGCGCTCCAGGGCCACTCCGAGAACACGCCGCTGCCTATCTGCTGCATCCGCGATCCCTCGCCCTCATCGACTCCATCAGCGCCGATGCCGTGGGACGCCAGGCGCTCTGGCATATCGTGCTCACTCCCGATCCCAACACGATCTACCTGCGCGGTTCCCGGGACCTGATGCGTTTCGATCTGTCCACCCGAACGGTCACGGCCCATATGGCCAGCGCCAGTGCGGGCCTGATCTCCTACATGCCGGGCTTCCGGCAGCTCATGCTGACTGATGCGGGAGCACACCACCTGAGCCCGGGCGCCGGCCTGCTGCATCTCTATACCGACGATCTGCTGCCGATTGGCACGGTCGACGTTGCCACGCCGCTCGGGCTTTCCTCACTGAACACGGGATTTGCCGTGCAGGGATCGGACCCCCGGTATGCCTACGTGAAGAGCGGCGCGGGAGGCCTGATCGTCCAACCCTCCCGGCTGCTCGTCGTGGATCTCCTGGAGCGGCGTCTCGTGGGCGCGATCGAACTCGGCGGTCCGCCCGGGCTGGGCCGCATCTACCCCTTGTACTGAGCACGCGGTCGGCCGAAGCGCAGGCCGGTCTCCCGCTCCTCTCCCATCTGCGCCATCCGCTGTTCCATCTGCGTCATCTGCGTCATCTGTGGATTCCGTTGCAGTTCCACAGATGACGCAGATGACACAGATGAAAAGGCCGAGCTCCTACTTCCCGCCCGCCCCGTAGTGCTTCGCCACCTCGTTCCAGTTCACCACGTTCCACCACGCGCCCACGTAGTCCGCGCGCCGGTTCTGGTAGTTGAGGTAGTACGCGTGCTCCCACACGTCGAGGCCGAGGATCGCCGTCTTGCCTTCCATGAGCGGGTTGTCCTGGTTCGGCGTGCTCGTGATGGAGAGCGCGCCGTTGTCCGACACGAGCCACGCCCAGCCGGACCCGAACCGCCCCATGGCCGCGGCCTGGAACTTCTCGCGGAACGACGCGAAGTCGCCGAACGCCTTCGTGATCGCGGCGCCCACGTCCCCGCCGGGCTCGCCGCCGCCGTTCGGCGACATCAGCGTCCAGAACAGCGCGTGGTTCCAGTGTCCGCCGCCGTTGTTGCGCACCGCCGTGCGGATCGACTCCGGCACCGCGTTCAGGTCGCCGAGCAGGTCGTCGAGCGACCGGTCCGCGAGCTCCGGTGCCTTCTCGAGCGCCGCGTTCAGGTTGGTGACGTACGTCTGGTGATGCTTCCCGTGATGGATCTCCATCGTCTTCGCGTCGATGTGCGGCTCGAGGGCGTCGAACGCGTAGGGCAGGGCGGGCAGCGTATGGCTCATGGCGGGACTCTCCGGAGAGTGGACGAAGGATGACGGCGACGCGCGCCGACGGAAACGGATCAGGCCGGTGACGAGCCGGGACGCGTGCGCTCGCGCAGCCACGCGATGATGCCCGGCAGGATGGACAGGAAGATCACGATCAGGATGACCTTCTCGATGTGCTGGTCGATGCCCGGCACCCAGCGGCCCAGGAAGTACCCGGTGAAGAGCATGCTCCACACCCACAGCACGCCGCCCACCACGTTGAACATCACGAACGAACGGTATTGCATCTGGCCGACGCCGGCCACGACGGGCGCGAACGTGCGGATGATCGGCACGAACCGCGCGATGATGATCGTCTTGCCGCCGTGCTTCTCGTAGAAGGCCTGCGCCCGCAGCAGATGCGCGCGGCGGAAGAAGAACGACTCCTCGCGGGTGAAGATGCGCGGGCCCGTCACCTTGCCGATGTGATAGCCTACCGTGTCGCCCACGATCGCGGCGGCCGTGAGGAGCACGCCGAGAATGTACACGTTGAGTCCGAACTCGGGCTGCGAGCAGAGCAGGCCGGCCGTGACGAGCAGCGAGTCACCGGGAAGGAAGAAACCGATCAGCAGCCCGGTTTCCGTGAAGATGATGGCCGTGAGCCCCACATAGCCGGCCCACTGCACGAGCGCCGGCAGGTCGCGGAGCCGGTCGAAGAAATCCGAAATGAAGTCCATCCCTGAAAGGTCGACGGGCGCTCCCCGTGGGTCAACGGCCGATGGTGAACGCGTGTCCCCGGAATGCCACACCGTGACCCGGACGCGGGCGAGCGCTACCTTGCCCGCGTGTCCCTCGCGAACCAGCCTCCGGCCGGAGATTCGGGCTCGATGTGGCCATGGGTGGCGAGGGTATGGCAGCGCCGCTGGCCCACGGGAGACACGGCGCGCTGGATCGCGCCCGATGGGTCGAGCGTGCTGCTCTGGCATCCGCCGCCCGATGGCTGCGGGCACGGAGCGCGCTGCCGGTCGAACCGGCCGCTGCCGGTACTCGACGCAATGGAGCTGGCGCCCTCACCAGAACGGTCATAAGATGACGGATCCACCGGATTCGAGTAGATCAAGCAAGCGCAGTCGAGCTGCAGGGAGTTCATGCTCGGCTGATACCAGGTGACATACACGGAGGATCACCGCCATGAAGATATGGCGCATGGTACGCGGCGTAGCAGGCACCGCTCTGGCGTGGGCTGTGGTGTGGAGTGCCGTTGCGGTGTTGTTCCGGATCGGGCGCCACCTCGTGCGTCCTGTGCATGGAAGCTGGCATGCGCTGATCGAGAGCCTGCTTCCCGGCGTGCAGTATGGTTTCGTGTATGGGGCCGCGATGGGCGCCGGCTTCGCCTTGTTGGTGATTTGTCTGTCGCGCCGGGCGCGGACGCTGGAATCGTTGTCCCTCCCGATATTCGGCATGTGCGGGGCGCTGGTCGCGGTGAGCGCGCACATGCTGGTTGCCGGTATCGATGTCTCGGCGTTCGGGTTACTGCTTTTGTCCGGCCTGCTTGGCAGTGGGACCGCCAGCAGTACTCTGTTGATGGCGCGACGCTCATTGCGACTCTCGCCGGCCGCGTCACGTCAGGAGCTGCCGAACTGAAGGAAAGCGACGAGCCGCCAGGCACCAGGCCTCCGACATCCTGAAAGCTGTCTCCCTCCGGGAGGGCATGTGCACAAGGGGTGAGCTCGGGTCGGTACTTCGGCACCGGGACGTGACCGGGATGCGGGCGGCGGCTACCTTGCCCGCGTGAGCTCCGCGCACCCGTCTCCTCCGTTCCACGCCCATGGCCTGGACGTCCACGTCGTGGCCCATACCCACTGGGATCGCGAGTGGTATCACCCGGCCGCGCGTTTCGTGCAGCGCCTCGTGGCGCTTGTGGACGATGTGCTGGCCGGTGCCCCGGACCCCGCCCGCCCCTTCCTGCTGGATGGCCAGGCGGTGGTGCTCGAAGACGTGCTGGCCGTGCACCCCGAGTGGGAGGCGCGCCTCCGGGCTCACCTCTCGATCGGCGCGCTCGAAGCCGGCCCATGGTACGTACTCGCCGACGAGCTCATCCCGTCGGGCGAGGCGCTGGTGCGCAACCTGCTCGCGGGGCGCCGCGTGCTCGCGCGGTTCGGCGCCGCGCCGCCGCCGGTGTGCTATTCGCCGGACGCGTTCGGGCATCCGGCCGCGCTTCCCACCCTGGCGCGGGGATTCGGGCTCGACGTGGCCGTGGTGTGGCGAGGATACGGTGGCCCGCGGTGGCCCGCGGGAGACTCGGCGCGCTGGACCGCGCCCGACGGGTCGAGCGTGCTGCTCTGGCACCTGCCGCCCGACGGCTACGAATACGGCAGCGCGCTGCCGGTCGAGCCGGCCGCCGCCGATGCGCGCTGGCGACATCTCGCCGAATCCGCAGGCGCACGCGCGACGACCGGTGTGATGCTGCTCACCAACGGCGCCGATCATCACGCGCGGCAGCCGGGGCTCGACGAGGCCATCGATGCGCTCGCGGCCGCGGCACACGAGCCCGCGCACGCGATCGTGCACCGATCCTCGCTGACGCAGTGGGCTCGCACGCTCCGGGCCGCGGCGGAGCGGATCGTGCTGCCGGACGTTCGCGGCGAGCTCCGCGATTCGTACGGCTGCACGTGGACGCTGCAGGGCACGTTCGGCACGCGCGCCTGGCAGAAGCGCGGCGTGGCGCGCGCCGATGCGATGCTCCGCTGGGACGTGGAACCGTGGATGGCGCTGGCTCGGCTCGCCCGTGTGCCGAGCCCCGACCCCGCGCTGCTCCACGCGGCTTGGCGCACCTTCCTTCGCACGCTGCCGCACGACACGCTGTGCGGCTGTTCCGTGGACGCGGTCGCGGCCGCGCTCGATCACCGGCTCGCGTCCGTCCGCGCGCAGGCGCGAGGACTCCGGCACGACGCGCTCGACACGCTGCTGTCGCGCGATGCCGCGGTCGCGCGTGCCATCACGCGTGACGCATGGCATCCACGTCTCGTGATCCGGAACCGCGCCGCCGAACCGCGTTGGGGCGTGGCCGAAGTCGAACTGCTCACCACGATCGGCGACGTGGCCGTGGGGCCGGCCTCCGCGCAGGCGTCTCGGCCGCGCACGACACGCGAACCGCTCCTTCGCGCGGTGCCCGCGGGGCTTCACGTGCAGCCGCTCCGCACTCGTCTCGCGCACGCGCGGCGCGAGTCGCCGCATCACTATCCCGACGATGACCTCGTGCACGCCACGCGCGCGCTCGTGTGGGTGCGCGAGGAGGAGGCCGTGCCGGCCATGGGGCTGCGGCTCTGGTCCATGACTACGGACGACGGCGCGGTGGCCGAGGAGACGCCACCGGTTCCCGTCACCGTCCGGCACGATGGCGCGGCGTTGCTCATGGACAACGGCCGGCTTCGCCTCACCGTACAGGACGGCCGCGTCTCGCTGCACGACGCGGCGCACGCACGCACGCTGCACGATGCGCTGCACGTGACATGGCAGCGTGACGCGGGGGACGCCTACACGCCCGCGCCGCGCGGCGTGGTGCATCGTCTGCCCGTGGTGCGGACGCGCGTGCGGGCCCGCGGGCCGCTGCGCGCGGTGATCGACGTGACGGCCGTGCTTCGCATACCGCGCGATCCCGTTCCGCCGGATCTCGCATTCGATGGCCGTTCCGTGGTATCTTTCCGGAATGGGCCGGATGACGGCGAAGCCGCGGAACGCGCGGCGATCGCGCCGGCCGGCTTCGGCAGCGAACCATCGGCCGAATCACGCCGGGGGCGTGCGCGCCTCGAACCCATCCGCGTACGGCTCCGTCTCACGCTCGACGCCGGCGCATCATGGCTCGGCGTGGAAGTGCGCGCGTTCGATCGTACGCCGGATCACCGGCTGCGCCTCCTGCTCGCCGGTGGCATCGTGGCCCCGCGCGTGCTCGCCGACGCGGCGTTCGGCCCCGTGGAGCGTGTGCCGCTCGTCCTGCCGCGTGAAGCGGCCGATGCCGAACACGTCGTGCGCACCGCGCCGCTCCATCGCTGGGTCACGCTGCATGATCACACGCACGCCACCACGATCGTGAGCGACGGGCTCGCCGAGTACGAAGCGCTCGATGACGGGCACGTCGCCGTGACGCTCGTGCGCGCCACGGGCGAGCTGTCGCGCGGCGATCTGCCGGAGCGTCCGGGGCACGCCGGCTGGCCGGCGCGCATTCCGCGGGCACAGGGGCCCGGCCGGTTGCAGGCGCGTTTCGCCGTGCTCCCGGGCGGACCCGTGGATGTCGCCGCGATCGAGGCGTGCGCGGACGCGGTACTGCGTCCTCTCACGGGGCACACATGGCGTGATGCGCCGGCCGATGCATCGGTGACCGTGCCCGGTGTTGCGCTCAGCGGCCACGGAGTCGTGGCGTCGGCGATCAAGCCCGCGGAAGATGGAGACGGCGTCATCCTGCGTGCCGTGAATCTGCTCGAGAGTCCGGGGACTGCGACGTGGGTGATTCCATACCCGGATGTGCAGGTGCATGCCGTCCGTCTCGACGAAACGGCCGAAGAGGCCGGTGCAGCCGGCGATCTCGAAATCGCGCCGTCGGTCACCGTGGTTGGTGACACGACGCATGTCCGCGTGCCCATGGGCGCGCGAGCCGTCCGTTCCGTGCGTGTTCGCCGAGTGGAGCCCGATCTCCCGCGGTGAATCCGTTTCGGCGTCGGGCGTGTATCGTTCGGAGGATGGCACAATCGGCCGACGAACGAAGAATCGAGCTGATCGACAGTCAGACCAGAGAGGAGAACCATGCCGAAATCACGCAAGCCGGATACGACCCGGAAGCCACCCCTGCCATCGGAAAGCCACGCCGACATCGAGGATTGGATCCGGCGTGTGATGCCGGATCTGCATCCGATCGTGAAGTGGCTGGACGAGTCGATCCGCGCAACGATTCCCGGGCTTCACTACGCCGTCAAGTGGAAGAAGGCGTACTACGGATTGCCGGAACTCGGATGGGTCATCGAGCTCGTCGCCTACGACGTCTCCGTGAATGTCGTCTTCCTCGGCGGCGCGGACTTCGATGATCCGCCGCCGCTCGGCGAGGGGTCCCGCTACGTCAAGGTGAAGACCCTGGAGGAAGCGCAGGGACCGGAGATGCAGCGGTGGATCGAACAGGCGGGACGCGTGCCGGGCTGGCAATGATGTGAGCCGCGCGTGGCCGGTTTTTACGCGTCGTTCGGGACAGTCGCGCTGTTCGGCGTGACACCCCGGCTTCTGCCCACGGCTCCCATGCGCTCCCTCCCCCCGTGCTTCGTCGCACTCGCCCTTAGCCTCCTGGTCGCGTGCGGCGGAGGCGGGGACCCCGTGGCCCCGCCACCGCCCCCACCGGATGTCGCCTCGGTGAGTGTGACCCCGGCCAGCCCGTCCCTCGTGGCCGGCACCACCACGCAACTCACCGCCACGCCGCGCGATGCCGCCGGCGCCGCCCTCCCGCGCGCCGTGTCATGGAGCTCGGGTGCGAGCAGCGTGGCCACCGTGTCGGCCACCGGCCTCGTGACGGCCGTGGCCCCCGGCACCGCCGAGATCCGCGCCACCAGCGAGGGGGTCACCGGGAGCACCACGGTGACCGTGACCGCGGTCCCGATCGCCACGGTCACGATCGCCGAGCCCGGCGTGCTCGTGCCGGGGGAGCTGGCCCCACTCCAGGCCACGGCCCGCGACGCCGCCGGCGCCGTGCTCGAAGGACGCGCGTTCACCTGGACCAGCGCCAGCGCGGCCGTGGCCACGGTGAGCGCCACGGGCGTCGTGACCGCCGTGGCGCCCGGCACCGCCGAGATCCGCGCCACCAGCGAGGGCATCACCGGGAGCGCCACCGTGACCGTGATCCCGGTGCCCATTGCCACACTCACGCTCGCGGCGCCAGCCGGCGTGCTCGTGCCGGGGCAGCCGGCTCTGCTCACCGCCACGGCCCGGGATGCGGCCGGCGTCGTGCTCGAGGACCGCGCGATCACCTGGGCCAGCGCCAACGCCGCCGTGGCCACGGTGAGCACCACGGGTGTCGTCACTGCCGTGGCCGTTGGCAGCGCGGTCATTACGGCGACCGCCGAGGGACGATCGGCCGATGTCACGGTGACCGTGGTCGACGGCGGATACGTTACCGCCGCAGGCGGCACGATCGAGGCCGCAGGCGGGGCCGTGTCGCTCGTGATGCCACCGGGCGCCGTGAGCACGGGCACGGCGATTACCGTGGCCCCGGTGGCCGATCCCCCGCCGCACCAGCGGCTGGTGCCGGGCACCGCGTTCACCCTCGGGCCGGACGGCCTCGCGTTCGCCAGCCCGGTGACCGTCCGGCTGCGCTGGACGGCGGAGTCGCTTCCCTCGGACGCCCGTGCCGATCGCCTCCGCGTCCACCGCCACGACGGAGCGACCTGGACGCCGCTTCCCGACGACTCCGTCGATCCCGGCACGCGGACCGCGTCGGGCGTGACGAACGGCTTCAGCGCGTTCGCCCTGCTCGAGCTGGAGGGAGCCCCCGAAATCGGCAGGCTCGTGCCGGCCGCGATACCCGCGGATGCCGGTGATTTCGAGCTGATCGTCGAAGGAGCCGGCTTCTCCCCGTCCTCGATCGTCCACTGGAACGGCGCGGCGCGGCCGACCACGTACCAGTCCCCGACCCGCCTGACCGCGATGATCCCGGCGGCGGATGTGATCAGTGCGGGCACGACCGCCGTGGGCGTCATCAACGGCGGCACTGCGAGCGGGTCGCGGGAGTTCATCATCGGACCGCGGGTCCATGGCGAGACGCTGAGCGGCAGAAGCAACCACCGGTGCGGGGTGACGGTGGACGGCGCCGCCCTGTGCTGGGGCTCGAACTTCTATCGCGCGCTGGGTACCGGCGACGACGTCCATCGGACGACGCCCGCTCCCGTCGTGGGCGGCCACGTCTTCGCCACGATCGCCGTCGGCTCCACACATACCTGCGCGTTGACGCGCGCAGGCGAAGCGTGGTGCTGGGGGAGCGACGCCTCGGGGCAACTGGGCAACGGGCCTGCATCGACTTCGGCGGTGCCGGTGCCGGTCGTGGGCGGCCACCGCTTCACGACGCTCTCGGCCGGAATCAGCCACAACTGCGGCATCACTCCGGCGAGCGAGATCCTCTGTTGGGGCTGGGGCGGGGGCGGCATACTGGGTTACGGCGGAACGCAGCCGCGGCATGAACCCACCCCGGTCGCGGACGACGACACCTATCGATCCATCTCGGCCGGCGGAGGGATCACCTGCGGAGTCACGACCAACGGTACGGGGAAGTGCTGGGGCGGGGGATGGCTGGGAACCGGTTCGGAGGACGGCGCCCTCGTGCCGACTCCGGTAACCGGAGGCCACACCTTCACCAGGATCTCTGCGGATGAAGGTCATGCCTGTGGCCTCACTACGTCCGGAGAAACCTGGTGCTGGGGCCTCGGGAGCGACGGGCAGCTTGGAGACGGTCTATCCACCACCGCCGCCGCCCCGGTGAGGGTCGCGGGCAATCATACGTTCAGAAGCATCGATACTCGGTGGCTAATGACGTGCGGGGTCACGACATCCAACGTCGGCCTCTGCTGGGGGAATGGCAGGACGGGTTTCCTCGGCGACGGCACGACGGCGAAACGGCCGGTACCGACCCCTGTCGCGGGGGGGCACGCATTCGCCCGGATCTCGGGGGCGTGTGGCGTGACCATCGCCGGCGCCGCCTGGTGCTGGGGCCCCGCGCATACAATCACCCTCGGTGATGGGCATACCATGGAGAGCGCGGTCCCGATCCGCATCGCGCCAAACACGGAGTTCGCGGTCGAGGCGGCGCTGGCGGGGGCGCGGCGGCAGTAGACGGTCGCCCCCGGCTTCGTCGCTTGCGCTTCGAGCACCACTTGCCCAGTGTGCACAACGATGCTCCGCAAGTGTATGTCGTCACTCTGGCAGGCATGTGCGCGTCACCACGGAGCCGCTCGTGATCCGGGCGCTGCATATCGGCCTGGAGCCGCAGGTGCTCGACACGGTGCATCTGGCCGCGGGTGAGCAGCGCGAGGTGAGCCGCACCCTCACCGACATCTCGGTGGTGATCGACCCTGTGCGCACGGCCGCCGATTCGCGTTGCCGGGTACGTCCCGACGGCGCGTCCACGGTCGCGCGGCTCTTTCACAACGCGCGGACGGCGCTCCTCGCGTCGCAGCTCGTCTCGCCGGACGATCCCATCCGCACGCGCGTGCGGGTGACGACCACGGAAGGATCGATGCCCGCGCGCCACCAGGAGTTCGTGTCCGACTCCCTGCGCATGTTCCGGAGCCTCTCCGTGGATTCGCTGGCCAGGGTGGGCTACGTGACCCGGAACCGCGACGGCAGCATGGCATACCGCGCGCCCGATGCCGAGGTGCTGGCCGACGACCGGTTCATCGCCAACTACTGCCTGTTTCTCGTGGAGGGCACGGGCGACCGGGCCGGCTGGACCGGTGTGGGATTCCGGCCGGCCCGCCTCCGGGGGAGCATCGTGGAGGTCAAGGGCACGCTGTGGCTCGACACCGCCACGTCGGAGCTGCGCCGGCTCGAGTTCTCGTATGCCGGCGCCGAGCCCGCCGTGGAGCAGGCGAACGCCGGGGGATGGCTGTCCTTCACCCACCTCGGCAGCGGCCTCCGGTTCGTGGACGGCTGGGAGCTCCGCATGCCGCGGCTGGGGGAAGCCACGGTGCTGAGACGCCGTGACGGGATGTCCGGCCGTCTTCGGGAGGTGACCGGCATCCAGGTGCTGCGCGGGGAGGTGCTCGAGACGACCGTGAATGCATGGCCGCGTTACACGACGGGAGACACGGATCATGTCGACGGATCGGGACGGCTGATGCCCGACTCGACGCTGCACGATCCCACGCTGTCCGATCCGGCCCGGTGCGGAGCCGAGGGCGGCGTCCTCGTGCACGGCCTGGTGATCAGCGCCAGGGGCGAGCTCGGAGCGGCGCTCCCCGACACCGACGTGCGGTTCACGTGGGCCGCGGCGCCGCATGCTCCGCCGAAGGAGCAGCGCGCGCGTTCGGATGCGGAGGGGCGGTACCACGTGTGCGGCATCCCGACGGACCAGCTCGTGTCGATCGAGGCCGCGCAGCAGGGCCATGAGCCGGCGGCGCTGTCGCTCCGCGTGCCACCGGGGCGCCGCGCGGCCAAGGTCGATCTCCTGCTGCCCCGGAACGACGGGGCGTAGGCGGCGTGGGCGAGCGCGTCACTCTTTCTCCGCCCGGCCCAGTCGCTTGAACGGCTTCAGGGAGAACACGATCTCGATCGGGACGTCGAAGTAGGCCGCGATCCGAAGCGCCAGGTGCAGGGAGGGGCTGAACTCGCCGCGTTCGAGGTAGCCGATGGTCTGGTAGTGCACGCCGAGCGCTTCGGCCAGCTCGCGCCGCGAGATGCCGCGTTCCACGCGCAGCATCGCCAGGCGGTTGTGGACGACGCCACCGGATTCTTCCACGGTCAGTAGCCCTTGGACATGTAGCGTTCGCGCGTCATGGCCAACGCGGATCCCGACTGACGCCGGGCCATGCGGCGCAGCAGGACCGGTGCGAGCAGCAAGCCCGCCACGGCCCATACACCGAGCACGACGAACATCTCCACGGTGCGCCACGATCGGCCGATCTCGACTGCGACCATCTCCGGGGGGAGCATCGCAGAGCGCGCGCCGAGCCCGACCCAGTAGATCGGAAAGGCCTCCACCACCGACTGCAGCCACTGCAGCCACGTCGGCAGGATGGTGATCGGAAAGAAGATGCCCGACGGGATCATGAGCAGCGTGCATACCAGGGGCACCAGCGTGGCCTGCATGGACGATTTCATGAGAGCACCGAGCGCAACGCCGATGGGCACCGTGGCCATCATCCCGACGACGAAGAGCAGTGCCAGCAGCAGCCACGTCCCGGCATCGAGGACCAGGCCGTCCGCGATCATGAGGCCGGGAATGACGATCGCGATGAGGCTGAGGAGCGTCGTCAGGGCGAACATCACGATCTTGCCGACGAGGTAACCGACCATCCCGTTCGGCGTGGCCTTGGCGCGCAGCAGCGTGCCGTCTTCGCGGTCGGCGGTGATGCTCGGGGCCGGGGCCGAGAGCCCGCCATAGACGATCGTCATGCCCAGGAGACCCGGCAGCACCATCGTGGCAAAGGCGAAGTCCGTGCCGGGCACGTTCTTCCCGCGCAGGAACAGCAGCACGGCGACATACCCCACCAGAGGGATCGCGTGACCGATGACGTAGGCAATCTCGGTGAAGTTCTGACGAGTCTCGATCCATCCGCGGGAGAGGCCCGCCCGAACGGCGGCCCGGCGGGCGTCGAGTGCGTTCGCGGTGGTCATGCCTGCACCTCGGAGTTGTTCGCGGCGGGCTCGCCGGGCCTGCCGCCGCCCTGCGACGGGCTGGACTCGGCGCGCCGGACGAGTGCCATGTAGGTGTCCTCGAGACTCGGGCGGCGCACTTCGAGTCCGGTGACGTCCGGGGTCCTGCTCAGCAGGTCCCGGACGAAGTCGCTCGGATCGCTCCCGCGCGTGGCGTGCACGTGGCGTTGTCCACCGGACGTCCAGCGCACTTCGGCGGTGGTCGTGAGCTCGCGGGCAAGCTGGTCGGCACTGCCATCCGCGACGATCCGCCCCTCGTCGAGCACGAGAATCCGGTCGGCGATCTTCTCGGCCTCATCCAGATCGTGTGTCGTCATCAGGATGGTCGTGTTGTCGAAGTCGGACAGGCGGTGGATGAGATCGTGGAAGTCGCGACGCGCATGCGGATCGAAGCCCGCGGTGGGTTCGTCGAAGAAGACGATCTCGGGGCGGCCCACGATCCCGATCGCGACGTCGAGACGCCGCCGCTGCCCGCCCGACAGCGTCATGATCTTGGCATTTGCGCTCGCTGAGAGACCGACGACGTCGATGAGCTCGTCCACATCCCATGGCCGCGCGAGCTCGGCCGTGGCAAACGGGACGTAGAAGCGGGCGGAATACGCGAGCAGCTCGCGGACGCGCCAGAATCTGTGATCGCGCCACGACTGCAGCACGACGCCGAGCCGGGCTCGCCACGCTTCGTTGCCCCGTGCGGGATCGGTCCCGAGGACGGATACGTCACCCGCCGACCGCATGCGGAAACCCTCGAGGATCTCGATCGTGGTCGTCTTCCCCGCGCCGTTCGGCCCGAGCAACGCCAGCACCTCGCCGCGCCGCGCGGTGAACGTCACGCCGCTCAGCACGTCTCTGGTCCCGTATCTCATGCGCAGGTCACGTACGTCGAGCGCGATCCCCGGGACTTCGCCGCGTAGATCCATCGTATGTCCTGTATGGAATGTAGTATTTATGCTATGATAGTATTCATGCTACATTTCGGCGTTCGCGGCTGTCAAGGCCCCGCCTCGATGAACTCGATGAGGTGGTGCCCGACCGTCCCGAGCGCGGTCGGCGGCCGCCGCGGCCAGCAGGTCCGCCATCCGCTCGTCACGGGATCCGTACCGCGCCCAGCCTTCGGCGGTGGACTGGTAGCGGTAGTCCGTCATCGTCAGATCGGCACCGTGAGCGATGAGGAACCGCACGGCGTCCTCATTCCCCTGGATCGCCGCTTCGTGGAGGATGCTTGCCGGCTCGTGCGTCGCCCAGTCGGTGTCGATGTCGGCGCCGCGTGCGAGGAGAAACGTCGCGATCTCGAAGTGCCGGTTGAGCACCGCCCACGCGAGCGCGACATCCAGCACCTGCTGCGCGGTCGGAGGCCCCCAGTGCAGGTCGGCGCGGGGAAACTGCGGATCGCTGCCGGGATAGTGATGCGCCAGCGAGCCCAGAACGGGCCGGCCCGTGGCGTCGAACCAGCGCGCCACCGTGGCCGCGTCGCCCACGCCGGCGGCGTGCGGCAGGTCGTCCGGCAGCGGCCAGATGCGCGTCAGCAGGGGAACGAGATGCGCATTGCCGTACGAGAGCGCCTGGACGATGTGCGACGACGATGGCGGCGGGTCGGCATGCAGGAGTGCCGGATCGCGCTCCAGCAGCGCCACGATGAACGCCTCGCGATCCTTCTGATAGCAGGCGGACAGCATCAGCCTGGCCTGGGCGTGAACGAAGGCGGGCTCGAGCACCCACGGTTCATCGTCGAGCCAGCGGCGGAAGGCGGCCGGATCGTTGTGGTCACGCGCGCGCGCCAGGTGAAGAATCACGAACGTCTCCCATGGCGTCGTCTCGGGTTCCTGCCACAGGATGCCCGGCTGCTGGGCCAGGAACTCGACGAACGCCAGCCGGCTCTGCCAGCGATCGATGCGACGGCCAAGCGCCGGATCGGGCGCAATCGAGCGCTCCAGCAGCCGGAGCGCGATCTCGACGTGCCCGAACCGGCACGCGGTCATGAGCGCGCGGCCGATGACGATCTGTTCATCGGACGATTCCTCCTGGTCCTCGCGCGCGTGTGGTCCCTCCAGCCGCGCGCGAACGGCCGCGTCGTCGCCCAGCGCGGCGAGCACGGGCAGCGTGCGCGGCAACGCATTCTTGCGCGCGAACAGGTGCAACATGCCTGATGCACCCGTTCTGATCACGTGCATCCAGGTTCTGTGCCCGACGGTCGCGCCCGCGTCGATCAGCAGCTCGGCGGCCACGGGCCGGGTATAGATACGCTCGCGCTCCGGATCCGAGCAGTTCATGGCGTAGGACGTGGTGGCGTCGAGCAGCGTCTGATCGCTCGCGTCGTTCCACGAGGCCAGCGCCGGGTATTCCGCCAGCAACGTGCGCAGCCGCTCGTGGTCCTGGTCGTGAATCGCAGCCCGTGCCTGCGAAGCAGCCCACGCGAGCCCGTCACCGACGCGCCTCCGCACTTCGGCCGTGAGTGCCGACCAGCCGGCGAATCCGTATTCGCGGGCGACGACGAGCTGCGCGTCGCGGTTCGAGAGGGGGAATCCGGCGTGCGGCAACTGCGCGTGCACGCGGGCGATGGCTTCGCCGTTTCCGGCGGCGGCGTCGCGAACGAGTCTCCTGGCTTGTTTGCGCAGCGAGTCGAGCGACGGACGTACGGGCAGATCTCGAGCAGCGGACATAGCGCCTCCTTTCACGAAACGCCTGTACCCGCTGAACGATCAGGCTGAAAGAAGGTGCACGGCACCGCGTTTCAGACGATGACAGGTGGGAATGCTTCCCTTGCCGCGGGTGGGAGGCGCCCTGTCGGGCGCGCTGTCAGGGAATATCCCGGCCGCCGGGCCTGATGTCAAACGCTCTTGCCGGATGGATGCGCGAGGCGCAGGATCAGGGAATGTCCTGATTCTCCACCCCCGTCCCCGGCACCGTGACCCCGCTCTTCGGACTTCCCACCCTTGCCGTGATCGCCGCCGGCGTGCTCACGCTCGCCGTCAGCACGCCGCTCACCGCGCAGACGCGGTTGCTCCGCCAGCCTACGATCAGTGCGAACCACATCGCGTTCGCTTACGCGAACAACATCTGGATCACGGGCCGCGATGGTGGTGACGCGCGACGGCTGACGAGCTTCCAGGGCGCCACGTCGCTGCCCAAGCTCTCGCCCGACGGCACGCTCGTCGCCTTTTCCGGCCAGTACGGCGGCAATACCGACGTCTATGTCGTGCCGGTGGAAGGCGGCGAGCCGAAGCGGCTCACGTGGCACCCCGGCGCCGATCTCGTGCAGGGCTGGACGCCCGATGGCCGCCGCATCGTGTTCGCCTCGAGCCGAGAGGCCGCGCCCACCGGCAACGTGCCCAAGTTCTGGAGCGTGTCGGTCACCGGCGACAACGCGGAAGCGCTGCCGATGCCGCGGGCATGGCAGGGCAAGTACTCGCCCGACGGCCAGCACTTCGCCTATCGCATGGCCAACTCGTGGGACGACGAATGGCGGAACTATCGCGGCGGACAGAACCGCCCGATCTGGATCATGAACCTCGGCAGCTACGACATCGAGTCGCCGCCCTGGACCGACTCGAAGGACATCGATCCCGTGTGGGTCGGTGACGTGGTGTACTTCATCTCGGATCGCGACTGGTGCGCCAACGTCTGGTCGTACGACACGAAATCGAAACAGCTCACGCAGGTCACGCACTTCAAGGATCTCGACGTGAAGTCGCTCGACGCCGGTGCCGGCGCGGTGGTCTTCGAGCAGGCGGGGTACCTGCACGTGCTCGACCCGGCCACGCGCCGGCATCGCCGCCTCGACATCACGGCGCGCGGAGACTTCCCGTGGCTCGTGCCGCAGTGGCGGGATGTCACCAATCGCATGACGAACCTCGCACTCTCGCCCACCGGCAAGCGTGCGGCGGTGGAAGCGCGTGGCGAGATCTTCACGATTCCCGTCGAAAAGGGGGACTGGCGGAACCTCACGCGCACGGCGGGCGTGGCGGAGCGTGCGCCGGCATGGTCTCCCGACGGACAGACCGTTTCGTACTTCAGCGACGCGAGCGGGGAATACCAGCTCGTGATCACCTCCGCCGACGGACTGGGCACGCCACGCATCCTCTCGCTGCCGAATCCGAGCTTCTACTACACGCCGCAGTGGTCTCCCGACGGCCGCAAGCTGCTCTATACCGACACGCACCTCAACGTCTGGGTGCTCGATGTCGCGTCCGGCATCCCGACGAAAGTGGACACCGATGCCTACATGGTCCCCGAGCGCTCGCTCAATCCGGTGTGGAGCCCCGATTCGAAATGGATCGCGTACGCCAAGCGCCTGCCCACGCAGTTGCACGCGATCTTCGTGTACGACCTCGTGAACTCGCGCGCACGGCAGGTCACCGACGGCCTCAGTGACGCGACGTGGCCGGCGTGGGACGCCAACGGGAAGTACCTGTACTTCATGGCGTCCACGAACTTCGCGCTGCGGACCGGCTGGCTCGACATGACCTCGTACGACCGACCGGTGACGCGCGGGGTGTATCTCGCCGTGCTCTCGCGCAGCGAACCCTCGCCGCTGCCGCCGGAAAGCGACGAGGACGCGGGCATCACGCGCGGTCCGCCGGCGGACACCGGAGCGGCGCGTCCGGCTTCCGGCGGGACCGCGGCGCGCACGCCGAACGTCACGATCGATTTCGACGGACTGCAGAACCGCATCATCTCGCTCGACGTCACGCCGCGCGACTACACCGAGCTGCGCGCCGGTCCCACCGGCACGCTCTTCTTCATGGAGAACGTGCCCGCCGCCGGACCGGTGTCCGGGGGCGGCGGCGGGTCGCCGCTGCATCGTTATGTGCTCAAGGACCGCAAGGCGGCGCCGTACACACAGGGCGTGCAGCAGTACGTGCTGTCGGGCGATCGCCGGAAGATCATGTGGCGCTCCGGCGCCAGCCTCACGCTCGCCGACACCGACAGACCGGCGCCCACCGGCACGACCGGTCGCATCACGCCGGCGCTGCGCATGCAGGTGGATCCGCGCGCCGAGTACCGCCAGATGTTCACGGAAGGCTGGCGCAACCAGCGCGAGTTCCTGTACGTGCCGAACCTGCACGGCGCGGATTACGTGAAGACGAAGGCGATGTACGAGCCCATGCTCGAACATGTCGCGCACCGGGCCGACTTCACGTACCTGCTCGACATGCTCGGCGCCGAGATCGCGGTGGGCCACTCGTACGTCTCGGGCGGTGATTTCCCCGAGGTGCCGCAGTCGAACGTGGGGCTGCTCGGCGCCGACTGGACGGTGACCGAGGGACGTCATCGGATCCGCCGCATCTTCTCCGGCGAGTCGTGGAATCCGGAACTGCGCGCGCCGCTGGCCGGCCCCGGCATCGACGTGCGCACGGGCGACTACCTGCTGGCCGTGGACGGCATCGAGATCACGGGCAGCGACAATCTCTATCGCGCGTTCGAGGGCACGGCCAATCGGCAGGTGGTGCTCACGCTCAACGCCGTCCCGTCGTTCACGGGCGCGCGCCGCGTGACCGTCGTGCCCCTCGCCAACGAAAGCGGATTGCGGGGACGTGCCTGGATCGAGAACAACCGCCGTCTGGTGGATTCGATGTCGGGCGGCCGGCTGGCCTATGTGTACGTGCCCAACACCGGACAGCCGGGGTACACGTCGTTCAACCGCTACTACTTCGCGCAGCAGGATCGCGAGGGCGTGATCATCGACGAGCGGTGGAACGGCGGCGGGTCGGCGGCCGATTACATGATCGAGGTCATGCAGCGCGACTTCGACGGCTACTTCAACAATCCGGTGCACGAGCGCACGCCGTTCACGAGTCCGACGGCCGGCATCTGGGGGCCGAAGGTCATGATCGTGAACGAAATGGCCGGATCGGGCGGCGATCTGCTGCCGTACATGTTCAAGCGCCGCCAGATCGGGCCCATCGTGGGCAAGCGCACCTGGGGCGGGCTGGTGGGCACGTGGGATACGCCCGCGTTGATCGACGGAGGCACGATGATCGCGCCGCGCGGCGGGTTCTTCGATCGCGACGGCAAGTGGGCCGTGGAGAACGAGGGCGTGGCGCCGGATATCGATGTGGAATACACGCCGAAGGAGGTGATCGCCGGCCGGGACCCGCAGCTCCGCCGCGCGGTGGAGGAGGCCATGCGCCTGCTGCGCGAGAAGCCGGTGACGCACAAGCCCGAGCCGCCGCCGCCCGTTCGTTCGCGCCGTCCTCCGGCGTAATGCGCCGGAGGACGCACGGCTCGCACGCGCTGCCGAAAGCCCTGAGGGCCATGGGCAATCGCCCATGGCCCATTGCCTTCGGTTCTTCGTGCCATTCGGCCTTTCGGCCGGTTCCCGTTTGGCCATTCGGCCGGGCAGGCTGCGGGCAGGGGCACCTGAGCGCGGTGTCAGCCTGACGGACGGTCACGCAATGGATGCCACTTGAACCGGCCGGGTGGCCCATCGCCCATTACCTATCGCCACCATTCATGTATCCGGATATATGAGGTACAGGTACAGACCGGAATGAGCCCTGGGCGATAGGCAATGGGCCATGGCCTACCCGGCCGGTGCTCGCCGCCGAGCCCCTGCTGCCGTCCGCTCGGCGGCCATTCCATCACGCGGCCATCGTCCGCAGCCTGCCCGGCCGAATGGCCAAACGGGAACCGGCCGAACGGGCAATGGAACGAAGCACACTGCGGCAATGGGCAATGGGCCATTGCCCATGGGCCAGCCGTTCGTAACGCAGCCGGCCGATCAGTCACGGCGCCGGCAGATCGATGGCGCCCGGGGGGTGAAGCTCGCCACATTTCGGACATGAGCCTCACCTCCCCCCGCTCGGCGCGTGACGGGCTGGTGCGCGCGCTCGCGTGGATCGCACCGGCGTCCGGCACACCGCTCGATGTCTGGAGACACCGCATTCTCGCCGCGGTGCTGCTCGGCATGTCCGGTCTGGGCCTGTTCGCCTACCTGCCGAGCATCTGGCTGGCCTGGGGGCAGGGCGAGCGCACGGTCGTGCTCGTGGACACGATCGCCTACGGCTGCCTCGTCCTCGTGCTCTTCGGCCGGTGGCTGCCGTACGCGGTGCGCGCGTCGGTCGTGGTCGTGCTGCCCGCCGCGCTGGGGCTCTATTTCCTCGCCGGCTTCGGGTTCCTGGCGTCCGGGTTCATCTGGTTCATGGCGTTCCCGATCATGGGCGCCGTCCTGCTCGGACTGCGCATGGGCATCGCCTGCCTAGCCACGCTGACGCTGTCGCTCATCGTGTTCGGACGGCTGCTCGCCCTCGGCGCGTTTCCCTGGGCCGAGGACGTGCCCAATGCGCTCGTGATGTGGACCGTCAGCAGCATCAGTGTGGTCATGCTGTGCAGTCTCATCACGCTCTCCGTCGGCGTGCTCTTCGATGGCCTGGGCAACGAGGCCATGGCCCGGCAGGCCGCGGAGCGGGAGTCGGCGCTGCTGGCGGGCGCCGTGGATCAGAGCGACGGACTCGCCCTGCTGGTGGACACGAGCGGCACGATCACCTACGCCAACAGCACCGCGCGGCAACTGGCCGGAGACCGGCTGCGCTTCCCGTCGCTGCCGCAGTGGGACATGCTGCTCGCCGGCACCGCCTGGGCCGGTTCGTTCGAGTGTCCGTCGGACGGCGACGAGAGCATCACGCTCTCCGGCACCATGTCGCCCGTGCGCGACGAGCAGGGACGCGTCACGCATGTGCTCGCCACGCTGCGCGACATCCGGCGCGAACGCGCGCTCGAGGCGCGCCTGCAGCAGGGGCAGAAGCTCGAGGCCATCGGCACGCTGGCCGGCGGCATTGCCCACGACTTCAACAACCTGCTGCAGCCCATCGTGCTCAACACCGAGAGCGTGCAGTCGCAGCTCCCGCCCGACGATACCGCCCAGCCGCTGCTCGGCGACATCCGGCAGGCGGCCGAGCGGGCGCGTGCGCTCGTGCGCCGGATCCTCACGTTCACGCGCGCCATGGAACACGAGCGGCGTCCGGTGGATCTCACGGCGCTGCTGCAGGAGACGGAGCGGCTGCTGCGCACCACGCTGCCCGCGAACATCACGGTGCGCGTGACCGGCGCACCCGATGTGATGGTGTTCGGGGAGCCGGGCGAAGTCCAGCAGGTGCTGCTCAACCTCTCCACCAATGCGACGCACGCCATGCCGGGCGGCGGCGATCTGCATCTCGACGTGAGCATCGTCTCCGCGGCCGGCGATGCCATGCTGACGACCGCCTTTCCCGCCGAGGATCTCGTGGCCTGTCTGTCGGTCACCGACACCGGCTCCGGCATGTCGGCCGACACGCTCGCGCGCGCCTTCGATCCGTTCTTCACCACCAAGGGCCCCGGTCGCGGCACCGGGCTCGGGCTCGCGATGGTGCACGGCACGGTGACCGCGCTTGGCGGCATCATCGTGCCGCGCAGCGTCCAGGGGCTGGGCACGAGCATGCGGGTGTTCCTGCCGCTGGCGCGGTCGGTTCCGGCGCCCGCGATCCCCGTGGACGCGTCGTCACCGGCCGATCGCCGGCATCGGGTGTTCGTGGTGGACGACGAGCCCGCCGTGCTGACCGCGACCATGCGCCTGCTCGCGCGGCTGGGCCGGGACGTGGACGGCTGCACCGATCCCGCCGAAGCCCTCGCGCGCCTGTCGGCCGACGCCGACATGGCGGACTGCGTGATCACCGACCTGTCGATGCCCGGCATGAACGGGCTCGAGCTCGCACGGGCCCTGCATGCCCGGCACGCGACCCTGCCGATCATCCTGATCACCGGCTACCTCGAGCACGAGGAGCTCGCCCGCTCGCCCGAGAGCGGCATCGTGCATGTGCTGCCCAAGCCGTTCTCTTCGCACGACATGCAGCAGGCGCTCGGCCTGGCGCTGCCCGGGCGCGTAGCCGTCTGACGCCGGGGAGCCGGCGGATTTCCGGGCGGACTGTGTCATGGGGGGCCGTGGCGGGTAGACCAAGGACCGGAAGCAACCCGATCGGCCACCGTGATGGCTGGGGGACACGAGAAGCGGAATCACGGTGGCCATGGTCGATGACGGTGTGGATGTGCCGCACGGGCACAGCGGCGGGGTATGTATGAGACATCATGAAGACCCGCATCACGCAGTGGGCGTGATCGAATGAAACCGGGCCGGCCGGCGCTGTCGTGGTGTCGCGGCGTGGTGCGCGCAGGGCTGCTCTGCACACTCGCCGCCTGCACCTCCGACGGTCCACTGTTCCCCGAGATAGCCAAGGGCGATGTGGTGCTGGTGCCGGGAGCCGCCAACGGGTCCCTGACCTTTCTGGAAGTCCGCACGGGACGCATGCAGCGGGTCTTCAAGGAAGACTGGTTCAGCGTTCATGCGCTGGCGGCCGATGGACGAACCGTGTACGGGAAGGTGTTCTACGCCCAGCGTAACGAACCCGTGCACGAGGAGCTGGTGGTGGTCGATGTCCCGTCCGGCAGCGTGCGGTGGCGGCTGCGCATGCGGGAAGGCCGGGTCCCCCGGGTGATCGATGGGATCGGGTTGTACGGCGGGGACAATGTCGGTGTGTCCCATGACGGCCGCACCGCGTACGTCGGGTACGGCCAGGTCGACTCGGTCTTTGGAATCGCGGCCGTCGATGCCGCCACGCAGCGGCCGATCGCCTTCAGCGGGCCGTGGAATCTTGGCGTGAATGCGTTCACGTCGCTCCCCCCGAGCGTGGCCTATCCGGAGGGCGCGTTGCTCGTGCTGGGTTTGCCTCGCCCGCTCGGCCAACCCGACCCGCCAGACCCCCCGGACGCGCCTCTCAGGGCACCGGCCTACATGCTCCATCCACGGTCCCTGGCCCGACTGGATTCGATCTCCGCCGACGCGGTGGGCGGGCAGGGGGTGTGGCAGGTGGTCCAGACGCCCGATCCCCACACGCTCTATCTCGCGGGGCCCAGGGATCTCATGCGGCTGGACCTGCCCACGAAGGCGGTCACGGCCAGTGTTCCGCGGCCGAGTCAGTCAGGATCGGTGACCTATGTGCCCGGGCTCCGGCAGGTCGTGCTGACCAGCGGCTCGGGAGGCTTTCAGATGGCGGGATCCGGGTTGGTGCATGTGTACACGGAGGATCTGCGCCCCATCGGCACGATCGACGCGAAGCAGCAGCTCGGGTCGCCATCGCTCACCATCGTGCATGGTATGCCGGCAGCAGACGGACGACACGTGTATCTGAGGAGCGGATTTACGGGCGGAGCCCAGATCGAACCCGCCCGGCTGCTCGTGGTGGATCTCGTGCAGCGGCGGCTTACCGGCGCGATCCTGCTCGGCGGGCCGGCGAGTTCGGGGCGCATCTACCGCGCGGAGCCGTGACGTTCCGTTCGCCGAAAAGACGAGCCCCGGGTGCTCACCTGCCTGTCCACACGTACGACAGCACCAGGGTGTGGTTCACCTCGTTCGCGCGCAGTCCCGTGAATGCGTTCCAGAGGTTCATGTAGCCGACTTCGGCGCGCTGCCGCGCTCCGAGCGGGATGCC
Source organism: uncultured Gemmatimonas sp. (assembly GCA_964621045.1). Taxonomy (GTDB): domain Bacteria; phylum Gemmatimonadota; class Gemmatimonadetes; order Gemmatimonadales; family Gemmatimonadaceae; genus JAABRT01. Next base: position 22,923 of record CAZUKU010000035.1, read on the forward strand.
CACGCCGGCGCCGAGGCGGTTCTGGCTGAGCCGTGCGGTCGCGTCGCCGTGCCCCACGGGCATGAGCAGTTCATCCCACACGAACGCCAGTACCGGGCGTCCGCGGACACTGAGGGACGGCAGGTCGCTCTGCGCACGGATCTGGTAGCGTGCGCGCTGCTGATAGGTGGACGCACTGCGCTCGTTCCCGGTGATCGACGAAAGCCACCGCTGTTCCCACCGGTACCGGTGCGCGATCGTGGCCCGCCCCGCACGGTGCGTGAAGACCAACTGCTGCCAGATGCGCTGCTCCCGGAGAGGATCGGCGAGCGGAAACCGTCCGTACGGCGCCGTTGCCACGTAGGCGTAGCCGGCGCCCACGCGAACTCCGGGGGCCAGGGTGACCTGGACGCCCGGACGGACCAGGAGCTGCTGCGGCGATTCGCCAAGTCCCGTCCGGCGCCAGTGGCCGTCGAACCAGAGCGCCGTCCGCTCGCTGATCGCGTGGTCGATGAAGGCGTTGACCCACGTGGCGCCCTGCTGCCCCGTTTCCCACGGCGTCTGGGCCGAGAGCGGAGCCGTGGCGAGCGACGCACCCATCAGCAGTGCAGCCAGCCCCCCGCACGCACGCCTCCCATATCCCCCCACCCATTTCTTCACCATCATCTCCCCCATCCCATCATCTGCATACCCTGAATCATCCCCGCTCATCTGTGTCATCTGCCTCACCCGATCATCTGCGTCCATCTGCGTCATCTGCGGATTCTTTTGCCGTTGCCGTTGCTGTTCCCCGTCAGCCCGTCACCCAGCAACGTACACGCGATCACCGTGACGATGAGCGCGATCCCCGGTGCAAGCGCGATCCACGGCGCAATGAGCAGCCACTCCCGTCCGCCCGCGATCATGTTCCCCCAGCTCGGCGCGGGCGGCTGAATCCCGAGACCCAGGAACGACAGCCCGCTCTCCAGCAGGATCGCGTTCCCCACGCCGAGCGTGATCGCCACCGTCGCCGCCCCCACCGCGTTCGGCAGCACGTGGCGGAACAGCAGCCGCGCCGACGGCACGCCGAGCGCCGTGGCCGCTTCCACGTACGACTGCGCGCGCACGCCCAGCACTTCGGCGCGCACGAGACGCGCCACGCCCATCCAGCCCGTGAGTGCGAGCACCGTCACCACCGTGGGCAGTCCCGGACCCCACAGCGCCGCGATCACCAGCAGCAGCACGAGACGCGGAATCGCGAGCAACGCGTCACCGATCGCGAGCAGCACGCGGTCCGTCACGCCGCCCAGCCATCCACCCACCGCGCCCAGCAGAATGCCGAGCGCGCCCGCGAGCAGCGAACCGGCCACGCCCACGCCGAGCGACAGCCGCGCCGCCACCCACACGCGGCCGAGCACGTCGCGTCCGAACGCATCGGTGCCCAGCACGTGCAGCGCGCCGCCGGGGCTCACGGCGAACGGTGGCTTGAGCCGCGTGGCCATCACGTCGCCGATCGCCGCGGGATCGCCGGGCGTGAGCGACGGGCCGAACACCGCGCCGAGCGTGAGCAGCGCGAGCAGGATCGAGCCGGCGCGTATGCGGGAGTCGAGGCGTCGCGTCGCGCCGCGTCCCCTGCCGGGCGCCGCTTCGCGGACCATCCCGGCATCGGCCTGAAGCACGGCTCGGGCGTCCGGACCCGTCATGCGGTCCGCCGTCTGGGATCGAGCGACTGCACGACCACATCGGCCGCGAGATTCGCCGCGATCACCACGCTCGCGTACAGCACCGCCAGGCCCAGCACCACCGGATAGTCGCGCGACGCGATGGCCAGCAGCATCGTGCGTCCGAGCCCGGGCCACGCGAACACCTGCTCCACGAACACGGAGCCGGCCACCACGCCGGGAAGCGCGAGCCCCACCAGCACCACGATCGGCGCGATCGCGTTCCGCACCACGTAGCGCCGCCGGACGCGCCGGGCCGGCACCCCGCGCGCATCGGCCGCGCGCACGTGCGGCGCCTGCCACGCCTCGGCGATCGTGGCGCGCGCATAGCGGGCGATTGCCGCCGCGCCCGTGAGCGTGAGCACGAGCACCGGCAGCACCGCGTGCCGCGCCACGTCCACGGCCGCCGCCCACCCCGCGAGCGTCGCGGCCGGTGTGCGCACGCCGAAGGCCGGGAGGCGCATCCACGCCGGCGCGCCGAACAGCGCCGGTCCGCTCGTGGCGGCCACGAGCAGCGCCAGCGCCAGCCAGAAGCTCGGCGCCGCGTAGAGCGCCGTGGTGACCACCGTGACGGAGGTGTCCGCGGCCGACCCCGCGCGCCGTGCCTGCCACCCGCCGATGCCCACGCCCAGGATCACGCTGAGCGCGAGCGATACGCCGCCGAGCAGGAGCGAGAGCGGCAGCGCCTCCGCGATGACCGTGCGTACGGGGCGCGCGAGCGCGAGACTCGTGCCCAGGTCGCCCCGCAGCAGCGCGCCCAGCCATCGCCCATATTGCTCCACGAGTGAGCCGTCGAGGCCGAACACGGCGCGCTGCCGCGCGATCTCGCCGGCCGTGGCGGTGGGTGACACCAGCAGCGACGCCGGATCCCCCGGCGCCAACCGGATCAGGAGAAACGTGAGCGTCGCCACCAGCCAGAGCAGGAGCAGCGCATCCACGAAGCGGGGCAGAGTGTGTCGCACCACGGGATGATGCCCGCGGCGCGACGCGGGTCAACCCCGGGCGTCGCGCGCCGGGGGGCCGGCGCGGGGAGGGGCGGGCTGCTCGGTGCGGCGCGCCGCGCGAGATCACGGCTCGGCGCGGGGATGCTCCTCGTGGCCGCGGGCACGCTCGCCGCCTGCGCCGGCGTGACGCGCGACCCGGACGTGATCGTGCTGGCCTCCGGCGCCGACCTGGAATCGGCCAACCCCGTGGTCACCGTGCATACCATGTCGCGGCAGATGCAGCGGCACATGCTGTTCCTGCCGCTGCTCCGCCTCGACTCCCTGCTCGGGCCCGAGCCGGCGCTGGCCACGCGCTGGCACTGGAACGCCGAGCGCACCGTGCTCACGTTCACGCTGCGGAGCGACGTGTTCTGGCACGACGGCGTGCCCACCACCGCGCGCGATGTCGTGGTCACCTTCGAGGCCGTGCGCGATCCCGCCACCGGCAGCCCGCGCGCCGGCGATCTCGGCGGCGTGCGCGCGATCGACGCGCCCGACGACACCACCGTGCGCTTCACCTTCGCCGCGCCGCAGCCCGGCGTGCCGCTGGTGTTCGCCGAACTGCCGCCGATTCCCGCGCACCTCCTCGACACGGTGCCGCGCGCCGACTGGCGCCGCCACGCGTTCTCCACCGCGCCCGTGGGCAACGGCCCGTTCCGTTTCGTGTCGCGCGAGGCCGGACAGCGCTGGCGGTTCGCGCGCCACGAAACGTTTCCCGCCACGCTCGGCGGGCCGCCGCCCGCGCGCGAAGTGGTGATCGCCGTGGTCGATGAACCGGCCACCAAGTTCGCGGGCCTCGTGAGCGGCGAGCTCGACGTGGCCGGCATCTCGCCGTCCATGGCCGGTCTCGTGGAGCGCGATCCGCTGCTCGTGCTCGAAACGCCGCCCGTGCTCTTCACCACCATGCTGGCGTTCAACACCACGCGCGCGCCGTTCGACGACGCACGCGTGCGCCGCGCCGTGTCGTGCGCCATCGATCGCCGGCGCGTGGTGGACGCGGCCGTGGCCGGCTACGCCGTGACCGCCTCGTCGGCCGTGCCGCCCGGTCTCTTCGGCGACGTGCCGACCGCGCCGCCGCCCGATTCCGCCTGCGCCGCCGCGCTGCTCGACAGCGCCGGCTGGACTCCTGGAAACGACGGCGTGCGCATGCAGGGCGGCGCGCGTCTCGCCGTCACGCTGCTCACGGTGGGGAGCGGTGATCTCGCCGTGGAGCAGTTGCTGCAGGACGATCTCCGGCGCGTGGGCATCGCGCTCACCGTGCGCTCGGCGGAGATGGCCACGTTCCTCACCGAGCTCCGCGCCGCGGACAAGCAGTTCGCCGTGGCCTACACCGGCGTGCCGGGCGATCCCGGGCTCGGGCACCTGTCGGCGCTGCTGCACGGCGCACAGCGCGGCGGCGCACTGGATTACACCGGCTACCACACGCCCGCGCTCGACGCGCTGCTCGATGCCGCGCGCATCGCCGATGGCGTGGACGCGAAACGCGCGGCATGGTACGCCGTGAGCGCGCACCTCGACAGTGCCATGCCGGTGGCGTTCGTGTATCACGCGCGCGGCGTGCAGGGACGCGCGCGCTCGCTCGACGGCGTGGTGATGGATCTGCGGGGAGAGCTCGCGACCATCGCACAGTGGCGCCGCCGGCCGTGAGCTCCCGCGACACCGCGTCCGGCACAACGAGCACCATGCCGAACACCACGCCGCCGCGCCTGCTCGGCGTGGATCTCCAGGCCCGGTGGCACGCACGCACGCCCGGTCTCGTGCAACTGGCGCAGGGCCTGGAGACAGAGCTGTCGCCGCTGCTGCGGAGCGTGCCGCTGCCCATCCCCGAACGCAAGGCCCGCCTGACCCGCGCCGGCGGACGCTGCGCCGTGGACGGCACGCCGCTCACGTTCGATCCCTGGCTGCCGCACGACCACCGCTGTCCACTGTGCGAGCGCGTGTATCACGGTATCGAACACGACGACTGGTGGGCCATGGGCGCGCAGCTCTGGTGCGTGGAACGCGCACTGCAGGCCGCGCTGCTCGGCGCCATGTGGGCACGCGCCGATCTGCTCACGCTCGCCGTGACGTGGCTCGAGGCCTGCGCCGAACGCTGGCCGACATATCCCAACCAGGACAACGCACTCGGCCCCACGCGCCCGTTCTTCAGCACGTATCTCGAGAGCGTCTGGCTGCTGAACGGCTGTCTCGCCGCGCAGATGCTGCGAGCATATGCACCTGCCCGCGCCACGCTGGACCGCTTCGCATCACGCGTCGTGGAGCCGAGCCGCGCGCTGATCGCATCGTTCCCGGAAGGCACGTCGAACCGGCAGGCATGGCACACCGCGGCGCAGCTCGCGGCCGCGGCGTTTCTCGGAGACGAGCGCACGGTGCCCGCGCTCACCGACGGCCCGCTCGGCGTGCAGTCGCTCATCACGCATGGCCTGCTCCCCGATGGCTCCTGGTACGAAGGAGAGAACTATCACCTGTTCGCGCACCGCGGTCTCTGGTACGGTGTGACACTGCTCGAGGCCGCCGGCATCCCGCTGCCTTCTGCGTTCGCCGCGCGATTCGACGCCGGGTTCCGCACGCCGCTGCTCGGCATGCTCCCCGACGGCACGTTTCCCGCGCGCCGCGACAGCCGGTATGCCACGTCGGTGCATCAGTGGCGTTTCGCCGAATGGTGCGAGCTCGGGCTCGCGCGGCGTGAGGATCCCGTGCTCGCCACATGGCTGCACCGGCTGTATCACGGCGAACATCCCGTGCGCGACACGGCGCGCGCGCGCAGCACGGCAGACATCGAGCGCGACGAGCCGCCCGCCGCGCTCACCCGCGCCGACCTGGGCTGGCGCACGCTGCTGTTCGCCCGGCCCGATCCGTGGCCCGCGCCGGTCACGGCGCCCGATGCGAGCGTCGTGCTTCCCGCGCAGGGGCTGACGGTGCTCCGGCGCGATGCCGGCCGCCTCTACGTGGCGCTCGAAGGCGGGCACACGGGCGGCGGCCACGGACACCCCGACCGGCTCGCGCTCACTCTTCAGGACGGCGCCCGGCGCATTCTCGAAGACCCCGGCACCGGATCGTACGTGGAGCGCACGCTCCACTGGTATCGCAGCACGCTCGCGCACAACGCGCCGCTGGTGGACGGACGCTCGCAGCACCCCGTGCCCACGCATCTGCTCGCCTTCGACGCGCGAAGCGGCGCCGGCTGGGTGCGCGCCGCGGCCGACGGTCTCGCTCCCGGCGTCCGCATGGTGCGCACCGTCGTGCTGCTCGACGACCACGTGGTGGATCATCTCGCGTGGACGGCCACGCGCGACGTCACCGTGGATCTGCCGGTGCACATGGACGACGCCGTGTCCATGCCCTGGACAGCGAGCGATCCCGCGGGCGCGGGCGGACTCGAGGACGGGTTCGATTTTCTCGACACCGTGGAACGCGCGCCGCTGGCCGCGCGCGCGCCGTTCCGGTTGAGCCGTCTCGTCGACGCCGCGGTGCAAGCGCACGCAGTGCATGCGCACTACGCCATGAGCCGGGCCGGCAGCGTCTGGCGTGCCGCCGCGCCCGGTCCGCCGCGCACCGCGCCGAGACGCCTCCACTGGCTGCGCATGCGCGGCACGCATGGCGAGTTCGTGGGCGTGTGGGCGCTGCGTGATGGTGTGCGGGACATTGCACTGCCGGCGGGTGATGCACTGCTGCCGACCGGTGATGCACTGCTGCCCGTCACCGTGCAGTTGCGAAACGGCACCACGGCCGTACACGGGCCCGCCGAGCATGGCTGGCACGTTGCGCTCGCATACCACACGGCCCGCAGCAGCATCGATCTGTCGGGCATACGCGAACCGATCGAGCCGGATGCTCCGGACCCCGCGCCCGACCCGCGTCCCCCAGTCGTGGATCTCCGCCACGGCCGCGTGCACACCGCCACGCTCGGCGCCGAACACTACCGCCGTTCCGAAGACGACTGGCCGGCAGCCGGATCGCCCACGGCCGAGGTCGCGCTCACGGCCGACCACGGCCACATACACATCACGGTGGACGCACGCACCGGACCGGTGACCGTGCCCGAGGCCGGCGCCGAGAACCCGCTCGACAACGAACGCGCCGATGTGAATGCCGACGGCCTGCAACTGTACATCGGCCCGCCCGGCCGGGCCGTGTGGACCGCCGCCTGGCTCCTCGTGCCCGATCCCGTGAGCGGCGCCGTGCGCGTCACACCGCTCATGGCGGACACGCCGCTCCCGGCCGCCCACTGGACCCCCACGCCCACGGGGTGGCGCATGACGGTGTCCCTGGAACGCTCGGCCCTTGGAAGCGACACCATCCGCTTCGACCTGATCGTCAACGAGCGTCCGCCGCACCGCGTGCGCCGCCGCGGCCAGCTCATCCTCTCCGGCTCGCACGGGGAGTTCGTGTATCTTCGGGGGGACCGGCACGACCCGCGCCGCGCCTGGCTGCTGCACCTGCCGATCGCTCCGACTCTCACACCTTCATGACCGACTCGTCGCTCGCCGCCGTCAAGGTGGTGCTGTTCGAACCGCAGGATCCCGTCAACATCGGCGCCGTGGTGCGCGCGATGAAGAACATGGGCGTGCAGGATCTCCGGCTCGTCCGCCCGGTCCGCTACGACGAAACGCGCATCGAGCAGATCGCGCACGACACGCGCGACATCGTGGCGCGCATCCGGCACTTCGACACGCTCGACGACGCGCTCGCCGACTGCGTGCGCGTGGCCGCCTTCACCGGACGCCGCCGCGCCGCGCGCTGGGCGTTGCACACGCCGCGCACCATGGCCGAGGAACTGCTCGCCGTGACCGACGACGGCCCCGTGGCGCTCCTCTTCGGCCGCGAGGACCACGGGCTCCCCGGCGAGGCGGTGGACCGCGCGCACATGATCGTGACCGTTCCCACCACGGCCCACTACTCGCTCAATCTCGCGCAGACCGTGCTGCTCGCGCTCTACGAGCTGCACCTCGCGGCCGGCGATTCCACGCGCCGGCTCGCAAGGCCGCGCAAGGCCGCCCCGCCTCCCAGCGCCGACGACATCGAGCGCACCTTCCGTGACGTGGAGGAAGCGCTCGGGTCGATCGCCTACTTCAAGACACGGAATCCGGAGCTCATCATGCGCAGCATCCGGTCGCTCGTGTTCCGCGCGTCACCCGACGCGCGCGAGCTCACGATGCTGCGCACCGCGGCCATCGAAGTGCTCCGCACGCTCGAACGCGAACGCCGGCTGCTGCTGAAGCGGCTCGGGCTCACGGAAGCCGACGTGCCGGGCGACGATACGTCCGACACGTCGGATCCCGGCGTGTCCACGCAGGCCGACGTCCCCCCGGAGATCCCGTCGGCATGACGCACGCCGGCGACGCTGCGCCTTCGTGGGCGGCCCGGGCCGAGGCTGTCATCCCCGGCGGCGCGTCCACCGGGAGCAAGCGCCCCGAGGCGCTGTACGGCAGCGCCTGGCATGCGTCGTCGGATCTTCCCACCCATCTCCGCCGTGCGCACGGATGCCGCATCGAAACGGCCGACGGCCGCGTGCTCGTGGACTGTACCATGGCGCTCGGCGCGGTGGCGTTCGGCTACGCCGACCCTGACGTCACCGCCGCGGTGCACCGGGCGGCGCAGGACGGCCCCGTGGGCGGACTCCCGTCCACGCTCGAGGTCGAAGTCGCCGAGCGACTCACCGCGGTCATTCCGTGCGCGGAGCAGGTCCGGTTTCTCAGGAGCGGCGCCGAAGCTACGGCCGCGGCTGTGCGCCTCGCCCGCGCCGCCACCGGCCGGCGCACGATCATCGCGTCCGGCTACTTCGGCTGGCACGACTGGAGCAACCCCGGACCGGGCGTGCCCCCCGGCGCCCATGCCGACGTGCGCACCGTGCCGTTCGACGACGTACCCGCGCTCGCACAGACCGTGCAGGAAGCGGGCGACGATCTCGCCGGCATCATCCTCGAACCGCTCGTGCATCACGTGGCCTCGCGCGAATGGCTGCAGGCCGCGCGCGATCACTGCGACCGCGCCGGCGCCGTGCTCGTGCTCGACGAGATCAAGACCGCCTTTCGCATCCACACCGGCGGCGTGCAGGCGCTGCTCGGCATCGTGCCCGATCTCGCCACGCTCGGCAAGGCCATGGCCAACGGCTATCCGCTGTCGGCCGTGGTGGGACGCACGCATGTGATGCAGGCAGCGCGCGCCGCGTGGATCTCCTCCACGCTCGCCGCCGAAGCCACCGCGCTCGCCGCCGCGCTCGTGGTGCTCGATCGGCACGCCGCGCGTGACGTGTGCGCGGAGCTCGCGCGCACGGGCGAACGGCTGCAGCGCGCCGTGACTCGCGCGCTCGCTCCGCATGCACTCGGCATCACGGTCGAGGGACCACCGGCCATGTGGCGGCTCGCGAGCCGAGATCCGCGTACGCTCGATCTGCTCGTGGCCGAAGCGGTGCAGGGGGGCGTTCTCCTCAAGCGCGGCGCGTATCAGTTCGCCGCGCTCGCTCACGATGACGAGGCCATCGCCCGGGTACACACCGCGGTACACGAGGCCGCCGGCCGCGTGCACATGGTTTCGCCCCACGGAGAATCCACGCCATGACGCCGTCCGTGCTCGCCGCGCCGCCGCTCGCCGGCGACGCGCCCCTCATCGACGTGCATGCGCACTTCCACACCGCCGCCAGCGGGCGGAACGACTGGGGCGCGTACAACGCGTCGCGTCTCCACGCCGGTGAACGCATGGGACTCACCGCGCACGTCGCGTCCGTGCTCGGCTCGTGGGGACATACGTCGCCCACGTACTTCCCGTCACCCCACGATCTTTCCACCGCCAACCGCTGGCTGCGCGACTTCGCGCGGCGCGATGCCGACGCCATCGGCGCCGCGCACCCGCGCATCGCCACGTACGTGGCCGTGAACCCCAATCACGCGGCGCACGCCGTCGCCGAGATCACCGCCGGCCTCGCCGACGGCGCCGTGGGCATCAAGCTCGCCGCCAGTCGGAAGGCCGACGACGCACTGCTCGACGACATCGCCGCCGAGGCAACCCGGCACGACGTGCCCATCCTCCATCACGTCTGGCAGGATCGCCGCCGCGAATGGCCCGGACAGGATGCGAGCGACGGCGTCGAGCTCGGCCGTCTCGCCGAGCGGCACCCCGCCACCCGTCTCCTGCTCGCGCACATCGGCGGCGGCGGCGACTGGGCGCATACATTGCATGCCGTGCGCGAGCTGCCGAACGTCTCCATCGATCTCTCGGGGAGCGGCATCGACCGTGGCATGATGGACGCCACCATCCATGCCGTGGGCGCCGCCCGCGTGCTCTGGGCCGCCGATCTCACGCTCTGCACCGGGCTCGCCAAGGCCTGGGCGCTCGAGGCCGTGGGGCTCGACCACGACGCTCTGGCCGACATCCGCTGGCGGAACGCGGTGCGGTTCTTTCCGGCCGCGCGGTTCGCGCACCGCGGCGAGGTGCTGGCCGCATGAGCGCCCTGCCGAGCTTTGCCGATGTGGACGTGAGCGCCTGGATCGGGCCGTATCCGTTCCGCGACGTCCCGCACCCCGACCCCGAGGTGCTGGTCCGCGTGCTCGAGCGCGAGCGCATCGGCCGGGCCTGGGTGGGGTGGCTCCCCAGCGCGTGGCACCGCGATCCCGCGGCCGGGAATGCGCGCCTCCTCGAAGCGCTGGCCCCTTGGCGCGACGTGCTCGATCCCGCCCCCGCCATCCGCCCCGACTGGCCCGGATGGGAGCGGGAGCTCGCGCGGCAGCTCGACGCGGGTGCCGCGGCGATCCGTGTCTATCCGGCGCAGTGGGGGCTTGGCCCGGGGCACCCCGCGCTGACCGCGCTGGCCCGGCTCTGTGCGAGCGTGGCCAAGCCGCTCCATATCACCATTCGGGTGGAAGACCTCCGGCAGCGGCACCCCCTCGATACGGCCGGAGACGTGCCGGCCGCGACCATTCGCACCCTGGCCCGGGCCGGCACCGGGTGCACGCTCGTGGTGAGCGGCGCCGGCCGCGACCATATCGAAGAGGTGTGCTGGGGGCTCACCCCCGAGGAGCGGACCCTCGTCTGGTTCGACTTCGGCTGGGTCTGGGGCCCCCCGGAAGAGCACTTCGCCCATCTCGTGCGCACGCTGGGCCCGGATCGTTTCGTGCTCGGCACGCAGTGGCCGCTGCGCCTGGTGCAGCAGTCGCGCGCGCTGCTCGCGCTGCTGCCAGCCGACCTGCGCCTCGCTCGCCCTCTCGCTGCGCCTCGCTCACTCGGCGATTAAGCCGATACAAACAGTCGGGAATGATGTTTGCAGATGGCGCGTGATGACGTGGCGTGATCGCGGGAATCGGTGTGCGCGCATGTCGCGGCGCCGCATGGAATTGCGGGGCGGTATCGTGGCGGCTTCATAGCGGGATTCGCACTTGCGTACAAATACGCCCCCCGACATACTACGCGATTGCATTTCCGTACTCTGTCGCCGAACGTGTTGCATGCCGCCGTGTGCGCATGTGTACCGTCCGGCCGGGCGGAGGTTCCTCTCGCACGCTTCACCACTCAACCTTGCGGTCGAGTAGATGACGACGAAGAAGAAGTGGACGGTCATTCCCGGTTTTCTCGCGCTCGCCGCCGCGGCTACGCTGCTGTCGGCGTACAGCGGGGCCTCGTCCTCGCAGGGAAAACTGGTGGAGCAGCCGATCAGATTCATTCACGCCCCGCACGTCGAGAAGGTGGGAATGAACTGTCTCTACTGCCATTCGCAGGCCGAGAAGGCCATGGATCCGGGCAACGCCTCCGTGGCCACGTGCATGGGCTGTCATACGGTGGTCAAGACCGACAGCCCCGAGATCCAGAAGCTCGCCGGGTACTGGAACCGGAAGGAGCCGATCCCGTGGAACCGCGTGCACAAGGTGCCGGACTACGTCCAGTTCCCGCACATGCGCCACGTGAACGCCGGCGTCACCTGCCAGTCCTGCCACGGTGAGATCCAGAAGCAGGGCGCGGCCGGTGTGGGCGAGGGATACCGCCCCGTCGAGCAGTTCGCCTCGCTCAACATGGGCTGGTGCGTGAACTGTCACGTGCAGGGCTACAAGCCGGCCGAGGGGGCGCGGCTCGCCGGCCTCCCCGACAGCGTCGTGGCCGCGCTCGCGAACGAACCGGTGAAGAAGGCGCGCTACGACTGCGCCGTCTGCCACTACTGATCCTCGACTGACCACTCACCTCGTGCGTCGGTCGGGGATCCACCCGTCGCCCACGCACGAGCAGCCGCCAGGAGCGGAGTGACTGCATGAGCACTGAAGCGGGAAGCGGCGTCAAGCGCCGGGACTTCCTCAAGATTCTCGGCGCCACCGGCGCAACCACCGCCATGGTCGGTTGTTCGTCGGAAAAGGTCGGGAAGCTGATCCCCTATGTGACGTCCCCGGACAATACGGTGGCCGGCGTATCGCAGTTCTACGCCACCACCTGCAAGGAGTGCGCGACCGGCTGCGGCGTGCTCGCCGAAGTCCGCGACGGCCGGCCGATCAAGCTCGAGGGCAATCCGGAGCATCCGGTCAACCGCGGCGCCATCTGCGCCACCGGCATGTCGGCGCTGCAGGGGCTCTACAACCCCGACCGGTACCGCCAGCCCATGCTGCGCGAGAACGGCACGCTCACGCCGGTCACGTGGGACCGGGCCATGGAAGTGCTCGGGCAGAAGCTCGGCGAGGTGAAGAGCCGCGGTGGCGCAGGTGAGGCGGTGTTCCTCAACGCGCACGAAACCGGCAGCTTCCCCGGCTTCCTCGACCAGTGGCTCGCCGCCAACGGCATGCCCGCGCACCTGTCCGTGGACACGATGGCGCCCGCCGCCACGATCGCGAGCAATCGCGCCGCCTACGGCACGGCCTGGCCGGCGCTCGACTTCAATGCCGCCTCGCTCGTGGTCAGCTTCTCGGCCGACTTCCTCGACACGTGGGGTGCCCGCGTGCCGCAGCAGCTCGACTGGGCCGACGCGCGTGCCAAGCTCGAGACCGCGCCCCGGCTCGTGTACATCGGCGCCCGCCGGCCGCTCACCGGCCTCAACGCCGACCAGTGGATCCCGGCGCGCCCCGGCACCGAGATGGCCATCTGCCGCGCCCTCCTCGACCGCGGCACCGCGGCCGAGGCCGCGCAGGCCGCCGGCGTCGATGAAGGCACGATCACCGCGCTCGCCGACGCGATCCGCGCCGCCGGCACCGGCGTGATGGCCCTCTGCGGGCTCTCCACGCCCGACGCGGTCGAGTGCGGCCTCATGGTCGCCGACATCAACCGCCGGAACGGCAGCATCGGCACCACCATCAAGCCGGCCGAGGCGTCGCCGGGCTATGAAGGCATGGCCAGCTACGCCGATGTCGTGGCCGCCGTGGAGCGCATGGCCGCCGGCACCGTGCCGGTCGCCTTCGTGCGCAACGTGAACCCCGCGCACACCATGCCCGTGGGTGCCGGTTTCGCCGAGGCCTTCGCCAAGGTCGGCTTCAAGGTGTCGTTCTCGAGCTGGCCGGATGAAACCAGCGAGCTCTGCGACCTGATCCTGCCCGACAACCACTGGCTCGAAAGCTGGGGCGACGCGGTCCCGCGCGCCGGCGAGCGCTCGTTCCAGCAGCCCGCGCTCGAGCCCGTGTTCGATACGCGCAGCACGGCCGACGTGCTCATCGCCGCCGCGCGGTCCGACACCGCGCTCGCGTCGCGCTATGCGCAGGCCGACTACCGGAGCTGGCTCATCGCCAACTTCGCCGGCGGCGCCTCGACGTTCTCCACCGCGCTGACGCAGGCGACCGTGAGCGGATCGCCCGCGGCGGCCCGTGCCTCACGCGCCGCGGCGGCGCCCAGGCCGTCACCGGCTCCCGGGCTCGCGGCCGGCGACGGCACCATGTTCGTGGTGGTCTATCCGTCGGCCACGCTCGGCGACGGCACGGGCGCGAACAAGCCGTGGCTGCAGGAGCTCCCCGATCCCGTCACCAAGATCGCCTGGCAGTCGTGGGTGGAAATCCACCCGATGACGGCCAAGGAGATGGGCGTCCGCGAGGGCGATCATCTCACCGTGCGCACGTCGGCCGGCGAGATCACCGCGCCCGCGTATCCGTACATGGGGGTGCGTCCCGATACCGTGGCCGTCGCGCTCGGGCAGGGGCACACCGGCTACGGCCGCTTCGCGAAGAACGTGGGCGTGAACGCCTACCATCTCGTGCCCAACGGCTGGGATGGGGCAGGCAACCTGCCGCTCGTGGCTTCCCGCGGCACGGTCACGCGCCTCGCCGAGCACAGCCCGCTCGTCACCACCGAAGGCTCGGCCCGCCAGCACGGCCGCAAGATCGCGCAGGCCATGGCGGTCGCGGCCATCGCGGCGCCCGACGAGGAGCACGGCCATCACGATATCGCCGGCCTCGTGTCGCAGGAGTTCCTCCCGGGACTCAAGTCGCCGGTGGCCGCCGATGCACAGGGCGAGTACGCCAATCCCAAGGCCAACGACAAGGGGATGTACAACCCCGAGCACCCCACGAAGGCCGAGGCGCGCCGCTGGGCGATGACCATCGACCTCGCGCGGTGCACCGGCTGCTCGGCCTGCGTCACGGCCTGCTACAGCGAGAACAACATTCCCACCGTGGGCGCCACCTATCAGGGACGGGCCCTCAGCCCGGTCACGTGGGATGAACGCCCCGGCGCGAACATCATCAAGGGGCGCGAGATGGCGTGGATCCGCCTCGAGCGCTACTACGAAGGCAACACGAACACGGAGAACGAGTTCTCGCCCGACTTCGAGGCGCGCTTCGTTCCCATGATGTGCCAGCACTGCGGCAACGCGCCGTGCGAGCCGGTGTGCCCCGTGTACGCCACCTACCACTCGCCCGACGGCCTCAACGTGCAGGTGTACAACCGCTGCGTGGGCACGCGGTACTGCTCCAACAACTGCCCCTACAAGGTGCGGTACTACAACTGGTTCGGGTACGGCGAGCCGGATCGTCGCCAGTACGCCTGGCCGGAGCCCATGCACTGGATGCTCAACCCCGATGTCACCGTGCGTGGCAAGGGCGTCATGGAGAAGTGCACGTTCTGCGTGCAGCGTATCCGGGAAGCGGAGAACCGTGCGCGTTCCGAGGAGCGGGATCTCGGCGCCGACGAGTTCACCACCGCGTGCGCGCAGGCCTGTCCGTCGCGCGCCATCATCTTCGGAGATGCCGCCGACGAGAACTGGAGCGTGGCCAAACTCGCGTACGACCGGCGCGCCTACCACGTGTTCGAGGAGTTGAACACGTACACGGCCGTCGTCTATCTGAAGAAGGTCAACCACCCGGCGCCTGCGGCGTCGGCCACGGCCTGAGGAGGCACCACCGGATGGGCACCAACGAACCGGTCGAGGGGCTTCGCCGGCCGAATATCGCCTCGGCCGACGTCCAGATTCCCGCGGTCACGACATACGAGCAGGTCGATCGCGAGATCATCGCCACGCTCGGCTTCACGAAGAAATGGCTGATGGGCCTCGCCGTCGCCGTCGGCGCCATGCTGGTCGGCGCCTCGGCGTGGATCTACCAGATCTACTGGGGGCTCGGCCAGGCCGGCTATGAACCGCCCGTGATGTGGGGTGTGTACATCATCACGTTCGTGTTCTGGGTCGGTATCGGCCACGCCGGCACCCTGATCTCGGCCATTCTCTATCTCTTCCGCGCCGGCTTCCGCACGTCGATCTACCGCGCCGCGGAAGCGATGACGGTGTTCGCCGTGATGACGGCCGGCCTCTTCCCGATCATCCACATCGGGCGGCCGTGGAAGTTCTTCTGGCTGATTCCGTATCCCAACTGGCGACTGCTCTGGCCCAACTTCAAGTCGCCGCTCGTGTGGGACGTGTTCGCCATCTCCACGTACCTCACGATCTCCACCACCTTCCTCTACATCGGCCTCATTCCCGACTTCGCGGTGCTCCGCGACCGGGAAACGAACCCGATGCGGAAGCGCATCTACGCCATCCTCTCGCTCGGCTGGCGCAACAGCGACCGCGAGTGGCGCCACTTCGCCAAGGCGTACCTCTTCCTGGCCGCGTTCAGCACGCCGCTCGTGCTCTCCGTGCACTCGGTGGTGTCGTTCGACTTCGCCATGTCGCTGGTGCCGGGCTGGCACGCCTCCATCTTCCCGCCGTACTTCGTGGCCGGCGCCATCTTCTCGGGCTTCGCGATGGTGTGGACGATCGCGATTCCCATGCGGAAGTGGTTCAAGCTGGAGCACTACATCACGCTCAACCATCTGGACGCCACGGCCAAGGTCGTGCTGTTCACGTCCATGGTGGTGGGATGCGCGTACGTGATCGAGTTCTTCATCGCCTGGTACAGCGGCGTGCGGCCGGAGCAGGAGTTCTTCTGGAACCGCGTGTTCGGCCAGTGGTGGTGGGCGG
>CAZUKU010000036.1:0-37449 GCA_964621045.1 uncultured Gemmatimonas sp.
GTCATTCACTCCATCTGCGTCATCTGCGTCATCTGCGGATTCCCTTGCTGTTGCCCGCTCAGCGCGGATACTTCGCCTCGTAGCGCTGGATGCACTCCTGGATCGTCTGCATCGCGGCCATGCTCTGCCCCCACCCCGTGACCTCGACGCGCTTGCCTTCGAGATCCTTGTACACCCCGAAGAAGTGCTGCACTTCCTTGAGGTAGTGCTGCGGCAGATCGGCGATGTCGAAGTACTCCTGATGATACGGATCCTCGCTCGGCACGGCGAGGATCTTCTCGTCGGGCTCGCCGCGATCGGACATGAACAGCACGCCCACCGGACGCACCGTGATCAGGCACCCCGGGAACGTGGGCTCGTTGATGAGCACCAGCACGTCGAGCGGGTCGCCGTCTTCGGCCAGCGTGCCGGGGATGAACCCGTAGTCGCCGGGATACTGCACCGCCGAATAGAGCACCCGGTCGAGCTTGAGCAGCCCGGACACCTTGTCGAGCTCGTACTTGTTGCGGCTGCCGGACGGGATTTCGATCACGGCCGTGACCTGCTCCGGCGGCTGCGGACCGGGGGGAATGTCGTGCCAGAGATTGGACATGCGTGCTCACGAACGAAGAAATCGGGGCCGCGCGGATCGCGGTCCCGGGCATCCACCTCGCCGATTCACCGGCGCCGGCATGCCGGCACCCATATACGAATCATCGCCGACTCCCCGGGCCACGGGTAGGGCGCGGATCGCCCTCTCAGGCCGGCCGCACACGCGCGATGGCCCGCGCGAGCCCTTCCACCGTGTACGGATCGGCCTCCAGCGACACCCGGAAACCGGCCTGCCGAGCCGCCTTGCTGGTGACCGGCCCGATGCTCGCGAGCGCCAGGCGTCCGGCCTGCTCCGGCGGGACGGCATCGGCCAGCGCATCCACGGCGCCCGGGGCCGTAACCGCCACCAGATCGAGCGCGCCGTCCGCGAGCAGCCGCCGGAGCCGCCGTCCGCTCTCTCCGTCGGCAACGTTCGCGTAACAGGGCACCGCGTCCACGTGCGCGCCGAGCGTGCGCAGCCCCTCGGGGAGCACGTCGCGCACACCGGCCGCGCAGGGATAGAGCACGCCGGTGCCCGTGATGTCGTCTCGGCCGGCGAACACGTCGAGCAGCGCTTCGCCGCTCTGCTGCACCGGAATCATGTCCGCGAGCCAGCCGTGCGTTTCCGCCGCGCGGGCGGTCGCCTCGCCCACGATCGTGACGTACCGGTCTGCCACCGCATCGTCCGTCTTCGTGTGCTCGACCGCGTCGGCGAACGCGTGCACCGCATGCTCGCTCGTGAGCAGGATCCAGCGCGTGTCGTGGAGCGATCGGAGCGCCGCATGGAGCGGCGCGGGGTCGAGCCGGGCCACGCGCGTGAGGGAAAGCGCGTGCACCTCGGCGCCCGCGAGGGTGAGCCGGGCCGCGAGCGAGTCGGTGCGCGCCGGTGTGCTGATCACCGCCACGCGGAGCGGCATGGCGCTCATCGAATCATCCCCGTGCGCCACGATGCGGGATGCAAGCAGCGCGCGCCCGTCACGACGAACGCCGTACCGTGGCCACGCGGCGGAGCAGCAGGGCGATGTATGCGAGCAGGATCACGCCGGCGGCGATGTATCCCGCCTTCATGTAGGCCACGGTATCGGGCGGCCCCATGCGGGGCGGCGTCGCTGCTGCCACTGTCGTGTCCTGCACCGCGGCGCTGTCGACACGCGCATCCGACACGACACTGTCCTGCACGATATGCATCAGGCGAAGCATCACGCCACCTCCGCCGCGGCGCGCGCGTCACGCACCGTGGCCCACCGGTACCGCAGCCGCACGAGCGCGAAGTACAGGAACGCGAACGTGAGCACGGCGAGCAGATAGGTCGTCAGCATTTCCGGTGGCATGCTGGGTTTGCTCGGCTTGAGCGCGACCGGATCCGGATGCAGCCCGCGGAACAGGTACACCGTCATGTGGATGAACGGCACGAGCAGCAGCGCGAGCACGCCGAGCACCGCCGACAGCCGCGCGCGCGCGTCGCGATTCTCGATCGCGTCACGCAGCACGAGATACGACAGCACCACGAACCAGAGAAAGAGCGCCGACGTGAGACGCGGCTCCCAGGCCCACGCCGTGCCCCAGGACGACTTCCCCCAGATGGAGCCGGTCACCAGCACGATCGTGAGAAAGACGAAGCCGACTTCCGCCGCGGATTCGGCGATGCGGTCCAGCCGGTCGTCCTTGATCCACAGGTACAGTCCCCCGCCGATCGCCATGATCGTGCAGGACACGTACATCCCCATGATGGCCGACGCCACGTGGACATAGAGCAGGCGCTGCACGGCGCCGAGCGCCGCGTCCGCCGGCGTGAACTGCAGCGCGCGCACCACGAACGCGCCGAGCGCGAGCAGGGCGAGCATCAACACCCAGTCCACCATGGGCAGGGGACGGGCCGCCGGGGACCGCGAGTCGACCGGGGAGACCGACGTCATGACTTATTCCTCGAGAGTGAACGGGAAGGCGAGCGTGCACGCCGTTACGAAGACGATGTCGAACGCACCCAGGATCTTCAACCAGGGAAGCGCATCCGCGAGCGACCGGTCGGCCAGCAGCACCGACGTGGCCTGCGCGGCGGGAATGAGCACCGGCACGAAGAACGGCAGCGCGAGCATGGGCAGCAGCATTTCGGCCAGCCGCGTGTTCGACGCCACGGCCGCGAACAGCGTGCCCACGGCCACGAGTCCCACGGCCGCGAGGATCGCCACCGCCAGTACGCCCAGCCAGCTCGCGCTCACCGGCAGGTTGAAGAAGAGCGCCACCGTGGGGAGTGCGAGCAGTTGCACCGCCAGCACGAACATCAGATTCCCCAGGGCCTTGCCGGCGAAGATCGCCTCGCGCGACACGGGCGATGCGAGCAGCGCGTCGAGCGCGCGATCGGCCTGCTCCACGCCG
Source organism: uncultured Gemmatimonas sp. (assembly GCA_964621045.1). GTDB lineage: Bacteria > Gemmatimonadota > Gemmatimonadetes > Gemmatimonadales > Gemmatimonadaceae > JAABRT01. Next base: position 2,947 of record CAZUKU010000036.1, read on the forward strand.
AACGACCGGTTGAGGCCGAGCAGCCCCGAGAAGGTGAAGATCACCCAGAGCACGCCCGGCGCGAGATCGATCGACGTCACGGCCGTGGGATCCCACGAGAAGCGGAAGATCGCCACCGAGAGCAGCGTGAACACCGTGGCCGACAGGAACCCGCTCCGCGTGCGGAACTCGATGAGCAGATCCTTGCGCGCGATGCGCCACGCGTCGCGCAGGAACGAGGGCGGTCGATACGAAGACGGCTCGCTCATTCGCCCCCCGCCACGAGCGCGCGATACTCGGTGGCGTAGCCCGCCACCGAGTATCCCGTCTCCGGCCGCGTGGACCGGTGCACGAAGCGTCCTTCGCGCATGATCGCCGCGTGCGTGGCCAGGGCCAGCCCTTCGCCCAGGTTGTGCGTGATGAGCACCACCGTGGCGCCGCTCGCCTTGAGCTCGCGGAGCGCGTCCGTGAGCGCGCGCGCGCCCACCTCGTCGAGCCCCGTGTACGGCTCGTCGAGCAGCACGAGCCGCGGCCCGTGCACGAGCGCTCGCGCGATCGACACGCGCTGCTGCAGCCCGCGGCTCAGCGCGCGCACCGGTGTGTCGGCCCGGTCGAGCACGAGAAGCCGCTCGAGCACCGCGTCCGTGGCCGCGGCCGCGTTCCGCACGCCCTGGCATTCGGCCGCGAACCGCACGTTCTCCCGCACCGTGAGCGCGTCGTACAGCATGGACCGGTGCGACAGCACGCCCAGCAGCCGCCGGGTGTCCGCGGCGCCCGGCAGCGCCTGCCCGTGGAGCCGCACCGTGCCCGCATGCGGCGTGAGCAGCCCGCCGAGCAGGCGGAGCAGCGTGGTCTTCCCCGCCCCGTTCGGCCCGAACAGCGCCAGACAGTCGCCCCGTGCGAGCGCGAGCGAGACCTCGCGCACCACCGGGCGTCCGCTGAAGCGCCGGGTCACCCCTTCGGCTTCCAGCGCGGCGGATGCTCCCCGCCCCGCCGCCGCGCCGGACGGCACGAACGACTCAGCCACGACGGAGCAGGAACGCGGAGCGGCCGGACGGCCGGAACGGAAACATCCCTGAACGTTAGCCACCGAAGCGGTTGCCCGCGACGCGCCCCGTGCCAAGTTTCGGAAGATGCCGTCTCCCCTGTCCCGATCCCGACCATGAGCGATATCGACGTTCTCCTGCAGGAAGACCGGAGCTTTCCGCCCCCTGACGCCTTCCGCGCCGCCGCGCATGTGCGCGACGACTCCCTGCACGCCAGCGCCGCCGCCGATCCGGAGGCCTTCTGGGCCGGCGAAGCCCGGGCGCTCACCTGGCATCGCCCGTGGGATACGGTGCTCGAGTGGACGCCGCCGCACGTGAAGTGGTTCACCGGCGGACAGCTCAACGCATGCGTGAACTGCGTGGACCGGCACATCGAAGGGCCGCGCCGCAACAAGGCCGCCATCATCTGGGAAGGCGAGCCCGGCGACCGCCGCACGTACACGTACTGGGATCTCTACCGCGAGGTGAACCTCGCGGCCAACATGCTGAAGAAGCTCGGCGTGACCAGGGGCGACCGCGTCGCGATCTACCTGCCCATGATCCCCGAAGCCGTGATCGCCATGCTCGCCTGCGCGCGCATCGGCGCCGTGCATTCGGTGGTGTTCGGCGGCTTCGCGCCGGAGGCGCTGCGCGACCGCATCAACGACGCGGGCGCGAAGGTGCTCATCACCGCCGACGGCGGCGCGCGCCGCGGCCAGATGGTGCCGCTCAAGCGCAACGCCGACAAGGCGCTCGCCGACTGCCCGTCCATCGAACACGTGCTCGTGGTCATGCGCCGCCGCTCCGGCGTGGGCGACGAGACCTTCGCCGACATGCAGGATGGCCGCGATCACTGGTGGCACCGCCTCAAGCGCACCGTGCCGAAGTACTGCGCGCCGGAGATCATGGACGCCGAAGACCCGCTCTACATCCTCTACACGAGCGGCACCACCGGCAAGCCCAAGGGCATCGTGCACACCACCGGCGGCTATCTCACCGGCGTGGCCAGCACCACGAAGTACGTGTTCGACCTCAAGGAAGACGACGTGTACTGGTGCACCGCCGACATCGGCTGGGTGACCGGTCACTCGTATCTCGTGTACGGCCCGCTCGCCAACGGCGCCACCTGCGTGGTGTACGAAGGCGCGCCCGACTGGCCCGAGAAGGATCGCTTCTGGCAGATCTGCGAACGCTACGGCGTCACGATCTTCTACACCGCGCCCACGGCCATCCGCGCGTTCATGAAGTGGGGCACGCAGTACGTGGAGCCGTACGACCTCTCGCAGCTCCGCCTGCTCGGCTCGGTGGGGGAACCGATCAATCCCGAAGCGTGGATGTGGTACCACGAACACATCGGCGGGAAGCGCTGTCCCATCGTGGACACGTGGTGGCAGACGGAAACGGGCGCCATCATGATCACGCCGCTGCCCGGCGTGACCGCCGCCCGCCCCGGTTCCGCCACCACGCCGTATCCCGGCATCAGCGTGGCGCTCCTGGATGCGGACGGCAACGAGCTCCCCGAAGGCGGCGGCCTGCTGGCGATCACGAAGCCGTGGCCGAGCATGCTGCGCACCATCTGGGGCGACGACCAGCGCTACGTGGACACGTACTTCTCCAAGTGGCCCGGCCGTCCCGACCTCTACTTCCCCGGCGACGGCGTCAAGCGGGACAGCAACGCCTGCTTCTGGATCCTCGGCCGCGTGGACGACGTGCTCAACGTGTCGGGCCATCGCATCGGCACCATGGAGGTCGAGAGCGCCCTGGTGGACCACCCCGCCGTGGCCGAAGCGGCCGTGGTGGGCAAGGCGCACGAGCTCAAGGGGCAGGCGATCGCGGCGTTCGTGTCGCTCCGGGCCGGCTTCACGCCCAGCACCTCGCTCCGGGACGAGCTCCGCGAGCACGTGTCGCAGAAGATCGGCGCGCTGGCGCGGCCGGATGACATCCTCTTCAGCGCCGATCTCCCCAAGACGCGCTCCGGCAAGATCATGCGCCGCCTGCTCCGCGACATCGCCGAAGGGCGGGCCCTCGGCGACACCACCACCCTGGCCGACCCCAACGTGGTGGCCGGTCTCAAGGACCAGTACGAGGCCCGGGAGGGGTAAGCCACGGGCGGAAAATGCGGCGGCGCGGGGGTCACGGTGACGGCAGTCACCGTCACGAACCGCGCCGCCTGCCCATCTTGGATCGGAACACCGTCCAGATTGGTATCATGACCATGTTTCGTCGCCTGCTTCCCGAATCGATCTTCCCCCGCAAGCTCGCGCCCGACGTGGAGCAGCGCCTGCGGCTGGCCCAGGCGCGCGCCGACGAAGCCATCGTGCGTGCGCACGTGGAGAACGCCCTGCTGTTCGTGGACGCTCTGGCGCCCGACGTGTCGTTCGAGCGGGCGCTCGATGTCTACGTGCGCGAGATGTCGGTGGCCGAACCGCTGGCGAGCGTGGTGATCACGCGCGCGCTGGTGGCGCTCGGCGAGGGGCTGGTGCCGTCGCGCCCCACGGCCGTGGTGCGGCCGCTCGAGCCGCTCACCGCGGCCGGCGACGACCTGCCGGTGCGCCCGCGTCTCCGGCTCGACGATGCCACGGCCGCGAGGCGCCGCCTGGCCTGAGCCGGCGCGCGGCGCCGTGGGAGCCCCCCGGGGCGGCTGCCCCCGGGGCTGTCTGCGCGGCTGCTTACGGCGTGGCGCCCGCCGCGGCCATCGAGTCCACGATCCGCTTGAGCTGGTCCACCGACGGCGTGTTCCGGAAGAGCTGGTTGCCCACCTGCAGCATCGGCGTCCCGCCCACGCCGCGGGCGATCCCCGCATTCCGGTTGGCCTCGATCCGCCCCACGTGCTTGCGCGAGTCGTAGCACGCGTTCCAGGCCGTCATGTCGAGCCCGAGCTCCTGAGCGAAACCCGCGAGCACCCGACGGGGATTGCGCGTGGCCTGGGTGTTCCATTCGAACTGGCCGGCGTAGAGCCGGTCGTGCATGCGCCAGAACTGTCCCTGGTCGTCGGCGCAGGCGGCGGCGAGGTGGGCCGCCATCGCGTTCGGATGGATGTTGAGCGGAAAGTCGTAGAAGCGGAAGTTGGCGAGCCCCGCGTCCACGATGCGCTGCTTGATGTCCGGGATGTCCAGCACCGCGAACTGGGCGCAGCCGGGGCATTCGAAGTCCGCGTACTCGATGATCGTGATCGGCGCGTCCGGGTTGCCGTAGAGGTATCCTTCGGCTTCGACCGGCGGCGCCGCGGGGTTCACCGCAATGGCTTCCGGGGCCTTCGGACGGGTCACGGTGTACAGCGCATAACCGCCCACGGCGGCGATCACGGCCAGCAGCGCGTAGAACGGAACGGACGACTTCTTCGGCTTGACGGTCTTCTTGCTCACCGTGGACGGCCTCGCGAGGCGGGAAAGTGCGGGAAGGGGTGGGCGCAGGATCACGCCCCTTCCGGAAAGGTATCCACCTGATATCGCCGGTCGCCATCCTGGCGACCGGTCTCTGCCACGATCGGTCCCGATTGCCATGTACGTCGAACATCTGCGCATCCCCGTGGGCACCGGCACCAGCACCGGCACCATGCACGTGGAACGCCTCGGGCGCGGGAGCACGGCCGTCCTCCTGATCCACGGCTTCGGCACCAATGCGTCGCTCTGGCGCGGCGTGGCCGCGCGCCTCGCGGGCCACGGCTACCTCGTGGTCGCCCCCGACCTGCTCGGCCACGGCGAATCGGACCGGCCCATCGATGCGTCCTACGATCTCGGCGCGCAGGCCGACAACCTCGACCGGGTGCTGGCGGCGCTCCGGGTTCCGCACGCCGTGGTCGTGGGACAGGACGTGGGGAGCCTCGTGGGACTCGCCCTCGCCTCGCGGCATCCGCGGCGGGTGGAGCAGCTCGCGCTCGTCAATCCGCCCGATCTGAGCGACCTCCCGCCCGCCCCGGTACGCGCCATGCAGCGCGCCGCGGCCCGGCTGGGGCTGGGCGTGGCCGGCGGACGGCTGGGCGCCGCCGCGCTCCTCGCCCTGCTCCTGGAAGGCGCCACCGCGGGAACCGACGAACTGCCCCCTGCCGCGGTGGCGCGGTATCTCGCGTCCTGGGTGGGACCCGGCGGCGTGGAGCAGCTGCTCGTGCTCGCGCGCACACTGGAAGCCGACAGCGTGCCTCTGGATGCCCTCGCCACGATCGACACGGACACGCTGATCCTCCGCGCGGATCGCGACCGGACCGTGTCCCCCACGGTGAGCGCAGCGCTCGCCCGCGCGCTGCCGAACGCCCGCCTGATGACGCTCGTCGGAACGGGACGGCTGCCCGCCGAGGACGCGCCGGACCGGCTGCTCCGCGCCCTGCTCGACTGGATGCCGGCAACGCCCGTGGCCCGCGGCGCGTAATCCCCGTAGCGACACCGGGCGACACTGGTTTCCGGGAGCCCGATTCGCTAACTTGTTCATGCTGCGTGGTTTCATGCGCGGTGACGTGGTTCCATGCGTCACGAGCGCGCAGCCCGATCGTCCGGATTTCCGCGCAGTCCAGATCGCATTGCCCGCGCCGCTCCGATCCCCCGACGTGCATGCAGCCATCGAGATCGGTTCGTTCGTTACGCATCTCCCAGAGGAAATGACCAAGCTCAAGCAACGTCCGCGTCGTGACGTCACCCAGCCTACGCCGTACGAAGAGGCCCGTGACGAGATGTTCCAGCACATCATGCAGTGTGGTGTCATCGGGGCTCACCCCGACGACCAGAAGGAGTGGTTCGACAACACCATGCAGTACATGACGGCACGATACCCCGAACTCAACGCGACCCAGACGAAGGACCTGCGCACGCTCGGCGAGCGTTTCGCGCAGCCGCCCAAGGCCAAGACGCCCGAAGCCGTGACCGCCTGAGTTCGTTTTTCGCGACCCATCCGGGTCCGTGGCAGGAAAGCAGATGCCCTCGCAGCCATGCGGGGGCATTTGCGTTTGGGGCCGGAACGGGGGGGCTTGGGGACGGCCTGGAGCCTGCCTCGCGGGACTACGCGCCGGCCGCCGGCCGCGCCCGCTCCCGCTCCCGCCACAGCATCAGCGTGTAGTCCACCGTGGCCACGACGCCCACCCCGAACGCCGCGAGCACGAGCCCGTTCACGTAGGCCGGCGCCACCAGCACGGCCGTGAACGCCGCCAGTTGCAGCACCGTCACCACCTTGCCGGGCCACCGCGCCCGGAACGTCACCGGGCGCAGCCGGCTCACGTTCCGCGCCACGAACCAGCCGATCACGCTCATCACGTCCCGGAACAGCAGGAGCACCGCATGCCACGGCATGAACTGGCCGCCGGCCAGGTAGCTCAGCACGACCGCGAGCACGAACAGCCGGTCGGCGATCGGGTCGAGCAGCGCGCCGAAGCGCGACGTCCGCCGGCTCCGCCGCGCCAGCCAGCCGTCCAGGAAATCGGTGAACGACGCCACCAGGAGCACCGTGAGGCGCACCGGGACCGCCTCGATGAACACGAACAGGGCGGCGAGCACCACGCGCGACGCCGACACGAGATTCGGCAGGGTGAGGTGCGACGAGAGCGTGCTCATGCGCGAAACGTATCCGGTCGCGAAGGTCCGGGGCACTCCTCACGCGGAGGACGGGGTGCCCGTGAGCGGCCGCGCGGGTTATCCTGCCGCGCATGCCCCCGTCGGTGCGCGAGTCCGTGTCGTCGTCCCACGCCCATCTCGTGGCGGAGTTCGCGGACGTCCCCGAGGAGCTCCTCGGAGACGGCACGCGGCTCGGCGGGGTGCTGGTCGCCGCCGCGGGCGCGGCCGGCCTCCACGCCCTCGGCGCGCCGTTCGTGCGCACGAGCGGCGCGCACGGCGTGGACGCCATGCTGCTCCTCGAAGGCGGACACGCGGCGCTGCACTCGGTGCCGTCCCGGTCGGTCATTCTCGTGGACCTGCTCGCGCCCGTGCGCTACGACCTGATCCCCGCGTTCGACGTGCTCGCGCGCCGGCTGGCGCCCGCCGGCGTGCGCGCCGAACGCCTGCTGCGCGGCTGACGCATGACCGGACGCCTCGGACTCCTGCCCGTGATCATGGCCGGCCTCGTGCTCGCCTGGAACGTCACGCTCGCCGGATGGATCGCCACGCGGCGTGAAGGCTCGGTGTGGTTCACGCGGCTCACGGCCTTCACCGGGCTCCTCGTGGCGCCGGCCGCGGTGTTGGCGATCGCGTCGTCCACCGATGCCGGCGCGCGCACGATCACGGGCGTGGCGTGGCTCTGGCCCGTGACCTGCACCCTGCTGCTCGTGCAGGCGATCATCGCCACCGGGCGGCGGCTGGTGTCGTCGTCGGTGGGCGTGCCGATCGTGCTGTACAACTTCGTCATCGCCGCGATCGCGATCGGCGACGATCTCGTGGCGCGCACCGGACAGGCGCCGATTCTCCTGCAAGGCGTGATCGCCGCGCGCGACAGCGTGCTCGGCATCGTGATGGGACGCGCCGCGCTCGTCTCCCCGCTCGCGCTGATGGTGCCGCTGCTCGCGCCGGCCTATCCCGCGCGCTGGCGCACGAGCGCGCTCGTGCGCGCGCTGCTCGTGCTGTGCGCCACGGCCGCCGTCACGCTGCTCGTGATGGAATGGCCGCGCGGCGTTGCCACCGTGCGCAGCTACGAAGCCGCCAGCCTGAGCATCACGCCGCGCGAGCCGAGCAGCCTCGCGCTCGGTGTGCGGCTGCTGCCCACGGTGACCGGGCTTCCGAGCGCCCGTGCCGTGCGCAGCGCCGCCCGCCTGTCGGATCGTCTGACACCGGATGCGGTGCTCGTGGTGCTCCGCACACGCGCCGTGCGCACGTACGGGCTCGACTCGCTCGTGCGCGTCCTCGCGCCCTATCGGAGCGACAGCGTGCGCATTCTCGTGGCGCTCGCGTTCGACCGGGAGGATGCGCTGGCCGTACGTGACGATCCCGCGGCCGCGGCCCGCATCCGGATCGACGCGATCGAGCGCATCGTGGAACGGGTGCGGCCGGCGGTGATCGTGCCCGTGCTGCCGCCGCTCGTGCCGGAAGCGCGGCATGTGCCGTGGCCCGGCACGGAGTGGTGGCAGACGCATCTCGCGGCCGCGGCGGCGCGGGTGCGCCATGTGCGGCCGGCCACGTCGGTGCTCTGGATCGCGACGCGCTTCGACGCGACCGACAGCGCGCTCTATGCGTGGGCCGCGGCCGACGGGTCGCCGATCGATGCGGTGGGGTTCGCGCCCACGCCGAGCTTCGCCGGTCTGCCGGCGCTCGATGCGCGGCTGCGCGCGGCCGACCGCTGGGTCATGGTGAACCGTTCATCCGGCCGGCCGCACTGGGTGCTCACGGCCGGGCTGCCGCGCGCGCACGGCGATCTGGCGCAGCACGACGCGGTGCGGCACGTACTCGCGTGGGCGTCACGGCGCGCGCATGTGCGCGGGGTGGTGATCGGGGAGCCGGTGGACGACGTCGCGATGATGGGGCTGTTCGCGGCGGACGGGCGGGAGCGGGTGGTGGTGGACGGAGTGCGGAGGGCGGTACCGAGGGAGTAGGAAGCGAGGTCGGGGGCGAGATCGGTCGCACGAGGTCGCAAGCGGCGGGTCGATAGTCGCGAGTCCTGAGGGTGCCTGGAACAGCGATGTCTGCCCACACGGCCGGAGTATCAGGCACCCTCGGGACTCATGGCTACCGACCCGCCGCTTGCGACCTCGTACGGGCGGTTTCTGCCCCGGTTCCCAGGCGGGCTGTCATGCACCTCGCCGCCATGCACGGACTGTGGTTCAGCCGCGAGATCGGTCGCACGAGGTCGCAAGCGGCGGGTCGATAGCCTCGAGTCGCGAGGGTGCCTGATACTCCGGCCGTGAGGGCTGGCACCGCGGTTCCAGGCACCCTCGGGACTCGAGGCTATCGACCCGCCGCTTGCGACCTCGTACGGGCGGTCTCTGCCCTGCCCGACCGCCCGCCCCGGTCTCACGCGTTCGCCGCCGCCCGCCCCCGCACCACTCCCTCCACCCGCCGCGCCGGATCGAAGTACGCCCGCGCGAGCGCCAGAATATCCTCCCGCGTCACCTCGAGTATCCGCTGCCCGTATTCCGCCGGCTCGTGCAGCCCGTCCCCGAATGCCCACGCATCCACGAGATCCGCCAGCACCGTGGCCCCGCTCTGCTGGCTGATCGCGTGTGCGCCCACGAGATACCGGCGCGCCCGTTCGATCTCCTCCTCGCGCACCGGCTCCGTGCCGAGCGCCGCGAACTCCGCCAGCAGCGCCTCGCGCGCCTCCGCCTCACGATCCGGCGCAGTGGCGATGTACGCGGCGAACATCCCGTCCACCCGCCGCTCCACCGGATACGCCGTGACCGTGTACGCGAGCGACCGCCGGTCGCGCAGTTCCTCGAAGAACCGCCCGCCGAGTCCGCTCGCCACGGCCGCGAGCACGCGCGCCGCATGCCGCGCGGGATCGCGCCGCGCGGGGCCGCGGAACAGCAGCGCGAGCGCCGTCTGCTGCTTGTCGCGCGTTTCCTCGCTCACGCGCATCGCATCGGGCCACTGCACGGCCGGCGGCGGCGCATCGTCGCCCTGCACGAGCGCGCCGAAGCGTGCCCGCACGAGCGCCGCGGCATGCGCCGGATCCACGTCGCCCACCACGCCGATCACGCAGGCACCGCCCTGGAACATGCGCGCGTGATGCGCGGCCACGTCGCCGGCCCGGATCGCGGCGAGCGACTCGGCCGTGCCGAGAACGGCGCGCGCGTACGGATGGCCGCGATATGCCGCCTCCACCGCGAGACGCATGGGCCGGCGATACATGTCGTCGCGCAGCCGTTCCACTTCGGCCAGCGCGAGCCGGCGTTCGGTCTCCACGCCGTCGGCGGGAAAGACCGGCTCCTGCACCACGTCGGCGAGCAGGGACAGCGCCGCGTCGAGATGCCGCACGGGCACCGACATGCTCCACCCGAGGCTCTCGAGCCCCGCGCTCACCGCGATGCTGCCGCCGAGCGATTCGGCGGCGAGCGCGATCTGCGCGCCGGAACAGGTGCGCGTGCCCTTGAGCGTGCTGTGCGCCGTGAGCCGCGACAGCCCCTCGGCGTGCTCCGGTTCGCTCACGGCGCCGCCGCGCACGAACACGCCGATGTTCACGAGCGGCGTGCCGGGACGCGACCGCACGAGCACGGGCACCTCGCGCGCGGTGCGGAACACGTGCACGGGCCCCTCGATGCGCTCCGGCACGAGCGTCGTGACCACGTGCGGCGCGGCGCCGTTCGAGCGCGGCGTGGCTTCGCCGATCGACGCGCCGCTCGGCATCACGGCGCTGTCGGCCGCTTCCACCTCGGCGAGCCACGAGCGCAGCGCATCCGTGGCCGGCGGCAGGGCCGGCGCGTCGTGCGGCCGATACACGAGCACGCCGGCCTGCGCCGGATCGAGCCGGCGCTGGAGCGCGCCCTGCACGTCGTGCGCGCCCGCGCTCATCAGCCGCTCATGATACTGCGCGCCGAGCGCGAGCCCGCCTTCGGCTTCCCACGACGCGAGATACGACGCCTGGCCGTCCATCGTTTCCAGCCGACGCAGCCGGCGCGCCTCCAGCACACGCTGCGCGCGCACCAGCTCCTCGTCGCGCACGCCGTACAGGCGCGCGCCGTGCACCTCGCGCCACGTGGCGCGCGCGGCATCGGCGAGCTGCGCGGGCGGCGTCTCCGCATGCACCACGAACACGCCCAGATCACCGGCCGTGTAGTGATACGCCGACACGCCCGAGGCGAGCTGCCGCTCGCGCACCGCGCGGTAGAAGCGCGACGCGCGGCCGGCGCCGAGCACCGTGGCCGCGAGATCGAGCAGCGGCGTATCGTCGTGCGCGAGCGGCGGCGTGCGCCAGCCGAACGCCACGTGCGCCTGCGCGATGTCGCCCGTGAGATCACGCAGCCGGAGCCCCGGCGCGGCGTCCTCGACCGGCGCGGGCTCCCGCTGCACCTCGCCGGCCGGCAGCGTGCCGTAGCGCGCGAGCACCGCGTCGTACACCGCGTCCGGGTCCACGTCGCCCACGATCGACAGGATCGTGTTCGACGGCACGTACCACGTGCGGTAGAAGCCGTGCAGCAGGTCGCGCGTGAAGCCGCGGAGCATCTCCGGTTCGCCGATGCGCCAGCGCCGGATGCGGTGCCGGTCGTGCAGCAGCGCGAACAGCGACTCCACGGTGACGGCACTCGGCGTGTCGCGCTTGCGGCCGGCCTCCTGCACGATGACCTCGAGCTCGCGGCCGAGCTCCCCCGCGTCGATCACGGAGTTCGCGTACGCGTCGAACTGGATGTCGAGGCCGCGCGTGAACGCCTCGCTCGGCAGCACGGTGACGTAGGCCGTGTGATCGTAGATCGTGTGCGCGTTGAGCCAGCCGCCGGCGAGCTTCGTTTCGCGGGCGATCGCGCCAACGCCGCGCGTGGGCGTGCCCTTGAAGTACATGTGCTCGAGCACGTGCGCGATCCCCACCCGGTCGTCCGGCTCGTCGAAATAACCGGCCTTCACGTGCGTCACGATGCCCACCACGGGCGCCGACGGGTCGCGCCGCACGAGCAGCCGGAGGCCGTTCGGCAGCACCCGGCGCTCCACGTCCTCGTGAATGAGCCGGGCGATGTCGCGCGAGTCGCGAACCGGCGCATTGCCGGTGGCGGCGTGTGCGCTCACGGCATGCCGGGTGGACGCGGCGGGAGTGTGGCCGACGCGCACGCCGTCCAGTCTCCCGGTCCAGCCCGTTCGAACCAGCGCCGCGCTTCGTCGGTGCGGCCGAGTCGGGCGAGGGCGCAGCCGAGGAACCCCTGCGCGAGCCGGTCGTCGGGGTCGAGGGTGAGCGCGCGCACGTAGAACCGCCGCGCGAGCTCGGGCTGTCCGTCCGCGAGCAGCGCCGAGGCGAGCTCGCGGTGCGCGAGCGCCTGTTCGGGCGCGCGCTGCACAGCCTGTTCCAGCAGGCGGCGCGCCGTGGACAGATCGCCTTCCTCGCGCGACAGCCGTCCGAGGTAGATGAGCGGACGCGCGTCGGACGGATCATCCGTGAGCGCCCGCTCGAAGGCGATGCGCGCGGCTACGCGCTGGCCGGCCTGGTACGCGGCAACACCGTCGGCGAGGGCATCGCGCCGCGTCACGCCGGAGAAGAGCACCGCGGCCACGCCGGCGGCGAGCAGGCACACCACCACGAGTCCGATCACGAACGCGCTCGAGCGGCCGCTGCCGCCGCCCGACGGGATCGCCAGCGGCGGGAGCGACGACGCCGCTCCGCCGGCGTCCCGCATTCCGGCGTCCCGCGCGATGGCTTCGGCCTTCCACGCCGCGGGCTCCGGGATCGCGCTCCGGGGCGGCGGCGCAGCCGCGCGACGGTATTCGGCCTGCAGCGGCGCGGCCGCGGCGCCGTCGTCCACGGTGTGCACGATGCGCTCCAGCAGCTCCCGCGCCTGCACCACGAGCCGTCGTGGCAGCTCGCCAGCCGCGCCGCCGCCGCGCTCCGCGAGTGCCGCGAGGTCGATCAGGGCATGCGCTTCGTCGAGCGTGCAGAGCCCCTGATACCGGAGCGCGCTCACGAGCGCCTTGGGGTCGCCGTCGGACGCGTCCGGCGCCAGCGTGCGCAGCACGCGCGCCACGGCGTCCCACGCCTGCGAGGCGTCGAGCAGGCCGCCGGCGTCCGCCTCGTGCAGCAGGCGATCGAGCACCGGCTGCACGGAGGCGAGCGCATCGCGCGCGCGATCAGCGGACGCCGTCACACGCGGTGGCGCGGCCGTCAGCGAATGATGCGGAGCACGCCGGCGTGCTCGGCGCCGCGCAGGAACTCCTCGGGGCCGCGCGTGGAGATGCGCACCCCCGTGGCCCCGTACTGCCGCCGCGCCTCGTTGGCCATGAACTCGTCGATCGAGCGCGTGGCATCCTGGGCATCGCGGAGCGCGGCCACGATCTCCTCCCACGTGCCCTCGAATACCCGTCCGTCGAGCAGCACCACGCGATGCGCCGCTTCGGCCGTGAGTTCGCGGGACGACATCACCGGACGCGTAGCCGCGTCGAGCGCCAGCGCCTCGTCGGCCGGGGAATCGTTGTCGCGATCCTTGGCCAGCCCGTCGAGCAGGGTGCCGAGCATCTCCAGGTGATCCTGCGCGGGCGTCTCTCCGCGTGCCCCGCTCTCGCGCTCGATGAACTGCGTCTCCACCTCCGCCAGCAGTTCGTCGATGGGGTCGGGCTCCGACGACAGCTCGCCGAGCCGATCGTCCCACGGCTTGAACGTGATGTCGTCGTCGGCGAGGCCGGTGGTGGTCTTGCGCAGCTCGACGAACCGCCAGATGCCGAGCTCGTCCCAGTGATCTTCGGGCCTGGTGCGTTCGAACTCGGCGAGCGAGGCTTCGAGCTCGCCCGCGTCGTACAGCAGATTGGCGAGATAGACGCGCGCTTCGCCGAAGGTGGCGTCGAGCGCGAGCGCGGTGCGCAGCGTGGCGATGGCGTCGGCGTCGCGGCCGAGCCGGTGCTGCGCGTAGCCCACGCAGGCCACGGCTTCGGGGTTGTCGCCGCTGTTCGCGACGCCGCGCTCGAAGTACGACAGCGCCTGCTCGATGTAGCCTTCCCGGAACAGCGCGCGTCCGATCTGCAGCATGAGATCGGTGTCGTCGTCGTAGCCGAGCGCCAGGGTGCGGTGGAAAATGCGCATGGCCTCCGCGGGGCGCCCGAACTTGAGCTGCAGTTCACCGGCGCCCGCGAGCGCGTCCTCGTGCTCGGGATCGAGCACCAGGGCCTCGTCGAACGAGCGCCGCGCCCACGCGTATTCCTCGCGCGCCAGATGCGCGTAGCCCACACCCACGTGGAGTTCCACGGCGTTCGGGTAGAGCGCCAGCCCTTCACGGAGCATGTCCAACGCCTCGTCGTACCGCCCTTCGTTGTAGAGGGCGTGTGCGCGATCGTCGTACTCTTCGGAGCTCAGGAACGGGTTCGGCATGTCGGGTCGGTCCTCCATCGCGAACGGGTTACCGGATAGTACCGCGCGCTTCCCTGCAAGTTCAACTTCTGGCCCTCCCGTAATCTACGTACGGGGAGGTGTTGCGTGTTTCGAACGGCGGACGCTGTGGCGCCAGCGCCACGGCGATCTCGCCCGCCAGCGCGGCGTTGGCCTCGAGCAGCGCGAGATTGGCCCGCACCGAGGCCCCCTCGGTGCGACGCTCGATCTCGGCCAGAAGAAACGGCGTCACCGCGCCGCCCTGCACGCCGGCCGCCCGCGCCCGTTCGAGCGCGTGTGCCGTGGCCTCGGCCACGACGTCGGCCGTGAGCGCCGCCTCCGCCGGGGGCGGCTGCACCACGAGCATCCCGCCCGGACGGCTGAGGGCGCGATGGTGTCGCCATGTGTCGGCCACCTGGGCCGGCGTTTCCGCCACCGCGTCCAGCGCGAGCCCGGTGTGCGCGGTGAAGAACCCCGGCAGCTCGCGCGTGCGGTACCCCAGCACCGGCACGCCCAGCGTCTCCAGCCGTTCGAGCGTGGCCGGCAGGTCGAGAATGCTCTTGGCGCCCGCGCACACCACGATCATGGGTGTGCGGGCGAGTTCCACGAGGTCGCCGGATTCGTCGAAGGGCGCGTCGCGGTGCACGCCGCCGATGCCGCCGGTGGCGAACACGTCGAGACCGGCAAGCGCGGCGAGCGCGAGCGTGGCGGCCACCGTGGTGGCGCCGTCGGCGCCCGCCGTCATGCACCAGGCGAGGTCGCGCGCCGACACCTTGCGCACCCCGTCGCGGGCGAGGAACCGCTCGAGGTCGTGCAGCTCGAGCCCCACCGACGGCACGCCGCGTACCACGGCTGTGACGGCGGCAACGGCGCCGCTGTGCTCCACCGCACGGGTCATGCGCTCCATGGCGTCCCGGTTGGCCGGAATCGCGAGCCCCTGGGCGAGCACGGAGCTTTCGAGGGCGACGACAGGGTCGCCGCGCGTGAGCGCGGCCTGAACCGGACCGGTGATTGTGACCAGCGGAGGGCGTTCAGGCACGCCCGATGATAGGAGTTGGAACCGAAATGCGCAATGCGTAATGCGGGCTCGTGATGCGCGCCGCTACCGGAACACGTTCACGATCGCTTCGCCCATGCGCGCCATCAGGAGCTGCGGCTCGCTGTCGAGCACCCAGCGCGTGTCGGCGTTCTCGCGCGTGAGCACGCACGCCACGATCCGCGTGCGCAGGTACCAGAGCGTGCATTCGGTGCGCACGGCATCGGTGGCGCCGGTTTTCCGGGGCGCGCGCACGCCGCTCACGTACCGCTGCAGGAGCTGCCGGTCCTCGTTGGCGGCAAGCATGTCGAGCATGGCGGAATCGGCGGCCGGCGACACGGCCCGCCCGTCGGCCAGGAGCGCGAACAGCCGCGCCATCTCGCGCGGGGTGGTGACGCCCAGCCCGTACTTCACCGAGCTGTCCATGGCCACGCTCGACGCGCGCAGGAACGACTTGGAGTGCACCCGCGTGCGGCCGAGCCCGAGCGAGTCCATCTTGTCCCACACGCGCCGGATGATGATCCGGTCGAGCAGGAGGTTCGTGGCCGTGTTGTCGCTGATCGTGGTCATGAGCCACGCCGCGTCGCGCACGGTGATGGTGAGGCCGTGGTGCAGGTGCTGCAGGATCCCCGACCCGGGCACCATGTCGATCGCCAGCACGGTGAGCCGGTCGTCGAGCGACAGCCGCCCCTGCGCCACGAGATCGAACACGGTGACGAGCACGGGCACCTTGATCAGGCTGGCCGTGGGGAACGGCTCGTCCCCGCGTTCGGCCAGCTCCCAGCCGCCGTCGAGATCGCGCACCACATAGCCCACCACGCCGCGGTGCGCCCGTGCCAGCGTGTCGAGCGTACGGCGGAGCGTGCCGGTGTCAGCCGGCGACGCGGACGCCTGGGCGCTCTGCGCCTGGGTGCGCTGTGCCGCCAGCGGCCACGCCGGCATGGCCAGCGCCGCGAAGGCGGCGAGCAGGGGGAGCAGACGGAACACGCGCCGCGAACGGCGGCACATCGCCGGCTCGGTCAGGCGTCGATCGTGGCGTCGTCGAAGCGCTCGCCCGTGCGCGTTTCGATGAGGTCCCACTCCTTCGCCGACGTGTCGTGCACGGCCATGATCTTCACCCGCTCACCGGCCCACGCGTCGAACACCTTGCCGGTGCCCTGATAGATCTTGATCTCGTGCCCGTCCTCGAACTTCAGGATGACGAGCGGATAGCTGGTGTTGGTGAACTGCTTGCGCAGCTTCTTCGGCGGATTCGGCGCGGTCATCACGGGTGGGGTTGGGGGGACGGAGACTGCCACAAGTTGGCCTCCCGGCGCGGCCGGCGCCAGCCGTCCGCGCAGTGCTCAGGTGACCGTACGGCGGGTGCCGGCGAACGGCCGCCACGCCTCCGTGGCCAGGATGTCGTCGATCTCCTCGGCCACCCGCTCCACTTCGGCGTCGGTCGTGTAGAAGTGGGGCGCCACCCGGATCCCCGCGCCGGGCCGGTAGTCGATCACCACGTCGCGCGCGAGCAGCGCCTGGGCCACTTCGGCCGCGTGCGGCACGTCGAAGGCCACGGTGCCGCCGCGGCGGCCGGTCTCACGGGGCGCGTGCACCCGCCAGCCGCGCGCATCGGCCAGCGCCAGCAGCCGCGACGTCTGCCGCACGCTCTTGGCGCGCACCGCCTCCATGCCGGCCGCGTGCACGAGCCGCGGCCCTTCCAGGCCGGCGAAGAGCGCGGGCACGGCGGGCGTGCCGCCGAGCCAGCGCCAGGCGCCGTCGGCGTACTGCATCACCGGATCGAACGCGAACGGCGTGCGGTGCGCCTGCCACCCCGTCTGCGCGGGCGCCCAGCGCGCGCTCGCCTCGGGCGACGCGTACAGGAACGCGCCGCCGGGTCCGCCGCACAGCCACTTGAGCACGCCGCCGGCCAGGAAATCCACGCCGAGCGCCTTCACGTTTACCGGCGTCACGCCCACGCTGTGGTACGCGTCGAGCGCGACCACGGCGCCCACGGCGCGCGCGCGCGCGCAGATCGCCGCGGCGTCCATGATGTACGCCGAGCGGAACAGCACGTGCGAGATCGCCACCAGCCGCGTGCGCTCGTCGATGGCCGCGAGCAGGCGATCGGTGTCGATGCCGATGCCGTCGTCGCTGGGCACGACCACGATCTCGGCGCCCGCGCGCGGCGCCAGCGCGTCGAACGCATACCGCACCGACGGAAAGTCGAGCGCGGTCATCACCACGCGATTGCGCTCCGCCGGGTAATCGAGCGCCGACAGCACGAGGCTCATGGCCTGCGTGACCGTGGGCATCATCGCCACCTCGCCCGGCGACGCGCCGAGCAGCGGCGCGATGATGTTTCCCATGGCGACCGGCATCTCCCACCACCCTTCGGCCCACGCGCGCACGCCCCGTTCGCCCCACTGCCGCGCGTACTCGGCGAGATGCGCAGGCACGGCGCGCGGCATCGCGCCGAGCGAGTTGGACACGAGATACGTGGAACGCGACAGGATCGGGAACTCGTCGCGGAACGCGAGCAGCGGATCGGTGGTGTGTGACACAGGGCACAGAGCGGGAAGAAACGGACGACGCGGCAGGAACCCGTGATTCGGTCATCGGGTGTAATACGACAGCACCACGGGTGTCTACATGTTATCAGCCGCGCGATCCGTCCGCTGTCGGCCGCGCACGTTCTCACGTTCGCCCCAGGAGGTTTCCATGTCGCGTTCCCAGGCACGCGCCGTCGCTCGCACCGATGTATCGCAGGCCGTCCGCCGCTGGCTGCTCCTGGGTTTCGCCATGGCCGCGGCGGGGTTCGTGTGGGCCGCGAGCGCGTCGGCACAGTCGGCGCCGGTCATGGCCGGCGTCGCGGCGGCGCAGCTCGCCGAGGGCATGGACGCGGGCGCGCGCCTCGCGGAACCGATGGCCGGCCCGGCCGGCGACGTGGCGCCGGTGTCAGCCGGTGACGTGGCGGACGTGGCGCTGATATCAACCGGCGGCGTGAACGCGGCGCCGAGCGGTGCGACGCAGGCCGTGGGCCCGCGCCTCGTGACGAGCGACCTCCGCTACGTGCCGAGCGCGGCCCGGGCCGACGCTCCGGCGATGGAGCTGGAGCGAATGCAGGAGCGTAACATGGGGCTCGGACGCAATGTCGCGTTCATCATCGTGGGCATCGTCGCGATGGCGATCGGTTCCGACGTGGACGACGCGCCCGGCACGCTGCTCGTGGTGGGCGGCGCCGGCATGACGCTCTACGGGCTGTTTCACCTGCTGCGCTGACGTCCTCCATCACCGGCTGCGCTGACTTCCTCATCTGCCGCGCTGACGCCGCCGCTCGAGCCACCGGTAGAGCACCGGCAGCACGAGCAGCGTGAGCAGGGTGGAGGTGATGAGTCCGCCGATCACCACGGACGCGAGCGGGCGCTGCACTTCGGCGCCCGCGCCGTCGGAGAGCGCCATGGGCACGAACCCCAGGCTCGCCACCAGCGCGGTCATCAGCACCGGACGGAGCCGGTCGCGCGCGCCCTTGCGCACGCGGCGCTCCAGATCCGGCTCGCGTTCGCGGAGATGGTTGAGATGCTCCACGAGCACCACGCCGTTCAGCACGGCAATGCCGAACAGGGCGATGAACCCGATGCTCGCGGACAGGCTCAGGTTGAGACCACGCACCCAGAGCGCGGCCACGCCGCCCACGAGCGCGAACGGCACGTTGGCGATGACGAGCGCGGCCTGTCCCCATGATCCGAAGGCGGCGTAGAGCAGCACGAGAATGAGCCCGATTGCGGCCGGCACCACGAGCTCGAGCCGCTGCATCGCGCGCTGCTGGTTTTCATACTGCCCGCCCCACTCGAGGAACACGCCGGCAGGCAGCGTCACGTGCGCGCGCACCGCGCGCTGCACCTCGGCCGCGAAGCGTCCGAGATCACGCCCCCGCACATTGGCCACCACGAGCGTGCGGCGCTGCGCATCCTCGTGCCCGATCATCTCGGGGCCTTCCGCGTACGTGAGCTCGGCCACCGCGCCGAGCGGCACCATGGCGCCCCGGGCCGTACGGAGCGGCAGGTCGGCGATCGCTTCCCGGTCGCCCCAGGCCGCGGCCGGAAGCACCACGGCAATGGGAATGCGCCGCGGGCCGACCACCAGCTCCGCGGCCGTGCGGCGCGCCGACGACAGCTCGATCGCCGCCCGCAGATCGTCGATGGTCAGGCCGTACGCGGCGAGCGCGTCGCGGTGCGGCGTGATGCGGAGCTCACCCGCCCCTTCGCTCACCTCCACCATCACGTCCGAAGCGCCCGGCACGCGCGCCACCACGTCGCGGATACGACCCGCCACGTCGTGGATGACGTCGAGATCGCGCCCGAACACCTTGACGCCGAGATCCGTCTTGATCCCGCTCTCCGCTTCGTCGAGCCGCATCGCCATGGGCTGCGTGAATGCCACCTCGATCCCCGGCACAGCACGGAGCGCCGAATCGAACGCGGCCACGAGCCCTTCGCGCGTCGTGGCCGTGGTCCACGTGTCCCGCGGCCGGAGCGGCACGTACATGTCGCCCTCGAAGAGCCCCATGGCCTCGGTGGCGAGATCGGGGCGCCCCTGCTTGGTCACCGTGGTGATGACTTCGGGGAACTGCCGCACGATCCGCTCGGTGGCCTGCGCGAGGCGCATCGCCTCCTCGAGCGACGTGCCGGGGAGTTGCCGCGTGTTCACGAGAATCGCGCCTTCGTCGAGCCGCGGCATGAACTCGGTGCCCGTTTCGCGCAGCACGAGCAGCGCGCCGGCCACGAGCAGCACGGCCGCGGCCACGACGCGGCGGGAGTGCGCGAGCGAGCGCTCGAGCAGGCGGCCGTACGCGCTCGCGAGCCGCTCGAACATCGGCGACGGGGCGCGCTCCACCGGGCGGAGCACCCGCGCCGCCATCGCGGGCACGTACGTAAGCGCGAGGAACAGCGACGCCAGCACCGCCACCACCACAGTGAACGCCATCGGCCGGAACATGCGCCCTTCCATGCCGCCGAGTGTGAAGATGGGGATGTACACCGCCACGATGATCGACACGCCGAACAGCACGGGGCGCGCCACCTCCACCGCGGCGCGCCGGAGCCGCGCCTCGCGCTCGGCCGGCGACACGTCGGCGGCGGCCACGGAGTGCCTGCCCTCGAACTGGCGCACGAACTGATCCACCATCACGATCGCCCCGTCCACGAGCAGGCCGAAGTCCAGCGCGCCGAGGCTCATCAGGTTCGCGGACGCGCCGGTGGCCCACATCGCGCCGAAGGCGATCAGCATGCTGAGCGGAATCACGCTCGCCACGAGCAGCGACGCGCGCACGTCGCGCAGGAACAGGAACAGCACCGACACCACCAGCAGGCCGCCCAGCGTGAGATTGCCGAGGATCGTGCGGGTGGTGCGCTCCACGAGCGCGCTCTGATCGTAGAACGGCGTGATCGTGACGTGCGACGGCAGACTCGCCTGCACGTCCTCGAACCGCTCGAGCACGGCCTTGATCACGCGGCGCGAATCCTCGCCCTTGCGCTTGAGCACCATGCCGGCCACGGTCTGGCGGACGCCGTCGCGCGACACGGCGCCGAAACGCGGCAGGGCGCCGATCTCGATCGTGGCCACGTCGCGCACACGCACGGCCGTGCCGTCCACGGCGCGCAGCACCACCGCGCCCAGGTCGTCGGCGGCCGCGATGCGTCCGAGGCCGCGCAGCGTCCACCGTTCGCCGTCGCGTTCGATGTACGAGCCGCCGAACGCGAGCGAGTTCGCGGCCAGCGCGTCGTGCACGTCGGCGAGGGTGAGTCCGTGCGCGGCCAGGGCGGCGGGTTCCACGCGCACCTGCACCTGTTCGATGAGCCCGCCCCACGAGTTCACTTCGCTCACGCCCGGCACGCTCCGGAGACGCGGCCGGATCACGTAGTCGTGCAGCGTCTTGAGCTCGGTGAGCGAGAGCGAGTCGCTTTCCACCACGTACTGGTAGAACTCGCCGAGCGGCGTGGAGACGGGGCCGAGCAGCGGATCCACGCCGTCGGGAAGATCGCCCTTGGCGTCTCCGAGCCGCTGCATCACGAGCGTACGCGCGTGATGGAGATCGGTGCCGTCCACGAACGCCACCGTCACGAGCGAAAGCCCGGCCTTGGACGTGGACCGGATCTGCTCCGCGCCGGCCACGCCCATGAGCACCGATTCGATCGGATACGTGACGAGCTGTTCGACCTCGTCCACCGCGTAGCCGCGCGCTTCGGTGATGACCTCCACCCGCACGCCGGTGAGATCCGGGAAGGCATCGAACGGCAGACGCAGGAACGCGAGCAGGCCGGCCACCACGAGCACCACCACGCTGCCCACCACGAACGCCGGGCGCGCCATCGCGCCGCCCACCAGCCGGGCGAGCGGACTACTCACCGCCTTCCCCGTCGCGCCGCTTGAGCAGTTCGGCCCGCGCAATCGTGGCGCCGCGCGCGATCACCACCCGACCGGGCTCGAGCCCGGCGAGGATCTCCGCGTACGAGGCATCACGCCGTCCCACGCGCACACGCACGGCCGATACGTGCACTCCCTCGCCGCGCGGTTCGGCCACCAGCACTACCGTATCGCCCGCGAGGGATTGCACGGCCGACGCCGGCACCCGCAGTGTTTCCTCTCCGGCGCGGCCGGTGAGCTGCGCCGTGGCGAACCGCTCCGCGCGCGTGCCCGGCGGCGCGTCGGTGATGGTCGCGAAGAGCATCGTGGTGCGCGTGGCCTCGTCCGCCATCGGCGAGATGCGCGCCACCACGGCGCGTCCGGCAGGCGCGTCGGCGGGCTCGCCCACCAGCGTGAACGTGAGCGGGGCGCCGGGTGCGAGCCCGTCGAGCTGCCGGTCGGTGAGCCGGAGCTCCAGCAGCAGCGCGCGCGGATCAGCCACGGCCACGAGCGGGTCGCCGGGGAGCACGACGGTGCCGGGTACCACGGTGCGCGCCACCACGACGCCGGCCATCGTGGCGCGAATGAGCACGTCGTGCGGGTCGGGCGCGTCGGGTGTCGTTCCCTCTCCTATCAGATGTTCGATCAGACCGTGGGCGCGCTCGACCTCCGCCGCCGCTTCTTCGAAGCGCGCCCGGGCCGCCGCGGCCGCGACCGTCGCGCGCTCAACGTCGGCCTGCCCCATCGCACGCGCCGCGAGCAGTCGCTGCGCACGCGCGAGCGCGAGCTCCGCCGCGTCATGTTCCGCCCGGGCCGCGCGCTGCTGCGATTCGGCCCGTACGAGACGGCTGCGCGCGTCCATGATCTCGTGGCTGTGGATCGTGACGAGCACGTCGCCCGGCCGCACGACGTCGCCCACCCGCACGAGCACGCGCGTCACGCGTCCTTCGGTGATCGAGCCGAACGTGTGATGACGCTCCGGATCGAGCACCACGCGCGCCGGCGCCGTCACGCGCGTGGTCCACGGGGCGCGCTGCGCCGTATCGTACGTGAACCCGGCGATCGCGACGGCCTGCGCACCGAAGAGCACGGTGTCCGGCGCAGCGTCTTCGGCGACCGTTTCCGGTTCGGCGTCGGCGCCGCAGGCACCGGCGAGCAGCACGACACCGGCGAGCAGCGCGGTTTGCACGCGCCTCGTCGCCAAGGGCAACCGTCCTCTCATGGCATGTCCCCGGGCACGAGTGGTGCCCCGATGGCGCGCGCCAGGGAAAGGCGCGCGAAGTGGAGATCGGCCCGGTACTGCTGCGCCGAACGGTGCGCATCGGCGGCCGTGCGCTGGGCGTCGAGCAGTTCGAGCAACGTCATGTGTCCTTCGGCCCAGGCGATCCGCGCACTCGTGGCGATGTCGTCGCCGAGCGTGGGGGTGAGATCCATGCGCGCCCCGATCGCCTCGAGGCGGCGCACCTGGTCCGCGGCCGCCAGCACCTCGCCGGCGATCCGGAGCTCCGTCGCGCGCAGCGCGGCCTCCGCGTCGTGCACCGCGTAGGCGCTCCGGGCACGCGCGCCGTCGTTCCGGTTGAAGAGCGGCAGCGGCACCGCGAGCCCCACCTGTCCGGTCATGAAACCGCCGGTGCGCTTGGTGCCACCCTGCATCTGCCAGTCGCCCACAACGCCACCCGCTTCCACTCGGCGGCGCAGCTCGGCTTCGTCCCGTGCGAGCGCTGCCGCCCGCAGCTCCGGCCGGTCGCGCCGTGCGATGGCGAGCAGCCGGTCGTCGTCGAGCGATCGTGTGTTCGAATCGGCGGACGGGGCGTCGAGCCGCATGTCCGAATCGACGGACGAAGCGTCGAGCGACAGCGGCGGCACGGCCGACGGGTCCAGCACACTCGCCAGCGGCGGGAGCGACTCCGCCGGCACGCCGAGCAGCACCGCGAGCGTGATGCGTTCGCGCGCGATCCGCGACTCCGCGAGCGCGAGTTCGTGCGCGAGACGGTTCGCTTCCACACGCGTGCGCAGGGCCACGGCTTCGGCGATCGCGCCTTCCGCCGCGCGGCGCGCCTCGAGACCGGCGATCTCCTCCACCACGGCATGCTGTTGCCGGAGTGTCGCGCCCTGATCGGCCGCCAGCGCCGCGTCGAGCCAGGCGCGCGCGATCTCGTGCTGCACATCACGGCGCGAGGCGATCCGTTCCGCGGCGAGCCGCTCCCGTCCGCGTGCGGTCGCCCGGTGCAACTGAATGCGGCGTCCCGTGACATCCACGGGCACGAACGCGGTCACGAACTCGTCGGGCAGGATCGGGGCGCCGAGATTCTCGCGGCGATATTCGAGGGTAGGATTGGGCCACTGCCCCGCGCTCCGCAGGTCGCCGAGCGCCATGCCGGACCCGGCATCGACCCGCTGCAGCGCCGGCGAGTGCCGGTCCGCGAGCCGGAGCGCGTCGACCAGACCGAGCCGCGCGGATCCGGCCGGCGTCACGTCCTGCGCGTACGCGCGTGCCGCCGGCACCAGCGCCGACAGCACGATCCCCGCGCCTGCCGCCGCGCGCCACGCTCTCCTGATCGGTTTCATGACGCCGAACGTATCGGGCGAACATGAATGTGCCGTGAACGCCATGAACCGTCACACCACCGGCATCCGGCGCGGCGCGGCGCTCAAGTCCCGGCGCCTCCGAGCCGATTACCTCCTACAGGGCCGCATGATCCCGCCCTTCCCACCTCCGCGTTTGCCGAACGCCCGGACCGCCCGGTCCCTCCTCATTCGTTCCCATGCATCAGACCACGTCTTCTCCCCGGCTCCCCTCGACGCCCCTCGGCTGTCTGCTCAACGCCTATGATCAGGCCATCACCGCCTGTCGTTCGAAGAGCGCGTCGCGCGCCTATCGCATGATCACGCTGCTGCGAGAGGCCCATCCGGCCGATTCCCCGGCCGCGGCCGGCATCGACGCGATCTACGCCTGGTGCGAGCGCGCCGTGCTCGGCGGCGACTATTTCGGCGCGGCCCGCACGCTCGAACAGCTTCGCACCGCATGGGAAGCCGCCGACCGCATCACCAGCGTGCCGGCGCTCCCGCAGGCGCCGGACACGCGGTTCACGGCCTGGGAGCCGCTTCGTCCGGAGCCGTCGCGTCCGTACGTGCCGCCGGCCGGCCACTCGACGCCGGAGGCGTAGAAGCGACAGGGATGGCGGGACGGAGCGGCCACATGGCCACGAGCCGCGCGCCCGGACCGCCGTCCGTCCGGTCCGTCGCACGGATCACGCCGCCGTGCCGCTCCACGATCCACCGCGCGAGCGCGAGCCCGAGACCGCTCCCGTCCGCGCGGTGCGCCCGCGCTTCCGGCGTGCGATGGAAGCGCTCGAACACCGCCTCGCGCGCCGACGGCGGGATCCCGATCCCCTGATCCTCCACGATCAGGTGCACGTCGCTCGCCACCGTCCCGAGATGCACCGTGACCGTGCTCCCGGACGGGGCATAGTGGATCGCATTGTCGAGCAGCAGGCCGAGCAGATGGCGCGCGAGCGCGGCATCGAATCGGGCGGGCACTTCATCGAACGCGCCGAGCTCCACGCGAATGCCGGCGGCCTCGGCGGTCTCGCGCCAGCGCGGCAGTTCGTCGGCGAGCACGTCGTCGAGGAATCCGTCGGTGAGCGACAGCGCCGTGGCGCCCGCGTCCGCCCGGGCGAGAGCGAGCAGATCGCCGATCATGTCGGAGGCGGCGCGCAGCTCCTGTTCCACGGCCTGCAGCGTGGAGTCGCCGAGCGTGCGCGCGTCGGCGACGGGGGCGGCGGCCAGCGCGAGACGCCCCAGCTCCGTGCGTGATCGCAGCCGCGCGATCGGCGTGCGGAGTTCGTGCGCGGCGTCGGCGAGAAAGCGCCGCTGCTGCGCCAGCACGTCGTCGAGCCGGCCCAGCACGGCATTGAAGCTCGCGCCGAACCGGCCGAGTTCGTCGGTGGGATCGTCGAGGGTGAGGCGCGCGCCCGCGGCCACGTCGAGCGCGTGCGCTTCCGACGCCATCCGGCCGATCGGACGCAGGGCCCGTCCGGCGAGCCACCATCCCATGAGCGCGCCCAGCGCGACCATGAACGGAATCCCGCCGGCCATCCAGAGGTCCATGCGCCGCTGCGCCGCCGTGAGCGTGGCGATGCTCGCGTGGACTTCCACCGTCCATCCCGGCGCGAGCTCCGGATCGAGCGGCGCTTCGGTAACGCGCACCGGCGGGCGCAGCGACGGATAGAACTCCGTCGCGTTCACCCCGGAGACCACGAAAAGCGACCCGTCGGGGCGGTGCACGTCGATCACGCGATCCTCGAACACGAGTTCGCCGGCCATGTGGGCGAGAGTCGCCTCCACGGTCTGGTACTCCGCGATTTCGAGCCGGAAG
This sequence comes from uncultured Gemmatimonas sp., assembly GCA_964621045.1. GTDB lineage: Bacteria > Gemmatimonadota > Gemmatimonadetes > Gemmatimonadales > Gemmatimonadaceae > JAABRT01. The sequence goes on from CAZUKU010000036.1 coordinate 28,649, forward strand.
AACTGGCGGAACAGCGCCACCGACGCCTCGGTCGATTCCCGGTGCGCCTGGTCGAGCGTGCGCGTCATGCCGAAGCGCACCGCGGCCGCGGTCAGGAGCAGCACACCGCACAGCGTGCCGGCGTACCAGGCGATGAGCCGGGTGCGGAGTCGCGGGCGAACGGGCGCGGTGTGCGTCACGGGAACGTCATCCGGGCAGGTGGTATCGTCACGTAATCGTCATCACGGACATCCGCGCATCGTCACGCGATCGTCATCTCGCGCGGCGGCTATCGTCACGCAAACGTCACCACGCGCGCCGGCCATCGTCACCACAGCGTCACGCACCCCCACCCGCCGCACGTCCCAGCCGATATCCCGCACCGCGCACCGTGTCGAGCAGCGGAACATCCGACGGTGTATCGATCTTGCGGCGCAGTCGCGCGATGTATACATCGATGACGTTGCTCGCCGGATCGAAGTTGTCATCCCACGCGTGCCGGCTCAGCCGCTCGCGCGTCACCACCGTCCCCGCCCGCCGCATGAGCACCTCCAGCACGGCGAACTCCTTCGTGGTCAGCCGGATCTCGCGCCCACCGCGGTGCGCCGTGCGTGTGGCCGTATCGAGCCGCAGATCGTCCACCACGAGGTGCGGCGGGTGCGCTTCGTCGGGACGCCGGAGCAGCGCCCGCAGCCGCGCCACGAGCTCGCCGAGTGCGTACGGTTTCACGAGATAGTCGTCGGCGCCTCCGTCGAGGCCGGCGATGCGATCCTCCACGGCATCGCGCGCCGTGGCCATGATGATGCGCGGCGGGTGCGCCATCGCCCGCAGCGCGCGGCACACGGCGAATCCGTTCAGGTCCGGCAGTTGCACGTCCAGCACGACGGCGTCGGAGGGGCTGACGGCAGCGTGCGCGAGCGCCATCTTCCCCGTGGACACCGCGTCCACGGAAAACCCGGTGGCGCGCAGGCTGGCGGCCACCGTCTCCCGGAGCTGGGCGTCGTCTTCCACGAGCAGAATCCGCATCCGTGCAATCTACGATCGTTTCCCGCTCCGCATGACCGCCTCCCCTGCTCCGCGCATCGCGCTCGTGCTCGGCGGCGGCGCCCTCAAGGGGTTCGCCCACATCGGCGCGCTGCGCGCCCTGGCCGAACGCGGCATCACGCCTTCCCTCTATGCGGGCTCCAGCATCGGCGCGCTCATCGCCGCCGCGGCCGCCGGCGGCATGGACACGGAAACCATGGCGGAACGGGCACTGGGGCTCCGGCGCAAGGATCTCTTCCGCATCAATCACATGGGAATGCTGCTCGACCGCATGCAGTCGCGCTCCATCTACATGGAAGCGCCGCTCCGCGCGCTGTGCGACCACGTGGTCCCCGAAGGCACGTTCAACGAGCTGCCCACGCCGCTCTACGTCACCTCGGCCGATCTCGAACGCGGCATCGAGGTCGTGTGGGGCACGCCCGGCCTCCGTGACGTGTCCGTGCGCGACGCGGTCTACGCCTCCTGCGCGCTCCCGGGCTTCTTCCCGCCCGGCATCGTGAACGGCCGTCCCTGCGTGGACGGCGGCACCACCGACAACCTGCCCGTGCGCATCGCCTCGCTCGGCGCCGACGCGGTCATCGCCGTGGACGTGGGCACCGCCGACGTGCCCACCGCCGCCGGCATCGCCCAGCAGGGGTTCGCCTCGGTGTACATGCGCGCCGCCACGCTCATGATGCACACCCTGCAGTCGCGGCAGCTCGAACGCTGGCACGGCCCGCCCATGCTGCTCGTGCGGCCGCGCGTCTCGCACATCGGCTGGTTCGGGTTCCAGCACACCGCCGAGCTCCTCGGTGCGGGGTACGAGGCCATGCGCGACGCCCTCGACGACCTGGATCGGGTGCTCCAGTCGCGCGGGGGCATCTTTCCGCGCCGCCGCATCACCCTGCGGGTCGACGATGCCGCCTGCGTAGGCTGCGGCCTCTGCGTGGTGCTGGCGCCCCACCTGATGGCTCTCGACACCCGCGGCCGCGCGTTCGCCACCACCCCGCACCTCGAGTGGAGCCCCGCCGACGGCGCCTTCGTGCGCCAGTGCCCCGTCGACGCGATCCATGTCGAGGACCGCGACCCGCCCCGCCCGAACCTCGACGCCCACGAGCTCCAGGGCCCCGGTACCGTCGCATCCCGTCCCGACCCCGCCACTGTCTCCTGACCTCCCGCGCCGTCTCCCACCCCGCCCTGCATGCCTGCCGTCACCCGCATCATCCCGAATCTCATCGTGCTCGACGTGGAAGCCTGCGCGCGTTTCTGGGAAAACCTCGGCTTCGAGCGCCGCGTCGAGGAGCCGCGCGAGGACGGGCTCGGCTTCGTGCTCCTCAACGGCTGCGGCGTGGACCTCTCCTACCAGAGCGTGGAGAGCCTGCGCGACGACTGCTTCGCCCTGACCGGCCGCCTCCAGCCGGGGGGCGTCCACCTCTACGTGGAGGTGAACGATCTCCACTGGGCCGCCCGGTGCGTCGGCGACGCCTGGGTCATCATGCCACCGCGCGACACCTCCTACGGCATGCGCGAGATCGCCGTCGTGGACCCGGGCGGCAACGTGCTCACACTGGCCCAGCGTCTCGACTGACCGGCCCCCGGAAAACGGCTCCCGATGGCCGGAGCACGCGCACCGTAGCACATTACAGGCAGCCTCGCCGCGACCGCGGGCGTTCCCCGGACCGGGCGGCGAGTGGCTCCATTCCGGACGCCGTGGCGGTCACCCGAAGGGTGCCGCACGCCGTACTCCCGTCCCCCATGACACATCCCAACTCGTTCGGCAGTCGCGATACCCTCACCGTGGGATCGCGGTCGTACACGTACTTCCGACTCGGCGCGCTCGCCTCGCTCGACGGCAACCGCGTCGCCTCGCTGCCGGTCTCGCTCAAGATCCTCCTCGAGAATCTCCTCCGCGGTGAAGACGGCGCTTTCGTGCACCGTCACGACATCGAAACCCTCGCGCGCTGGGACGTCACCCGGCCCGTGGACAAGGAGATCGCCTTCCGCACCGCGCGCGTCCTGCTCCAGGACTTCACCGGCGTCCCCTGCGTGGTCGACCTCGCCGCCATGCGCGACGCCATCGTGCGCCTCGGCGGCGACCCGTCGCGCATCAATCCGCTCCAGCCCGTGGACCTCGTCATCGATCACTCGGTCCAGGTCGACGAATACGGCACCGAAGCGGCCGCGCTGCTCAACGTGGAGAAGGAGTTCGAGCGCAACACCGAACGCTACGAGTTCCTCAAGTGGGGACAGAAGGCGCTCGACAACTTCCGCGTCGTGCCGCCCGGCACCGGCATCTGCCATCAGGTGAATCTCGAATACCTCGCGCACGTGGTCTTCGCGCAGGAGAAGAACGGCGAGACGCTCGCCTACTGCGACTCGCTCGTGGGCACCGATTCGCACACCACCATGATCAACGGCCTCGGCGTGCTCGGCTGGGGCGTGGGCGGCATCGAGGCCGAAGCCGCCATGCTCGGCCAGCCCGTGTCCATGCTCGTGCCCGAAGTCATCGGCTTCCGCCTGCACGGCCGCATGCCCGCCGGCTCCACCGCCACCGACCTCGTGCTCACCTGCGTGGAGATGCTCCGCAAGAAGAAGGTGGTGGGCAAGTTCGTGGAGTTCTACGGCCCCGGCATCTCGTCGCTCTCGCTCGCCGACCGCGCCACGATCGCGAACATGGCGCCCGAATACGGCGCCACCATGGGCTTCTTCCCCGTCGACGACGAAACGCTCAAGTACCTCCGCCTCACGGGACGCAGCGAGGAGCAGATCGCGCTCGTGGAAGCGTACTGCAAGACCCAGGGGCTCTTCCGCACCGACGACACGCCCGACCCCGAGTTCACCGACACGCTCGCACTCGATCTCGCCACCGTGGAGCCCAGCCTCGCCGGCCCGCGGCGTCCGCAGGACCGGGTGCCGCTCTCGGCGTCCAAGCAGATGTTCCGCGAAGCGCTCGCGCAGCAGCTCGCCACGCAGGTCGCCCCCGTGGCGGCGGTGGCCGTCAAGCCCGCGCCCGGCACCGCCGAAGCCGAGATGGTCGCCGAAGGCGCGCCCGTGGAATCGCCCGACAGCGGCATCGCCGTCACGCACCGCGACGAGCACTTCATGCTCAATCACGGACACGTGGTGATCGCCGCGATCACGTCGTGCACCAATACGTCCAACCCGAGCGTCATGCTCGCCGCCGGGCTGCTCGCGCAGAAGGCCGTGGCACTCGGCCTGCGCACGCGGCCGTGGGTGAAGACGTCGCTCGCGCCCGGCTCCAAGGTGGTGCGCGAGTACTTCCACAAGGCCGGCGTCACCCCCGCGCTCGACGCGCTCGGGTTCAACATCGTGGGCTACGGCTGCACCACCTGCATCGGCAACTCCGGGCCGCTCGCCGATCCCATCACCGAAGCCATCGAGCAGGGCAAGCTCAACGTCGCGGCCGTGCTCTCCGGCAACCGCAACTTCGAAGGGCGCATCAACCCGCTCACGCGCTTCAACTACCTCGCCTCGCCGCCGCTCGTGGTCGCCTACGCGCTCGCCGGCCGCATGGACATCGACTTCGCCACCGAGCCGCTCGGCATCGGCGCCGACGGCCCGGTGTTCCTCCGCGACATCTGGCCGAGCGCGCAGGAAGTGCAGGACACCATCCTCACGAGCGTCAAGCGCGAGCAGTTCAGCGAGCAGTACGCCAACGTGTTCGACGGCGACGCGCTCTGGCAGAAGATCGACGCGCCGGTCAGCGACCGCTACACGTGGAGCGAGACGTCCACGTACGTGCAGCATCCGCCGTACTTCGAAGGCATGACGCTCACGCCGCCCGGCGTGCAGGCCATCGCCAGCGCGCGCGTGCTCGGCCTCTACGGCGACTCCATCACCACCGACCACATCTCGCCCGCCGGCTCCATTGCCGGCGCGTCGCCGGCCGGCCGCTGGCTGCAGGCACAGGGCGTGGAGCGCGCCGACTTCAACTCGTACGGCTCGCGTCGCGGCAATCACGAAGTCATGATGCGCGGAACGCTCGCGAACATCCGGCTCCGGAACGAGCTCACGCCGGGCAAGGAAGGGTGGTGGACGGCCGTGGAGCCCGGCGCCGAACCCGTCGCGATCTACGACGCCGCCGTCGCCTGGCAGCAGCAGGGCGTGCCGCTCCTCATCATCGCCGGCAAGGAGTACGGCACCGGGTCGTCGCGCGACTGGGCGGCCAAGGGCGTCGCGCTGCTCGGCGTGCGCGCGGTGATCGCCGAGTCGTTCGAGCGCATCCACCGGTCCAACCTCGTGGGCATGGGCGTGCTGCCGCTCGAGTTCGTGGAAGGGCAGACGCGGCATTCGCTCGGTCTCACGGGCTTCGAGAGCTACACCATCGACGGGCTCGACGACTCGCTCGTGCACCGCGCCATGCTCACCGTGCGCGGCACGCGCCCCGACGGTTCGGAGGTGCGCTTCACCGTGCGCTGCCGCATCGACACGCCGGAAGAGCTCCAGTATTACCGGCACGGCGGCATCCTGCACTACGTGCTGCGGCAGCTGGCCACCCCGCGGGTGTGAGCGAACGCGCGGGCGGAGGAACCGGCCACACTGAACGCGCGCCGGTTCGCCTGCTCGTGAATCCGGCGGCGGGGCGCGGTCTCGCGCTCCGCCGTCTCGAAGCGGCCCGGCACGCGCTCCTGCGTGCCGGGCCGCTCGACATCGTGACCACCGCGGCGCCCGGCGACGAAGCGCGTCTCGCCCGTGAAGCCGCGCGGGATCGTGTGCGCGCCCTCGTCGTGCTCGGCGGCGACGGCACGGTGTCGCGCGTGGCCTCCGCGCTGGTCGAAGCCGGTGCCGACACGCCGCTCGCCATCTTCGGCGCGGGCACGGGTAACGATCTCGCCAAGTCGCTCGGCGCGCCCGTGTTCGACTACGCGGCGATGACGGAACGTGTGCGTGCCGGCGTCACGCGCGGCATCGACACAGGTACCGTGGACGGCCGCGTGTTCGTGAACGCGCTCGGCTTCGGTTTCGACGTGGCCGTGCTCGAACGCACGCTGCGGGCTCGCTGGTTGCGCGGTAACGCGCTGTACGCCGTGACGGCGCTCGGCGAGCTGTTCCGATATGGCGGGTTCGAGGCGCGGCTGACCGTGGACGCGGGCGATGTCGTCGCGCACGCGGGACGCTGGCTCACCATCGTGATCGCGAACGGGCAGTGGTTCGGCGGTGCGTTCCGCATCGCGCCCGACGCGATGCTCGACGACGGGCTGCTCGACGTCGTCGCGATCGGCGATGTGTCACCGTTCCGGCGCGCGCGGCTGTTCGGGGCGGCGCCGTGGGGACGGCACGTGCGGGCGCCCGAGGTGCGGTATGCGCAGGCGCGCCGTCTCACGCTCGAGTTCCCGGAACCGTCGTGGTATCAGGCGGACGGGGAGATGTATCGGGCCGATGATGCCAGGGTCGTGATCGAGACGGGCGCCGGGACGCTGCGCGTCATCGCCTGAGCCGGTCATGAACCGCCCGGCCCTGCTCACCCCGGCGCGAGCAGGGGTCCCGAGTAGAGTGTCGTCTGCGGTCCCAGCCCTGTTCCGCCCGGACTGCCGTACTTGGACACGATGGTGAGTGTGCCCGACTTGCAGCCGTACATGAGCTTGCCGTACTTCGGCAGTTCCTCCGCCCGGCTGCCGGTATCGAGAATGTTGCCCTTCTTCGTGCGCGCGTCCCTGGCGGCGTCGAGCAGCGCCTGGCCCGGCGCGCTGGTTTTCCACGCCGCGAAGTTGGCCTTGTACGTGTCGTCCTGCTGATCCTGGGGTTTGAGCGGACCGACTGCGGCGATCATCGAGGTGCGTTTCGCCTTGTCCGCTTCGGCGATCTCCATGTTCACGTCGATCAGGTCCTCGCGCTCCACCAGCGCGCGTCCCGTCGTGGAGTCGTGCTGGATCTTGCCGATCACGGCGCTCAGGCGCACGTCGAGATTGTGATCGTGCACCAGGGCGTGAAAGAGCCGGTACGCGAAACTCGTCACGAGGTCGGCCTGGGGGATCATGCCCAGGTGATTCACGTTCGCGCTCTTGTAGTCGCGGCAGCGCGCGCCGTAGCACATGACGAGTGCGATCCGGTACGGCTGGCCGGCCGTCATCACGCCGGCCAGGAACGCCGCGAGCTGTTTCGCCGTCGCCAGCTGGATCACGCCCGAGGTGCTTCCCACGTTGTTCGTATAGCACACGTCGGTCGTGCGTGGATCGCCATGCGCCACGACGTAGATCTTCTTCGCCCTCCCGCATGCCGCCCGGATGACGCCCAGTGCCGTGGCGTCCGTGGTGAACCCGATAGGCGGCCCCGCGTTCACGCAGCGGTGCTCCGTAACCTGGTTCCTGCCCAGGAACAGCCGGCCCAGGCCGCGGTGCTGCTTGCGGCCCTCGTAGCGTCCTTTCAGTCCGGAGACGGTGCTGTCGGCGGCGCCCTTCTGTGTATCGGTGATCTTGTCCTCGAGATTGAGGACGACGTAATCACTCATGACAGCTCCGGAGACGGGGAAGAGGGGAGTATGCGGGCCGGCCCGCGCCTTGTCGAGGCGCCCCGCCGTGGAATGCCGGGGCCCCCGTCGCGGTCCCTTACCGGGGCCGGAATCCCCGCGCCACGAGATCCCCGAGCGGCTCGAACAGCGGCCGGGGCAGCGCGTTCCACGCGAACCACGCCCAGCGCTCGCACTTCCCCGGCTCGAGCACCCGCGGTTCTCCCGCCTCGCGCTCCGCCAGCACGAACACCGTCACGTAGTGCAGCTCCTCGCTCGCGAACACCGTTTCCGTGTACGGACCGTAGCGGACGTTCCGGATCTCCAGTCCGGTTTCCTCCAGCACCTCCCGCTCCGCGCACGCCGCGATCGACTCGCCGAACTCCAGGTGTCCACCCGGCGGCGCCCATGTGCCCGCGCCGTGCGCGCCCTTGCGGAGGCCGAGCAGCACGTGGCCGCTGTCGAGCACGAGCACGCCGACACCGACGCGGGGTTCACGTTGAGGCATGAGGGAATCTCCGAATGTCGTCCCGGGTATGATCGGCACGCCGAGGAATCAGGGCGAGAGCTCGACGAGGCGCACGGCCGCGCCGTATGGCTCCAGCGTCCGGTCGGCCGTTACGAGCGTCATCCGCTCGGCGATGGCCTGCGCCACGAGCAGGCGATCAAACGAATCCCCGACAGCGGGCAGTGCGTCCGCGGCGAGGAGGTGCTCCCGCGTGATCGGCTGCCACTCGAACCCGTCCCGTTCGATCTGCTCGGCGAAGCGCGGAATGTCCAGACGCAGCGTGCCCGCGGCGCGCTTCACGCTCAGCTCCCAGAGGGACACGAGGCTGATGTGCACGGCGTCCGCCTCGTCGATCACGAGCCGCCGCAGCGAATCGCTGATCCGTGCGCTGTCGTACAGCCACCAGTACGCGATCTGGGTGTCGAGGAGGAGCTTCACGATTCGCAGGCATCCGGAGTGGCGAGTTCTCCGGACACGTCGAGGACAGGCCCGGCCGGGGCGTCGAAATCGCCGGCGATCTGCCCCTGCCCTTCCAATGAGCCCGGCGGGGCAATCTGCCGTCGCGGGGGCTCGTACCGGGACAGCCTGGCGATCGGCTTGCCGGCGCGGGCGATGATGATCTCTTCCCCGGATTCGACCTGTCCGAGAAACCGGGAGAGGTGGGTCTTGGCTTCGTGGATGTTGATGGTACGCATGTTATTTACATATAGTCTGACTAAACTTAGTCATACATATTAATAAAGGCAAGCGGTGCCCGCTAAGCGGCAGTCTCCTTGGCATCAGGGTTCGACGTAACGCTTTCAAACCCCCTCGAATTCGAGGGGG
>CAZUKU010000037.1:0-34905 GCA_964621045.1 uncultured Gemmatimonas sp.
CTTCGTGACCCGGCGTGTCGAGGAACGTGATCATGCGCCCGTCGGGAAGCGACACATGATACGCGCCGATGTGCTGCGTGATGCCGCCGGCTTCACCGGCCACCACGTTGGCCTTGCGAATGTAGTCGAGCAGCGACGTCTTGCCGTGGTCGACGTGACCCATGATGGTCACGATCGCGGGGCGCGGCACGAGCGCGTCGGGCGAGTCGTCGGCATCGGCCACGCCGAGGTCGGCGGCGTACTCCTCCTCGCGCACGGCATCGAAGCCGAACTCGCTCGCGATGAGCTCGATCTGGTCGAAGTCGAGCCGCTGGTTGATGGTGACCATGAGGCCGAGCGTCTTGAACGCGAAGCCCACGATCTGCGTGGCGGAGATGCCGAGGATCTGCGCGAGCTCCGAGACCGTGATGAACTCGTTCACGCGCACGGTCTTCTTCTCGCGCTCGGCAGCTTCGGCGCGCTGCGCCTCGAGTTCCTCGCGCCCATCGCCGAAGCGGCCGCGGCCACGGCGCCCGGCGGGGCCACGCATCGCGGTCATGGTCTTGGTGATGTTCGCCGACACGGCTTCCTGGTCCACCGCGCCGCGCTTCCCCTTCTTGCCGCGGCGCGGGCCGGCCGTGCTGCTCATGGTGCCACCCGCGGCCGGGGGCTGGCCACCCGAGGCGGCCGGCGCGGCGGGGCGCCGGTCGTCACGACGGGCACCGCCGCTCAGGCCGCCACCGGGAGCCGCGCTCGCGATCGGGCGCGCGCCGAACGGCGTGGTGTTGCGTGCGCGGGGCGCGCCAGGCACGATGGGACGCGGACGGAGCCGTCCCGGTTCCGCGGACGCGGCCGAGGGCGCCGGCGGCGTGCTCGGTGACGCGGAGGCCACGGGCACTGGACGCGGCGGCGCGGCCGGAGCCACGGGGACCGCGGGTGCTGCCGGCTCGGCTTCCACGACCGGACCGGCATCGTCTCCTTCGTCCTGCGCGGAGGCGTCGGCTTCGGCTTCGCGGGCAGCCTGCGCCGCGGCTTCGGCGGCCTGGCGCTCGGCTTCGGCGCGGCGCGCCCGTTCGGCCGCGGCGCGCTCGGCGGCGGCCTGTTCCGCCGCCGCCTGTTCAGCGGCACGCCGGGCTTCGGCTTCGGCGGCGGCCGCCTCGGCCGCTGCCGCCACACCCGCGGCCACTTCGGCCTCGGCATCGGCTTCGCGCTGGGCGGCTTCCACATCGGCACGACGGCGGCGGCGCACGGCCGGCGCGGCCGCTTCGACCGGCGCTTCCTCGACCGGGGCGACCACGGCTTCCTCGGCCTTCGTGCGACGGCGACGGGGTTTGGCTTCGGGCGCCGGCTGAGCCTGCTCCGCGCGGATGCGCTTCTCGCGCTCCCACCGCACCCGGGCACGCGCAACCTGGTCGTCCGTGAGCAGCGACATATGGCTGCGCACCGGGACGTCCATCTGGCGAAGCAGAGTGATCACCTCATCGGCCGTGATGCCGAACTCACCTGCCATGTCATGCACACGAAGCTTGCTCAACCCTTCCTCCTCTGCGCGTCACGCGCCGCGTCGCTGACATCGGCCGGCCCCGAAGGCGGGGTCGCACCGACAGCGTCGCGGATTCCGCGCGCCAGCGCCTGATCAACAATACCGACCGCGGCCGTGGACTCCCGTCCGACTCCCGCGCCCAGCTCGGCCGCACTCGGCCACTCAATAATCCATACCCCCTTGGCCCGCAGGAGGGGCAGCACCTTGTCGAGCGAGTGCCGGGACACGTCCCGCGCCACCAGCGCCAGATGCAGCCCTCCCTTCCGTGCCTGCTCCCGCACCTGCTCGACTCCCACCACCGCGAGCCGACCACGCACTCCGAGCCCGACGAGCCCCAGCACCTTCCGGCGGACGGCCTCCGACGAGCCGGCCAGAGGATCCGCCGCTTCGGTCATGGCCCGTTACGCCCCCGGGCCGCCAGCGGACGACTCCTCACCACCGTCGTCCTCCGTGGTCAGTTCGTCGATGATGGCCATGATCCGGTCCGCTTCCGCGGCCGCGATCCCCGGCAGCCGCAGGAAATCCTCCCGTTCCAGATCGAGGATGTCGTTGAGCGTACGGTAGCCGGCCTCCTCGAGCACCGCCACGGTGGCCGGCGCCAGCTCCGCGATCTCCCGGAGCGAGAGATCCTCGTCGCCTTCGCCCTCGCCGGGAAGCGGGGCGAAGAGCGGCATGTCGCCGCCCTTCTCCAGCCATTCCCGGCTCGAATACAGGTCGATCTTCCACCCCGTGAGCTCCGAGGCGAGCCGCACGTTCTGCCCGCTCCGTCCGATGGCCAGCGAGAGCTGGTCCTCGTCGACCACGGCCTGGATCGTGCGCGTGACGGGGTCGCTGAACACGCGCGCCACCCGCGCCGGCGCGAGCGCCAGCTTGGCGAAGCGCTCCGGCTCCTCCGACCACGGCACGATGTCGATGCGCTCGCCGCCGAGCTCGTTGACCACGGCCTGCACCCGGGCGCCCTTGAGCCCCACGCAGGCCCCCACCGGATCGACGGCCGGATCGCGCGACCAGACGGCGATCTTGGTGCGGCTGCCGACCTCGCGCGCCGCGGCCTTGATCTCCACGATCCCCTGCTGGATCTCCGGGACTTCGAGCTTGAAGAGCGCGGTCACGAACATCGCGTCGGAGCGGCTCAGGATGAGCCGCGGCCCCTTGGGCGTGTCTTCCACCCGCTTGAGCACGGCGCGGATGGTCTCGCCCTGATGCGACCGGTCGCGGTGATTCTGCTCGCGATACGGGATGATGGCCTCGGCTTCCCGGAACTTGTTGAGCATGATCACCAGCTTGCCGCGCTCGATCTGCTGCACCTCGCCGGAGAGCAGTTCGCCCACGCGTTCGCTGAACTCGTCCTTGATGCGCGTGCGCTCGCCCTCGCGGACGCGCTGCAGGATACGCTGCTTGGCCGCCTGCACGGCGGTGCGGCCGAACTCGGCGAAGTCGACCGGCAGCTCCATCACGTCGCCGACCTGGAAGTCCGGGTCTTCATAGCGCGCTTCCTCGAGCAGCACTTCGCGCGCCGGATCGGTGACTTCCTCGACGACGGTGCGGAGGAGCACGATGTTGATCGCGCCCTTGTCCTCGTCGATTTCGATTTCGGCCTGTACCGTGGCGCCATGCTTCTTCGCCAGGGCGGCATGAATGCCGTCCTGGAGCAGCTCGTGCAGCTCGGTTCGATCGAGCTGCTTCGAGTTGGACAACTCGCGAATCGCAGCGAGAATCTCGGCGGACCCGACCATCCGTGACACCCCTTTATCGTTTCCAGTGAAACGCGAGTCGCGCCTGCGTGATGGACTCGAGCGGAAGCTGGAACTCCCTGCCCTTGCCGTCGCGCACGACCGCGCCTGCCGCGTCATCCTCGCCTTCGACCGCGAGGATTTCGACTTCCTGGCGCCCGCCGGGAAGCGCGCCACAGGTGACCGTGGCGCGGCGCCCGATGAAACGCCGCCATTCGGCCGCCGTACGCAGCGGCCGGTCGGCGCCCGGCGACGACACCTCGAGCACATAGCGCTCGGGCATCGACTCCATGGCATCGAACCGGGCCTCCAGCGCCCGACTGACCCGTGTACAATCGTCCAGCGTGACCGTTTCGCCGTCGCGCCGCTCCACCCGGACTTCGATCACCTGCCGCGCCTTCGACCCCCCGCGCCGCAGCTCAACGAGGTCGAACGCGAGCGCATCGAGCGCCTCGGTGATGATGGGTTGGAGCGGATCGCCTGCGTGCCCGGCCACGAGAGAGACTCCCAGAGAACAAAAAAGTGTGGGGGCCATCCCCACACTTCGCGACGTCCCCGCGCTCGGTCGAGCATTCGGACGTAGTCAGGTAACGTACGAAGTGGAACGTGGAAGGTCAAGCGACGCCATCAGTTGGAGCACCTGACCCGGAACGCAGCACAACGGCCAACTGCCGTCCCGCGTCGCCCCCCCGATGGCTGAAGAGACGCTCCGCGTGGCACTTCGTACACCACGAACTGACACTGATCCCGCGGACGCCGGCGCGGGCCGCCCGTTCGGCCAGCACGGCGCGCAGATCGAGCCGGGCCGGCGCCTCCGCGGGCGCCCCGGTCACGGCCAGGAGCACCTCGGGGCCCACCTCGTAGCAGGCGCCGCAGATGGCCGGCCCGAAATGAACGTGCAGCTCGTCCGCCGGGGCGCCGAGGCCGGCCAGGGTTCGTATTCCAGTTTCGAGAATGCCGGCGGCGGTTCCCCGCCAGCCGGCGTGCAGCACGCTCAGGGCGCCGCCGGGGTGGGCCAGGAACACGGGCGTGCAGTCGGCGATGGTCACGGCCATGGCAAGCCCGGCCGCCAAGGTCGCGTGACCGTCCAGCTCCCGCCCCCGAAGCCAGCCGCGCCACCCGGGCCGATGCACCGCCACCTCGGCGCCGTGCACCTGGCCGGCCGTGGCCAGGGCCGGCGCGCCGAGCGCCCGGCAGTCGCTCAGCAGGGCCGACCAGCGTGCCATCACGTCGGCTACGGGCTCGGCGGAGGCGAGCCCGAAGCTGCCGGCCGCCCGAGTGGTGGTGAAGGCGGTCACCCCGAGAGGCGCGAGCTCCTCCACCAGGATGGCCGAGGCGACGGGGCCGGCGGAGGCGATGCCGCCAGAATCAGTCCCGGCCAAGCTCCACCCGCTCGATCCTGGCTCCGAGCGCCCCGAGCCGCTCGTGGATGCGCTCGTAGCCCCGCTCGATCTGGCCGGCGTTGTTGATCGTGCTGGTTCCTTCGGCGCAGCAGGCGGCCAGCAGCATGGCCATGCCGGCCCGGATGTCGGGGGATTCCACCCGCTGGGCGCGGAGCCGGCTGGGGCCGGCCACGAGCGCCCGGTGCGGGTCGCAGAGCACGATGCGCGCGCCCATGGCCACCAGCTTGTCCACGAAGAAGAGCCGCGATTCGAACATCTTCTCGTGCATGAGGATGAGCCCCTCGCACTGCGTGGCCGTCACGATCGCGATGGACATGAGGTCGGCCGGGAACGCCGGCCACGGCTGGTCCTCGAGCTTGGGGACGTGTCCGCCGAGGTCCGGTTCGATGCGGAGCGACTGGTCGTCGGGGACGATCAGGTCGTCGCCCTCGATGCGGCAGCGCACGCCGAGCCGTTCGAATCCGAGCAGCGTGGACCGCAGGTGGGCGGTGCCGGCGCCCTGGATGGTGATCGCCGACCGGGTCACGGCGGCGAGGCCGATGAACGATCCGACTTCGATGTGATCCGGCCCGATCCGGTGGGTCGCGCCGCCGAGCGCGGCGCCGCCGTGGACGGTCATGGTGTTGGTGCCGATCCCGTCGATCCGCGCGCCGAGCGCGGTGAGGAAGAGCGCGAGATCCTGCACGTGCGGCTCGCTCGCGGCGTTCCGGAGCACCGTGGTGCCGCTCGCGGCCACGGCGGCCATGAGCGCGTTCTCGGTGGCCGTGACGCTGGGTTCGTCGAGAAACACGTCGGCGCCGGTGAGCCGGTCGGCCCGGAAGGTGAACGTCTCGCCGAGCTCGTACGTCGCGCCGAGCTGCTGCAGCACGTGGAAGTGCGTATCGAGACGGCGCCGTCCGATCACGTCGCCGCCGGGCGGGGACAGCGTGACCTCGCCGCAGCGGGCGAGCAGCGGGGCCGCGAGCAGGATGGACGCGCGGATGCGGACGCACAGCTCGGGATCGAGCCGCGCCGCCTGTACCTGGCGCGCGTGGATCTCGAGCACGTCGGTGCCGGTCCATTCGCAGACGGCGCCGACGCTCTGCACGAGGGACACGAGAGTTTCGATGTCCCGGATGCGCGGAACGTTCTCCAGGCGGACGGGGTGCTCGGTGAGGAGCGCCGCCGCCACGATGGGAAGGGCCGCGTTCTTGTTGCCGGTGGGGCGGATCGTGCCGCCGAGGCGGTGGCCCCCCTCGACGAGAAACCGGACGGACGACATGCGCGTGGGGGTGAAGGCGACCGGACAGGGATCACGGCAGGACTGCGCATCGATGAGCGCGCCATGACGGCGCGGACGACTCGCGCGGCCGTGGCGCGTAGGATCGTGCAGTGAGGGCATCAACGTCAAGCCGCACTCGTGAACCGCGTCTCATCCGGATGCGGGCGTGCCCTCTGCGTTCGACGCGTTGCTTGACCCTGCGAGCGGGCGCGGGTACGATCCGGGTCATGGCCTTCGAGTTCGATTTCTCCCCGCTGCTGCAGGCGAGTGTGACGCGCGACACCATCGTGGCGCTCACGATGCCGGCGCAGCGCACGGCGTTCGACTATGCGAGCGGCACGCTGCAGATCCTCGTACTGCTCGTGGGGTTCGTGGCGCTGGGGGCCACGGCGGCGCTGGCCCTGACCGTCCGGCGGGTGGTGAACACCCTGCAGGGCACGGTGGACCGGCTCATCGCCGACACCAGACCGCTCCTGCAACAGGCCACGCGGGTGAGCGAGGACGCGCGCGACGTCGTCAAGACCGTGCGGCGCGAAGTGGATCGGCTCGCGGAGGCGAGCAGCGAAATGAGCGCGCGCATCCTCGACCTGTCCGACGCGGCGGAGCAGCGGATCGACGAGGTGAACGCCCTGATCGACGTGCTGCGCGACGAGGTGCAGGATACGGCGCTGTCGGCCGCGGCCACGGTGCGCGGCGTGCGTGTGGGCGCCGCCGCGCTCGGCATGGCTCTGGGCGGGCGCTCGGCGCAGCGACTCCGGAAGTCGGAGCGGAACGACGAGGAGCTGGAGGACGAGGAGTACGACGACGACGAAGAGTTCGACGACGCGTACGACGAGGAGGATGAGGAATACGAGGAGGAGGGCGACGAGGACGATGCGCCCGGCGACAGCGGCGAGTTCGACGCGGTGGACGAGACCGCCGAGCCGCCGGACGACGCGGCCCTGAACGACGAACCGGTCGCCGAACGCCCCCGCTCGGCATCGGCCAGGCGGCGACGCCGGCCGTGAACCGTTTCGCCGCGTACGCGCTCGTCGCCTGCGTGGCGATCGCACTGCTGCCGTCGGACGCCTGGGCGTGGACGCCGGGCACCCACGTCTTTCTCGGCGACGCGGTGCTGCGTCATCTGCACTTTCTGCCCGGGCCGCTGGCCCAGCTGCTGGCCGCGTTCCCGGCCGACTTTCTCTACGGATCCATTGCGGCCGACACGAGCATCGCGAAGAAGTACGCCGCGGTGGGCCGGCACTGCCATTCATGGAACGTGGGACTCGAAATCCACGACGACGCGCCCGACGGCGCCCTGCGCGCCTTTTCGCTGGGCTATCTCGCCCATCTCGCCGCGGACGTGGTCGCGCACAACTTCTACGTGCCGCGGCAGCTCGCGGTCACGTCGAGCACGTCGGCGCTCGGGCACAGCTACTGGGAAAGCCGGGTGGACGTGCACATCGGCGACGCATGGCCGCGCCGCGCCCGCGAGCTGCTCCTCCTCGATCACAGCCGCGCCGACCAGTTGCTCGATCGCATCCTCGCGCCCACGATCTTCGGCACGCCCACGAACCGCCGGATCTTCCGCGGCATGGTGCAGGTCACCGACACCGATTCGTGGCAGCGCATCTTCCGGCTGATCTCGGAGAAAAGCCGCTGGGACCTGAGCGACGCCGAGGTCGGACGGTATCTCACGCGTTCGTTCGACTACGTGATGGATCTGCTCTCGCGCTGGGACGAGAGCGAGCCGTTCGGCTTCGATCCGAGTGGCGACGTGCCCCTGCGTACAGCCAAGAAGCTGCGCCGCCTCGCCCGGCGCCAGGGCGGTGATGTGCGCGCGGCGCTCGAAGCGGACCGGAAGTTCGGCATGCCGAGCACCGGGCTCGACTTTTCGGCCCGCATGGCCGGCCCGCTCATGCCTTGGCCGCGCGATCCCGTCACCCTGCGTGAAAGCCGTATGTTGTAGTCGCACGTCCACCCGCCGTGTCATCCCGCCTCCGCCACCCTCCTTCCCGGTGAGCCTCCCAATGACCGAACGGATCGCTCCGTCGCCCGCTCCCGCGACGGCCACGAACCGCAGCCGCCTCTTCTTCGGGATCTGCCTCGCCCTCATTCCCACCGGCGCCTCCTTCGCGCTGGTCAGCAACATCCTCGTGCCGCTCAAGCAGCAGTTCATCCTGACCAACTATCAGGTCGGGCTGATCGGCGGGGCGGCGCTCTGGGGGATGGCGCTGTCGCTGCTGATCATGGGGCCGATGCTCGAAGGGTTCGGTCTCCGGAACGGGGCCCGGCTCGCCTTCGCGGGCCACCTCACCGGCATCACGTTGATGATCGCGGCGGTCACCCGCGTGGGCGATCCATCGGCATTCTGGCTGCTCATGATCGGCGCCGCCACACTGGCAGCCGGCAACGGCATGATCGAAGTCACGGGCAATCCGCTCGTGGCCGCACTCTACCCCGACGAAAAGACCAAGCGACTCAACTGGTTCCACGCGTTCTTTCCGATCGGGATCGTGCTCGGCGGCATCGCCGGATTCCTGCTCGCCAACTACGGCGGCGGATTCGGCCGCTGGCCGTATCAGCTCGCCATCATCTACATACCGATCCTCATCTACGGCGTGCTCGTGCTGCCGCAGCAGTTTCCGCGCACGGAGAACGCCGAAGCCGGCCTTCCGGTGGGCGAGATGTTCCGGTACACGCTCACGAATCCGTTCTTCCTGCTGATGCTCGCCATGATGGCGATCACCACCACGATGGAGCTCGGCCCCATGCGCTGGGTGCCGGCGGTTCTCGAATCGGGCGGGCTGCACGGCATCCTGGTGCTGGTGTGGATCAGCGGATGGATGGTGGTGCTGCGCGCGTTCGCGGGACACGCGGTGGAGCGTCTGTCACCCACGGGCATGCTGCTTGGCGCGTCGATCCTCACCGGCACCGGCCTCTTCCTGCTGAGCTTCGCGGAAGGATTGTGGTCGGCGTTCGCGGCCGCGACCGTGTTCGCGTGGGGCGTGGCGTTCTTCTTCCCCACGATGGTGGGCGTGGTGAGTGAGCGCCTGCCGCGCACGGGCTCGCTCGGCATCGTGCTCACCGCGGGCGTGGGGCTCGGCATGTCCGGACTCGTGGGCGTGCCCGCCATCGGCAAGCTCGCCGACCGGTATCTCGCGGAAGCGCTGCCCGTGTCCACGCTCGACGTACTGCAGCGCGTGGAGCAGCGGTTTCCGGAGCACATCGCCCGCGCCGGCGGCGAAGCCGGTACGGGATATCGCGTGCGCGAAGTGGAGGACGCGCTCGCCGCGACACGCACCGCGCTCGCGCGGCATGCCGAAAGCGGCAGTCTGCAGCACGATGCCACGGCCAACGCGCTACGCGCGATCGTGGCCACGCACATCCCCGACGAGCCGCTCGTAGGCGAGGCCGGCGCGATCCTCATGCCGGCCGAAGCCGCCGGCGGACAGCGTTCGTTCCGCTATGTGGCGCCGCTCGCGCTGCTGCTCGTGGGCGTGTTCGGCGTGATGTTCCTGCGCGACCGGCAGCGCGGCGGCTATCGCACGGAGAAGCTCGTGCGGACCGCGGCAGCCATGCTCGCGGTGATATCGCTCGGCGCCTGCGCGGCGGCACGCACACCGTCCGCGGAAGCGCCGGCGGCCACCGTGCAGCCGGCGTCGGAAGCGGCGACGACGTCCGCCGCGGAGAATGGCCGGCTGCGCGTGCTCTTCCTCGGCGACAACGGGCATCACCGCCCCACCGAACGCGCGAAGGAGCTGCTGCCCGTGCTCTCGCAGCGCGGCATCGACCTCTTCTACACGGATAATCCCGCCGATCTGAATCACAGCGAGCTCGCCCGCTATCACGCGGTGATGCTCTACAACAACCACATGACCGTGGCGCCGGATCAGCTCGACGCCCTGCTCTCGTTCGTGGAGCGCGGCCGCGGGCTCGTGGTGCTGCACTGCGCGTCGGCGTCGTTCCAGAACTCCGAGGCGTTCATCAAGCTCGTGGGGGCCGCGTTCAAGAGCCACGGCACCGGCACGTTCAGCACCGTGCGCACGGCCGGCGAGCATCCCGCCATCCGCGGCGTGCCCGTATTCGAAAGCTGGGACGAGACCTACGTGCACACCAAGCACAATCCCGTGGATCGCACCGTGCTCGAGGTGCGCCGGGAGAACGGGCACGACGAGCCGTGGACGTGGGTGCGCACGTACGGCGAAGGACGCGTGTTCTACACGGCGTGGGGGCACGACCAGCGCACGTGGGGGAACACCGGCTTCCAGCAGCTCGTGGAACAGGGCACGCGCTGGGCCTCGGGCGACTGGGCGCTCACGCAGGTTGCGGTGGCACCGGCGCTTCCGGT
This sequence comes from uncultured Gemmatimonas sp., assembly GCA_964621045.1. Taxonomy (GTDB): domain Bacteria; phylum Gemmatimonadota; class Gemmatimonadetes; order Gemmatimonadales; family Gemmatimonadaceae; genus JAABRT01. Next base: position 10,250 of record CAZUKU010000037.1, read on the forward strand.
GAAGGATCTCGACGTTCCGCTCCCCACCTACCGCCGCGACACGGTATGGAACGTGCTCGGTGAACCGGTCACGAAGGCGCAGGTGGCGCTCGGCACGGAAGAGTCGTTCAACACGATGACACTTCGGCCCCGATTCCGCGTGAATGCGTTCGCGACGGAGCCGATGATCGGCAACATCATCGACTTCACGTGGGACGAACGCGGGCGGATGTGGGCCGTGGAAACGCAGGACTATCCCAATGTCGTGCTTCCCGATTCCGTGCCGGGCAACGACCGGGTGCTGATTCTCGAGGACACCGACGGCGACGGCCTGGCCGACAAGACCACGGTCTTCGCCAGCGGGCTCAATCTCGCCACCAGCATTGCGCTGGCGAACGGCGGCGTGGTGGTGGGACAGGCGCCGCACATGCTCTTCTTCCGTGACACCGACGGCGACGACAAGGCCGACGAACGGCACATCTATTCCACCGGCTGGCCGCGCAACGACACGCACGGCACGATCAGCAATCTGCGCTACGGATTCGACAACCAGGTGTGGGGCTCGGTGGGCTACAACGGCTACCGCGGCACCGTGGGAAGCCGCACGTACGGCCGCGGCGATTTCACGGCCGGCTACTTCCGCTTCCCGGTGGACGGCGCCGAGCTCGAGTACATGGCGCGCACGAGCAACAACACCTGGGGAGTGGCGCTGTCGGAGGATGGGTATGTCTTCGGCTCCACGGCGAACAGCCGGCCGTCGAATTTCGTGGCGATCCCGGTACGCTACTGGCAGGCGCTCGGCATCCGCGACACCGTGCTCCCCGGCATCGCCGACCGGCTCGATGTCTTCCCGGTCACGGAGATCCTGCAGGTGGACCAGTTCGGCCGCTACACCGCCGGCTCGGCGCACGAGATCTACACGGCGCGCGCCTTTCCGCAGGAATACTGGAACCGCGCGGCGTTCGTGGCCGAGCCCACGGCGCACGTGGTAGGCATGTTCGATCTGCAGCACGACGGCAGCGGATTCCGCGCGAAGAACCGCTGGAGCTTTCTCGCCGCGCGGGATCAGTGGGTGGCGCCGGTGCAGGTGAAGGTGGGCCCCGACGGCGCGCTCTGGATCTCCGACTTCTACACGCTCGTGGCGCAGCACAACCCCACGCCGCGCAACATGGACGGCTGCTGTGAAACCGGCGCCGGCGCGGCGTACGAAACGCCCAACCGCGACCGCCTGCACGGGCGCATCTACCGCATCGCGTACGACAGCGCACCGGCCGCGCCGCCGATGCGCCTGGACGGGGCCGCACCGTCCGCGCTGGTGGACGCGCTCTCGCACGACAACATGTTCTGGCGCCTGACCGCGCAGCGACTGCTCGTGGAGCGCCGCGAGCGGAGCGTCGTGCCGGCGCTCATCCGCCTGCTCGATACGCATACGGTGGACGCGCTCGGTCTCAACTCGCCGGCGCTGCACGCGCTCTGGACGCTGCACGGGCTCGAGGCGCTGGAAACGGATCCCGCGGCGGATGCCTCGGTGCGCCGCGCGCTGCACCACCCCGCCTCGGCCGTGCGCCGCGCCGCGCTGCAGGCCCTGCCGCGCGATGCCCGCCTCGCCGACGCCATCTTCGCGGCCGGCATCCTGCCGGATCGCGGCTCGCCCACGACCGTGACCTATACCGTGGGATCGAGCATTCTGCAGGACGCCGACGCGCACGTGCGGCTCGAGGCGCTGCTCGCCCTCTCCGAACTTCCGGCGTCGCCCCGGGCCGCGGCCGCGGTCACCGAGGTGATCCTCACACCCGTGAACGCCCGCGATCCATGGATCCCCGATGCCGCCGCGATGGCGGGGGCGAAGCAGGGGCCGGCGTTCCTGCGCGACCTGCTCGGGCGCCGGCTGCCGCCCGCCACCGACTCGGCCACGATGGCCGGCGTGCGGCGTACCGTGCAGAAGCTCGCCCGGCACCACGCCATCCCGATGGACGCCGCGACGGTGGTGTCGTTCATCGAGCTCGTACCCAACGTGCCCGCGCCGGTAGCAATCGGCGTGCTCGCGGGTATCACCCAGGGGTGGGCGGAAGAAAACACGCCCGCCTTCACACCGGCGCAGCGTACCGCGCTGGCCGCCGCCGCCCGGAATGCCGACGGCGACGTGAAAACCGCGTTCGAGCAACTGGCCGCGCGCTGGGCGCTCCCGACCGTCTTCGGCACAGGATCCGCCCGATGATACGACTGCTTCGCCCGCTCGCGCTCGCCGCCACGCTGTTCATCCTGCCGGTGGGCGCGCAGGACCCCGTCGACCAGACGCTCGTGCTCCGCGCCAGCGGCTCCGCGCTCGAGTTCGTGCCCACGTCGATTTCGGCCAAGGCCGGCTCCCGCGTGCGCATCCGCTTCATCAACGACGGCACGTTCCCGCACAACGTGCTCATTCCGCGCACCGAGGACGATATCGACGTGATCGCGAATGCCGCTTTCGCCGCGGGAGAAACGGGCTACGTGCCCATGGAGCACAAGGACAAGCTGCTCGCGTTCAGCACGCTGGCAGCGCCGGGACAGACGGTGGAGTTCATCTTCACCATGCCGGCGGCGGGCGAGTACCAGTACGTGTGCACGTACCCCGGGCACGCGAACCTGATGTTCGGAACGCTGCGCTCGCTCAGGTGATGCGGCGGTCGCTCAGGTGATGCGCTCGTGCCCCGGGCGCCGCCGTGCGCGGCGCACCAGGGTCCGCACGGTGAGCACCGTCATCCACGCCGCCACGATGAACAGCCCGTACATCTCGCGCGATTCCTCGATGCCGATGTCCCGCATCTCCCACGCGCCGAACATGTCGAGGAACGGCACGATGCCGAACACCCGTGGAAGAATCCGGGTGGCCCAGAGCACCGCGACGAGTGCCACGAGCCCGCTCAGCCACACGCCGGCCGCCCCGCGCATCGCGAGCCCGCAGATCACCGCGGCGAGCAGGTAGATCGCGACCCAGAGCACCGGATCGGGGTCGTTCACCTGCACCGCGGCCGAAAAGACGAACAGCACCCCCATGATGCCGTTCGCGATGCGCCAGCCGCGATCACCGGCGCTCGTCCGTTCAGAGTCCACGACGCACCCCCAGGTTGATCACCCGCCCCGCGGCGGGGAACAGGAACGCGGCCTCGGTGCCGCCGGGATCGGGAAAACCGCCCTGCACATAGCGCGTATCGAGCAGGTTCCGCACATCGAGATACACGCGGCCACCGGCAACGCGCGCGCTGACCCGCGCATCCACGCGCGTCCAGTCCGGCAGGCGACGCGCGTTCGCATCGTCGAGAAAGATGTCGCGGGCGTGACTCACGAACAGGGATCCTTCGAGGGCCTCTGCGCGCCGGAGCGGCCGCACCGACAGCTCCGCCGAGGCGGTATGGAGCGGAATCGCCTTGAGCCGCCGTCCGGCGTTGTCTCCCCGTCCGGTCACCGCCTCCTGCAGCGTGTACGTGAGCGCGGCCGACACCGCGCGGCCGTCCACGCGCGCGCCGGATTCGATGCCGCGGTGCCGGCTGCGTCCGAGATTCACGTAACGGAACGTGGCCACGTCGAAGTCGAGCTCGTCGCGCATGTCCATCTGATACGTGGCCAGCGACATCCGGGCCACGGCACCCGCGCCGAACGCTGCGCTCTGCTGCATGCCGAGCTCCATGGCCACGCCGTGCTGCGCGCGCAGTTCCGGGTTGGATGTGGTGATGGAGAATGGAGGAAACGGCACGCCCACGCTGCGCTGGTCGTAGAGCTGGTCGAGCGTGGGCGCCTTGAACGACCGGCTCGCCGATCCGTACACGCTGCCGCGGCCGCGTGACGAGGCCCGGTACGTGTAGCTGGCACCGACTTTCGGGCTGAACGCCGCATGCGTGGTGGTGTGCCGGACATCGGGCGCGGGCTGCCGCACATCGTATCGATCGGCCAGCCGGTCGTATCGCCCGCCGAGCGTGACGCGCCACCGGTCGTGCGGTGTCACGGCGTACTGCCCGTAGAGCGCGGTGGTGAGACGCGCGCCATCGCCTTCGGCGTCGAGGGCGCCGCGTGTCATGCCCGCCGTGTAGTCGTCGCGGGTGCCGCTGGCGAAGGTGTAATACCGGGAATCGAGCGTGCCGCGTCCGACTTCCGCTCCGAGCAGCACGTGGTCGCGCCCCGGGAACGGAAGATCGGGCAGTTCCACCTGCACGATCCCCTGCGCGCGCATGTTGCGCGACACCCGCTCCTTCGTGTCGGCGAACTGTTCGGAGAGCGCGAGCGTGCGCACCGACTCCACGTCGCGCAGCTCGCCCATGAGGAATCCGGTCGCGCGTACGCGCCCGAGCATCCGTGCATGATCCACCGACAGCACATGATCCGCGTCGCGTGTCCGATCGAACCGGTAGAACACGTCCGACGCGGAGCGGTTCTGCTCGGCCACGATCGACGGGAGCGGTCCGGGGTCGTCGTAGCGGCGCACGTGTGAACGGAGCGCGATCGCGAGTGAACTGCCGTCGGTATCCTCGCGGCGCCAGCCGAGCTGCGCGCGTGTGGACTGCCGGCCCGCGTGATCGCGGAAACCGTCCGTCCGGTCGAGGCCGGCGGATGCGCTCAACCGCCCGCCGGCCGCTGTCCGTCCCACGGGAGTCCCGATGTCGAACCCGAACCGCTGTGTGCCGAACGCGCCGGCACTGGCATCCCAGGTGATGTCGCGCGGCGCGCGTGGCGCGGCACCACCGAACGCACCGGCGCGCGTGATCACGTTGATCACACCGCCGATGGCCGCGTCGCCATACACCGACGAACTGCCGCCCCGCACGATCTCGATGGCTTCCACGGAAGCGAGTGGCGGCAGGGCATCCCAGGCCACGAGTCCCGTCTGGATCTGCTGCACGGGCTTCCCGTCCACGAGCACGATCACGTACTCCGCTTCTCCGCCGCCGTGGAAACCGCGCACCATCACCTGCGGGTCGAAGCCGAGGCCGTCGGTATCGGTGAGGGAGAACCCCGGCGCGTAGCGGAGCAGATCGCCGAACGTCGCCCCCGGCAGCCGCGCGAGCACGTCGCGTTCGAGCCGCGTGACACTGCCCGTGACGGCGCCGATCGCCGTGCGCACGCGTTCGGCGGTCACCACCGCGGGATCGAGCGAGGCCGCACGCTCATCCGCGCTCTGCGCCCACGCCGGAGCGGCAGCGCAGAACAGCGCGAGCGCGACGCACCCCGGAACGACGCACCGCCGGACGACGCGCACGCCGACGGCACTCACGATTCGAACGTGAGCGACTTGAACCGGCGCGTCTGGGATTCGATCGCCGGTTCGGTGGCCAGCCGCTCGATGCTCGACGCGCCGAAGAAACCGGCCACGCCGCGCGTGCGCGACAGCACGTACTGCGCATCGTCCGGCTCTGCGATCGGCCCGCCGTGACAGAGCACGAGCACGTCCGGGTTCACGCGCTTCGCCGCATCGTGCATGGTCTGCACGCGTTCCACCGCTTCATCCAGCGACATTGCGGCCGTCTTCACACCGATGGATCCGGCCACCGTGGTGTTCACGTGCGCCACGATCACGTCCGCGCCGGCCTTCGTGAACTCCACGGCAGTGTGCGCGTCGAACACGTACGGACAGGTGAGCATGTCGAGGTCGTGCGCGGCGGCGATCATGTCGATCTCGAGCTGAATGCTCATCCCGGTTTCCTCGAGGATCTGCCGGAACTGTCCGTCGATGAGCCCCACCGTGGGGAAGTTCTGCACGCCGTCGAAGCCGAGGCGTTGCAGCTCCGGCAGGAACACGCGCATCATCCGGAACGGATCCGTGCCGCACACGCCGGCGAGCACGGGCGTGTTCTTCACGATGGGCAGCACTTCGCGCGCCATGTCCACCACGATCGCGTTCGCATCGCCGTAGGGCATCATCCCCGACGCACTGCCCCGCCCCGCCATGCGGTAGCGGCCCGAGTTGTAGATGATGATGAGATCCACGCCGCCGCGCTCGGCGAACTTGGCCGAGATGCCAGTGCCGGCGCCGGCGCCGATGATGGGCGAACCGGCGGCGATCTGCGCCCGAAGACGGCGAAGGGATTCCTGACGGGGGATGAACGGCATGGCGGGAGTGGTGTCGGACGGCGGGAGAGCGGCTGGAAATCGGCGGAGGACGATCGGGGATCAGCAGGGTGAACGTCAGGACGACAGGTGAACCGGCCGCGCCGACAGCAGTGCGAGCAGGGCATCGGCGGCGGCGTGCGCGAACACCTCGTCGTTGATGTGGAGGTCGAGCTCCCGCACGTGCACGTGCGGATTCGCGGCAGCGAGCAGGTGCGTCCGCAGCGCTTCGAACAGCGCCGCATTCGCTTCGGGAGAATGGAACGGCTTGTCCAGCGCATCGAGCGCGCTCACGCCGCCGAGCGGGAGCAGCAGGACCGCGGGCGCCGTGGCCGCGGCAAGATGTCCGGCGATGCGCCGTCCGATCTCGGCGCACTCTTCCGGCGTCGTGCGCATGAGCGTGACGGTGGCGTTGTGTTCGTAGAAGAGACGGCCGGCGAATCGCGCCGGCACGTCGGCACGCGGACCGAAGTTCACCATGTCCAGCGCGCCGGTGGACACCACCTGCGGCACGCCGGCACGCGCCGCCGCACCGAGCCGGTCCGGCCCCGCAGACAGCACGCCGCCCGCCACCTCGTCGCACCACTCCGTGGTGGTGAGGTCGAGCACACCGGCGAACCAGCCGTCGGCGATGAGGGCTTCCATGGCCCGCCCCCCCGATCCGGTGGCGTGAAACACGAGCACGTCGTATCCCGCGGCTTCGAGCCGCCGGCGCGCGGCCGTCACGCACGGCGTCGTGACGCCGAACATCGTAGCCGCGATCAGCGGCCGCGCCGGCGCGCCCGATTCCGGCGTGTCACCGCCTTCCACCATGCCGGAGATCGCGTGCGCGGCGTTCGCCAGCACACGGCGCGAGATCGGATTGAGTCCCGCGATGTCCACCACGGGATAGAGCATGGCGATGTCCTTCACGTCCACGTACGGCGTGGTGTTGCCGGACGCCATGGTGGACACCATCAGCTTCGGCACGCCGAGCGGCAGTTCGCGCATCGCGGCCGTGATGATGCTCGTACCGCCGCCGCCGCCGAGTCCGAGCACGCCGTCGAAACGCTGCTGCCGGAAGAGGTCCCGCGTGAGCGCGCACGCACCGGCCGTCATCGCCGCCACCGCCTGTCCACGATCCCGCGTGGCGCGCAGCGCGCCCAGCTCCGCGCCACCCGCTCGCGCCGTCTCGGTTGCGTCGATGTCGACCGGCAACGCCCCGTCGGCTCCGAGCACTCCGACGTCGAGCGTCAGCACACGGTGCCCGCGCGCCAGCACCACGTCGCGCACGAACGCGTATTCCTCGCCCTTCGTGTCGAACGTGCCGATGAGCAGCACCGTGCGCGGCACGCTCATCCGTCGAAGACCATGGGCGCACGCAGCGAGCGCCACGGCTCTTCGGTGTGTACGTCCACGAGCACGGGCCCCTCGGCGTGCGCGGGCGACAGGATCGCCAGGAAGATCAGCGTATCATCGCCCGCGTTGTACGTGCCGTGTACCATGTCCCGGGGAATGTGCGCACTGTCGCCGGCGCGCAGCACGCGCTTCTCCTCCCCCACCCACTGCTCGGCGGTGCCGGACAGCACGTAGATGATCTCCTCCATCCCCGGGTGCCGGTGGAACTGGTGCGCCGTGCCCGACGGCATCAGCACGCGCACCATCAGCAGTTCCTTCGCATCCGTGAGCCCCGGGCGGGAGAGCCACTCGTGCGGTCCCCACGGCGACGGTTCGACCTGCTGTTCGTGCGCCGTGACGAAGCGGTGGAGAGGAGACATGGGCAGTGCGATCAGGTGATCCGGGACGCGAGCAACTGGTTGACCTTCTTGGGATCCGCACTGCCCTTGGACTTCTTCATCACGGCGCCCACGAGCACCCCCTGCAGCTTGCGCTCTCCACCGAGGAACCGGGCGGCCTCCGCCGGCATCGCGGCCAGCACTTCGTCGATCCATCCCACCAGCGCGCTGTCGTCGCTCACCTGCAGGAGTCCTTCACGCTCGGCGAGCGCGCGCGGATCCGCGTCTTCCTGTTCGAGCAGCGCGAAGAGCTGCTTCGCGGCGGTATTCGACACGGCCCCTTCGACTTCGAGCCGGATCAGCGCGCCGAGCCGCTCCGGCGACACGGGATGCGCCGTGATGTCGCCGCCGCTGGCATTCACCGACGCGAGCACCGCGCCGAGCATCCAGTTCGCCGCGCGCTTGGCATCGCCGCCTGCCGCGGCCACGGCCTCGAACCGGTCGGCCAGCGCCACGGTAGCCGTGAGCTGCTCCACGTCGGCGGTGCCCAGGCCGTACTGCGACGCAAACCGGGCGCGCTTCGCGGCCGGCAGTTCGGCGAGCCCGTCACGCTGCGCCGCGATCCATGCGGACTCGAGCACCAGCGGCGGCAGATCCGGTTCGGGGAAGTAACGATAATCGTGGCTGCCTTCCTTGCTGCGCGCCGGCCGCACTTCACCCTTGGCGCCGTCCCACAACATGGTGCGCTGCTCGATCGTGCCACCGGATGCAAGCACCGCGCACTGCCGCGCGAACTCGATCTCGATCGACCGTTCCACGCCGGAGAAGGAGTTGAGGTTCTTGATCTCCGTGCGCGTGCCGAACTCCTGCTGTCCCTTCGGCCGCGCCGAGATGTTCACGTCCACGCGCAGCGACCCTTCTTCCATGTTCGCATCGCTGACGTCGGTATACTCCAGGATCTGCTTGAGCGCGCGCAGGTACGCGCCGGCATCGGCCGACGAGCGCAGATCCGGTTCACCCACGATCTCGATGAGCGGCACGCCGGCGCGGTTGAGATCGATCGCCGACGCAGCCGCGAAGCGGTCGTGAATGGACTTGCCCGCGTCCTCTTCCACGTGCACGCGCGTGATCCCCACCACCTTGGCCGTGCCGTCGGCGTGCGTGCCGATCACCACGCGTCCGCCGGTGGCGAGCGGCCGATCGAACTGGGAGATCTGGTAGCCCTTGGGCAGGTCGGGGTAGAAGTAATGCTTGCGCGCGAACACGGACACCTCGTGCACCGTGCATTCGAGTCCGAGCGCGGCGCGCGTGGCGAGCGTGATGGCGTGCCGGTTGAGCACGGGAAGCGCGCCCGGCAGTCCGAGACACACGGCGTCGGTGTTCGCGTTCGGCGCGTCGCCGAACGACGCGCTGGCCGCGGAGAACAGCTTGGTGCGCGTCTTGAGCTGGCAATGCACCTCGAGACCGATCACCATCTCGTAGCCGTCGGTGACGGCGGTGTGCGGCGCGGTCATCGGTGCGCCTCCTCGCCGAGCGCGCGTTCGAGCGCATAGGCCACCCGGAACATCGTGGCTTCGTCGAAATGGGACGCGAGCAGTTGCCCGCCCACCGGCAGTCCGTCCAGACGGCCGATCGGCTGCGACATGGCCGGCACGCCGGCGAGGTTCGCGGTCGCGGTGAAGATGTCGCTCATGTACATCTCGTAAGGGTCGGAACGGGAACCGGCCACGAACGCGGACGTGGGCGTGGTGGGCGTGAGCAGCACGTGCACGCCCGACGCGAACACGCGCGTGAAATCGTCGGCGATGAGGCGCCGCACGGCCATGGCCCGCTTGTAATACGCGTCGTAATAGCCGGCCGAAAGCACGTACGTGCCGAGCAGGACGCGACGCGTGACCTCCGCGCCGAACCCCTGCGAACGTGTGGCTTCGTACATGCCGCGGAGCCCATCGTCGCCGGTCACGCGCAGACCGTACCGCACGCCGTCGAAACGCGCGAGGTTGGACGAGGCTTCGGCCGGCGCCACGATGTAGTACACGGGAATGGCGAGTGCCGTGTGCGGCAGCGATACGTCGCGGATCTCGGCGCCGAGCGCGCGCAGCCGGTCGGCCGCGCGATCCACGAGCGCGCGCATGCGCGGATCGAGCGACTCGGGGAAATATTCCGCAGGACGCCCCACCACGAGCCCGGCGAGCGGCGCCGTGCCACTGTCATGACGACCCGCGCGGTAGTCGGCCACGGGCACGTCCATCGTGGTGCTGTCGAGCGGATCCACACCGGCGATCACCTGCAGGCCGAGCGCGGCATCGTCGACGCTCTGTCCGAACACGCCCACCTGATCGAGCGACGAAGCGAACGCCACGAGACCGTGCCGCGAGACGCGGCCGTACGTGGGCTTCACACCCACGATGCCGCAGAACGCCGCCGGCTGCCGTACCGAGCCGCCCGTTTCCGAGCCGAGCGAAAGGCGCGTCACACCCGCCGCGACCACGGCCGCCGAACCGCCCGAGGAGCCGCCCGGCACGCGCGTGGGATCCATCGGATGCCGCGTTACGCCGTACGCGCTGTTCTCCGTGGACGACCCCATCGCGAACTCGTCCATGTTCGTCTTCATCGGGATCACCGCGCCCGCGGCGCGGAGCCGCGCGATCACCGTGGCCTCGAACGGGCTCACGTACCCTTCGAGGATGCGCGAGCCGCACGACGTGGGGAGCGTGCGCGTGGCGATGTTGTCCTTGACCGCGACGGGAATGCCGGCGAGCGGCATGCCGGCGTCCAGCGCCAGCGCCGCGAGATCCGCGCGCGCACCGTCGGCGTCCGCCCAGAGCACCGCGTTGAGCCCGTCGGGGCCGGCGCGCACCGTGTCGGACGCCGCGAGCGTGGCGTCGAGCGCCGCCTCGCGCGCCAGACGGCCGCTCGCGATATCGGCCGCGACATCGCTCACCGGCCGGTTCAGCAGGTCGGCCGGCGTCATCCGTCGCCCTCTTCGTCGCCGGTGCTGCCGTGCGTGGCCAGCCGCGGCACGAGGAAGAACCCGTCGCGCATGCTCGGCGCGAAATCCTCGCGGGCGCGGTGCAGCGCGATCGGCGCGGGCACGTCGTCGCGCATGCGGAGCCCCTGCGTGACGTCCGGGTCGAGCGACGCTCCGCCGATGTCCACCTGCTGCAAGACTTCCATGTGCCCCAGAATGCCGTTCAGTTCGCCCACGAGCGCCTGTACGCGCTCGTCGCTCAGCCCCAGCCGCGCCAGCGCGGCCACATGTCGTACATCCTTCTCCGAAACGGCCACGTCACTCCCATCCCCGTTCGAGTTTGGCCTGCGCGATGACGAGCGTCTTGCGACCGATCTCCTCGTCGTCGAAATCGATGCGCACCTTGGCATCACGCCCGGTGCCCGTGAACTCCGCGATCGTTCCCGCGCCGAACTTCGCGTGCTGCACCCGTTCGCCCACGCGGAACGCCGGCATGTCCTGCGATTCGTCTTCCGCGGCCGGCACGTCGTCGTCGCGATGCCCGCGCCACGACGCCGGATCCACGCGCCGCGCATTCGAGCGGCCGGCATCGAGCCGGCTCCGGCCGTCGAACGCGTTGCCGCCGAATCCGGCGCTCCCGTACGGACCGGGCGCCGTACGGCGGCGCGCCTGATCCCGCCACGGATTGTCGAGCGTGTCCCGCTCGTCGAGGTCGCCGAACCCGGAACGCCCCCGCCCTTCGGTGAGCACACGCCGCGTATCGGCGCGCTTCACGAGTCCCGGCGTGATCTCGCGCAGGAACCGCGACGGCACGCAGGCCATGAACTCGCCGTTCCGACGCCGCTGCTCCGCGTGCGTGAGGAACAGCGTGCGCTCCGCCCGCGTGACGCCCACGTAGAAGAGCCGCCGCTCCTCCTCGAGCTGCGCCGGATCGTCGGCCGTGGCCGCGCGCATGAGCGGAAACAGCCCGTCCTCGAGGCCGGTCACGAACACGAGCGGAAACTCGAGCCCCTTCGCGTTGTGCATCGTCATCATCGTGACCGCGTCGGCCGACGGATCGAGCGCGTCGGTGCCCGCCACGAGCGTGGCCTGCTGCAGGAAGTGATCGAGCGGCGTGAGCCCCACTTCCCCGCCCTCGTCGGCCACGACCTCGGCCGCACCGGCGATGAGCTCCCGCACGTTCTCGATGCGTTCGAGCCCTTCCGGGCCTTCGGCGCGCAGGTGATCGGTGTAGTGGATCGTTTCCACGAGATCGCGCAGCAGCTCGTCCACCGCCGCGTCCGCCGCCTGTTCCCGGAAGCGCGTGACGAGCGCCACGAAGTCGCGGAGCGATGCGCGCGCCGCGGCGCGGATGCCGGCCACGAGATCGTCGCGCCCCGCCGCCTCGAACAGGGGAACGCGCGCCGTCCGCGCCGCTTCGGCGAGCTGCGCGATGGTGGTATCGCCCAGTCCGCGCCGCGGCACCGACACCGCGCGCCGGAACGCCTCGTCGTCGGCCGGGTTCGCGATGAGCTTGAGATACGCCATCAGGTCGCGGATCTCGCGCCGGTCGTAGAACCGTACCGCGCCCACGAGACGATACGGGATGCCGCGCCGGCGGAACGCATCCTCGAACGCGCGGCTCTGCGCGTTCGTGCGATACAGGATCGCGCATTCGCGGCGCCCGATGCCGCCGCGCGTGGTGCGATCCACGATCGTGTCGGCCGCGAAGTCGGCTTCGTCGCGTTCGTCGAGCGCGCCCACGCGCACTACCGGCTCGCCCGCCGGCCGCGTGGCGCGGAGCGTCTTGCCGCGCCGCGCCGTGTTGGCCGAGATCACCGCGTTGGCCACGGCCAGGATCTGCGGGGTGGAACGGTAGTTCTCCTCGAGCCGCACCACGGCCGCACCGGGAAAGTCGCGCTCGAAATCGAGGATGTTGCGGATGTCGGCGCCGCGCCAGCCGTAGATGGACTGATCGTCGTCGCCCACCACCAGCACGTTGTGGTGCGCCGCGCCCACGAGCTGGATGAACCGGTACTGCGCGCGGTTCGTATCCTGGTACTCGTCCACCAGGATGTACCGGAACCGCTGCTGCAGGTCGCCGCGCAGCGCTTCGCTCGTCTCCATCGCGCGCACGGGAAGCACGAGCAGGTCGTCGAACGACACGGCGTTCGCGCGCTGCAGCGCGTCATCGAGATCGGCGTACACACCGGCCACCGCCTGCGTGAACGGATCGCGCGCGAGCGTGGCGTACTCGGTGGCCGACACGAGCGCATTCTTGGCATCCGAGATCGCACCGAGGATGGCCTTGGGTGCGATCTGCTTGGGATCGAGGCGGCGCCGTTCCATCACGCGCTTGCAGAGCGAAAGCGTGTCGTCCTCGTCGTAGATGGTGAACGCCGCCGTCCGTCCCACCAGATGCGCGATGCGCCGGAGCAGCCGCGCGCCCAGGCTGTGGAACGTGCCGCACCACATACCCGACGGCTCGGCGCCGAGCTGCCGCGCGATGCGCTCGCGCATTTCGCCGGCGGCCTTGTTGGTGAATGTCACCGACAGAATCGCCGACGCCGGCACGCCGCGCTCCGCGATCAGCCGCACGATGCGCGTGGTGAGCACGCGCGTCTTCCCCGAGCCGGCGCCCGCCAGCACGAGCATGGGCCCGTCGTCGTGCCGCACGGCTTCGCGCTGCGCGGGATTGAGCCCGTCGAGCGTGCGCGCGAGGTCCGGCGCCGCCGGCGCGGGGGGAAGCTGGTCGAAGAGCGGGCCGTACTGAACGGAGGTCATCCCTTCAAGATAACGTCGAACGTGGCGCCCCGGCCGCTGTCCACCAGCACCAGCCGTCCGCCGTGGTTCTCCTCCACGATGCGCCGCGCGAGCGCGAGGCCGATCCCCCACCCGCGCTCCTTCGTGGTGTAGCCGGCCTCGAAGATCTTCCGCCGCATGGCCCGCGGCACCCCGGGCCCGTCGTCGGCCACGCGGAGACGCGCGCCTCCCTCGGCCAGCGCCTCCGCGCTCAGCACCACCTGTCCGCCGCGCCCCCCCAAGGCGTCGATCGCATTCTTCACCAGCACCTCGAGCACCCACTCGAGCAGCACCGCGTCGCCGGCCACCACCAGGGGTCCATCGGGCCGCTCGGCCCGCACCTCGACCTTGCGCGCGAGCTTCGGCACGCGCGCCGCGAAATACGCCGCGAGCCGCTCTGCCATCTCGCCGAGCTCCACCGGGTCCCGCCGCGGCGGCCGGCCGATCCGCTCGAAACGGTGCGCCACGCGATCGAGACGCACGAGATCCTGCTCCATGCTCGTCACCGCGCGCCGGATGGCCGGATCCTCCCCGCAGGTGTCCTCGAGCACTTCCACCCACCCGGTCAGCGACGACAGCGGCGTGCCGAGCTGATGCGCCGATTCGCGCGCCATGCCGGCCCACACCTTCTCCCGCTCGGCGCGGCCCCGCTCGCGCAGCCCCCACAGGCCGATCAGGAGCAGCACGCCGATCGCGCTCGCCTGGATCGCGGGAATCGTGGCCAGCCCGCGCACGAGACGGCTGTCGCCGATGTGGATCGTGCCCGCACCCGGCATGTCGATCGGCGGGTTGAGCATGTCGAGCTTCGTGATGTACGTGTGCAGGGCGGCGCTGTCGGCCGACGCGGACGGCGGCAGGTTGGCCGTGTCGGCCACTTGTCCTTCGGGATCGATCCACACGAGCGGCACGCCCGACTCCCGGATCTTGTTCGCGAGAGTGAGCAGCGCTTCGATGCGCGTCCCCTCCATGCTGGCCGTATCGGCGAGCGCGCCGTAGATCGTGGACGACATGCGGCCCTGCAACTGCGCCGCCCGCCGCAGCTCCGCCACCACCTGCTGCGTGTATACCACGTACCACACCAGCAGCATCACCACACCCAGCGCGATGAACGCGAACGGCGGCGCGCGGCGTGGCATGTCAGCCCAGGATATCGCGTCCCAGATACGGCCGCAGCGCGGCCGGTACGGCGATCCGGCCGTCGGCCTGCTGATGATGTTCGAACAGCGCCGCGATGATCCGCGAGAACGCCAGCGCCGAGCCGTTGAGCGTGTGCACGAACCGCGGCTTCTCGCCCGGCGTGGTGCGGTAGCGGATGTTCGCGCGGCGCGCCTGGAAGTCGGTGAACACCGAGCACGACGACACCTCGAGCCACTTGCCCACGCCCGGCGAGAACACCTCGAGATCGTACGTCATGGCGCTCGAGAACCCCGTGTCGCCGGCCGCGAGCTGCAACACGCGGTACGGCAGCTCGAGCCGCTGCAGCATGGTTTCGGCGTGCGCCGTGAGCACCTCGAGCTCGCGGCGCGAATGCTCCGGCGCGGCGTACCGCACGAGCTCCACCTTGTCGAACTCGTGCACGCGGAGCAGGCCGCGCGTGTCCTTCCCCGCCGATCCGGCTTCGCGGCGGAAGCAGGCGCTGAACGCCACGAACCCGCGCGGCAGATCGGCCCCGTCGAGGATCTCGTCGCGATAGAGGTTCGTGATCGGCACTTCGGCCGTGGGGATCAGGAACAGATCGTCCCCGCCCACGGCGTACATGTCGTCCTCGAACTTGGGAAGCTGCCCGGTGCCCGTCATCGTGGCGCGGTTCACCAGGAGCGGCACCCACACCTCCTCGTATCCGTGCTCGTCGACGTGCACGTCCACCATGAAGTTCATGAGCGCGCGCACGAGCCGCGCGCCGAGCCCGCGATACACGATGAATCCGCTGCCGGCGATCTTCGCGCCCCGCGGCAGGTCGAGCATGCCGAGCCGTTCGCCGATCTCCCAGTGCGGCGCGATGCCGCTGTCGGCGTCGCGCGGCGTGCCCCACGTGCGCACGACGGTGTTCGCCTCCTCGCCGCCGGCGGCAACTTCGTCGAGGGTGAGATTCGGCAGTTCGAGGAGGATCTGCTGCACCTCGGCCTCCACCGCCACGCGGCGCGCTTCGAGGGCGCTCAGCTCCTCGCCCACGGCGCGGCCTTCGGCCATGAGTGCGTCGGCGTTCTCGCCGGCCCGCCGCCGCTGCGCGACTTCCTGCGAGATGCGGTTGCGGCGCGACTGGGCGTCTTCGGCGATCCGGATCGCCTCACGCCGCTCCTTCTCGAGCGCTTCGGCGCGGTCGAGCAGGGGCGCGAGTTCGTCGAGCTTGCCGCGGCGCCGCATCCCCTCGCGGAGATGGGCCATCTGATCGCGAAGGAGGCGGATATCGTGCATGGATCGATGTCAGTTGCGCGGCAACCCTTCGATGAGATCGCGGTAGCCGCAGTTGCGATTGATCATGAGGCGGACGACCGCGCGCCGCGTCGCCAGGTTGATCCCCTCGATCTCGAGCTTGCCGTAGAAGGGATCGCCGAACACGCAGTTCGGCGTCTGCAGCTGCAGCAGCCACGTCTCGCCGGGGGCGGCGGTTCGCACCGAATCGGTGACGTACCCGCCCGTGGGCGCTCGTCCCACGGCATCGAACGCCAGCGGGGAGCGCTGCAGCCCCACCGACAGGGCGCCGGTGGGCGGGTTCAGCACCGTGAGCACCGGCAGGAGCGACACTTGTCCCTGGGCGTTCACGTCGATGGCGAGCTGGAAGTTGGTGCCCGCCGCCTGCAGCTCCGGACGCACCGGCCGCTGGTTCAGGAGATCGATCGCGGTGGGTGCGATCGCGCCCGTGGAGAAGGCCGCCAGCGAGAAGTGGGCCACCGTGTTCGAGGTCGTTGCCGACCCGCGGAACGGGTCGTCATCCCCGCAGGCCGGGAGGAGCGCCAGCAGGACGAGCGCCGCGAGACGCGACAGCAGCAGGGACACACGGTTCTGGAACAGGGGAACGCCTCGTGTCTGGAGCAGGGAAACGCCTCGCGGATGCTTCGAAGGGGACGACATGGACAGACCCGGTAGCTTACCGTGCCACGGCGGTCCGGGCAAGCGTTCCGGACACGACGTCCGTCTCCGGCGCACTCCTTCCCGCACGCGACTCTCTTGACGCCCTACCCGTACGACCGCTAGCCTGACCACATCGCGGCGTCCGCCGATGCGACGCGCCGCCGTGGGACCGGGCCTCGTCCCCTTCCGACAGGAGTTCGTTCGCATGCCCACGATTCGCGATCTGGTGAGTGCCCTGCGACACCGCGACGGCGTCGACGCCGTGGTCGTGCTCGGACGCGACGGCCTGCTCATCGACGGCGCCGTGGAGTCGGGGCTCGACGCCGACGGGCTCGCCGCCCACGTCCCGCCGCTCGTGAGCGCCGCGTCGGAGCTGGCGCATGCCCTGAGTCGCGGCCCCTTCGGCCTGTCCGTCCTCGAATACGAACACGGACTCGCGGTCGTCTCGGCCGTCTCCGCCGACGCCTATCTCTTCGTGCTCGTGCGGCGGGAGGCGAACCTCGCCCAACTGCTCTTCGACCTGCGGCGACACCGGCCGCAGATCGCGGCGCTGATCTGAGTCCGCGCCCGTGTCCACGTCCGCCGCGACCCGCGTCCTCGTCGTCGACGACGAGCCCCACATCGGTCGCATCATCAAGACGCGCCTCGAACAGGGGCCGTTCGCGGTCACCCTGGCCGAATCCGGCACCGCGGCGCTGGAAGCCCTCGCCGCGCAACCCGATACGCATCTCCTCATCCTCGACCTGATGCTCCCCGGCATGAGCGGCCTCGACGTGCTGCGCACCGTGCGGCAGGACCCCCGCTGGACCGCTCTCCCCTGCCTCATCCTCACCGCCGCCGGCCAGGATGCGCAGTATCGCGAAGCCGACGCCCTCGGCGTGGCGGAGTTCATGACCAAGCCGTTCAGCCCGCGGCGCCTGTACGGACGCGCCGTCCTGCTCACGGGGACGGACGATCCCGCCGCGCGCGACGATGGCGAGGCGCTCGCGTGACGGCAGGCTCGCCCCGCTGGTGCGTGGTTCTGGCCGGCGGTGTCGGCTCCCGATTCTGGCCCCTCTCCACTCCCGCCCGCCCCAAGCAGCTCCTGCCGCTCGTGTCGGGCGACTCCATGCTCGCCGAAACGCTCGGCCGGCTCGCGCCGCTCGCGCCGCCCGACCGCACGCTGGTGCTCACGAACGCCTCGCTCGCGACCGCGGTCCGGACCCTCGCCGCCGATCTGCCGGCGGCGAACGTGATCCCGGAGCCGCGTCCGGCCGGCACCTGCGCCGCGCTCGCCTGGGCGGCCCAGGTGATCGCCCGGCAGGATGGCCCGGAGGCCGTGATGGTGTGCGTGCACGCCGACTGGGCCATCGGCGATGTCCCCGCGTTCCGGTCCACCCTCGCCTTCGCCGCGGACGTCGCGGCCGAACGGCAGGCCTTGGTCACGGTGGGCATCGTCCCCACGCGCCCCGATCCCGGATTCGGGTACATCCAGCCCGGGCCGGCGGTGGCCGACCGGGTGCTCTCCGTGGCCCGCTTCGTGGAGAAACCCGATCCCGTGCGCGCCGCCGAACTCGTGGCCGCGGGGTGTCTCTGGAACTCCGGGATCTTCGCCTGGCGCGTGGGCGATCTGCTCGACGAGGTCCGCGCGCTCACCCCCGAAGTGGCGCCCGCCCTCGCCGCCCACGGCAACGACCGGGAGGCGTTCTTCGCGGCCGTGGAGTCGGTGGCCATCGACGTGGGTGTGCTCGAGCGGAGCGCGCGCGTGCTCGTGGTGCCCGGCGTGTTCGACTGGGACGACGTGGGCACCTGGGCGGCGCTCCACCGGGTGCGCGCGCACGACGCGAGCGGGAATGCGGCGGCGGGGCGCGTGCATGCGGTGCGCGCCCACGGCAACGTGGTGCACACCGAGGGCGCGCCCGTGGTCCTGTACGGCGTGGACGATCTCGTGGTCGTGGTGCGCGACGAGGTCGTGCTCGTGACCACGCGCGCACAGGCCGCCGATCTCAAGACGCTGCTCGACGCCCTGCCCCCCGATCTCCGGGATCTCTGATGCCGGCGCGCACGTCCACGTCCCGTACGCCCGCGTCCACTCCCATCGCGTACTACGACGACGGCCGGGCCCGCGCGTTCGAGCCGTTCGCCCTGTCGCGGCCGTGGAGCGAGATGCGCGTGGGCGCGCTGCTCGTGCGCGAGCGGTGGGCGCTCGCCGCGGGCGGCCGGCCGCACGCAATGCTCGCCGGTGACGCCATGCGCGGCTTCCGCGAAGGCGATGCGCCCAGGGCGGCGCGTGGCACACTCCGCGCCGGCACGCTCGTGGTGAACAGCCGCTGCGCCGTGGCGCTCGAGGCCCTCGCCCCCGACGCCCCGTCGTACGTGGTGGACGGACGGACCGCGGCCGTGCGCCTCGCGGCCGACGTGCCCGCCGCGGCATTCGCCGACGGCACCTCCACTCTCGACACGCTCGCGCGCGTGCAGCATGGACGCCGCCGCGGCGCGCCCGCCGAGGGCGTCTGGTGCGACGAGGTGTGGGACGTGGTGCGACTCCTCCCCGAGTTGCTCGCGCACGATCTCCCCCGCCTCGCGGCGCACGGGACGTGCGCGCCGCTCGCGCAGGACGGCGCCGTCGTGATCGGCCCGCACCCCGTGTGGTGCGAAGCCGGCGTGCACGTCGAGCCGCTTACCGTCTTCGATACCACCGCCGGTCCGATCCTCCTCGTCGCCGGCGCGCGGGTGCAGGCGTTCTCGCGCATCACCGGCCCCTGCTACGTGGGACGCGACACCGTGATCGCGGGCGGACGCGTGGGTCAGAGCGCCATCGGCGACACCTGCAAGGTGCACGGCGAGGTGAGCAGCAGCGTGTTCCTCGGCCATGCGAACAAGGGGCACGACGGATTCGTGGGGCACTCCGTGCTCGGCCGCTGGGTCAACCTCGGCGCCGGCACCACCACCAGCAACCTCAAGAACACCTACGGCGCCGTCGCGCTCTGGACCCCTGCCGGCGTGCGTGACACCGGGCTCCAGTTTCTCGGCACGCTGTTCGGCGATCACGTGAAGACCGGGATCGGCCTTCGCCTCACCACCGGCTGCGTGCTCGGCGCGGGCGCGAATGTCGTGGACCGCATGCCGCCCAAGGTCGTGGAGCCCTTCGCGTGGGGGAGCGGCGCGCCGTACGGCACGTACGACGTGGACCGGTTCGTCGAGACCGCCGAGCGGGTGATGGCCCGGCGCCATGTCGCGCTCGACGACAGCATGCGGCAACACCTCCGCGGCGTGCATGCGCGCCGGTGGACGGCGGGCTGAGCCGTGCGGGTCAGCATTCTCGGATCGGGGAGCCGGGGCAACGCGCTCCTCGTGGACGCGGGTGCCACGCGCGTGCTCGTGGACGTGGGCTTCGGGCCGCGCACCCTCGCCCGGCGGCTGACCGCCGTGGGATGCGCGCCGGAGAGCATCACCGCCGTGGTCCTCACCCACGAGCATGTCGATCACGCGCAGGGTGCGCTGGCCGCCTGCGCCCGGTGGGGGTGGCCGCTCTACGCCACGGCCGGCACGCTGGCGCAGCTGCCCGCGCCGCTCGTGCCTGTGCGGATGATCACACACCACCGGCCGTGGTCGATCGGGGACCTGCACGGACAGTCGGTGTCCGTGCCCCACGACGCCGCCGACTGCGCCGCCCTCGTGTTCGAGCAGCCGGTGACCGGGCAGCGCGTGGGGATCGCGCTCGACCTGGGGCACGTGCCGCCGGCGCTGACGGAGGCGTTCCGCCACCTGGACCTGCTCGTCGTGGAGGCCAACCACGACATCGCCCGGCTCATGGCCGGCCCGTACCCGTGGGTGCTCAAGCAGCGCATCCTCGGTGCCCGCGGCCATCTCGCCAACGACGCGACCGCCTCCTTCGTGGCCGCCTGCGCGCACCGGGGGCTTCGGGCAGTGATTCTGGCCCATCTCAGCGAGACCAACAATTCGCCCGAGCTGGCCGTAGATGCAGTGGCAACGGCCCTGCGCCGCGCCGGCCGCATCGGGGCGACCGCCCGTGAGCATCTGTTCGCGGCGTCGCAACGTCTGCCGCTCGGCCCCGTGTCGTGCAGCGGACGATCCCGCACCCTGTGTGCAGGACAGCTCGAACTCTCGCTGTAAACCGGGTATTTATCCGGAGGGAACAAAACCGGGTCATGCCGGTATTGTGAGAGTTGTTCTCAAATGCCAAGACAGGAGTGGATTGCATGATCGATACGAGTGCCGTGACGATTCCGCCGCGCCGAGGCCGGGGCCGCGCGACTGGACCTTCACTGCCTCCCTCTACGCGAGGCGACGGGGCCGGCGGACCGCCGGTCGACCGGTCCACCCCCTCCTTCCGGGAGAGCTGGCGCCAGGATCTGCCGGCCTCGATCGTGGTCGTGCTGGTGGCGCTCCCGCTCTGCCTCGGGGTCGCCCTGGCCTCGGGCGCGCCGCTCTCATCCGGCCTGCTCGCCGGCGTCATCGGCGGCGTGATCGTGGGGCTGCTGTCCGACTCGCAGCTCATGGTGAGCGGCCCCGCGGCCGGCCTCACCGCGATCGTGCTCGCGGGCATCACCGCCCTCGGCTCGTTCCCCGCCTTCCTCATGGCGGTGATCATCGGCGGGGTGCTGCAGATCATCCTCAGCGTCATGCGTGCGGGGATCATCGGCTACTACTTCCCGTCGGCCGTCATCCGCGGCATGCTCGCCGGCATCGGCGTCATCCTCATCCTCAAGCAGTTGCCGCACGCCGTCGGCTACGACGCCGACTTCGAGGGTGACGAGGCGTTCCTGCAGCCCGACGGGTCCAACACCTTCAGCGCGATCGGCTCGGCGTTCGAGCAGATCCAGCCCGGCGCGCTCATCATCTGCCTCATTTCGCTCGCGCTGCTCATCGCGTGGGCCTCGATCCCCGCGCTCAAGAAGATCAAGCTCCTGCCCGGCCCGCTGGTCGTGGTGCTCGCGGGCATCGCGCTCAACGCCGCCTACGGAGCCATGGCACCGGGCTGGGCGCTCGGCGCGTCGCATCTCGTGCAGCTGCCCCTCCCGGAAACGGCGCGGGACCTGCTGAACTACATCATCTTCCCCGACTTCGGCGCGCTGGCGAGCCCCGAGACCTGGCGCCTCGGCGTCACGATCGCGATCGTGGCCAGCCTGGAGTCGCTGCTCTCGCTCGAAGCCACCGACAAGCTCGATCCGTACAAGCGCGAGTCCGACACCAACCGCGAACTGCTCGCCCAGGGCGTGGGCAACACGATCGCCGGCTTCGTGGGTGCGCTCCCCGTCACCGGGGTGATCGTGCGGTCGTCGGCCAACATCACCGCCGGCGCCCGCACGCGCTGGTCGGCCATCATCCACGGCCTGATGCTCCTCGTGGCCGTGCTCACGATTCCGGCCGCGCTCAACTACATCCCGCTCTCCGCGCTCGCCGCGATCCTGCTGTACACCGGCTGGAAGCTCGCCTCGCCGTCCCTCTGGGCGTCGACGTACCGGCAGGGGATGCAGCAGTTCATTCCCTTCGCGGTTACCGTGATCGCCATCGTGCTCACCGATCTCCTGGTGGGCATCGCTGTGGGCATGCTGATCGGACTCTTCTTCATCCTGTCCGAGTACCTGCGGCAGCCGGCGCTCAGCCGGGTGAGCCCGCCCGAGGCGGTGCTGCAGCGCTACCAGCTCCCTGATCAGGCCACGTTCCTGAGCAAGGCCAACATCGAGCGCACGCTGGATGCGCTGCCCTCCGGGGCCCGCGTCGAGATCGACGGCCGCAACACGCGGCGCTTCGATCACGACGTGCTCGAAATCCTGCACGACTTCTCCAAAACGGCGGAGCTGCGCGGCATCGACTATCGCCTGGTCGGCGTGCCCGAGCTCACCGCCCCTTCCCCGGGACACTAGGTCATGGAGCAGTTTCTCGCGCTCTTCGAGAACAACCGCAAGTGGGCCGACGCCATGCGCGCGGCCGACCCCGAATACTTCGACCGGCGGTCGGCGCTGCAGCAGCCGCACTTCCTGTTCATCGGCGGACATGACTCGCGCATTCCGAGCGAAGCCATCACGGGCACGCTGCCGGGCGAGGTGCTCATGCACCGCAACATCGCCAACCAGGTGCACCCGAGCGACTTCAACACGCTCTCGGTGATCGAGTACGCGGTCGAAGTGCTCGACGTGAAGCACATCGCGATCAGCGGCCACTACGGCTGCGGCGGCGTGAAGGCCGCCATGCGCGAGATGGGACACGGCATCATCGACCACTGGCTGCACATCGTGCGCGAGCTCCGCTTCCGGCACGCCGACGAGCTCGCCGCCCTCCCCGACGACCAGTCGCGCGAAGACCGCCTCGTGGAGCTCAACGTGGTGAAGCAGGTGTTCCAGCTCGCGCGTACGCCGATCATCCAGCGGGCGTGGGCGCGCGGCAAGCGTCCCATCCTGCACGGCATGGTGTACGACGTGCACGACGGCCTGCTCCGGCCGCTCGTCTCCGGCATCTGCGATGCCGAGACCGTGGCCAAGGCGCATCAGCAGCCGGTCCGGAGCTACGTGGCCGAGATCCATCACGAGGCCATGCCGGCGGGCGTGTGACCGCGCGGTGTAACCGGCGCCCGTGCGCCGGACGTGAGGAGAACAAACGACGACGGGCGCCCCCGATTGGGGACGCCCGTCGTGTTTTCCTGCACCCGGGAAGGGCTCAGTACATGCCGCCCATGCCGCCGCCGGGGCCGCCGGCCGGAGCCGCCGGCTTGTCGTCCTTCCGTTCCACGATGAGGGCTTCCGTGGTGAGGAGGAGCGACGCGATGGACGCGGCGTTCTGGAGCGCCGTGCGCGTGACCTTGGTCGGGTCGATCACGCCGGCCTGCACGAGGTCCTCGTACGTGTCGGTGAGGGCGTTGTAGCCGAAGTTCTGCTCCTTGGCCTGACGCACCTTCTCCACCACGATCGAGCCTTCCCCGCCCGCGTTCTGCACGATCATGCGGAGCGGCTCCTCGATGGCGCGCTTGATGATCTCGACGCCGATCTGCTCGTCGCGATCCTGGAGATTCACCGTCTTGAGGGCGCCCTGCGCGCGGATGAGCGCGATGCCGCCGCCGGGGACGATGCCTTCCTCCACCGCCGCACGCGTGGCGTGCAGGGCGTCTTCCACGCGGGCCTTCTTCTCCTTCATCTCGGCTTCGGTGGCCGAGCCGACCTGGATCACCGCGACGCCGCCGGCGAGCTTCGCCAGCCGCTCCTGCAGCTTCTCCTTGTCGTAGTCCGACGTGCTCTTGTCGACCGCGGCGCGGATCTCCTTGATGCGGCCGTCGATCGAATCCTTGTCGCCGGCGCCGTCGATGATCGTGGTGTTGTCCTTGTCGATCACGATGCGGGCGGCCGAGCCGAGGTCGGAGAGGACCGCGTTCTCGAGCTTGAAGCCGACTTCCTCGGAGATCACGTTGCCCTTCGTGAGCACGGCGATGTCCTGCAGCATGGCCTTGCGGCGGTCGCCGAAGCCCGGGGCCTTCACGGCGGCCACGCGGAGCGTGCCGCGGAGCTTGTTCACCACGAGCGTGGCGAGCGCTTCGCCTTCCACGTCTTCGGCGATGATGAGGAGCGGCTTGCCGGCCTGCGCCACCTTCTCGAGCGTGGGGAGCAGGTCCTTCATGGCGCTGATCTTCTTGTCGTGGATCAGGATGAAGGCGTTCTCGAGCACCGCTTCCATCTTCTCCGGATCGGTGACGAAGTACGGCGAGAGGTAGCCGCGGTCGAACTGCATGCCTTCGACCGTGTCGAGCGTGGTCTCGAGGCCCTTGGCTTCCTCGACCGTGATCACGCCGTCCTTGCCGACCTTCTCCATCGCTTCGGCGATGAGCGCGCCGATTTCGGCGTCGTTGTTGGCCGAGATGGAGCCGACCTGCTGGATCTCCTTCTTGCCGCTGGTGGGCACGGAGATGCGCTTGAGCTCGTCGACGATGGCGGCGACGGCCTTGTCGATGCCGCGCTTGAGCGCCATCGGGTTGGAGCCGGCCGTGACGTTCTTGATGCCTTCGCGGAAGATCGCCTGGGCGAGCACGGTGGCGGTGGTGGTGCCGTCGCCGGCGAGGTCGCTCGTCTTGG
>CAZUKU010000038.1:0-34790 GCA_964621045.1 uncultured Gemmatimonas sp.
TTCATCTGCGTCATCTGCGGATCCCTGCCGTTTTTTCATCTGTGCCATCCGCCGTTCCCATCTGCGTCATCTGTGGATTCTGTTGCTGTTCCTGCCGAGCCCTACTCCAGCGCCTCCACCACGATCCCGCGCTCGGCGAGCATCGCCAGGTACTGCTCCGGCGGCACGCACTCGTCCGGCGTATGCACCCCCGGCCGGATCACCCCCATGGCCTGCAACTGTCCCGTGATCGACAGCGTGAACCCCGTGGTCTGCATCATCGCCGTAAGCCCGTTCGCCTCGTCGTAGCGCGCCACCATCTGCCACGCACGCTCGGCCGGCGCGCCGTCCTTCGTGCCGCGCACCACCACCCGGAGCGCCACCAGATCCCGCCCGCCCGGCTTGCGCAGCTTTTCGCCCGCCACCTTCACGAACACGTCGCGCGGCACCACCGTCTGCCCCTTCACCTCCACCGGGTCGAGCGACAGGAGGCCCAGATCGCGGATCGCCTCCATGATCTGCGCATGGCCCGGATACCGGAGCGTCTTGTACTCCATGTTCGGGATCTTGCCGTCGTACCGGAACGCCATCGTGGAGAGCCCGCCGGCCGTATGGAACGCTTCCAGCGTCCCCACCGGCTCCGGAAACTGCACGCGCTCGATCTCGGAAAGCGCCGCCATGGTGCTCCGCCGTCCGTCGCGCACGACCAGCGACTCCGTGGTGTAGTAGTCCACCACGCCTTCCAGCGAATACACGATCTGGTAGTTGAGCGGGGGCTCCGGATGCTGCGGCAGCCCGCCTACGTACAGCTTCACGCTGTCCACCGAATCGAGCTGCGCGATGCCGTGCTGCGCGAGGATGTTCACCATGCCGGGCGCGAGCCCCGTGTCCGGCACCACGCTCACGCCCTTGGCCTCGGCTTCGGCCTCGAGCCCCTTCTGCTGCAGCACGATCTCGGTGTTGCCGCCCAGATCGGTGAAGTGCACGCCGCACTCCACGGCGAGCTGCGCCAACGGATAGTTGAAGTAGTACGGAATCGCGCTCATCACCGCCGTGCTGTCGCGCATGATCGCGCGTACGGCGTCGTGATCGCGGACATCCACTTCGGCGGTGGCCAGGCGGCCGCCGAGATACGGCTGGAGGAAGGGCGGCGGCGCGCCGATCCGCAGGTCCGCGAGGACCACGCGTTCGACGGCAGGATTCCTGAGCAGGTCGAATGCACACGCCGAACCTTGCAGGCCGGCGCCGAGCACGAGCATCCGCATGGAGAGGTCTCCGAACGGGAGGTGTTGGAAAAAGGGAGACCGGAAAGGTAACCGGCTACCGCCTCACGCGATCCCGCCCGTCGGCCTTGGCCCGGTAGAGCGCCGCGTCCGCCCGCGCGAACAGATCCTCCACCGTCTCGATCCGCGCCGCCGGGAACGTGGCCACCCCGATGCTGGCCGTGATCCGCAGCCCTTCCTCCCGCGGCCACGTGGCGAACTCGTGCGACGCCACCGCCGCCCGCACCCGTTCCGCGAAGGCGTCCGCTCCCGCGTCGTCGGTCTCCGGCAGCAGGATCAGGAACTCCTCGCCGCCGTACCGCGCCACCACGTCGTTTCCGCGCACCAG
This sequence comes from uncultured Gemmatimonas sp., assembly GCA_964621045.1. Taxonomy (GTDB): domain Bacteria; phylum Gemmatimonadota; class Gemmatimonadetes; order Gemmatimonadales; family Gemmatimonadaceae; genus JAABRT01. The sequence continues at coordinate 1,591 of CAZUKU010000038.1, forward strand.
CGCCCGCAGCAGCGACGCCGTATCGCGCAGCACGTCGTCCCCGATGAGGTGCCCGTACGTGTCGTTCACCCGCTTGAAGTGATCGAGATCGATCATGAGCAGCGCGAGCGACGAGTCGTACCGGAGCGCGCGCTCCATCTCGGCCGTGATCGTCTCCGCCAGCGCGCGGCGGTTGAGCAGTTGCGTGAGCGGATCGGTCTGGGCGAGCTGCTCGAGCCGCGCATTGTCGGCCATGGTGTGCTCCACCATGCGCGCCCGCTGGATCACCGCCACCGCCGCCGTGATCACCGCTTCGGCGAACTCGAGGTCCGGGGGGCCGAGCGGCGCCTGGTCGCGCGTGCGCCGCACGAGAAACACGCCGTACGCGCCCCGGTCCACCGTGAACGGCAGCGCGATCACCGACCGGATCGGCACTTCGATCCCCTCGATCCCCCACACCTGGCGCACGCCTTCGTAGAGCGGATGCGTGGCGATGTCTTCCACCAGCACCGGCTGCCCGGTTTCGAGCGCCGCGTCGAGCTCCGGATACCGGTCGAGCGAGACCTCGAGATTGCTGATGTTCGGATTCTCCACCGCGGCCACCACCGTGGCGGTGCGCTGGCCGGCCCGGGCCAGGATTACCGAGCAGTGCGACACGCCGAGCGCCCGCGCCGCGCGTCCCACCAGCAACTGGTAGAGCTCGCTCACCGACAGATCGCCGGTGACCTCGTGCAAGATGTCCACGAGCTTGCGCCGGCTCTCCGCATCCTCGCGCGCCCGCTGGAGCGCTTCCTCCGTGCGCTGCAGCGCGTCCCGCGTGGCGCGGAACACCGCCCCGTGCCGCAGGTGCGCCTGCACGCGGGCGAGCAGCTCCTTGGGGCGATACGGCTTCCGGATGAAGTCCACCGCGCCGAGACCGAGCGCGCGCACCGACGCCTCCTCAGGCGGGAGCGACGACAGCATGAGCACCGGCAGGTCGCGCCACCGCTCTTCCGACTTGATCCGCTCGAGGAGCTGATAGCCCTCGGCGTCGGGGAGCAGGATGTCGAGCAGGAGGAGATCGGGGGTTCGTTCCTCGAGCAGATCGAGGCAGGACTGTCCACCCGTGGCGCGCGCGACGTCGTAGCCGTTCTCCTTGAGCAGCCAGCCGATCGATTCCAGCACCGCCGGATCGTCGTCGGCCACCAGGATGCGCGCCGTCCCCATCAGGCAGCCACGGATGTATCGGCCGTCTCGCCGCCGGCGAGGTGCGCCGCGAGCCCGTCCCATTCGATGTTGCCGCCGCTCAGCACCACTGCGACGGGACCATCGGCGGGCACCTGGCCCTCGAGCACGGCCGCCAGCGTGATCGCGCCGCTCGGCTCGGTCACGAGCTTGACCCGGTCGAGCAGGAACCGCATCGCGCGGCGGATCGGCGCGTCCTCCACCCCGACCACCAGATCGGAGAGCTGCGACAGGTGATCCCAGTTGCGGTCGCCGAGCCGCACACCGAGCAGTCCGTCGGCAATGGACGTGGTCTGCGCGAGGGTGACCGGCCCGCCGGCCGCGAGCGCCCGCGACAGCTTGGGCGCACCGGCCGGCTCCACGCACACCACGCGCACGCCGGGCCGGCGCGCCTTGACCGCCGCCGCCACGCCGGACGACAGCCCGCCGCCGCCCACCGGCACCACCACCGTGGCCACGTCGGGAAGATCGTCCACGATCTCGAGCCCCACGGTGCCCTGGCCCGCGATGATCGCGTCATCGTCGAACGGCGGCACCACCACGGCGCCCGTTTCCGCCGCCAGCTCGTTGGCGCGCGCGATCCGCTCCACGGTGGTGACGCCCACGAGCTCCACGCGCGCGCCGAGCCGTTCGGCGCCCTGCTGCTTGGCGCGCGGCACGGTGGTGGGCATCACCACCGTGCACGGCACGCCGAAATGTCGCGCCGACCATGCCACCGCCTGCGCATGGTTTCCGCTCGACGGCGCCACGAGCCCCCGGGCCCGCGCCGCCGGCTCCATGGTGGCCACGAAGTTGTAGGCGCCACGCACCTTGAACGCGCCGATGCGCTGCACGCATTCGGCCTTCACGAACACCCCGTGCGGAAAGCCCGCGGCCAGCGCGTCCACCAGCAGCAGTGGCGTGCGGACGGCCACGCCGCGCAACCGGTGCGCGGCGGCTTCGAGGGATGCGAGATCGACGAGTGGAGGACGAGAGGACACGAAGGGACGGGTGGAGGAAGCGGCGCGATCAGGTGAGTCCGAGTTCGCCGTCGGGCGCGGCGCTGTCCGCGTCGTCCGCTCCTCCGGCTTCGCCGTTCTCCTTGTCGTCGTCGGGCACCACGCGCGCCACGGCCGTGACCATGTCGCCGGCATCGAGCGACACGAGCCGGACGCCCTGCGTGTTGCGCCCCACCACCCGCACCTGTTCCATGGACGAGCGGATGGAGATCCCGCCACGCGTGATGAGCATGATCTCCTCGTCGGCCGACACCTCCATGAGCGCCACCACGTGCCCGGTGCGTTCCGTGCGCCGGAGCGTGAGGATGCCCTTGCCGCCGCGCTTCTGGATGCGGTAGTCGTCGAGCGACGTGCACTTGCCGAGGCCGCGCTCCGTGGCCACGAGCAGCGTGGCCTCGTTGCGCTTGATCACCACCATGCCGACCACGGCGTCACCCGTGCCGAGCGTGACGCCCTTCACGCCCGTGGTGTCGCGTCCCATCTCCCGCACGTCCTGCTCGTGGAAGCGGATCGACATGCCCTGCCGCGTGCCGAGGATCACGTCGTTCGCGCCCGACGTCACCTGCACGTCGATGAGCTCGTCGCCGTCCTCGATCTTGATGGCCTTGATGCCGTTCGCGCGCACGTTGGAGTACTGCGAGAGCGCGGTCTTCTTCACCGTGCCGAGCTTGGTGCCGAAGAGCAGGTACTCGTCGTCCTTGAACTCGCGCACCGGCACGATCGCGCGGATGCGCGTGTCCGGCGTGACGTTGATGAGGTTGACGATCGGCTTGCCGCGGGTGGCGCGGCCGGCCTGCGGCAGCTCGTGCACCTTGAGCCAGTAGCAGCGGCCGTCGTCGGTGAAGATGAGGATGTAGTGGTGCGTGGACGTGACGTACATCTGCTCCATGAAGTCGCCGTCCTTGAGGTCGGCGCCGATGCGTCCGCGTCCGCCGCGTCCCTGCTTGTGGAACAGCGACACCGCCGTGCGCTTGATGTACCCCTGCCGCGAGATGGTGACCATCATCTCCTCCTCGGCGATGAGGTCCTCCACGCTGAACTCTCCTTCGTCGCTCACGATCTCGGTGCGGCGTTCGTCGCCGAACGTCTCGCGCACGGCGAGCAGCTCGCCCTTCATGATCGCCAGGCGCCGGGCGCGCGACTCGAGGATGCTCCGCAGCTCGGTGATGAGCGTGCGGACTTCGGCCAGCTCCTCCTCGAGCTTGTCGCGCTCGAGGCCGGTGAGCTTGGCGAGCCGCATGTTGAGGATCGCTTCCGCCTGCCGTTCGCTGAGCCCGAAGCGGGCCTGGAGCTGCGCGCTGGCCGTGGGCGTGTCCTCGGCTGCACGGATGAGCGCGATCACCTCGTCGATGTTGTCGACCGCGATCTTGAGCCCTTCGAGGATGTGCTCGCGTTCGACCGCCTTGTCGAGATCGAACTGCGTGCGCCGCACGATCACCTCGTGCCGGTGCTTCAGGTAGTGCTCCAGCACCGCCTTGAGGCCGAGCACGCGCGGAATGAGCCGCCCCGTGTCGTCGGGCACGAGCGCCAGCATGTTCACGCCGAACGTGCTCTGCATGGCGGTGTGCTTGTACAGCTGGTTGAGCACCACGCGCGGAATGGCGTCGCGCTTGAGCTCGATCACCACGCGGATCCCTTCGCGGTCGGACTCGTCGCGGAGCGCCGAGATGCCCGTGAGCTTGCCTTCGCGCACGAGATCGGCGATGTCCTTCACGAGCTTGGCCTTGTTCACCTGGTACGGCACTTCGGTGACCACGATCTGCGACTTCCCGGACGACTCGCGCTCCTCGATCACCGCCCGCGCGCGCATCACGATGCGGCCGCGTCCGGTTTCCTGGTAGTCGGCGATGCCGGCGCGGCCGTAGATGTAGCCGCCGGTGGGGAAGTCCGGCCCCTTCACGAGCGCGCGGAGCGCGGTGGTGTCGAGGTCGGGGTCGTCGATGAGGGCCACGCAGGCGTCCACCACCTCGCGCAGATTGTGCGGCGGGATGTTCGTGGCCATGCCCACCGCGATCCCCGACGACCCGTTGATGAGCAGGCTGGGCGCGCCGGCCGGCAGCACGCTCGGCTCCGTGAGCCGGTCGTCGAAGTTGGGCGTGAAGTCGACCGTGTTCTTGTCGATGTCGGTGAGCATCTCCACGGCCAGCCGCGTGAGGCGCGCCTCCGTGTAGCGGTAGGCCGCGGCCGAGTCGCCGTCGATGGAGCCGAAGTTCCCCTGCGGATCCACCAGCAGGTAGCGCAGCGAGAAGTCCTGCGCCATGCGCACGAGCGCGTCGTACACCGAGCTGTCGCCGTGCGGATGGTACTTGCCGAGCACGTCGCCCACGACCGTCGCGCACTTCTTGTACGGACGGCCCGGCACGAGGCCGAGCTCGTTCATCGCGTAGAGCACGCGCCGGTGCACCGGCTTGAGCCCGTCCCGCACGTCCGGCAGGGCGCGCGACACGATGACGCTCATGGAGTAGTTGATGAACGACTCCTTGATTTCCTCGTCGATCAACCGCGGCAGGATGCGCTCGCGGGCGTTGGGAGCGGTCATGGAAGGGACGTGAGAGACGGAACGGGGGCCGGAGACGCGAAACGGCACGGCATCCGGAAACACGAGGGACGGAACAGGCCGCGCGTGGCGCCGGAAGTGCGCGAACGCGGGGCCAACCTGTGAAATCTAGCGGGATGCGCGCCCGGAATCAACCGATGCGAAATCGCGCAAGTCGTTGTCCCGCAACGATTTCAGCGACGGGCGCCCAGTTCCCTGTCGGCCGCGGCGTCGGCGTCCCGGACCGAGGCGAACTCCTCGGTGTCCGGGAAATCCTCGGCTTCGTCGGCCGCGGCCTCCCGCTCGATCGCCTCGCGCTCCGCCCGGTAGCGCTGGTACCACGCCCGCGTGATCTCGCCCGCGAGTTCGCGGCTGCCGAGGCCGAACGCGAGCCCCAGCGCGAGCGCCACGGCGCCGAACAGGATGCCGAACGCGATCGTCACGATGTTCGTGGCCACGCCGATCTCCTGGAGCGCCATGAACACGGCCAGCACGATCACGCTGCCGCGTCCCACGCGGGCCAGCGCGGCCGCGCCGTGCACCGCGCCCGCCGCCGCCCGGATGAGCCCCTCCACGAAGCCGCCGAGCACGATCCCCACGATCACGATCACGATCGCCGCGATGATGCCGGGGATGTACGACAGCAGCTCGCTGAACACCGCCGCCAGCGACTCGAGCCCGATCGCGTTGGCCGCGATCAGGAGCACCGAGAACATCACGCTCCAGAAGAGGAACGACGCCACCACGCGCGCCGGGTTGATCGGCGTGCCGGAGCGGGCGACCGCCTCCAGCACGCCGCCCCGGTCGAGCAGCTCGTTGAAGCGCATGCGGCGCAGCAGGCGGTGCACCCCCTTCTCCACCAGCTTCGCCACGAGATAGCCGGTGAACAGGATGACGAGCGCGCCGAAGAGCGCCGGCACGAACTCGGCGATCAGCGTGAAACTGTATTCGAGACGGCCGGTGAAGCTGTCGGGGAGCGGCGAAGTTGCCGCCTGCAGGCCGGCCGGGCCGGCAAGGGTCCGGATCATGGTGCGTCAAATCTAGTGACGCCGGTCGCAATGCGGAGGGCTCCCTTCGCCTCTGCTTCGGGTCCGGCCGGCGGACCGGGAGACCGGCGCTTGTCCGCGGCGGCCGGCCCTACGTCCGGGTGCCGCGCTGCGCGTCGAAGAGCACGCTCCGCCGGCAGGACGGGCAGAGCAGCCACTCGCGGCGGCGCGAGTACCCGAGTCCGAACGACCCGCCGCCGATGGGCCGGTGCGTGAGCGCCACGTCACAGCGTGGGCAGCGCGGCGTCTCCCCGCGCGCGTGCGCCTCGCGGAGCGCGCGCTCTTCGACTGTCGTGTATGAGGCGGATTCGGACATGCCGCACGATGCCCCGCCGCGAACGAAGCGCGCAAGGCGCCGCGCGGCCGCACGGGTGCTCCGCGCGCGGGAAACGCCGCGAAAACCGGGCGCTTTTTCGTCGGGCTTTCCCTGATCCAGCGCCCCGACACGCGGTCCGACACTGACGGGAAGGCCGCGTATCGCGACGCCGCGATACGGCCTGCCGCCGCCCCGAATTCCGCCTCACAGTCCCCCGCACCCCGGACCTCGTCGTGCCCCGTTCCCTGCTGCGCTGGATCCGTCCCGAACGTTCGTATGCCGACGGCACGCTCGCCGTCACCGACCCGCTCGCCCGCGACCGCATCGCGTTCTTCGGGCTCACCGCGCGCGATCTCGGCGTGATCGCCGCCTGGCGCAGTGCATGCGACGCGCACATGGATACGCTCATCGACGCGTTCTACGCCCACGTGCTCGGCCACGACACCACGCGGCGCATCCTGCAGCAGCACACCACCGTGGAACGGCAGCGCGGCCTGCTCGGCCCCTACGTGCAGAACATGTTCGCCGGCACCGTCGATGACCGCTACGTGCAGCACCGCCGCAAGGTGGGGAGCATCCACGACGACATCGAGCTCGAGTCGAACTGGTTCGTGGGCATGTACGAAGTCATCCGCCGCGAGGCGATCGCGGCCGTGGAACAGGCCGGCGCCACGCCGCGCGAACTGCGCCGTTTCACGGACGCGTTCACCCGGCTCCTCAATCTCGACGTCGCGCTCGTGGTCACCGCGCTCACCGAGTCGCGCCGCCACAAGATCGAGGCCCTGCACGTGGACGACGTGCGCAGTGAACGCGACGCCGCCTTCCGGTTTCTCGACGAGGCCGAACGCGTGTTCGGCGCGATGGCCCGGAGCGATCTCACCGCGCGCGTGACCGGCACCTACACCGGCCGGTACCAGACGCTCGCCGACACGATCAACAGCGCGGTCGCGCAGCTCGCCGACGCGCTCGGCAACGTGGCGCAGGCCACGGCGGAAGTCGTGTCCGCGGTGGCGCAGATCCACACCACGAGCGCCGATCTCGCCCGCGGCTCGAGCGACCAGGCGAGCGCGCTCGAGGAAGTGTCCGCGAGCCTGAACGAGCTCGCCGGATCGGCGCAGACCAACGCCCGGGACGCGGAGCAGACCCGCACGCGCACCGCCCAGCTCCGACAGGAAGCCGATCAGGGAATGGCCCGCATGCACCGCCTGGCCGACACCATGCGCGAGATCGAGACGAGCGCGAGCCAGACGGCGCGCATCGTGAAGACCATCGACGAGATCGCGTTCCAGACCAACCTGCTCGCCCTCAATGCCGCCGTCGAAGCGGCGCGCGCCGGCGATGCCGGCCGCGGATTCGCCGTGGTCGCGGAGGAAGTGCGCGCGCTCGCGATCCGGAGCGCCGATGCGGCACGGCAGACGGCGTCGCTGATCGAGGAGTCGGTGCGGCAGGTGAGCCAGGGCGTCACGCTCAACCGGGATGTCACCGACGATTTCGGCCGGATCTCCGCCCAGCTCGGCGACGTGACGACGCTCGTGGCCGGGATCGCGACGGCGAGCGCGGACCAGGCCGACGGCATCGCGCAGATCACCACGGGCACGGAGCAGGTGAACCGGGTCACGCAGCAGGTGGCGGCCGGGAGCGAGGAGCTCGCGGCCACGGCGGGCGAGCTCGATGCCCAGGCGGGAGCGCTGGAGACGCAGGTGGGGCAGTTCGAGCTCGCGGGGGGTAGCGGCGTGGAGATGGACATCATGCCGCAGCCCCGGCGCCGGGGGTGTCCGGTGACGGGGATCGGGCGGTAGGAGCGGAGGGGGCCGGCGTCGGGGGAAGTTGCAGGCGACCTGGGGTGCAGGGGCGGGATCGGCTGCGCGAGGTCGCAAGCGGCGGGTCTTTAGCCCCGAGTCGCGAGGGTGCTTGCAACTCCTGCCTCCAGAGCCGGGCACCGCTGCTCCAGGCTCTCTCGGGTGTGTCAGCCAGGAACGACAAAGCCGGCCAAGGGGGTCCGAGTCGCAAGCACCCTCGCGACTCGGGGCTATCGACCCGCCGCTTGCGACCTCGTACGGCCGATCCCGCTCCACCACCGCCGCTTGCGACCTCGTACCGCCGATCCCGCTCCACCACCGCCGCCTGCGACCTCGTACCGCCGATCCCGCTCCACCCGCCCGTCCCCCGGAGCTGTGCTACTCCGCGGCCGGCAGCAGCTCTTCCAGGGCGAGCCGTGTCTTGAGCGGAACCCGGTCGCCATCGAAGTACCGGCCCACGATCGACAGCGCCGCATCCGCGCTCGTGATGTCGAGATGCCGGAGCAAATAGCGCACGTCATCGAGATCGTGGAATTCCTCGCCCAGCCGCATCGCCATGCACTTGAGCGCCAGCAGGTATTCGGGCCGGGCGACGAACACCTGGAGATGCGGATGTTCGATGAACCGGTCGAACTCTCCCTGCGAGCTCAGCCAGGCCTTCACCGCATCGTTGAGCCAGGACTCCGGCACATTGGCCTGTGCGGCAACGCGGACGGACGCCTCCCGCACCGCCTTCGCCGGCCGGAACCAGGCATCGACATCACGCGTGGCCGCCCGGGCGTTCAGGGCGAGACACATCACGGCGCCGCCCACGAGATACACCTCGCCCCGCGTGTCATGCGCCGCGAGCTCCGCGTCGAGCAGCCGGAACAGCTCGAGCATGTCGGCGCGGGTGAGTTTCACGGGCTCCGGTACGGTCACACCCGATCTCCGATGGATGCGTCGACGAAGAGATTGCGTCGCTTGAACGGCACGGGAGCGGCGGCCAGCAGATGCATCCGGAGACCGGGGAGCGCCGTCGCGAACCACGGCGTTTCGAGCGGCGGGACGTCCCGCACCCAGGCCGGCGGCGGAAGCTGCTTCCGGGCCGCGGCCTGCTCGACCATCGCCGCCACGTAGTTCCGCAGCCACGACGACAGGGTGTCGGGAACCGCTCGCGCCACGGCGCCGGGAAACAGGATCGGCGGGCACGCCGCGAGAAAATCATGCAGTTCCGCGAGCGCGAACCGCTGATCCCCGGGGTGCTCCATGGCCCGCAGGATCGTCATGAACCGATCCGACTCCGCGGGAAGGGCGCGTGCCAGCACGTAGCTCGACAGATCGACGCCGGCCGCGCTGGCCCGGCGCCGGAGGGCGGCCTTCTGATGCGGGGTGACCCGGATCTGGAGCTGCTCGGTCTTTGCCGTCATGGAGGGAAGCTGGCCGCGACGGCCCATCATGTCAATACGTATGTATTGACATGAGAGGGTGTGCCTGGTCGCAGGCAGTGGCGGTGGGGCGAGATCGGCCGCACGAGGTCGCAAGCGGCGGGTCGATAGCCCCGAGTCGCGAGGGTGCTTGCGACTCCTGCCTCCAAGGCGGGCACCGCTGTTCCAGGCTCTCTCGCGTGTGTCAGCCAGGAACGACAAAGCCGGCCAAGGGAGCCCGAGTCGCAAGCACCCTCGCGACTCGGGGCTATCGACCCACCGCTTGCGACCTCGCACGGCCAATCCCGCGGCTGAACCCCCGCCCGTGCATAACGCGCCCCGGTGCCCGCCAGCCGGCTCCACCCCGCCTCTACCCGACCCGCACCACCACCTTGCCGAACTGCCCCCCCGATTCCAGCCGCGCATACCCCTCCCGCGCGGCCTCGAGCGGAAACACCGAATCCACCGGCGGCACCAGCCGTCCCGCCCGCAGCTCATCCGCGATCGCCCGGAATTCCGCGTCGCTCCCCATCGTGGACCCCATCAGCGTCCACTGATTCCAGAACATCCGGCGCACGTCCACCTGCACCATCGGCCCCGACGTGCCGCCGCACGTCACCAGCCGGCCGCGGCGGCCGAGCGCCACGAGCGACTGCGTCCACGTGGCTTCGCCCACGCTGTCGATCACCACATCCATGCCGCGCTTGCCGGTGGCGAGCCGCACCTGCTTCCCCGCATCGCCCGCGCGGTGATCGATGCCATGATCCGCGCCGAGTGCCGCCGCGCGCGCGAGCTTCTCCTCGCTGCCCGACGTCACCCACACCGTGGCGCCGAGCTGCTTGCAGATCTGGAGCGCGGCCAGCGCCACGCCGCCCCCGATCCCCCAGATGAGCGCATGATCACCGGCCCGCACCTTGGCCCGTGTCACCACCATGCGCCACGCCGTGAGCGTGGCGAGCGGAAACGCCGCCGCCGCCTCCCACGACACGTCGTCGGACAGCACTTCGAGATTCGCATCGGGCACCACCACGTACTCCGCGAGCGTGCCCGGCCGGTGCTCGCCGAGCACGCCGTACGTGAGACAGAGCGGCTGATCGCCGTCCCGGCAGTATTCGCAGGTGCACGTGCGATCCACCACGCCCGGATTGATCATCACCCGATCCCCCACACGCACCGACGTGACGCCCGCGCCCACGGCCTCCACCACGCCCGCGCCGTCCGACCCCACGATCCACGGCGGCGTGATGTGCACGCCCGGAATGCCGGCGAGCACCCAGAGATCGAGCCGGTTGAGCGCCGCGGCGTGCACCCGCACCCGCACGTCGTGCGGCGACACGAGCCCGGGCACGGGCACGTCGTCCCGCACCACGAGCTGCGACAGGTCGCCGTGCGCGGAAATGGTCAGCGCGCGCATCGTGCCCGGCGTCATGGAATGCGGTGCACGTACACGTACTCGAGATCGTCCTCGTCTTTCGCCACCACGTAGATGACGCCGGTCCCCGCGGCGAGCACACGCCCGGATTTGGGCAGCTTGTAGCGCGCCACCCGCTTCGCCTGCGTGTCGAGCACGTCGAGGCACCGCGCGCCCGCGGCCACGCACGGCACGGGCACGAACAGGCGGCCGTCCGTGCCGGCCCGGACGCCCCGGTTGAAGTGCGGCCGGGTGGCCGGCCAGCTCGGCGGCTCGTCGAGCACGAGTTCCGGCATGGCCGTGCCCGCCGGCAGCATGCGGGCGCCCTGCTTCATCCCCGCCTCCGCCTGCGTGCGCGTCTCGTCGGCGATGTTCTTCCTGTCCGCCGCGGTCACCGGCAGCCGTGTGGACGGCACCGGCGCGCTGGAGCGCCGGGTGCCGTCCTCGGCGATCCACTCCACCACGTAGCGATCGCCGCGCACCACGGCGAGACGCCCGTCCGGCAGCACCGCGGGTTCATCCGCCGGGAGCAGGAGCGTGAGCGGCATGGCCATGTGGATCTTGCCGTCGGCGCCCATCGACGGCTGCGCCCGCATCTCCTGCCCCTGCCACACGCGCGCGATCGTGTCGATGCGCGTGGCCGTGATCGACGCCATGCGCACCACGGGCAGCGTGTCCGGCACGATCATCCCCCGCTGCGGATCGAGCGGCGGAAGCTGCAGGCCGTACACGCGCCCGCGGCGGTCGGTGGCGAAGATCTGCGGCCGCGAGAGCGCGGCCAGCATGTCGGTACCCCACGACACGGTGCGCACCGGCGCGCCCGTGGGCGACACCAGCAGCATGCGGGCCTGCGCGGCATCGTACATGGCCACCGTATCCCCGGGCAGGAGCAGAAGCTGGCCCACGGTGCGATATTCGAGCGGCCCGGATCCGGTACGGCCCACCACGCGGCCCGCCCCCGTCCGCCCGTCGAGGTACACGAGGTTCATGTCGTTCATGTCCGCCGCCAGCAGCGAGCCGCCCGGAAGCGGCTGCACGGCCACGACGTTCGTGAACTCGTAGGTGAAGGTGCGGGTGGGCGCCGGCAGCGGGCGCTCGGCGATGGCCTGCGCGGCCACGGAGGACGACATCAGCGCGGTGGCGGCCGCGGCAAGGAATACGCGGAACGTCATCGGAGGCATGGGTTCGGGAAGGGAGGACGGAACAGCAGGTGCAGGACCGTACGCAGACGAAAGCTCGCCGGTTGCAGGCTATATTTCCTCTCCACCCCCGACTCCCCACTTTCTCGTCGCAACCATGGCGTCCTTCCAAGTCCCCCCGCTCGGTGAATCCATTGTCGAAGCGACCGTCTCCCGCTGGCTCAAGCAGGTCGGCGACACCGTCGCGGCCGGCGAGACCCTCGTGGAGCTCGAAACCGACAAGATCACGGTGGAGGTGCCCGCCCTCGAAGCCGGCACCGTGAGCCGTCATCTCAAGAGCGAAGGCGACGTGGTGAACGTGGGCGACATCCTCGGCGAAGTCACACCCGGAGCGGCAGGAAGCGCTCCCGCCGCGGCCGCTCCCGCTGCGTCTGCCACGCCCCCCGCGGCAACAACGGCTCCTGCTGCTCCTGCCGTCGCGGCTCCCGCATCCGACGACCCCAAGGCCTCCCCGGCCGCCCGCCGGCTCGCCGCCGAGCAGGGCACGGATCTCGCCCAGGTGCCGGGCACCGGCCGAGGCGGCGTCGTGAGCAAGGCCGATGTCATCGACGCCGGCAAGGCGGCCCCCGCGCCCGCGGCTCCGGCCGCCCCCAAGGCCCCCGCGCCGCCCGCCATGGCCCGCGCCACCGCCGACGGCCCGCGGGAAACGCGCGAGAAGATGACCACGCGCCGCAAGCGCATCGCCGAGAATCTGCTCCAGTCGCAGCACAACACCGCGCATCTCACCACCTTCAACGAGATCGACATGACCGCGGTCTCGGCGCTCCGCGACCGCATGCGCGAGAAGGTGGAGAAGCAGCACGGCCTGCGGCTCTCGTTCATGCCGTTCTTCGCCAAGGCCGCGTGCCTCGCGCTCGAGGCGTACCCCACGGTCAACGCGCAGATCGACGGCGACCAGATCGTCTACCACCACTACGTAAACCTCGGCATCGCCGTGGCGAGCGACGCCGGGCTCGTGGTGCCGAACATCAAGGACGCGCACGCGCGTTCGCTCATCGAGATCGGGCACGACATCGGCGCCGTGGCGAAGAAGGCGCGCGACGGCAAGCTCGGCATGGACGACCTCACCGGCGGCACGTTCACGATCACGAACGGCGGCGTGTTCGGCTCGCTCGTGTCCACGCCCATCATCAACTATCCGCAGGTCGGCATCCTGGGGCTGCACAAGATCCAGGATCGCCCGGTCGCCGAGAAGGGGCAGGTCGTGATCCGGCCCATGATGTACGTGGCGCTGTCGTACGATCACCGCATCATCGACGGCCAGCAGGCCGTGCTCTTCCTCGTGCGCGTGAAGGAGCTCATGGAAGACCCGGCCTCGATGCTGCTCTACTGAGCACCCGCCCGCCCGTTCGCGCAAAAGAAGACGCCCTGTACGGCAAGCCGTGCAGGGCGTCTTCACCGCGTACTGGCGTACCGTTCGAGGACGGGCTTCGCGTTCGGCGGGTTCTGGTGGGCAGCCGTGCCGCCCGCTGCCTCTCTGACGTTTCGAACGTAACCCGCGTCACGCCCCGCGCCAGCCCTCCCGCCGCCGCGCGACCGTGTCGTGACGCGCGGGCCACGGCGTTATCTTGTCGGACATGACCACTCCCCAGACCTTCGACGTCGTCGTGCTCGGCGGCGGACCGGGCGGCTACGTGGCCGCCATTCGCGCGGCCCAGCTCGGCTTTTCCGTGGCCTGTGTCGAGGCCGACGCCACCCTCGGCGGCACCTGCGTCAACATCGGCTGCATTCCGTCCAAGGCGCTGCTCAGTTCGTCGGAGCACTACGAATGGCTCCGGCTGCACGCCGCCGAACACGGCATTGCCGCGGACAACGTGCGCGTGGACCTCGCCGCCATGCAGGCGCGCAAGACGAACGTCGTGGCGCAGAACACCAAGGGTATCGAGTTCCTCTTCCGCAAGAACAAAATCACCTGGGCGCGCGGCTTCGGCACGCTCGGCGCCGACCGGGTGATCGAGGTCCGCGCGCCCGACGGCACCGTGAGCCATGTGCAGGGCACGCACGTGATCATCGCCACCGGCTCCGTGCCCGTGCAGCTTCCGTTCCTGCCCTTCGACGAACGGCGCGTGCATTCGAACGCGGGCGTGCTCGCGCTCACCGAGGTGCCGAAGCACCTCGTGGTGGTGGGCGGCGGCGTGATCGGCCTCGAGCTCGGCTCGGTGTGGCGCCGGCTCGGCGCGAAGGTCACGGTGGTGGAGTTCGCGCCCACGATCCTTCCCGGCACCGACGACGACGTGGTGCGCGAAGCCGACAAGGTGCTCCGCAAGCAGGGGCTCGACATCCACGTGGGCACGAAGGTGACAGGCGCCGACGTGCGCGACGACGGCGTCACGCTCCACTGCGAGAAGAACGGCGAACAGGTGTCGTTCGACGCCGACCACGTGCTCGTGTCCGTGGGCCGGAAGCCCGCGCTGCACGGCGTGGACGCAGCCGCGCTCGGCCTCACGCTCGGCGCGCGCGGCGAGATCGCCGTCAACGATCAGCAGCGCACGAACCTGCCCAACGTCTACGCCATCGGCGACGTGACCGGCGGCAAGCTGCTCGCGCACAAGGCCGAGGAGGAAGGCGTGATCGCCGCCGAAGTGATCGCCGGCAAGCCCGTGCACATGCACCAGCACACCGTGCCCGGCATCGTGTACACGTGGCCCGAGATCGCCACCGTGGGGTTCACGGAGCAGGAAGTGAAGGCGAGCGGACGCGCGTACCGCACGGGCAAGTTCCCCTTCAGCGCCAACGGCCGCGCCCGCACCATGGGCGAGAACGCGGGCTTCGTGAAGTTCGTGGTGGACGCCGAATCCGACGAGATCCTCGGCTGCCACATGATCGGCCCGAACGTGGGCGATCTCATCGCCGAAGTCGTGCTCGCGATGGAATACCGCGGCTCCGCCGAAGACATCGCCATCACCATCCACGGCCACCCCACGCTCTCCGAAACCACCAAGGAAGCGGCGCTGGCCGCGATCGGCCGCGTGCTGCACATGTAGCACGGCACGCGTCCCTGGAAACGAGAACGCCGGCCCCGTGAACGGAGCCGGCGTTCTGTCGTTTGTGCGTGCGCCCTGCGGCGCCCGCGGCGTATCAGCCCACGAGCTTCGCGAGCAGGAACCCGAGCGCCACCAGACCGGCCGCGGCCATCATGGCCATGACGGGTGTGAGGGCGATCCGGCCGGCCGTCACACCGGCCGTGGTGGCCAGCGCACGCGCCGGGTGGGCATCAGGGAGCGCGTCCATGATGCGATCCTGCACGTAGGCCGGCGTCGTCATGCGACGGCGCGTCGCCGTTTCGTCGGCAATGCGGCTCCAGAGCGCCACCTGGCGCGCGTCGGCCTGGCGGGCCTCCGCTTCGGTAGCCTCGCCGTCGAGCCAGGCGTGCACGGCCATCGGCGTGGCGCCGAAGGCCTCGCTGCCGGGCAGCGGCACTTCGCGGTCCGCCAGCGGCGCACCGTTGTCAGGACGGCCGGCGTCGCGGCCAAGGCCCGGACGATCCGTGCCTTCCCGGGGATTCTGAGATTCGAGCATCAGGCGTATTTCTCCTCTAACAGCGCCTGCAAGGCTTCGCGTGCCCGATGCACGCGCATCTTGAGTGCGCCCACGGTAGTCCCGAGCAGATCCGCCATCTCTTCGTAGGAACGGCCTTCGACATGCTTCATGACGAACGCCTCCCGGAGCGATGGCGCCAACTCTGCCAGCGCGCTGTCGAGATCCTGCCGCAGCTCGGTGCGATCGAGGTCCTCGTCGGGCGTGGTGTAGTTGGACGGTTGATCGTCCTCGTCGTAGCTCAGGTGCGACCGCCGAATGTTCTTCAGCCAGTCCTTGCACCCGTTGGCCACGATCCGGAACAGCCAGGCATCGAATCGTCCGCGCACCTCACCGAGGTGGTGGTACGCCTTGATGAACGATGTCTGGAGAATGTCCTCGGCCACGTCCGGCGAGCCGGTCATGCCGAGGGCGTGGCGATAGAGGGGATCGCTGTACCGGCGGATCAGTATCGCGAAGGCGTCGCGGTTGCCCGCGATCACCCGTGCAATGATGTCCTGGTCCGAATCGACTTCCGTCGACAACGTCGTGTCAGTGTTGGTCACGGCGCTAGGATAACCCCGAACTGAAGTCCGGGACAATCCTCCGGCAGCAGGAAACGGTAAAGCGAGGGCTCCAATCGTCACACCAGAAGGACGAGCCGCGCGGCCTCCCGTAACACGTGTAACTCACGTCACAGAATCGGTTTAGCGCGTTTTCGACGGTTTCCGGACCAAGCCGCGCGCCTATGACGGACCGGCCGGATTCTGCTGGGAAGCGGTTCCATGTCTGTGCTCGTCACGTGATGCCCGGCATGGGATCGCGGGCGGGAACCGGCACGGGGAACGCATCCGAGCCGATACGGCGCACCAGGTCTCCGTGCTCGTCGAGGCGGGGCGGCGGGCGGCGAATCGCTCCGCCCGTGGCCGGCGCCACGCCGGAGACCGCGTCCGCCCACACCTCCGCGAGCGCTTCGGGCACGCTCTTCACGAGGCCGTTCGGCACCCCCGCCGCCGACAGCCGGTCCATCCACTCCGCGGCGTCGCGTTCGCGCAGGATCTCCGCCAGCCGGGCCACGAGCCGCTCCCGGTCCGCCACCCGGCCGGCGTTGGTGCGCCAGGCGCCGTGTACGGCCTCGTCCCGGAGATCGAGGGCGCCGGCGCACGCGGCCCACTGGGCATCATTGCCCACGGCCAGGGCCAGCGCCCGGTCGCGCGCGTCGAACAGTTGATAGGGGACGAGGTTCGGATGGGCGTTCCCCCAGCGCGCGGGCGCCTGCCCCGAGACGAGCGTGTTCTGCGCCACGTTCACGAGCGCGGCCGTGGCCGATGCGTGAAGCGCGATCCGCACGCGCCGCGCCGAGGCCGGCAGCCCCGGCAGCCGGTCGCGGCCCACGAGAGCGGCCAGGATGGCCGCGGCCGCGTCCTTGCCGGCGATCACGTCTGCCAGGGCCACGCCCACCTTGCTCGGCGGCCCGTCCGCCGGCCCGGTGATCGCCATCCAGCCGGCCTCGGCCTGCACCACGAAGTCGTAGCCCGGGCGCGGGCTGTCCGCGCCGAAGCCGGAGATGGTGCACCAGACGAGACGCGGATGTTCGGCCAGGAGGCGTGCGGCGTCGAACCCGCGGCGGGCGAGCGCGCCGGGGAGATAGTTCTCCACCACCACATCGGCGCCCTGGAGCAGCTCGCGCAGGCGGGCCGCGTCGGCCGGCGCGTCGAGGTCCAGGGCCACGCTGAGCTTGTTCCGGTTGACGCTCCGGAAGTAGGCGCTCTCCCCGTCATCGGCAAAAGGCGGCCCCCAGCCTCGGGTGTCGTCACCGGCTCCGGGACGTTCCACTTTCAGGATATCGGCACCCAGATCCCCCAGCATCATCGTGCACAGTGGACCGGCCAGCACCCGCGATAAATCGAGCACGCGGATGCCTTCAAGCGGTAATGTCTTCAAACTGTCGTTCATATGACTCGATTATGTGTCGAAACAAGACTCGTTTGGGCGAATATGCAGAAACTCATCGGGAATTTCGCCCAACCGAAACCGCCCAAAAACCCTTCGATGGAAGGTTATCATACCTTGCGTAGATGTCCAGAAATCATATAGTTACAGCGTTCGCGCTCGTCTCGCTCCGTCGCCGGCCGCCCTCGCGCGCCACGGCGGTGTTCGTGTGTGCCTTCACATGGGATCATGACGATCCCGGAAAGCCCCGTTCGATTGCAGCATTCGGTGTCGAACCGGTGGCGGGAGACCCCTAGTCCATGGCCGATATGTCGCTGGATGGCGATTCGTCAGCGGAAGTCGAAGCTCCTGCACCTGCGTCGCCGCCGCGCCGCGGCCCCGGCCACCGCGGGGCCGACGCCAGCGATACGGCCGCCGAAATGGCGCGCCGTGCCCATGAGATCAGCCTGGAGGCCGGTAGCCGCATGTCCGGCGCCATGCGCGACGTCGTGCGCTCCGCCGCCGGCCTGAGCGCCTTTGCCATCGAAAGCGCCCGCGAACTGATCCACTACATGGTCCGCCGCGGTCAGATGAACGCCGACGAAGCCGACGTGCTCATCGCCGAAGCCGAAGCCGCCTACATCGAAAAGCACGGCGCGCTCCCCAAGCCCGAACCGCCGAAGCCGGCCCCCAAGCCCCAGCCGCTCAACGTGCGGCCGGCCCCCAAGCCCGCCGCGCCGCCGCCCCCGGCCACCCCCGCCGAACCCGCTGCCGAAGCCCCGGCAGAACCGGCGAAGAAGGCCGCGGCCAAGAGCGCCCCCAAGCCCGCCGCGGCCCCGGCCAAGGCGGCCGCGCCCGCCAAGGTCCCGGCCGCCAAAGCCCCGGCCAAGGCGGCAGCGCCCGCCAAGGCTCCGGCAGCCAAAGCTCCCGCCAAGGCGCCGGCCGCCAAGGCTCCGGCCAAGGCCCCGGCCAAGACGGCCGCCAAGGCTCCGGCGCCCAAGCCCGCCGCCAAGGCTCCGGCCAAGACAGCCGCGAAATCCCCGGCGAAAAAGGCCGTCAAGAAGAAGTAGTCCGGTGCAACCCGGCGCGGCGCTCACTGCGAGCGCTCCGACCCGCCTCGACTTCGGCGGGGGCTGGACCGACGTCCCGCCCTACCCCGAAGAGCGAGGCGGTTTCGTGTGCAACCTCGCCATCGAGCGACGCGCCACGGCCACTCTCCGCGAAGGCTCGGCGGCCGATCTCGCCGAGGCCCCGCCGCTCGTTCGCGCGGCGCTCCGCCGAGCGGGCATGGGGCCGCTCGCGGTGGCGCTCCACAGCGATTTCCCGGTAGGCGCGGGGCTGGGCGGATCATCGGCCGCCGGCGTGGCACTGTCGGCCGCCCTGGCCGCGTGGCAGGGACACCTCGATCCTTCCCCCTCGGAGCTCGCCGAAGCCAGCCGCCGCCTCGAAGTGGAGGAGCTTGGGATCGCCGGCGGACGGCAGGACCACTACGCCGCGGCTTACGGCGGCGCGCTTGGGCTCGCGTTCGGTGACCAGGTCGACGTCACGACGATCCAGCTCACGGCGGCGTTCCGGAGCGCCATCGAAACCCGCTGCCTGGTCTGTCACACGGGAGAGTCCCGCATCTCCGACACGACCATTCGCGCCGTGCTCGACGCCTACACCGGCCGCGTGCCGCACGTGGTGTTCGCGCTCGACCGCATGGCCGAGTTGGCCCGGTTCATGGCCGTGGCGCTCGCGGCCGGCGATCTGGACTCGCTCGGCGCGCTCGTGGGCGAGCACTGGGTGCACCAGCGGTCGCTGCACGCGGGGATCACGACCGACCGCATCGATACGCTGGTGATGCGGACCCTGGCGGCGGGCGCGCTTGGCGCCAAGCCGCTCGGCGCCTCGGGCGGCGGCTGCGTGCTCGTCGTCGCGCCGGCCGACCGGGTGGAAGCCGTGGCCGCGGCCATGACCGGACTCGGCGACCCGCTGCCGTTCCGGGTGGCCGAACAGGGCGTGATCGTCAATCGCACGAGGGGCAGTGGGCAATAGCCTATAGCCCACCGCCCATTGCCAGTCGGTTGCTTCGCGCCATTTGGCCGTTCGGCCGGTTCCCGTTTGGCCATTCGGCCGGGCACACTGCGGACAATGGCCTGGAGAGACCAGGGCAGCCCCTGCGGGGGACTGGCAGGATGTTGGCCACGAGCATCGTCCGGGTGGGGCGATCGGCCATGGGCCATAGGCTATTGCCCGTCTGGTGGGGCGATCGGCCATAGGCGATAGCCTATTGCCCACCCGGGCCGGCGCATGATCCCGGCATCCCGACGCCGTCCGTGAGGGCACCATCGCGTCTCCGTGCCATTGTCCGCAGTGTGCCCGGCCGAATGGCCAAACGGGAACCGGCCGAACGGCCAAATGGCGCGAAGAACCGAAGGCAATGGGCAATGGGCGATAGCCAATGGCCTACTCACCCACCGCCCCCCCCCGCCCCGCGCGCGCCGTCCGTGCTATCATGCACCCATGTCCTCCCAGTTCCCCCTCGACGCGATCGCGCTCACCGAAGCCCTCGTGGCCATCGACTCGCGCAACCCCGCGCTCGTGGCCGGCGCGCCCGGTGAAGCCGCCGTGGCCGCCCGTCTCGCCGCCATCCTGGCCGGCTGGGGCTTTGCCGTGTCGGTGGACGAAGTCGCTCCCGGCCGCCCCAACGTGGTGGCACGGATCGGCCCCACCGGCCGCACCCCCCTCGTGCTCAACGGCCACCTCGACGTGGTCGGCACCGAGGGCATGATCCACGAGCCGTTCACACCGCACCGTACCGACGGCCGGCTCTACGGCCGCGGGGCGAGCGACATGAAGGGCGGCGTGGCCGCCATGTGCGTGGCCGCGGCCCGCGCCGCGGCGCGTGGCGCGCTCGCGAGCGAAATCATCGTCACGGCCGTGTGCGACGAGGAGTACCGCAGCATCGGCACGCAGGCGCTGATCGACGGCGGACTCCGGGCGACCGGAGCCATCGTGACCGAGCCCACGCGCCTCGCCGTGTGCCCGGCGCACAAGGGGTTCGCCTGGTTCGACGTGACCGTGCATGGCCGCGCCGCGCACGGCAGCCGTCCCGACGTGGGCGTGGATGCCATCGCGCATGCCGGGCTCCTGCTCGCCGCGCTGGTGGCCCACGAGCGCGGCGTGCTCGCCACACGTCACCACCCGCTGCTCGGCCACGCATCGGTCCACGCGTCCACGATCACCGGCGGCACGGGCTGGTCCACGTACCCCGACCAGTGCCGCATGCAGCTCGAGCGCCGCACCGTGCCCGGCGAATCGGCCGACGACGCGGAAGCCGAGCTCGAAGCCCTCTGCGCCGGCGTGGCGCGCGCACATCCCGCCTTCCGCGCCGACATCGCGCGCCACACCGTGCAGCCGCCCAACGATGTGCCGGCCGACGCCGAAGTGGTGCGCGCGCTGGTCGCAGCCGCGGAGGCCACCGGCCGGCCGGCGCCGGTGGAAGGGCTCTCCTGCTGGACGGACGCGGCGCTCCTCACCACGAACGGCATTCCGGCCGTATGCTTCGGGCCCGGCGACATCGCGCGCGCCCATGCCGCCGAGGAGTGGGTGGACGAAGCCGAGGTGCAGGCCGCCGCGGATATCCTCGAAGCGGTGTGCGCGCACTGGGGACGCGCCTGATGCCTCCGCTCACCACCCGCCAGTACGATCTCCTGGAGCGCGCCATCACCAATGGCACCCGGATCGTCGTGCACCGGCGCCGGCATGAGTACGTGGTCATTCCGGAGCGTCTGGCCTTCGCCGGCGGCCGCGAACAGCTCGTCACCCGGCACCCCACCACCGGCGACCAGCTCGTCTTCCAGCTCGACGAACTCGACGGCCTCGAGGCCGTGGCGTGACGGCCCGTTTCCCCCTCGTGGCCGTCTACGCCGATGAATCCTGCCTGGGCAACGGGCGAGCCGGCGCCACCCCCGGCGGCGCCGGCGCCCTCGTGGAGTACCAGGGCCCCGCCGGCACGCTCCGCCGCTTCGATCTCTGGCTCTCCGAGCCTGACACCACGAACAACCGCATGGCCCTCCGCTCCGTCATCGACACCTTCGATGCCATCTCGCGCAAGGGCAACACGCTGAGCGTCCGTTTCACCACCGATTCCCGCTACATCGTGGACGGCATGACCCAGTGGGTGCGCGGCTGGCGGGAGCGCGGCTGGCGGCGCAAGGTCGGGGCGGTGGAGAACGTGGAGCTCTGGCAGGCGGCCGTGGCCGCGCTCCGGGAGCACGAGGTCGAATGGCGCTGGGTGCGCGGCCACGCCGGCCACGCGCAGAACGAGTACGCGAACCATCTCGCCACCCGCGCCGCCGCCGCGCAGGATGCCTCCGCCGGCCTCGTCCCCTCCGCCTTCGACGACTGGCTCGCCGGCCGCCGGGTCATGGGAGCCCCGGACCCGTTCCCGGACGCCGCGGACTTCCGCCCCGCGCCGCCGGTGTGACGGACGATCGCCCGTTCGACACGTTCGGCGAACGGGCGAAACGACGGCGGTGTGACGGACGGCACGGCCGAAGTCCGTGACGCGTGGCGATCATCAGGCGTCGGAACATGGAGGTATTCCCTGCGACACGTCCGCGCCGGATCACCCTGCACCTGCCATGTTCAAGCTTCTCGTCATCCTCGCGATCGGCATCGCCATCGGCTACGGCTATGGCTGGAAGGACGCGCAGATCCACGACAAGGCCATCTACGAGCGGGTCGTCGACCAGATCGGCGGCAGCAACCGCGATCTCGTCCGGAACGATATCGACGCCCAGTTGGCCGGATCGGACGGGCGGTGACGTTCACCGCACTCCCCATGGACGACCTCGACCGCCTCGCCTTCCGCGTCGCCCGCACCGTACGCACCACCTATCCGCATCTGCTCGAGCGCGGCTTCACGCTGTCCGATCTCGAGGAGCGGCTGGCGCCGTACCCGGAAGCCCGCCGCGAGATGGCCGAAAGCGGGCCGGACGGCTACGAGCTCACGGTGCTCCGGCTCCTCGCCGGCGAACGCGGCTACCTGGTGGCGGAACCGGAGCTCCAGGAAGCCTGCCGCCGCGCGCTCCAGATGGTCTCGCCCACGGTCTCGATCGTGCGCGCCTGGGCCGGCAGCACGCTGTCGCTCCGGAGCTCGGCCTTCACCGTGGGTGACGAACGCGCGGTATCGAATAGCGACGCCGCGTCGCCGGCCGTGTCCGCGCCGGCCGCGCGCGACACGCGCTGCGGCTGCCACTACTGCGGCGGCACGCTTCCCACCGGCCGGTCGCTCACCTTCTGTCCCTACTGCGGCCTCGACCTCACGGTGCGCCACTGCCCGGCGTGCAGCACGGAGCTCGAGCGCGCGTGGCGCTTCTGCGTCACCTGCGGGCGGCAGGCCGACGACGCCGACGCTCCACTGCCCGCCGACGGCGGTGGGCTGACGCTCGTGCCGGCGGCATCCGGTCCGGCACCCGTCCTCACCGCCGAGTCGAGCGTCGATTCCCGGCGCTCGGCGTGAATCGCACCCCGCTTCGGATCGCCACGCTCGCCGGCGACGGGATCGGTCCGGAAGTCACGCATTCGGCCGTGGCCGTGCTGCGCACCGTGTGCGACCGCTACGACATTCCGCTCACGATCGAGGCGCTGCCGTACGGCGCCACGTGGTATCTCGCCACCGGCCAGGGGTTGCCGTCCGGCGAGCCGCAGCGCTTCGCGCATTCGTTCGACGCCATTCTCGCCGGCGCGCTCGGCGATCCGCGCGTCAAGGATCACGAGCACGTGCGGCAGATCCGGCACGCGCTCTTCCACCAGCTCGATCTCTACGCCAATCTGCGCCCCGCGCAGCAGCTCCTCCCCGCGCTGTCGCCGCTGGCGCGCGTGCGTGAAGGGAACGCGCGCGTGGACGTGATGGTGATCAGCGAGAATCTCGAGGGATTCCATCCCGACCGCGACCGTCGCGTGCGCGTCACCGACGACGAGGACGCCCACGTCACCGAGGAATGGCATACGCCGCACCTCGTGACCCGGCTCGTGCGCTTCGCGTTCGCCTGGGCGCGGGCGCGCGGGCGCCGCCGGGTGACGCTGGTGGACAAGACCAACCTCGTGCCTGCGCACCGGCTGTGGCGGCACGCGTTCCACACCGTGGCCACCGACTATCCCGATCTCGCGCACGACGTGCGGCTCGTGGACACCGTGGCGCACGATCTCGTGCGCGCGCCCGAGCGGCTCGACGTGCTCGTGACCACGAACCTGTTCGGCGAGATCCTGAGCGATCTCACGGCCGGCCTCGTGGGCGGGCTCGGGCTGGCGGCGAGCGCGAGTCTCCACCCCGGCCGCTGCTCGCTCTTCGAGCCCGTGCACGGCAGCGCGCCCGACCTCGTGGGCACGGGGCGCGCGAATCCGCTGGCGGCCATTCGTGCCGTATCGCTGCTGCTCGATACGTGCGGACACCGGTCCGCCTCCGCGCTCATCGACGAGGCCGTGTTGGCTTCGCTCCGCGCGCAGGTCACCACGCCCGATCTCGGCGGGCGGGCAAGCACGGGCGCGGTGACGGACTACCTCGTGCGGTTTCTGCGGAGCGCGCGGCTGCACGCCGAGATCGCGTCGTAGCGCGCGTTGCTGTCGAAGGCCGCGGGGGGCATCAATGTCGCCCGCCCGTCCAGAGCGCGATGATACCGCAGGAGCCGCCGCCGGTAAGAGGGATGAGTTCGGCCGGCGCGTTCGCCGTACTCGGGTAGATCTCCACGGCCGCGACCGATCCGCCTTCCACCAGTTCGTCGATCGACATGGTCAGATCGCCTCCCTGGAAACCGCCTCCCATTCTCCGTCCCTCGTTACGCCCCTGGTTGGGGGCGAGCACATTGTTCATGCGATGGCCATCGAGCAGAATGGTCATCGGACATTGCCCCCGCCCACCCACGGTGGCACGTCCGCGCATCCCCTCCCGCTGCACGTGGACATATCGCCGTCCCTGCAGAACGTGCGAAATCTGCATCGGCTTGCGCTGATCGAGTTCCTCCGGCGTGATGAACTCACCCACGATCGCTCCCTTCTGCACCCGCTGCATGCGATCATAGAACCCGTTGCGCGCGAGCGGCGTGGAACGCTCGGCAGTCACGCGCGCGGCTTCGAGTTCGCGCGTCATCCGGGCCAGCACCACGCGGAACACGCCGTCATTCGCACTCCGGCCCACGCGGCCGTTGAACGGCGCATAGCCGATCCGCCGGGCATGGATGCGGAGCGTGTCGCCGCGCATGTTCGCCAGACGGAGCATGCCGGCGGAGTCCGCCACCCGCCCGTTCACCGCGTTCACGTCCACCAGCGCGAATGGAATCGCCATGCCGGCCGAATCCACCACCTGCACCACCACGCTCTGCGCCGCGGCGGGTGCGAAGACCGCGCCGGAACCGATGCCGAGCAACACCAGAGCCGCGGTCACCCGACCACTCCTGCTGATCACCGTTACTGCCTCCCGCCCGTCCAGATCGCGATGAGGCCGCAGGAGCCGCCACCGGTGAGGGGGATCAGGTCGTGTGGTGCATTGGCCATGCTCGGATAGATTTCGATCCCGGCAACGGCGGTGGCGCTCAGGAGTTCATCGATCGAGGTCTTGTTCGGATCATCCATCGGCACACTGCGTGCCGATCTGAGACTCGTACGATTCGGGGGCTCGAGCAGATCGTTCACGCGCTGGCCGTCCACCAGGACCGTCACCGGGCACATGCCGCCACGTCCGGCGACCATCGCGCGCCGCCTGGAGCCCACCCGGATCACCGAAGTGTGCCGCCGCCCTTCCAGCAGGCGCGAGATCTGCATCGAGCCGCGCTGGTCGAGCTCTTCCGGCGTGATGAACTCGCCGACGATCGCCCCTCGCTGCACTCGTTGCATCCGGTCATAGAACCCGGCGCGGGAAAGCGGCGTGGACCGTTCGGCCGTCACATGCACCCCGTCCAACGTTCGCGCGATCCGTGTGAGCATCACGCGGAACACACCATTCTCCGTGCCCCGCCCCACGAGGCCGTTGAACGGCGCATAGCCGATGCGGCGGGCGAAGACGCGCAGTGAATCGCCCTTGCTGTCGGGGAAACGCGCTGTACCGACGCTGTCGGTGAGCCGCCCCGTGACCTTTCCGGCATCCACCAGCGCGAACGGAACCGGGATGCCCACCGAATCCACCACCTGCACCACCACGCCCTGCGCGGCGGCGACCGATACCGGATACCCCTTCACCCCAGCACTCAGCACCAGGATCGCCAGTGGTATGCGACGCATTGCGACGGCTCCTTGGAGGTTAGGCACGCGGCTCGCCCGATCGGCGTCCCATACCCGCAGGCATCGGAATCCTTCCCCTGCCCGAATGCCGCAGATATGCG
This sequence comes from uncultured Gemmatimonas sp., assembly GCA_964621045.1. Lineage (GTDB taxonomy): Bacteria > Gemmatimonadota > Gemmatimonadetes > Gemmatimonadales > Gemmatimonadaceae > JAABRT01. Next base: position 27,316 of record CAZUKU010000038.1, read on the forward strand.
GATACCAGGAACCCCGGGAAAGAGAACAGACACCGAAAACACACCCCACGGACCATCTCCGCCCTGCCCCCTCGCGCACGCCCCGTCCGCTTCGGAGTATTCTTGAGCATGCATCCGCTCCGCTCGTTCACGGCCGCCCTCGCCGTCATCGGCGCCACCGCCGCCTGCGTCCCGTCGAGCGCGGTCCCCGACGCATCGCCCGGCGCGCCCGCGACCGCCCGCTGGCCGGTGAAGACCCACGCGCACGTCGACCTCTGGCTGCACGGCTTCGCGCTCATCACCACCGATACGCTCCCCGTGCCGCTCTTCCGGCGCGGCTATCGCGATTCGCTCGTCACCATCCGGAATCGCGCCAACGTCTACACCGCGCTCGACGCGAACCGTGCCGAGCTCGCGCAGCGGCTCGCATCCACCCCCGCGCTCCAGAACGCGCAGTTCATCCCCTTCTCGTTCCCCACGTGGGATGCGCTCACGCGCGCCATCGACGTGTTCCTGCGCGCCGAAGGCGACCCGCGCCGCGCGAGCGACCAGACCACCGCCGCGGAAATCGCCTTCCTCGCCGCCCAGTTCCCCACCCCCGCCGACCGCACGTGGCTGCGGCGCTTCCACGACGGGCTCGTGGACGAACGCAACGCGTTCTACCAGACCTTCTGGACCACCACGCAGCGCGAACGCGAGGAAGTGACCGCCACCGTGGACGGTCTCTGGCAGCAGACCTGGCAGGGCCGCTTCCAGCGGTTCCTCCAGAACACCCAGCAGCGCAGCGGCGAGCTCGTGCTCTCGCTCCCGCTCGGCGCCGAAGGACGCGCCTCGTCGGGGCGCGAAGGGCAGACCGTCGTGGCCGTGCCGCTCCCGGGCCGCACCGCCGACGCCCGCGAAGCCGCGCTCGTGTTCGCGCACGAGATCGTGGGCTCCACCGCCGGCTCGGCGGTGAACGACCACACCACCCCCGCCGAGAAGCGGAGCGGCGCCGCCGATCGCTACGTCGCCTTCGCCCAGGTGCGCGGCGGCGCCATGCTCGTGGAACGGCTGGCGCCGGAGCTCGTGGCGCCCTACGTGCGCTATTATCTGGCCCAGGGAGGGCATCGCCCCCCCGCCGCCGGAACCGATGCCCAGCAACTGGCCGCGCTCGCGGCCGCCTATCCTCTTCCCGACGCCATTCTCGGCGGCATGCAGCGGCAGATCGACATCGCGCTCGGCGGCATCTGACGTGACATCGACACGCCGAGCCGGTTGCATCCGTAAGACCTGACATGACCGATCCGACCAATCTTCCCGCCGAGGTCCCGCCGAGCGACGCCCTGCTTCCACGCGCGGCGCTGGAACGGGTGCTCGCGCGCGCGGCGGAGCTCCAGGCCGAAGGCGCCGATTCCCCCGAGGTGATCAGCGAAGCCCGCCTGCTCGACATCGGCCGTGAAGTGGGGATCGACCCCGATCATCTGCGGCTCGCGATCGCCGAGGAGCGGGGCCGTTCCCCCATGCTCCCCGAGGAGCCCGGGCGCATCGCGCTCGCCCTCGGTCACGCGCACAGCACCGCGCAGCGCGCCGTGCCCGGCTCACCCGACAAGGTGCTCGCCACGCTCGATCGCTGGATGCAGCGCGAGGAGCAGCTCACGGTCAAGCGCCGCTTCGGCACGCGCATGTCGTGGGAAAAACGGCGCGGCGCCTTCGCCACGCTCAACCTCGGCGGCTCCCGCCGCGATCCCGATCTCGCGCGCGCCGACGATGTCAGCGCCACCGTCACCCCGGTGGATGGCGCCCGGTCGCTCGTGCGGCTCGACGCCGATCTCCGGCTGTATCGCCGCGCGCAGCGCAACAGCGTGGTCGTGCTCGGCGTGGTGAATGGCGCCATCGCCCTGGGGTGGATCGTGCCGATGGCGATCCTCGGCGCCATCATGCCGAATACGGCGAGTGTCGCCCCCCTCGCCCTGAGCGCCCTGTTCGCCGCGGGCGTCCAGGCCGGCTCCAGCGTACTGGTGTGGCGCGGCCTCCGGAATGCGTTCCGCCGCACCGTGGCGCGCACCCAGCTCCGGCTGGAACAGCTGCTCGACGCGCTCGAGCACGGCGTGCCGGAATCCCCGCCCACGCTGCTCGAACAGCTCCGTCAATCGCTGCTGCCCAAGCTGTAGGCGGTGTCGGCGCGCGCGCGGGATCATCCGGCAGGACGGCGCGCCGCGAACGGCAGCGCCGCCCGTTCAGGCGAAGACGAGCTCGAACGCGCGCCGCCGTACCCGTTCCACCAGCCGCCGCACGGCGGCGTTGCTCATCACGAGCATCGGACCGGCCATCAGGAGCGACTTCACCTCGCGCCGCGAGATCTTCACCGTGCCGCCGGGACGCAGCATGGCCGTGCTCTGCACCAGGTCGCGCATCGTGGCGTACGCGAACAGGAGCGGCAGCAGGCAGAACAGGCGGATCGACACCGCGCGGCGCGGAATGAGCAGCAGATACGTGCGCGCTTCCTCGAGGTCGTGCCACGCGAGATCGATCAGGCGGCCGAGCGCCTCGCGGTTGGTGGACACGAGATCCGGTGCGAGGATGCGTCCCTGCGTGCTGCCGTGCGCGCGCAGCAGCTCCTCGGGCACGTAGATGGAGTTCTCCTGCTCCGCGTCCACGGCCACGTCCTTGAGGATGTTCACCGTCTGCAGCGCTTCGGCGAACGCGCGGCACCGCTCGCGCAGCACGTCGTAGCGCCGCCGGCCGATGCTCGGCGCATGCTCGAACCAGAGATCGGTGAGCATGTATCCCACCGTGCCGGCCACGTAGTAGCAGTACTCGCGGTACTCCTCGAGGGTCTGGATGCGGATGCCGTCGGGGTAGCGGTGCACGAACTTCTCCATCCCCGTCACCATCTCCGTCACCCACGTGCGCACCACGTCGCGCGTTTTCGGCGGCAGGACGGCGAAGTGCGCGAACACGAGATCCGCATGCCGCACGAGCACGAGGTGCGCGGGCTCGCCGGGAAGCGTCTGCACACCGGCGATGAAGCGCGCCAGGGCGGTGGGATCGTCGAAGCCCGCGAGCAGTTCGCGGAAGAGCACCGATTTGTCGGCGGGCGGCACGCCCGGCGCATCTTCCACCGTGTCGGCAATGCGGCAGAGCAGGTAGGCGTCGAGCACGGCCTGGCCCAACGCGCCCGGCAGCACGCGGATGCCGAGGGCAAAGGTACGGGAGACCGCGGGGAGGATCGCCTCGCAGAACCGGCGGGCATCGCGTCGCTCCAGGGCGGCGATGATGCGGGGGTCGGACGAGACGTGGGCCACGGAATCGGGGTGACGGAGGCGGATGCCGGAATCGAGTGCCGGCCGCACGGTGCGGCACAGTGGCGCGAGGCTGTCGCGAAACTTAGGGGCGCGAGGGGCGCAGGCAGTAGCCCGAATCTCGGTGCGGACAGGCCGGCGCGCCATCCCGTTCGCCTCGCGCGCGTCTCGTCGAACCTTGTGGCACCACGGGCGGACGACCAGACTGCGGCATGGCCGCGCCACCGCTCATGAACGAAACAGGACCGGGGAGTTCTCCGCCGGATGAAGTTGCCATTGGCAATCAATTTGTTGACTCTGTCAATAAAACGGTTGACCTGGCGGAGCGCCCGTCGGCCTGGCGCGGGCTCTGGCGAACCGATCTCGCGGCCCGGGAGCTCTACGCCGAGGGCGCGGGGATCGCCCGCTGTCTCCCCGCGGCCGTGGCCGTTCCCGCCGATGGCGATGATGTGGTCACCCTCGTGGCCGCCGCGCGCCGCGCCGGCTGGTCGCTGATCCCGCGCGGCTCGGGGAGCGGCATGGCCGCCGGCGCGGTGGGGCCGGGCGTGATTCTCGACCTGTCCCGTCTTGCCACGATCGGCCCCGTGGACCAGGCGCATCTCCGCATACGCGTGGAGCCGGGCGCGCTCCGCGGCGCGGTGGACGCGGCCGCGCGCCGAACCGGCCTCCGGTTTCCCGTGGACCCATCGAGCGGGGCCTTCTGCACCATCGGCGGCATGGCGGGCGCCAATGCCGCCGGCGCGCGCACGCTCCGCTACGGCGCCACCAGCGCCTGGGTGCACGGCGTGGAGTGCGTGTTCGCGAACGGCGCGCGCGCATGGATCCGGCAGGGCGAGCCCGCGCCCGCGGGGATTCCGCCCGTACGCGCCCTCCTCGACGCGCTCGACAGCATCCGCCGGCACGTGCCGATCGGCGCGCTCACGCACGCGGGAGTACGCAAGGAGTCGTCGGGCTACGCGATCGCCGACGCGCTCGCGGTGCTCGACCGGGATCCGTCGGCCACGGGCCACGCGCTCGTGCGCCTGCTCGTGGGGAGCGAAGGCACGCTCGCCGTCTTCACCGCCGTGGAGCTCGCGCTCACGCCGGTCGCGGGCGCCACGGCCACCGTGCTGGCCTCGTTCCTTTCGCTCGAAGCCGCCACGCACGCCGCGATCTCCGCGCGCGAGGCCGGTGCGTCGGCCTGCGAGCTCCTCGACCGCACCTTTCTCGACGTGGCCGCGCGCGATGGCGCCGCGGGGCTCCCGCGTGCCGCCGAAGCCGTGCTGCTCGCCGAAGTCGAAGGCGACACACCCGCGCACGCCCGCGACGCGGCCATCCTGCTCGGCCGCGCCTTCACGCGCGCCGGCGCGCACGAGGTCACCACCGCCACGCACCCCGCCGCGGAGCAGCAGCTCTGGGCGCTGCGGCACGCCGCGAGCCCCATTCTCGCGCGCCTCGCGCCCCGGCTCCGCTCCATGCAGTTCATCGAGGACGGCTGCGTGCCGCCCGATCGGCTGCCGGCGTACGTGCGCGGCGTGCGCGACGCGCTGGCGCGCGCGGAATGCGCCGGCGTGATCTTCGGCCACGCCGGCGACGCGCACGTGCACGTCAACCCGCTCGTGGACGTCACGCGCGCCGACTGGAAGGCGCGCGTGCGCGGGCTGCTCGACGACGTGTGCGACCTCACCGCCCGGCTCGGCGGCACGCTTGCCGGCGAGCACGGCGACGGCCGTCTGCGCGCGTCGCTGCTCCCGCGCTGCTGGCCGGCCGAGGCGATGACGGCGTTCCGCGTGATCAAGCAGGCCGCGGATCCGACCGGCGTCCTCAATGCCGGCGTGAAGTTCGGCGAGGCACACGACGATCCGCTCGCCTCGCTGCGCCACGATCCGGCCGGCGCGCCGCTCGGCGCCGCGGCCCGCGCTGCGCTCGATGCCATCGAACGCGACCGCGCCTGGCACCGCTTCCGTCTGGCCGCGCTGCCGGACGCGGGGATCTGACGCCGGTCACGTCCCGCTGACACCGGTCGGTACGACGCGCTCCATCGGCCGTGTCGGCCCGGCATTATCTTCACGGATCGTCTCCGCCACCACCGTTCTCCCACGCCCTCCATGCCCCTCGCCGAGTCCGCCATCCTGCGCGCACCGCGCGTGACCGTGCTGTCACGCCCCGCCTTCGCCGAACCGGCGCATCTGTCCGTGCAGTGGATGGGCGACGGCACCGACGGTGAACGGCTGGCCGAGTTCGCGGGACGGCTGTGCTACATGAGCCAGCGCAACCCGGCCGGACGCGACACGCGCACCTATCTCGGCAACATCAAGAAGCAGGGGCATGGCAGTGTGCTCGAGCACGCGAACTATTCGCTGCTGCTGGAAGGCGTGAGCCGTTCGCTCACGCACGAGCTCGTGCGTCACCGGGCCGGGTTCGCGTATTCGCAGCTGTCGCAGCGCTACGTGGACGAAAGCGATGCGCAGTTCGTGATGCCGCCGGCGATCATCGGCGATGCCGCGCTCGAAGCCGCGTGGACGGCGCAGATCGAGAGCGCGCTCGACACGTATGTCGGCCTCGTGGAGCAGCTCATGACGCGCTATGCGTGGGTGGACGACAAGGTCCATCGTCGCAAGATGGCGCGCGAGGCCGCGCGCGGCGTGCTGCCGAACAGTACGGAAACCAAGATCGTGGTCACGGGCAATGCGCGCGCATGGCGCACGATGCTCGAGCTCCGGTCGAGCGAAGGCGCGGAGCTCGAGATCCGGCGGCTCGCAGTGATGGTGCTGCGGGTGCTGCAGGATGAAGCGCCGGCGTTTTTCGACGACTTCGAGGTGTATCGCGGGGAGGATCGGCAGGAGGCGGCGAGGGTGGGGTACCACAAGGTGTAAAGCAGTGGAGCTGCCGCAGTCGGGCCATAGGCTATAGCCCATCGCCCATCGCCTTCGGTTCTTCGCGCCATTTGGCCGTTCGGCCGGTTCCCGTTTGGCCATTCGGCCGGGCACACTGCGGACAATGGCCCGGGAAAGCGGTGTCAGCCTGACGGACTTCAGTGAAGATGATGGTGACGAGCGACGGCCGGTCAGCCCATTGCCTATTGCCCATCGCCTGGCGATTCGATGGGGTTATGGGCTATAGGCAATAGCCTATTGCCCACCCGGGCGGCACACGATCCCCGCATCCCGGCACCGTCCGTGAGGGCACCATCGCGTCTCCGGGCCATTGTCCGCAGCCTGCCCGGCCGAATGGCCAAACGGGAACCGGCCGAACGGCCGAATGGCGCGAAGAACCGAAGGCGATGGGCCATTGGCAATGGGCCATGGCCCCCGCCCCTTCCCGCCCTGCCCTACCCCCGCCCGGCCCCCGTCCCTACCTTCCGGACGAACACCAGCCACCAGGGGTACCGCGCCATCGTCGCGGTTGAGAGAGTCCCTTGGAACCTGACCCGGTTCACACCGGCGGAGGAAGCGTGGCGGTGCGGTTCGACACCCGGCGCGCGCCTGCCGCCGGCCCCGAACCGCCTCGGCGCTCATTACCGTCGGCGCGATCCATCGCCCCGAGGAGCGTCCCATGATCGACTCGCCCGCCGCCACGCCGTCGTCCGACTACGGCTCCGCCTTCCCGTCGTCGCACAAGGTCTACGTGGACGGCCCGCACGGCATCCGCGTGCCGTTCCGCGAGATCACGCTCTCCGGCGGTGAGCCTCCGCTCCGCGTCTACGACACCAGCGGCCCGCTCGGCCACGACGTGCGCAACGGCCTCCCCCTGCTCCGCGCCGACTGGATCGCCGCACGCGGCGACACCACCGAAACCACGCGGCGCATCGTCACGCCGGCCAAAGACGCCCCCGAAATGCCCGCCGGCCTCGTGCGCGGCGCGCGTGTGGCCCGGAGCGGCGCCCGCGTCACGCAGATGGCCTATGCGCGGCGCGGCGAGATCACGCCGGAAATGGAGTTCGTGGCGCTCCGCGAAGGCCTCCCCGCCGAGTTCGTGCGCAGCGAGGTCGCGCGCGGTCGTGCGATCATTCCGGCCAACATCAACCACCCCGAGCTCGAACCCGTGATCATCGGGCGCGGCTTCAAGGTCAAGATCAACGCCAACATCGGCAACTCGGCCGTGCGCTCCGTCATCGACGACGAGGTGGAGAAGCTGCGCTGGGCCACGCTGTGGGGCGCCGACACCGTCATGGACCTCTCCACGGGCGAGTTCCGCATGATCCACTCGCGCGTTTCGTGGATGTGCTTGCCCGTG
>CAZUKU010000039.1:0-33940 GCA_964621045.1 uncultured Gemmatimonas sp.
AGATTTCAGGAAGGAACAGCGGGGGATCCGCAGATGACGCAGATGAACGCAGATAAGAACAACGGAGAAGCTGGGAATCATTCATCCGCGTCACCCTATCTGCGTTCATCTGCGTCATCTGCGGATCCCATTGCTGTTCCATCTGCGTCATTCGTTGTCCATCTGCGTCATCTGCGGATTCTTTTGCTGTTGCCGTTCACCGCACCACGATCTCCTTGAGCGCCGCCTGCACGCGCGGGTCCTCGTTCCGCGAGAGATGATTCACCGCCCGCCGGCGGATCTGCACGTCGGTATCGCGCTTCGCGATGTCGAGCAGCTTGTCCGTGCCCGCGCGCGTGCCGCCCGCGGCCAGCGCGGCGACAGTCGCGTCGCGGAGGTCGCGCTCCTCGACCCGGTCGTACAGCGCCACCAGATCGGTCGCGGATACCCCCGCCCGCTCGGAGACACTGATCGCCTTTCGCCGGAGCGTGGTGGGCACGCTCGCGTCCCGCGCCACGGTCATGAGCCACTCCGCGTTGGGCTTGCCGCCCATGCCGGCGAGCGCGGTGATCACCGCATCACGGCTCTTGGGACCGGTGAGCGCGGTGAAGCGCGAGCGCAGGAACTCGGCGTCGGCCGTGGTGGCGTACGACTGCATGAGCCCGCGAATGGCGGCCGCGCGCACCTCGTCGGGCGCCTCGCTGCGCGTGACCACGCGGCGGAGCGCTTCGCGGGCGCGCGGATCGCCGGTGCGGCCGAGCGCGTCCACGGCCTGGCTGGCGAGCCAGGGATCCGCGGAGTCGTCGGCCATGCGCACGAGTTCGCGCACGCCGTCGCCGGCATCGAGCCGGGGCAGGGCACCGATCGCGCTGGTGCGGATGGGGCGCTGTTCGTCCACATCGCGGGCGATGCCCGAAAGCGCCTGCACAGCCTGTGACGCCTCGCCGGACTCCACGGCTTCCCGCGAGAGCCACGTCATGGCCGACCGGCGCGTGTCGCGCGGACGATCCTGGTCGCGGGCGATGGCGAGCAGCGCCGACGCGGCGCGCGTGCTGTCGGCCAGCATGGCGGGAAGGAGCGAGGCCCGTCCCGGCTTGCCGTCGAGCCGCGCGGCGAGCGACAGCAGATACGTCGAGGCATCACGAGCCGGCACGACGCCGAGATCGTGCGCGCGCTCCTCGGGGGTGAGCGGGCCGGCCTGCACGGTCACGTCCACGATCTCGCGGTCCACGCGCACCAGCACCACGCGCACGGGGCCGACGGCGCAGTCGGGGCGGGTCATGGCGCTGTTCACGTTCACGTTCATGGACGAGGAACCGGACGAGTACCAGGAGCCGTTCCCGGTGGTGAACCAGGTGCGGCCGTCGCCGCACACGCCGTCACGGGCGGTGTAGGCGAACTGCACGTTGCCGGCGGGTGCGGACGCGATGCGCTGGGCCAGGGCGCCGCTCTGCGCCTGGGCGTACGTGGGGGCGGTGAGCAGCGCGCCGAAGAGGAGCGCGCCGAAGCGCGATGCGCGGCCGGTGGTGATGGAGGGGGTCATTTGTTGATGATCTCCAGCAGACGTTGTGTGGTGCGGGGATCGTTCTTGCTCGAGACCACCGAGATGGCGACGCGGCGGAGGTTCGGGTCCGTGCCGGTGCGGGCGATGTCGAGCAGCTTGTCGGTGGCTTCGGGTTCGGTCCGGCGTCCGAGCGTGCGGATGAGCGTTTCGCGGAGCTGGCGTTCCGAGAGCGCGTCGTAGAGCTGCACGATCGTGCCCACGGACACCTGGCCGCTGCTCACCGCGCGCAGGGCGGTGTTGCGCGCGTCCATCGGCTCGCTGGCGTTCTGCGCGATTCCCGCGAGCCAGCGCTCGTTCTCGGGGCCGCCGAGGCGGGCGATGAGATTCGCGGCCGCGGACTTGAGCTGCGCATCGCTGAGCCGCGGGTAGAGCGAGCGCAGGTACGCGCCGTCTTCCGGCGTGGCGCGTTCGCGGGTGGTGTACGACGAGATCGCGTCGCGGCGGACGGTGCGCGAGGCGTCCTCGCGCTCGATGACGGCGCGCACCGCCTGCCGGGCCCGGGGCACGTCGCTCGTGGCGAGGGCGCGGACGGCCGCGGCCTGCGTCTTCTCGTCGTTGGACGTGCGGAGCAGATCCTCGAGGAGCGCGACGTTCTGGTCGCCCGGCATGCGCACGAGCCATGTCATCGCGCTGCTGCGCACCTCGGGGCTCGGATCGTTGCGCACGACACTAGTCATGAGCTCCGCCTGCGCCGATCCCTTCATGGCGCCGAGCAGCGTCACGGCCCGCATGCGGAGCGGCGCCGAGCAGACGTCATGCCGCTGCAGCACGGTGCGGAGCGTGGACAGGGCCTGATCGGGATCGCTGCGCACGACGGCGCTCAGCGCTTCGCCGCGCACCGACTGGTCTTCCTGGTCGCAGGTGGCGGCGCCGTCCGGGGCCGACCGGCTACGGAGCGCCTGCTGGGCGGAGGCGTCTCCACGCGAGGCGAGCGCGCCAAGGATGCGCGTGGCCAGCGTGGCCGCGTCGGCCTGCGTGCGGGTGGTGGAGTAGCGGGCCGCCTGCGATTCGAGCACGGTGCGCGCGGTGCGCAGATCGTCGGTGCCGCCGATGCGGTAGAGCGAGAACGCCTGCCAGTAGAGGGCGTCGGCGGCGTAGCGCGAGTTGGTGTAGCGCGCGGGGATGTTGCGGAACAGGTCGGCCGCGCGGCGGTATTCGCCGCGGTTGAGCGCCTCGCGGGCCACGCGATAGAGCGAGTCGGCGGGGTCGTCCTGGGCCCACGGCGCGCGCGGGCTGGTGGAGAGGCCGGACATGGAGACCACGCCGCCGCTCGGGTAGATCCCATGTGCGGCCGTCGCATTGTACTCGTGGATCGCCAGGGTCTGCGCATGCTGGCCGGCGAGCTGCACGGCCATGGCCTGCTGATGCGAGATGTCGGCGAGAGCCCGGGCCTGGGCGTCGACGACGATCGCCTGCTGGTGCGCCAGTTCGGCCGCCATCCGTCCCTGTACCTGCGCGGTGAGCGCCTGGGCCGCGATCTCCCGGTCGAACGAGACCTCGGGAATCCAGACCTCCGGAATCCAGATATCGGGGGCGGCCACGGCGCCGCGCGGCTCGGGCGGGAGCGCGGGCTTGCGGGCGGGGGTGGGCGGCTGCGGCGCGGGGGCGCGCGGCGGCGTGACGGGCCGCGGAGGCGGCGGCGCCTGCTGCGCCGACGCCACGGCCGGCAGCATCGCGAGGAGCAGAAGAGCGAGACGGGTCATGGAGTGATCCGGACGGAAAGTGGAGGACGGAGCGGTGATCATTGGGCGGTGGCGTGATAGTCGGCGGCCGCGAGGCGCAGGCGCGGCACGACATCGCGCGCCTCGATGGCTTCGGTGATGAACTGCAGTTCGTCGCCGCTGCGCCGCGCTTCGAGCCGCGCGATCTGCGCGAGCACGAGCTCGAGATCGTCGAGCAGGTCGCGGAGCGCGGGATCGGCGCCGGTGGGCGAGTCGAGCAGCAGACGGGTGGTGGACAGGAGGCTCGAGGCGTCGGTGGCGAAGCGCGCGTTGACGGCGCCGTCACGCGAATCCCGGGTGAGCGACGTCAGGAGCGCCGCGGTTTCGCCGAGGTATTCGGTGGTGGTGCGATTCATCGGATCGTCGAGCGGCTCGACGAAGCGCGGCGCCGTGGCCATCGGGGACGTGAGCATGGCCATCGGATCGGCGACCGGTGCGGTCCACCGGCCGACGCCCGTGCCGATCACGAGCGCCGCGGCTGCGGCCAGCCCCACCATGCGCCAGTTCGGGGTGCGCCACGGCGACACGGGCGACGCGACGGACCGGTCGAAGTGTTCGTGTGCGATGCGCTCCCAGAGCGCGTCGCGGTCGGGGTCTTCGGCCACGCGCCAGCTCGCACGGGCGGCGGCGAGCAGTTCGTCGAGGCGTTCGTCGCTGAGGTCGGGTCGGGTCATACGTGTCACTCCGGAGCGAGATCGGCCAGGGTTCGACGCAGCGCGGTGCGCGCCATGAAGAGCCGGGATTTGCTGGTGCCTTCGGCGACACCGAGCGCGACGGCGATCTCCTGATGGGTATAGCCTTCGAGGTCGTGCAGGATGAGCGTGTGCCGCTGGGTTTCCGGGAGGGCCTCGATCGCGGCGTGCAGGCGCTGCTGCAGTTCGTGATCGTGCTGGTCGTCCCATCGTCCGACATCGGACACGTGTTCGAGGTCCACTTCCCGGTCGCGCAGGCGCCGCACCTTGCGGAGCCCGTTCATGGTGGTGGTCACGGCCACGCGGTGCAGCCAGGTGCCGAACGACGAATCGCCGCGGAACTTGGGCAACTGCTGAAACGCGCGAACGAACGTGTCCTGCGTGAGCTCCCCGGTGAGATCCGGGTCGCCGCACAGGCGGTACACGAGCCGATGGACCCGGTCCACGTGCGTGTCGTAGAGTGCACGGGCCGCGATCCGGTCGCCGACCAGCACGCGGGCGATGAGGTCGCGCTCGTGGGTGCGGTCCGGCGGGGTCAGGGCGAGGGCTGGGTTGGTCATGGGCTCGCGAGGTTGGACACGGCCGGGGCGGGGAGCGTTCAATGGGGCCGGCCCGCCGGCCGGATCAGCGCGTGAAGCGCACCGTCAGCAGCCGCGGAGGTGCTTCCGGAGGGGCCTCGTCTTCCCGCCATTCGCCGATCCCGCGCACCGTGAACCCGGCGGCCAGCCCGCCGTTCACGTACTCCGCCACCGTGTGCCGGAACGCCGGCACGTGCACCACCGCCCCGGAGCCGGCATCGGTGAAGTGCGCCTGCGCGCCGAGCCACTGCCGCATGGGGTGCAGCTCGCTCAGGTACAGCGTGCCGTCCGCGCGCAGCACGCGCGCGGCTTCGGTGAAGATCGGCGTGAGATCCTCGAGATGTTCGAGCACCAGGTTGCCGATCACGACGTCCATCGCCGCATCCGCCACGGGCCACCGCACGCGCAGATCGTGCCGCACGAAGTGCACGTGGGGGGCCGTGATCCGCGCGCGGGCCACGGCCAGCATGCCCTCGGAGAGATCGAGCGCCGTGACGTGCTCGGCGCGTTCCGCGAGATGCGCGGTGTTCTTTCCGGTGCCGCAGCCGAGCTCGAGCACGCGGCGCGCACGGACATCCGGTCCGTGCGCGCGGAGGATCACGCCGTCGAGATCGCGCGTGCGATTCTCCTGCCGGTCATACGACACGGCCCAGCGATCATACGCGTCGCCGACGTGCCGTGTCACCTCGGCGACGGACTTTTCCTCGGACGCCACGGGCACTCGGTCGGAAGTCATACCTGCAAATTACCACTCGCCCCTTCTTCGCTTCCATTCCTCTTCGCACCTTGCTCGCGCGGCGAGCCTGCTGCCCCCGCGACGCCTTTGGCGTCCTTATCCTCCGAAGCGCATCCGCACCATGCACGCCACCACCGCGGCGAGGAGCACCAGCGTGACCGCGTGCTGCCGCCCCAGCCGGCGGGCGTCCGCGTCGGTGATGCCCTGCTCGTCGGCGGCCAGCCGCTGCGCCCGGAGGCGCACCGCGCCGCTGTGTCCCATGGCCGCGATCGTGAGAAGCAGGGCCACGAGGAATGTCCGCCCGTATCCCGTCTGCACGAGCGCGCCCCAGCTCCGGATCGGCCCGAGCCATGTGCCGCGCAGGATGCCGAGCACGAGCACGAGCTGTCCGCTGAGTCCCATGATCGGTCCCGCTCGATGGCCGAGCTGCTCCATGAACCAGCGGCGGTCCGGGGCGGGCATCTGGAGGAGCACGGGTGTGAGGATGACGGTGAATACGACCTGTCCGCCCACCCAGACGATGCCGGCGAGAACGTGCAGCCACTGGACGAGTTGCGCGAGATGGAAGGTCATGTGAGTTCAGGTCTTGTTGATGTCAACGGCATATATATGACAATAGCATATACATGCACCGCGTCCGGCGCCAGCCCTAGATTGCGCGTATGCCTGCCCGTCGCCCCCGGTCTCCGCGGCCTGCCGCCCCCGATGTCGCTGCGCCGTCCCCGGCGGCCGACGTGGAACGGGCCATGAGCCGCATCCGCCGCAGCATGGCCCGCCGCGTGCTGGGCCGGGAGCTCCTGGCGGCGCTAGGGGGCGAGGTGGACATGGCGCAGCTCTGGGCGGTGGACGCGCTCGCGGACGCCGAGCAGGAATGCGGCGGGGCACCGGGAGACGCGCGCGCCGAGCCCGGCGGCGTCACCGTGGGCATCCTCGCCGACCGGCTCGGCATCGACCAGTCCCGCGCGAGCCGGGTCGTCGCGGCCGCGGTGACGGCAGGGTACATCCGGCGGGTGGCGTCGCAGGCGGACGGGCGCATGTCGCTGCTGCAGACCACCCAGGCCGGGCGCCGGCTGGTGGCGGAGATGCGGGCGTTCCGGGAGACGTACTTCGCACGCCTGATGGCGTCGTGGAGCGAGGAGGAGCGCCGGACGTTCGCCGATCTGCTCGCCCGGTTCACGTCGGAGATCGCCGGGGAGCGGTGAAGGGGGGAGGACTTCCCCCGAGCCATGGAACGGCCACACAACGCTCGCGCGATATCGGGTGTCACAGCATGATATGGCGAAGCCATGAGCCGGTCGATGATCGGAGCCCACCGGACGAACCATCACTCCCTCCTCTTTTCATGCTCCCCCATTTCGCCCGTCGGATGATGCGCGCGGCATCGTTGTCATCCGCGATCTGTCTCGCCGCCGCCTGCGCCGGCACCGCGGATGCGTCGCGCGCCTGGTCCACGACCATGCTCGCCGAAGGCGATACGGTGGTCGCGCGCACGACCGGCGTCATTCCCGATAGCGGGACGCACCGGCTCACCGAAGTCTGGCGCGTAGGTGATGCCGACGCGCTCGACTCCACGATCACGTTCGGCGGGATCGGTGGGTTCGCCGTGGCCGCCGACAATACCGTGGCCGTCTTCGATCAGACCGGCCCGACGCTCCGTCTGTACGACGTGAACGGCCGGTACGTGCGGACGCTGGGACGCAAGGGCGCGGGGCCCGGCGAGTATTCCGCGGCCAACGGCATGGCCTTTCTTCCCGACGGCCGGCTCGCCCTCTGGGATCCGCCCACGTCACGCATCACGCTGTATGCGCCCGATGGAACCGTGACGGCGGCCTGGACGCCGCCGGTAACGGGATGGTGGATGAGCAACGCCCTCTGGCCCGCGTCTCCGCGGATGCTCGCCGTGCGCGCCGCGATCCCGGACAGCACGAAGCGCGACGAACGCGGCAATCCGCGCATGCAGTCGGCGTACTTTCTCTACGACGGCAACGGCGCGATGGTGGATACGATCCGCGCGCCGATCACCGCGACCGAACCGCCGCGGCTCGTGGCCCGGCGTGAAGGCACCATGGCCATGACGGGCGTGCCGTACGCGCCGGGCCTGTTCGATGCGCTGCTCAGCGACGGCCGGCTGGCCGCGGGCTACGGCGACGCCTATGTCATTCGTGTCACGCGCGGCGCGCGCCCGCTGCGCATCGAGCGCGATGTCACGCCGGTGCGCGTGCTTCCGGAGGAACGGGACGAGCAGCGCGTCCGCACCGAGTTCCAGATGCGCACCGTCGCCTCCGACTGGCGCTGGGATGGGCCGCCGATTCCCGATACGAAACCCCTGTTCACCGGTCTGACCGGCACTGCGGATGGCCGGCTCTGGGTGCGCCTTTCCGCGCCCGGCGAGCGCATCCCCGAGGCCGAGCGTGATGATCCCCCGCCGCCGACACCGGGTGCGCCACCTCGGCCGCCGGTGCGGCAATGGCGGGAGCCGGCATGGTACGACGTCTACGAGACCGACGGCACGCTGCTGGGCCGCATCGTGCTGCCGGCGCGCGCCACCCTGCTCGGCGTGCGCGGTGATCTCGTATGGGGCGTGGTGCGCGACGATCTCGACGTTCCGTTTCTCGTGCAGTGGCGCGTGTCGCCGGGGTGGGGCGGCACATAAGGAACGGTTCCCGATCGTCGCAGGATGTCTTGTCGACCGGTATCAGGGCGCGCTACGTTCGGCGCTCGGCGTGCCGGTCTCCGGCCGGCGAGCGGATTCCATCATCCTTCACCCGCACCTCGTCATGTCCATCGTCCGCCGGCGTTTTTCACCGCTCCTGCCGCTGTGCGTCGCGCTCTTCGCGGCCTGTACCGGCGGCGCGGATGCATCGTCCCGCGACTGGTCCACCACGACGCACACCGTGGGCGATACCGTGGTGGCGCGCACGACCGGCGTCATTCCCGACACGGGCACACACCATCTCACCGAAGTCTGGCGCGTGGGCGATGTCGACGCGCTCGACTCCACGATCACGTTCGGCGGGATTCACGCATTCGCCGTGGCCCCGGACAACACGGTGGCCGTGTTCGATCGCACCGCGCCCACGCTCCGCCTGTACGATGCGGATGGCCGGTATGTCCGCACTCTTGGCCGCAAGGGCGCCGGTCCGGGCGAATACACGCAGTCGAACGGCATGGCCTTTCTCCCCGACGGCCGGCTGGCGTTCTGGGATCCGGAGACGTCGCGTCTCACGCTCTACGACCGGGAAGGAACCGGCACGTCCACCTGGACGCCGCCCGGCATGGGCTGGTTCATGAGCAACGCGCTTGCTCCGGCGTCGCCGCATGCGCTTGCGGTGCGCGGCACGGTGGAGGACAGCTCGTCGCGCGACATCCGCGGCATGCTGCGCCGCCGGACCGCGTACTTCCTGTACGATGACACCGGCCGGATCGTGGATACGATCATGGTGCCGCCGCCGCCGGTCGAAGCGCCGATGCTCGTGTCGCAGAATCAGGGAAGCATGATCACCTGGGGCGTGCCGTTCTTCCCGTCGCTGGTGGCCACGCTGCTCAGCGACGGCCGGCTCGCCGTGGGATACGGCGCGGAATATGCGATCCGGGTGCTGCACGGCGGCGGACAACTGCGCATCGAGCGCGAGGCGGTGCCGGTTCGCACCCTGCCCGCGGAGCACGAGGACCGCCGCGCCGAGATCGAGTTCAGCATGCGCACCATGAATGCCGACTGGCGCTGGGAGGGACCGGCGATCCCCGACGTGAAGCCGCTGTTCAATGCCATGATGCCGAGCGCCGACGGCCGGCTCTGGGTGCGGCTGTCCGCGCCGGGCGAACGCATTCCGGCCGCCGAGCGTGACGATCCGCCGCCGGCGGCGCCGGGCGCACCCCCGCGGCCGCCGGTGCGGCAGTGGCGCGAGCCGATGTGGTACGACGTCTATGAAACGGGTGGCACGTTCCTGGGCCGTGTGGTGCTGCCCCCGCGTGCCACACTGCTGGGTATGCGCGGCGATCTGGTGTGGGGCGTGGTGCGCGGCGATCTCGACGTGCCGTTCCTGGTGCAGTGGCGGGTGACGCCGGGGTGGGGCGCGGCCGCTGCGGCGCGCTGACACTTCGGGCTCGGGCGGGACGTAGGAGGAGCATGTCGCTCCCGCCTTCCACCACCTCGTTCCGGCAGAACCTGCGCGTCGGCTTCGGCGCGCTCTTCGCCAATCCGCTCCGTACCGTGCTCTCCACGCTCGGCGTCATCATCGGCGTGGCCTCGCTCGTGGCCGTGCTCTCGGTGGGCGACGGCATGGAGCGAACGGTCCGCGAACAGATCGAATCCACGACGGGACTGCAGTTCTTCAACCTGGTCCCCGTCACCACCGAAGAGGTGGAGGGACAATCGTTTCCGATCGACCGGTTCCCGCAGTTCACGGTGGCCGATGTCCGTGACGCTCCGCGCGTCGACGGCCTGATCGGGATCACGGCCGAGTTGATGGGGCGGAGCGAAGCCACGGACAGCGCGGGGCTCGTGCGGCGCATGGTGGCCGTTTCGGCCATCACCGAGAGCTGGAACATGATCACGCCGCAGGTCATGCAGGCGGGACGGATGTTCGAGGCAGAGGATGTGGACGCGCTCGCGCCGCCGCGCGCGGTGCTGTCGAACGCCATCGCCGTGCGCTATGCCTCGGCCGCGGGGCTCCGTGATGTGCCCGGTATCGTCGGCCGCACGATCCTGTTGCAGGGGCGGCCGTTCGAGGTGATCGGCGTGACCGAGGATACGAATGCGGCCGAGCACATCTGGGTGAGTCTCGCCGCGGCCGACTCGGCGTTTCCCCCGTCGGCACGGCCGCGCGTCGTGTCGCTCACGGGCAAGCTGGCGCGTGTGGAGGCGGCCGATAGCGTGAAGGCGCAGCTCGGACGCTGGGCCGACGCACGCTTCGGCACCGGCACCACGCGGTTCCGCAGCAACGAGGCGCGCCTGGCGCAGGTCACGCAGGGGATTCTGCTGTTCAAGCTGTTCATGGGCGCGATCACGGGGATCTCGCTGCTCGTGGGCGGCATCGGCATCATGAACGTGCTGCTGGCGTCGGTCACGGAGCGCACGCGCGAGATCGGCATCCGGAAGGCCATGGGCGCGCGCCATCGCGACATCCTGTGGCAGTTCCTCGCGGAGTCGGTGGCCGTGGCGTCGGTGGGAAGCGGGCTCGGCGTGGCGATCGGCCTGAGCGGCGCGTTCGGGATCACGGCGCTGATGCGGGCGCGGTTGCCCGGCATGGCCGTCATGGCGAGCGTATCGTGGAGCACGCTGGCCGTGGCGGTGTTCAGCGCGCTGTTCGTGGGGCTCGCGTTCGGCACGTATCCGGCACGACGGGCCGCGCGGCTCGATCCGATCGACGCGATCCGGCACGAGTAGCGGCGGCGTCACTCACGCGGCACGTCCCGCGCGCGTGCACGGGCGCCCACTTCGATGGTCGCGTCGGGATACCGCACCACCTGTTCGCCCTCGCGCAGCCCTTCCCGCACCTCCCAATACTGCGCGCCGCGCTCGCCCACCACCACGCGGCGCCGTTCCACGCGGCCGTCGGTGATCACGAACACGGCCCAGTCACCGCCGTCGTGCATGAACGCGGAGGCCGGCGCGTGCAACACGCTGTCGCCCGACCACACCACGATGCCGGCCTGCACGCGGAACCCGTCGCCCGCGGACGGGAGCGGCCGGAGCGGACGTCCGATCACGCGCACGCGCCGCTCCTCCACGCCGAGCGGTGACACCTTGGCGAAACCACCCGGTTCCACGCGCACGATCTCACCCGGTTCGGCCTCGAGCCCGGGTCCGATATCCAGCCGCATGGGCTGGCCGGGACGCACGCGCAGCGCGTCGCGGGAGAGGAGCTCGAGGCGGATCTCCATGGCGTTTACGTTTCCCACCGTCACGAGCGGCGTGCCCGCGGTGACCACGCGCGCGTCGGGCTCGTGCACGTGCAGCAGGCGTCCCGTGATGGGCGAGCGCACGACCACCGCGTGCCGGGTGGATTCCGACAGCACGGCGCGTGCGGCGTCGCGCTCGGCCTCCGCTTCACGGCGCTGTGCCTCGGCGACCGTGTGTTCCTGCCGGGCCACATGGAGTTGCAGCGCCGCCTCTTCGCGATCCCGCGCGGACACGGCGCCGGCGTCGGCGAGCGCCCGTACCCGGGCATCCGTGCGTTCGGCATCGGATACGGCGCTGTCGGCCGCGCGCACGCGCGCCACCGCGGCGGTGACGAGCGCTTCGGCACGCGCGCGGCGGGCAACGGCTTCGTCACGCGCCTGAGGGTCGAGCGCGATCGGCACGAGATCGGCGAGAGGCATGTCCGTGGTCACCGCGATGCCTTCCTCGCGCACGCGCGGCCGCAGCAGTCCGGTCACGGGCGCGGACACGACGGTGCGATCCACCGCGCGCGTTTCGCCGGCTTCGTCGATCACCACCTCGAGCGGACCGCGCGTCACCACGGCGGTGTCGATCACGTCGCCGCGCGCGGCCACGAGGCGCCAGAGCGCCACGACCACGATCAGCGCGCCCGCGATCCACCATATCGTGCGTTTCGACGGTTTCGACGGTTTCGACGGCATGCGTTACTCCCGGGTCTTGAGAACGGCAACGAGATCGAGCCGGTGCACGCGCCGCTGCACCCGCCACGCGGAGACGAAGGCGACCACCAGCACGGTGGCCGTCGACCATGCGACGCCGCTCTGCGAGATGATCATGGGCAACCGGAGGAGGTCTGTGGACAGCGCCTGGGCGAGCGCCGCCGTGAGCACCACGCCGAGGCCGATTCCGACCGGCAGGGCAACGAGCGTGAGCACCACCTGCTCGCCCATGAGGATGCGGCCTGCTTCGGCCGCCGTGAATCCGAGCACGCGCAGACTCGCCAGTTCGCGTCCCCGTTCGGAGAGTGACAGACGCGCCCCGTTGTACACGATACCCGCGGCAATGGCGGTGGCGAAGAGCACGAACACGGCGTTCGTGATGGCGAAGCTGCCGGTGATGGTTTCCTCGAACGCGGCCACGGTGGCCGACCGCACGGCCACGCCGCTCACGGCGGGAAGCCGCGCGAGCTCGCCGTAGAGCGTGGTCACATCCACTGCATCGGTGCGGAGCAGCGCGCCGGTGGCGACCGGCTCCTCTCCCAGCCACGTGGTGACGGTGGAGAGCGGCGCATACACGCCGAGCCCCATGAGATCGTCCACCGTGCCGGTCACGTGGAGCGGCCGCGTGATGCCGAGTCCGTCGAGTCGTTCGGTGCGCAGGGAATCGCCCGCGCGCACACCGAGGCGGTCGGCGAGCATGCGGCTCAGGAGAACGCCGGAGGTGGGAAGCGCGATCGCGCGTCCGTCCACGTCGAGCACGCGCCGCAGCGTGCCGCCCGGCAGCGAGCCGAGGATCGCGGTGCGCTCCGTGTACTGATCGTTCGCGAGACGCACGGGAACGGCGCGCATG
This sequence comes from uncultured Gemmatimonas sp., assembly GCA_964621045.1. GTDB lineage: Bacteria > Gemmatimonadota > Gemmatimonadetes > Gemmatimonadales > Gemmatimonadaceae > JAABRT01. The sequence continues at coordinate 12,721 of CAZUKU010000039.1, forward strand.
GGCTCCACGTGCAGCACACCGGGCAGGTGCAGCAGGCTGCGCAGCGCATGCAGCGGCACGGGCTGCCGGAACGTGATCTCCACGTCCTCGCGCTGCACCTGCTGGAACTGATACCGGGCGAGCACGTCCACAGCATCGAACGCCCACCGTCCCATCATGCCCACGCTCACCGCCAGGCCGAGACCGAAGATGGCGCCGATGGTGCGTCCCGGGCGTCGCTCCAGTCCGCGTACCACGATGCGCACGGCGATCGGCGCGCGCTGCACCACGGCGGAACGCTCCACCACGCCGTGACGAAACACGGGCGGCGGCTCGGGGCGCATGGCTTCGGCAGGCTGCAGACGCGCCGCGCGCGCGACAGCCCGCCATGCACCTGCAACGGCCGCGACCAGGGCCACCACACCGCCGAGCGCCAGCGTGGTGAACGTGGGGCGATACTCGGCGAGCGGAATGCGGAAGAACTCCGCGTAGAGATCGGCGAACCACTGCGCGAGCCATACGCCGGTTCCTGTGCCGATGACGATGCCGACGATCGTGGGCACGAGCGCGAACACGAGCATGTGCGACAGGATCTCGCCAGTCGTGAAGCCGAACGCCTTGAGCGCGCCGAGCTGTTCCCGCTGCAGCGATACGATGCGGCCGAGCGTGAGCGCGAGCAGGTACGCGGCCACACCGAGGAAGACGGCGGGCACGGCGATGGCGCTCGAGCGGACCTGCGCGATCTCGTTGCTGAGGAGCTTGTGCGACGGCTGGTCCTCGCGTCCGAAGGCGCCGAGCGCGCCGTACGGGGCGAGTATGCGATCGATCGCGGGGAGGATCTCCCGGGCGTCCGCGCCCGGTGCGAAGGCCACGGTGAGATCGGTGAAGCTGCCGCGCAGATCGAAGGCGTCTGCGAGCGGGCCGTACGGCATCCAGAACACGCCGAACCGCCTGTTGTCGGGGAACACCGATCCGCCCGCCGGAATCTCGTAGATGAACTCGGGGGAGAGCGCCACGCCCACGATGCGCAGCGACTCGGCCCGTCCGTTGAGCACGGCCTGCACTTCGTCGCCCACGCGCAGGCCGTTGGCCATGACGAAGGCCTCGCTCGCGAGCACCTCGCCGCGCTGCATCACGTCGGGCCAGCGCCCCGCGCGCAGCTCCAGGGCATTGAGCCGCGGCATGCCGGCGTCGGGGATGGAGACGAACTGCGCCGTGGCCGGCTCCGCGAGTCCGGGCACGGCGAGCACGGCGGTTGCGACGACGCGTCCTTCCACGGCCGACACGCCGGGGAGCCGGCGCACGGGTTCGAGGAGATCGAGTGGCGCGCGCGTGACGGTGGCGAAGGCGTCGGCGAAGCGGGCGCGGGCGTAGTAGGCGGCCTGCGACGTTTCGAGATGGCCCACCATGCCATGGAACGACACGAAAGTCATGACGCCGAGCGCAATGACGACCACGATGGCCACCATCTGGCCGCGCAACACGCGCAGATCGCGCAGCGCCTTGCGCACGAGCAGCCGGTGGACGCCCCGCGGGAATTTCCCCTGGGGCGTGCGGCGAGGCCGGCGCTGCGTCACCAGTTCACGTCCTCCACCGACTCCCGCGATTCATGGCGCTCGTCCTCCACGATGCGGCCGTCGCGCATGCGGAGCACGCGGTCGGCAAGGCGTCCGATGGATGCGTTGTGCGTGATGACGACCACGGTGGTGCCGAGCGTGCGGTTCACGTGCTCGAGCACTTCGAGCACGGTCTTGCCGGTTTCCACGTCGAGCGAGCCGGTGGGTTCGTCGCAGAGCAGCACGTCGGGGCGCTTGGCGATGGCGCGCGCGATCGCGACGCGCTGCTGCTCGCCGCCGGAGAGCTGCGCGGGGAAGAAATCGAGCCGTTCGCCGAGCCCCACGAGACGCAGCGCCTCGGCGGGATCGAGCGGATCGTGCGCGATCTCGGTGACGAGCTGCACGTTCTCGAGCGCGGTGAGACTCGGAATGAGGTTGAAGAACTGGAACACGAAGCCCACGTGCTCGCGGCGGTACTGCGTGCGGGCCGCGTCGTCGGTGCCGGCGAGGTCGTGGTCCCGGAACTGCACGTGGCCGTCGGAGGGGACGTCGAGCCCGCCGAGGATGTTGAGCAGGGTGGACTTGCCGCTGCCGCTCGGCCCCAGGATGACCACGTATTCGCCCGGGAAGAGGTCGAGGTCGAGCGCGCGGAGCGCGTGCACTTCCACCTCGCCCATGCGATAGCTCCTGGCGAGGCCGCGGGCGGTGAAGACGGGATCGTCCGGGGACATGCCGAAAGGTGGCCCGGCGCGCGGCGGGGCGGGACCGGGCAATCGATGACGCGAGGGCGGGGGATGGATGACAAGGGGTGGAACCGCGAGGGTGCGCCGGCGGCTGATGAACGGTAGATGCCGGTGGACGTCGGCGGCGACGGCAGCCAGCTTGAGGGACGGCTGTTCCCCGTGGTTTCCGTCCTGTCTTCGATCATGACGCTTCGCACCATCCCTTCGTGCCGCCGGACCGGAATGCGCCTCGCGCTGCTGCTGGCGCTGACACCGGTCGCCCTCCACGGCCAGTCGCGTCCGCTCACCAGCGCCGACTCCGCTCTCGTGGGCCGCATCCTCCTCGCCGAGGATACGCGGAATGCCACGGATCCCGCGCTCGCGCTCGGTGCGGGGCACGCGGACGCGCGAATCCGCGCCCTCGCCGTCCGGGCGGGCGAACGCATCACCGATCCCGTGTTCGCGCGGCGGGACTCGCTCCAGGCCCTGCCCGCGCTGCCGTCGCCGCCGGTGTATCCGGAGCCGGCCTGGCGCCTTCGCTATCGTGCGCTCACCGCCCAGCGGAACGACTGCGCCGCGTTGCACGCGGCCCTGAGCGACAGCGCATGGCCGGTGCGGCTCCGTGCCGCGGGGCTGCTCGGCGCGCCCTGCGCGTCGCACGATCCGATCGCTGCCGAGCTCCGCCGCTGGATCGGCGAGCTCCCGGCCGACGCGTCACACCGCCGCGCGGGGGCCGTGTCGTGGCATGCCGCGACGCACGCGCTGACGGCGTTGGCCCGCATGAACACGTCCGACGCGGCGTCGCACGTGACGCGTCTCGCCACGCATGCGCAGCCCGAGGTGCGCCAGTACGCGGCGCGCGCGGCCGCGCAGCTCGGCGACACGGCGCGTCTGCGTTCCTTCGCGCGTGACGGCGATGCGAACGTCCGCTCGCTCGCGATCGATGCGCTGCGCCGCCTTTCGGGCCATGCCGACGACGCGCTCTATCTCGACGCGCTCGCGGATTCCATGGCGCAGGTGGTGCGGTCGGCGGCACTCGCGCTGGCGGGCTCGACGCATGCCGGGCTCGCCGATCGCGTGGCGCCCGTGTACACGCGATGGGCGCAGCGAGCCAGCGCGTCGGAACGCGACGTGCGCGTGGCGCTGCTCGCGGCCATGGGCGGTGATACCGCGCGTGAGCGGATTCCCGCGCCCGAGGCGGTGCTGCCACCGCGCGCCGTGGCGCTCGCGCTCGGCGATACGGTGCACATTCGCGTGGTCATGGCGGATGCGAGCGGCGGCGGCGCGTTCGTGGTGCGGCTCCGCGGTGACGTGGCGCCGATGATGGCCGCGCGGATTCTCGAGCTCGCGGAGCGGGGCTACTACGACGGACTCACCTGGCACCGCGTGGAGCACGACTTCGTGATCCAGGGTGGCAGCCCGGGCGCGAACGAATACGTGGGACTCGACCGCTATCTGCGCGACGAACTGGGCACAGTGCCGCACCTGCGGGGGACCGTGGGGATGAGCACGCGCGGCCACGATACCGGCGACGCGCAGTGGTTCGTGAACCTGCGCGACAATGCGCGGCTCACCCGCGACTACACGGTGTTCGCCGAAGTGGTGAGCGGGATCGACGTAGTGGACGGCGTGCTCGAAGGGGACGTGATCGCGAGCATGCGTGTGGAGCCCGCGCGCCGCTGACCGACCGCGGCGGCGCGGGAACCACTCCCGCGATCAGGACCACTGCGCAGCGGCGCGCGAATCAATTCTTCGATCAGGGCTGCTGCGTCGCGGCCCCGGCGTCCCGATCGCGGGCATCCGGCGCGCCGGTGCGCACGCCGCGCGCGTCCACGCCGATGGAGTGCGCGGTGCCCTGCCGGCCGCCCATGCGCACCCGATGTCCCATGGCTTCGAGCGTGGCCACGGCTCCGGGTGTCAGCCCATCGGCCTCGGCGCGCAGCAGATCCGGCAACCACTGATGATGCAGCCGCGGCGCGGCCACGGCGTCGGTGATCGGCATGTCGAAATCGATGATGTTGAGCACCACCTGCAGCACCGTGTTGATGATCGTACGGCCGCCGGGGCTGCCGATCACGGCCACGAGCTTGCCGTCCTTCGCCACGATGGTGGGCGTCATGCTGGAGAGCATGCGCTTGCCGGGACGCGCCACGTTCGCGGCCGTGCCGATGAGGCCGGTGCTGTCGGTGAGTCCGGGCTTGCCGTTGAAGTCGCCCATCTCGTTGTTGAGCAGGAACCCGGCGCCCGCCACCACCGCGCCCAGGCCGTAGCCGGCTTCGAGCGTGTACGTGACCGACACGGCGAGGCCGTTCGCGTCCACCACGGAGTAGTGCGTGGTTTCGTCGCTCTCGGTATCGATCACCACATCGGCGGGGCTCGAGACCGAGGCCCGCTCGGGGTCGATCGTGCCCCGCAGCTCCTCGGCATATGCCTTGTCGGTGAGACGGGCCACCGGCACGTTCACGAAATCGGGGTCGGCGATGTGCTGCGCCCGGTCGCGGAACGCGCGGCGCATGCTTTCGGCGATGAGATGCGCGGCGCGCGGCGAGTTGTGGCCGGCGTCACGCAGATCGAACCCTTCGAGGATGTTGAGCATCTCGATCATGGCCACGCCGCCGGAGCTCGGCGGCGGCATGGCGATGATCTCGTACCCGCGGTACGTGCCGCGCACCGGCTCCCGCTCCTTTGCTTCGTAGGCGGCGAGATCCTCCGCGGTGATGAGCCCGCCGCCGCGCTGCATCTCCTCCACGATCAGGCGGGCCGTTTCGCCGCGGTAGAACCCGTCGCGCCCTTCGTCGCGGATGCGGCCGAGCGTGCGTCCGAGATCGCCCAGCACGAGACGCTCGCCTTCGGCATAGGCGGTGCTGTCGGGCTTGTAGTACGCGGCGAGCGACGCCGGATAGTTGCCCAGCCTGCGCTGCGCGCCGGTGAGCGAGGCGGCCAGGCCGGTGGGCACCTCGAAGCCGTCGGCGGCGAGCCGCACCGCGGGTTCCACGAGCGATGCCCAGTCGCGCGACCCGTACTTCTCGTGCGCGAGCGCGAAGCCGGCCACGGTGCCCGGCACGCCCACCGACAGGTGCGACGCATGGTGCCGGCGCGACGAATACGCGCCCGTGTCGTCGAGGAACATGTCCGGATGCGCGGCGGCGGGGGCCTTTTCGCGGAAGTCGATCGTGGTGGCGCGCCCGTCCGGGAAGCGGATCACCATGAACCCGCCGCCGCCGATGTTGCCGGCGGTGGGGTATGTGACGGCGAGGGCGAGGCCGGTGGCGATGGCCGCGTCCACGGCGTTGCCGCCCGCCGCGAGCACGTCGCTGCCGGCCTGGCTGGCGATCGCGCTGGCGGAGACCACGAGGCCGCGCGTGGTCTGGCCTTCGGTGAGCGGGGGGCCAGCATCGCGGGTGCAGGCCGCGAGGGACAGCGACGCCGCGAAGGGAGCGACGTAGCGGAGGAAAGCGCGTGGCGTGCCGGTGCGAGTATTCACGGGGAGCAGGTGGGCGTGGTTACGGCTGGTTACGGCGTGACGGTGGGGCGCGGCTCGAGCGAGCCCGCCAGGGCGGCGGCGAGCGCGAGCTGAGGGAAGAGGCCGGTCGTGGCGACCCGGCGCGTGCGCGCTATGTTCATAGCTGCAATGCCCCGCAGCCGAAAAACGGGTGAGAGCGGTGGAACGACGCAGATCCCGACAGTATCCATCCCGTGCGTCCGCGACCGGCGGACCGGAGTACCGCATCATGCAGCCCGGATTCGGCACCCGCAAGCAGAGTACGACGATCCCGCGCGTATCGCTGACCGCGCCACGGCAGGCGAGCGGCATCGCGTTCCGGAAGTCGGAGCCGAACACGCCGTGACGGGCGCGCCCATGGCAGGGCGCGCGTTTCCCTGCACGAACTGCGGTGCGTCGCTGCAGTTCGCGCCCGGCACGGGCCGGCTCACCTGCCCCACCTGCGGCACGATCAACGATCTCCCCGCCGTAGAGGCGGAGGCCCTCGCCGAGGCGCACGAGGAGCTCGATTTCCGGGAGCATCTGCGGCGGCAGGCGGGGAACGAGCCGGCGCTCGTGCAGCAGATCGTGGATTGTCCGCAGTGCGGCGCGCAGACCGTATTCGACCCGAACGTGACGGCATCGCAGTGCGCGTTCTGCGCCTCGCCCATGGTGTCCGTGCACGCGCATGCGGAGCGCCAGATCCGGCCGCGCGGCATCGTGCCGTTCGCGCTGGAGCCGGCGAGCGCGCAGCAGCTCTTCCGGAAATGGATCGAAGGGCGCTGGTTCGCGCCGAACGCGCTGAAGAAAACGGTGCGCGCGGCGCAGGGCGTGCGCGGCGTGTACGTGCCCTGCTGGACGTTCGACGCGGACACGGTGAGCCGGTACACGGGACAGCGCGGCATCAACCGCACGGTCACGGAAATGCGGCGGAACGCCGAGGGGAAGATGGTGCCCGTCACGCGCATCGTGACCGACTGGTACCCGGCGTCGGGGCGCGTGGCCGTGCACTTCGACGACGAGATCGTGCTCGCGTCGCACAGCATTCCCTCGCACCTGGCCGGCGTGCTGGAAGGATGGGATACGTCGAAGCTCGTGCCCGTGGCCGACGACTACGTGGCCGGCTTCACGGTGGAAGCGTACCAGGTGGGGCTCGAAGCCGGCTTCGGCGAGGCGCAGGAGCGGTTCGCGCGGGCGATCGACAGCGCGGTGCGCCGCGACATCGGCGGGCACCAGCAGCGCGTGCACCAGATCGACACGCGCTACGGCGCGATCCTGTTCAAGCACATCCTGCTGCCGGTATGGATCGCGTCGTACCGGTTCCGCGACAAGTCGTACCGCGTGGTGGTGAACGGCCAGACCGGACGCGTGCAGGGCGACCGGCCCTGGTCGTGGTGGAAGATCTCCGCCGCGGTGCTCGCGGCGCTGGTCGTGGCCCTGATCGTGGCGGCTCTCACGCAGAACGGCTGAGCCTGCAGGCTCAGCCGTTCGTGGGCACTGCTCACCGGTGCAGCGGCGGCATCCGCGCGCCGCTGCCCGCGCGGTTACGCCATCTTCGCCTGCAACCGGCGGTCGAGCGCGTCGAGGAAGGCCTCGGTGTCGAGGTACGGCGCGTCCTTCGCGATGAGGATCGCGAGGTCCTTCGTCATCTCGCCGGCTTCCACGGCCTCGATGCACACGGCTTCGAGCGCGTCCGCGAACTTCACCACGTCGGGCGTGCCGTCGAGGCGGCCGCGGTGCGCGAGGCCGCGCGTCCACGCGAAGATGGACGCGATCGGGTTCGTGGAGGTCTTGCGTCCCTTCTGGTGTTCGCGGTAGTGGCGCGTGACCGTGCCGTGCGCGGCTTCCGCCTCCATGGTGCGGCCGTCGGGCGTGAGCAGCACGCTCGTCATGAGGCCGAGCGAGCCGAAGCCCTGGGCCACGATGTCCGACTGCACGTCGCCGTCATAGTTCTTGCACGCCCACACGTAGCCGCCTTCCCACTTGAGCGCGGCGGCCACCATGTCGTCGATGAGGCGGTGTTCGTACGTGAGCCCCTTCGCGTCGAAATCGGCCTTGAACTCGTCGGCGAACACCTGCGCGAAGATGTCCTTGAAGGCGCCGTCGTAGGCCTTGAGGATGGTGTTCTTGGTGCTCATGTACACCGGGAAGTTGCGCTGCAGGCCGTAGCGGAAGCTGGCGCGCGCGAAATCCCGGATGGAGTCGTTGTAGTTGTACATGCCCATGGCCACGCCGCCGTCCTGGCCGAAGCGCGCGACCTCGAACTGCATGGGCTCGCCGCCATCGTCCGGCGTGTACGTGATGGTGACCGTGCCGGGGCCGGCGACCTTGAAGTCGGTGGCCTTGTACTGGTCGCCGTGCGCGTGACGGCCCACCACGATCGGCTTCGTCCATCCCGGCACGAGGCGCGGGATGTTGGACATGATGATGGGCTCGCGGAAGATCACGCCGCCGAGGATGTTGCGGATGGTGCCGTTGGGGCTCCGCCACATCTTCTTGAGGCCGAACTCCTCCACGCGCGCTTCGTCGGGCGTGATGGTGGCGCACTTGACGGCCACGCCGTGCCGCTTCGTGGCCTCGGCGGCGTCGATGGTGACCTGGTCGTTCGTGGCGTCCCGGTGCTCGATGCCGAGGTCGTAGTAGTCGAGCTGGACGTCCAGGTAGGGCAGGACGAGCTTGTCCTTGATGAACGTCCAGATGATGCGCGTCATCTCGTCGCCGTCCATTTCGACGACGGGGTTCACAACCTTGATCTTGGCCATGCTGCTGAAGGGAGAGTAGGGCTCCGGGAAGCGCGTGACAGGACACGAAGCCGGCGGACGCCGGTGTCGGGCTTCCCAACGGGCAGATGCTCCCTGAAGATGCACCCGGGACACGCGGAGGCCAAACCCGTCCGGCGGATCCCGGGGCCGCGGCGCCGGCTAGATGGTGAAGACCATGATCGCGCCGCAGTTGGTGTTGGCGCGCGGCACCTGGAGCTGCGCGGGCATGGAGGCGCCGCTCCGGTAGCTCACGAGCAGCTTGATGGCGCGCGGCTGGATGTCGTTGATGCCGAAGCCGGGCACGAACTGGCCGTCCACGAACACGGCGGGAGGGCAGCGTCCGCGGCTCCCCAGCACACGGGCGCCGCCACCGCCGCCCATCACGGTGAATCCCGGCTGCGTCTGGAACAGGTCGCTCGTCCAGATCGGCTTGCGCTCCTCGATGTCGCGCGCGGTCAGGACATTGCCGAAGCGGGCCGCGTCGATCGCGAGGTTGTAGCGGCGCATCTCGCGTTCCCACGCGGCGTCGGCCCGCGCCTGCACCCGCACCGTGTCGAGCTCGGGGCCGATGCGCTCGAGCGTCACGTCCACGGTGTCGTTCGCGGCGAAGCGGAGCAGGTCGGCCGCCGGCCGGTAGCCGATGCGGCGGACGCCGAAGTAGTAGAGCCCCGTGGGCATGGGCGACACCCGGAACCAGCCGTCCGCATCCGTGGTCACCTGCTGGCTCACCGAGCTGACGCGCACGTCGGCACCGGGAATGGGCGTGCCCCGCTCGTCGGCTACCCGGCCCACGAGGACGCCCTGCGCGGAGAGCGGCGCCGCGGCCATGAGCAGCGCGGCGAACAGCAGGCGGCCGGCGAGGCCGGCGCGCCTGGACCCCTGCACCGTATTCCACGTCCAGAATCGGGTCATGCCGCCTCCTGTGCCGGGAAAGCACGCCGGCCATCCTCGCGGACGACCGGCGTGCTCCGGATATTACCCCGCGGTCATGGCCGCGTGCCCGGCCAGCCCTTCCATGACGGCGGCGAGATCGATGCCGAGCTTGACCGCCACCCGGCTGCCGTAGTCTTCGTCGGCGCGGAAGAAGTGGCAGAGCTGGCGGATCTGCACTTCATGCCGGGCATGCCCGAGCGCGCCGGCGATGCGCGTGGTGAGACGATCGCGCTGCCCGTCGTCGAAGAGCGCGTAGAGCGCCTTCACCTGCGAGTAGTCGTCGTGATCGACGGTGCTGTCGAACCGGTCCACGATCGTTTCACCGAGCTGCCACGCCGGATCGGCGAACGTGGGATCCGGCTTGGGCGTGCCGGGGAGCGTGTTGGGCCAGTAGTTCGGCGCGCTGCCGTAGTTGGCGGCGTTGGCCATCGTACCGTCGCGCGAATAGTTCATCACCGGGCAGCGCGGCGCGTTCACCGGCACCTGATGATGATTCGCGCCCAGGCGATAGAGGTGCGTGTCGGCGTACGACATGAGCCGCGCCTGCAGCATCTTGTCGGGGCTCGGCCCGATGCCGGGCACGAGCGCGCTCGGCTTGAACGCGGCCTGTTCCACGTCGGCGAAGTAATTGGCCGGATTGCGGTTGAGCTCGAGGATGCCGACTTCGTGCAGCGGGAACTCGCCGTGCGGCCACACCTTCGTGAGGTCGAACGGATTCCAGCGGAACGTCTCCGCCTGCGCCTGCGTCATCACCTGGATGCACACGCGCCACTGCGGGAACTCGCCGCGCTGGATGGCCGAGAACAGGTCGCGCTGATGGCTTTCGCGGTCGGTGCCGATGATGCCCGTGGCCTGCTCGTCGGAGAGCGTGCGGATCCCCTGCAGCGACTTGAAGTGGAACTTCACCCACACCCGCTCGCCGTCGCGGTTGATGAAGCTGTACGTGTGGCTGCCGAAGCCGTGCATGTGGCGGTACGACGCCGGGATGCCGCGATCGCTGAAGAGAATCGTGACCTGATGCAGCGATTCCGGCGACTGCGACCAGAAGTCCCACTGCATGTCGTCGTTGCGCAGGTTCGTTTCCGGATGCCGCTTCTGCGTGTGGATGAAGTTCTTGAACTTGAACGGATCGCGCACGAAGAACACCGGCGTGTTGTTGCCCACGAGATCCCAGTTCCCTTCCTCCGTGTAGAACTTGACGGCGAAGCCGCGCACGTCGCGCTCGGCGTCGGCCGCTCCGCGTTCGCCGGCCACGGTGGAGAAGCGGAGGAACACCTCCGTCTCCTTGCCCACGGATTCGAGGAACTTCGCGCGCGTGAAGCGCGTGACGTCCTGCGTGACGCGGAAAGTGCCGAACGCGCCGGAGCCCTTGGCGTGCACCACGCGCTCGGGGATGCGCTCCCGGTTGAAGTGCTGCATCTGCTCGAGCAGGTGCACGTCCTGCATGAGCAGCGGGCCGCGCGGGCCGGCGGTGAGCGCCTGCTGCACGCCGATGGGGGCGCCGTTCAGCGTGGTCAGAGTGGGGTCGTTGGCCATGGGAAGATCGGTGGAGAGCCGGAAGGAAGGGTGGGGCGAAGACCGGGCCGTCCCGCGGAACAGCCGGGGCGGCGGACTCCGTGAAAGTACGGAGGCTGCATCAATCAGAGAAATACATTGTTCTGATCGTTCGATATATTTCGATTATGCCGCTCGCCTATACCATCACGCAGCTCGAATACGCGGTGGCCGTGGCCACGCACGGGCACTTCGGACGGGCCGCCGACGCCTGCCACGTGTCCCAGCCCGCGCTGTCGATGCAGCTCCGGAAGCTCGAGCGGACGATCGGGGTGACGCTGTTCGATCGCTCCCGGCAGCCGGTCGTGCCCACGGAGGCGGGACGGGCGCTGCTCGAGCAGGCGCGCGTGGTGCTCCGCGAAGCCGGTCATCTGGCCGAGCTGCGGGAGGCTCACACCGGGGTGATCGCCGGCGAGCTGCGGGTGGGAGTGATTCCCACGCTGGCGCCCTATCTGCTCCCGCGGTTCCTTCGCACCCTCACCCGCGCCCACCCGGGGCTCCGGCTGGTGGTGGACGAGCTGCCCACCGACCGGCTGCTCGACGCCCTGCGCGCGGATGCGCTCGACATCGGTGTCATCGCCACGGCCCCGGACACGCCGGGGTTGAGCCAGCGGGCGCTCTTCCGCGAGCCGCTCTTCGTGTATGTCCATGCCGACCACCCGCTGGCGGAACGCGCCACCGTGCGGGCCGAGGAGCTGTCGGGAAGCGACGTGTGGCTGCTGTCGGAGGAGCACTGCCTGCGGGAGCAGACGGTGCGGCTGTGCCGCGACCGGGACGGCCGGCGCGACGGGGAAGGCGCGAGCTGCGCCAGCGTGGTGCGCTTCGAGAGCGGGAACGTGGAGACGCTCCGGCGCCTGGTGGAGGGGGGCGAGGGCTTCACGTTGCTGCCGCTCCTGGCGCTGCCGGAACGGGTGCCGTCATCGGCCCGGGTGATCCCGTTCGTGGAGCCGGCGCCGGTGCGGGAGGTGCGGCTCGTGCAGCGGCGGCTGGTGCTCAAACGGCCCCTCGTCGACGCCTTCGTGGAGGCGCTGATGGGGGCCGTGGGGGTGGAGCAGGGGGCGGAGCCCGCGATCCTGCCCGCTCGCGCGCCGGCTCTTCGCTAGAGCATCCGGCGCGCGAACCGGCGCGTTACAGCAACTGCAGCGACAGCCGGAGCGTACGGCCGGCACGCGGGATGCCGCACTGCTCGTACATGGCCGCGTTCGTCAGGTTGTCCACGGCGCCGAGCACGCGGAGCCAGCGGAAGGCCTTGAGCCCGGGCATCGCCCACCGGCGCTCGAGCGACACGCCGGCGGCGGTCTGCGCGTCGAGCGACACGTTGTTGCCCAGCTCGGGGTGCACGCAGTACTGCGACCCGATGTGCACGATGTTCGTGCCGGCCACGAATCCGCGGCCGATGGGCAGCGTGCCGTCGAGGCCGGCGCGCAGGCTGGGCTGGTGCTCGGGCTTGGACGGCCCTTCGCTCGAGCCGATTTCGGAGATGCGGACGCGCTGGCCCACCAGATCGAGCAGCAGCGACGGCCGATCCGGCCCGCCGCGCCAGCCCAGGATGGTCTCCATGCCGAGGCTCTCCTGATCGTTCTGGTTCACCCGCTTGAACATCCGCTCGGGGACGGAGATGCGCACGATCCCGTCGCGGAGATCCTGCCGGAAGCCGGTGGCCTGGAAGGACCAGCCGCTCACCGCGTCCGCGTCGCCGAACGTGAGCCCGGCTTCGGTCACGAGCAGGCGCTCGGGCTGGAGATCGGGATTGGGTTCGAAGCGGTTGAGGGCGCCGGAGTAGAGCTCGCGGAGCGCCGGGAAGCGCGCCCGCTGGCTGGCGCTGGCGTGCAGCCGGAGCCCGGTGGCGATCTGCGACGTGCCGCCGATGCGCCAGCCGGTGCTGCTCTGGTCGGCCTGCAGCGGCTTGCCGCCGGCCTCCGGAGTGCTGGCCCGGTCGCTCACGAGGCCGCCGCCGATCACGGTGCGGCTTCCCACGGGCCACATGGCCTCGGCGCCCACGCTCATCAGCTCCTGGCGGTAGGTGGCGGTGGGGTCGGTGTTGAGCGTTTCGAGGTAGCGGACGCGCCCGCTGTTGACGGCCGCGGTGAACTGGCCGCCGTTGGGGAGCGTCTGCCGAAGCTGGACCCGGCCGATCACGTTGGCTTCCTCGCCCGCTTCGGTGCCGGTGATCTCGCTGTAGGCGGGGGTGCCGAACTGCTCGATCAGCATGCTGCTGGCCACGCGTCCCACGCTGGCTTCGAGCTGCGTGAGCCCGGCGCTCGTGGAGAGCTCCGGCGCGGCGCCCTTCACGATGACCGCCGACCGCCGGGCCTCGGGATAGCGCCAGTACCGCGGCGTTTCGAGATGGAGCTCGGGGGCCACGCCGCGCTCGGCATCGTACATCGTGGCGGTGGCGCCGAGCGAGGCGCCGTTGGCCGCGCGCCAACTGGCGTGGCCGAAGGCGTCGTACTGTTCGAGGTCGGTGCCGATGCGGAGGGATTCGCCGCTCCGCACGTCGGAGATGCCGGAGGCGCGCGTGAAGCCGTCGCGCTGCCGGTAGGCGCCGCCGCCGCGCACGGTGAACGCCGAGCCGTTGTCGAGGCGGCGGGTGGTGCCGGTGCTCGCCACGGTCTGGCGGGCACCCGTCTGGTCGGAGCCGAGCATGAGGCGGGACTGCCATCCCGTGCCGTCCAGGGGTTCGTCGAGCCGGAGCTGGATCACGCCGCCGAGCGTGTTGGCGCCGGCGAGCAGCGTGCCGAGACCGCGCGTGTACGTGACCGACGAGACGCCGGTGATCGGCACGAGCGACACGTCGGCGCGTCCATCCCATCCATAGGAAAGCGGCAGGCCGTCCATCAGGATTCCCACCTGCCGGCTTTCCGCGCCGCGCGCGCTGAACTCGACCTCTCCGCGCGAGTTCTGTCGCACGAGCACGAGGGGGACGGCCCGCATGAGATCATCGAGATTGGCCGTGGGCGCGAGCCGCAGCGAATCCGGTCGCACGACGAGGGCGGCCGATCCTCCGACCACAGCGGGCGCGCGCCGTGCCTGGATCACGGCCCCTTCGAGTCGCTGGGCGACGCTGTCCGGCCGGGTCTCCTGCGCCGTCAGCGATCGGGCCGAGGCAACGGCGAAGAGCGCCGCGGCAGCCATGAGGGTGGACTGGGACGAACGGAACATGGAGGGGTCGGTCCGAATTGAGGAGGGGTGGGTGTCCGACAGCTTTGTCGGAGTGTACGGAGCATGCGGGCAAAATGCTGTGAGACGCCGATATGTCCGCCTTAACGTTTGCCGGTTCGTCCGGTCAGAGTTCCGTATGTGAGGCATGCTGTCGTTCCGTCACGGGATCCGGTCCTTCATCCCTCCGGGCGACGCGTCGGGCGTTGGCGCGTGATACGTTCCGAATGGGGCGTCATGCGACCGGCGCCAGCGCGCCAGCCATGTCGTCCGTAATGAAACGCCGTGCCCTCCTTCCTCGAATCCTTCCTCACCTTCCTGTTCAAGTACTCGCCCCGCGTTTTCGAACGCGGTGAGCTGGTGCTGGCGCCCGTCGTGCCACCGGTGCTGCTCGCGGTGGGCGCGATCGGCGCGGCCGCGCTGGTGGTGACCATGTACGCCCGGGTGCATTCCGTGCGGCCGGCCGACCGGATGGTGCTGGGCGGACTTCGCCTCGCCACGCTGTTCCTGCTGATCGCCTGTCTGCTGCGTCCGGCGCTGGTGGTGGTGTCGGCGGTGCCGCAGCGGAACGTGCTCGCCATTCTGTTCGATGATTCGCGCAGCCAGCGCATCGCCGACATGGACGGCGCCACCCGTCTCGCCGCGATGCAGCGTACCTTCGCCGATTCGAGCGCGATCGTGCGGGCGCTGGCCGACCGGTTCGCGCTGCGCTTCGTGCGCTTCGCCGCCGAAACGCGCGGTGTGGACGGAGTGGACGCGCTCGAGGCCACGGGCACGCGCACCGATCTTGCACATGCGCTCGACGCCACGCGCCAGGAACTCACCGGCGTGCCGCTCGCCGGCATCGTGGTGGTGAGCGACGGCGCCGACAACGGCGGCGGCGATCTGGATGCCGCGCTGCTCGGCCTGCGCGCGCGGAAGGTGCCCGTGTATACCGTCGGCGTGGGCCAGGCGCGCTTCGATCGCGATGTCGCGGTGGAACGGGTCACGGCCGCGAGCACGGCGCTCGCCGGCGGCACGGTGCTCGTGGACGCGGCCGTGCGGCTCCGCGGCACGGGCAGTGATCCGGTGACGGTCACGGCCGAAGCGGATGGACGCATCGTGGCCACGGAAACGGTGCGCGCGCCGCGAAGCGGCGACGTGGTGTCGGTCCGTCTGCGCGTGTCGCCCCTGCCGGCCGGCACCTATCGCCTGTCGGTGCGCGCCACACCGCTCGCGAACGAACTCGTGCCCGAGAACAACGTCGCGCATACGGTGCTGCACGTGCGCCGCGGCCCGGAGCGCGTGCTCTATCTGGAAGGGGAACCGCGCCCCGAGTTCGCGTTCCTGCGTCGTGCGGTCTCGGCCGACAGCGGCCTGCAGCTCGTGGGACTGCTCCGGAGCGCGGAAGGCAAGTTCCTGCGACTCGGTGTGCGCGACAGTCTCGAACTGGTCGTGGGATTCCCGTCCACGCGCGAAGAGCTGTACGGATATCGCGCGCTCGTACTCGGCAGCATCGAAGCGTCGTTCTTTACCGGCGATCAGCTCCGCATGCTGGCCGACTTCGTGAACGTGCGCGGCGGCGGGTTGCTCGCGCTCGGCGGCCGGAGCGCGCTCAATGAAGGCGGATACCGCGGCACGCCGCTCGCCGATGTGCTGCCGATCGCCCTCGACCGCGCGCCGCGCGATACGGCCGGCGCGCCGGTCACGTACACGCTGCGCCCCACCACCGCGGGACGGGCGCACGCGGCGCTGCAGCTCGCGGCCACGGATGCGCAGTCCACGGAGAAGTGGGGCACGCTGCCGCCGCTCACGTCGGTGAATGCGCTGGGCGCGCTCCGGCCGGGCGCCACGGCGCTGCTCACGGGCCGCACGTCCGAGAGCACGATCGATCAGCCGCTGCTCGCGTTCCATCGGTACGGACGCGGCATCGGCGCCGTGTTCGGCGTGCAGGATTCGTGGCTCTGGCGCATGCACGCCGACATGGCGGTGGAAGACGAGACACATCTCATCCTGTGGCGTCAGCTGCTGCGCTGGCTGGTGGACGGCGTCCCCGACCGCACCACGGTCACGGCCGCGCCGGACCGCCTCGGCACGGGCGAGCCGGTGACGCTGCGCGCGCAGGTGGTCGATGCCACGTATCTCGACGTCAACGATGCGTCGGTGATTACCACGGTGATTCCGCCGTCGGGCGACGCCACGGACGTCGTGCTCGACTGGTCCGTGCGCGCCGACGGTGTGTACACCGGACGTTTCGTGCCTACGGAAACGGGGGTGCACACGCTGGCCACGCGCGTCGTGCGCGGCCGGGACACGCTGCACACCACCTCCGGCACGCTGCTCGTGGACGATGCCGACGCCGACGTCACGCAGGCGGAGCAGCGCGTGCCGCTGCTCCGGCGCGTGGCGCAGGAAACGGGAGGGCGATACGTGCCGCTCGCCGACGCCGCGCGTCTCGTGGACGACGTGTCGTATACGGAAGCGGGTGTCGTGGTTCGCGATACGAAGGACCTCTGGGACATGCCGGCGGTATTTCTGTTGCTGGCGCTGTGCCTCGGCGCCGAATGGACCTGGCGACGGTGGCGGGGGTTGGCGTGATGACGAGACACGAACGGAGATCGGACCGTTCGCTCGGCGCGCACATGCTGCGTGGGGCGCGGTGCGCGGTGCGCGGGATGCGTGTGGCGGGCGTGATGCTCGGCGCGATTCTGTGCGGTGCGCTGGGCGCGATGCCCGCGCATGCCCAGCAGCAGCACGTGCTCGTGATCACCGGGCTGGGCGGTGAGGCGGTGTACCGCGATGCGTTCTTCGGCGCCGCGGTCCTGCTGCACGATGTCGCGAAAACGAAGTGGAACGTGGCCGATTCGAGTCTGATCGTGCTCACCGAAGACGCCTCGCGGGATCCCGTCCGCTTCCGCGGCCGGTCCACGAAGGAAGCGGTGGCCGACGCGTTCCTCGCGCTGTCGCGCCGCGCGAAGGCGGGTGACGTGGTGTTCGTGTTCCTGCACGGACACGGCAGCGGACAGGGCGCCGAATCCCGCGTGAATCTGCCGGGGCCCGATCCCACCGCCGCCGACTATGCCACCTGGCTGAGCGGCTTCCGGCAGCAGACGGTGGTGTTCGTGAATGCCGCCAGCGCGAGCGGCGACTTCACGCGCGTGCTGGCCGGGCCGGGCCGCGTGATCCTCACCGCCACGAAGAGCAGCGTGGAGCGCAACGACACCCGGTTCGCGACGTACTTCGTGCAGGGGCTCGTGTCCGGGGAAGCCGACGCGGACAAGGACGGACAGGTATCGGCACTCGAAGCGTTCGCGTACGCCGAGCGTGAAGTGGCGCGCGAATACGAAACGGGCAATCGCATGCTCACCGAGCACGCGGTGCTGAGTGATTCGTCGCTCGCGTCCACCGTGACCTTCGGAGGGCGTGCGACGGCCGCGGATCCGCGCACCGCCGCGCTCGTGGCCGAACGCCGCGTGCTCGAACAGGAAGTCGCGGCGCTCCGCGCGCGCAAGGACGGCATGGCGCCGGATGCGTATGAGCGGGAGCTCGAACGGCTGCTCCTGGCCATCGCTGAAAAAACGCAGGCGATCCGCGCCGCGGGAGGCACGCCGTGAACGGCCATGCCGCCGGCTCGCGCCGGCCTCGTCACGCTTTCTGGCGCACCGCGCTCCTGATCCCGACATGCGCGCTGCTGCTCGGCGCGTGGTGCATGGATGATCCCGACCGCCGCGGCATTCTGGCCATGGCCGACGCCGGCCGGCTCGATGATGCCGAAGCCGCGGCGCGCGCCGGTGGTTCCGCGCAGCTCACCACGCTCGGTGACGTGCTCGCCCTGCGCGGCCGGCTGCGCGCGGCCGACTCCGCGTACGATGCGGCCGTTCAGGCCACGGCGCCGCTGCATCGCGTAGCCGAGGCCGGGCGGGCGGAACTCGCTGTGCGGCGCGGCGCGATCGCCGACGGTCTTCAGCGCGCCGAACGGCTCGTGGGCACCTACGAACGGAGCGGCCGCGAATGGACGGCCGAGGAGCATGTCGCGGCGGGACGGGCCTACGTGCTGCTCGGCCGGCGTGACGCCCGGCTGGCGCGGCAGGCGCTCGCGGCGTTCGACGCCGGCTGGGACGCGGATCGCACGCTGCACGACGCGCGTGTGCGCGCGGGCGAACTGCTGCTGGACAAATACAACGCGCCCGATGCGCGGAGTTCGTTCGGCGACGTCCTGGGTGTCGACGAAGCGAACGCCCGCGCCCTGCTCGGCATGGCGCGTGTGCAGGAGTTCGAGGGCGAAGGCGCGGCCATGGCCACGGTGCGCCGCAGTCTGGCCGCCAACCCCGCGCTCACCGCAGCGCACGTGATGCTCGCACGGCTGCATCTCGAGGCCGAAGCGTACGATTCCGCGGCCATCGCGGCCGATCGCGCGCTGGCCGTGGACTCGTCCGCGATCGAAGCGTGGGCGCTCCGCTCGGCCGTGGCCTGGCTCACGGGTGATTCCGCCACGTATACGTCCACGCGCCGCGCCGCCGAAGCCGTGCATCCGCGGCCGGCCGTGTTCTATGCCACGCTCGCCGAATCGGCGGTCCGGCATCGCCGCTACGCCGACGGCGTGCGCTGGGCCGAGCAGGCCGTGGCCATGGACTCCGGCTCCGTGCGCGCGCTCGGCGTGCTCGGCACGAATCAGCTCCGCACCGGCGCGATGACCGAAGGCCGCGCCACCCTCGAACGCGCCTTCGCGCTCGATCCGTTCAACCTCTGGCACAAGAACACGCTCGATCTGCTGGACCAGATGAACGGCTTCACCAGCATCGAGCGCGGGCGGTTCCGCCTCGTGGTCTCGCCGGAAGACGCGGCGCTGGTGGAGCTCTACCTTCTGCCGCTCCTGGAAGAGGCGTACGATTCGCTCCAGACGCGTTATGCCTGGCGCCCTGAACGGCCGGTGCGGTTCGAGATCTTCCGGCGGCACGCCGATTTCTCGGTACGTTCGGTGGGACTCGCCGGCCTCGGTGCGCTCGGTGTGAGCTTCGGCGACGTGCTCGCGATGGACGCGCCGTCCGCGCGCGAACCCGGTTCGTTCAACTGGGGCTCCACCGCCTGGCACGAGCTCGCGCATACGTTCACGCTCGGCGCGAGCGATCACCGTGTGTCCCGCTGGCTGAGCGAAGGGCTCTCGGTGCTCGAGGAACGCCGCGCGCGCGAAGGGTGGGGCGCCGGGCCGTCGGTGCAGTTCCTCGCCGCGTACAAGGCGGACCAACTGCGCCCGGTAAGTATGCTCAACGACGGATTCGTGCGGCCGCGGTATCCGGCCGAAGTGCAGTTCAGCTACTACCTCGCGTCGCTCGTGTGCGAGATGCTCGAACAGGAGTTCGGCGCGGCGGTGTTTCCGTCGCTGCTGCAGGCGTACCGGGAGGGGCTCGAGTCGCCGGCAGCATTCGCGCGCGTGCTCCGGATCTCCGGCGATTCCCTCGACGCGCGCTTCCGCGCCTTCATGCAGCAGCGCTTCGGCACCGCGCTCGCGGCCGTGGAGCCGGGGAGCGGCCCCGGAGACGTGGGCGGCCCGTTCGTGACCGCCATGCGCGAAGGGATCGAACATCGCGACGCGTCGCGTCCGCGCGAAGCCGAGCGCGCTTTCGAGCGGGCACGGGCACTGCTTCCCGATCAGCACGTGCCGAACGGGCCCGCGTGGTATCTGGCCCGCCTCGCGCTCGACCGCGCCGATACGACAGCCGCCCTCGCGCAGCTCGCGCTCATTACCCGCTCGCAGGAAACGGCGCTCGAGGCGAACCTGCTCGAAGCCGCGCTGCTCGAGGCCCGGGGAGACGACCGCGGGCTCATGGCGGCGCTCGAACGGGTCATATGGATCGCGCCGTACGATGCCGCCGTGCACGTGCGGCTCGCCGAGGCCGCGACCCGCGTGGGCGCGCACGCCGTGGCCGTGCGCGAACGGCGGGCCGTGCTCGCGATCGGCCCGGCCGATCGTCTCGAAGCGCGATACCAGTTGGCGCGCGCCCTCGCGCGTGCCGGCGATACGGCGGGCGCGCGGCGCGAAGTGCTGTCCATGCTCGAAACCGCCCCCGGCTTCGAGAAGGCACAGGCGCTGCTGCTCGAACTGCGCGCGTCCACTCCGCCGGGAGCGTCGCGATGACACACCGCCGCACCTGGACGCTCGCGGGCGCGCTGCTGCTCGGCCTCTGGACGCTCGCGTTCGCGCAGGGGCGCGGGCGCGAAAGCCGCGGCATGGAGGATTTTCCCAATGCGGAATACGACGGACGGTTCGTGTTCGCGCGCATCAGCTACAGCCAGCCGCAGAGCTTCGGTTTCCGCGGGGGCGGCGGCGCCCCCTGGAGCCACGACTATCCGCGCGCCGAACGGAACTTCCTCAAGATCCTGAACGAGCTCTCCACCGTCCGCGTGCGCACCGATGCGAGCACGATCATCAGCACGGACAATCCGGAGCTGTTCCGCTTTCCCGTGGCGTACATGGCCGAACCCGGCTTCTGGCGGCCGTCGGAGGCCGAGGTGCTCGGCCTGCGCGCGTATCTGCAGAAGGGCGGGTTCCTCATCTTCGACGACTTCTTCGGAAACCACTGGATCAACTTCGAGGCGCAGGTGCAGCGGGTGCTCCCCGGCGCGCGCCTCGTGCAGCTCGATACGTCGCACCCCATCTTCGACGCGTTCTACCGCATCGCCTCGCTCGACTATCACCATCCGTTGCAGGGTATTCCGTCGGTGTTCTACGGCGTGTTCGAGAACAACGACCCCACCCGGCGTCTCCTGATGATCGTGAACTACAACAACGACATCGCGGAGTACTGGGAGTTTTCCGATCTGGGCTACTTCCCGATCGACATGTCCAACGAAGCCTACAAGCTCGGCATCAACTACATCGTGTACGCCCTCAGCCGCTGACCATCCACGAGGTTCCCGCGTGACCGTCACCAACATGCCGCCCGACTCCGAGCTCCTCTCGCTCGACGACGCCGCCCTCGCCGACCGGCTCCATACCGCCGGCGCCCGCATCACCGCCGAACTGCACAAGGTCATCGTGGGACAGTTGCCGCCGGCGAACAGCGCGATGAGCGCCTGTTCCACCACCGCCTCCTG
>CAZUKU010000040.1:0-32731 GCA_964621045.1 uncultured Gemmatimonas sp.
CCAGCACGTGTAACCCACTCACCCTGCCTCACACACAGAAAAACGGATAGGCCCCACAAGGACGCACGGAACCCCTCACCCCCTGTTCCGCTCCATCCACTCCCGCACACGTTCTCCGATCACCTCCACCGCTCCCCGCTCCTCCCCCCCCGCCACCTCCACGCCGTCCCGCACCAGCACCTTCCCCGCAACCATCGTCAGCGCCGCCGCGCGCCCGCCGCCGAGCACGTGCACCAGCACCACGTACGGGTCATACACGGGAACCGCCTCGTACACATCACACCGGAACGCACACAGATCCGCCGCGCTCCCCGCCGCCAGCACGCCGAGCGCCGGCATGCCGAGCGCCCGCGCGCCGCCGCGCGTCGCCATCTCCACCGCCGTTGCCGCCGACAGCGCATCCGGCGTGCCCGCCGCGAGTGACTGCACGAGCACCGCCTGTCGCGCCTCGGCCACGAGATCCATGCGATCGTTGCTCACCACCGAATCGCTGCCGAGCCCCACGGCGATCCCCGCGTCGAGCATCGCGCGCACCGGCGCGATCCCCTGCCCCAGCTTCGCATTGCTCACCGGGCAGTGCGCCACCGCCGCTCCCGCCGACGCGAGGCGCGCGATGTCCGCCGCGTCCGCGTGGACCGCGTGAATGCACAGCACCTGCGTGTCGAGCACACCGGCACGCTCGAGCAGCGCGATCGGCGATCCGTGCGTGGGCTGCACCGCGATCCCGCGCGTCCTGAGCCTGTCCGCGAACGGTCCCGTGCCATCGCGCACGAACGCGTCTTCGGCCGCGCTCTCCGCCACGTGCGTGGCCACCGGCAGCCGCTCCGCGCGCGCGTAGTGCGCCACCGCCTCGTACAGCGCCGGCGACACCGTGTACGGCGCGTGCGGCGACACGCCCACGTCCACGAGCACGGTCGCCTGCGCGCGGAGCCGTTCCACGCCGCTCACGAGCGCTTCCATCGACGCGCCGGCCTGCGCCACGTCCGGGCCGAACGTCTCCAGATACACGCGCCCGCGCACGCCGACCGCGCGCATCGCCTCGAGCGGTGCGCCCGTGGCCGAACAGTCCGCCAGCGTGGTGATCCCTGCGCGGAGCGCCTCCGACACACCGAACCGCGACGCGACCCGCAGTGCCTCCGCGTCGAGCACCTCGGCGCGCACGGCCGTGATCACGCGCAGCCAGTCGCGAAAATCCACCCCCTCGAGCAGACCGCGCAGCGCCGTGAGCTCGAGGTGCGAGTGCGCATTCACCAGCCCGGGCAGCAGGATCGCGTCGCCGAGCCATTCGTGCCGCCCCGCCTCGGCGTGCGCCGACGGCCCCACCCACACGATGCGGTCGCCGTCCACCACCACCGCGCCGTCGTGGAGCGGGGCGCTGACGATCGGAAGCACCCAGCGCGCGTGCCACGCGACACGGGTATCGCGCGGCCGGGCGTCGATCACGGGGGCGGGATGCGGAACGGGTTCGTCGTGTCGCGGTACGCGCGCGGCAGGGCGCCGCCCACGATCGAATCGCCGCGCACCTGCGGCAACTGGATCGTGAAATCCGTGCACGTGAGCCGCGGCTCGCTGCCGTACACGAAGTACTCCGACACGATCTGTCCGCGGCACGACAGGTTCGCGAGCATGCCCGTGGCCGCGTCGATCTCGCGCACCACGATGCCGTCCGGACGCGGCCAGTCGGGCGGCGCGGGCTTGCGCTTGTACACGTCGTTCATGAACGCCGTCCACGCCGGCGCCGCGAGCGATCCGCCCTGCGCGTTGGCCTTGATCTTCTTCGGCTTGTCGAAGCCCAGCCAGAGGCCGGCCACCAGGTCCGCCGTGTAACCGATGAACCAGACGTCGGCGCCGTCGTTCGTGGTGCCCGTCTTGCCGCCCGCGGGCACGCGGAATCCCGCGCCCGTGGTCGCATTGTAGGCCGTGCCGCGTCCCACCACGTCCTTCATCATGTTCACCATCAGCCACGCCTCTTCCGGCGTGAGCACGGCCTCGCGCTCGGGACGCGGCTGCCAGAGCACTTCGCCGTCGGCCGTTTCCACGCGCAGGATCGCGTACGGCGTGGTGCGCAGGCCGAGATTGGCGAACACCGAGTACGAGGCGATCATCTCGATCGGGTACACGTCGGCCGCGCCGATGTAGAGCGACGGATACGGCGGAATCGGCGTGCTGATGCCGAAGCGCCGCGCCATCGAGATCACCGGGTCCGGGCCGAGCTCGAGTCCCACGCGGATGGCCGGAATGTTGCGCGACATGTAGAGCGCGCGCCGCATCGGCATGGGCCCTTCGAACTTGAGATCGAAGTTCTGCGGACGCCACATCTCGCCGCTCACCTGATCCATCTCGAGCGGCGCGTCGTCCACCACGTAGCCCGGTCCCAGCCCCGCGCGGATCGCGGTGGCGTACACGAGCGGCTTGAACGTGGAGCCGGGCTGGCGTAGCGCCTGCACCGCGCGGTTGAACTTGGAATCCCCGAAGTCGCGTCCGCCCACGAGCGCGCGCACCGCGCCCGAGCGCGGGTCCACGGCCACGAACGATCCCTGCAGGTACGGCGAATCGGCGCCGCCGCCCAGGCCGGCGCCTTCGGCGTTGCGGGCCTGATACTGCTCGAACGTGAGGTGCGTGTACGGACCGAACTTGCCGGATTCGATCGCGCCGATCTGCTCGGCGAGCGCGCGTTCGGCCGCCACCTGCATGTCGAGATCGAGCGTCGTGTAGACCTTGAGCCCCTGCTGGTACAGCTTCTGGCCGAAGTGGTGATCGAGCTGCTGCCGCACCCATTCCACGTAGTACGGCGCCGTCTCGCCCGATTCGATGCGCTGCGCGAGCTCGAGCGGGAACGCCTTGGCCAGGCTCGCGTCGGCGCTGCTCACCACGCCGGCGCGGCGCATGAGCTCGATCACGGTGTTGCGGCGCTGGATCGCGCGGTCGGCGTAGCGCCGCGGGTTGTAGCGTCCCGGCGCCTTGGGGAGCGCCGCGAGCATCGCCGCTTCGGCCACGCTGATGTCGCGCACCGACTTGCCGAAATAGCGCTGCGCCGCCGTCTCCACCCCGTACGCGCCGGCGCCGAGGTTGATCTGGTTGAGGTACAGCTCGAGGATGCGGTCCTTGGAGTACGTGCGCTCGATGTCGCGCGCGATGCGCGCTTCGCGGAGTTTCCGGAGCGGTGTCTTCTCGCGCGTGAGCGTTTCCGGGAAGACGTTGCGCGCGAGCTGCATGGTGATCGTGCTGAACCCCTGCGCGAAGCCGCCGGCGCGCACGTTGGCGAGCATGGCGCCGAACACGCGGATGACGTCGATCCCCGAGTGATCGTAGAACCGCTTGTCCTCGACCACGAGGAACGCGTCCTTGACGTGCTGCGGGATGTCCTCGAGCCGCACGAGCGTGCGGCGCTCGAGGCCGAGCTCGGTGATGAACCGCCCGTCCACCGCGTAGAGCTTGGAGGTCTGGTTGGGGATGTAGGAGGTGAGCGACGACGCCGACGGACAGGCGTCGTTGCGGCACACCGAGGTCCAGGCCGTGGCGAATCCCGCGGCACCGACGGCCGTGCCGAAGACGGCGGCCACGCACAGCCAGCCGAACCACGGCCGGCGCCAGAAATCGGTGCCGATCCGGCGGCGCTTGCGCGCGGTGCTCTTGCGGGGCGCGCTCATGGGCGCGGGGGGACAGGGATGCTGCGGGACATGGCTCTCCGAACGCTACCGACACGGGACGGACGCGCCAAGAGCCCGCGCCCGCCTATAATTGCTCCATGACTCAGGATACTGCGCTTCTCGACGACCTGGCCTGGCGCGAACTCCTCGCGCAGCACACCGACGGCCTCGCCCGGCACCTGGCCGCCGGACAGGTCACGGCCTACTGCGGCTTCGACCCCACGGCGCCCAGCCTCCACGTAGGCAATCTCGTGCCCGTGATGGGGCTCGTACACCTCCAGCGCGCCGGTCACCGCCCGATCGCCCTCGTGGGCGGCGCCACCGGGATGATCGGCGACCCCTCCGGCAAGAGCGCCGAGCGTACGCTGCAGTCGCTCGACGTGATCGAGGAGAACGCCCGCCTGATCGGGGCCCAGCTCGAACGGTTCCTCGATTTCTCCGGCCCCGCGGCGGCCCGCATGGCGAACAACCTCGACTGGCTCGGCCCGCTGGGGCTGCTGGAGTTCCTGCGCACCACGGGCAAGCATTTCACGGTGAACTACATGCTGGCCAAGGACTCGGTGAAGTCGCGACTCGAGGCCGGTATTTCGTACACCGAGTTCACCTACATGTTGCTCCAGGCCCACGACTATGCCGAGCTGCACCGGCGGCACGGCGTGACGCTCCAGGTGGGCGGCAGCGACCAGTGGGGGAACATGACGGCCGGCCTCGAGCTGATCCGCCGGACCACCGGTGCCGAGGGGCACGTGATGACGTTCCCGCTCGTGACCACGGCGAGCGGGCAGAAGTTCGGCAAGTCCGAGGCCGGCGCGGTGTATCTCGACCCGGCGCGCACGTCGCCGTACCGCTTCTACCAGTTCTGGCTCGGCGCCGACGACCGCGATGTGTCGCGCTGGCTGCGGTTCTTCACGTTCCTCACGCGGGACGATATCACCGATCTCGATGCGGCCACGGCGTCGCGCCCCGAGCAGCGCGAGGCGCAGCGTGTGCTGGCGGCGGACGTGACCGCACGCGTGCACGGCGCCGACGTGCTGCGCACGGTGGAAGCGATTTCGCAGGTGCTCTTCGGCAAGGGCGACCCGCGGGCGCTCTCGGCGGAAACGCTGGGCGCCATGGCGGGCGAAGTGCCGTTCGCCGAGGTCGAGGCGGCGGCGGAAGGTGCGGATGCGCTGGATCTGCTCGTGGCCACGGGGCTCGCGGCGAGCCGGGGCGCGGCCAAGCGGCTGGTGGAGCAGGGTGGGGTGGCGGTGAACGGGCGGAAGGTCGGGATGGCGGATCGGGTGGTGGCCGAGGCCGAGTGGCTCGATGGCCGGCATGTGCTGGTGAAGAAGGGCGGACGGGACTGGGGGCTGGTGCGGGTGCGGTAGGGGGCCATGGGCGGTTGGCCATGGGCCATGGCCTATTGCCTATCGCCCTCGGTCTTCGCGCCATTTGGCCTTTCGGCCGGTTCCCGTTTGGCCATTCGGCCGGGCACGCTTCGGACAGGGGGGCACGGAGTGCAATGACAGCCGGGCGGGTATCAATCCGAGTCTCGGAGCCGTGCAATTCCCGGGGAGGCCATGGACTATGGCCCATCGCCCCGTGAATAATATATTCATCCATCCGGTTAGATAGATATAAACGGGGCGATAGGCAATGGGCAATAGCCCATCCGGCCGGTTCAAACCGCCTCCATCTCGTGCCGTCCGTCAGGCTGACACCGGCTCTCTGAGCCCTTGTCCGCAGCCTGCCCGGCCGAATGGCCAAACGGGAACCGGCCGAAAGGCCAAATGGCGCGGAGACCGAAGGCGATGGGTGATGGGCGATAGGCAATGGGCCATCGCCCATCACCCATCGCCACTTCACCGCTTCGGATCCGTCGCATCCCGCACGGCATCGCCGAGCAGGTTGAACCCCAGCACCGCCAGCCCGATCGCCCCGCCCGGCGCCAGCGATGTCCACGGCGCCCCGCGCAACTGCGCCAGATCCCGCCCATCGGCTATCATCGCCCCCCAGCTCGGCGTCGGCGGCTGCACACCGAGCCCGAGAAACGACAGCGCCGCCTCGGCCATGATCGCCCCGGCGACCCCGAGCGTGACCGCGATCAGCACCGGCGCCGTGACGTTCGGCAGCACATGACGCAGCAATATCCGCCCGTCACGCGCCCCGATCGCGCGCATGGCCTGCACATACTCGAGCTCCCGTACCACCAGCACCTGTCCCCGCACGAGCCGCGCCATCCCCGCCCATCCCACCACGCCGATCGTCACGCACACCACGGCGAGCGACGGCGAAAACGCCGCTGCCATGGCGATGAGCAGCAGCAGCGACGGAAACGCCAGCGTCACGTCGGCCAGCCGCATCACCGCTTCGTCCACCCATCGCCCGTACCAGCCGGCCACGAGTCCGAGTCCCACGCCGAGCACCAGCGCGATCCCCTGCGATGCCACGCCCACGAGCAGCGACACGCGCGCGCCGTACACGAGTCGCGACCACACGTCGCGCCCCTGCACGTCCGTGCCGAGCCAGTGCGCGAGCGACGGCGGTTCGAGCGCGTTCGCCAGATCGATCCGCACCGGATTGCCCGCCACGAGCGGCGCGGCCACGGCGAGCAGCACGAGCAGCACCACCACGCCGATGCCGATCCACGCCCGCGCATCGCGCCGGAGGTACCGCAAGGCGCGCGAATCGGCGGCACGCACGGCCGGCGCGGTCGTGGACAACGCCGCCGACACCGTCACGCCGCCCGGCGCGCGTGCGTGCGCAGCCGCTCCACGGCGTCGATCACCGCGTCCGCGAGCGGATCGGTCGCGTCCAGCAGCACGCCCGTGATGCGATCGACCATTGTCACCACCGTCCCCAGCCCGTTGTAACAGAACATCGCCTCGTACTCCTATGACGAACAGACGACACGAAAGCGGGCGCGGTATGTGTGAAACGTCCTGGAAGCGTCCCTCGCCTGTGTGTTGAACATCAGCAGCGAACTCTGGTCGTTGAAAAGGGCAATGGCGGGCGAGCCGATGGAACTCAAGCTGTCTCCCGCTCTCCACAGATCACTCCAGCGACGGTGCCCCGCGTCGAGCACAAGATAGTGTGTCGTATATCCGTCTGCCCCCGGGGATGACAGCATATTCGCGGCCACGTGCACCCGCCCCGCCGCGTCCGTGGACGCAGCCCAGCTGAGAATCGCGCCGCCGACTCTGTGCTCGGCGGCAGGCTTCCATGTTCGTCCTGAGTCGCGAGAGACGGCAGTGAAGAAAGTGTTTTCGACGCTGTCCCTCGTGCCGGTCCAGGTGGCGAGAAAATAGCTGTTGTCGACCGTGAAGACCCTCGCCTTCTGAACGCTCTTCTGATCAGTGCTGCTGATTCGAGATTCCTCCAGCCCGGCCGCTCCTCTGCTGCGAAGGGGCCATCCGACGATCGTATTCCCGTGAGGTTCCCGACCGACCAGTCCGACGAGCAGGTGGTCGGTGCCGATCGACGCGACGGCTGGCTCAACCAGAAAGCGCCATTCAACCGAATCCACCTCCCACCCGCGGCCTCGGTCGCGAAGCATGATCGACCTCGCCCGTCTACCCGCAACGAATGCGGCGTAGCTCCACCATCCTTCGGCGGAGGGCGCGGGGGGTGCCGTATACGTCGGATTCAGCAGTTCATTGCCGACTCCCTCGATCAGGCTCGTGTCTGCGCTCCATACCCCGCTCGACCATCGTGCCGCCTTCAGTGAGGCTGTCGTATCGGATCCATGGATGACATGATTGCGCCAGACCACGCTGATGTGATCCGGATTCATCAACGACAGCAGGGGCGTTCCGCCCAGCCTCCTTGCACCCTCCGGCAGCGCAATGACGGAGGCAAGGGTCCCGGTCGAATCCATGGTCGCGCCGAGCGCGATCGAATAGGGCCCACGATGCATGCCGGGCCGCTCATCGGGCGAGCTGTCGCGCACCAGAAACACCATCGGACCGGTGACGGCGGCGTGATCGCCAGCGATCACCAGATGAGGATTGTCGACATAGAGTCGAACGAAGCGATCCAGTCTCAGATCATCGAGTGCGGTCAGAAACTCGACTCGGCATGAATCCGGGTCTGCCGGGCTCCTGGCCTCCTGTGCCAGGCCGGGATCATTCGGTCTCCGGCATGCGGAGAGGTGCACACACATTGAGAGCACGACGCAAGCGACCAGTCTCGACAAACCTGCAGATTCCAATTGCCACCTCCATCCGGCAGCAGGGGTTCGGTACGATTCCGTGCGGATTCCCCGCAGCGATTCAGCTTCCTCGACACGCGGCGCATGCAGCGACCGGATCCGGATCTGCCTGCCGCAGGTCAGGAAGCGACGGGATGTCGCACGAGCTCGATTTCAGATGTTCGCGGCGGCCCGGACCGAATGCGCCCCATCGGCACGCGCTTCGCGCGAACGACCGTCAGGATCGCTTTGCGCTCACTGTCGCTCCCTCGCGCAGCGACCTGTCGTTTGAGTGACTGAAGGTACCCGGCAGCCATGGAGTCGACGATCGACTCCCGCTGGGCCATCCCCTCCGGAACAGGCGGAGGGGTGATCCGGATGGCGCCGGGCGAGCCTTCAGGAGGATTCGCAAGCGTGAGTTCCACGATGTCGAACGCGATCGCGACCTGACGTGCGGTCGCGACCCTCTCGTCAACTCGAAGAATCACGCTCCCGTCGGGCCGAATCTGAATCTCCAGTGGACTGGCACGAGGCAGCGTGTGATCGCTCTCCAGCCGTACCACGATCTCTCCCGTTGCCGGTTGTGCACCCACCGGTTCCGGGAAGGTACCAGCCGCAAGCGACAGGCTCACCGAAAGCAGCGCGAAGCGCGCGACTCGACTGCATCCGGTTCCAAGGCGATGACCGATCATTGTACGTTCCCTCCGACGCAGTAGGTGTACAGAAACTGGCTGTAGACGATTTCGCCAGTATCCGGATCATACCAGATGGCATAGACGTTGAAGCACCTTTCGGGTTCCCCGCCTCCTCCGCCACCTTCGGAACCACCTCCCTCCTCCTCTGCGCAGGGAGGCGTGGACGGGTTCGTCGGAGGCTGGCTATGCCTGGTGACCAAGCCATAGTAGCCGCCAGGTATGTTCATGGTGAGAAACTGATAAGTCACGTCAAAAGCCCAGAATCCGATCCACCAGGCGCGATGCTCTACGGTTGCCGAAACCGGCTTGTTGCCGCACGCGTTGAAAAAGAACGTCTTGGCATTGTCGGCTGTCTTCTCTGTGCACCAATAGATATCCGTCGAATAGAAATGCTTCGTGCAAACCCAGCCGGTTTCGTCACCCGTTCCCATAGGCAGGCCCCCCACATAAAACTGGATCACCTGTCTCGTGGAATTCCAGATGCCGATGTGCTTGGCCTTGACGTCAACCGAACATCCGGACCAGTACTCGCAAGTAAAGGCGTCGAAGGAGGAATGGTAGATGTCAATCCTTGTTGGCGCGGCCCCGACGGGATATAACTCCCCGTTTCCATCGGCCACCAGGTCGCCGGGAGCGTAGGTCGTCGTCAGACGCGGCAGGTCGAGTGAGCTGGGTTGAAGGGAAGAATCGGCTGAACAGGCCAGAGCGGAGAGCAGCGAAATGAATCCGACGACCATCCTCGAAGCGCGGCGAGCGTACCCGTCACGGCGAACCGTATTCGCGGCCGGGCCTGACGGGTCTCCCGCTGATGCAGGTTCGACCTTGTTGTCTCCGCGTGAACTCAGCTGCTTCCATGGCATGCACAACCTCCGGCTGGATTGATTCTGGCCCACTTGGATGAATGCGATCTCGGAGCGTCCAAACACTTCACTTGAAAAACGACTGAAACGCTCGGAGTCGCTTCGCCGACGTGCAGCACAGTTGCTCATCCTGCCTTGTTACGCCAGTCCCCATTTCCGGGGGGGGGGGGGGCTCCTGCTCGATCAACAGCTGCGCAATCATCATCAACCGTGCACGATCACCAACGCCGATCGTTCGGTAAATCGCCTTGAGATGTGAATCGATCGTGTGCTGCGACCGCTGCAGTTCCGTCGCGATGACCTTCCGCGTTTTGCCCTCCAACAGCAACGCCACGAGTCTTCGTTTGATCTGACTGCGCGAGAGCAGTAACGCCAAACACTCACACGCACTCGTGTTTTGGTCTGAATCCATCAATGCACCCTCGCAGAATTTTGAAGTCCCGATTGCCGCTTTGGCTCCGCCGACGGAAGCCATTCGTGCCTACTCGATGCGGCTTCATACGCTACTTTGACATCCTTGCACCAGCAATAGGACGTTCGTCCTATGCCGCGGCATGCACAGAGCAAGGACTGCCAACGGGAAAGCATACCCCACTGCTGCACGTGCGCACGTGCAAACGATCGATGGGCAATCCTTTGCCGGATTACGACATGCGCGGAGATCGCGCGTTTGTGAGTCCGTGGCGCAGGGAGGGACGGCCGAGGATCGCCCGGCGGCTCGTGGAGGCGTGGATCGGCCGCACGACGTCACCGGCGGGAGCGGCCGATCTCCCTCCTGCCCGAGGGGCGGCCCACGAGCACCCGGAGCCTTCCTGGCGATTCGGCGTCGAACCCTCGTCCCTCCGTCGAGACAGGGACATGGCTCTTGGCCAAGATTTCCGACAGGCCCGCGGATTCCGTTGCCGTTCCCCGATCACGCCGCGCGGCGCGTCCCCGCGAGCAGTCGCTCCACCCCGTCGATCACCGCGTCGGCGAGCCCGTGCTCGTCGTGCAGGCGCTGCATGCGGGCGCGCGCCGCCGCCCCCATCGAGCGCTGTTCGTCGTCGTGTCCGATCAGGCGCGCGATATGACCCGCGGCGATCGCATCCGCGAGCGGATCGGCCGCATCCAGCAGCACGCCCGTGATGCGATCGGCCACCGCCGGCGCGAGCTCGGAGACCGTCGGCAGCAGCACCGGCACGCGCCGCGCCATGGCCGCGAGCGCGACCGCCACGCCCGTTTCGCCGCCGGCGGTGATCCAGGCCGCGATCGTGCCGGCCGGCACATCCACCTGGCCCGGCAGCAGCGGCCCCGTGGTCACGTGCGCCGCCATGCGGAGCGCCGCCGCCTGCACGCGCAGCCCCTGCGTGGTGCGCGGCGCGCCAAGCACGTGCACACGCAGCGTGTCGTGGCGCCGCGCCACCTGCGCCGCGGCACGCAGCACCGGCAGCGCATCGAGCGGCGCGTCGGCGT
This sequence comes from uncultured Gemmatimonas sp., assembly GCA_964621045.1. Lineage (GTDB taxonomy): Bacteria > Gemmatimonadota > Gemmatimonadetes > Gemmatimonadales > Gemmatimonadaceae > JAABRT01. Next base: position 10,826 of record CAZUKU010000040.1, read on the forward strand.
CCGGCACCACGAGCAGCACCGGCGTCTCGCGCGACGCGGCGCGCGGTTCGTCGTCGGCGATCGCCGTGACGAGCGGAATCGCATACAGCGGCACGCGGCGCTTCCCGCCTGCTTCGAACCGTGTGTCGTCGAACTGCGGCACGAGCAGCGCCGACGGAGAGCGGCGGGCGGCGAGACGGCTCAGGAACGTCTCCGCGGGGACGTCGGCGCCGAAAACGAGGCGCTGCAGCACACAGCCGGTGTCGCCGATCGCGCGCGCCGCGCGGCGCCGCATGCCGTCGTCGTCGGTCAGCACGACGTTCGCGCGCATCGCGCCGATCAGCGACGACAGCGTTTCGCGCCGTCGCCGTGTGCTATCGGGAAACGGAGTGACCGGAATCTCCGGCATCAGCGTCTGCCAGTGCGCGTCCGCGTCCGCCGGCGTGGCCACCCGCACCTGCGCGTCACGCGCCGCGAGCGCCCGGGCCGCGAGCGCGAGCTGGAGCGACGCGGCGTCCCATCGCCGGCCGCTCGCCACGAGCACCCGCAGGCGCGGCGCGGTCATGACGCGCCGGCCGGCACCGCCGCGCGCGCGCCGTCGAACTGGAGCGCGTGCAGACGCGCATACGTACCGCCGCGCGCGAGCAGCTCCGCGTGCGACCCTTCCTCCACGAGCGCGCCGCGCTCGAGCACGAGAATGCGGTCCGCGTGCTGGATCGTGGACAGACGGTGCGCGATCACGAACACCGTGCGCCCCGCGAGCAGCCGGTCGATCGCCTCCTGCACCAGCCGCTCCGACTCCACGTCGAGCGCGGATGTCGCTTCGTCGAGAATGAGGATCGGCGGGTCGAGCAGCAGCGCGCGCGCGATCGCGAGCCGCTGCCGCTGGCCGCCGGAGAGCCGCGCGCCGCGTTCGCCGAGCGGCGTGTCGTAGCCGCTCGGCAGCTCGGTGATGAATCCGTGCGCGTTGGCGGCGCGCGCCGCGGCCTCGATCTGCGCGTCGGTGAACGTGCGTCCGCCGAAGGCGATGTTGTTCCGCACCGTATCGTTGAACAGCACCGTATCCTGGCTCACGATGCCGGTGAGCGCGCGCAGCGCGTCGAGCCGGATGTCGGCGATGTCCACCCCGTCGATCGTGATGCGGCCGTGCGTGGGCTCCACGAACCGCGGAATGAGATCCACGAGCGTGGTCTTCCCCGCCCCGCTCGGTCCCACGAGCGCGATCACCTGCCCCTTGTGCGCCGTGAACGACACGTCGCGGAGCGCTTCCGCGCCGCTCTCGTACGCGAACGACACGTGCTCGAACGCGAGCGTCCGCTCGAAGCCGGCCGCGCTCCGCGTGCCACGATCCCGGTCTGTCTCCGCTTCGGCGTCGAACACCTCGAACACCCGTTCGGCGCTGGCCAGCGACTGCTGCGCCACCGTGGGCACCTGCGCGAGCTGCTTGAGCGGCTGCAGCATGCGCATCACGAGAATGAGGAACGAGATGAGCTCCGCGCCCTGCATGTCGCCTTCCACCAGGACGATCCGCGCGCCCAGCCACAGCACCACCACCGCCACGGCCGTGCCAAGCGTTTCGGTGACCGGCTGGCTCAGCATCGCCAGCCGTCCCACGCGCACGTTGCCGCGGGCGAACGCCGCGTTCGCCTCCTGGAAACGCGCCGTTTCGTACGGTTCGGCGCGGAACGCCTTCACCAGGCGGATGCCGGTCACCGATTCCTGCACGATGCTCGTGAGTTCACCGTGCTGGTTGCCGAGCCGCCGGTGCCCCTTGCGCAGCTTGCGCAGCACCGGGAGAAGCGCGGCCGTGATGAGCGGCGCGCCCACGAGCGACACCAGCGTGAGCTGCCACGACAGCGCCACGAGCATCGCCACCGTGGCGATCACCTGCGCCCCGCTCATGATCGAACGCGTGATGAGCTCCGTGATCACCGCCTTGGTGTTCTGCGTGTCGGTGAGCACGCGCGCGATGACCTGCCCCACCTTGGTGCTCGTGAACCACGGCAGCGGCAGCCGCTGCAAGTGGGCGTAGAGCGCGCTCCGGAGATCGCGCACCACGTACTCCTGGAGCTGCGCGCCAAGCTGCCCGCTCACCCACACGAGCGTGTTCTTGGCCACGATCACGACGAGAATGAACAGGATCACGTTGAGCAGCGATCCCATCTTGTCGGCCGGATCCAGGAACCACCCCACCGTGGCGTTCAGCAGGTCGTTCACGAATCCCGGCCGGTCGGTGAGCGGCGGCTCGCCGAACAGCGCGTTCAGGAACGGGATGAGCAGCGTGAACGAGAACACGTCGAGGATCGCCGCGCCCACGTTGGTCACCACCGTGAGTCCCATGCGCCACGCGTGCGGGCGCAGGAAGCGCATGAGCCGCGGGTACACGGTGAGCGGCGCCACCGCGCGCATTTCCGATGTGTGCACGGCCATGCGTCAGCGCCTCGGCGTGAGGAGCGACACCGGCAGGATGCACTCCTCGGGCGTCACGCCGCCGTGCAGGAACGACCCCTTGTACCGCTGCTGGTACTCGCGGAGCTTGGTGGGATACACGAAGAACGCGTCCCCCGTCGCGAGCAGCGTGTTCATGGACGGGCCCCGGTGCGGCAGCCGGAGGTCGTCGGGATTGGTGAAGAGCAGCGCCTGGTCGTCGCGCTCCGCGCGCAGGTCCTCGCCGAACTTGTAGCGCAGGTTGGACGTCGCGTCGCGCTTGGCGAACACCGTGGCCGGCGTGTTGCAGTGGAGCGCGCCGTGATCGGTGGTGATCACCACCCGGATCCCGCGCCGCGCCGCGTCCTGCACCAGCGCGAACAGCGCCGACCGCTGCGCCCACTGGTACGTGAGCGCGCGCAGCGCCATCTCGTCGCGCGCCACCTCGTACAGGATCATCGATTCGCTGCGGCCGTGCGTGAGCAGGTCCACGAAGTTGAACACGAACGCCGACATGCCGTCGCCGGCGATGGCGCTCGGCAGGTGGCGCAGCAGGTCGTCGGCGTCGGACGACGTGGTGATCTTGTTGTACCGCACCGGCAGCGCCAGGCCGAGATCGGCGAGCTGCGCCTGCAGCAGCTCCTTCTCGCGCGCGTTGAGCGTCTCGTCGTCGCGGTCGCCCCACCAGTCCGGATAGCGGGCCGCGATCTCGCCCGGGAACAGGCCGCTGAAGAGCGCGTTCCGGGCGTACGGCGTGGCCGACGGCAGCACGCCGTAGTAGTGCGTGGTCTCGATCTCGAAGAGCGGCGCGAACAGCGGTTCGATCGCCTTCCACTGATCCTGCCGGAGGCAGTCGATCACGATGAACACCACCTTGCGGTCGCTGCGCAGCACCGGCGCCACGAACTCCTCCACCACGTCGATCGACAGCGGCGGACGGTCCCCGTCGAGATCGCGCAGCCAGCGCGGATAGGCCGTCTTCATGAACTGCGCGAAGGCGCGGTGCATGTCCGGATAGAGGCCGCGCAGCGATTCGTGCAGCCCCATTTCGCCGGCCGCGGCGAGGTCCACGTCCCACTGGGCGAGCTCCACCCAGCGTTCGATCCAGCCGCGCCAGTCGAGCCCCTGGTGGCGCTCCGCCTCGATCGCGCGGAACCGTTCCACGAACGCGCGCGCGAGCGCCTGGGAGCGGATGAGCGGCCCGTCGAGGATGCGGGTGACCACGGCCAGCACCTGGCGCGGCGAGACCGGCTTCACGATGTAGTCGCGCACGTTCGCCCCGATGGCTTCCTTCATCGTGGCGTCCTCCTCGCTCTTGGTGATCATCACCACCGGGAGCGAGGGCGCGAACTCGCGCAGCTCGCGGTACGCGTCGAGGCCGCGCGTGCCCGGCATCTGCTCGTCGAGCAGCAGCAGGTCGAACGGGCGGCGGCGGAGCAGCTCGAGCGCGTCGTCGGCGTTCGTGGCGGTTTCCACGGCGTAGCCGCGGTCCGTGAGGAAGAGGCGGTGCGGTTCGAGGAGCTCGGCTTCGTCGTCGACCCAGAGGATGTGTTTTGCCGGAAGAGCCATGCTGGGGAAAGTACCGGGGAGGCCCGGGAGCGAGAACCGGGAACCGCATGCCTGACCCCGATGCCGGTTTCCGGTTCCCACTCGCCTACCGTCGCGGCCCGCCTCCCGCGCCCGTACATTCCCCCCGTGCATTCCCCTCCGTACGCCCTCGCCCCCACGGCCTTCCCCTTTCCGGCGCTCGCCGGGCTCGCGGCCCGCCTCCCTCTCGGCGGCGGCCGCGAAGTCGTTCTCGCCCTGCTCTCCATCGCGCGCCTCGCTTCGGGCCTCCTTCCCCCGGACTCCCTCGGCCCCGACGACCGCCAGACCCGCGCCGCCGCCGCCCGCGTCTGGCTCGCTTCGCTCGCCCTCCCCGCCCCGCTCCGCATCCCGCTCGCCCGCGCTGTCGACGCCAGCGCCGCCGGCCCCATGCCCATGGCCGGCGCGCTCCGCACCGTGGCCGCCGCCGCCGGCGCGTTCCTCGACGGCGCCGCGTCGCTCGAGCTCGACCGCCTCGTGCGCCGCCTCGCCGCGTTCGCCTGATGATGTTCCGCGACACCCCCGCCGCGTCCGTGCCGGACCCCTGGCTCGTGCCGTGCGGATTCCCCGGCCTCGTCCCGCTTCTCCACGGCGGCTTTCGTGCCGGCGATCTCGTCGTGCTCGGCGGCGATGCCGGGAGCGGCACGTCGTCGCTCGCGCTCGCCTTCGCGCTCCGGGCCGGCGCCGCGGGCGCGCCGTCGCTCGTGCTGTCGTCGGAGTCCACCCCCGCCCGCACCTTCGAGCGCGCGTTGTCGGCCACGGCCCGGGTGCCGCTCGACACGCTCCGGAGCGGCGCGCTCGACCCCGACGCCCGCGCCGCCCTCTCCACCGCCGCCACGCACCTCCGGGAACGGGCGCCCGTGATCCTCACGCTGGAGGGCGATGGCATGACCTGCGTGACCCGCGCCCTCGACGCCGCTCCCGCCACGCGGCTCCTGGTGGTGGACGGGCTTGAGGCGCTGCTCACCGACCCCGCGTCCCGCGATGACGCGCTCGCCTTTGCCGTGCTCGCCTGCAAGCGGCTCGCTCTCGCGCGGGATCTCGTCGTCCTGCTCACCGCGCACCTCCCGCTCCTCGATCATGCGCGCCGCGATCTCCGCCCCGTGCTCACCGACTTCGGCGTGCGTGGCGCGGTGGCCGTGCATGCCGATCTCGTGCTCGGACTCTTCCGCGAGGAGATCCATCTGCGCGACGCAGCGCTCGCCGGGGCCACGGAGCTCCACCTCCTCAAGCACCGCACCGGCGACCTCGGCTACGTGGATCTCTGGTTCGACGCGACCTGTCTGCGGTTCGAGGACGTGACCGAGTAGCGCCGCCGGACGGCCGCACCCGCCGCACCGGCCCTCCATCCGGTCCCTCCGGAATCGTTATATTGCAGGGTTGGCTCGTATCGGCACCGACTTCCCGGTGCCCAGCCTTTGGTTCGCTCCCGGAGTCGTCATGGCCGGTCACAGTAAATGGAAAACCACAAAGCACTACAAGGCCGCCACCGATGCCAAGCGGGGCGCCCTGTTCACCAAGCTCATTCGTGAAATCACCGTTGCCGCGAAGATGGGCGGCGGCGACCCCGCGGGAAATCCGCGGCTGCGCACCGCGATCGACAACGCGCGCGCGGCCTCGATGCCCAAGGACAACATCGAACGCGGCATCAAGAAGGGCACCGGCGAACTCGAAGGCGTGGAGTACGTGGAAGTGCTGTACGAGGCCTACGGCCCCGGCGGCGTGGCACTCATGATCCAGGCGCTCACCGACAACGCCACGCGTACCGTGGCCGATGTGCGGCACAAGCTCTCGCGCAGCGGCGGCAATCTGGGCGCGGCCAACTCCGTGTCGTACCTGTTCGACCGCAAGGGGCAGATGGCGCTCGACGCCGAGGGACGCGACGAGGACACCGTGATGATGGCCGCGCTCGAAGCCGGCGCCGAAGACGTCACGCGCGACGACGACGAGTTCACCATCACCACGGCCACGGCCGATCTGCACGCGGTGCGCGAAGCCATGGAGAAGGCCGGCTATCCCGTGCGCGACGCCTCGCTCGCCTGGATTCCGAAGACCACCGTGCGCGTGGAAGGCGACAACGTCGCCCCGCTCCTCAAGCTGCTCGAGGCGCTCGAGGATCTCGACGACGTGCAGAAGGTGGACGCGAACTTCGAGATCGACGACGACGCCATGGCCGACGTGTGACCACGCGCGGCGACGTCGTGCTCGGCATCGATCCGGGAACGGCCGTCACCGGCTACGGCGTCGTGTGCCGGAGTGCGCGCGGCGCCCCCCGGCTCGTGGAGTGCGGCGTGATCCGGACGCGCGCGGATCAGCCCCTCGCCCGCCGCCTGCGCGACATCCACGAGGGCGTCGCCGAGCTCATCGCGCGTCACACGCCCACCACGCTCGCCGTGGAGGACGTGTTCTACGCGCGCAACGTGCGCACCACCGTGGTGCTCGGCCACGCACGAGGCGTGATCCTGCTCGCCGGTGACACCGCCGGCGTGCCGATCGTGGAGCTCGCGCCCGCCGAGATCAAGAAAGCCATCGTGGGACGCGGCGCCGCCACGAAGGAACAGGTGCAGTTCATGCTCACGCGTCTCCTGCGCCTCGAATCGCCGCCCCACCCTGCCGACGCGGCCGACGGCGTGGCCGCCGCGCTCTGCGCGCTGCTCATGCCGCGTCTCCCCACACTGTCGTCCCTTCCGCCCACGCTCCGCCGCTCATGATCGCCCTGCTCACCGGCCGTCTCGTCTACCGGACCGTTGCACTCATCGAAGTGGAGACGGGGGGCGGCACCGGATACGAAGTGCACATTCCACTGTCGGTGTTCGAGCAGTTGCCTGCCGACGGCGAAACGGTCACGCTCTTCACGCACCTCGTGGTGCGCGAGGATGCGTGGGAGCTGTACGGCTTCGGCTCGCGGCACGAGCGTGCCGTGTTCCGCCGGCTGCTCACGGCCAAGGGCGTTGGGCCCGCGCTCGCGCTCGGCATTCTCTCCACCATCGGCGCGGAGCGAGTGGTGGACGCCCTGCGGTCGCGCGACGTGACCACGCTCGTGCGCGCGCCGCGCGTGGGGCGTCGCAAGGCCGAGCAGATCGTGCTCGATCTCGCCGAGAAGGTGGACGATCTCGTGGAGTCGGGATCGGCCGCGGCGTCTCCCGGCCGGAGCGCCGGCGGCGCGAATGCCGATGCGGTGCGCGCGCTGGTGGCGCTGGGCTACGCGGAAGCGGCCGCGCAGGACGCGGTGCGCGAAGTGGGCGGACGGGGCGATGTCGCGGCTACGGTGCGGGCGGCTTTGGCGGTGCTCAACGGGTAGGGGGAAGCCGTCCCGACCGCGACGTCTTCGTGCTTCACCCCCTCTTTCCCGCGTCCATGGCCACTTCCCCGCTTCCCCCGCGCCAGAGGATCGCCACGCCAACCCCGCCCGCGAGGAACGAGGCGAGGAAGATCGCGATCTTCGCGGCCATGAAGTCACCGGTCACCGGAAACGCCTGCCTGGCGATGAAGAGCGACATGGTGAACCCGATGCCGGCCAGTGCACCGGCACCGAGGAGCTGGCGCCACGAGTAGGTCGCCGGCTTTTGAGCTATGCCGAAACGGACGGCGAGCCACGACCCCGCAAGGATGCCGGCGGGTTTGCCCACGACCAGCCCGAGCACGATGGCCAGGACCAGCGCGCCACGGCCGTCCAGCACCTCGGATGTCCACGCCACGCCGGCGTTGGCGAGCGCGAAGATGGGAAGCACCAGGTAACTCGACCACGGCTCCGCTCCCCGCAGCAGCTTGCTCGCCGGCGATTCGATGCGGTCGTGAATGACATCCAGCGCTTCCAGCGCCGGTCTCGACAGCCCGCTCGGCGCACCCTCTTCTCCTTCCTGTGTCCGCTCCGCCTGGATGACCGACTGCGCCTGTGCCAGCAGCGCGCGCATGTTGGCCGGCGGCCGCGTCGGAGTCACGATGGCGAGAATGACGCCGGCGAGGGTCGCGTGCAGTCCCGCTTCATGCAGGCAGACCCAGAGCACAACGCCGAGCGCCGCGTACGGGAGCGCCCGGTAGACCCCTCCCCTGTTGAGGCCGGCCAGGAGCGCGGTGATCGCGACGCTCGCCAGGAGGTACTGCAGCACGATGGCCTCGGAGTAGAACACCGCGACGACGCCGATGGCGACCAGATCGTCCACGATGACCGCCGCGGTCAGGAAGATCCGCAGGTCCACCGGCACGCGGTTGCCCAGCAGAACGATCAGCGCAACGGCGAACGCGGTGTCGGTCGCGATGGTCATCCCCCACCCGTGCGCGAGCGACTCCGGCGCGATCACCAGCAGGTAGAGCAGGGCGGGGATCGTCATGCCGCCCAGCGCTCCGGCAATCGGCAGCGCCGCCGCGCGCGGTGTCGCCAGACGACCCACGGTCAGCTCGCGCTTGATCTCGAGGCCGACCACGAGAAAGAAGACGGTCAGGAGGCCATGGTTGACCCAATCCACCAGCGGCAGGATGAAGCCGCCCTCGCCCAGCCGGAGACCGAAAGGCGCATGCCACCAGGCGTCGAAGGCGGGGCCATGGGAGGTGTTGCTGATCACGATCGCCAGCACCGACATCACCAGCAGGAGCAGGCCGGTGGATGGCGCCCAGCTCGCGAAATCGAGCGTGGCCGTACGCAGCCGGTGGCCGACCGTGCCGAGTATTGCCTCGGTCAGTGAGCTCTCGTCCCAGGCGCCGTCGTAACGCCGCCCGTTGATGAAGAACGTCGGCGTGGCACGGGCGCCGCTGCGCAGGCCGCCCTGGGCATCCTCGCGCACCCGGTTCCCCACCCTGCTGGCCACCTCGGGGATGCGTTCGTCTCGCGGCGGCAGACCGAGTTCGGCCGCGAGCCGCTCGAGGTCTTCCTCGCTGAACTCGGGGCTCCGCGCCATCAGGAGATCGTGGATCTCCCAGAAGGGCTTCCCGCTTTCGGCCGCGTACTCGGCGAGTTCGGCCGCGCGGGTCGCCAAGGCGCGATCGGTCAGGGGAAGATGGCGGTAGACGTAGCGAAGCCGGTTGCCGAACCGCTCGCGGAGATTGGTGACGACCTGGTGCGCGGCATGACAGTGCCGGCAGGCGTAGCTGCCGTACTCGACGAGGGTGATCACCGCGGTGTCGTCCCCGAGCACATGATCGCGTTCGGGGTCTACCGCTCCGTCCAATCGGCCTGTCTGTTGGGAGATCATGGGATCGAACTTGTCGCCGCGAACCCGGCGGGGCCAGTCAATCCCTCGTGGCCCGTCAGCGCGGAGACGGCAGTGTCACGCGATACACTGCCATCCGCTGCACCTCGCCGCGCGGCGTCTCGCCCACGAGCAGCCGGCCCCCACGCGAATCGAAGACGCGGACGTTCCGGGGCAGGCGCACGCGACCGAGCACGACTCCCTTCTCGTCCAGCACCACCGTGGTGCGTTCCGCGTTGCCCACCGGCTCCCACAGGCCGAGCCACGTCAATCCATCGGAACCGATGACAGCCTCCTGCACGGGGGGCAGGAACGGGGGAATGATCACGACGCGTTTCACTTCGGCGTCGTTGTAGGTGATTGGCGAGTTGCGCATCCACGCCAGTGTGCTCGCCTGGGTAGCAAGGTCGAGCCGCTGCGGTCGATAGGACAGGGACCGGGTGAATATCGGCGTCCCGAACTCGTTGTAGCGCGATACGGTGAACTGCGCCGGGCTCGGAGTCGTGGCGCCCTGACGATCCACCACCACCACGCCGCCGCGTCGGGCGATACCCCAGAGTGGCGCGCTGGAAAAGGGTTGCGACCCCTGCACGTGGGATAATCGTCCCTGGTGTTGAACATCCAGGCTCAAGGTAGCCCCCGCACGTGACAAGGGTCGAATCGTACCTGTCGATCCGGTCAGGGGATCGTCATGGAACAGCAGAAAGTCCTGCTGCGTCCCGTCGGGTTGAATCGGTGTGACAGCGACGCCGACGCGTATCCGGCTCCCGCGCACGGCCATGGGTCGCAGCGAGCTGTGCGTTCCTGCGAACGGCGACTGCACCGGAAAGGATCGTACGGACTTCTCACCGGCGAACAGCGTGATCCGCCGCAGCGTGGCATCGTGCACCCAGAGCGTATCACCGGTCCAGCCGGCCTCCGATAACCCGCGGAACTCTCCCGGTCCGGATCCGGCACGGCCGATCGTTCCGATCAGTGCGCCGCGCTGGCCGAACCGCTTGATGACCACATCCCCGTAGTCGAGCACGAGCACATCGCCGTTCGATGCGAGCACCGCGTCGGAAACGGCATTCAGCGCGGGGTCGGCAGCCGGCCCTTCGATCAGGAACTCGCGGGTGAGCGGGAGCAGACGCGCATCGTCGAACGTGGTCTGTGCCGAGGCAGGAGCCGCGCCACCAGCGGTGAGCACGGCAAGAACAGCGATCACGAAGCAGCGGCCCGGATGGCTGCGGTGAGAAACGGCGGGCGAAACCGGTCGAGTCACGCGAACATTCCCGCGCATCATCGCCTTGTCTCCACCGGAATCATCCACACGCGCGGGAACGGTTCCTCCTCGTACGCCAGCGCGCGCCCATCGCGGATGTCGACGAGAGCGGGCCCCCAGGAGCCGTGCGCAAGTACCGCACCGGTCTCCTTGACGAGCACCCACGTCGTCACGCCGTGCACTTCGCGGATGAGACGGCTCCCGCCACCGGGGAGCCGCCGCCCTTCCCGGCGAACATCGAGCGCCTGTGCCACCACGTACGGGCCGATGGTGGTGATCGGCACCCGCTCCTGCTTCCCGAACGGCATCGACATGCCGCCGGTCGACGACGCATGAATGGTCGGCCCCAGATACCCGGGCACTCTGGTGGTCCAGCGATGCGTTCCCGTGGAATCGAATCGGAGCACATCGCCGCCCGGGTGCCATGTCGTGACACCGCCGTCGTCCGGATCACAAAACGGCCGGGTGCCGCCCGCCCGACCCCATGCACGGATTCCCGGTACGCTGTCTGCTCCGAACACCGGGCCGAAGGACCGCACGATGCGTCCGTCTCCTGTCACCTCATGCAGTGAATGATCGCCGATCACCATGCCCACGATGATCCGTCCGCGCGACATGCAGACGCCTCCCGGCCGCTCGTTCGTGAACAGGGTCCGCGCATGCGTGATGCGGTCTCCTGTGGTGATGAACACGCTCAGTCCGTTCATCTCGTCGGCCACGTACAGCGTGCTGTCGCCATCGTGGGCGATCGAGCCGGGTACGAACAGATCACCGGGCCCGCGCCCCTTCTGTCCGGTCATGGTGACGAACCGGCCTCTCGCATCGAACATGCGGATGGCAAAGGCGCCGCCGTCCAGCACGTACAGGTTGCCGCGCCCGTCCTGCGTCATCGCGTGGGGAAAACCGATCGCCCCCGCTCCTGCCTCCGTGCCGGCCGAAACGGTGGTGCGCCCCGTGCGCAGCAGCGTGGACGGCGACGGCAGTCGCACTTCGGCATTCGCGCCCCGCCGGCGGAACTGTGCCTCGATCGGCTCGGCCATCACGTGGAGTCCGGCGAAGAGCGCCATGCCGAACAGCAGGCCGTCCTGTGCGGTACGGTGAACCGGCCAGCAGTGTCTCACGTGGCGTCTCACAGGGTGGCCTCCTCAACCGTAGTGATAACGAGCCTGCAGGAACTCGATCCGGTCATCGAACACGGCATACACCAGGCGGTCGATTTCGTTGATCCGCCGCGACCAGACGTTGGCCGCGAAGTGCTTCAGGTGTTCCGGTTTCCCGATGCCGCTCACGGGATCCCGGAGAACGGCGTCCATCAGATCGAGCACGCGCAACGCCGTCTTGCGGTTGGTATCCACCCAGTACCGCAGATCCTCGAGACACTCCTTCTGGATGACGGCTTGCCGTGCCCGGCCTGGTCGGGAGATCAGGGATCGACTCCGAGTTCGCGGCGAAGAGCCGTCAGATCCGCGGCCTTGGTCCGGCCGCGACGGGCGCGGGTGAGCGCGGTCAGCAACCGCGCGGCATTGGCCGGTGAACGCAGCAGATGGGCGGTTTCCCGAAGGCTCGCCAGTTCATCGGCAGGGATCAACGCCATGTCCTCGTGACCGCGGCGCTGAATGATGGCGGCCTCGCGGGAGTCCTCGACCTCATCCCAGAGACTGGCAAGGTTCTCGCGGGCGTGGCTGTAGCTGGTCTTTACGGTCATTGGTGGCTCGTAAGGTATGTACAGGAAAGTTGTACAATAAAGGGGGCAGCGTCAAGACGCTGCCCCCCTTCACCCCTCGCCACCCGGCCGCCTCACGGCAGCCGGACGCCCCCCTTACCGCCGGCTCTGCGTCGACGTGCGCGTGGGCGTGCCGCAGTTCGGAATCGACATCGGCTGGCCGCCGGGGCCCGACGGCAGCGGGCTCATCAGCTCGCGCGAGCTCTTCTCCGGATCCTCGCTCGCGAGATACGCCAGCATGGCCGTGAGCGTCGCGTTGTGCTTCACGTCGTCGATCACGACCTTGTCGTACGAATCGCGCTGCGTATGCCACGTGGTGTTGCTGTAGTCCCACGAGAGCGCGTTCAGGTTGATCGCCGGCGCGCCGCGGCACGCGAACGACACGTGGTCCGTGCCGCCGCCGATCCCGCCCGGGCCGCTCAGCCGCACCCACTGCGTGATCTCGCGCGGCATCGCCGAGAAGTACTGCGCCAGCCGCTCGCCGTTCTTCGGCAGGATGTTCGGCCCCGTGGACACCACACGCCCCGTGCCGTTGTCCTGGTTGAACAGGAACTGGAGCCCCTGCACCACTTCGGGATGATCGGCCGAGAAGGCGCCGGATCCGTTGAGCCCCTGCTCCTCGCCGCTCCAGAGCCCGATGATGATCGTGCGCTTGGGCTGCGGATACGCGGTCTTGAGAATGCGGAGCGCCTCCAGCATCGTGACCGAGCCGGTGCCGTTGTCCGTGGCGCCCGAGTGTCCTTCCCACGAATCGAAGTGCGCCGACAGCATCACGTATTCGTTCGGCTTCTCCGATCCCTTGATCGTGCCGACCACATTGAACACGGGCTGCTCGCCGAGCGATTCCGACTCGGCCATCAGCCGCACCACCGGCCCCTGGTTGTTCTGCGCGAGACGGAACAGCATGCCGTAGTCCTCACAGCCGATGTCGATCGTGGGCAGGGCGCCGTTGCGCGGCGAGCCGAAGATCTTCTGGATGCCGGGATACGCCGACCAGTTGGACTCGAACACCGCGAGCGCGCCCGCGTCCTTCACGTCCTGGTAGAATGTGGGCACGCGCTGGTTGAGCCCGCGGTACGTGGCCAGGAGCTGGTTCTGCTCCAGGTTGAGCGCCTCGATGGTCTCCGGCCGGCCGAACTCGCCGATCTGCAGCGTCGACCGGCATGACAGACGCGGACCGCCCACGAGCACGATCTTCCCCTGCACCTTGGGAAGCCACGCGCGGAACTCCTCGGGCGTCTGGTACGGCTCGAGGATGACCACGCCGCCTTCCACGAACTGCCCGCCGGTGTTGCCGCTCCACGACAGCATCGTGGCGTCGAGCGTCTTCACGCGCGGCGCCATGAGCGACGCATAGGCCGGCCCGCGCTTCCACGAGTTCCACGTGCCGTACTGCTCCTTCTTCGCCTCCACGCCCCAGCGCGTGAGCAGCGACACGGCCCAGTCCTGCGCGCGCGTCATGTTCGGCGAACCGGTGAGACGCGGTCCGATGGAATCGAGCAGCACCTGCGCGATCGTCGCGACCTGCGACCGCTGCATCCCTTCCTCCCAGATGCGCCGGATGCCGGCATCGGTGGGCGCGTCACGACGCACGTACGCGGGGAGCGAATCCGCCGGCATGGGGGTGGCGAGCGGCGCCCTCTGCACCGGACGCGGCGGACCGCCGGGCTGCGCGGCGAGCGGCAGCACGGATACGCACAGCGCGATGCCCGCGCCTGCACGAACGAATGAAACGAACGACATGAGGAACTCCTCCGCGGAACGTGAGAACGTGCGCGCCGGCCGCGACCGGTCACGCACGGGATGACGAGATCAGGACCGCGGACTGAGCCCGTCGGTCAGGGACGTACGATACGCCTTGATCGCGGGGATGAACCCCACGAGCGTGCCGGCGCCGAGCACGAGGGCAAGATAGGTCCATTCCGTGCGGCCGAGCGCCCGGACCGCGAGATGCACGCCGGAGCGCGCCTCGATCGTGCCCTGCCCCAGCGCGAGGATGAGATACACGAGCAGCACGCCGATCACACACCCGAGGAACGCGAGTAGCGCCGACTCGAGCACGAGCAGCGATACGATCGTGCGCGGGCCGGCGCCCACGGCGCGCAGGATCGCCATCTCGCGGCGGCGCGCGTCGAGCGAGCTGTAGAGCGCCACGAGCATGCCCGTGAGCCCGATCGCCACCGCGAAGAGCGCCACGATGCGGAGCCCCACTTCGGCGGTGGCGATGTTCTGCCACAGCTCGCCGAGCGCCACGCCGGGGATGATCGCGGTGAGCGGCTCGGTGAAATCGGTGTTCATCTCGCGCTGGAGCTGCAGCGCCTCGAACCGGTTGCGCGTGCCCACAAGGAACGACGTGATCTGCTCCGGCCGGTGATCATGGTCGTCGTGATCGGCGGTGGGAGCGGCAGGCGCGGACGACGTGGCAGGCGGCGCGCCCGTGGGCGGCATCACCGGCGGGGTCGTTCCGGGCATCACGGGCGGCGTGGCACCCGGCATCGCGGGGGGTGTTGCACCAGGCATCGCCGGCGGCGTCGCGCCAGGCATGGCGGGCGTTCCCGGCGGCGGCTCGTACCCGGGCATCACGGGCGGCGTGGTACCGGGCATCACCGGCGGCGTTTCCGCTCCCGGCATGCTCGGCGTTCCAGCCGGCGGTGCGGGCACGGGCGCGGCGGATGCCGGCATGGCCTCGAACCCCTCGTGCATGGCCTCGATCCCTTCCAGCGTCACGTAGATCGCACGATCGATCGGCGTGAACGTCCGGGCGAGGATTCCCGTCACGGTGAACGGATGCTCCTCGTGATCCGAAATCCCGCCGCCCTGCAGGCCGTGCGTGACCACGATCGGCGATCCCACGCCGTACCCGAGCCGCGCCGCGACTTCCGCGCCGAGCACCACGTCCGTTTCCTGCTCGGCCGCGCGCCCTTCGGCAAACGTCACCCGGCCGTCCTGGCGATAGCGGTACCGCTCGTAGAACTCGGGCGTGGTGCCGATCACGCGGTAGCCGCGATGACTGTCGCCGAGCGCGTACGGAATCGTCCACGCCACGGCGGGGTGCGCGGCCCAGCGCTCGTACGTTTCCATGCTCACGGCCGTGGACGACGCGCCGATGCCGAACACCGTGGAGAGCAGCACCTGCAGCGATCCGCCGCGCGCGCCCACGATGAGATCCACGCCGCGGATGGTGCCGGCGAAGCTTTCGCGCACCCCGCTCCGCACGTGCTCGATCCCCACGAGCAGCGTCACGCTGAGCGCGATGCTGGCCACGGTGAGCAGCGACGTGAACCGGCGGCTCCGGAGCGACTGCATGGCGAGGCGGAGAATCGTGCCCATGGCTCAGTTCTCCGGCGCGGCCACGGCGCGCGCGGTGTTGATCTCGGACAGTGACACGGCCCGCGAGAAGAGCGGCTGCAGCGACAGGTCGTGGCTCACGAACACGAGCGTGGCGCCGGCCTTCCGGCACGACGCGAACAGCAGCTCGAGGAACCGCTGGCGCCGGTCGGAATCGAGCGCCGACGTGGGCTCGTCGCAGATCACGAGCTCCGGCGATCCGATGAGCGCACGCGCCACGGCCACGCGCTGCTGCTGTCCCACCGACAGCTCGGTCACCGGCGACGTGAGCGTGGAGGCGATGTCGAGATCGGCGGCGAGCGCGTCGGCGGCCTGCGCGGGATCGGCGCCGCCGAGCTTCGCGCGCCGCGCCGCGTTCAGGCGCACGGGGAGCAGGATGTTCTCCCGCACCGAGAGATACGGAATGAGATTGAACTGCTGGAACACGTAGCCGAGATGTTCGGCGCGGAAGGCGTCCCGCGCGCCGCCCGGCAGCGGCGTGAGATCGCGCCCCAGGATGCGCACCGCGCCGGACGTGGCCTCGAGCACGCCTGCGAGCAGGCCGAGCAGTGTGGTCTTGCCACTGCCGCTCGGCCCGTGCAGGAACACCGTCTCGCCGCGCGGAATCACGAGCGTGTCGATGGACACGACGTCACGTCCGGCGCGATAGGCGAAGCGGACGTCCGCGAGAGCAACGGCCGGAGCGGCCGCGTCGACCGTCATCGCGAACTGTACGGTTCCATCTTCACGCCTTCGAGCGTGAAGCCCACGGTGCCGTACGGGCTCTCCACGGTCGCGATCTTGAGCTTGCCGTGCATCCACACCGCGTCGAACAGCGTGAGCTTGACCGACTTCTTGCCTGCCATCTGCACGAAGATGATCTGGTTCGGCGGCGGCGGCGGCGTGTGCACGCACGCGCCGTAGTACGGCACGAGCAGGAACTCGGCGCCGTCTTCCATGAAATCGTCGAGCGGCACCACGAAGCCCGGCACGCGCACTTCCTTGCCGTCGAGCTTCTGGAGCGTGTCGGTGGTCTTGCCGGTGAGGTAATCGAGCCCGGCGAGCACACGCCAGTCGATGGGCGGCGCATCGGCGCCGGCCGCTTCGAGTGCGGCCTGGAGAGCAACTTGCAGACGGATCGGCGCATGGAGCGCCGGCGCGTCCCACAGAACCGGAATCAACGGACCGGCGCCCGCGGCGACCGGTGCGGGCGTCGGCGCCGGCCGCGCGTGGGCGATGGACACGGCCATGGACACGGCCGCCACCAGCGCGAGCGCGGGGGCGAGGGACCAGAGGACGAGGCGGCGGCGCGAGGCCTCGCGCGTGGAGGAACGACGGGACATGATCATGTGGGCAGAGGACCGACCGGCAGCCGCCGGACATCATGAATAGTACGCGGAGCCGGGGTGGGCCGCTGGGAGTCGCGGACCGGCGAGGTTCCGCGCTCGTATCCCGGAACCCCACCCCTATATTCCCACCACGCCCCGAACCGTTCCGTTGTTCCATCAACCGCCCGCGATGTCCCGCGCCGAGATCACCACCCCCGAAGCCCTGGTCGACGAAAGCGTCGTCGAGCTCTCGCTCCGCCCGCAGCGGCTGGCCGAGTTCATCGGGCAGGGGAAGGTCAAGGAAAGCCTGGCCATCGCCATCGACGCGGCCCGGGGCCGCCGAGAGCCCATCGACCACACGCTCTTCTTCGGCCCGCCCGGCCTCGGCAAGACCACCCTGGCCGAGCTCATGGCGCGCGAACTGGGCGTGAACATCCGCACCACCTCCGGCCCCGCCCTCGAAAAACCGGGCGACCTCGTGGGCACGCTCACCAACCTGCGCGAAGGCGACCTCCTCTTCATCGACGAGATCCACCGCCTGCGCCCCGTGATCGAGGAGTTCCTCTACCCCGCGATGGAGGACTACCGCATCGACATCCGCCTGTCGGAAGGGCCCAAGGCACAGACGATCACCATGCCGATCGAACGCTTCACGCTCGTGGGCGCCACCACGCGGCTCGGCATGCTCACCCCGCCGCTCCGCGCGCGTTTCGGCCTCGTGCACCAGCTCGCCTTCTACCCCGAGGCGGAGCTCGAGATCATCGTGCGGCGCACGGCCGAAGTGCTGCGCGTGGACATCGACGACGAGGGCGCGCACGAGATCGCGCGGCGCTCCCGCGGCACCCCGCGCGTGGCCAACCGCCTGCTCCGCCGCGTGCGCGACTACGCGCAGGTGCGCGCCGACGGCGCCATCACGCGCCCCGTGGCCAACGCCGCGCTCGAGCTCCTCGACGTGGATCAGTTCGGGCTCGACGACATGGACGCGCGCCTGCTGCGCGTGATCATCGAGAAGTTCGAAGGCGGGCCCGTGGGGCTCACCACCATCGCCGCGGCCGTGGGCGAGGACGCCGGCACGATCGAGGACGTGTACGAACCGTTCCTCGTGCAGCAGGGATTCCTGCAGCGCACGCCGCGCGGACGCACGGCCACCGGCCACGCATACCGGCACCTCGGTTACGAGCCGCCGCGTACCGCGCCCGACCAGGGTTCGCTCCTCTGAATCCGGCGGCATCCGCGTCCATGCACGCGCCCGGCAGTCGCACCGCCGACTACGACTATGCGCTCCCCGAGGCGCTGATCGCCCAGGCCCCCTGCGAACCGCGCGACGCGAGCCGGCTCCTCGTGGTGGACCGGGCCGCGCAGTCGCTCGCGCACCGCCGTTTCCCCGATCTGCTCGACCATTTCGCGCCGGGCGACACGCTGGTGGTGAACACCACGCAGGTGTTCCGCGCGCGGCTGCTCGGCACCCGCGATTCGGGACGGCCCGCGGAAGTGTTCCTGCTGCGGCCGTTCGAGGAGGAACGCCGCGACCATGAGGAACATGACGCCATGAATGCCGGCGCCGTGGATGTGAAACACGGTGCCATGAACGCGGAATACGGCGCCGTGAATCACGACAGCGCGTACTGGGAAGCCATGGTGCAGCCCGGCGCCAAGCTCCGTCCCGGCCGGCGCGTACACATCGCCCCGGGCTTCGACGTGGACATCCTCGACACCACGCCGCGACACACGCGCGTGGTGCAGCTCCGCGTGGATGCCGCGCACCACGCGTCGGTGGCGGCCGCGATCGACGCCTGCGGCCACGTGCCGCTTCCGCCGTACATCACGCGCGCCGACACGCCGGCCGATGCCGCGCGGTACCAGACCGTGTATGCGCAGAGCGCCGGCTCCGTGGCCGCGCCCACCGCCGGCCTCCACTTCACCCCCGAGCTCCTCGCGCGCATCGACGCGCTCGGCGTGGAGCGCGTGAACGTGGTGCTGCACGTGGGCGCCGGCACCTTCCGCCCCGTGGCCGACGACGATCCCGCGCGCCACGTGATGCACGAGGAGTGGTGCGACGTGCCCGTGGCCACCGCGCAGGCCCTCGCCGCCACGCGCGAACGCGGTGGACGTGTCTGGGCCGTGGGCACCACCGCGGTGCGCACCCTCGAAAGCGCGGCCGATGAACACGGCGTGGTGCAGGCCGGCGCGCGGGAGACGAACCTCTTCATCCGGCCGCCGCAGCAACTTCGCGTAGTGGACCGTCTCGTCACCAACTTCCATCAGCCGCGGTCCACACTGCTGATGCTCGTGGCCGCGTTCGCCGGATACGATCTCACCATGCACGCGTACCGCGAAGCCGTGGCACGGGAATACCGGCTCCTGTCCTACGGCGACGCGATGTGCATCCTGTGATGTCCGTGATGTCGCCCGCGTCCGGATTCGCCTTCCATGTGGACGCCGTGCACGGCAACGCCCGCGCCGGCCGCTTCACCACGCCGCACGGCGACGTGCTCACGCCGCAGTTCATGCCCGTGGGCACGCTCGGCTCCGTGAAGGGACTCGATCCCGACGACCTCACCGCGCTCGGCGCCACGATGGTGCTCGCCAACGCGTACCATCTGCACCTGCGTCCCTCCGACGACACCGTGCGCGCGCTCGGCGGGCTGCACCGGTTCATGCACTGGCCCGGTCCCATCCTCACCGATTCGGGCGGCTTCCAGGTGTTCTCGCTCGAAGGGCTGCGCACGATCGACGAGGACGGCGTGGAGTTCCGCAGCCACGTGGACGGATCGGCGCGCCGCTTCACGCCGGAAAGCGTGATGCGCATCGAGCGCAACCTCGGCGCCGACGTGATCATGCAGTTCGACCACGTCGTACCCGGACAGAGCAGCGAACCGCTGGCGCGCGAGGCCATGGAGCGTAGCGTGCGCTGGCTGGCGCGGTGCCGCGACGAGTTCGCGCGGCTCACCGTGGAAGACCCGCACGTGCCGTCGCCGCGACAGGCGCTCTTCCCCATCGTGCAGGGGGGCATTCACGCGCCGCTCCGCCGCGAATCGGCCCGCGCCATCCGCGACCTCGACGACTGGACCGGCTACGGCATCGGCGGCCTGTCGGTGGGCGAGGCCAAGCCCGACATGTACGCCATGCTCGACGTCACGCAGGAGGAGCTGCCGGCCGACCGGCCGCGCTATCTCATGGGCGTGGGCTTCCCCGAGGATCTCGTGGAGGCCGTGGCGCGCGGCGTGGACCTGTTCGACTGCGTGGCCCCCACGCGCATGGGGCGGACGGGCGCGTTCTTCACCGCCGAGGGGCGGCGGAACATCCGGAACGCCCGGTTCCGGCTCGCCGATGTCCCCCTCGACCCCGAGTGCGGCTGCGCCACCTGCACCCGCTTCTCCACCGCCTACGTGCGGCATCTGTTCGTGTGCGAGGAGATCCTCGGGCTCCGCCTGATCAGCCTCCACAATGTACATTTCCTCGTGTCCCTCATGCGGGCGGCCCGGCAGGCCGTCCTGGAGGGTACGTTCGACGGCTGGAGCCGAGCCTGGCTCGCCCGCTATCACTCCCGGATATCGATACCATGACGCTCGTCCCCATTCAGGCGGCCCTCGCGGCCATTCTGCAGTCCGGCCCCCAGCTCCCGAGCCTGATCTTCATGTACGGGGCCATCTTCGCGATCTTCTACTTCGTGCTCATCCGCCCGCAGCAGCGGCAGCGCAAGCAGCACGATGCCCTCGTGAAGACGCTCAAGAAAGGCGACGAAATCGTCACCGCTGGCGGACTCGTGGGCGAGGTCATGGCCATCCAGGCCAAGGACACGCCGTCGCTCGACGACCGCATCACCATCAAGTCCGGCGAATCCCGGGTGGTGATCGAACGCGGGCGCATCGCGCGCGTGAACAGCGGCCCGGCCGCTCCCTGAGGATCGCGTGGCCCGGCTCGACATCCACGTCCTCGGCTCGCCGATCCTGCGGCAGGAAACGGAACGCGTCACGCAGTTCACGCCCGAACTCCGCCGTCTCGCCGACGACATGTTCGACACCATGCACGCGGCCAAGGGGATCGGACTGGCCGCGCCGCAGGTGGGACGCCGCGAACGTCTCGCCGTGGTGGACGTGGAAGGACAGCGCTTCGCCCTCGTGAACCCGGAGATCATCCGGCAGGAAGGAAAGATCCGCTGGGAAGAAGGGTGCCTTTCCATCCCCGAGGTGTATGCGGAGGTGGACCGCTCCTTCGACGTGACCGTGCGCGCGCAGGATCTCGATGGTCAGGTGATCGAGGTGGCGGGTACGGAATTGCTCGCGGTGTGCCTGCAGCACGAACTCGATCATCTGGCCGGCAAGCTGTTCCTCGACCGCCTGTCGCTCCTCAAGCGGCGGGCCGCGTTCAAGACGTGGGACACGGAAAAGGCCAAGTATCCGAAGCTGCTGCGCGTGCTCCCCGTGGAGGACCTGCCGCCCGAACGTGACGGCGGTCCCGTGACCGACGACTGATCGGATCACCGCTCCCGCACCTTCACCGCATGCGCATCCTCTTCTGGGGAACACCCGACTTCGCCGTCCCGTCGCTGCTCGCGCTGCTCGGCGAGGGACACGATGTCGTGGGCGTGGTCACACAGCCGGATCGTCCCCGCGGCCGCTCCCGGTCGCAGCTCGATCCGTCGCCGGTGAAGCTCGCGGCGCTCGAGGAAGGGCTGCCGGTGCTGCAGCCGGACAAGCCGCGCGGCGACGCCTTCATGGCCGCGCTCGCCGCGCTCGAGCCCGATCTCAGCGTGGTGGTAGCGTACGGCCACATCCTCACCACCCCGGTCATCGACGCGCCGCGGCTCGGCACGCTCAACATCCACGCCTCGCTGCTGCCGAAGCTGCGCGGCGCGGCGCCCATCCAGGCCGCGATCCTCGAAGGGCACGAAGAGACCGGCATCACCATCATGCGCATGGTGCTCGAGCTCGACGCCGGTCCCATGCTGCATGTGGTGCGCACCTCCATCGGTCACGACACCACCTTCGGAGAGCTGCACGACCATCTCGCCGAGCTCGGCGCGCTCGCGATCGTGCAGGCGCTCGCGCTGCTCGAAGCCGACGCGTCGCACGAGGTCCCGCAGGA
>CAZUKU010000041.1:0-31277 GCA_964621045.1 uncultured Gemmatimonas sp.
ATGTTCCCCTCCAAGGGAGAGTATGGCCCCACACACAGAAATCCGTACAGGCCCGAGCACCGGCGCCGGGTCTCGAGGCAGGAGTCGCCAGGCACCCTCGCGACTCGGGGCTAAAGACCCGCCGCTTGCGACCTCGTACAACCGCTCCCGTTCCACGCCGAAATGCCCGCCCCCAGCCCCCCTCGGCGATATATTGCCCCCATGCCCAAGCCCACCACCCTCCTCGACGCTCGCGCGATCGACCGCACCCTGCGCCGCATCGCCGACGAGATCGTCGAGCTCAACGGCGGCACCGACGACCTCGTGATCGTGGGCATCGAACGCCGCGGCGTGCAGCTCGCCGACCGCATCGTGACCATCATCGAGAAGCAGGAACAGGTCACCGTCCCCCGCGGCGCGCTCGACATCACGCTCTACCGCGACGACCTGCAGACCGTCGGCCCGCGCCCCGTGGTGGGCCGCACCCAGCTCCCCCTCACGCTCGACGGCAAGCGTGTCGTGATCGTGGACGACGTGCTCTACACCGGCCGCACCGTGCGTGCCGCGCTCGACGAACTGGCCGACTTCGGCCGCCCGGCGCGCATCGCGCTCGTGGTGCTCGTGGACCGCGGCGGACGGGAACTGCCCATCCACGCCGACATCGTGGGCCGCACCGTCGAGGTGGCGCCCGGACAGCGCGTGGACGTGCTCCTCTCCGAAGTGGACGACCGCGACGCGGTCGTGCTCGCCGACCGCGACCCCGCGTAACGGATGCCTCCCCTGCGATTCCCCGACGCATGACCGGTCCGCTCGGCAAGGATCTCCTCGGCCTCCACGAACTGACCGAGACGCAGCTCCGGCTCATCCTGGATACCGCGCTGCCGTTCAAGGAAGTGTCGGAACGCCAGATCAAGAAGGTGCCCACGCTGCGCGGCATGACGATCGTGAACCTCTTCTTCGAGGCGTCCACGCGCACGCGCGTATCGTTCGAGTTCGCGGAAAAACGCCTCTCGGCCGACACGGTGAACGTCGCCTCGTCGGGCTCGAGCGTGGCCAAGGGCGAGACGCTCGTGGACACGGCGCGCAATCTCGAAGCCATGCGCATCGACATGGTGGTGATCCGCCACCCCGCGTCGGGCGCGGCGCGCTTCCTCGCCGAACGCATCGACAGCAACGTCATCAACGCCGGCGACGGCACGCACGAGCACCCCACGCAGGGGCTGCTCGACATCCTCACGCTGCGCGACCACTTCGGCGACCTGGCCGGCCGGCGCGTGTGCATCGTGGGCGACGTGCTGCACTCGCGCGTGGCGCGTTCCAACATCCACGGGCTCCGCACGCTCGGCGCGGAGGTCGCCGTGTGCGGCCCGCGTTCGCTGCTGCCGAGCGCGGTGGGCGAGCTCGGCGTGCAGGTGTTCGATCGCATCGAGGCCGCGATCGAATGGGCGGAAGCCCTCAACGTGCTGCGGCTCCAGCTCGAACGCATGCAGGCGGGATACATCCCGTCGCTGCGCGAATACAACCGTGTCTTCGGTGTCACCAGCGAGCGTCTCGACAAGGCGCCGCACGACCTGCTCATCCTGCACCCCGGCCCCATGAACCGCGGCGTGGAAATCGATTCCGACGTGGCCGACGGCCCGCACTCCGTCATCCTGCACCAGGTCACCAACGGCGTGGCCGTTCGCATGGCCGTGCTCTATCTCCTGGCCGGCGGACGTCCCGACCTGGCCGACGCCGCGAAGGGAGGAGGCCGCTGATGGCGCGCGACCTGCTGCTGCGCGGCGGACAGATCGTGGATCCGTCGCAGGGCATGGACAGCACGGGCGACGTGCTGCTGCGCGACGGACGCGTGGAGGCGTGCGGCGGCACGCTCGGCACGCTCGACGACGCCGAGGTGATCGACTGCACCGGGCTCGTGGTCGCGCCCGGGTTCATCGACGTGCACGTGCATCTGCGCGAGCCCGGCCGCGAGGACGTGGAAACGATCCGCACCGGCGCGCACTCGGCCGTGGCCGGCGGTTTCACCGGCGTGTGCGCGATGCCGAACACGCGTCCCGTCACCGACAACCAGGCCACCGTCGGATTCGTGAAGCGGCAGGGCGAAGCCGCCGGTTTCGCGCGCGTGTATCCGTACGGCGCGATCTCGCTCGGCCAGCAGGGAGAGACGCTCGCCGAAATGGGCGAGATGGTGAGCGCCGGCGCGGTGGCGTTCAGCGACGACGGGCGCCCCGTGCAGAGCGCGCAGCTCATGCGCACCGCGCTCGAATACGCGCGCACCTTCGGCGTGCCCGTGGCCGAACACTGCGAGGACATGACGCTCGCGCACGGCGGCTCCATGCACGAGGGCGCGGTGAGCGCGCGCCTCGGTCTCAAGGGCATTCCCGCCGAAGCCGAGGAGATCTACGTCATTCGCGACATCCTGCTCGCGAAGCGCACCGGCGGGCACATCCACCTCTGCCACATGAGCACGAAGGGATCGGTGGAGCTCATCCGCTGGGGGAAGGAGCGCGGCATCAACGTGACCGCGGAGGTGTGTTCGCACCACATCTCGCTCACCGACGAGCGCGTGGGGCAGTACGACACCAACGCGAAGATGAATCCGCCGCTCCGCACGGCCGAGGACGTGGAGGCGCTGCAGGAAGGGCTCGCGGACGGCACGATCGATCTGCTGGTGACCGATCACGCGCCGCACCACTACGACGAGAAGGAGCGCGAGTTTGCCGACGCGCCGAACGGCATCGTGGGGCTCGAAACCGCGCTCGGCGTGAACTGCACGTGGCTGCTGCACCGCGGCATCCTGTCGCTGCCCGCGCTCGTGGACTGCATGACGTGCAAGCCGGCGCGCGTGTTCGGGCTTCCCGGCGGCACGCTGCGGCCCGGAAGCCTCGGCGACGTCACGGTCTTCGACCCGGACCGCCGCTGGACCGTGGATCCCGCGCAGTTCCGCTCCAAGGGGCGGAATACGCCGTACGGCGGCGTGGAGCTCACGGGGCAGGCGCGCTACACGGTGGTGGGCGGCCGGGTGGTCTACCGGGCCGAGTGAGCGGGCGATGATCGCGGAGCCGGCCATCCGTCTCGCGATCGTGCGGGCCTGCGCGCGGCTGCACGCGCGCGGGCTCCTGGCCGGCACGGAGGGGAACGTGTCGGTGCGGCTCGGGGACGGCACGCTGCTGACCACGCCGGCCGGCGCCGACAAGGCCGTGCTCGTGCCCGAGGCGCTGGTGCGCCTCCGTGCCGACGGCTCCCCCTGTCACGATGTGACACCGGACGGGGATTCGTGTAACATGCGGAGGGGAGCGGCTCCGGGGCGTGCATCGTCCGAGGTTCGGATGCATGTGCGCGTCTACGCCGAGCGGCCGGATGTGGGCGCGGTCGTCCACGCCCATCCGCCCGTCGCCACCGCGTTTGCGACCGCCGGCCGGCCGCTGCCGGCCGACGTGTTGCCCGAACTGATCGTGAATGTCGGTCCGGTCGCGCTCGTGCCGTACGCGCGTCCGGGCACCGAGGCCCTTCCCGAAGCGATGATGCCCTGGCTGTCCACGCACCACGTGTTCCTGCTCGCCAACCATGGCGTCACGGCCGTCGGCGCCTCGCTCGACGAGGCGGTGCACCGGCTGGAGAGCTGCGAGCAGGCGGCGCGGATCCTGCTCGGGGCGCACCTGCTCGGCGGGGCGTCGGCGCTGCCGGCCGGTGAAGCGGATGCGCTCGACGCGCTCCGTCGTCATTCCTTCGTCCCGACCGTTGCCGTTCACCCGGAGTCTGCTGCATGACGGAACAATCCCCGGTGTCCATCGATGCCGTGCGTACCCTCGTCGCCGAACGCCATCGGTTCGACGAATGGCTGGCGGCGCTCGAAGCGCGGCGCGAGCAGACGCCGGAGCACGTGTACGGCCGCGTCCACGGCGACTACCTGGCGCGCCGCACGCAGGTCATGACGCAGTTGCACGCGCACGTGGCCGGCCTGGAGGCGCTGCTCGGGGAGCTCGACGGCCGCGCCGCCGACCTGGCCACGCGCGCGCAGGCCGAGGAGGACGAGCGCGCCGAGGCCTCGCTGCGGCATGCCGTGGGCGAGTTCGACGACGGCCGGTGGGACGAGGTGCGGCACCGTGTGGAGGCGTCGCTCGCGGCGATCGGGGGCGAACGCGAGGCCCTCGATGCGGAGCGCGAGGATGTGCGCACGCTGCTGGGCAGCGCGCGTCCGGAGCCTGAGCCTGAACCGGAGCCTGAACCAGAGCCCGTGGTGGAGGCGTGGGAAACGCCCGCGGCGGCCGACGCCTCGGCGCCGCCGGCCCCGGCCGATCCCTGGTCGGCGATCACGGCAACGGAGGAGTCGCTGCCGGCCGTTCCTCCGCCGGCTGCCGCGCACAGCGACACTCCCGACTGGCTCGGTGCCGTGACGCCGCCGAGCGTGCCGCTGGTAGACCCGTCCGCCGCGTTGCGCGAGCCCGAGGAGCCGGCCGACTGGGATTCCCGCTACCGGGATGCGGGACCGGCCGACGCGTCCGGCGTGGAAGGGCTCGAGCTCACGCCGGACGAACCGGCGAACGTGCCGCCGGCGCATGCCGGCGGGCTCGAACGGCCGAGCATCTGGGGCAGCCGGCCGGCCGGTGAATCGGACGCCATGGACCACGAGTCGGTGGATGTCTACGGCGATGCGACGTCGGAGCGCGAGGGGGCTCACGGGGAAGCGGTGCCGCGCGATACCGCGCCCCGCGGACCGGACACGGCGGCTCCGCCGGCGGCGGGCGCGTCGGCCGAGCCGTTCGACGAGCTGGCGTTCCTGCGCTCGGTGATCGATCCGCAGGCGCACAATCCGGTGGTGCCGCGCGCGCCGGCGAGCGGCGAGGCGCAGAAGACGCTCCGGTGCACCGAGTGCGGCACGATGAACCTGCCCACGGAATGGTACTGCGAGCGGTGCGGGGGCGAGTTGGCCGCGTTCTGATGCGGATGCAGTGGCGGGATGCACGAAGGGCCGGTGTCCGCGGGGGACACCGGCCCTTCGTGTATTCCACCGGCGCGCGGTTACGCGGCGCTGGTGCGGCTGATGCGCGCGATGCTGCTCTTCTGACGGGCCGCGGCGTTGGCATGGATGAGCCCCTTGCGCGCGGCGCGGTCGAGCAGCGAGACCGCCTTGGTGCGCTCCTCGGCCGAGGCTTCGGTGTTCTTGGCCTTCTTGAGCGCGGTGCGGAGGGCGGACCGCTGGGCGCGGTTGCGCACCGCGGCGGCGCGCGCCTTCCGCAGATCCTTCTTGGCGGACTTGATATTCGGCACGGAAACAGTCGGAATCGGGAGTAGTGAAGAACGGCGCCGCCAGGAAACGGGACGCCAATCGGGACAGACTTGGAAACGTATCCGTTCCGGGGAGCGGTGTCAACGGCAGGGAGTGCTCCCGACGGAGCCCGCCCCGGGTGCCGGCAGACCGGCTGTCGTCCCCGTGGACACCCCGTTGCCCGGGGAGTAGTTTATCCACAGTTGCTTGCTCGCACGTATCGATACGTTCGACCGCCGAATGTTCGACGCGTCTCCGGGTCCCCCTTCCATCCGCCCCGCGTTGACCTGGCTGCCGCAGTTCATCCTCATTGCGCCCATGCTGCTGTTCTCCCTCGTGGCCCACGAGTACGCCCATGGATGGGCGGCGCTCCAGCAGGGAGACCCCACCGCCCGCGATCTCGGCCGGCTCACGTGGGATCCGCGCAAGCATATCGACCCGTTCATGACGATCCTGATGCCGCTCATGCTCGCGTCGATGAATGCCCCCATCATCGGCGGGGCGAAACCCATTCCCGTGGTGCCGGGTAATTTCAGGGATCTGCGGCGCGGTGACATCATCGTTTCGCTGGCGGGGGTCACGGCCAATCTGCTCATCGCCCTCGCCTGCATTCCGTTCGCCGTGCTCGCGGGCTGGCTCGGGACCCTGATGCCGGCGCTCGTCGTGCCGCTCGCCCTGCTGCAGCACATGGCGATCATGGGGATCTTTCTCAACATGATCCTCGTGGTCTTCAATCTCATGCCGATTCCGCCGCTCGACGGTTCGCACGTCGTCAAGTACCTGCTGCCGCCATCGCTGGCCAATCTCTATCAGCGCGTCGGGGGTGCGGGTATCCTGATCCTGATCGCGCTGCTCTATTTCGTGCCGGGGTTCCGCACGGTGATCCTCGGTCCGGCGCTCTTCGTGCAGGCATTCGCGCAGCAGTTCTATCTTCCGTTCCTGCTTCCCTCTCCGTTCCCGTGATCGCGCCCTCTCTCCGCCCCACGGACCCGGCCTTCGCGCCGTTCGTCGTCGAGCTCGACCAGTTCTCGGGCCCGCTCGATCTGCTGCTCTCGCTCATCCGCGACGAGCAGGTCGACATCTACGACATCCCGATCGCCCGGATCGCCGAGCAGTTCCTCCGGCGCATCGGCACGCTCGGGCTCGGCGAAGCCGCCGAGTATCTGGAAATGGCGGCACGCCTGCTGCGCATCAAGGCGCAGATGCTGCTGCCGCGCGCCGAAGGCGAGGAGACGTGGGAGGATCCGCGCGCCGAGCTCGTGCGCCGGCTGCTCGAATACCAGCAGATGCGGGAAGTGGTGGATCTGCTCGAGCGCCGCGGCGAGGAACGGCGGAGCCGCTTCGCGCGCTCGTGGGTGCCGCAGGTGGACGTGGCCCCGCCGGTGGCGCCGCTCGTGCTGTCGCTGGCCGACCTGCTCGCGGCGGTGGACCGCGTGCTGCGCGTGACGAAGGAACCGGCGATGCACGACGTGATCGCCCGTGCACTCGATGTGCAGGGCGCCATGACGACGGTGCGCCGGCTGATCGCGCGGCGTCGGCAGGCCCGGTGGCGCGATCTCATCGGTTCGGACGCCGAACCGTGGCAGATCCTGTCGCTGCTGCTCGCGCTGCTCGAAATGGCCAAGCTGGGTGAAGTGCGCGTGGCCCAACCAACCCCGTTCGCCATGGTGGAGATCGAACGTCGTGACGTCGTTAGCGAAGCTGCTTGAGGCGGCGCTCTTTGCGAGCCCCCGTCCCATTCCCCTCGATGCCCTCGCCACGCTCGATCCGGAGGCCACGCCCGCGGCGCTGTCGGCGGCGCTCGACGAGCTGCGCGAGCACTACGACGTGGACGGGCACGGCGTCGAACTGGTGGAGCAGGGAGGCGGCTGGCAGATCCTGACGCGTCCGGAGTACACCGAGGCGATCGAACGCGCGCACGTGTCGGTGCGTCCGCAGCGGCTGTCGGCGGCGTCGCTCGAAACGCTCGCGATCATCGCGTACCGGCAGCCGATCGGGCGCGCCGAGATCGAGGAGATCCGCGGCGTGGCCGTGGGGAGCGTGCTCAAGTCGCTGCACGAGCGGAACCTGATCGACGTGGTGGGACGGAGCGAAGGGATCGGCCGGCCGCTCCTGTACGGCACCACGACGCTGTTCCTCGAGCAGTTCGGGCTGCGGCATCTGGAAGAGCTGCCGCGCGCCGACGAGCTGGCGATCGCGCTGCGCGGGGCCGGCGGGCTCGTGGCCACGCCGATCGAACCGCCGCCGCCGTTGCTGCCGCTCGAGGAGCCGGTTGCGGAGGGAACGACCGGTGAAGTGGTCGGAGGCGAGGTCGCGGAGGGAACAGGCGGCGAAGCCGTGGAGGCGACGGCTGGTGAATCCGTCGACGATAGCGTGGCGGAAACCGACGACGCGGAAACCGACGACATGGTGGACGACGCGGAAACCGGCGACATGACGGACGACGCGGTCGACGAGGTGCCGGAAGTCGTCGCCGGCGCCGAATGACCGGCCGCGGGCGTCCCAGACGATCCGGCGGTCCCCGCCGGCCCGCGCCGCGGCGGGATCCGTTCACGACGCCCGCCGATCCCGACGCCGAGGGGCCGATGCGCGTGCAGCGGGCCCTGGCGCGCGCGGGCGTGGCCTCGCGCCGCGAAGCCGACCGGCTCGTGGCCGCGGGGCGGGTGGCGGTGAACGGCGCGGTGGCCGTCACCGGCCAGGTCGTGGATCCGGCGCGCGACACGATCACCGTGGACGGCCGCGCCGTGCGCGTGGCGCGCACCACGACCACCTGGATCGTGCTGCACAAGCCGTCGGGTGTGATGACCACGCGCGTCGACCCCGAGGGGCGCCCCACGGTGTTCGATCTCGTGGATCCGGTGCCCGGACTCGTGTACGTGGGACGGCTCGACTTCCTCACCGAAGGGCTGCTCCTGCTCACCACCGACGGGCAGGCGGCGCACCGGCTCACGCACCCCAGCCGCGAAGTGGAACGCACGTACGTGGCCGTGGTGCGGGGCGATGCCCCGGGCGCGGCCCGGCTGGCCCGCCGCGGCGTCGAGCTCGACGACGGGCCGGTCCATCCCGTCTCCGTGCGGGCCGACCCGCTCGGCGAGCGCCGCTGGTCGTTCGAGATCACCTTGGTGGACGGCCGGACGCGTGAAGTGCGGCGGCTCTGCGAAGCGCTCGGGCTCACCGTGGAGCGGCTCGTGCGTACGCGTTACGGGCCGGTGCACCTCGACGACCTGCCCGAGGGCGCGAGTCGTCCGCTCACCGCGCGCGAACGCGCCATGCTCGAGGCCCTGAGCGGCGACGGGTGACCGTCGCCCCGTGTCTCATGTGGCGGACGAACGCCGGCCGGTCGCGCAGGGTATTGTGAAGAACGACCGATCGGCGATGACCACACCCGTCCCGCGCCAGCGCGGGCGCCCCTGTCCCTCGAAACGGAGTCCCGCACGTTGACCGTTCCTCCAGTTCCGGCCCCGTCCCCCTCGGTGAGCGCGCATGATGGCGCGCAGGGTGCCGGCGGCAACGCGGCCGGCGCCGACATCCAGCTCGTGCGCGGGGTGCTGCAGGAAGTCGCGCGTCGCATCGTGGGGCAGGACCAGCTCGTGGAGCGGCTGCTCATCAGCCTGCTCACGGGCGGACACGTGCTGCTCGAAGGCGTGCCGGGGCTCGCGAAGACGCTCACCGTGCGCACGCTCGCCGAAACGGTGCACACCACGTTCCAGCGCATCCAGTTCACGCCCGACCTGCTCCCCGCCGACGTGATCGGCACGCAGATCTTCGATCAGGCCACGGGCGAGTTCCGCGTGAAGCACGGGCCGATCTTCGCGAACATCATCCTCGCCGACGAAATCAACCGCGCGCCGGCCAAGGTGCAGGCCGCGCTGCTCGAGGCCATGCAGGAGAAGCAGGTCACGATCGGCGGCACCACGTATCCGCTGGCGGAGCCGTTCCTCGTGCTCGCCACGCAGAACCCGATCGAGCAGGAAGGCACGTATCCGCTGCCGGAAGCACAGGTGGACCGGTTCATGTTCAAGCTGCGCGTGGGCTATCCCACGCGCGCGGAGGAGAAGGAGATCCTGCGCCGGATGGCGGGCGGCGAGGCGATTCCCGTGGCCGCCGTGGCCACGCCCGTGCAACTGCTCGACGCGCGGCGCCGCATCGCCGAGATGTACATGGACGACCGGCTCGTGGACTACATCGTGGAGCTCGTGCACGCCACGCGGCATCCCAAGGACGTGGGGCTCGCCGATCTGGTGCCGCTCGTGGAGTTCGGCGCGTCGCCGCGCGCCACCATCGCGCTCGGCCAGGCCTCGCGCGCCCACGCGTTCCTGCGCGGTCGCAGCTTCGTCACCCCCGACGACGTCAAGGCCGTGGCGCCCGATGTGCTGCGGCACCGCGTGCTCACCACGTTCGAAGCCGATGCGGAAGGCGTCACCAGCGACGCGATCATCACGCGCATCCTGGGACGCGTCGAGGCCCCGTGAGCGAGCCGTTCGCCGTTCCCTCCGACGTGCTGCGGCAGGTGCGGCGTCTCGAACTGCGGACGCGGCGCCTGGTGGATTCGCGGTTCGCGGGCGACTACCGCTCGCTGTTCAAGGGGCAGGGGATGGAGTTCGCCGAGGTGCGCGAGTATCAGCCCGGCGACGAGGTGCGCACGATCGACTGGAACGTGTCCGCGCGCATGGGGCGGCCGTTCGTGAAGCGGTATGTGGAGGAGCGGGAGCTCACCGTCATGCTCGCGCTCGACGTGTCGGGCTCGTCGGAGTTCGGCACGGGCGCGCGCTTCAAGGCCGAGCTGGCCGCCGAGCTGTCGGCCGTGCTCGCGCTCGCGGCGGTGCGGAACAACGATCGCATCGGCCTGCTCTGCTTCTCCGACCGGGTGGAGCACGCGGTGCCCCCGCGCAAGGGACGGCGGCATGCGCTGCGCCTCCTCCGCGACCTGATCACGCTGCGCCCGGTGGGACGCCGCACCGTGTTCGCCACGGCGCTCGACCGGCTCGGCCGGCTGCTTCCGCACCGGTCGATCGTGTTCATCTGCTCCGATTTCGTGGGTGGTGATCTGGAGCGGCCGCTGTCGCTGCTCGCGCAGCGGCACGACGTGATCGCGATCGCGATCGAGGATCCGGCCGAGCAGACGTTGCCCGACGTGGGCGTGGCGCGGCTGCGGGACCCGGAGAGCGGGGACGTGGTGGACGTGGACACGAGCGATCCGGCGGTGCGCGCGTGGTTCGCCGCGCAGATCGCCGCCGAAACCACGGCACGCCGGCGGCTGTTCACACGGCTCGGAATCGACGAAGTGCTGGTGCGCACGGACACGGGGTACGTGGAGCCGCTGCTCGCGTTCTTCCGGGCGCGTGCGCGGCGGGCGCACGGCGCGGTGCGTACGGCGGCGCGGCCCGCGGGGACCGCGGCGTGAGTGCGCGCGGAGGGGATCGTGTGAGACGTACATGTACCTGTACGTTTCGTTCGGTGCTCGTCGTGCTGGCCTTGGCGATCGTGCCGGCACAGGGCCTGCCGGCGCAGGGCGCGCTGCCCCAGGCCCTGCAGGGACCGATCCCGCCGGCCGTGGGCCGGCACAACGTGCAGGTCGGGATCGCGGTGCGGCCGGATACCGTGACCGTGGGCGATCCGTTCCACGTGGTGGTGCGCGTCAAGGTGCCCGTGTCGGCGCGTGTGATCTGGCCGGCGCTCGACGATACCACGGCCATGATCGCGCTGCGGGCGCCGATGGTGCGGCGCGAGGGACCGTCCGATGTGTCGGGACGGGAGGAGTTCGCCGAGTTTCCGGTGGCGGCGTGGGATACGGGGTGGGTGAGGACGAACTGGGCGCCGGCGCTGGTGGTCGTGGGCGAGGATACCGTGCCGGTTCAGCTCGCGGATGCGGGCGTGTACGTGCAGAGCGTGCTCAGCGCGGACACCGCGGAGCATGTGCCGCGTCCGGCGAAGCCGCCGTTCGCGCTCGAGATTCCGTGGTGGGAACGCTGGTGGCCGGTGCTGCTCGTGCTCGCGGCGCTGGCAGCACTCGCGTACCTGCTGTGGCGCCGCCGTCGCCGCGTGGTGCGCAGGCCGGTCGCACCGCGACTCGGCCCGTTCGAACACGCCATGTATGCCTTCGACCGGCTGGAACGGCTCGCGCTGTCGGAAGCAGACGAGCACGGCCGCGTCTCCACGCTGGCGATGGACATCCTGCGCGGCTTTCTCACGGCGCGCATTCCGGTCACGTCGCGCGCGCAGACCAGCGCGGAGCTGCTGGCCGCGGTGGGTGACGACACGCGGGTGCCGCTGCCGCGGCTGATCGATCTGCTCGTGCTCACCGACGCGGTGAAGTTCGCGCGGCGCCGGCTCACGGCCGTGGACGCGCGTGGCGTGCTGGCGGACGCGCGCGGGATCGTGGAGGCTGTCGAGGAAGTGGAGCGCACACGCCGCGCGCACGCGGAGGCGATGGCGCGCGCCGAAGCGCGCGGAGACCGGCCGTCCGGCATGTCCGATCCGCCCGCGCGCACGACGGTGGGAGCGGGATGATGGACTGGCTGCGCACCCTCTGGTCGTCGCCGGCCGCGCTGCTCGCGGGCGTGGAGTTCGCGCATCCGTGGGTGCTCCTGCTGCTCCTGCTCGTTCCGGCGTGGGTGTGGTGGCAGCGGCGCACGCGGCCGCCGGCGCTCGTGTTCTCCCGCGCGTCGCTGCTCGCCGCCGGCCCGCGCAGCGGCACGCGGCTCGCGCTGCTCGCGCCGTGGCTCCGCCGGCTCGCGATCGCCGGCGTGATCATCGCGCTCGCGCAGCCGCGCACCGGCGCGCGCGCCGAAAACGTCACGCGCGACGGCATCGACATCGCGCTCGTCATCGACATCTCGAGCTCCATGCTCGCGGAGGATTTCCAGCCGCAGAACCGCATGGAGGTGGCCAAGGACAAGGCCAAGGCGTTCGTGACCGGCCGGCGTACCGACCGCATCGGCGTGATCGCGTTCTCCGGCGAAGCGCTCACGCAGGTGCCGCTCACCACCGACTATCCCGTGGTGCTCGCGGCCATCGACAACCTGCAGCCCGGGCAGCTCGTGGACGGCACCGCGATCGGCACCGCGATCGCCACGTCGGCGAACCGTCTGCGCAGCACCGACGGCCGCTCGCGCGTGATGCTGCTGCTCACCGACGGCGAGAACAACCGGGGCGCGATCGATCCGCGCACGGCGGCGCAGGCGTCGGCGGCGTTCGGCATCCGCATCTACGCCATCGGCATCGGCAGCGAAGGCATGGCGCCCATGCCGGTGGGGCGCGGGCTCTTCGGCCTGCGCTACGAGAACCGGCCGGTGCGCATCGACGAGGCGCTGCTCACGGAGATTTCGGAATCGTCGGGCGGACGCTACTTCCGCGCGCGTGACGCGGCGGCGCTGCAGCGCATCTTCGAGCAGATCGACCAGCTCGAACGCTCGCCGGTGGACGCGCGCAGCTTCGTGCGGTTCACCGAACGGTTCCAGTGGCCGCTCGCCTTCGCGGTGCTGGCGCTGCTCGGCGAAGTGTGGGTGCTGGCGTGGCGAGGATCGCTGCCATGACGTGGTCCGACATCCGTCTCGACATGCCGTGGCCGTTCGCGCTCGCGCTCGTGATCGCGCTGCCGCTCCTCGTGGCGTTCGCCGTGGAATGGGAGCGCCGTCGCCGGCAGCGGCGGCTTGCGCGGTATGCGTCCGCGGGCACGCTGCCGCGGCTGGGCGCGTCCCCGCCGGGGCGCCGAGGCCGTCTCGTGCGGCTCACGCTCGTCGCGCTGCTCAGTGCCATCGCGCTCGTAGGCCCGCGCTGGGGGATGCTGCGCTCGCAGGAAACGCGGCGCGGCATCGACGTGGCCATCGCGCTCGATGCGTCGCTCTCCATGCTCGCGCGCGACGAGCGGCCGTCGCGCCTGGAACGCATGAAGCAGGAAGTGCGCCGGCTGCGCGCGTCGTCGCGGGCCGACCGCATGGCGCTCATCGCGTTCGCGGGACGGAGCTACATCCTCACGCCGCTCACCGCCGACGAAGGCGCGCTCGAGCTCTATCTCGAGAATCTCTCGCCGGACATCGTGGGGCAGGCGGGCTCGTCGATCGCGCGCGCGATCCGGCAGGGCACGGAGCTGCTCGGCGCGTCCACGGGCGGCTCCGATCGTGCGCTCGTGATCATGAGCGACGGCGAGGCATTCGAACCCGTGGAAGACGTGCGCGCGGCCGCGGAAGAAGCCGCCCGCCAGGGGATCGTGCTCGTCACCGTGGGATTCGGCACGCCGGAAGGCGCCACGATCCCCGAGCCCGTGGGCAATACGGTGCGCGACAAGCGGGACGAGCAGGGGCAGGTGGTGATCACGCGGTACACGCCGGAGCTGCTCGCCGCGGCGGCCGAAGCGTCGGGCGGAGTGTTTCTCGCGTCCGACGTGAACGACCGCGCGGGGCGGGTACGCGCGGCGCTGTCCACGCTCCGCACCGAACGGCGGGCCGTGTCGTCGCGCGAGGATCATGTGGCGCGGTTCATGTGGTTCCTGGCGCCGGCGCTCGTGCTGCTGCTGCTCGATACGTGGCTGGCGCAGCGTCCCGTTCGGCGCAGGGCGCCCGGGCGTTCTCCCATCGCGCAGCCGGCGTCTGCCGCGCCAGCGGAGCCAGCTCCTGGGACCGGTGCACGGATCGCCGGCGCCGCGACCGCAGCCCTGCTCGCGGTGACGCTCGTGCTCGGCGCCTGCGCGCGGGATATCGATCCGGCGCAGCGGCTGGCCGATGGCGACGTGCTCGGCGCGGTGCGGGCCTATCACGCGATGCTGGCGGCCGGCGATACGTCGTTCCGCACGCGCTACAACCTGGCCACGGCGCTCCTGGCCGCGGATTCGCTCGCCGCGGTGAACGAACTGCTCGAAGGCGTGCGCCGCGGCGCCGATGGAGAAGTCCGCGCCCGTGCGCGGTACAACGCCGGCCTGTCGCGGCTGCTCGAAGGACGCGCGTCGCTGGGAGATTCCGCCGAACAGGCGTTCGCCGCGGCGCGCGCGCTCTACCGGTCGTATCTGTCCGAGCGATTCGGCGACGAGGACGCGAAGTGGAACTACGAGCTCGCGCTTCGTCCGCAGCCTCCCATGGGCGGCGGGGGAGGGGGCGGTGACGATGACGAAGACGACGCCCAGCCGCAGGAACCGTCGCCGGAATCCGGACAACTGGATCAGGCGCAGGCCGAAGCGCTGCTCAACAGCGCCGCGCGCGACGAGCGTGACGTGCAGGGACGCAAGCAGCAGCTCACGCGGCAGCCGCCGCCCCCGGGAGGGCGCGACTGGTGACGCCGCGCATCACGGGAATGCCCGGCACTGCACGGTGCATCGCGGCAGGGTGGCGCTGTGTGGCGGTGCTCGCGGCGGCACTGCTCACGGGAAGCGTAGCGTCCGCGCTCCACGCGCAGCCGCGCGCACCGATCATTCAGGAACGGGTGCGGCTCGATCCCACGGAGCCCGTCGGGTTCCACGTGCTCGTGGTGCCCGACACCGTGTACGTGGGGCAGCAGGCCACGTACGAGATGGGCGTGTTCATCACCGAGTCCGCGCAGCAGCGCATGCGACGCAACCCCGAAGTCGTGCCGGCGGAGCTCCGGAGCGTGCTCGCCTATGACCTGGGTGGTCCACAGTCGCTGTCCGCGATCGTGCAGAACGGACAGCGCACGTTTCCGCACGTGCTGCAGCGCGCGCTGTTCGGGCTCGCGAGCGGCACGATCATGATTCCGTCGTCGCAGCTCACGTATTCCCTGCCGCGCACGTCGAGCTACTTCAGCCGGGAGGAAACGGCGGCCGTGCGCGCGGGAGAGGTCACGCTGCACGTGAAGCCGCTTCCCGAGACCGATCGCCCCGACGGGTTTCTCGGCGCGGTGGGCGTGATCGCTCTGCGTTCGCGGCTCGATGCGGCCGCGGGGCGGGTGGGAGAGCCGGTGGTGCTCACCGTGCAGGTGGGGGGGCGCGGCAACATCAAGCTGTGGCCGCGGCCCACGGTGAGCGCGGCGTCGGCGTCGGTGGTGCCGGCCGGTGAACGGGTCGCGGTGGATACCACCGGCCAGTTCGTGCGCGGCACCAAGGAGTTCGACTGGCTGGTGACGCCGGAGCGCGAAGGGCGGCTGATCATTCCGGTGGTGCAGTATCCCTACTTCGATCCGTATGCGGAGGAATACCGCATCGCGGCCGCGGATTCGCTGACGCTCCCCGTGAGCGCGGGAGAGTTCGTGCCGTCGGACGGCGAGGCGGAAGAGCGCGCGGTGCTCGGCATCCGGCGCACCGATCGCGGGCCGCTGCGTGCGCCGCTGGCCGAGCATCCCGCGGTGTGGGCGCTGCTCGCGATCGCGCCCGTGCCCGCCGTGTGGTGGCGCCGGCGACGGCCGCGTGCGCTGCCGTCCGGGAGGTCGTCGGCCGCGACGGGTACGTCGCGCACGGAAGGCGCGGTTCGCGCGATGCCGGCGGGCGCGGAGGTGGATCCGGTGCGGGTCGCGGCGGCGTCGCTTCGCCGCCGGTTCGTGGAAACGCTGGCCGACCGGCTCGATACGTCGCCGGCCATGCTCGTGGAGCGTCGTCTGCTGCAGCGCCGGCTCCGGCGCCGCGGGGTGACACGTGAAGGCACGGCCGACATCATGCGGTTCCTCGCCGAGCTGGATGAAGCCGCGTGGTCGCGCGGCGGGACCGCGACGCATGCGTCCGACACCGCGTCGTGGACGGATCGCATGCGTGCGCTCACGGCACGCGTGGAAGCCGAAGCGATTCCGTCACACGGCGCGCGCGCGACGCGTTCTCCCGGCAACCGGCCTTCCGGCGGCGGATTCTCCGGTACCGGATCCTCGGGCAACGGATCCTCCGGTCATGGATCTCCCGGTAACGGATCATCCTCCGGCACGCGCGCGCTGTGGATGCTGCTCGCCGGCGGCGCGCTGGCGTTCGGCGTCGCGATGTCGCTGCACGCGCGGAACGCGGATTTTGCCGACGCGGTGGCGTCGTACGACGCGGGAGAGTACACGGCGGCGGCGGCGCGCTTCACGGCGCTCGCCCGCTCCACGCCGCGTCATGCGGATGCGTGGGCCAATGCGGGTACCGCGTCCTG
The DNA here is from genome assembly GCA_964621045.1 of uncultured Gemmatimonas sp. Lineage (GTDB taxonomy): Bacteria > Gemmatimonadota > Gemmatimonadetes > Gemmatimonadales > Gemmatimonadaceae > JAABRT01. Next base: position 16,309 of record CAZUKU010000041.1, read on the forward strand.
GGCCGCGCGCGATACCGTGGGTGCGGTGATCGGCTGGCAGCGTGCGCTGCGGCTCGAGCCCATGGCCGATGATGTGCGCGAACGACTCGGCCTGCTGTCGGTGGGCAGCCGCGGCGGACTCGCGGAGGTGCCGTCGATGCCGCGGGACAGCGCCGTGCTGCTGGCCGTGGTGCTGTGGTGCGCGGGGTGGGGCGCGCTGGCGTGGTCGGCCCGGCTCGGCGCGCGGCAGGCCCGCCGCGAGCACGGCGGCGCGTACGCAACCCCCGCGGCCGCCATGGCCGGTATCGATGCGCGTTCGCATCGCCGTGCCGTGCAATCGAGTGGCGTCATGCTCCTGGGGCTCTCGGTGGGCGCGGGGCTTTGGCATGTGATGCTTTCCTCGCGGCTCGATGGGGAACGACTCGCCATCGTTACGGGGATCGAATCGCTGCGCGTGGTGCCGGGCCGTGACGCGAATGCGAACGGCGGCGCGGCGCGGGGCGATGTCGTGGCGCGCGGGGAAGCCCGGCTCGACGGCGGCGAAACGTGGATCGCGGTGGAACACGCGGACGGGCGCGCCGGCTGGTTGCCGGAACATGTTCTGCAGCCGCTCCGGTAAGCACGATGCCGCGCATTCGTGTACTCAGCGCTCCCGTGGCCGACCAGATCGCCGCCGGCGAGGTGGTGGAGCGTCCGGCGTCGGTGGTGAAGGAGCTCGTGGAGAACGCACTCGATGCGGGAGCCACCACGGTCGACATCACCATCGAGGACGGCGGACGCGCGCTCATTCGCGTGGCCGACGACGGCTGCGGGATGGTGCGCGAGGATGCCGTGCTCGCGCTCGAACGGCATGCCACGAGCAAGATCGTGTCGGCCGCGGATCTGGTGGGCGTGGCGAGCTTCGGCTTCCGCGGCGAGGCGCTGCCGGCGATCGCGTCGGTGTCGGAGTTCGCGGTGGAGACCGCGCCGGACGACGGCGCCGGCACGATCGTGCGCGGGCAGGGCGGCGTGATCACGAGCGTGGACGAGGCCGCGCGCCGCCGCGGCACCACGGTGCACGTGCACCGGCTCTTCTTCAATACGCCGGCGCGGCAGAAGTTCCTCAAGGGCGCGCGCAGCGAATGGCGCGCGATCGTGGAGACCGTGGGAAGCATCGCGCTGCTTCGTCCGGACGTGCACTTCACCGTGCGTCACGACGGCCGCGTGGGGCTCGACCTCCCCGTGGCGCCCACGCTGCGCGCGCGTCTCGCCGCGCTCTGGGGTCACGATGCGATCGCGCGGTTCCTGGAGGTGGACGACGTGCACGGTGTGGTGCACGTGCGCGGGCTCGTGGAGCGACCGGCCGACGTGGGGACGCGGACGCGCCGCGCGCTGCTCGTGATCAACGGCCGCGTGGTGCGCGACAACGGCATCGTGCGCGCCGTGGAAGCCGCGTACCGGTCCACGCTGCCGTCCGGTCTTCGTCCCTCGCTGGTGCTGGATCTCACGCTCCCCGCCGACGGCGTGGACGTGAACGTGCATCCCGCCAAGGCCGAAGTGCGGCTGAGCGAACGCTGGCCCATCGAACGCGCCGTCGAGCACATCATCCGCCGCGCGCTCGGCGAGTTCGACGCCGCGGCGGGGATGGGGTGGCGTACCTGGAACGCGCCTGCGTCCGGAGACGCGGAGAGCGACGCACCGTCGATCGAGCCGTGGATGCTGCGGGTGCCGTCCGTGCCCGAGGGGCTGTTCACCGCCGCCGCGGCGCCGGCTGCTGCGTCCGAATCGTCGGCGGCTGCCGGGCTCGCGATGGACACGGCGCCGGGTGTCCCGGCCGAACCGGAGCCGGTGGACGACGTGCCCGTGCCGCCGCTGGTGCAGCTCCGTCGCATGTATCTCATGTTCGAACACGCCGACGGCGTCGTGCTGATCGATCAGCATTCCGCGCACGAACGCGTGCTGTATGAACGGTTCCTGGGCGCGATGGCGCGCGGCACCTCGGCCGGTCAGCGGCTGCTGTTCCCGCTCACGCTGCATCTTTCCGCCGACGAATCCGATGCCTTCGACCGGCAGGCCGATACGTTCGCGCGGCTGGGCTTCGAGATCGAGGCGTTCGGCGGCCACACGCTGCTCGTGCAGGCCGTGCCCATGCCGCACCCGCGCTTCGACGCCGAGCGGTGCCTGCGCGATACGCTTGCCGCGCTCGCCGGCGATCGTGCGCCGTCGGAGGCCGCGCGGCACGAACGGCTCGCCGCGACCGTGGCATGCAAGGCGGCCATCAAGGCCGGCGACGCGCTTTCGCCGGGCGAGATGCGCGCGCTGTACGTGGATCTCGCGCGCACCACGCTCCCGCTCCACGACGTGCACGGGCGCGCGACGATCGTGCGGCTGTCGTGGGACGAGCTGGACCGGCGTTTCGGCCGCGCATGACGCGGACGGCCGTTCGGGGAGGCCGTCGCCAGGCGCGGATTGCAGACGATTGCGGACGGCCATGAGCACCGCAGAGCCATCGTTTGAATCACTGCGTGAACCACCGCGTGAATCACCGCTCGGTGTCATCTGCGGGCCCACGGGGGCCGGCAAGTCGGCGCTCGCCATGCAGCTCGCGGAGCGGTTCCCGATCACGATCATCAGCGCCGACTCGCGGCAGATCTATCGCGGGTTCGATATCGGTACGGCGAAGCCCACGGCGGCGGAGCAGGCGCTGGTGCCGCACGCCGGTATCGACGTGGCCGATGCGGAGGAGCGGTGGTCGGCGTGGCAGTGGGCCATGATGGCGCGGGACGCCATGCGGGAGACCGCGCGTGCCGGCCGCATGCCGGTGGTCGTGGGCGGCACCGGATTCTACGTGCGGGCCCTCGTGCAGCCGCTGGCCGCCCTGCCTCCGCTCGACGAGGCGCGGCGTGCGCGGCTGTCGGCGTGGCTCGACGCGCAGACGCCCGACCTGTGGCGACGGTGGTGCGAGCGGCTCGATCCCGAGCGCGCCGCGCTCGGGCCGGTGCAGTGGCGACGGGCCATCGAGACGGCGCTGCTCACCGGCACCCGGCTGTCCCGCTGGCATGCCCGTGCCGAACCAGCCGAACCGCTGCGCGTCCGCTATCTTCTGGTCGACCCCGGTGCGTCACTCGGCGCGCGCATCGACCGGCGGGTGCACGCCATGCTCGAGGCCGGCTGGATCGACGAAGTGGTGCGTCTGCAGCAGGTCGTGCCCGAGGGCGCGCCGGCGTGGCAGGGCACCGGCTACACGGCGGTACGGGCGCATGTGCGGGGCACGCTGCCACGCGAGGCGATGGTCACCGAGGTGATCGTGCGCACGCGGCAGTATGCAAAACGGCAGCGCACGTGGTATCGACATCAGCTCGGCGACGGACCGGTGAACCCGGTGGATCCGTCGTCGCGTGACATCATGGACGAGGTGCTCGCCTGGTGGCAGGCGCTTCGCGAGGAGACGGTGTGAAGATCGGCATCACCTGCTATCCCACCTACGGCGGTTCCGGCGCGGTGGCCACGGAGCTCGGCATCGCGCTCGCCGAGCGCGGGCACGAGGTGCACTTCATCACGTACCAGCAGCCGTTCCGCCTGCCCGCGTTCCTGCCGGGTGTGTACTTCCACGAAGTGGAAGTGGGCCGGTATCCGCTCTTCGAGTATCCGCCGTACGATCTCGCGCTGGCGGTGAAGATGCACGAGGTGGTGCGCGACCGGGAGCTCGACGTGCTGCACTGTCACTACGCGATCCCGCACGCCACGAGCGCCTGGATCGCGCGCGAGATGCTGCGCGAATCCGGTCGCGACGTGCGCGTGGTGACCACGCTGCACGGCACCGACATCACGATCGTGGGACAGGAACGGTCGTTCTTCACGATCACCAAGTTCTCCATCGAGAAATCCGACGCGGTCACGGCCGTGTCCGACTACCTGCGCGACGAGACGTACAAGGCCTTCGGCTGCACCGGGTGCGCGGTGGAGGTGATCCACAACTTCATCGATCCCGTGCAGTTCGACCGGGCGCAGTATCCGCCGCCGTTCCCTGACGCGCTCCGCGCCGGCCGCAAGGTGCTGATGCACATCTCGAACTTCCGCGAGGTCAAGCAGGTACGCGACGTGGTGCGCGTCTTCGCCTCGGTGCGGCGCACCGTGCCGTCGATGCTCGTGATGGTTGGCGACGGCCCCGAACGCGTCGACGCCGAAGACGAAGCGCGCGAACTCGGCGTGCACGGCGACGTGCACTTCCTCGGCAAGATCGATTCCGTGGCGCCGCTCCTCGCCGGCGCGGACCTGTTCCTGCTCCCCAGCCGCACCGAGTCGTTCGGCCTGAGCGCGCTCGAGGCGCTCGCCTGCGGTGTGCCCGTGATCGCGAGCGACGTGGGCGGGCTGCCCGAGGTCGTGCGCCACGGTGAAACCGGCTGGCTGTTTCCGCTCGGCGATGTGGACGCCATGGCCGCGCAGGCCACGGCCGTGCTGTCGGATCCGGCGCTCTGGGCCGCGACGAGCACCGCGGCCGCGGCCGACGCGCGCGCGCGCTTCGCGGAGCAGGATGTGGTGGCCCAATACGAAGCGCTGTACCAGCGCACCGTGGAGCGGCACGCCGTGGGCGCCGCATGACGATTCTGCAGGCGATCATTCTCGGGCTGGTGCAGGGGCTCACGGAGTTTCTCCCCGTGAGCAGTTCGGCGCATCTCTCGCTCGCGCCCTGGCTGCTGGGCTGGGAGAGTCCGGGGCTGGCGTTCGACGTGGCGCTGCACCTCGGCTCGCTGGTGGCCGTGGCGTGGTATTTCCGGCAGGACTGGAGCGATCTCGCGCGCGCGAGTCTCGTCATGCTGCGCACGCGGCGCGTGACATCGCCGGTGGAACGGCGCGTGCTCCTGCTCGTGGCGGCCACGATCCCCGCGGGCGTGGGCGGTCTCCTGCTCAAGGACTACGCGGAAACCGTGTTCCGGCATCCCGCGATCACCGCGACCACGCTCATCGTGCTCGGCGTCATCCTCTGGCTGGTGGATCGCGCGGCACGCCGCGACCGCGGGCTCGACGGACTCACGGCGCGCGATGCATGGCTGATCGGGTTCGCGCAGGTGTGCGCGCTCGTGCCCGGCGTGTCGCGGTCCGGCGCGACCATGACCGCGGGCCGCGCGCTCGGGCTCGAACGCGGCGCGGCGGCGCGGTTCAGCTTTCTCATGAGCTTTCCGATCATCATGGCCGCGGTGGTGTTCAAGGTGCCGGACGTGCTGCGCGACGGCGGCGCGCCGGGCCCGCTCGTGGCCGGCATCGCGGCCGCGGCGGTGAGCAGCTGGCTCGCGATCACGGTGCTGCTGCGGTTCGTGACGCGCCGCAGCTTCGGTGTGTTCGCAGCGTACCGCGTGGCGCTCGGCATCGCGGTGTTCGTGCTGCTCGCGTGGCGCGGCGCACCGGGGGGATGACGTGACCACGCCGGTGGCGACGAGACGGTTCGCGTGGCTGGACGGCGTCGCCCTCGATCTCGACGCCGCGGATATCGCGCAGTGGGTGCACGAAACGTCCGTGTCGTCCACCATGGACCGCGCGCACGCACTTGCCGCCGAAGGCGCGCCGGCGGGCACGCTGGCGGTCGCGGACGTGCAGCAGGCCGGGCGTGGGCGTGGCGGCAAGACGTGGGCATCGGCGGCCGGCGACGGGCTCTGGTGCACGCTGATCGAACGGATCACGAACCGCGCCGCGCTCGATGTGCTGTCGCTCCGGCTGGGGCTCGCGGTTGTGGAGGCGGTGGCGCCGTGGTGTGACGGCCCCGTGGGGCTCAAGTGGCCGAACGACGTGCTCGTGGTGCGACCGGGTGCGGCAGACGGTCGGGAAACCGTTTCTCAGGATGCCTCGACGTCGCCGCAGGCACCGGCATCGCCGCAGGCGCTTCCCTCACGTCCCCCGCTCGCTTCGCTGCACAAGCTCGCGGGTGTGCTGGCGGAGGCACGGTGGCGGGACGCGACCGTGGAATGGGTCGCGATCGGGGTGGGCATCAACCTGCGGGTGCCGTCCGGTCTGCCCGGCGACGTACGCGCGGCCGCTCTCGTTCCCGGCGTCACGCGCGCCGAGGTGCTGGCTGCGCTGGTTCCCCGTCTCCGGACTGCCGCGCGTGTGGAAGGCACGCTCACGGCCGCAGAGCAGGCCGCGTGGGCCGCGCGTGATCTGGCGGCCGGCCGGCCGTGCACGCAGCCCGAACCCGGCATCGTGCAGGGCATCGACGCCAGCGGCGCCTTGCTCGTGGCCGTGCCGGATGACAGCGTGAGCGGCGTGCGCGCCATCCGGGCGCACCGCTCCGGATCCCTGGTCTTCTCCGAGGAGGACATCCCGTGTTGATCGTGTTCGACGTCGGCAACAGTGAAACGACCGTGGGGCTGTTCGACGGGACGCGCCTCGTCGGGCACTGGCGGGTGACCACCGATGTGGGCCGCACGTCGGACGAGTTCGGCCTGCTGCTGCTGGGGCTGCTGAGCGCCACCGGCGTGGCGCCGGAGCAGGTATCGGCGGCCGCGATCGGGTCGGTCGTACCGCCGATCACCGGTCCGCTTGCCGACGCGTGCGTGCGCTACCTCGGCGCGCCGCCGGTGCTCGTGGATGCTCGCGCGCCGCTCCCGATCACCGTGGCCGTGGACGAGCCGCTCACCGTGGGCGCCGACCGGCTGATCAATACGCTGGCCGCGAGCCGCCTGTACGAGCGCGACACCATCTGCGTGGATCTCGGCACGGCCACCACGTTCGACTGCATCACGGCCGACGGCGTGTTCCTGGGCGGGGTGATCATGCCCGGCGTGCGCACGTCGGCCGATACGCTCACGCGGCGCACGTCGAAGCTGCCGGCCACGGAGATCGTGCCGCCGCAGCGCGTGATCGGCACGCGTACCGAGGAGTGCATTCGCGCGGGTGTGCTGTTCGGCGCGGCCGATGCCATCGACGGGATCGTGCGGCGCATCAAGCGCGAATGGCCGAGGAGCGGGGAGCCGCTGGTGGTGGCCACCGGCGGGCTCGCGGAGGTCCTGCAGCCGCACTGCACGTCGTTCGATCTCGTGGCGCCGTACCTCACGCTGGATGGGCTGCGCATGGCGCATGCGATCCTGACGGCGCCGGCGGACGACGAAGGGTAGGCGACGCCGGCCGGCTTCCCTTGACATTCTATGGGAAGCGTCCGCATCTTCCCATAGACACTCAAGGGGAGAAGCGCGCATGCCGCCTGCCACCATCGACCTGCTGCAGGGAACGCTCGATGTCCTCGTGCTCAAGACACTGAGCTGGGGGCCCATGCACGGCTATGCCGTGGCGCGCTGGCTGCAGCAGGTCACCGACGACGTGCTGCGCATCGAGGAGGGGTCGCTCTATCCCGCGCTGCATCGCATGGAGCGCAAGGGGTGGATCGAGAGCGAGTGGGGACTGTCGGAGAACAACCGGCGCGCCAAGTACTACCACCTGACGCCGGTCGGCCGCCGGCAGCTGCGCACCGAAGCCTCCACCTGGACGGCGTTCTCGCAAGCCGTATCGAAAGTGCTGACCACGACGACCGCTCCCACATGAGCCCGCCGCGCCGTCGCTACGCCCGCCTCTGGCGCAACATCACCGCCGAGGTGGATGACGAGCTGCGCTTTCATCTCGAGTCGCGCATCCGGGAATACCGCGACGCCGGCATGAGCGAGGACGACGCCCGTGCCGCGGCGCTCGCGCGCTTCGGCGACGTGGACCGGGTGCGGGAAACCTGCGAAACCATCGACCACCTGTCGGACCGCGAACGGAGACGCACGAGAATGTGGGATACCCTGCGGCAGGACGTCATCCATGCGCTGCGCGCGTTTCGCCGCACCCCGGGCTTCACGCTCGTCGCGATCCTGACGCTGGCGCTCGGGATCGGCGCCAACACCGCGATCTTCAGCGTGGTCAACGGCGTGCTGCTGCGGCCGCTGCCGTACACCGAGCCCGACCGGCTCGTGCGGCTCTACACGGCCTTCCACGGCTCCGGCGAACTGCGGTACGGCATGTCGCAGCCCGAGTTCATGGACTACAAGGGATTGACGCACATCTTCGAGAATGCGGCGGCCTTCACCGGCACCCGCGTCACGCTCACGGGCGACGATGAACCGCGGCACGTCCGCGGGATCGCCGCCACGCGGGATCTGCTGCCCGTGCTCGGCGTTACGCCGTTTCTTGGACGGAACTTCGAGGGAGACGAGGGGCGCTCCGGCACCGAACCGGTGGTCATCGTGGCCCACGAGTTCTGGCAGACGCATTTCGGCGGCGATCCGTCGCTGCTCGACCGGACGATCCAGCTCAACGGGATCGGCCGCCGCGTCATCGGCATTCTGCCGCCGCAGGCAGCGCTCGCCGACGCGGAGCTGTTCACGCCGCTCTTCATCCATCCCGACAGTCTCACGCACCGCACCTTCAACTACCTGAACGGCGTCGCCCGTCTCCGGCCGGGCGTCACGCTCGCGCATGCACAGCGTGAGCTCAACGCCCTCACCGCGCGTTCCGTCCAGGCCTGGCCGTCGGACTATCCGGCGGACATGGGGTACGGCGCCACCGTGGCCGGGATGCACGAGGAGATCGTGGGTGACATCCGTCCGGCGCTGCTCGTGCTGCTCGGCGCCGTGGGACTCGTGCTGCTCATCGCGTGCGCGAACGTCGCGAATCTGCTGCTGGCACGCGGCGAGGTGCGGCAGCGCGAGATCGCCGTCCGCATGGCGATCGGCGCCGGCCGCGGGCGCGTGCTCCGGCAACTGCTCACGGAAAGCATGCTGCTCGCCGGCGCGGGCGCGGTGGTCGGCATGCTGCTCGCCTGGTGGGGGCTCCGGACCATCATCGCGCTCAGCCCGGAGAGCATTCCGCGCGTGGAGGAGGTGCGCATCGATGTCGTGGTGGGGTTCGTCGCGCTCGGCGCGACGCTGCTCACCGGCGTGCTTTTCGGACTGTTCCCTGCGCTCCAGCTCATGCGCACCGACGTGCAGACCGCGCTCAAGGACGGCGGCCGGACGGGGAGCGGCGCCGGCACGCGTTCGTCGCTCGGCCGGCTGCTCGTCGTGGGCGAGATCGCGCTTGCCGTCGTCGTGGTGATCGGCGCCACGCTGCTGGTACGGAGCTACGGCGCGCTCCGCAACGTCGACGCCGGATTTGCGCCGGCACAGCGCCTCGTTGTGGACCTGTCGCTCCCCGGCACCCGCTACGACGGCCAGACCACGGTGACGTTCTACCGGCAGCTGGTCGATCAGCTGCGTGGCCTGCCGGGCGTGGAATCCGCGGCCGCGGCTTCCGACCTCCCGCCCGTGGCCGGCGGCAACAACTGGGACATCGAGATCGACGGCCGGCCGGTTCCCGAGGGGCAGAGCGCGCCGTCGCCGAACATCCGCTCGGTCACGCACGACTATTTCGCCACGCTCGCGATCGGCGTCCTGCAGGGGCGTGTGTTCACCACCGAGGACAACGAAGGCTCGCTTCCCGTCGCCGTCATCAACGAGACCGCGGCCCGGCGCATCTGGCCCGGAGAAGACCCGGTGGGCAAGCGTGTGCGCTTCGGAGCGCGGCGACCCTGGGTCACGATCGTGGGCGTGGCGCGGGATGTGCGGAGCGCGGGACTCGCGGAGGCGCCGTCGTCCGAGCTCTTCCTGCTGCACGGGCAGATGCTCGGGATCGCGACGCCGGAGCGCGCCATGTATCTCGTGGTGCGTACCAGCGGGGAGCCGATGGCGCTCGTGGACCGCGTGCGCGCGACCATCCGGGAGACCGATCCGATGCTGGCGATCGGTACCATCCGCACCCTCGACGACATCGTGACCCGCTCGGTCGCCCGGCAGCGCTTCACGGCCACGCTTCTCACGGCGTTCGGCGTGGTGGCCCTCGTGCTGGCTGCCGTCGGCATCTACGGCATCATGTCGTACGGCGTGCGTCTTCGCACGCGCGAGATCGGGATCCGCATGGCGCTCGGCGCGCAGTCGCGCGACGTGCTGGCGCTGTTCGTGGGGCAGGGGATGCGGCTCGCGGCCATGGGACTGGCCGCGGGCGTGCTGGCGGCGTTCGCGCTGGCGCGGCTGATGACGCGGCTGCTCTTCGGTGTCGCTCCCTCCGATCCGGTGACGTACGTGAGCATCGTGCTGCTGCTCGCGGCCGTTGCGCTGCTGGCCACCTGGATTCCCGCGCGACGCGCGGTGCGCGTGGATCCCATGCGGGCGTTGCGCGCGGAGTAGCGGGGCGTGGCGGCACCTGCGGGCCGGCGCCGTTCGCGGCGGCCCGGCCTGCACGTGCCCGGTCCAAGCGGCTCAGTCGCCGCCGGGCGCTCCGAGGGAGCGGAGATAGGCGTACAGCCCGTCCATCTCGTCGGTGGTGAAGTGCACGAACCGTCCGCGTGCGACTCCCGTCATCATGGGAAGCTCCCGGTTCCCCTTGGCGATCCCGGTGCGGAGAAACTCCGCGAACTCCTCGCGGCTGTACGCCGGCGCGATGGCGACGAGCGACGGCGCGTCATCGAAGCCCCGCATGTCGTTGCCATGGCATTCGGTGCAGGAGCTGGTGGCCACGTAGTGCCCGAGCAGGAGCGCCGAATCCGCGGGCGCGGGCAGCACGGTTTCGTGCTGGACGTACCAGGTGGACGGCTTGAATTGTCCGAGCGCGAGCCCGAGACGGCCGAGCGGGCCGAGTGTGCGCTCGGCACGCTGGCCGTCCACTTCGGGGAGTGACCGGAGCCAGGCGAAGAGCCGGGCCATGTCGTCGTCCCGAAGGGACCGGAGCATTTCCGAGGGCATGACGAACAGCGCCGTGCCGTCCTGGCGCACACCGTGGCGGAGCGCGCGTTCGAGTTCGTCGTCCGTGCGTTGCCGCACGAGCGTGGTGAGGTTCGGCGCGATCACCGTCGCGACATAGGGTTCGGACAGGAAGACTTCGCCGCCGAGATCAGGGCCGTGGCATCCCTGGCAGCCGCGGGTGTAGGCGATGCGCCGGCCTTCGGCGAGCGAGGCGGAGTCGTCGGGGAGGGCGAGCGTGAAGGGCGGCGTGTCGACCGGATGGCGCGCGCGCAGCACACGTTCGGACATCGCGTACACGACGCCCACGGCCAGGACGGCGAGCGTGACGAGCACGCCGAGCGTGACCGCGAACCAGCGAAGGAGCTTCTGCATGGTGATCGGAATGGTCGAGGTCGCCAGGGGGCCGTCCGCGCTTCGCTCTCGGAGTGAAGCGGGCAGAACTTGGTCCGGATATCGCGGAGCGTCAAGGGAACGGCAACGGAATCCGCAGAGGGAACGGCAAGGGAATCCGCAGATGACGCAGATGACGCAGATGGACTTGTTGTGGATGGTGTGGAGGGAGGCGCTTGGGATGAGGCGGAGATGTTTGGAATCAAGTCCACAAGACATCATCGATAGTTCTCCGACAATGCCATCTGCGTCATCTGCGTCATCTGCGGATTCCCTTGCCGTTCCCTCTGCGGATTCCGTTGCTGTTCCCCTGTGTGCGCACCTTCACACCGGATGCGGGTATGAACCCCTCGGGCGCGCGGCGCCGCGGCCGCGGATGGTCACCGGGAGCGACGAATGAAAGAACGGATGCGTACGATGTCCGCATCATGGCGGTGACGTCCTCGGCCGCCGGGACGCGCATGCAGACGCGGCTGCTCGGGATCGGGGTCACGCTGCTGGTGGCGATGGCGCTGTATCTCACCCGGCCCGTCATCCTGCCGCTCGTGGCCGGGATGATCATCGTGATGATCGTGTGGCCGGTGCAGCTCCGTCTGGAGCGCGTGATTCCGCGCGTGCTCGCCTACACGGTGACGTTCCTGCTCGTGCTGGCCGGGGCGCTGCTGATCGCCGCGCTGCTGTGGTTCATCAGCCGGGAACTGCTCGAGGATGCCCCGCTCATCGCCGAGCGGCTGTCGGCGCTGCGGGAGCAGGCGGGCGCGTGGCTTTCGCGTCAGGGGGTGGAGGCGGAGGGCGGGGGAGGAGGGGCGGACATGCTGGCGTCGCTGGCGCCGGTGCTCGCGCGGATTACGTATGCGCTGTCCGCGACCGTGCTGCTCACGCTGGGCTTCGCGATGCTCATGCTCGTGGAAGTGCACGACGCGGAAGCCCGCGTGCGTCGCTCGCTGCCGCACGGTGAGGCGGTGATCGAGGCCGTGGCCGAGATCGCGTGGGCCGTGCGCCGGTTCTTCGTGGCCAAGAGCATCACCAGCACGCTCACCGGCAGCGCGACGCTCGCGTTCGCGTTCGCCGTCGGCATCGACCGGGCCATGGTGTGGGGCGTCATCTCGTTCCTCTTCCAGTACGTGCCGTCGGTGGGATCGGTGCTCGCGATCATTCCGCCCGCGCTGTACGCGCTCGTCCAGTTCGACGACACCGCGCGCATCGTGCTCACCATCCTGGGGTTCTCGGCGATCCAGTTCTTTCTCGGCGTGTTCGTGGATCCGCGCATCGAAGGGCGGATCGTGGCGTTGTCGCCCACGGTGGTGCTGCTGTCGATCATCGGCTGGGCGCTCATCTGGGGTCCCCTGGGCGCGCTCCTCGGCGTGCCGCTCACGATGATCGCGGTGCTGCTCTGCCGGCGGTTCGAAGCCACGCGCTGGATCGCGGTGCTGCTGGCGGGAGACGAGCCGGGCAAGGCATAATGGTGCTGTCCTTCACCGGGAACAGACCATGGATTCCTCCACATCACGAGACGATTTCGGCTGCGACCAGTGCTGGCCTCCCGACGCGGAGGCGGCCTGGGCGGCTCATCGGGTCTTCCGAGGCGGCCCCGTCCTGATCGACGAGTCCCATTTCCGCGTCACGATATCGGCGTGTGCGCACTGTCCGCAGCGCTTCATCCGCGTGTTCACGGAACAGATCGACTGGGCGGACGGCGAGGATCCGCAGTCGTGGGCCGTGATGCCGGTGACCGAGCCGGAAGCGGCCGAACTGATCCGGTACGGGGACGCGCTTCCCGTGGGGTCCCTGGAGGCGCTGGGTCCGGGCCGGCGCTCGCTGCGGCGGGATTATCCCAAGGGCGCTGACCCGAGCGTGTCCTGGGAGCGCGGGCTGTCGGTGGGGTATCACGACTGAGGTCCCACTGTTGACGTTCAGTCGGAGCCTGCAGGGCTGGTTTGCAGAACTTCGTCTACGAGGAAACCATGCTTACGGTAAACATGCACGAAGCAAAGGCCCAGCTTTCGAAGCTGGTCGATCGGGCAGCCCAGGGAGAGACATTCGTGATTGCCAAGGCGGGGAAGCCCTTGGTGCGTGTATCGGCACTCGACGCCCCGAAGGAACCGCAGCGCCTCGGGTTCATGCAGGGGGAGATTCGCGTTCCGGATGATTTCAATACGATGGGAAGGCGACAAGGTCTCGTAGCTGATCGAACAGGGCAAGACCCTCTGATCTGCCCCGCTGCTGACGGATCTCTGCGCATGCGACCGTGAGCTTCTCCTGGCCTTGGCGGGTGCGACTCGTCTCGGCGGGCAGTGCGGTGCTGCTCGGCTTCGCGCTGGCCGCGCTCGTCGTGGTGCTGCAGAGCGGGTTCGGACGCCACGACCTCATGCCGTTCGGGTTCTGGAGTGTCCTGCATGCCGTGGTGATCAGCACGCTTTCGGCTCCGGTGCTCACCTGGGCGTGGCGGCGATCCGTCCCGGGCCGCGTCTTCGCCCTCCTCCTCGCCGGTGGACTTGCCGGGGCCGGATTCACCCTGGCCCTGGCGCTCGGATTCGGGTCGTACGTGCTGGCCTTCAGCGTGCCGATCCTGCCGCTGTGGGTGCTGGCCGGAGCCGCTGGGTTGCTCCTGGCGCTGCGCGTGGGGCCCCCGCCGGAGCGGGACGCCGTGATTGCCTGGGGCCGGCTGGGTGCCGTGGTGCTTGGCGTGCTCACGACCGTGGCGGTGCTTCCGGTGGCCGTGTTCTTCCTGGGCGCTCTCCTGATGGCCATCCGGAGCGAGCGGGAGATCCACCTGTACCCCGACGGGTTCACCGGTCCTACGGTCATTCTGTTCAACGACAGCGCCGGGGCGCCACCGGAGTATGACGGAAAGGCGCGCGTCTACCGGATTCCCTCGTCCGGCGTGCTCCGGACACGGTTCCCGCGCCCTCGGGGCGCCACCTCACCCGCCTATTTCCACGAGGCGGCCGACGGAACCCGCACCCCGATCGTGTGGAGCACCTCGTGCGACCCCACGCTGCCGGGCGATCCCGTGCAGGTGTGTTCGCTCGGCTACACGATGCGCGGGGGCCCGTCTCATGCGCCGCCTCCGGCGTACCGGGCCGATTTCGTGGCGCGTCGCAGCGAACAGCGGGCGCGGCAGGGGGAGGGCCATCGGTTCGTGGATTCCGTGGTCTTCCTTCGCTCGCCATAATGACAGTCCTGGTGCGCAAAAAAGGCACTCTCTGCTGTCGAAACGACATGGCGAGCCCATCGCTAAATCGTTACGGTACAGCGCCTTACCCAACACCTTTCACATAACGAGCGAAGTCCGGCCAAGCCTTGACCTTTCGTCCCGCCTTGCGTACTCTTGGCTCTGGTTAGCACTCGCACACGGCGAGTGCTAACCGTGTGTCGTGTCAGACGAATCATTCCTGACTCACCTTTCGGAGGCGTACCCTATGACCACTCAGAGTGCCGCGAAGGTCGCGCCGCTCGCCGACCGCGTCGTCATCAAGCCGCTCGAAGAAGCGGAGCAGATGCGCGGCGGCCTGTATATCCCCGACACCGCCAAGGAAAAGCCCCAGCAGGGCGAAGTCGTGGCCGTCGGCCCGGGCCGGTTCGAGAAGGATCAGCGTGTCCCGATGGACGTGAAGGTCGGTGACAAGGTCCTGTACGGCAAGTACAGCGGCACCGAGGTCACGCTCGACGGGGGACAGTACCTGATCCTCCGCGAATCGGACGTGCTCGCCGTCATCAACTAAGCGCACCCACAACCGCAATCCGAATCATGGCTGCCAAGGAACTGCATTTCAATATCGAAGCGCGCGCGGCGCTCAAGCGCGGCGTGGATCAGCTGGCCGAAGCCGTCAAGGTCACGCTCGGCCCCAAGGGCCGCAACGTCGTCATCGACAA
>CAZUKU010000042.1:0-30746 GCA_964621045.1 uncultured Gemmatimonas sp.
TATCTGCGTTCATCTGCGTCATCTGCGGATCCCCCGCTGTTCCTTCCTGAAATCTCTCGATGATCCTGGAATCATCCCCGATCCATCTGTGTCATCCGTTGTCCATCTGCGTCATCTGTGGATTCTGTTGCAGTTTCCCAAGCACTCGGCGCCCCGACCTACTCGGCCGGGGCGCCGTTTTTAGCCAAAAACGTCCAAGAATATTTATACTTCAATTTCGACTAAATAATGCCATTAATCTGAGTTAATCCATTAGATTTGACTTCTTAATGATTATACAGTATATACCATCCATGACAAAATTCAATTTTGACTATTAATACAGAGTAACTGGCGTTAATAAATCAAAAATGACTATTTACGATCATGAAACGAGCACGCTCGGATGACGCGGTCCTTCAGGAAATCGGCACTCGCCTCGCCCAGTACCGCCTCAACCGCAACCTGACCCAGCGGGAGCTCGCCCGGGAAGCCGGGGTGTCCCTGAGCACGGTCACCCGGATCGAAGACGGAAAATCCGCGCAGCTCACCAACCTGATCCGGGTGCTGCGGGCGCTGGGTCTTCTGGACAATCTGGAAGCCCTGGTCCCCGCGCCCAGGGTGAGTCCCCTGCAGCAACTCGAGCTCAGGGGAAAGCAGCGCCGGCGCGCATCCTCGAAGAAGGAAGAGACGACAGGTCCCGCTGAGCCTTGGACCTGGGACCTGCCGCGATGACCGTGGCCGAAGTCAGGCTCTGGGGCAGGACCATTGGAGCCGTGGCGTGGGATCACGGTGCTGGTGTGGCCAACTTCGAATACGATCCCGCGTTTTCCCGGAGCAATATCCAGGTGTCGCCTCTCACGATGCCGCTCTCGCGGGAGATCCATGCCTTCCCCGCCCTGCCGCGCGACACCTTCAAGGGCCTGCCCGGGCTTCTCGCCGACTCGCTGCCCGATGATTTCGGCAATGCCCTGATCGATGTCTGGCTTGCCGCCCAGGGGCGTAGCGCCGAAAGCTTCAATCCGGTGGAGCGGCTCTGTTACACCGGCTCCCGCGGCATGGGAGCGCTGGAGTATGCCCCCGCTCTGGGGCCAGCCGATACGATGACGGCCGTGCTCGATATCCAGGCACTCACGGCTCTCGCCGGCGACATCCTGAGCACACGGGACGCGATCACCGGCTCCTTCGCGGTCTCGGAGCGGCAGACCACCCTCAACCACATCCTGCAGGTCGGCACGTCGGCCGGCGGAGCCCGCGCCAAGGCGGTGATCGCCTGGAATCCGGACACCGGCGAGGTGCGTTCCGGCCAGGTCGATGCCGGCACGGGCTTCGGCTACTGGATCCTGAAGTTCGACGGCGTCCGCGGCAACCGGGACCGGGAGCTGGAGGATCCGGAAGGATACGGACTGATCGAATACGCCTACTATCGCATGGCCCTGGCCGCGGGCATCCACATGTCCGAAAGCCGGCTGCTCGAGGAGAACCGGCGCCGGCACTTCATGAGCCGCCGCTTCGATCGGCTGGCCGACGGCATGAAGCTGCACATGCAGTCGCTGGGGGCGCTGGCGCACTTCGATTACCGGAAGCCGGGAGCGTACTCCTATGAACAGGCCCTGCTGACCATCCGCCGTCTCGGCATGAGCATGGAGCGGGTGGAGGAGCAGTTCCGGCGCATGGCGTTCAATGTCATCGCCCGCAATCAGGACGACCACGTGAAGAACATCGCCTTCCTGATGTCGCCGGCGGGGATCTGGGATCTGGCGCCGGCCTATGACGTGACCTACAGCTACAACCCCGACGGCGTGTGGACCGGGCGACACCAGATGTCGCTCAACGGCAGACGCGATCATTTCACGCTGGCGGATTTCATCGCCTGTGCGAGGACGTGCGCGCTGAAGCGGGGCCGCGCCGAGGAGCTGATCGCCGAGGTGCGATCCGCCGTGCTCCGCTGGGAGGAGTTCGCCGGCGAGGTGGGAGTCGACGCCGTCCGCGTCCAGACCATTCAACGCGCGCACCGGCTGCATCTGCCGGACGAGTAGCCGGAACGGCAACGACATCCGTTGCTGTTCCCCTGCCCTCCCCTGACATTGACATTGAACACCCGTTCAATGTACCTTTTTGAAAGTGCCGGCACTCCGCCGGCTCGCATCACCTGTATTCGCGATGCCCGGCCGCAAAGCCCCGGAAGCCACCCGACGCGACGAAATCCTCCGGGCCGCCTATCGCGTCGCCGCACGTGACCGCCTTGGTGGCCTCACCGTGCGTGCCGTGGCCGCCGAAGCCGGTGTCAGCGCCGGCCTCCTGCTCTTCCACTTCGAGTCCAAGGACGGCCTGCTGGTCGACCTCCTCGACTGGATGCTCGCCCACACCATCGTGGCCGGCGAGATGCACCGCCGCCCGCCCGCCGGCACGCCGCCCATCGCGTGGCTGCTCACGGTAGTGGAGCGCGATCTTGCCCACCTGCTCAAGCAGCGCGAGCGCGTGGAGCTCTTCTACGACTACTGGGTGCTCGGCACACGCCACCCGGTCATTCGCCGCCTCATCCGCCGCGCCCTCCATCGCTACCGCGAGAGCTTCCGGCCGGCCACCTCCGCCATCATCGACGCCGCCCCCGAACGCTGGGAGGGTGTCACCGCCGACGACCTCGCCGGCGTCTGCGCGGCCTTCATCGAAGGGTGTGCCACCCAGACCGTGCTCGACTCCGCGCGCTTCGATGCCGGACGCGCCATGGCCACCCTCCAGGCGCTCGTGCTGAATCCCGCACGCGCGCTGTCCTGAACCGTTCACCTCGAGATCCCGTCGCAGTGTCGCTGTCCGCTTCGCATCACCCCGCGCCGAACGCGCATCCCGTCGCCCCGCACGATCACCACGACGACGGGCACGAAGATACGGTCTACCCCGGCAAGTTCCTGTTCGTCGGCCTCCACCTCGCCTGCTTCGCCGCCATCTGGACCGGCGTGAGCACCACGGCGGTCGTGCTCGCGATCACGCTGTACGTCGCGCGCATGTTCGGCGTCACCGCCGGCTATCATCGCTACTTCTCGCACCGCTCGTTCAAGACGAGCCGCGTGATGCAGTTCCTGCTCGCGTTCCTCGCGCAGTCGAGCGCGCAGAAGGGCACGCTCTGGTGGGCCTCCAAGCATCGCCATCACCACCGGTACTCCGATACCGAGGAGGACGTGCACTCGCCGCGCCACAGCGGCTTCTGGCACGCCCACGTGGGATGGATCTTCGCGCCGCAGTGGGACAAGACCGATTTCAGCGCCGTGCCCGATCTCACGGCGTACCCGGAGCTCGTGTGGCTCAACAAGTACGAGCACGTGCCCACGGTGCTGCTCGGCGCGCTCTGCTTCTGGCTCGACGGCTGGACCGGCCTCGTGGTGGGCTTCTGCTGGAGCACCGTGGCCACCTGGCACGGCACGTTCATGATCAACTCGCTCGCGCACGTGCACGGCAACCAGCGCTACGTCACCGGCGACGACTCGCGCAACAACTGGTGGCTCGCCATCATCACGCTCGGCGAAGGGTGGCACAACAACCACCACGCCTATCAGCGCTCCACGCGCCAGGGATTCCGCTGGTACGAGATCGACCCCACGTTCTACGCGCTCAAGGCCATGTCGTGGATGCGGCTCGTATGGGATCTCGGCGCGCCGCCGCCGGAAGTGGTGCGGAACGAGCGTCCGGTGGGCAAGGCGGTGCTGGAGAAGGTCGCGCGCCAGCTCGCCGCGTCGTTCAACATCGAGCAGCTCGCGGCCGACGCCCGCCGTGCGCAGTCGAACGCGCAGCAGCAGTTCGCCGACATGAAGCACCAGGCCGGCGACCGGTTCACGGAAATGAAGCACCACGCGGAAGACCGCCTCGCCGAGATGAAGCATCACGCCGGGGACCGGATCGCGGAGGCGAAGCACCAGGCCGGCGACGCGCTCGCCCACGTGCGCACGCAGATGACCGACGCGATGGGGCACGTGCACTGGCCGAGCTTCCCGTCGCGCGAGGAGCTGCGGGCGCGGGCCCAGATGATGCTTCCGTCCACGCCGTCACTCGACGCGATCGCGGAACGGGCGCATCAACTGCTGATGGAGCGCGTGGCGGAACGGCTGGCGGTGACGCCAGCTTGAAAGGACGAACTACTCGCTCCGGAGCGCGATGACCGGATCCACGGTGGCCGCGCGTCGCGCCGGAAACCAGCAGGCCGCCAAGGCCACGAGCGTGAGCAGCACCACCACCGCGCCGAACGTGACCGGATCGTGCGCGTTCACTCCGAACAGCAGCGATCGCATGGCGCGGGACAGCACGGCCGCGCCCACGATCCCGAGCCCCACGCCCGCCGCCGCCAGCCGCACGCCGTCGCCGAGCACCAGACGCCGCACGCGCGTGAGATCCGCGCCGAGCGCGACCCGGATGCCGATCTCCCGCGTGCGCTGCGCCACCGTGTAGCTCAGCACGCCGTGCACGCCGACCGTCGCGAGCACGAGGGCGGCGAACGCGAACGCCGAGAGCACCAGCATCGTGAACCGGCGCTGCGCCATCGTGCCCTGAATCGTTTCCGCGAGCGGCTCGATGCCGAAGAGCACGAGCTGCGGGTCCACTTCGCGCACCACCTGTCGCACGAGCGGCGCGGCGGCGATGGCATCGCCCGTCGTGCGCACCAGGATCGCACTCGGCGTCGGCGCCTGGCCGAGCGGCAGGTATACGGCCGGTGGTGCATCGGCGGCGAGTCCCTTGATGCGCTCGTTCCCCACCACGCCGATCACGGTGCGATCCGCTCCCCACAGATTGATCCGCGCGCCGAGCGGATCGCGCCCCGCGAAATAGCGCGCCGCCGATGTCTCGTTGATGATGATCACCGGAGGCGCTGCCGCGTCATCGCCCGCCGTGAACGCACGGCCGGCGCGCACCGGAACCCGCATGGTCCCGAAGTAGTGCGCGCTCACCGTACGGACCGAAGGCTCGGGCCATTCTCCGGCCTCCGCCTCGCGCCCCACCACACGGATCGAGCTCGTGAAGCCGGCGTCCATCGGATTCGCCGTGGCGAGCGCCACCGATTCGATGCCGGGCATCGCGGACAGCCGCGCGGTCACCTCCTCCACGAAGCGCAGCCGCTCGGGCCAGTGCGGAAACCGGGAGTAGTCCTGTGGATAGCGCGTGACCGGCAGTTGAAACTCCGCCTTCAGCACCTGCGCAGCCTGGAACCCCGGGTCGACGTTCTGCAGCGTCCAGAAACTGCGGATGAGCAGCGTTGCCCCCACGGTGAGCGTGGTGGCCATCGCGAGCTCGGTGATGACGAGCGTCGAGCGGAGCACCCGCTGCCGGCGTCCGCCCGCGGCGCTGCGTCCGCCGGACTGGAGTGCCGAGGCGAGGTTCAGACGGCGTGCGTGAAACGTGGGCAGCAGCCCGAACACGAACGCGATGACGAGCGAGACGGCGCCGGTTGCGAGGAGAGCGGCGCCGTCGAGCCGGATCTCGCTCGCGCGCGGGATCGTGGCCGGCGCGAGCGACCGCAGCATGTCGGTGGACACGAACGCGAACAGGGTGCCGAGCGCCGCGCCGAGCGCGACGAGCAGCGCACCTTCCGCCGCGAACTGGCGCACGAGTCGTCCGGTGCTCGCGCCCAGTGCCGTGCGCACGGTGACCTCACGCGTCCGGTTCGCGGCACGGGCCAGCAGGAGGTTCGCGACGTTGACGCAGGCGACGAGAAGCACGAGGCCCACGGTCGCCATGAGCACGAACATCGCCGCGCGCCCGTCGCGGAAGACGACGTCCCCGAACGGCTCCACGAAGGCACCGCGTGATGCGTTCGCGGCCGGATATTCGCGCTCGAGATCGGCCGTGATGCGCGTCATCTCCTCCTGGGCGCTCGCGAAAGTGGCCTCGGGCGCCAGCCGCCCCAGGACGAAGATCGGATGATTGTCCCGTGACGCATTCGGGTTGGCGCGCAGCGGGGCCCAGACGTCCACGCGAGGGCGTCCGCCGCGATCGGCGAATCCGCGCATGTACGCGGCGGCCCCCAGCAATTGCAGCGTGCCGAAGTCCGCCCCGCGCGGCGCGATCCCCACGATCTCCCACTCGGTCTCATTCAGCCGGAGCGTGCGTCCGATCGCCTGCGGCGCACGATCGAACGCCCGCTCCCAGAGCTCCTCGCTGATGACCACCACGCGCGGGGCACCGGGACGGTCCTCGTCATCGGTGAACGTGCGACCGACGAGCGGCCGGAGCCCCACCGTTTCGAAAAACGCGGCCGAGACACCGAGCCCGGCCACCCGCTCGGCATCATCCGGGCCCGTCACCATGCTTATCTCGACGGGGGTGATCGCCGCCAGGCGATCGAAGCTCCGGCTTCGCTCACGGAAGTCCGCGAAGTCGGGGATGGACGCCGGCTCCCGCGTCGTGCCGCTGTTGCGGTCCGTTTCCCACACCATCGCCAGCCGTTCCATCTCGCCGAAGGGCGACGGACGGAAGAGCACACGGTTCACCACGCTCAGGATCGCGGCGTTGGCGCCGATGCCGATCGCGAGCGTGAGCACGGCGGCGACGGTGAACGCGGGACTCCGCCGGAGCGACCGCGCGGCGTAGCGGAGGTCCATCATGAAATCCTCCGCGGCACGCACGCCGCGCGCGTCACCCGCCTCGTCACGCACCTGCGGCACGCGGCCGAAGTCGCGCCCTGCCGCCGCGCGGGCGCTTGCCTCGTCCATGCCGGCGCGCATGTGACGTTCCGTTTCCATGTCGAGATGGAAGCGCATCTCCTCCTCCAGTTCCTCGCGTTGCTGCCGTGCCCGGAGAAGGGAGCGCACGCGGCGCCAGAGTCGTGCGGGGGTGAGCATGAGGCTCACGCCATCCGGAGGACGCGGGTGACCGCGGTGACGAACTCCTCCCAACGCTCCGTTTCGGCGGTGAGGTGGCGACGGCCGCCGGCGGTCAGCTCGTAGAAGCGCGCGCGGCGGTTGTTGTCCGACGTGCCCCACTCGGCCTGGATCCAGCCGCGCTCCTCGAGCCGGCGCAAGGCGGGGTAGAGCGATCCCTGGTTCACCTGGAGCACGTCCCGCGAGATGAGCTGGATCTGCTGGGCGATCCCCCAGCCGTGCATGCGCGACTGGCGCAGCACGCGGAGCACGAGGAGATCGAGCGTGCCCTGGAGGTGGTCGGTGGGCTGTGGCGTCATGGTGCACTCCTAGAGGGTCTACAAGAACGTATCATTTTTCTTGTAGATCGTCAACAGGAAGGATTCAGGGAGCCAGGGCGCCGATGGGGATGACGGCGACGCCGTCCGGGCGCACGTAGCCGTAGCCCGTAGCCACGATGACGGCGAGAAGCGCCGGCTCGCCACAGACCGAGGTGTCGACCCGCTCCACGAACCTCCGCAGATTCGCGGCCGCCTCGTCGACCTGTTGCTGGCCGAGTTTGACCTCGAACGCCGCCCACGTCCCCGATGCGGATTCCAGGATCGCGTCGACTTCGAGTCCCGTATTGTCCCGGTAGTGCCGGATCACGGCATCGTTGGCCTGCGCATAGATGCGCAGATCGCGAATGACCAGCGACTCGAAGAGAAAGCCGAACCACTTGATCTCCCGGAGCAGCCGATCCGGCGTGGCGCGCAACGCCGCCACGGCCAGTGATGGATCCACGAAGTGCCGCTTCGGCGTAGTCCGCAGAATGGAGCGTGAACGCAGATGCGGTGCCCAGGCCGGCTGATCTTCCAGAATCATGAGACGTTCGAGCGCGGCGAGGTATTCGCGCACGGTGTCGCCTTTGAGCGGCTCCTCGACGCCGCCGGCGTCCAGCGCCAGCGCGCTGGTGGCTGCCGAGGTCGCGACGTTCCGCGCGAGAGACATCAGGAGGCGTCCGATCCGATCGGGGTCGCGGCGCACGCCGTCCACACGGCTGATGTCGACCCGCCTGATTTCGTCGAGATAGTCACGTACTCCCTGGAGCGCCTGCTCCACCGTTCGATCGCGAAACATCGGCCAGCCGCCCACCGCGACCTGGACAGCAACCTCCTCGACCGTAAGCCCGGGATCCGGGCAGGCCACGTGTACGGTGTCGAGCAGCCGGCGCAGTGAAATTGCCCCCGTGGAGCGACCCGCCTCGAAGAGACTCATCGGTCGCATGCGGAGTCTCGTAATGCGGCCGGCTCCGGTATGGCGCGTGATGTCGTCAGCGGGAACGGCTGATCCGGTCAGAATGAACTGCCCCGCCCGCTGACGATCATCGACCGCGCGGCGGACGTGGTTCCAGATCTCCGGTGCGATCTGCCACTCGTCGATGAGACGAGGGGTCGACCCTTCGAGTACGGATTCCGGAATCAGCGATACCGCGGCCCGGGCGTTTGCGTCGACATCGAGCAATACCTCGCTCGCGGCAAACCGGCGGGCAGTGGCGGTCTTGCCGCAGGCCTTTGGCCCTTCGATCAGAACTGCCCCCGTGGATTCGAGGCGAGCCTGAAGTTCGATATCCACGACACGAGGTTTATATTCCATTTTCAGCAAACCATTGCAAATTAAAGACTTGCGGTGATTTTCATCTCTGGATATCGGGGCTGAGCTAGCAGCGGGCAAAATGTAACGTTTTCAACGGGCAAAATGTAACGTTGCCAGCGGGTAAAATGCAACATAGTCAGAGGGTAAGATGTAACGTAGCCAGCAGGCAAAATGCAATTCACCTGATTCCCCGAGTGAATTTTGTTCAGTCTTGACTGAACGTACTGAACGTATTATCCATACGACATGACCACTCCGTACCCTGAAAAACACGCCCGTTTCGTCGAAACCATGGGGCTCATCACGGAAACCGAAGGCATGGCCCGTATCATGGGTCGCATCTTCGGCTACCTCCTGCTCGCCGACACCCCCCAATCTCTCGACGACATGGCCGCCGCCCTCGGCGTCTCCAAGGCCTCCATCAGCACCGATGCCCGGCGGCTCGAAACTCTGGGCCTCCTTTCCCGGGTCGGCCAGCCGGGCGACCGGCGCGACTACTACGAACTCGCCCCGGACTTCATCGCCCGCGCCATGCGCGGACACATGGAGCGCATGGCCAAGCTCCGGACCGCCCTCGCCGAAGCCCTCGACGGCCTCGATACCAGCGATCGGGTCCGCCAGCGGCTCCACGAGTTCGCCGCGGTCTACTACAACGGCATGTGCCAGCTCGAAGAGACCATTGCCGCGCTCGAACGCGGGGACATGCCCACGCCGCCGTCCCGCCCGCGCTGATTCCACTCACTTCATTCCCATGTCCATTCCGTTCACGACCGGTCGACGCGGACCGGTGCGTCGCCTGCATCGCGTGTCCCTGCCCGGCCCCCTCGGCGCGCGGGCCATTGCCGCGGGCCTGCTCGGCGCGCTCGCGCTGAGTCCGCTTCCCTCGACGCTGCTCGCGCAGCCCCCTCAGACCGCCAGTGACACGGTGCGCCTGTCGCTCGATCTCGCGCTCGCGCGCGTCAACGCCGAATCCGAGGAAGTGCGCCTCGCACGCTCGGGCGTCGGGCTCGCCGACGCGCAGGTGCGGGCCGCCCGCGCCGCCGCGCTCCCGCAGCTCGACGGCAACGCGTCGTACACGCGCACCTTCGCCACGCCGTTCGCCATGGGCGGCTTCACGCTCCCCGATTCCATGCGCTTCGAGCCCGACCCCTCGCGGCCGCTCGAGGAACGCGTGGCCTATCTCGAGGACAAGGCGCCGCTCGCCGGACTCGGCGGGATCGGACAGCTCTTCAGTTCGTTCCCGCTCGGCCAGACCAACACGTATGTCGCGGCCCTGTCGCTCTCGCAGCCGCTCTACACGGCCGGCCGCGTGGGCGCGGCGCTCAAGATCGCGCGCGAGTACAAGGCCGCGTCGGAGTACGAACTGCAGGAGCAGCTCGCCGACGCGGAACGCAACGTGCGCCGCGCCTACTTCAGCGCCCTGCTCGCGCAGGAGCTCGAACGCATCGCCGACACGTCGCTGGCGCAGGCCACCGCGTTCCGGGATCAGGTGCAACTGCAGCTCGACGCGGGACAGGCGTCGGAGCTCGACCTGCTCCGCGCCGACGTCGCGCTCGAGAACATCCAGCCGCAGCTCGTACAGGCGAAGAACGGCGCGTCGCTCGCGCTGCTCGATCTCAAGCGGCTCGTCAACCTGCCGATCGAGGCGCCCCTGATGCTCACCACGCCGCTCACGGTCTCCGACGCGCAGCTCGCCGCCGCGGCCGCGCCGTCCGATGCCGCGCTCCTCGCCGGACGCGCGGCGCTCCGCATCGCCGAGCGCACGGTGCGCATCCGCGAATCGCAGCTTTCGATGGCCAGCAAGGCATGGCTGCCGTCGCTCGATTTCCGCATGGCGTACGGCAAGCAGCTGTTTCCGCAGCGCGTCTTCGACTTCAGCGATCAGTGGCGCACGGACTGGACCGCCACGCTCGCGATGTCGGTGCCGATCTTCGACGGCTTCCGCCGCGGCTCCGAGAAAACACAGGCGCAGATCACGCTCGATCAGGAACGGCTGCGCCTGGCCCAGCTCACCGAACAGTTGCGCTTGCAGTACGAGCAGGCGGTGAGTGAACGACAGCGCGCCGCGTCGGCGATCGCGGCCCGCCGGCGCACGGTGGACCAGGCCGACCGCGTGCACGAGCTCACCGTGCTCCGCTTCGAGCGGGGTCTCTCCACGCAGCTCGAAGTCGCCGACGCCCGTCTCGCACTCCTGCAGGCCCGTACCAATCATGCCCAGGCGGTCGCCGACCTGCTGCTCGCCGACTCCGATGTCGCGCGCGCACTCGCCGGCACCACTGTCAACCGCTCGCTCCCATGACCGCCCATTCCCGCAAGGATTCCATGTTCGCCTCCCCCGCGCTGCGGCGCTTCCTGACGCGGCCGACGATGGCCGCCTTTGCCCTCGGTGTCGTCGTGCTCGGTACCTCCGCCTGCGGCGGATCGGACGAGTCGGCCGATACCGCCGCCGACACCACGAACGGCGTGGTCGCGCTCACGCCCGCCGATCTCGGCGAGGCCCGGCTCGACACCATCGCCGGCGGCGTGCTGCTGAGCGGCCCGCTGGAACCCGTACGCCGCGTCCTCCTCAAGGCGCAGGTGGACGGCACGATCGGTTCGCTGCTCGTGGACCGCGGCACACCGGTACGCCGCGGGCAACTGCTGCTCACCATCGACGCCGAGGGCGTGCGCGAACAGGCGTCGAGCTCGGCCGCGCGCATCGCGGCGGCGAAGGCCGGCGTAGCCGTGGCCGAACAGCGCCGCGACGGATCGCGCGCGCTCTTCGCGAAGGGCGCGATCGCCGAAGTGGACCTCCGCGCCGCGGAAGCGCAGTACGAAGCCGCCGTGGCCGACCTGGCCGCGGTACAGGCCGGTGCCGCGACCGCGGAGGAGATGGCGTCACGCACGCGCGTGACCGCGCCCATGGACGGCATCGTGAGCGACCGACAGGTGCAGGTGGGCGAGCCGGTGAGCAACGGCGGGGCGATGCTCACGGTTGTAGATACGCGCACCCTCGAGCTCGCCGGCCGCGTGGGCGTGGACATGGCATCGCGCCTCAAGCCCGGCCTGGCCGTGGAGTTCACGGTGGAAGCGCAGCCGAACACGAAGTATCGCGGCCAGGTGGCGCGCATCGATCCCGAAGCCGATCCGGGCACGCGGCAGGTGGGCGTATACGTGCAGCTCCCCAACGCCGACCGGCAGCTCACCGCGGGCCAGTACGCCACGGGGCGCGTGTTCCTCGGCACGCCGAGCGCGCTCGTGGTGGTGCCCACGGCCGCGGTGCGCACGCGTGACGGGAAGACGGTGGTCGCGGTGGTGGCCGACGGCCAGGTGCGCATGCAGCCGGTCACGGTCGCGGCGCGTGACGACGCACGCGGGCTCGTGGGCATTGCGGACGGCCTCGCGGCCGGCGCCCGCGTGCTCGTGATGCCCGGCGCCGGACTCGAGCACGGCACGCCCGTGCGCGTGGTGAACACCAGCACGCCGGACGACAGCGGGCGGCCGCCGGTCGCTCCCATGGGAGGGAACCCGTAATGGCACACGATCCACGCACGGAAACCGCCACGAAGGACACGCCCGACCTCGGCACCGGCGGCGGGCTGAGCGGCACCGCGATCCGGCGGCCGGTCTTCACCACGATGCTCATGCTCGGCCTCGTGGTGCTCGGCCTGTTCACGTTCCGTACGCTCCCGGTGGACCTGTTCCCGGACGTCAGCATTCCGGTCGTGACCGTGCAGACCACGTATCCGGGCGCGAGCGCGGAAACCGTGGAGCGCGAAGTCACGCGCCGGATGGAGGAGGCCTTCAATCCCGTGCAGGGGGTGGACCGTATCACGTCCATCTCGCTCGAAGGCGTCTCGCAGGTGATCGTGGAGTTCGATCTCGGACGCGATCCCGACGCCGCCGCGCAGGACCTGCGGTCCAAGATCGAGCTGATCCGGCGGAACCTCCCCACCGACATCGATCCGCCGGTGGTCCAGAAGTTCGACCCGGCGGACATGCCGATCATCTCCATGGCGCTCCGCTCGAAGACCGTGCCGGTGAGCGAGCTCACGACCATCGCCGACGAACCACTCCGCCGCCGCATGGAATCGGTCTCGGGCGTGGGCGAAGTGCGTGTGTCGGGCGGCGTGCGCCGGCAGGTGAACGTGTTCCTGCTCCCCGATCGCATGCGGGCGCTCGGCGTGACCGTGCCGGAGGTGATGGGCGCGCTGCAGCGGCAGAACCTCGAAGTGCCGGCGGGGCGGATCGAACGGGGCACGGGCGAGCAGCTCGTGCGCGTGACGGGCCGCATCGTCGATCCCGCGGATTTCGGCAACGTGATCGTGGCCGCGCGCGGCGGCGATCCCGTGCGGCTCCGCGACGTGGCGCGCGTGGAGGACGGCACCGAGGAGAAGCGGTCCGTGGCGCTCGTGAACGGCGAGGTGGCCGTGGCGCTCGACCTGCTCAAGGTATCCGGCGCGAACACCGTGGAAGTGGCCGACGAGGTGAAGCGGGCCATCGAGGACGCGCGGGCCACCCTGCCGCCCGGCACGTCGCTCGACGTGGTGCGCGACAACTCGGAGATGATCCGCCAGTCGGTGGACGACGTGATCCACGAGCTCATGCTCGGCGCGATCCTCACCGTGCTGATCGTGATGCTGTTCCTGAACGACTTCAAGGCCACGGCGATCACGGCGCTGGCGCTGCCGGTGTCGGTGATCTCGGCGTTCGTGCTCATGGGCGTGCTCGGCTTCACGCTGAACGTGCTCACGCTGATGGCGCTGTCGATCTCCATCGGCATCCTCATCGACGACGCGATCGTGGTGGTGGAGAACATCGTACGCCACCGGCAGATGGGGCAGACCGCCTTCGCCGCCGCGCGCGACGGCACGCGCGAGATCGTGCTCGCCGTGCTCGCCACCACGCTGTCCATCGTGGCCGTGTTCGTGCCCGTGGCGTTCATGCGCGGCATCATCGGCCGGTTCTTCTTCGAGTTCGGGCTGACGGTGGCGTGGGCCGTGCTCGTCTCGCTGTTCGTGTCGTTCACGCTCACGCCCATGCTCAGCGCGTGGTGGGGCGTGGCGCCGCACACGGGCGAGGGCGGCAACCCGCTCACCCGGCTCGTGTCGCGCTTCAACCACTGGTTCGACCGGCAGGCGCTCCGCTACCGCGGGCTGATCACGTGGGCGCTCGGCCACCGCCGCACCACGATCGGCCTGGCCGTGGCCGCGTTCGTGGGCGCGATGGCGCTCTTCCCGCTCGTGGGCGGCTCGTTCATGCCCGACAGCGACGACGGCCAGTTCATCGTGAAGTTCGAGACGCCGCAGGGCGCGAGCCTGTCGTACACGCAGGCCAAGGCGGAGCAGTTGAGCGCGCTGCTGGAATCCATGCCCGAAGTGGACTTCGCCTACACCACCGTCGGCGCCGGGGCCACCGGAACGGTCACCACGGGCGAGGCCTTCGTGAAGCTCGTGCCGGCGGGCAACCGGTCACGGTCGCAGCTCGAGGTCATGGCAGCGGTTCGCCCTGCGCTCACGGAAGTGGGCGGGATTCACACGCAGGTGCTGCTCGACGGCGGCATGGGCGGCGCCCAGGCGCCGCTCCAGGTGGAGCTCCGCGGCCCCGACCTCGACACGCTCGCGGCGATCTCGGTGCGCGCGCTGGCCGTCGTGCGCGCGCTGCCCGAGGTCGTGGATTCGCGCACCACGCTCGGCGATCCGCGTCCCGAAGTACGCGTGGCGCTCGACCGCGACGCCGCCAATCGCGTGGGCGTGGACATCGGCGCGCTCGCGGCCACCATCCGTCCGCTCTTCGCCGGCGAGGTGGCCACGCGCTGGGAGGATCCCACGGGCGAGGAGCGCGACGTGCAGGTGCAACTCGCGCCCGAGACGCGCGTCTCCCGGTCGGACCTGGGGCAGATTCCCGTACCCACGGCCAGTTTCGGCGCGAGTGGTGCCGCGACCGTGGCGCTCGCGGACATCGCCCGCCTCGACGACGGCGTCGCGCCCGCGGAGATCCGGCGCCTCAACCTGCAGCGCACCGTGATCGTGGAGGGAAGCCCGGCGCCGAACGTCTCGATTTCCGTGGCGTCCCAGGCGCTCACCGAGGCGCTGGCCACCATCGAGCTGCCGGAGGGCTACCGCTTCCAGCTCGGCGGCGAGACGGAGCAGCTCGCGGAGACGGGCGGCTACGTGGTGGAGGCGATCGTGCTCGCGATCGTGCTGATCTTCCTGATCCTCGCGTCGCAGTTCGAGTCGTTCACGCAGCCGCTCGCGATCATGCTGTCGCTGCCGCTCTCGCTCATCGGCGTGCTGCTCGCGCTCCTGATCACGGGCGATACGCTGAACATGATGTCCATGATCGGCATCATCATGCTGTTCGGCCTCGTGACCAAGAACGCGATCCTGCTCGTGGACAACGCCAACGAGCGACGACGCGAGGGCACCCCGCGCTTCGAGGCGCTCGTGGAAGCGGGCGCGGTGCGACTCCGGCCGATCATGATGACCACGCTGGCCATGATCTTCGGCATGCTGCCGATCGCGCTGGCGCTCGGCCAGGGCGGCGGGTTCCGTGCGCCCATGGCACGCGCGGTGATCGGCGGGCTGATCACGTCCACGGCGCTCACGCTGCTCGTGGTGCCGGTGGCGTACACGTATCTCGACGACCTCGGGGAGTGGGTGCTGAGGAAGGTGCGCGGGGTGCGGCGGGCCGTCACGGCGGAGCATCCGGTGCCGGCGGCGGGGGATTGAGCCGGATCAACGGCGCAATCGGTTCATGACCTGACCACGGGGCCGCACGGTGTGCGGCCCCGCGTTGCGTTCAGTATTCCGATACTCGTCGCTCCCAGTCGTACAAACGCCATTTCCGCACCGATCTCCGACGAAGTCGGCCGGTCTTCCTGGCATCACCTGTATGTCAGAAAATCAGGGAACCTGCTCAAGAGGCAGCGTTTCACGCTCTTCTCAAGTCAGTATAAATCAGGAACTAATCCCTGCTATGTTCCGTCTGGAAATTAGGATGAGGCCCGACATGATGTTCGAGAGTAATGGCGTATTGGCGTTCCATAGGACTCGACGAGTGCCCTTCAGCTTCAAGAAGCTGCGGTCAGTCACAAGCTAATATCGTCCTTACTGTCGCGAGTAGTTCCGTTAGTTGCGTAGACCTGAATCGAGCTTCCAATTCTTCGATTGCAGCCACGGTACCAGTGATATCCAGATTGCCATCCGTGAGTGTCCTAGCCAGCGTCACTGCCTGTGCAAGAGCGATCTCTGCGGTCGGATACTGTGTTAGCAGGTGGCGAATCTCCGCCGTCCGGGCACGACAGTCCTCCGGTGCGGCGCCGATGGTAGCGTTGGCCAACGCTCTCGCCTGCTCTCGAGCAATCTCCGGGGTCGGATACCGCGTCAGCAGGTGGCCGATCTCTGCTGCCCGCGCACGACGGTCCTTCAGCGATGCATCGGCGTCCGTGGTGGCGTTGACTAGCGCTTTCGCCTGCTCGTGAGCAATCTCTGCGGTCGGATACCGCGTCAGCAGGTGGCCGATCTCCGCCGCACGGGCCTGACAACCCTCCTGTGCGACGTCGCCCGCTGTGGCATTGGCCAGCGCCTCCGCCTGTCGGAGGGCAATCTCCGGGGTCGGATATTGCGCCAGCAAGTGGCCAATCTCTGCTGCTTGCGCACGACGGTCCTCCAGCCGCGCGGCGCCCGTGGTGGCGTTGTACAGCGCCTTCGCTTGCTCATGAGCAATCTCTGCGGCAGGATACCGCGTCAGCAGGTGGCCGATCTCCGCCGCGATGGCACGACGGTCCTCCAGTCGCGTGGTGTCGTCCGCGGTAGCGTTAGCCAGTGCTCTCGCCTGCGCGATGGCGATCTCCTGCGTCGGATACCGCGCCAGCAGGTGGCCGATCTCCGCCGCACGGGCCTGACAGTCCTCCTGTGTGACGTCGCCCGCTGTGGCATTGGCCAGCGCCTGTGCCTGCCGGAGGGCGATTTCCGGGGTCGGATACCGTGCCAACAAGTGGCCGATCTCCGCCGCGTTGGCACGACGAGCCTCTAGTGACGTGGTGTCGCGCGTGGTGGCATTGTACAACGCTCTTGCCTGCTGGAGGGCGATCTCTGGGGTTGGATACCGCGCCAGTAGGTGGCCGATCTCCGCCGCGCTGGCCTGACAGTCTTCCAGCGTGACGTCGCCCGCGGTGGCTCTGGCCAGCGCCTGTGCCTGCCGGAGGGCGATTTCCGGGGTCGGATACCGCGCCAACAGGTGGCCGATCTCTGCTGCCCGCGCACGGTGGTCCTCCAGCAGCGCGGCGCTCGCGGTAGCGTTGTACAGTGCTCTCGCCTGCTCAAGGGCGATCTCCTGCGTCGGATATCGTGCGAGCAGGCGGCTGATCTCTGCCGCGCGGGCCTGACAACCTTCCGGCGAGGCATCGCGCGTGGTGGCGTTGGCCAGCGCCTTAGCCTGCTCAAGAGCAATTTTCGACGTCGGATACCGCGCCAGTAGGTGACCGATCTCCGCCGCGCGAGCACGACGGTCCTCCACGGTGGTGTCGCCCGCAGCGGCATTGGCTAGCGCCTTTGCCTGCGGAAGGGCGATCTCCGGAATCGGATACCGTGCGAGCAGACGGGCGATTTCCGCCGCGCGGGCACGACGGTCTTCCGGCTTGGCATCGCTCGCAGTGGCAGTGGCGTTGGCCAGTGCCATTGCCTGCACGATGGCGATCTCCGTCATCGGATATCGCGCCAGTAAATGGCCGATCTCCTGCGCGCAAACCTGACAGGTGTCCGGTGGGGCGCCTACAGTAGCGTTGTACAGCGCATGTGCTAGATGGAGAGCGATCTCCCGCGTTGGGTAGTGTGCCAGGATACGTTGCAGCAGTTGTGATGATCTCATCGCGTCTTCTGCGGAACGCCAGGATACGGCGAACACTGAGTTCGCAAACAGGATAAAATCGTTTCGATCGGGTAGTAGCTTGTTCATGAGGCTGATGCTCCTTCCGTCGAAGTGCGGCCATCCACCTTGAGCGCCTTAACCGCCACCTCGAATGCCTGAGCCGCCGCCTCAAAAATGGCATCGACGAGCGCGTCAGCTTCATCATGCTCCTCCGCACGGAACGCGCCTCGTGTCTTCACCACGACTTCGTCGAAGTGCGTCCACAACAATCCGCCTAACTCCCGTGGCCACTCCGTATGAGGTTTGGTCAGCGGCAACACGCCTCGGTCGCGATCGGCATTGCTCACCGAGGCGCGTATGATACTGAGCGCCAACGAATCGCGCACCCGCTGCCCAATTCCGATGATATCCAGCGCTTCCCAGTCAATGATCTCCCGCACGCGGTGGTCATCGCGCTGCCAGTCGATAATCGCGGCGCGTCTCAACGCTCGGCGGATTTCTTTCGGAGTGGCCTCGACATCCTGCAGCGCTGGCGAACGCAACGCCTTGGCAATGAACCGCTGGTACCGTTCGTGCAGGGTGTTACGTGGGTCCAGCAGCGCTGCATCGACGGCATCGATCGATGTCAACAGTGTCAACAGCAGCTCCATGCTGTGATCGGCCTTCGTCAGGAAGTCTTCGATGTGATAGTGGCTCACGAGAGGGTTCACACGGCGAACGAATTCTCGGAGTTCCTCTGTCGCACGGAGTTTCGGGAGCTCCTCCGCGCGCAGCCAGGATTCCGGGCGCATTCGTCTGATATATCGACCAACATCCGGCCAGCATGTAATGACGACCTTGATGTCGTATCGGCCGGCAAGCACGACACGCTGCCGCGGCAGATCAATCATGGACATCAGCGCCGCTTCGTTGTTGGTTGAACAGTTGTCCCACACCAACAATACGCGATGGCGTCCGATCTCGGTGGGGACGTCACGCAGCCACAAATCGATGACCGCGCGTGGGTCGTCGAGTTCGTTCGCGACAAAGGCGACATGGAAGCCACGCTCCGCGGCCAGTTTCGTCCCCGCAAGCACGATGCGGCTTTTGCCGCACCCGGTCAGGCCATCCAGGACGAAGGTGCAGTGATTTCTGCCGTCAAGAAACTGCTCGAAGCCACGCAGCCATTCGTCACGGCCAATCAGGTTTTCCTGGATGATCTGTTTGATGTGATCCGCGTTGTGGTGATCATGGAGGGTCTTGTCCAGAGCCTCTTGCTGTTCTTCCCAATAGCCCCTTTCGTACGTCGCGTAATCTGTCAGACCAGACGAGGCGAAGCCCCTCAGGGCGTCCAGCCCGAGTTGCAGTTCGACGAGGCGCTGTAGTTGCTCTTCCAACAACCTGACCAGGCCATCCGCCCGTGCAACGTACTCCTGCCACCGCTCGTCATCCCTTTCACTGATTACCCGCAGTGCCTCGTCAATGGACGTCACCGTGGCGCCGAGCTTGATCAAGAAATCCAGCTCGAACCCATGGCGGGCCTCCGGATAATCCCTGCTCCTGAGCAGTTCGCGAAACGTCCTGCAGAAGAGGCCGAACCACTTGTCCTCTAACTGCTTCCGCAAGGAAGCGGGCATATCGAGCTGTCGCGGGCTGACATAGCCCATCTCGTTGAATAGCTTGAGGAGTCGGGGGTTTTCCTCGCGATGCTGAGAGGAGTACTCGTCGAGCGCGGCCACCCAGTCGCGAGTGAAACGTTCACCGAGTTCCTGGTCGTTAAACTCCTCGAGTTCCGACGCGATGCGGAGAATGACCTGCAGATCGTCCTTGTGTACCGCAAGCTTCGACTCCGGTGCCTTGCTCTCGCTGGCGCTGGCACGTTCGGCCTCATCGCGGGATTGCATTACCCACCAAACCACGACGCGTACTTCGGGGTTCCTGAACAGCGCCTGCGCGGCACTCGAAGACTCCAAGGGGTCCAGCCAATGCGCGCACACCGCTTCCGTAGCCTTCCACTCCGCAACCCACGCGACGCGGCGCAGATGCTCATTCTGCAGCAGTTTGGATAAATCCTCTGTAGGAAGCAGCTTGAGCACTCCCAAACCAGCCGTTACGACACCGGTTTTCCCCAGGTCTGCGCCCCAGTTGCAGAGAATACCGAGCAGGAAAGGGTCAAACATGGCGTACTCGAGAGTGATCCGCTGAAAGCCCCCGCATTCACCGATGATGGGGAGCCGGTACGAACACGACAGCGGCGACATGACCGGAATCGCGTTAGTAATACGGCACGGGCGTCCCCGAGGCAACCCGGATCCGTCAGCCTCCGCCACCACTCGAGCCTTAGATCGTCGAGCGCAATGTGGATGGAAGGCATCATGCGCGGCATATCGACGCGCTTGCACTCGACACCAAACAGTCGGTCGCCGCGACGGAGAACAAGATCGATCTCCGCGCCCTGATGAGTAACCCAGAAACAGGCCTCGTCATGCGGCTCGGTGGCCAGCACCTGCTCGATCACGAGGCCTGCCAGGACGCGCCGGCCTTGAGGTGGGAAAGCAGGGCCTTCTCGATATCCAGTCCGAAGAACCGGTGCAGCAGGCCACTATCGCGCACGTACACCTTGGGCGACTTGACCTGCCGCTTGCCCAGGTTGGCATACCAGGGCTGAAGCTGAAGGACTGCTGGGAGGCTTCCGCAGTATCGAATACCTGCAGCGCTTACCGTCAGGCGCAGTCGTCAATCAGGAGTTGACCACTGAGTCCGGGGCCCGCTCATCGTTCTCTGGCGCGTCGTTCGCGGCGCGCCAGGGTGATCTCCGCATTGATATCCGATCGCCGGAGCTCGGAGGTGCCCTGCATGCGCGCATAGGCTTGCAGGCGAACGAGCGCGATCAGCGCTCGATCACCGAGTTCGCTAACAGGGGCGCGGGAAGGAAACATGGCGATGCGTGTCACGTGAGTGGGTGCGACTGAGTGCCATCCATGAAGATATCACGGCCTGCCCTCTGATACAGTCACGGCCCTTCGTACCCCTCCGCCCGCAGACACGCCAGCACCCGCTCGCGCAGCGCGGGATCCACCGGCTCGTCGTGGCGAACCCGCTCCATGGCACCGAGCAGCGTCTCACCGAACTCGGCCTGCGAAAAGCAGTGCGCGCAGCGATGCAGATGCTCGCGAATCGCATTCACGCGGGTCTCGTCGAGATGCCCGTCGAGATAGTCCCAGAGCTGGCGGACGGCCTCGCGGCAGTCGCACCTCGCGGACGCGCGATCGTCGGCAGACGGAGTATTCATCGTATTTCCTCCTCGGGATGCGCGGCCACGAGCCCGGCATCACGGGCATGTTCGATCAGGGCGGACTGCAGCAGCCGGCGCGCCCGGAAAAGGCGCGACCGCACCGTGCCGACGGGAATGTCGAGCACGTCGGCCGCCTCGGGATACGACAGCTCCTGCACCTCCACGAGCTCCACCACCTCGCGGAAGCCGTCGGGGAGCGCATCGATGGCGCGCCGGATGGCCGGCCCGAGATCGACGCCGGCCAGCGCGGCCCCGATGCCGGCGGGCGGGCTGAGTGGATGCTCCGCGTCGGACAGCGCCTGCAAGGCATCATCTTCCACGGCCACGAGACGTGCGGCACGAGGCCCGCTCCGGCGCCACGCATTGCGCGCGATCGTGAACAGCCACGCCCGCGCTTCATGTCCGGGCCTGAACGAATCCCAGTGCCGCCACGCGCGGAGATACGTCTCCTGCACGAGATCCTCGGCGGCCACGTCGTCGCGCGTGAGCGACCGGGCGAACCGCGTCACGTCCGGCAGCCAACGCAGCGCGTGATCGTGGAACGCCTGCTGACGATCGGACGGCGACACGTCGGACACGGCAAGCGGCGGCGGGGAAACGTGGGACACGGCTCAGCGCGCCTCGTGCCATCGCGCGACATCACGCGGCGTATCGAGATCGAGCGCGCCGTCCGGGAGATCCACTGCCGTCTCGTCGCCATGCAGCAGCGACCGCGCGCCCCGGTCGCCCGTGAGCGCACGGAGCGCCGGCCAGTCCGCCCGCGGCCATACGGCGGGGATCCCGGACACGCCGTCGTAGCGCGACACCACGCGCCCGCCGTGTTCCGCGTGCGCGGCGAGCAGCGCCCGCAGGTGCTCGGCGTTCACCGCGGGCTGGTCGCAGGCCAGCAGCACGGCCGCCGAACACGCGGACGATTCAAGCGCGTCGAGTCCGGCACGGATCGACCCGGCCATGCCGTCGATCCACGCGGTGTTCTCCACGATGTGCGCGGACGCGTCATCGAGCAGCGGACGCACGGTGTCGGCGTGCGCGCCAAGCACCACGATCACGGGCGCGCACCCGGCCGCGCCGGCATCCCGCACGAGACGCGGCAGGAGCGCCTGTCCGTCGGCATCCCGCAGCAGTTGTTTGACCGCGCCAAGCCGGCGCGATGCGCCGGCGGCGAGCACGATCGCCGCGATCCGTGATGACGTGGTCATGGCGCTCTCGTCATGGCAGTCGGAGAACGGCTACGACGCGGTCATCGCGGTGTGCGCGGAAACGGCGCCGGTGTGCGACAGGCCGCCGCGACGGGGTCGGCGCCGAACGACGGCGTATCGCTGCGCATGTGAATGAGCGTGCTCCGTTCACGCAGCGACCCGCCGGGCCGGGCCTCGAGCACGGCCTGCATTTCGGCGATCGCGGCGAGGGCGATCTCGTGGGGCGACTCGCCGCCGATATCGAGGCCGATGGGCGCGAACAGCCGTGCCCGATCACGGGCTCGCAGGATACGGCCGGCGTCGCCAAGCGCCCGCAGAAGACGCACGGCCCGCTGCCGCGAGCCGAGCACGCCGATGTAGGGCGCGTCGCCGGCGAGCGCGGCCTCGAGCCATGCGAGATCGTGATCGAACCGGTGCGTGCACAGCGCGAACATCGTGCGCGTGTCGCACGGGCACGTGCCGCTTCGGATCGCTTCGCCCGCGTCGGCAGCGGCGAGCACGAGCCGGTCCGTACCGTTCGGCACGTCGAGCGCATCGAGGGCGGCGACGCGATGGTCCACGATGGTGATGCGCCACCCGCAGGCCGCGGCAACGCGCGCGAACGACTCCGCGCCGCGTGATGCGCCGACCACGACCACGTGTACCGGAGGACGGATCGGCGCACCGAAGATCCGGTCGGTTCCGGAGTCGGACCGTCGTTCCCCGAGATACGGACGATTCGTGTGCTGCACGGTGTGTCGCACGAGCTCGGGCACGGGCGCCTCTGCCGAGGGCGGCCGTATCGTCAGCGCGTCCCGCGCGAACCAGGTGCGTCCCACGCTCGACGCATCGGGAGAGGCCGCCACCGTGAGCAACGTGCCGGCGACACGCGAGTCCGCCGCGGCCGCGGCCTCCTCCAGCAACGACAGATCGGGGAGCGGCGCGAGCACGATGTGCGCCACGCCGTCGCATCCGGTACCGAACCCCCAGATCGTCTCCAGATCCTCGCGGACGTCGTACGACAGCGACATCCCGACCCCTGCATCACACACACCCCGCGCGCGCTCCGCGACATCCTGCTCCAGACACCCGCCGCTGATCGCGCCGGCCAGCACGCGCCCCTCGGCGTCACACAGCATGCACGCGCCGGGCTGGCGATACGACGAGCCGTCCACGGCCACGAGCGTGGCCAGCGCGAGCGGCACATCGGGACGAGCCCCGTGTGCCGTTCGCGCCGCGTCCAGCAGCGCCGTGAGCTCCGCGTGCGTCATTTCGATCCGACGCCAGGTGTCATCTCGATCGGCCGCCGCGCGTCAGTCGTCCATCGTGGTCGCGGGCTTCTTCGACTTCACGTGCTTGTCCAGCCACGTCACCGTCTCGAACAGCGTGTGCCCGATGCTCTCGCGCGCGCTGTAGCCGTGCGATTCGGCCGGGAGCTGCACGTAGCGCACCGTGGCGCCGTTCCCCTTGAGCGCGGCGTACATGCGCTCGCTCTGCACCGGGAACGTGCCGGTGTTGTTGTCGGCCATGCCGTGAATGAGCAGGATCGGGTCCTTGATGCGGTCGGCGTACGTGAACGGCGACATCTGCGTGTAGATCTCCTGCGCCTGCCAGTACGTGCGCTCCTCCGCCTGGAAGCCGAACGGCGTGAGCGTGCGGTTGTAGGCACCGCTCCGCGCCACGCCGGCGCGGAAGAGCCGCGAGTGCGCGAGCAGATTGGCGGTCATGAACGCGCCGTACGAATGGCCGCCCACGCCGATGCGGTCGCGATCGGCGACGCCGCGCTGCACGATCGCATCGACTGCCGCCTGCGCGCTGCTCACGAGCTGTTCGACGTACGTGTCGTTCGGTTCCTTGCCGTTCTCTCCGATGATCGGCATCGTGGGCCCGTCGAGCACGCCGTATCCCTGCGTGAGCACGAACAGGTGGCTGGAACCGCTCGGACGCACGAAACGGTGCGGCGATCCCTGCACCTGCGCGGCAGCGGCCGCCGAGCGGAACTCCTGCGGGTACGCCCAGAGCAGGAACGGAAGCGGCCCGTCGCGCTCCTTGTCGTAGCCTGCGGGGAGATACAGTGTGGCCGAGAGCTGCACGCCGTCCTTGCGTGTGTAGGTGATGAGCTCCGACGTCACGCCCGCGAACTGCGGCGCGGGATCGGTGAAGCGCGTGAGCTGCCGCGGCGCGCTCCGGGCGCGCGTTTCACGGAGCCAGTAGTTCGGCACCTCGGTCTTGCTTTCGCGGCGTGTGAGCAGCCGGTCGCCGCCGTCGTTGAGCAGCGCCACGGTGCTTTCGTACACGCCCGCGGGCGACTGGAACACGCGCATGGTGCGGCCGGTGGCGAGCTCGTAGCGGTCCACGAACGGACGATCGCCTTCGTCGGAAGCGCCGCTTCCCTGCAGGAACGCATACCGGCCGTCGGGCGTGGTCTTGAGCACGGCCTGTCCACGTGCGTTGGGCTCGGTCACGAACGAGCCCGGGTCGCTGTAGCGATCCTCGGTGCTGCGCTCACGGAGCAGACGCGGCGCGCTCGCGGGCTGCGACGGATTCACGGCCCAGTAGCGCTCGGTGCGCGTGCGCTGCCACGCTTCCCGCACGATGGCGAGATCGTTCCGCGCCCACGTGACGGTGCTCGCGCGCCAGCCGAGCGTGGCGAGCGTCACCGGCGTGCCGGTGAACGGCGCGGCGAGCAGTTGCACCTTGTCGCGCTGTCCGTCCACGGCGATGGTATCGGCGCGCAGCGCCTCGGACCACACGAGCGTGGCGTCGGCGTCGCTCCGCCAGCGGATGGCGCGCGGCCCTTCGGCCACCACGTCGCCGCCCCACGGCACGCGCTCACGGAGCGGCAGCGTGTGCACGCGCCTCACTTCCCGTCCGGTGAGATCCCACACCGCGGTCACGGTGGGGAAGAAGTTGAGCGGCACCACATACGAGAACGGACGCGACATGGTGGTGACGAGCAGATACCGGCCGTCGGGGCTCGGCGCCGCGTTCGAATGAATCCCGGCCGCGCCGAGCTCGGTGATCGTGCCGTCGAGATCGAGCCGCGCGAGCTGGCTCGTGGCGTAGTGCTCGAACACGGCCTCGTCGTACGGCGACTTGAGCAGATCCTGATACGTGGCCACGCGATCGGCGCTGCCGCCGCCGGTTTCCTGGATGATCGGCCCGTCGGGCGTGGTGGGCGGCGTGGGCGCGGCGCCGCGCGACGCGGGCACGAACTTGCAGACGAGCGCCGGTTCGGCGCCGAGCCAGGTGCAGGGGGAGCCGAGCACGCCGTTCAGGCGGCGGGTGGCGAGCTGGCGCGCGGTCCCCGCCTGCGGGTCGGCGAGAAACGGATAGATGCCGTCGGCCGTGGTGACGGTGAAGAAGATGCGGTCGCCCGCCGGCGACCAGCTCGTGTTGCTGATCGGCGCGCCGGTCGTGTCGGTGCCGGCGGGCCATGGCACGGTGATGTGACGGCTGTCTCCGCCGGTCACGGGCATGATGGACAGCGCGCGCACACCGGTCCCACGCGACGGCCCGTTGGACTGCGGGTCGAAACGCAGGCCCGCGAGGCGATACTCGGGCGCGGCCACCTCGGCGATGGACGGATAGCCGGCGCGATCGGAAAGCAGGAGCCGGGTGCGCGTGGGATTCACGCTCACGAACGGCGTGAGCGGCGCGTCGAGGATGGCGGCGATGGCCTGGGGGGGCTGCTGGTAGCCGGTCTGCGCGGCGGCAGGGGCAGCGGCGAGCGCGAGGACGAACACGGCAGCCGGCAGGACGGCGCGGGGGGCGGGCAGCGGATGCGCGGGCATCGGCGGAACTCCGGTCGGGAGGGCGGAACAGCGGATCTCCGAAGCCTACTGCGAAGGCCCGCATTTGGCACCCCGCGGGCTATGTTTCCGCATGCTCTCCACCTCCGCCATCGACTTCCTCTCCCGGCTCCTCGACACGCCGGGCCCGTCCGGCTTCGAGTCGGCGCCCGCCCGCGTCTGGCGCGACGAAGCCGCCGCCTTCGCCGCCGTCTCCACCGACGTGGTCGGCAACTCCACCGCCGTGGTGCACGACGCCGGCGGCCCCACGATCATCCTCGCCGGCCACATCGATGAGATCGGGGTCATCGTCACCTACATCGACGACAACGGCTTCGCCTACATCGACGCCATCGGCGGCTGGGATCCCCAGGTGCTCGTGGGCCAGCGCCTGCGCTTCCTCGGCCGCCACGGCGACGTGTTCGGCGTGATCGGCAAGAAGCCGATCCACCTCATGAAGCCGGACGAACGCGAGAAGGCGTCCAAGCTCACCGACCTCTGGGTGGACATCGGCGCTACGTCGCGCGCCGACGCGGAAGGCATGCTGTCGGTGGGCGACCCGGGCGTCATCGACCAGCGCGTGCTGCGCCTTCCCAACGACCGGATCGTGTCGCGCAGCATCGACGACCGGATCGGCGCCTTCGTGGTGCTCGAGGCGGCGCGGCGGTATGCGGCGCGGCCGGGTGCCGCGCGCGTGATCGCCGTGGCCACGACGCAGGAGGAGATCGGCTACAGCGGCGGCGGGGCGCGCGTGGCGGCGTACACGAGCGGGGCAAGCATGGCGATCGCGGTGGACGTGACGTTCGCGACCGACCATCCGAAGGCGCAGAAGGAGGAGGTGGGTGCGCACAAGATCGGCGGCGGCCCGGTGATCACGCGCGGGTCGGTGATCCATCCGCTGGTATTCACGATGCTGCGCGACAGCGCCGAACGGCTCGGCATGCCGTACTCCGTGCATGCGGCCGGACGGTTCACGAGCACGGATGCGGACGCGATGCAGCTCGCGCGGCACGGGGTGGCCACGGGGCTCGTGTCGGTGCCGAACCGGTACATGCACTCGCCGAACGAGATGGTGAGCCTGGAGGATCTCGACCGGGCGGCGGACCTGCTCGCGGAGACGTGCCGGCAGGTCTCGGAGGGGACGGACTTCACGCAGCGGTAGAGTCGCGGGGGTCGTAAAGGCGCGGGATGCGCGCGCCTCTTCCCTCAATCCAGCAGCTTCAGCAGCCCCTCACCCCGCGCCGCCACGAGCGCCGCGAATGCCGCCTCCCGCAACCACGGCTCGGCCTCGCCCGACTCGTTCTTGAGGATCCGCACCAGCCGCTGCACGCCGTCCGGGCTGCCGAGCGCCCCGAGTACCGCTACGATCTCCAGCACCACATCCTCGTCGGTTTCGCGGTCGAGGAGGGACAGCAGCGCGGTCGTGGACGGCTTCCCCTGGCTGCGCGCGCCGTGCGCGGCCGCGGCGAGCCGCCGGAGCTCGGGCACCTCGTCCACGAGCCGCTTCTGCAGCGCCGCGAGCGCCCGCTCCGACCCGAGTCGCGTGAGCGCCCGCGCGCCGGCGATGCGCAGCCGCTCGTCGTCGTGCTCGAGCAGCGGGATGAGATGCACGTCCGCCTCCACGACCCCCATCTCGCCGAGCAGCGCGGCGGCATTCCGCACCACGTACCAACGGTGATCGTGCAGCGCCTCGCGGAGCACCTCCTCGCCCGCATCGAGTGCCACGATGGCATCGAAGCAGGCGCGGCGCTCGACGAGCGTTTCCGCTTCCTGCAGCAGTTGCGTGAGGGCATACACCGCGAGATCGCCGGCGCGGGCGAGCACCGGCATGAGCTCCTCGCGCGCCGTCGACCTCGGCAGCCGATGCACCAGCGCCGAGATCGTGGCCGACGTGAGCAGCCGCCGGATTCCCCCCTCGAGCGCCAGCCGCCCGCCGCGCGTGCCGCGGCGCCGGGCATCGCCCACCATGCCGAGCGCCACGGCCTCCACCACGGCCGGATCGTCGCGCCACGGCGGCGTGGTCGCCAGCCGGAGCAGCGCCTCCACCACGTCGCGCATCGTGGCGTCGTCGCGCGCGGCGGCCAGCCGGTCCAGCTCGTGCCGCGCCGCATCCGGGAGCGCGGCCGGCTCCGCCACCACGGGCACCGATCCGGGCGTGACCCGCACCGACCACGAGCGCCAGGCGCCTCCGTCGCCGGCCGGTCCGGCGTCTCGGCTGAGCAGCCGGGCGAGGGCGAGCAGTTCGCCCGGCGCGGCGCCCCGCCGCACGTCGAGCGCCAGCGATCCGTTGGCCGTCAGGCTGCTCATCAGCGCATTCAGCGCCTCATCGCGGAGCGGCGAATCGGGCGGCAGCACGCGCCCTCCCAAGTGCACCTGCCCGTCCACGAGCCGGAGTTCGAGCGCCGTGCCGCGCGCCGCGGCCACCGTGGTCCGGAGCGCGCGCCGCACCAGGTCCCGCTGCGTGACCGCCGACTGCTCCACGTCATCCGACCGCAGGACGAGCAGCACGGCGCCGAGCGCGCGCGCGAGCGCCAGCGCCGCGTCGAATACCCCCTCCGGGGTCGCCGACGCGGCGCTATCCTTCGTCACGTGCCCTCGACGCCGACCGGATGCTCATGATCGTCTGCAAACTACTGCCGGCCGCCCGCGGCAGCACCTGCCCCGGGGCCTGAGGCGCGCGTGGCCCTGCACGCCTGGAGTTCGGCGCACTACGTGATTCCGCTCCCGTCCGGACACCGGTTTCCGATGGCCAAGTACGGCCTCCTCCGCGATGCGCTGCTGGCCGGCGGGGTCGTGCAGCCGGAGCATCTGCACGACCCCGCCCGCGCCACACCGGAGCAGTTGGCGCGCGTGCACACCGCCACCTATGTGCGCGCCCTCGGCGAGGGCACGCTCGACGACGCCGCGGTACGGCGGCTCGGCTTCCCATGGTCGCCGCAGCTCGTGGAACGGTCGCTGCGCGCGGTGGGCGGCACGATCGCCTGCGCGCTGCACGCCCTCGAGGCCGGCGTGGCCATGAATCTCGCCGGCGGCACGCATCACGCGTTCGCCGATCACGGCGAAGGGTTCTGCGTGTTCAACGATGTCGCGGTCGCCGCGGCCGAGCTGCGCGCGAGCGGGCTGATACGGCGGGTGGCGGTAGTGGACCTCGACGTGCATCAGGGGAACGGCACGCACGCGATCTTCGCGCATGATGCGGCCACATACACGTTCAGCATGCACGGCCGGCGCAACTATCCTTTCACGCGCGTGGCCGGCTCGCTCGACGTGGAGCTCGACGACGACACCGGCGACGCGGCGTATCTCGCCCTGCTCGCCGACGCCCTGCCGCGCGTGCTGCGGGAGGCGCGCGCCGATATCGTGTTCTATCTCGCCGGCGCCGATCCGCATGAGAGCGACCGGCTCGGGCGTCTTCGTCTCACCACCGAGGGATTGCGGCGGCGTGATGCCATGGTATTGGAGACGTGCCGCGAAATCGGGCTGCCGGTGGCGATCACCATCGCCGGCGGCTACGGTGCCCGTGTGGAGGACACCGTGGCGGTGCACGCCGGCACGGCCCGGGTCGCGGCGACGTTCGCATGATCCGCGGCAATGTTCACACGATCCGCGGCGACATGCACATGACCCGCGCAACGTTCATCACATGACCGCCGGCCCGTTTCCATATCCATCTCCCGCTCCATGACGACCCGTTTCACGACCACCACCGACGTGCCGCTCTTCCTGCACGAGGACGGACCGGCAGACGCCGATCCGCTGCTCCTGCTGCACGGCGGCCCGGGCGCGCATCACGACTATCTGTATCCGCAGTTTCTGGCGCTCGCCGAGCGGTACCGGCTCATCACGTACGATCAGCGGGGCGGCGGCCAGTCGCGCACCGACGCCCCCGCGCCGATCACATGGCGCACCCAGGTGGACGACCTGGCGGCGGTGTGCCGCGAATGCGACCTCCGGGCTCCCACGATCGTGGGCTACTCGTGGGGCGCCCTGCTCGCGATGCTCTACACGATCACGGCCGGCGAGGACCCGGCGTATCCGCGGCCGGCGCGCCTGATCCTCGTGTCACCAGCGCCGATCACGCGCGCGTGGCGCGACACCTTCGAGCAGACGCTCGCCGAACGGCAGGCCAGCGACGCGATCGCGGGCGCGCGCCGTGCCCTGGCCGCTTCCGACTTGCGGAGCCACGACCCGGATGCCTACCGTCAACGGGCGTTCGAGCTGAGCGTGGCCGGCTACTTCGCCGACCCGGCGCGCGCCACGGCGCTCACGCCGTTCCGCGTGACGGGAAAGGTGCAGCAGTCGATCTGGGAGAGCCTCGGGCGTTACGATCTGGGCCAGAAACTGCGTGCCGTCCACGTGCCCGCGCTCGTCGTGCATGGCA
Organism: uncultured Gemmatimonas sp.; assembly: GCA_964621045.1. Lineage (GTDB taxonomy): Bacteria > Gemmatimonadota > Gemmatimonadetes > Gemmatimonadales > Gemmatimonadaceae > JAABRT01. Next base: position 29,934 of record CAZUKU010000042.1, read on the forward strand.
GACAGGATCCGATTCCGCTCGCTTCGGCGGAGGCCGCGGCCGATGCGCTGCGGGCACGCTTCGTGGCGCTCGACGACTGTGGGCACGTGCCGTACGTGGAGCAGCCCGACGCGCTCTTCGGCGCGATCGAGACGTTCCTGGACGAGTCTTCCGGCGGGTGAGCGCGCGGCGAAGCGGCCGCGGCGTCTCCGCCACAGCATGGGTCTCATGTATCACTTCGGAGCAGTCACGCACGCCACAGTGGCCACCCTCGACGTCGACGAGCGGCGGTATCGCGTGTCCGTGTACGTGTCGCACGACGGCATCGAGTATGTCGGACGCCTCTGGTTCGCCGACGACACGGAGTCCGATGCCGACGGCATCCCCGACCGCGGCGTGCTGCCGGGGCGGACGGAAGCGGAGGTCATCACCCTGGCGCGCCGGCTCCGGCCGGACGAGCTGCAGCAGCGTTTCCGCCGAGCGAACGCGGAGAAGCGGCGGTATCACGGGCTTCGGCGGCTCACGAGCGAGATCCTGGACAAGATCCGGTATCTGAACCAGGTGGGGGTGTCGATGCGGAGCGGGCTGCTCGATGGGGATGCGGCGGCGCAGGAGCTGGAGCTGACGGAGCGGCAGTTGATCGAGCTGGTCAAGCAGGCGAAGCGGCTGGCGGGGGTGGAATCGTAGGGGGAGGGGATCGGGACGGGCACTCGGGGAGGAAGCGAGATCGGCCGCACGAGGTCGCAAGCGGCGGGTCGGTAGCCCCGAGTCGCGAGGGTGGGGCCTGTACGGATTTCTGTGTGTGGGGCCATACTCTCCCTTGGAGGGGAACAT
>CAZUKU010000043.1:0-30148 GCA_964621045.1 uncultured Gemmatimonas sp.
CAGGCACCCTCGAGACTCGAGTCTGAAGACCCGCCGCTTGCGACCTCGTACGGCCGATCTCGCCCCTGCGACCCCCTCCGCCTGAAGCCCCCGAACCGTCCCCCCGCCACCGGGGTATCATCCCGGTGCCGGGCTACACCCGCCGGCGGGTGCGCAGGACCGACGGAGCAGTCCCGCTCCCCGGAGCAGTGCAGGATCACTGTTGGGCCACTGACGGAGGACGTCACATGCGAAAGCTTTCCCTGGTGCTCGCCGGAGCCGCAATCCTGGCCGCAGCACCATTGTCGGCGCAGGACAAGGACATCATCGAAACAGCTGCGGCCGCCGGCAACTTCAAGACCCTGACCGCGGCGATCACCACCGCCGGCCTCACCGACACGTTCCGGGGCCCGGGACCGTTCACGCTCTTCGCCCCCTCCGACGAGGCCTTCGCCAAGCTCCCCAAGGCGCAGCTCGATGCGCTCCTGGCGGACAAGGACGCCCTCAAGGCGGTGCTGCTCTACCACGTGGTGCCGGGACGCGTGATGGCCGCCGACGCGGTGCGGCGCGCCGGCCGGCCGGCGAAGATGGCCTCGGGAGCAGAAGCCAAGTTCTCCGTGATGGGCACCACGGTGATGGTGAACGACGCCCACGTCACGCAGGCCGACATGGCGGCGAAGAACGGCGTGATCCACGTCATCGACGCGGTGATCTGGCCGGCCCGTCCGTAACCGGCCAAGGCCGCGACCTCGGCGCACCCGGGGAGTGAAAGCGGGGTGATCCGTTCCGGCGGGTTGCCCCGCTCCGCACATGGGGAGACGTTGTCTGTATCAGCACGCCCCCTCACCTGCCCCTCCATGCGCCTGCCCGTCGTTGCCCTGGCGATCCTGCTCGCCGCGCCCCACCTCCCCGCCCAGCCCGCCGACCTCGTCGTCGTCAACGCGCGCGTCTACACCGCCGACGATGCCCGCCCGCTCGCCGACGCCTTCGCCGTCCGGGGTGGCACGGTCGCCTTCGTGGGCTCCTCGCGCGAAGCCCGCACCCTCGCCGGCCCGCGCACCCGCGTGCTCGACCTGGGCGGACGCACGGTCATTCCCGGCATGGTGGACGCCCACGCGCACTTCGGCGGGCTCGCGCAGACGCTGAGCACCGTGGATCTGGTGGGCGTGACGAGCTACGACGAGCTGATCGCCCGGGTGAGCGCGCGCGCCGCCACGCTCCCCAGGGGGAGCTGGGTGCAGGGGCGCGGCTGGGATCAGAACCAGTGGGCCGACGGGCAGTTCCCCACGCACGACCGGCTCTCCGCCGCCGTGCCGGATCACCCGGTGTACCTCGTGCGCGTGGACGGCCACGCCGCGCTCGTGAACACCGCCGCCATGCGCGCCGCGAACATCACCGCGGCCACCACCGATCCCGACGGCGGCCGGCTGCTGCGCGGCACGGGCGATCAGCCCACGGGCGTGCTCATCGATCGCGCGCAGGGGCTCGTGAGCCGGGTCATCCCCGCGCGCGGACGCGACGAAACCCGCAAGGCGCTGCTCGAGGCGCAGGCGGTGATGCACCGCTGGGGGCTCACGGGCGTGCACGACGCCGGCGCGGGACGCGGCATGATCGATCTCTACGAAGACATCGCGAAGGCGGGCGAGCTCGATCTGCGGCTCTATGCGATGATCTCCGACGATTCGGCCGCCATCGCCCACTACTTCACCGTGGGCCCGCGCTCCTCGCTCCACAACGGCCGGCTCTGGGTGCGTTCGATCAAGCTGTACTCCGACGGCGCGCTCGGCTCGCGCGGTGCCGCGCTGCTCGAACCGTACAGCGACGATCCGCAGAACTCCGGCCTGCTCGTGAGCCCGCCGGCGCACATCCAGGACGTGGCCGAACGGGCGCTGCAGCGCGGCTTCCAGGTGAACAGCCACGCGATCGGCGACCGCGGCAATCGCGTGGTGCTCGACGCATACCAGAAGGCGCTCGACAAGCACCCGATCGCCGACCACCGCTTCCGCATCGAACACGCGCAGATCATCCACTATTCGGACATTCCGCGCTTCGCCGAGCTCGGCGTGATCCCGAGCATGCAGGCGAGCCATCAGACGAGCGACATGTACTGGGCCGGCAAGCGGCTCGGCCCCGAGCGGCTGCTCGGCGCGTACGCCTGGCGCTCGCTCATCAACACCGGCGTGATCATTCCCAACGGCAGCGATTTTCCGGTGGAGTACGTGAACCCGCTCATCTCCTTCCACGCCGCGATCGCGCGTCAGGATGCGAACGACTACCCGGTGGGCGGCTGGTATCCCGATCAGCGCATGACGCGCGAGGAAGCGCTCAAGAGCATGACGCTCTGGCCCGCGTACTCGGCGTTCCAGGAGAAGGAGCTCGGCTCGCTCTCCGTGGGCAAGCACGCCGATTTCGTGGTGCTCGACCAGGACATCATGCGCGTGGCGCCGGAGCTCGTGCTGAAGACCGAGGTGCTGTCCACCTGGGTGGGCGGCAAGCTCGTGTACGAACGTCGCACCCAACCCTGAGGCGAATCATGCGCGTCGTGTCTCTCCTGCCGGCCGCGAGCGAGATCGTGGCGTACCTCGGCGCCACGGAACATCTCGTGGGCATCACGCACGAGTGCGATTTCCCGGCCGTGATCGGCTCGCGGCCGCGCGTCACGCAGTCGGCGATTCCCGTGGCCGGCGGACACACGACGGGACACTCGCACGCGCACGACGAAGTGCTGCACACGGCTTCGTCGTACGAGGGCGCCACGCCCGCCGAAGTCGACGCCGCCGTGCGCGACGCATCGAATGCCGGGCTCGCGCTGTTCTCGCTCGACGAGGAGCTCATTCGCGCGCTGCACCCGGATGTGATCGTCACGCAGGCGCTGTGCGACGTGTGCGCCGTGCGCGAGACCGACGTGCGCGCGCTCGCCGCAACGCTCTCGCCGGTGCCGCGCATCGTGACGCTGGGCGGGACATCGATCGACGGCATTCTCGCGGACATCCGCGCCGTGGCCGAAGCGCTCGGCGTGACCGACGAAGCCGACGAGCTCATCGCGGGAGAACGCGCACGGCTGCGCACGGTGCACGACACCCTGTCCGCACATCGCGCGCCGCGGCCGCGTGTGCTGGTGGTGGAGTGGACGGACCCGGTGTATCTGGCCGGACACTGGGGACCGGAGCAGGTACACCGGGCCGGCGGACGCGACGTGCTCGGCACGGCGGGCGCGCATTCGGTGACAGTGCCGATCGACACCTGCCGGGCGGCGGATCCGGAGATCGTGCTGATCGCGCCGTGCGGCTACGGCGTGGAAGCCGCGCGAGCAGAGGCCGAGCGGCTGCTGGCGCACCCCGACTGGCAGTGGCTGGCGGGGCGTCAGGTGTGGGCGGTGGACGCGAACGGACTGGTGAGCCGGCCCGGGCCGCGCGTGGTGGACGGCGTGGAAGCGATGGCGCGGATGTTCAACCCGGGGCTGTTCTCGGAGATCGACCCGCGGCACGGGGTGCGGGTGAGGTAGCGCGAAGGGACCGGTGAACGGTCCCGCTTCTACTCGGGAAACTCCCGCAGCACCAGTCCATCGCTCTCCCGTTCCGCCCACCGCACCGCGAACGTGTTCGTGAACAGCAGCACCGGCCGCCCTCGCATGTCGTACAGCACCATCCGGTCGCGCATCGCCATCGCCTTCTGCATCGCGTCGGGCGGTCCGCTGATCCACCGCGCGTTCGACATGCCGAGCCCGGAGAGCTTCGCCGGCACGCCGTACTCGTGCTCCAGGCGGTGCAGCAGCACGTCGAACTGAAGCTGTCCCACCGCGCCCACGATGTCCGGCACGCTCGCCTGCGGGTCGCCGCGGAAGAGCTGGATCGCACCTTCCTCCGCGAGCTGCTGCAAGCCGGTGTCGAGGTGCGGGCGGCGGAGCGGATCCTTCACCGTGATGCGCGAGAAATGCTCGGGGGGGAAGCGCGGAATGTCGTCGAACACCACCGGCCGGCCGGTGAACAGCGCGTCCCCGATGCGGAGGTTGCCGCGATCGTGCACGCCGATCACGTCGCCCGCCCAGGCGTCCTCCACGTGCGTGCGCTCCTGCGCCAGGAACTGCTGCGGCAGATTGAGGCGCAGCGTGCGTCCGGTACGACCGAGCGTGACGGGAAGCCCGGCCTCGAAATGCCCCGAGCAGACGCGCACGAACGCGATGCGGTCGCGATGCTTGGGGTCCATGTTCGCCTGGATCTTGAACACGAAGCCGGTGAATGCGTCGTCGCCGGGCTCCACCACGCCGCCGGCCACGGCACGCGCCGCGGGCGGGGGCGCGAGGCGAAGGAAGTCGTCGAGGAACGGCTCCACGCCGAAGTTCGTGAGCGCGCTGCCGAAGTAGAGCGGGATCAGCTCACCGGCCGTGATCGCCGCGTCGTCGAGCGCGTGGCCGGCCGCGTCGAGGAGTGCGAGCTCGTCGAACGTGCGGTCGGCCACGGCGGTGCTCGTGTGGCGGGCGATGTCGTCGTGCGACAGCGGGCTCGTTTCCACGGCCACGCGTGACGCGCCGTGATCACCGCCGCGCTGGAACCAGTGCACCACCTGCCGGCGACGGTCGACCACGGCCTGCAGTGTGTCGTTCTCCATCACGGGCCACATCGCGGCGGCCACGGGCAGTCCGAGCTCCTGCTCGAGCAGGCCGAGCAGCTCGAGCGGATCCTGTCCCACGCGGTCGCACTTGTTCACGAACGCGAAGATCGGCAGCCGGCGGCGGCGGCAGACTTCGTACAGTTGCCGCGTCCGCTCTTCGACGCCCTTGCGGTTGTCCACCAGCATGATCGCGCAGTCCGCGGCCACGAGCGTACGGTACGTGTCCTCGGAGAAGTCTTCGTGCCCCGGCGTGTCGAGCAGGTTCACGCGAAAGCCGTGATAGTCGAACTGCAGCACCGAGGTGGTCACGGAAATGCCGCGCTCCTTTTCGAGCGCCAGCCAGTCCGACGTGGCGTGGCGTTCGGCACGGCGCGCCTTGACCGTGCCCGCGAGATGCAGGGCCCCGCCGTAGAGCAGGAGCTTTTCCGTGAGCGTGGTCTTGCCGGCGTCCGGGTGCGAGATGATCGCGAACGTGCGACGACGGGCGATTTCCGGGTGCAGCGATGATTCGGGTGATGCGACGGCAGTCATGAGCGGTGCGGAGGTTCGGGGCGACGGCGAAAGCTAACACGGGGCCGTCCCCGTCCCTACGCGTCCGACTCAGTCTTCCTGCCGGGAGAGCGCCGCCACCGCCTTGCCCACCGACTGCCGCACGTCGAAATATCCGGTCCAGGGGTCGTCGCCCCGCGCACGCTCCATGGCCTCGGCGAGCGAAAACCCGTTCGCCGCCGGGAGCGTGCCGAGCTCCTCCCAGCGCACCGGCACCGCCACCGGCGCGCCGGCGCGCGCGCGTGTGGACCATGGTGCGACCGCCGTGGAGCCGCGTTCGTTGCGCAGATAGTCGATGAACAGCTTCCCCTTGCGCCGCGCCTTCGACATCGTGGCCACGAAACGCGCCGGCTCGCGTCCCGCCAGATACTCGGCCACGGCACGGCAGAAGCGCTTGACGTCGGGCCAGGCGGTATCCGGCACGACCGGCACGGTCACGTGCACACCCTTGCCGCCGGTGATCATCGGGAAACTCTGCAGGCCGAGGTCGTCCAGCAGCCCGCCGATGGTTTCGGCGGCGGTGCAGACGGCATCGAACCCCAGCCCTTCATCGGGGTCGACGTCGAACACCAGCCGATCCGGATGCTCGATGTCGTCCACCCGCGAACCCCAGAGATGCCATTCGAGCACGTTCATCTGCGTGCCGGCGATCAACCCCGCAGCATCGGTCACGTAGTAATACTCGTGCGCCTCGCCGCTTTTTTCGGTGACCGTCACGGTGAGCATGGCATCGGGAAACCCGCCGGTGTCATGCTTCTGGAAGAAGCAGAACTTCGCGCGTCCCTGCGGACAGCGCAGCAGGCTGAGCGGCCGGCGCTCGATGAAGGGGAGCATGCGATCGGCCACCGTTTCGTAGTAGCCGGCAAGATCGGCCTTCGTGACGCCCTGATCCGGATACACCACACGATCCGGACTCGTGAGGCGCACGCCGGCCACCTCGTTCCTTTCCGCGACATCGACCGCGCGACGTTCGAGGGCCACGTCATCGGCCGGCTTGTCCTCGCGCAGCCCGATGAACGACGGGTGCCGCAGCGCCTTGTCGGGCGTGAGTTCCGTGTACGCGATTTCGGCCACGAGATCGGGCTTCACCCAGCGGGCCGAGCGCGCGATCGGACGGGGGACGCCTTCCACGGGACTCGTCCTGCGGGCGCGCGCATCGAGCAGGCGCTGCAGCTTCACCGCCGATTCCATGGTGAAGCCGGTGCCCACGCGCCCGCGATACACGAGCGTGCCGTGCTCCTGCGTGCCGAGCAGCAGCGATGCGAACGTGTGCTTGCGGGTGGACGGCGTCCAGCCGATGATCACGAACTCCTGGCGCTGGCCGCACTTGACCTTGAGCCAGGAGCGCGTGCGCAGTCCGCTCTGATACGGCGCATTCGCCTGCTTCGCGATGAGCCCTTCGAAGCCGTCGTGGCAGAGCGCGTCGAACACGGCCTGTCCGTGGCCGAGCACGTGAGACACGTACTGCACCGGCGCCGACGGCTCCGCAGGACCGAGCAGGCGTTCGAGCGCGGCCTTGCGTTCCACGAGCGGGAGCGCGGCGAGATCCCGGCCGTTTTCCTCGAGCAGGTCGAAGGCGAAGAAGACGAGCGGTCCGCCGGTGGAAAGCGCGGTGGTGAGCGTGGAGAAATCGGTGCGTCCGCCCGGATGCAGCGCACACACTTCGCCGTCGAGAAGCGCGCTCCCTTTCGTGAGGCGGCCGAGCGCGGGCACGAGCGCGGCGAAGCGATGCGTCCAGTCGAGTCCGCGGCGCGTGTAGAGCTGCACGGTGGCGCCCGAGATCGCGGCCATGCAGCGGTAGCCGTCGTATTTCATCTCGAACAGCCACTCGGAGCCGGCCGGCACGGTGTCCACCAGGGTGGTCAGCTGCGGCGCGCGGAACGCCGGCACGGCGCGGCGCGCCATGTCAGCCCGCCTTCTTCCGCGCGGAGGCGCGCCTGGTCGTGGCAGCGCGTTTCGTCGCGGACTTTCGGGGCGCGGATTTCGCGGCGGCCGACTTCGTCGTCGCCCGGCCGGTCTTCTTCGCCGTCCCGCGGCCGGCCGTGCGCGACCGCCCACCTTCGAGACTCCGCTTGAGCGCAGCCATGAGGTCGATCACGTTGGAATCGGTGCGCGGTTCGTCGGCCTCGTCATCCACGAGCGCGATGCGTCCGTCCTTTGCGGCGAGCTTCGCGTCGATCAGCTCGCGGAGTGCTGCCTGGTAGTGATCCTTGAACACCGTGGCATCGAACGGCGCGGTTTTCTTCCGGATGAGCGCGACGGCCACGTCGAGCAGTTCGGGATCGGCCTTCTTCGAGGAGATGCCGGCGAAGAACGGATCGGCTTTCCGGATCTCGTTCTCGTAGTGCAGTGTTTCGAGCAGCATGCCGGTGCCCGTGGCCTTGAGCGCCACGAGGTATTCCTTGCCACGCAGCGCGAGCTGTCCGAGTCCCACCTTCTCCGACTCCCGGAGCGCGTCGCGAATCACGCGAAAAGCATCTTCGGCGAGTTCGTCGGCCGGCGCCATGAAGTACGACTTGTCGTAATAGATCGGGTCGATCTCGCACGCGCCCACGAACTGCGTGAGCTCGAGCGTGCGGCGCGTATCGAGCTTGACCGCATCGAGCTCCTCGTTCGTGAGCAGCACATAGTCGCCCTTCTCGTATTCGAAGCCCTTCATGATCTCGTCGCGGTTCACCGGTCCCACGCCGGCCACGACCTTTTCGTAGCGGATGGGCTTGCCGGTGGGTTCGTGGATCTGCCGGAACGATGGGCGCGCGCGCGACGTGACCGCCGGGTGCAGCTCGACGGCGATGGACACGAGCGACAGGCGGAGCTGGCCTTTCCAGACGGGACGGGTCGGAGGCATGGGACGGGAGGTCAGGGATTCATGCGATCGGGTTCGTCGTGCATGTCGCCGGGCGGAAACGGAATGATCGAGATGCCGCCGGTGCGTTCGAGCACGGCGAAGCGGATTTCGCCGAGCGAGGCGATGCCGCGCGTGCGGCGCGCGGCTTCGAGGATGTCGTCCACGTCGATGCGGAGGCGGCGCATGGCGTCCTCGAGCAGGGCGCCGTTGCTGATGAGGAGACTGGGCCGGTCTTCCACCCACGCGGAGAAACGCGGCAGCCGGTAGTTGAGCTTGCCGAGCAGCACGTCCACGCCCACGAGCGTGGTCGCGGCGAGCATGGCGCCCGTGAGCGAGTAGTCGTCGCCGAGCATCGCGCCTTGCACGCTTTCGCTCAGCATGAGCACGATGACGAAGTCGAAGACCGACATCTCGCCCACGGTGCGCTTGCCGGCGAGGCGCAGGAGCAGGAGGATGAAGACATAGATGGCAGCCGTCCGCAGGACGATGGGCACGTGAACCTCCTCAGGGCAGAATCATCTGCGACACCTGCACGGCGCGTTCTCCGGACAGCGAGACGGCGCTCCGCATCCATCCGGGGCTCGTGGGACGCACCACGAGCGTCACCACGCGCGGCGTGATGGACGACGGCGGCACGGCAACCGTGAGGAGCTGTTCACCCCGCGACCGCAGCGTACCGCCGACCGTCTGCCCGGCGTCGACCACATGCACGGCGTCGCCGCTGATCGTCAGCAGGCGGGCCGAATCACCGGTCCCGCGCACGACGATGTGCCACACCGTGGGCATGCGTGTGCGCGTGATGCGGAAGAACTCGACGGCCAGATCGGCCCTGGTCTCCGTGGAGCGGGTGACGCCGCCGTCGCCGCACACACCGAGCGGGGACGCCGCGAGCAGCGGAGCGATCATCCACCAGGCGATGCGCCGCACCCGGTTCTGCTGCCGCTCGAACGAGCTGTCGGAGGGCACACCGGCCGGTGCGGAATGCGTCGCCATGACGGACTATGGGCCGTCTCCGGCCCCTGCTCCATTTCCCGCAGGCGGTATTCTGGCCTACACCGAACGGACGGCATGATTCCGGCTCCCGGAACGCGAAGCAGGTATCTTCTCATGAACTTCCCGTCCGCGCACCATGACCGTTCGTTTCCTCGGCCCGCTGGCGGTGCTCGTGTTTGCCGCCTGCGACTCGCCGGCCCGCCCGCTCCCCCGGGTTCCGCCCCCGCCTCCGCCTGTGACGGACGCGCCGGTGCTGCGGAACCCGTGCACGGTCACGCGCATCTACGACGGGGACACCTTCGCCTGCACGCCGGGCAGCTCCACCACTCCGGTGATCGTGCGCATTCTTTCCGTGGACGCCCCGGAAACCGCGCAGCGGCTCGGCGCCATGTCCACCGCCATTCTGCGTCATGAACTGCCCATCGGTCTCCGCGTGGGACTCACCATCGACGTGGATTCCCTCGACGCCTTCGGCCGTACGCTCGCGTGGGTGGAAACGCCCGACCGCCCCAACCTCAGTCTCTGGCTCGCCGAGGATGGCTGGGTCACCGACCTGATCATCGCGCCCAACGTGACGCTGGCAGCGCCGATCCGCGCCGCGGTCGCGAGAGCACGCGCCGACCGGCGAGGACTCTGGGCATACGAGTTCGAGCGCTGTCTGCCGGCGGCATTCCGGCGCGGTGACTGCGCGGACTGAGCCTGTTGAACCCGAGGCGCGGCGCTGACGGTCAGCTCCGTCCCGCGCGCAGATCACGCACCAATCCCGCGAACTGTGCGGCGGCCTGCCGCCCGCCCGGGATCCCGACCCAGATCACGACATAGACCACGCCGTACCACGCGGCTCGCATCACCACCGCGATGAGCCCCGCCTCGGTCTCCAATGCGGGCGCCAGCATGCGGACCACCCCAACGGCAACGGCCGCCGCCATTACGGGCCGGGCGATCGCGCGCCAGAGGTCCATCGGCCGCACGACCGTGTCCACCGTGCAGTACCAGGCCGCGGCCGGCAGCAGCAGCCACGTGGCCACCAGCACGCCCCACGCCACGCCCATCGCGCCCTGCCGCACGCCCACGAGCACGGCGATCACCAGGGCCACGGCGTGTACCACCGCGAACATCAACTGCCGCCGCGTGGCGCCGGTCACGAGATACACCACGCGCGTGAGCTTGAGCAGGCTGTTCGCGACCGCCGCGCCGCACAGCACCTGGAAGAACGGCACGGCGCCGTCCCACTGATCGCCGAGCAGCACGCGTACCACGGCGCGTGCCTCGAGGGCGAGGAAGCAGAGGAGCGGCATCACCGCCGACATGGGCGGGAGCATGATCCGCGACACGGCAGCGCCGAGCTCCGCGCCTCGGCGCCGTGTCCGGTTGAGCGTGGCGAGCATCACGGTATGGAGCGGCCCCATGATCTGCGTGAACGGCACCAGCGACCAGCGATGCGCGCTTTCGTACAATCCGAGGATCGCGGCACCACCGAAGTAGCCCACGACCGCGCGGTCGGCGACGCGGCCCGCGAAGGTCACCACCTGCGCGAGTGTCACGTGCCAGCCGAACGCGATCAGCGAGCGCAGCGTGGTCTGTTCCGCGGGATCGCGCGCCGGAGATGTGGCGGCGGCGTGTCGTGCTTCTCTTCTGCGCTCCGCGCGATCACCGATGGCGAGGAGCAGCGCACGCGTGGCGGAGAAGGTCACGTACTGCCACACGAGCGCCCAGTAGCCGGCCCCGCGCGCCGCGAGGCCGAGTGCGACGGCCACGCTGAGCACGAGCGCCGCGGTTTCCGCGAAGGCGATGGGCCCGAAGCGGAGATGCCGCACGAGCCGAGCCTGCCATACGCCCGGCAGCCCGATGCAGAACACGCCGAGCGCGACGGCAAGTGTGACCGGGATCACACGTGGTTCGCCGTAGAACCACGACAGCGGCGCCGCCGCTGCCATGACGAACACCGCCAGTCCTCCGCTCGCGATCACGAGCACGCGCGTGACGCGGCGCTCGCGATCGGCCGGCCAGTCACGCGCGCGCACGAGCGCCGGCCCGAGCCCGAATCCGAAACCGGCCACGCTCTCCACCAGCGCGGTGAGCGTGGCGACCATGGCATACACGCCGAAATCCGTGGGCGTGAGGAGACGGGCGAGCAGCATGCCCGTGCCGAGCATGATCACGAGCCGGACTCCCTGCGCGGCCAGTTGGAGGGCTCCCGCGCGCGTGGCATCGCCCGGCGTGGAGGCGGTCGCGCCGTTTTTCGGAGGAGGGGGAGACAGGGGCTCGTTCACGCGTGCAAGTTACGTCCGTGACGGTCGGCCCGGGCCGCCGCTTCCCCGACCCCGATACATGACTCCATTTCGCCTCGGACTGCTCGGCTACGGCCGGATCGCCGGCCTGGTACACGCGCCCGTGCTCACCCGCATGCCGCACGCGCGTCTCGTGGCCGTGGCCGAACCGGATCCGGAGCGGCGCGCGCTCGCGGAACGGCATACCGGCGCCACCGGGTATGCCCACTACGAAGCCCTGCTCGAGGCACGAGCCGTGGACGCGGTGGTGATATGCCTGCCCACGCCGCAGCATGCCGATGCCGCGGTGGCGGCCTTCGAGGCCGGCCTCCACGTGTACGTGGAGAAACCGATCGCCACCACGGCCCACGACGCCGCGCGCGTGCTCGACGCCTGGCGCCGCGCGGGCACGGTGGGCATGGCCGGCTTCAACTTCCGCTTCAATCCCGGCTACCGGGAGCTGCGCGACCTCGTGCGGCACGGCGCCCTGGGACGCGTGGTGGGCATTCGCGGTGTGTTCACGTCCGCGCCGCGCGCGCTCCCACCCTGGAAGCAGCAGCGCGCGACCGGTGGCGGCGTGCTGCTCGACCTCGCGTCGCATCATCTGGATCTCGCCCCCTGGCTGCTCGGAGACACGATCGGCGCCGTACACGCCTCCGTCACGAGCGGACGCACGGAAGACGACACGGCCACGGTGCAGGCCACGCTGTCGTCCGGCGTGCCGTACCAGGGATTCTTCTCGCTCGCCGCGCCGGAATCGCACCGCGTGGAGGTGATCGGCGAGGAGGCCGTCGCGGCGTTCGACCGGATGCACGACCGGCGTGTCCGGCTCACGCCGGTGCGTGACGCGCATACGCCGGTCCGCCGGGTGCGGCGCGCGCTCGAGGCGGTGCATCCACGGACGCTGCTTCGGGGCGTGCCGCCGGAGCCGTCGTTCACGCTCGCACTCGCCGCGTTCGTGGACGCAGCGCGTCACGGGACATCCGCGTCTCCCACGCTCGACGACGGCGCCGCCGCGCTCCATGCCGTGCTCGCGGCCGAACGGTCCGCCCGCGACGGCCGCGTGGTATCGCTCGCCGAGGCCGCGATCGCGTGAGGATCCTGCTGCTTCACGACTACGGCACGCCCACCGGCGGCGCCGAGCTGCAGATGCTCGCGCTCCGGCGCGGGCTGCGCGAGCGCGGGCATACGGTGCGGCTCTTCACGAGCCGTGCCCGGCACGTGGGCGGCGAGGTGCTCGCCGACGACAGTTGCTTCGGCATCACGAACCGGCTGCAGGTGCTCACGCAGACGGTCAATCCGTCGGCGGTGCGCCAACTGCGGCGCGTGCTGCGCTCGTTCCGCCCCGATGTGGTGCACGCACGCATGATCATGTATCAGCTCTCACCCGCCATCCTGCCGCTGCTGCGCGGGTATCCGGCGGTGTACCAGGCGGCGATGTACAAGGTGATCTGCCCCATCGGCACACGCGTGCTTCCCGACGGACGCGACTGTCCGCACATCGCCGGCCGCGTGTGCCTGCGGGAGGGGTGCGTCACGCCGCAGAGCTGGGCCGTGCTGATGCTGCAGCGCGCGCTCTGGCTGCGCGGCCGCGACGTGTTCGCGCGGTACGTCGCGCTCAGCCGCGTGATGAAGGACACGCTGGAAGCCGGCGGGCTCGCGCCCGTGCAGGTGATGCACAACGGCGTGCCGGAACGCGCCGCGCGTCCGCCGCTCGAGGATCCGCCGCGCGTGGTGTATGCTGGCCGCCTCGCGCCGGAGAAGGGCGTGGACCTGCTGCTGCGCGCCTTCGCGGCCGCGCATCGGGCCGTGCCGTCGGCCCGCCTCGATATCATCGGCGACGGGCCGCTCCGCGCGGAGCTCGAACAGCTCGCCGCATCGCTGGCGCTCGGGGAGCACGTGCGGTTCTTCGGTCATCTCGACCGCGACACGATGGAATCGGCATGCGACGCGGCCTGGGTGCAGGTCGTGCCGTCGCAGTGGCCGGAGCCGTTCGGCAACGTGAGCACCGAAGCGATGATGCGCGGCACCGCGGTGATCGCGAGCGACGTGGGCGGGCAGCGCGATATCGTGGCACACGGCGACACCGGCCTGCTGCTGCCGCCGCGCGACGAAGCGACATGGACGAGCGCCCTCGCCGCACTCCTCTCCGATCGCGCATACGCCGAACGACTCGGCGCGTCGGGACGAGCGCGCGCGCTCGGCGTGTTCGGTGAAGCCGCCAACCTCGACCGATGGGAAGCGCTGTACCGCGAGATCATCCACGAACGCATGGAGCATCCGGCATGAGCGTTGCAAACAGGACGGTGGACGACGCACTCGAGCGCCCCGCGATCTCGGTGGTCGTGGTGACACCGGCGCGTTTCGCGAACGTGCGCCGCACACTGCGCCACCTGCGCGCGCAGACCGTACAGGGCCGCATCGAACTGGTGCTCGTGGCGCCGGACCGGGCGTCGATCGCCGACGCGGCGCCATACGAGCTGCGCGGCTTTCATTCGGCGGTGATCGTGGAGGCGGGACCGATCAGCGACGTGGAGAAGGCCGCCGCGCTCGGCATCCATCGTGCCGGCGCCGACATCGTGGGACTCGTAGAAGACCACGCCTTCGCGGAACCGGAGTGGGCCGAGGCGATGATCGCGGCGCACGAAGGGCCGTGGGTTGCCGTGGCGAGCACGATCGTGAACGCGAACCCCCGGCGCACGCTGAGCTGGTCCAACCTGCTCGTGGCGTACGGCGCGTCGGTGGAGCCCGTGCAGGAAGGTGAACGCTCCGCCATTCCCGGACACAATCTGTCATACAAGCGCGCGGCGCTCGCAGCATTCGGAGATACGCTGCGCGACCGTCTCGGCCGCGAAGGCGGCCTGCTCGATGCACTGCGTGCCAACGGAGGCCGGTTCCTGCTCTCGGCACAGGCGCGCGTGCATCACATCAATCCGTCCACGCTCGCCGCCACGACCGAGGTGCGCGTGAACGGGGGACGTCTCTACGCGGCTCGGCGCGCGGCCGGTGCAGGATGGAATCCGCTCAAGCGCGCGCTGTACGTGCTCGGCGGCCCGCTCATTCCGTTCGTGCGCTACTCGCGCGTCACCCGCGAGCTCTTCGGCGACGGGCGACGCTCCGAGCTCGCGCGGCGTACCGCGCCCGCGATCTTCGCCGGCCTCGTGCTCGACGCCGCGGGCCAGATGCTCGGCTATGCGTTCGGCGAAGGCCGGAGCCGCTCCGTGCTCACGCACTTCGAGCTCGACCGCATGCTGCACATTCCGTCCAGCGAGCGCGCGTTGTTCGAGGAACTCGAAGCGCCGGCGAGCGAAGACTCGGCGCCGGCACCACCGGGACTCCGTGCATGACACCGCGATTCGATCGATCATCGATCGAATGGCCGCTCCTGCTCGTGCTGGTGCCGGTGCTGTGCAACGCCGTGTGGCTGTGGCCGGAGCTGCATTCCGGCGCGCCGAGCCAGAGCGATACCGCGTTCCACGCCCTGATGATCCTGCAGGCCGATCAGGCGATCGCCGCGGGACGGAGCCCGGTGGATTTCTGGATCCCGCAGCTCGGATTCGGGTTCCCGCAGTTCCTCTACTACCAGCACCTGCCGCATCTGTTCGTGGTGGGGCTGCACCGTCTGCTCGGCGGCAGCGTGGAGCTGCTCACGCTCTTTCATGCCGTGCGCTGGGCGCTCCTCGTGTCGTTTCCACTCACGGTGTACTGGTCGGCCCGGCGTCTCGGACTGAGTGCCCGCGCGGCCGCTGCGGCCGGCGCCGCCTCGTCGCTCCTGGCCGGCGATGCCCGCTTCGGATTCGAGTACAACAGCTACGTGTGGCGCGGGTTCGGCCTCTACACGCAGCTCTGGGCCATGCACCTGTCGTTCATCGCCACGGCCCTACTGCATCGGTTGCTGCGGGACGGCCGCGGGTATGCGAGCACGGTCATCGTGCTTGCGATGCTCGCGCTGTCGCAGCTCCTGTACGCGTGGATGGCCGCGATCACGGCGCTGGTGCTGCTGCTCGTGGACGGTACCCGGCGGGAGTGGCTCATGCGCGCGGCCCGGCTCGCCATGGTCGGCATACCTGCGATCACCATCGCGGCGTACATGATCGTGCCGTTTCTCGCGCTCAAGCCGTATCTCAGCACCTTTCCCAGGCTGCCCGGCGCATCCGGCGGCACGGCCGCGTACTCGGCCACGCTCTTCAGTACCGACATCCTCGACCAGGCCCGCTGGCCGGTGCTCACGCTGCTCCTGCTCGCGGGAATCGCGGTTGCGCTCCGGCAGGCCATCGCCGAGCGTGACCGCACCGCGCGCCTCCTGCTGAGCGGGCTGGCAGTGTGGCTGGTGCTCGGCTTCGGCCGGGAGCTGCTCGGTCCGCTGCGCGCGCTCATGGGTACGTACGGCGCCGATGTGAGTTATCGCTTCATCGGAGCGGCCGAACTGTTCGCGATCCTGCTCATGGGCCTCGGCGGCGGCCGGCTCTGGGACTGGGTCGCGTCGTCGCGGCTCGTGGCCTCGCGGCGGCTCATGACGGGCGTGCCCGCGGGCGCGGTGGCGGGCGGGCTCGTGCTCCTGCTCTGGCTGCTGCCCGCCCTGCGGGAGCGCGCCGCCTACTACGCCACGAACGACCGGTGGATCCGGGAAACGGCGGCGGCCGTGCAGGACGACACGGATCTGCACGGGATTCTCACCACGCTCGAACACGCCGACAACGGACGGGTGTATGCCGGCCGGCGCGACAACTGGGGCGCGGATCTCCGCGTGGGGCCGATCATCCGCGTCACCGACGTGATCAAGGCCCGCGCGCTTCCGGCGCTCGTGCCGCCGTATCAGGGGTTGTCGCTCAACACAGAGATGATATGGCAGTTCAACGACGCCGACCCGGTGCAATACGATCTGTTCGACGTCCGCCATGTGATCGTGCCCGCGGGTTCGCAGGTGCCCCCGTTCTTCACGCCGTTCCTGGAAACGCCGCGCTATACCGTGTATCGCACGCCAACGAGTGGCGTCTCGTGGTGGATCACCGTATCGGAGCGCCGAGCCGTCGCGTCACAGTACGAACTGCTGCGCGGCAATCTGGCATGGCTGGCGAACGGCGCGCCCGCGCGGCGGGAGTTCGTGCGCTGGGACTACGCCGTTCCACCGGATGACCACACGCCGTCGTCCGACTCGCCCACATCGCGCTGCGCGCAGATCGGGCAGCAGTTCGACGTGGTCGCGGGCAGGGATTCGCTCGTGGTCGAGACGCGCTGCGACGACGTGGGCACACTGCTGTTCAAGACGGCCTTCCATCCCAACTGGCGCGTGACCGTGGACGACGCACCGGCGCGGACGTTCATGGTGTCGCCCGCGTTTCTGGCCCTGGAGGTGCCGGCGGGCGAGCACACCGTAGCAGCCGTGTACACGCCCACGCCCGGAAAGCATGCGCTGCTGGTGTTCGGTGCGATCGTCCTGGTGGCGGTGCTGTTGCTCCGCGACCGGCTCGACAGGCTGCCGGCGGCACTCGGGCAGCGGCTCGGCGGTCGATCGTCGTAGTTTTCGCCGGGCAGCCGTCACCGCAGCGCGAGCGGCACGACCTCGTCACCCACGTGCAGTACGCCCGGCGCCGCATGCGTGACGTTCATGCCGAACATCACGCCGCCATCTGCGTCACGCCGATACGTGGCCAGGGTGCGCAGCGGTTCCACGCTCCTGTCGAGCCGCTCCTGATCGATCGTGGTGACCACGCAGCGCGGGCACTGCGAACCCACGCCCAGCTCCACCTCGCCGATGCGCACACGCGACCAGCCGTCCTCGTCGTGCGCGCCGATGCCGTCGAGCAGCACATTGGGACGGAACCGCTCCACGCCGAGTGCTGGGCTTCCTCCCTGTGCGAGACGCTGGTTGAGCGCGTCGAGACTGCCCTGGCCCAGCAGGAGGAGAGGCGCGCCGTCAGTGACGGCCACGGTGCGCGTGGCGTAGTCGAGCGGGCCGGCGTATTTCGCCGCCAGCGGCCGTCGTGTCGCTGCCGTGAGATGCACCAGCCGGCACGGCGTTTCCATCGCCTCGCTGCACCAGGCGGCGGCCTCGTCTCCCGCGTCGGCCATGTCCACGGTGTCGTGCCAGATGCTCACGGCGCGCGGCGGCACGTGATCGGCGCGCTCCACGGTGATCGCGTCGAGTCCGGGCGCGCGGAGCGTCAGCGGGCCGTCGGCCACGATCATGCCGTCCGTCATCGGCAGCGCCGCCTGCACGAGCGCGAGCCGCGCCCGTTCACGCTGGCTGATGAATCGCCCGTCGGGGTCCACGAGCATCCAGCGCCGGTCCCCGACCGCGCCGAGCGCATCGAGCGGCATGCGTGATACCGGTACGGGGCGCGCGCTCTTGAGCGGATGCACGAACAGAGCAGCGACCCGTGGGGTAGCGGGAGAGTCCGGTTTCATGGCCGGCGACGGTTCGAAATGCGTGCGTGAACGGACAGGACCGGTAGCGCGGAGAAGCATCCGGACCGCACATTGCGCAATCCGGCGCGCAGGACCCCCTCGACAGTGGAGCGCGGCATGATGGATCATACTCCAGGAGCAACGCCTCCGCACACCCCGATGCGTACGCCGCGCTCCGATGCACGCGGCGGCTACCGGCGGCGGGCGCGCGTGGCCTGGGCGGTCCTCACGATCCTGCTCACGGAGAGCGTGATTCTCGGCATGGCCGTACTGCCGGCCGTTTCCTTCTGGACCTGGTTGTACGACTGGAGCGCGATCCCCGATTGGGCGCAGGTGCTGGTCATGGCCATGGCGTTCGTGCCGGCCTATCTGCTCTTTGCGATGAGCGTGATGTTCTATTCGGCGTTCGCGGCCCGTCTCTTCCGCTGGCAGACCCCGCCCGGGCTCGAGGAACGGCTCGCCGACATGAGCTGGCCCGTGCTCGACTGGGGACGCTACCTCGTCACCATCCACGTGGTGCGGCTCTTCGGCGGCGCGGTGTTCCGCTCCACGCCGATATGGGTGATGTACCTGCGGCTCAATGGCGCGCGCATCGGGCGTGGCACGTGGGTGAACAGCCTCAAGCTCATGGACCACAGCCTGCTCGACTTCGGCGACCACGTGGTGATCGGCTCCGATGCGAGCGTCTCCGGACACATCATCGAGCGCGGCCTGCTCAAGACCGCGCCCGTCCGCATCGGGAACGGCGCGACGATCGGCATCGCCAGCGTGATCGGCATCGGCGCCGAGGTCGGGGATCGCACGCAGGTGGGCGCGCTGAGCGTGGTCCCCAAGTACGCCCGTCTCGAACCGGATGCCGTCTACGCCGGCGCCCCGGTACGCCGCCTCACGCGCGACGCTCCGGATCCGCCCGCTCCGGTCACCGACGAGACGCGTTCGCGAGATAGTCGAGCGCCAGCGACGTCATGACACGCACACCCGTGGGGAGCGCGGCTTCGTCGGCCATGAAGTACGGCGAGTGATTCACCGGCGCGGTGCGCCAGTCCTGCGTGGACGGCGTGACGCCGAGAAACACGTAGAGTCCCGGCACGCGCTCCTGGAAATACGAGAAATCCTCGGCGCCGGTCACGAGCGGCGCGATGCTCACACCAGCCGGGCCGGCGGCCCGGGTGAGTGTGGGGAGCATGCGCTGGGTGAGCGTGCTGTCGTTCCGCGTGACGGGATAGCCCGAGTCGATCTTCACCACGGCGCGGGCGCCCGCGCTCGCGGCGATCTGCTCCGCCGTGCGCGCGATCTGCTGGAAGATCCGGTCGCGCTGCACGCGGTCGAAGGTGCGGACCGTGCCCACGAGCTGGAGACTGTCGGGGATGATGTTCGAGCGGACGCCGCCCTGCATCGACCCCACCGTCACGATCGCGGGCACGGCCGTGATGTCGATCTGCCGGCTCACGATGGTCTGCAGGCCGAGCACGATCTGGGAGCCGGTGACGATCGGATCCACGCCGCTCCAGGGGCGCGCGCCGTGCGTCTGCCGGCCGTGTACCGTGATGTGGAACGTGTTGCTCGCGGCCATGAGGGGGCCGGGGCGATACGTCAGATGTCCCACCGGACCGGGCCAGACGTGAAGTCCGAAGATCGCGTCCACCTCGGGAGACGACAGCACGCCGTCGCGGATCATGCGTTCCGCGCCGCCGCCGCCATCGGGATGCCCTTCCTCGGCGGGCTGGAAGATGAACTTCACCGTGCCGGCGAGCTGATCGCGCATGCCGGTGAGCACTTCGGCGGCGCCCATGAGGATCGCGACGTGATTGTCGTGTCCGCAGGCGTGCATCACGCCCACTTCCTGCCCGCCGTACGTGGCGCGCACGCGCGAGCGGAACGGCAGGTCGGTGAGCTCGGTGACCGGCAGGCCGTCCATGTCGGCGCGAAGCGCGACCACGGGGCCGGGCCGCGCGCCGCGCAGCACACCCACGACGCCGGTTTCCCCGACTTCGGTGCGTACGTCGAGGCCGAGCGCGCGGAGATGCGCGGCGACGAGGGCGGCGGTGCGCACTTCCTGGCCCGAGAGCTCGGGATGTTCGTGGATATCGCGCCGCCAGGCGACGACCTTTTCGCGCACGGCTTCGATGCGGCGTTCGAGATCGGCGGACTGACGCGAGGGCTGGGCGGCGATGGTGGTGAAGGCCGCCAGGGAGAGCAGCGCGGCCGGGAGGGCGGAGCGGAGGGGCATGGGAGGAGAGAGAGGAGATGGCCGGTGGCTGATCGGCGGGAGGCGCTCAGGGTCCGGGGCGCACGACACGGCGGGGGCCAAGAGCCGACTGCACGCTGATCAGCTCGCCCACGTTTTCCATGGTGAGGAGGCCGACGAGGGTGCCGTGCGTCACCACGGGCATGGTGCGGAGCGGCGACGCCTGCATGCGCTGCAGCGCTTCGTCGAGCATCTCGCGCGCGTCGGCCTGGGGTACGTCGCGCTGCATCACGTCACCCACGCGCTGGTGTTCCTCGCGTTGCGCGAGCGCGGCGAGCAGCGACTGCCGGGTGAGCACGCCCACCACGCGCCCGTCGTCCACGACCGGGAAATCCTGCTGGCTCCCGGCCAGGAGCAGTTCCACGGCATGCGACAGCAGGTCGTCCGACCGCAGTGTGCGATAGTCGGTGAGCATGGCGTGCGACACCGTGATGCCGTCGAGCGCGCCCTTCATCTGCACGGCCATCGATTCCTGCGAGGCGCCGATCCACACCACCACCGCGATCAGCATCAGGAACGGGTTCCAAAAGAAACCGACCACGGCGAAGAGGCTCGCGAAGATCTTTCCCACGGTGGCGGCGGCCGCGGTGGCCCGCGTGTACTCCATGCGCATGGCCAGCAGCGCGCGCAGCACGCGGCCGCCGTCCATGGGAAACGCCGGCAGCATGTTGAACACCACGAGCAGGATGTTCACCACGAGGAGCCGCTCCAGGAAGCCGGGGCCGGCGAGCCCCGCGTCCACGCTCGCGAGTGCATCCAGCGACGTGAGCCGCCCGAATGCGCGCAGCACCACGATCAGCACGGTCGCGATGGCGAGATTCACCGCCGGACCGGCGATCGCGACGAGCAGCTCCTGCACGGGCTTGTCGGGCATGCGCTCGAGACGCGCCACACCGCCGATCGGCAGCAGGGTGATGTCGCGCGTGCGCACGCCGAACTGCCGCGCCGTGAGCGCGTGGCCGAACTCGTGCAGCAGCACACACAGGAAAAGCGCGAGGATGAAGCCCACGCCGGTCAGCGCCGCGACGGCGCTCTGCTGCGACGACCAGAGCGACAGGCCGATCCACACGAGCAGCACGAGGAACGTGACGTGGATCTGGACGCGGATGCCGGCGAATCGCCCGACGGGAACCGACCATTTCATGTGCGGCGGGGCCGAAGGAATGGGGCCGGGCGGCGCTGCGGTCGGCGCGACACGCCCTTCTGCAATCTAACCCGATCAGGCCGCTTGCCGCGGAAGAGCCCCGGGCGCAACGTCCAGCATCGCTGTCTTTTCCGCTTCCCCGGGAGTCCCGCCGATGTCCGTCGTGATGAATCGTCTGCGCGCGGGCGTGGTGCGCACCGCGCTGCCCGCCCTGCTGCTGTCCCTGCTTCCCGGTGCCGCCGCCGCCCAGCCGGCGGCACGCTTCACGCTCGATCAGGTGAAGGGATATCCGTTTCCGAACGAGCTCGTGGCGGCGCCCACGGGCGAACGGCTGGCGTGGGCGTTCAACGAACGCGGGCTGCGCAACCTGTGGGTGGCCGAAGGGCCGGCCTTCACCGCCCGACGCCTCACGAACTACACCCGCGACGACGGGCAGGAGCTGTCGTCGGTGACGATCTCGCCCGACGGCCGGTGGATCGTGTACCTGCGCGGCGGCGACTTCGGCTCCAACTTCGACGACGCGCTCGCCGTGAACCCGGTGGGCACGCCCACGCCCGTGCGCGTGGAGATGTGGGCCGTGCCGTTCGCGGGCGGAACACCCGTCTCGCTCGGCGAAGGGCTGTCCCCGGTCATCTCGCCGTCTTCGGACGCGGTGGTGTTCACGCGCGACCGACAGCTCTGGCGCGTGCCGATCGACGGATCGCAGCCGGCGAAACGCCTGTTCACCCTGCGCGGCACCAACGGCGATCCGCAGTTCTCGCCCGACGGCTCGCGCATCGCGTTCGTGTCGGGCCGCGGCGATCACGCGTTCATCGGCATCTACACCAACGACACGACGCCCATTCTCTGGGTGGCGCCCACGGCGGACCGTGACTGGGCGCCGCGCTGGGCGCCCGACGGACGACAGCTCGTGTTCGCGCGCCGCGACGGCAGCGGCGGCGCGCCCGCGGCGCCGTTCACGAGCGTTCCGTCGCCGTGGTCGCTGCACGTGGCCGACGCGGGTACGGGCACGGCGCGGCAGATCTGGCGCAGCGACACCACGATGCGCGCGTCGGTGCCGAGCACCGAGGGCGGCATCAATCTGCACTGGGCGGCCGGCGACCGGGTGGTGTTCGTGTCGTATCAGGACGGCTGGCCGCATCTGTATTCGGTGCCGGCGGCCGGCGGCACGCCGCTGCTGCTGACGGCGGGCGACTACATGGTGGAACACGTGAAGCTCGCGCCGGACAGACGCTCGCTCGTGTTCTCCGCGAACACGGGATCGACCGCGGGCGACATCGACCGCCGCCACATCGTGCGCGCCCCGGTGGACCGCGCCGCGCCCGAGGTGCTCACGTCCGGCACCGGACTCGAGTGGACGCCCGTGGTGCTCGGCAGCGGCAAGGTGGCCGGCATCGGCGCCACGACGCAGCGCCCCCCGCTGCCGATGGTGCTCGACGGTTCCACGCCGCGCTGGATCGCCGCCGACCGGGTGCCCGCGGATTTCCCCACGTCGCAGCTCGCGACGCCCACGAGCGTGATCTACGACGCGCCCGACGGCGCGAAGGTGCACGCGCAGCTCTTCCTTCCGCCCGGCGGCTCGGCGCGCAAGCCGGCGATCGTGTACGTGCACGGCGGCCCGTCGCGCCAGATGCTGCTCGGCTGGCACTACGGCGACTACTACGCGAACGCGTACGCGATGAACCAGTATCTCGCGAACCGCGGATTCGTGGTGCTTTCCATCAACTATCGCCTGGGCATCGGCTACGGATACGACTTCTTCCGGCCGACGGGCGGCGGCGCGCAGGGCGCGTCGGAGTATCAGGACGTGAAGGCCGCCGGCGACTACCTGCGCACGCGCGCCGACGTGGATCCGGCGCGCATCGGGATCTACGGCGGATCATATGGTGGCTATCTCACCGCGCTCGCGCTCGGCCGCGATTCGGAGCTGTTCGCGGCGGGCGTGGACATTCACGGCGTGCACGACTTCACCGCCGACGGCGGATCGCGCTTCGGCGCCGGCACCTGGCGCTACGAGCGGTCGGCGGCGGACCTGCAGCGGGTCGCCGACGTGGCGTGGCGCTCGTCGCCGGTGTCGGCGATCGCCACGTGGAAGTCGCCGGTGCTGCTCATTCACGCCGACGACGACCGCAACGTGCGATTCAGCCAGACGGTGGATCTGATCCAGCGGTTGCGCCGGCAGGGCGTGCCGTTCGAGGAGATCACGATTCCGGACGACACGCATCACTGGATGCGATTCGCGAACCAGATGCGGGTGAATGCGGCGACCGCGGAGTTCTTCGAGCGGAAGTTCAAGCCGTAACGGGAACAGCAACGACAACGGCAACAGCAACAGAATCCACAGATGACGCAGATGAACAGCGGATGACACAGATGACAGCAACGGCAGATTGTCCGCAGATGACGCAGATGAACGCAGATGAGAAAGTTGATGACAGGAATGAAATGCTCGGTTGAAGAGCATTCCATTCATGAATTGATGGAAATGAGTGAGTGGGAAGATTGAACAAAATGAACAACAGGACGAAATACTCCCACTCTGAAATTTCATCTGTATCACCCACCGTTCCCATCTGCGTTCATCTGCGTCATCTGTGGATTCCGTTGCAGTTGCTGTTCTCTGGCCCGCCCTTAACGCCCCCACCCGTCCGTCGTCCACCTTCCCGAAGCGCGGCATTTGCGGCCGCGCCAGGTGACACGACCTACAGGTGAGGACATCATGCGGATCACGACCATTGCAGCTTCCCTGCTCGCGCTGACCGTCGGCGCGGGCACCCTGGCAGCACAGCCGGATCGCGGCGGCAACGCCATGCCCGGACGCATGCCCGCGGTGCGCGCCGGCGGCGTACCGGCCGCTCAACTGCTTCGTCTGCGCGACCAGCTCGTGCTCACGGAAGAGCAGGTGAAGCGGCTCGAAACGCTCGCCGAATCGCAGCGCAAGGCGCTCACGGTGTCGCCGGGGCAGACGCTCCGCCTGCGCGCCGATCTCATGGACGCCATGGCCGGCGACGGCAATCCCACGGCCGCGCGCGCCGCGCTCGACAAGATGAGCGCAGCCCGCAACGAACGCATCGTGGCCGGCATGCGGGCTCGTCAGGAAGCCCGCGCCGTGCTCACGCCGGCCCAGGTGAGCAAGCTCGAGACGCAGCGGAACGCCCGGGGGGGCGCGCGTCCCGGCATGCCCGGCCAGCGCGGCCGGCAGGGTGTGCGCGGCGCCCGCGGTCCGCAGCGCGGCGGCGCCATGGTCGGCCCGCGCCAGGGCGGCCCCGGTGTGCGTGGCGTCATGCCCGGACGTGGCCCGGGTGCCGGCGCGATCACCCCCGGCCGCCGCGGCATCGACGACTGACCGGATCGCGCCCACCGCGCAGCAGCCCGCGGGATACGCCGCTGCGCGAGGGAACGCCACCGTGCCGATGTCGGCGGATGCCCGCCGATGTTCAGCGCGGTGGCGTTTGCGTGGTGCGCCGGTGGGGACGCGGATCCGCCGCGGACGCTGGACGAATCGTCGGCGGCGCAGCAGCTTCCGGATCGGGGCATCGAGGGCCCTGTCGATCGTGTACGAAGCCGGCGCGGATGGGATCATGACGGAGCGGTCCGAAGTGGAAGTGATGCCCGATGAAGGGGTGAAACCACGCGACGACGAGATCGACGTCCACGGCCTCACCCACCCCGGTCTCGTGCGCGGCGAGAACCAGGATCATTTCCTGCTGGCGTCCATCCACAAGCGGGTGAACGTGCTGCAGACGAGCCTGAACGCGATGCAGCGCCTGCCGCTGGCCGACGAACGTCTGGCGTTCTTCGCGATGGTGGCCGACGGGGTGGGCGGCGGCGAAGGCGGCGAACGCGCGAGCGCCACCGCTCTCGAAGCGGCCTCGCAGTACTTCGTGGCCAGCACCGACTGCTACTACCGGGCCGACGGCGCCGACGACACGTTCATCGAGGTGCTGCAGGACGCCGCGCTGCAGTGTCACGAGGCGGTGCTGACGCGCGCGCAGGAAGAAGGACACGGCCGCACGATGGCCACCACGCTCACGCTCTGGATGGGCGTGTGGCCGTGGTACTATCTGTTGCAGGTGGGCGACTCGCGGTACTACCTGTATCGCGACGGAGAGCTCCGGCAGGTCACGCGCGATCAGACGATGGCGCAGGATCTCCTCGACCAGGGCGTGTTCACGCGCGCGATGGCCGAGCAGTCGCGCTACGCCAACGTGCTCTCGAGCGCGATCGGCGGACATCACGCCCTGCCCGTGGTGACGCGGCTGCCGGCGGACTGGGCGAACGTGCATCTGCTCTGCACCGACGGCCTCACGAAACACGTGCCCGACGAGCTCATCCGTGAGCGGCTGGCCACGATGACGTCGGCCCGGCAGGTGTGTGAGCAGCTGCTGCAGGACGCGCTCGACGGCGGCGGCACTGACAACATCAGCATCGTGGTGGGACGGGCGGTGCCGAAGCCGTGATCCGCATGTGAACGGAAGGCGCCCCATGCGAGCGCCTCCCGTCCGCTGTCGGTCAGTTGCGGTCTCTGAAGTCCAGCAGCTCCACCCGGTACTCGTCACCCGCGGCCTGGTGGTACACGCGGTACTTCGCCGGATACCGCCCCGGCTTGGGATAGCGCTGCGGCACCTGGATGTCGGCGGTCACGTCGGGGCGTGTGAGCAGGAACGCCCGGGTCAGCATCGGCTCGATGAACACCATCTTCGCGTCGTAGAACCCGTACACCATGGTGTGCGTGAATGGTGAGCCGTGGAACTCGTGGGAATCGATGTTGGTCCAGTGCGTTCCCATGCGGGGGACGCCCTGCGGGTCGGCCGAATACCGTGGCGGCGCGTCGGTGGCGGCCGGCACGGCGGCGATCTTGCCCGCATACGACGGATCCGCCGGCGTCATGGCATTCCGCTCGGCGATCGACACGAGATAGTAGTGCACGTCGAAGTGCGGATGCGTGTACACCATCGGCGGCGGGTGCCCCTCCGGCTGCCAGTTGATGGTGACGTGATCGAACACCGTGGCCGGCGCGTTGGCCGGCAACGGAATCACGTATTCGGTGGTGGGAAGCGTGGGAGGCAGGTCGTCCAGCGCCCCCCGGGTGAAGGCCACGCGCATGCTCTGGAGCGCGTCGCCGTCGAAGACCAGCTCGGTCCACGCCACCCCTGCGCCCACCGGTGTCTCCGCCCCCTTGTACGTCTGTGTGGCCGGAACGACCGGGGTGTCGTCCGAGCAGCCGATGCCGATGGCCACCGCGGCCATGAGTGCGGCGGCGAGCGCCGGCCGCGAAATCCGATACCCGTCCATGGTGCCAGTCTCCTCGAATGAGAGTGCATTCCCGTCCGGACCTTGTCGTGCGTTCGGGACGGGCGTTATCTAGGGCGCAGGCGTGAGCTGTCGGTCAGGTATCGGTCAGTCGGCGTGAGGTACGGAGTGGCATCGTTCTTTCTGCGCACATTCGGCGGACTCACGCTGGAACAGGGGAACGCCCCGGTTCCTGGCATGGAGGCGCAGCGCAAGCTGCTCGCGCTCCTGGCCGCGCTCGCCGCGACGGGGAGCCGAGGAATGGGGCGGGAACGTCTCATGGCCCTGCTCTGGCCCGAGAGCGATACCGAACGGGCGCGCGGCGCGCTCAAGCAGATGCTGCATTCCGCGCGCCGCCAGCTCGACAGCCCGGGAGCGGTCAGCGGCGTCGCGGAGCTGCGGCTCGACCCCGCGATCGTGGCGAGCGATGTCGCGGCCTTTCGGGCGGCCCTGACGGCCGGCGATGACGCCGCCGCGGTCGCGCACTACGGCGGCCCGTTCCTGGACGGCGTCCATATCGGCGGGGCGGACGAGTTCGAACGGTGGGTCGACGAGGAGCGGCGCGATCTGGCGCGGCGTCATGCCGACGCGCTGGAGCGGCTCGCGGTGACCGCCGGCGCCGCAGGCCGGAACGACGAGGCCGTGCGCTGGTGGCGGCAGCTCGATACCGTCGAACCGCTCGGCGCGCGGATCACGCTCGGGCTGATGCAGGCCCTGGCGGCGGCGGGCGATACGGCGGGCGCGCTCCGGCAGGCGCGGCTGCACGAGACGCGGCTCCGAAGCGAGCTGGGCGCTTCGCCCGATGTCGCCGTCTCCCGGCTCGCCGAAGCACTGCGCGCCGGGACGGACGGGCGTTCCGGCAAGCCGCCGGTCGTGCCCTCGTCGGAGGCCGCGCGTGGAGGGTTGCCTGCCGCGCCCGCGGTGGAGTTCGGTGTCGCATCCGCCGCGGAGCTCCCGGCCGCGCGTGACGATGCGCTTCATTCCGAACCCGCTGCGAGCCCCGCACCGGTGTCCGTGCAGGAACCGGCCGTGCGCCGCGTTCGGCTCTCCTTCATGGCCGCGGCACTCGGCGCCATCGCACTCGTCGTGGCAGCGCTCCGGATTCCCGGAGACGCCACGCCCGAGGCCGCCCTCCGCCCCGAACGCGTGGCCGTGGCGCTCTTCGAGAACGGGACCGACGATCCCGGGCTCGACCGGCTGTCGCTCATGATCTCCGACTGGGTGACGCGCGGCGTGGCCCGCAACCCTCGCGTCGACGTCTTCGAGCTCGGCGGGCTCTACCTGCGCGGGCGCACCGAGCGCGGCACGCCTGCCGGTCCGCTGGATCTGGCGCGCGCCAACGGAGCCGGTCTCGTGGTTGCCGGCAACTTCTATCGGAGCGGCGACAGTCTCACGCTCACGGCCCGGATCCTGGATGTCGCGAACGGCACCGTGCTCCGCTCCGTGGATCCGATCACGGGATCCGTCGCCGATCCGCTGCCGGTCGTGGAGGAGCTCCATCAGCGGCTCGCGGGCGCACTCGGCACCCTGCTCGATCCGCGCGCCGAGCTCATCAGTCACCCCGCGCTCGTGCCGCCGCGGTTCGATGCGTATGCCGTGTTCGTGGAAGGACAGGAACGCTTCTGGCGGGGAGACTGGCCCGGTTCACTCCCGCTGTTCCAGCGCGCCGCGGCGATGGACACGAGTTTTCTCGGCGCCATGGCCTCCGTGAGCGTGGCCGCGGTGGGCGTCGGACGATGCGGTCTCGTGGATTCGGTGTTCCGGCACGTGCAGAGCCGCCGGGATCGTCTGTCGGACATGGACTGGATCACCACGCGGATCAGCGTCGCGCGCTGTCACAGCGATCACCTCGAACACAACCGGTTGCACCAGGAGCGCGCCGCGCTCATGCCGCACTCGAAGTTCTCGCAGCTCACCATGTCCACCGGCTTGCGTCAACTGAACCGGCCGGCGGAATCGGTGGCGCTCGTGCTGGGGATCGATCCGGCACGTGATCTCGGATGGCTTCCCGGACAGGGGCGTTCGTTCTACTGGCGCGAAGTGGCCGCGGGGCAGCACGCGCTCCACGATTATCACGCGGAGCGTGCCACCGCCGAACGCATGGCGCACATGGATGCGACGCCGCTCGCGATCGGGTTCGTGCGCGCGCGGAGTCAGGCGGCGCTGGGATTTCCGGACAGCGCGCTGGCCACGCTCGCATCGATTGCCGGCGCGTCACCCGATCCTGCGCTCCAATCGGGGCTCACCGGCCGGCTCGATCCGGTGGCGATGATCACATCCGGCTGGGTGATGCTGCAGGTGGCGCTCGAGCTGCGGGCGCACGGGCATCGGCTGGCCGCGGCGACGGCCGCACGGTACGCCGTGGAGTGGTGGGAACGGGAAAGTGCCACGCGGGAGCTGCCGCCGGACGGACGTTTCGTGCTGGCACTGGCGCTGGAGCTCGATGGCCGACTGGATGATGCATACGCTCTGCTCACCGAACTGGCGGCACTCGACAGCACGAGCGTGGACTTTCGCGGCGCACTCGGCGTGGTGGCCGTGCGGCGGGAGATGACCGCGCTCGCGTCGGAAACCGAGACGTGGCTGCGGCGGCAGACGGACGGATTTCCGCGGGGACTTCCGCTCCTCTATCGCGCCCGGATCGCGGCGGTGCGTGGCGACACGGCGCAGGCGGGTGTGCTCCTCCGCGCGCTGCCGCACGGGGTCCATCCGCTCGACTTCCTGCAGTTCCATCTCGATCCCGCGCTCGCGCACACGGGATCGCGTGTCCGGTAGCGGGCCTACCGCTCCGGCCAGCGGTTCACGTCCGCGAAGAACAGCGGCAGGTCGAAGACGAACGGCACGGATGCTCCCGGCGGATGCCAGCGCAGCGTATCCGTGACGATGAGTGGACGATCGTCAGCAGGCGTCCACTGCTCCACATGCGCCGAATCGCAGTCGACGACCCAGTACATCCGCGCGCCGGCGTGCAGGTACGCGTGTCGTTTGAGGTGCCGATCGCGCCGCGCGGTGGACGGAGAAAGGATTTCGACGACGAGGAGAATCGCCGGATCGTTTGCGGGCCGTGGACCCGGTCCGACGGTATCGATGCGCAGATCCGGCTGCAGCAGCGTATCGGGTGACAGCACCAGATCCGACGGAGCCGGCCACAGCCACCCCACGGGTTCACTGCGCAGGTAGAGTTCCAGCGCAACCGTCAGGGCGAGCTGCGCCCATAGAGTCGGCTCGGCGAGGCGGTACGCGCAAGGACTCGAATTGTGTAACTTTCAGGGATATGCCCCGACATCGTCGGGACATCGCACCGCCGCCCTTACGGGCGACGGCGGTCGTCGGCGAGTGAGCGGTAGTACTCCTCCACCAGCGCGCGATATTCAGGCGGCACGGGCGCGCGCGCGCCGAGCGCGGGACGGTTGTCGTTGCCGAGCCCGTAGCTCCGGAAGAGCGCGAACTCGAAGGTCTTGAGCCCTTCGATCACGGACGCCTGCAGTTCGGCGAGCCCCTTCGGGTCGCCCATCAGCCGGCCGCTCTCGAGACGCCGCAGATCCTCGATCGCGCGATCGAGATCGCGCACGTCGAGCCCCTGTCCGGCGAGATCGCGCCGCAGCGCTTCGGCGTTCTGCCGACGCAGACGGAACTCGCCACGCGCCTGACTCGCATCGCCGCTCGGCGCGCCGTCATCGTAGCGACCGGTGGGCGTGCCGCCGAGCTGCCCGCGCTGACCGTCACGCGCGTCGCCCTGACCCTGGCCGCCACCCTGCTGCCCCTGCTGCCCCTGCTGCCCCTGCTCCCGCTCGCCAAGCGACTCA
>CAZUKU010000044.1:0-29156 GCA_964621045.1 uncultured Gemmatimonas sp.
CGGCAGCTGCGCCAGGCAGCATAACCAGGTGTCCATCAAATCGCGGCCACCTCAGGTCTTCCGTTGCCACATACAGCCACATCGAATCCTGCTTTCGAAGCCCGAACTGAGGAGGATGCGAGTGTCGAAAAATACGCGCCACGTTGAACGTGGCACCAGGTGCAACACCCGCGCCTCCAACTCCATTGTTGTGAGTTGCTCCGATGATGCCCGCCACGCTCGTTCCATGGGTATCGTTGCAGCACGGCGTCAAGGCACCTTCACCCGACATCGAAAACTTATCAATGCTCAAGGCTCCCGCGAACCGTCCGATCAGATCCCCCGTAAAGCCGCTTCCGGTGTTGCCGTGCAACACATCCACGCCGTCGTCGAGGATGGCGACACGAATACCACTCCCCGTGGTGACACTCCACGCCGGCGCCACATTGATGTCCACTGGGACGCTGCCATTAAAGATGGTGCTCTTGAGATGGAACTGGAGCCCGAAGTACGGATCACTCGGAACCCGGGCCGGTTTGTAATCGGCGAAGAAGGCGGGTGATGCCCATTCCACAAGGGGATGTTCTGCCAGACGCTGTGGAATGGTCAGCGGATCGGCGCCTCGCGGATACTGCAGTCGATAGGTAAAGTACCCCGAGTCAGGCATCGGGCGGCGAAGAACCGTCAGGCCGAATGCCTCGAGCACACTGTCGATATCGGCCTGCGGCGCGCCCCGTCGAAACCGGGCATTCATGCGGCCGATCAGCGTGATGGAATGATTTCCCGCACGAGTACGATACGTCGGGCTGGCGAACCGCACCCGGTGATCCTCACGGAGCTTCCGGATCACTTCATCGGCCTGCACCGGGGAAAGCGAGCGTGTGGGCACGAAGACGTGGCCCGGGACCATGGAAACGGAGATCGCTTCGAGTCGCCCCGTACCGGCCTCATGCGTAACGGCATCCACGATCGCGCGCCCGTCGGCCTCCGCCTCCACGGCCATCATCACCCCGCGTCCGTCGGGCTCCAGCATGATGCGCTCACCGAGCACCCTATAGAACAGCGAATCGTGCTGCCCAGTCGCCGACAGGGCCTTCCGGATCTGCGGCCTTTCTACCCGCAGGTTCCGTCGCGCGATCACACGCGATGGTGAGAAACGTCACACTCGCGATGGCGAGAATCGTCAAGCGACGAACGGGAGGGAAATCCGACATGTACACCTCCGGCGGGGGACGCCCACGGACGAGGCGTCACGGTGGTCGGACCAGCAGGGATCTCTCTCTACCCGCCACGCTTCACCAATGACCAGATCTCCGACTTCATCCCACCGAGCTCATCCGTGTCATCCGCCGTTCCCATCTGCGCTATCTGCGTCATCTGCGGATCCCGTTGCCGTTCCGCAGATGACGCAGATACTCCCTACGCCAGCGCCGCCGGGATGATCGTGAGCGCGAGCGTGCACGCGAACACCACGGCCGCCGCCACCATGCCGCTCCCGCGCGACACGCGGCCGATCACGCTCACGCCGATGCCCACGAGCACGATCGCCCAGAGGTTCGTGAGATCGAAGTTGCCGAGGATGCCGAGCAGCACGGGCGGCGTGGTCATGGGATCGACCAGGCGCGACGGGCCGAGCGCGGCGTCGCTCATGCTGCGGATCGAGGCGGGATCGGCGAACAGCCCCTGGATGGCCGTGGCGACCGGCGAGAGCAGCCGCGGAAACCCGGCCAGCGTGGAGATCAGCGCGCCCTGCTTGTAGCCGATCGACGTGCCGGCCACCTTGGCGCCGAGCATGACGAAGAGCGCGCCGATCCACACCATGATCGGGATCATGACCACGAACACGGCCACGGTCCCCCACCGCGCGATCGCCATGGCCGTGCTTCCCGTGGCTTCCGGCGGCAGCGCGGCGCCGCGCTCCGCGGCCTGCCGCATGCCGAGCATGTACTGCGCGTCGAAGTAGGGACCGCTCAGGCTGAGCGTGGCCGCCAGGATCACCAGCGTGAGCAGCATGAGCACGATCATGTGCTTGCCGTAGCCGGCAGCGCGCCGCCGCTCGAACACCCTCGCGGGCGCCGTGAAGATCTCCAGCAGATCGTCCATCAGGCCGCCCGAAGCGGGCACGGTGGTAGCATCGGTCACAGCACACTCCGCGATGTAGCGTGAACGCCGGTCGCGGCCACGCCGGTCAGCGTGCCGCCTCCCCCTCCAGATACGTGTATCCTTCGAGACCGGCGACGTAATCGGCGATGAAGGCGTTGGCCTCCTCGCGCGAGAGTCCCTTGGCCGCGTTCACCTTACGGCGGAACGTGGCCAGAAGTTGCGACGCCCCGAACTGCACGTAGTTGAGCACTTCGGTGACGGTGTCCCCCTCCACGAGGTCGTTGATCTCGTACCGGCCGTCGGGGGTGAGCAGCACGTGCACGGCGTTGGTGTCGCCGAACAGGTTGTGCAGGTCGCCCAGGATCTCCTGGTACGCCCCGGTGAGGAAGATGCCGAGGATGTAGTCCTCGCCGTCGCGGAACTCGTGGAGCTCGAGCGCGGGACGGCCGGTCTTCTCGCCCACGAACCGGTCGATCTTGCCGTCGGAATCGCAGGTGACGTCCTGCAGCGTGCCGTGCCGGAGCGGCTGCTCGCCGAGCCGGTGCACGGGCATGATCGGGAAGAGCTGGTCGATGGCCCAGGAATCGGGCAGCGATTGGAAGAGCGAGAAGTTGAGGAAGTACCGGTCGCAGAGCGACGACTGCAGCTCGCGCACGATGTCGGCGTACGTTTCCGGATCGGCCTGCGCGATGGGGTGGATCGCGTTCATGGTGGCGAGCCAGATCAGCTCCGCGGTGGCGAGCTGCCGCAGCGTGAGCACGCCGCTGTTGAAGTACTGGCGCGCCCGCTCCTTGTCGAACGTGGCGTCGTGGAAGACCTCGAGCACCTTGCGCGGTCGCGGCGCGCGCGCGCTGATGGTACGGAAGTCCTCGTACATCTCGTGCAGCAGCGAATGATCGTCGTCGGTGAGCTCGGGAATGGGCCGCGCGGCCTGGGACTCCACGTCGATGACCTTGACGAGCAGCATGGCGTGGTGCGCGGTGAGCGCGCGCCCGGATTCGCTGATCAGGTGCGGCATGGGGAGGTCCTGCTCGCGGCAGGCCTCGGCCATGGTGTACACCACGTCGTTCGCGTATTCCTGCAGCGTGTAGTTCACGCTGGCGTTGTTCGTGGACGTGGTGCCGTCGTAGTCCACGCCGAGCCCGCCGCCCACGTCCACGTGCGTGATGTCCACGCCCATGGTGCGGAGTTCGGCGTAGAACCGCGTGACTTCGGCGAGCCCCGACTTGATGAAGCGGATGTCGGTGATCTGGCTGCCGAGATGGAAATGGATGAGCTTGACGATGTCGAGCCGCCCCATGTCGCTGAGCCGGTCGATCAGCTTCACGAGCTCGGCCGACGACAGGCCGAACTTGCTCTTCTCGCCGCCGCTCTGCGCCCAGCGTCCCGCGCCTTCGGACGCGAGCTTGATGCGGACGCCCGCCATGGGCGTGACGCCGAGCTCGTCGGCCACTTCGAGCAGCACGTCGAGCTCGCTGAGCTGCTCGAGCACGATGAACACGCGGTGCCCGAGCTTCTGCCCCATGAGGGCGAGCCGCATGAACTCGTGGTCCTTGTACCCGTTGCACACGATGAGCTGCTCGGTGCCTTCCACGAGCCCGAGCACGGCCTGCAGCTCGGGCTTGGAGCCGCACTCGAGCCCCACGCCGTGCGCCGAGCCGTAGCGCACGATCTCCTCCACCACGTGCCGCTGCTGGTTGACCTTGATCGGATACACGGTGGTGTACTCGCCCGTGTACTCGAACTCGCGCATGGCGGCGGCGAACCGGTTGCTCAGCGTCTCCACGCGGGAGCGCAGGATGTCGGAGAAGCGGAGCAGCACGGGGAGCTGGATGCCCTGCTCCTCGAGGTCGCGCGCGAGATCGCGCAGATCCACCGTGCCGTCGGGATGGCGGGGATCCGGACGCACGATGACGTTGCCGTGCTCGTTGATGTCGAAATAGCCGGCGCCCCAGCCCTCGATGTTGTAGAGGGCCCGGGCGTCGTCGATGGTCCAGGGTTCGGCCGGCGTGACGGGCTCGGCGGAGGGGGCAATGCGGGTAGCCATGCCGGAAAACTAGACCCGCGTGCCCCCCGCGGGTACTAGCGGGGCTCCGGGGCCCCGCGCTGGCTGGTGGCCGGCACGACCTCGCCGCCCACCACGGGAGGCGCGGGCGGCCGGAGCTGGTCGCGTCCCTTCTCGATGAACGGGATGCCGCGCGTCATCCAGTCGGGCGCCGGCTCGCCGCGCAGATGATGCCCGAAGAACTCCAGCATCTTCCGGTCGATGTCGAGCTGGTTGGCGCGTTTGGTGGGATTGTGCTCGTCGCCGTTGTAGTTGACCATGTACGCCTCCTTGCCGAGGCGGCGCAGCGCGACGAAGAACTCGATCCCCTGGTACCACGGCACGGCGCCGTCGTTGTCGTTGGCCATGAAGAGGAGCGGCGTGCGGATGCGGTCGGCGAAGAAGAGCGGCGAGTTCTCGATGAACCGCTCCGGATACTCCCAGAGCGATCCGCCGATGCGGCTCTGGCCGGTTTCGTACTGGAACGACCGCGCGATGCCGGTGCCCCAGCGGATGCCGCCGTACGCGCTCGTCATGTTCACCACGGTGGCGTTGGGCACCGCGGCCTTGAACAGGTGCGTCTGCGTGACGAGATACGCGGTCTGGTAGCCGCCCCACGACTGGCCGCCGATGCCGATGGCATCCTTGTCCACGAACCCGCGCTGGATGAGCGACTGCACGCCGGGCACGATGGACTTGTACGCGCTCGGGCCGGGGAAGCCGTCGGTGTACTTGATGTCCGGCATGAACACGATGTAGCCGAGCGAGTTGTAGACGGTGGGATTGACGATGTTGCGGCCGGCGGGGCGCACGTAGCCGTGCAGGCCGTCGGAGTGCGTCTCGTAGAAGTACACCACCATGGGGTACTTCTTCGCGGGATCGAAGCCGTCGGGCGTGTAGAGCAGGCCGGCGAGCGAGTCGCCGTCGGTGCCGAGCCAGCTGTAGAGCTGCACGTTGCCGCGGCGGTACTGCTCCTGGTCCGACATCACGTTGGAGATCTTCGTGAGCGCGGTGAGCGACGATCCGGTCCAGAGATCGGGGAACTCGCGATAGTCGGAACGCGTGACGAGATAGCGTTCGGCGTCGCGCGCCTTCGTGAGGCCGGCGAAGCGCTTGGGCTCCATCACGATCGCGGCGGGCATGGAATCGGTGAAGCTGCCGCGGAACCAGCCGGAGCCCTTGGACACGTCGTCGAACGCCGAGAAGAGCACGGGCTTCGACGGATCGATCGTGCGCTCCTCGGGATCGAGGTTCACCACGCGGAACACGTGCTGGCGCGCCCGTCCCGTGCCGCCGGTGAGACGGCGCGGCGCGGCCACGCCCTTCGGATCCACCACCCACACGTCGTACCGGTCGTTCACCAGCATCTGGCGGTCATCCGTGGTCCACCCGGACAGTCCCCACGGCGCGGGCGTGCTCGGCGTGCTCCACGTTTCCTGGCTGAAGCGCACGCCGGTGATGGGCTCCGTCACCACGCGCGTCTGCTTCGTGGCGATGTCGTAACTGTGCCACTGGTCCTTGTCGAACCAGGTGATGAAGCGCGCGTTGGGCGACATCGAGGCGCCGCGCTCGAGCTTCTTCGCCACCAGCGTGCGCGCGCCGGTCGTGGCATCGAGCAGATACACGTCGTTGCCGCCATCGCCCCACATCTGCTCCACGAGATACGGCACGGGCGTGACGGCGAGCGCGAGGCGTCCGTCGTCGCTCACCTGCACGTTCGGGAGCGAATCGTCGGCGAGGCGCACGACGCGGCGGAGCCGGGGATGATAGATGGCCGTGTACGTGCGGCTGCGGTCCTGGCCGACCTGCCGCGCCTGCGTGGGCTGGAGGCGCGTGTCCTGCCAGTGCCAGAGGTCGTAGATGGCCTTGTCGGCGAGCGAGTCGGCGGGGATCGAATCGGCCGGCGGGGCGGCCACGGCGAAGAGCAGCGCCGATCCGTCGCGCGTGAAGTCGAGGCGGCTGCGCTCGGGGATGAGCAGGCCGTCACCGGCGGTGGTGGAAGCAACCGCCACGGCGGCCACCGGAGCGGCGCCGCGGCGGACAGCGAGCGGTGTGAGGTACACCGCGTACGACGCGCGCGCGGCCGGCACCGAATCGGCCGGCGCTTCGAGGAACGCGAACTGCGTGGCCTCGCGGTCGAAGGTGAGGTTGCGGTAGCGCGCCCGGCCCGGACGGAGCGTGTGCACGGCGCCGGAGCCCAGGTCGCGGAGGTAGAGGCCGCTCTTGGTGGAATCGGCCTCGCCCACGGCGTAGGCGAGCCAGCGCTCGTTCTCGTCGAGCGTGAAGTGCGTGACGTCGTCGATGCGGACCTCCTCGCCGGAGGCGAGGGTGCGGAGCACGAGCGGGCCGCCGGTTTCGCGGCGCGGCGCCGGACGGCGGGCCGTGTCGGCGGCCGGACGGGCAGCGGGGGCGGCAGGAGCCGCAGGCGCCGCGCCGCGGGCCGCGGTGTCGCCATTGGCGCGCGCGGCCGCGGAATCGACTTCCACCTGGTACACGAGGAAGCGTCCGCCATCGCGCGCCATGCGGAAGTTGCGCACGCGCGGCAGGGAGGTCACCTGCCCCGACGGCAGCGCCATGATGGCGAGCGAGGTGCGGTTGGCCTCGGCGGCGCGGCGACGGTCACGACGGGCCGCGTCCACCACCGATTCCGTGGGGTAGACGAGCGCCGCCACGAACTGTCCGTTGGCGCTGAACACCGGCGCGCCCGGGGAGAAGCCCCCGCCGGTGCTTCCGGCCCGGTCGTTGGGCCGGCCGGTGAAGCCGCGCGGCACCTTGAACTCGGTGCCGGCTCCCGTGGAGCGCACCACGAGCTCGCCCTCGCCGATGCCGGGCGAGTTCGTGTACGCCACCCATGCCCCGTCGCGCGACATGGTGGGCGACAGGATGCCGCGCCACACGTCGTAGACGTCCTGGGTGATCGGCTTGCCGGACTGGGCCTCCACCGGCGTAGCCGGTGCGGCGAGGACCGCGCCGAGCAGGAAGACGAGGGGGAAGGCGCGGCGGGCGAACGGGCGCGGCGCGGCCGGCGGCGACGGAATCTGGGGGAGCAGCATCGGGAACGTCTGGTGGAGGGGGCGTCGCGAGGCGTACGGGACCGGGGTGGTTCCCCGGCCCGATCCCTGTCAACTTGCATGCGCGACACGTGTCTGGGCTACGCATCGGCGGCCGGGCGCGTTGCTCGCGGGCACCACGGTGCCCCTCACCCGCGCCGCTCCCGAGCGCCGCCCCGCACTCGATCATGAACCGTCCGTCCGGTTTTCTCAGGCCGGGAGTGGCCTTCCTCTCCCGGGTCGTCTCCACCCTGGCCCGCACCGTGTTCGGCCGCCTGCTCGGCTATTTCGGACGCGGGCTGGTGGTGGTGTCCCCGATCGCGATCACGATCGCGGTGTGCGTCTGGATCGTGGACACGGTGGACCAGATGACGGGGGTGGAGACGCGCGGCGTGGGCGTCGCGATCACGGTGGTGATCATCACGCTGGTGGGCGTGCTCGCCTCCAACCTCATCACGCGGTCGGTAATCGGACTGTTCGACCGCCTGTTCGAGCGGCTGCCGGTGGTGCGGCTGCTCTACGGCGCGGTGCGCGACGTGCTCAACGCGTTCGTGGGCGAGAAGCGGCGCTTCGACCAGCCGGTGTCGCTGCGGCTCGACGAACAGGGCGACGTGCGGCTCTTCGGATTCGTGACGCAGGAGGCGCTTCCGCTGCTCGGCCTGCCGGGCCACGTGAGCGTGTACTGCCCGCATTCGTACAACTTCTCGGGGCAGCTCATGGTGGTGGCGGCGCACCGGGTGGAACGGATCGACCAGCCGAGCTCGGACGTGATGGCGTTCATCGTCTCGGGCGGCGTGGCGGGGCTGTCGCCGGGCGAGCAGCCGGCCGGCGGAGCGGCCGCGGAACCGCCGCCGGGTCATTCGACCCGCGCGTGACGCACTCCTGACGGGCGAGGTTGCCCGGGTCCGCAGTGATCCGGTTTTCGTCCGCAACTCAGGAGTGGCGCGATGCGGCGTCTCGTTCGTGTGGTGTTCAGCATACTCGCCGTGCTCACGGCCATCGCGCTCGGAGCGGCGGGCACGGTGTACGGCGTCAGCGAATGGAGGCTGTCGCAGACCTTCGACGTGCCGCTCCGCGACGTGCCGGTGCAGCACGACAGCGCCACGGTGGCGCGCGGCCGTCATTTCGCCACGGCCATCGGCAAGTGCGCCGACTGTCACGCCGCCGACTTCGGCGGGTCGGTGATGGTGGACCACCCGGCGCTCGGCCGCATCACCGCGTCCAACCTCACGGGCGGGCCGAACAGCGTGCTGATGCGGTACAGCGACGCGGAGATCGCGCGCGCGATCCGGCACGGCGTGAAGAAGGACGGCGGTCCCGCGGTGGGGATGCCGTCGGACGACTGGACCACGCTCGCCGACGACGACGTGGGCGCGATCATCGCGTATCTGCGGCAGCTCCAGCCGGTGGAGCGCGACCTGCCGCCGCTCATGCTGCGGCCGCTGGGGCGCACGCTGCTCGCGCTGGGCAAGCTGCCGCTGATCAAGGCGGCCACAATCGATCACAGCGTGCGCGCGCCGGCCACGATGCCGCCGGATACCTCGCTCGCGTACGGCCGCTACATGGCGGACGTGGGCGGATGCACGAGCTGCCACGGGCCGGGGCTGTCGGGCGGGCGGATACCGGGCGCGCCGCCGGAGTTCAAGCCGGCGTCGAACATCACGCCGGACGGGATCGGCCGCTGGAGCGCGGAGGAGCTGGAGCGGGTGCTGCGCACCGGGCGGCGTCCGGACGGATCGGAGCTGGACGCGTTCATGCCGTGGCGGTATACGGCGATGATGAGCGTGGTGGAGATGGAGGCGCTGGTGAAGTTCGTGCGGAGCGTGCCGGGGAAGCCGTACGGGGGGAGGTGAGGGCGCGCGCTGTTGGCTGGCGATGGTGTGGGTGCGGGATCGGACGGCTGTGCGAGGTCGCAAGCGGCGGGTCGGTAGCCGCGAGTCCCGAGGGTGCCTGGCGACTCGAACCCCTTGGCCAGCTTTGCCGCTTCTGGCGCTCTCGAGGGCGCATGGAACACCGGCGCCGGGTCTGGGGGCAGGAGTCGCCAGGCACCCTCGGGACTCGCGGCTACCGACCCGCCGCTTGCGACCTCGTACGGCCCATCTTGCCCATGCCCGACGGTCCGCCCCGAGCGCCCCCCCTACACCGCCACCCGCGCCCTCGGCATCGCCATCCCGAACGGCGACGTCGCCCCGCCGCGCAGCTCCACGATCCGCTCCTCCACGAACGCCACCAGCTCCCGCATCGTGGCCGTGTCGAACACCAGCTTCACCCCCGCCTCGGCGTACAGCTCCGGCAACGGCCGCGTGCCGCCGAGCGCGAGGAACCGCTTGTAGGCCTCCACGGCCTCGGGGCCGTTCCGCACCGCGTTCCGGAACACCTGCACCGCGCCGAGCTGCGCGAGCCCGTACTCGATGTAGTAGAACGGCAGCTCGAAGATGTGCAGTTGCCGGTACCATCGCGCGACACGTTCCGCATCGAGCCCCGACCAGTCCACCACGGGTTCGAAACGGGACCGGATCTCGAGCCACTTGGCATCACGCGCCGCCGCGTCGGCGCCGTCGGGGTGCGTGTAGATCCACGCCTGGAAGGCATCCACGCTCGCGATGTGCGTGAGCGAGCCGAGCACGTCCTCGAAATGATCGAGCCAGGCGACACGCGCTTCTTCCGGCGTGTAGTAGCCGTCGGGCTGCACGAAGTACGGCATGGCGAGCAGCTCCATCGACATGGACGCGAGCTCGGCCGCTTCATGGCCCGTGCGCCGCTGCCACGCGTACGGCAGCTCGTGCGCCGAGAAGTCGTGGAAGCAGTGGCCGGCCTCGTGCACGAGCGTCTGCACGTCGTCCGGGACGCCCACGGCGTTCATGAAGATGAACGGACGTCCGCGGAACGCGAGATCGGTGCAGTAGCCGCCGGGCGCCTTGCCGGGACGGCTCTCGAGATCGAGGAGCTGCTCCCGCGCCATGATGTCGAAACGCGACCCGAGCTCGGGATCGACCCGCGCGAAGATGCGGCGGGCGCCGTTCACGAACTCGTCCACCGTGGTGAAGGGCACGAGCGGCGTGGTGGCGTCGACCTCCACGGCGAGATCCCACGGCCGCAGCGTGGACACGCCGAGCCGTTCGCGACGATGCTCGTAGAGACGCGCGATGGCCGGCACGACCGCTTCCTCCACGGCCGCGTGGAAGCCGGCGCAGTCTTCCGGCGTGTAGTCGAACCGGTGCTTGGCGGCAAAGGCGTAGCGCTGGAAGTCGGAGAACCCGGCCTCGTGCGCCACCGCCTTGCGGAGCGTGAGCATGCGGTCGAACAGGCTGGCCAGCTCGTCGCGGTGTTCGAGATACGCCTGCGCGCCGGCGCGGAACGCACGCTCCCGCACCGCGCGGTCAGGGGACTTGAGGTACGGCTGGAGCTGGGGAATGGTCTTCTGCTCGCCGTCCCAGTCCACGGAAAGGCCGCCGGTGCGCTTCTGGTAGGCGGCCGAGAGCTCCTCAAGGCTGGCGAAACGGGCCACGTTGGCCTCGCGGAAGATCTCGATGTCGGAGCGGAAGCGGCGGATGGTGGTTTCGAGGTCCGGACGCGACCAGCCGAGGTCGACCAGCCGGCGCGCAAGGCGGACCTGCTGCTCCTCGAGCGTGGGGAAGATCTCCATGGAGAAGCGGAGATACGCCCGCTCGGCCTCCTCATTGGCCGTGTTCCCCGTGTAGGCGATCATCGCCAGCGTGCCGGCCTCTCCCACGAGGGTGTCGAGCCGCGACCAGGTGGCGAGCCAGGCTTCCACCTGGGCCGAGTCGGGCGGCGAGGCGAGCGGAGTGGTGGCCAGCGCCTCGTAGTAAGGCGCGATGTCGGACCACGAAGCGTCGGAAAAGGCCGCCGGGGACTCGGGGAGCACGATCATGGAGGGGAGTGCGGGAGGGGAAAACCGGGGAACGAACTCAGCTCGGGCCAATATGAATCCCGAGCGTCACGCAAACGTCATCTGACCCTACGCCCCATAGGGAATCCAGATGTTCTTGACCTGGACCGAGCGACGCAGAAACTCCCGGCCTTCACCGACGCGGGGGTCCGGCCAGTCCCGGGGCGCCCACTCGGTCCACGTGCGCTTGAGGTTGCCCACGGAGGCGCGTTCGACCGCCTCGGCCCCGGACTGGCTGCCCGAGTACCAGATTGCGTCCACATTATCGTGCCCGGCCAGGACCCCTGCCAAGGGGTCGGCACGACCTGTCACGATGTTGATGACCCCGCCCGGCACGTCCGACGTATCGAGCACCCCGTAGAAGTCGGTGACGGCAAGGGGCGCCGCTTCGCTCGGCACGGCCACGACCGTGTTGCCGGTGGCCACGAGCGGGGCCACCAGGGAGACGAATCCGAGCAGCGGGTGCGACGGCGGGCAGATCACCCCCACCACGCCGACGGGCTCGTGCATGGCCAGCGCCACGCCGCGGATCGGCACGTCGTGCACCGCCCCGTCGTGCTTGTCGGCCCAGGCCGCGTACGTGAACAGCCGGGAGATCGCGGCGTCGACCTCCGGCATGCCGTCCACCCCGGTGGACGCCGCCAGCCGCGCGGCGAACTCGGCCCGGCGCGCCGAGAGGTTTTCGGCCACGTAGTACAGGATCTGCGCGCGGGTGTGGCCCGGCTGCCGCGCCCAGCCGGCGGCGGCGTGAGCGGCTTCGACGGCGTTCCGGACGTCCTTGCGGTTCCCGTCCCCCACTTCGCCGAGCAGGCGGCCGTCCGGGGCGTGAACGGAAAGACTGTACCCCGAATCCGGGCGGGCCTGCCGGCCGCCGATGTACAGCTTGGGCGTGCGGTCGACGGGCGGGACGTCCGGAGCCGGGGGCGCGGCGGCGGTGCCTGCGGCGCCGGCAGCCGGAGACGCGTCGGGAGCCGGCGCGCGCTTCGCCTTCACGTACTCCCACATGCCTTCACGTCCGCCTTCACGTCCGAACCCGGATTCGCGATAGCCGCCGAAGCCGGCCGATGCGTCGAACAGATTCGTGCTGTTCACCCACACCACGCCGCAGCGCAGCCGCGGCGCGATGTCGAGCGCAAGATTGATGTCGTCGCTCCACACGCTCGCGGCGAGTCCGTAGGGCGTGTTGTTCGCGAGCTGCACCGCTTCATCAGGCGTGCGGAACGTGTGCGTGACGAGCACCGGGCCGAAGATCTCCACCTGTGCAATGGTGGCGGACGGCTCCACGTTCGTGAACAGCGTGGGCGGGAAGAACCATCCTTCCGCGGGCTCGGCCCACGTGGGCTGCCAGCAGGTCGCGCCTTCGGCCACCCCCTGCGCCACGAGCTCGCGAATGCGCGTGAGCTGCACCGGCGCCACGATCGCGCCCATGTCCACGGCCTTGTCGAGCGGCGCGCCCACACGCAGCCGCTCCATGCGCGCCTTGAGCTTGTCCGTGAGCCGTTCGGCCACGCCTTCCTGCACGAGCAGCCGCGAACCGGCGCAGCACACCTGTCCCTGGTTGAACCAGATCGCGTCCACCACGCCTTCCACCACGCTGTCGAGATCGGCGTCGGCGAACACGAGGAACGGGCTCTTGCCGCCGAGCTCCAGCGACAGCGACTTCCCCGATCCGGCGGTGGCCTCGCGGATGCGCCGTCCCACGTCGGTGGAGCCGGTGAACGCGAGCTTGTCCACGCCGGGGTGATCCACGAGCGCGGCGCCGGTCGCGCCGTCGCCGGTGACCAGATTGAACACGCCGGGCGGGAGTCCGGCATCACGCACGAGCTCCGCGAACAGGAGCGCGGAGAGCGGGGTGTACTCGGCGGGCTTGAGCACCACCGTGTTTCCCGCCGCGAGCGCGGGCGCGACCTTCCACGCGAGCATCAGCAGCGGGAAGTTCCACGGGATGATCTGTCCCACCACGCCAACAGGCGCGTAACCGGCGAACTCGCTGTCGAAGAGCTGCGCCCACCCCGCGTGATGATAGAAGTGACGGGCCACGAGCGGCACGTCGAGATCGCGCGTTTCGCGGATCGGCTTGCCGTTGTCGAGCGACTCGAGCACGGCGAGCGCGCGCGC
Organism: uncultured Gemmatimonas sp.; assembly: GCA_964621045.1. Taxonomy (GTDB): domain Bacteria; phylum Gemmatimonadota; class Gemmatimonadetes; order Gemmatimonadales; family Gemmatimonadaceae; genus JAABRT01. The sequence goes on from CAZUKU010000044.1 coordinate 13,205, forward strand.
CTGTCGCTGCACGGCGCGGGCGAGCGCGTAGAGATACCGCGCGCGCGCATGCCCGCTCAGCGCGCTCCATGCGGGCTGCGCGGCGCGCGCGGCCTGCACGGCACGGTCGACATCCGCGGCGCTTCCCTGCGCCACGCGCGCGAGCTCGCGGCCGCTCGACGGATCGAGCACTTCGAAATACGCGCCGTCCGACGGATCGACGAACGCGCCGTCGATGAAATGACCGAAGCGGTGGCCGTGCGACGCGAGCCAGGCGCGCACCGGCGCATCGGCTTCGGGCGCGGGGCCGTACGCCATCGATTCGAAGAGCGCGCGCACCGGGGAGGGCGAAGCAGGGATCGTCGTCATGGGCGCGTTACACCATCGGATGCCGGTGGGCCGCCGAGTAGCGGCCCGTGACGAAATGCTCGAGCTGGCGCTCGATGTCGGTGAGGAGGCCGCTCGCGCCGAAGCGGAAGAGATCCGGACGCAGCCAGCGATCGCCCAGCTCCTCCTTCACGAGCGTGAGCCAGTCGAGCGACTGCTTGGCGGTGCGGATGCCGCCGGCGGGCTTGAAGCCCACCACGTGTCCGGTGCGTTCGAGATAGTCGCGGATCTGCCGCACCATCACGAGCCCGACGGGGAGCGTGGCGTTGCTCGTCTCCTTGCCGGTGGAGGTCTTGATCACGTCGGAGCCGGCCATCATGGCCACCTGGCTCGCGCGGGCGACGTTGGTGAGCGTGCCGAGCTCGCCCACGCCGAGAATGGTCTTGAGGTGCGCGTCGCCGCACGCGTCGCGGAACGTGCGCACTTCGTCGTACAGGGCGTGCCAGTCGCCGCGCAGCACGTGCGCGCGCGTGATCACGACGTCGATCTCCTGCGCGCCGGCGTCCACCGAGGCATGGATCTCGGCGATGCGCTGCGGGAGCGGGGAGAGGCCGGCGGGAAAGCCGGTGGACACGGCGGCCACGGGGATGCCGCTGCCGGCGAGCGCGCGCACGGCGGTGGCCACGTAGGCGTGGTACACGCACACGGCGCCCACGGTGAGCCCGGCGTCGGCCATGCCGAGCGCCTCGAGCAGGTCGTCGCGCACGGGACGGCGCGCCTTGGCGCAGAGACGCTGCACGTTGCCGGGCGTGTCGTCACCCGAGAGCGTGGTGAGGTCCATGCAGGTGATGGCCCGGAGCAGCCAGGCGGCCTGCCATTCCTTCTTGACGGTGCGGCGCGCGGGGAGGGTGGCCGCGCGGCGTTCGACGGCGCTCCGGTTGATGCGCGTGGCCGCGATCACGTCGAGGTCGAGGTCGGTGCCGGGGTTCCGGACCGGGTGCTCGGAGAAGGACGGAATGCGCGGAGGACGCGGGGTGTCGGAGGCGGTGTGCAGCGCCACGGGGCGCGCGGGGGAAGCCGAGGCCGGCCGGCTGGCGGACGTCATGCCGGTAAGGTATCCACCCGCCGGCCGGCGCGCCGCCCCCCGCGGGTTCAACTCCGGGTGATCGCCTGCCGACACCATCCAGTACCCCGCGTCCGTTTCCTCTCCGGAGTTCTGCATGCCGATCGTTCCCGCCCGCTGGCCGTCCCCGTCGTTCCCTGCCGGTCTCATCCGTCGCCCTGCCGTCGCATGGAGCGCGCTGGGGTTGCTGCTCGTGGCTGCGACCGGGTGCGAGCGGGTGGCCGGCCCGGCCACGCCCGCCGAACTGCTGGTCGTGCAGGGGAACCTGCAGACCGCCGCGGCCGGCACGCTCCTCCCCACGCCGATCGTGGTGCGCGTGCGGAGCGACGACGGCTCGCCGGTGGAAGGAGCACCAGTGGGATTCTCGGTGCGGCAGGGCGGCGGCACGGTGGAGCCGGCCACGGGCACGAGCGACGCGAACGGCGAGGTGAAGACCCGCTGGACGCTCGGGCCGCACCAGAACCTGCACGAGCTGATCGCGAGCGTTCCCGGTGTGGACGGGGTCACGATCACGGCGACGGGCGTGACCCCGTCGGACCTGCTCGTGGCGCAGGGGAATCATCAGACCGCGAAGTCCGGGACGGCGCTGCCGGTATCGATCGTGCTGCGGGTGGTGGGGGCCAACAATACGCCGATGCCGGGAGTGACGGTCAGCCTGACGGTGATGAACGGCGGCGGCAGCCTCAATCCGGCCACGGCGACCACGAATGCGAACGGCGAGGTGACGGTGCGCTGGACGCTCGGGAACCAGCCCGGGTTGCAGAATGTGCAGGCGTCGGCGCTGAACCTGGCGCCGATCATCCTGAGCGCGACGGGGACGTAACGGGGGGCTCGGCGCGGGCCGTCGTGGGAGGGCGGGATCGCCCGTACGAGGTCGCAAGCGGCGGGTCATTAGTCGCGAGTCTCGAGGGTGCCTGATACTCCTGCCGTGTGGGCGGGCACCGCTGTTCCAGGCACCCTCGGGACTCGGGGCTGCCGACCCATGGCTTGTGACCTCGTGCGGACGGTCTCTGCCCCGGCTCCCAGGCGGGCTGTCCGGCACCTCGCCGCCATACACGAACCGTGGTTCAGCCGCGGGGTCGGTCGCACGAGGTCGCAAGCGGCGGGTCATCAGACTCGAGTCTCGAGGGTGCCTGATACTCCTGCCGTGTGGGCGGGCACCGCTGTTCCAGGCACCCTCGGGACTCGGGGCTACCGACCCATGGCTTGCGATCTCGCATGGGCGGTCTCTGCCCCCTCGGGGTATCATATTCACGCCATGCTCCCCGACCCGACCTTCCCCACCCCCGCCCTCCCCGCCGACGCCCTGCGCGACCGCACGGTCGTGATCACCGGCGCGAGCGACGGCGTGGGCCGGGCACTCGCGGACAACTGCGCCGCCGCCGGCGCGCACCTGGTCATGGTCGGCCGCAACGAGGCCAAGACCCGCCATGCGGCCTCCATGCTCATGACGCGCACCGGCAACCGCGCCGTGCACGTGGAGATCGCCGACCTGTTCCACCTCGACGAGCAGGCCGCGCTGGCCGACCGCCTCGGCGCCGCATACCCCGCCCTCTTCGCCCTCGTCAACAACGCCGGCTCCATCTTCCTCGACCGCGCAGTCACACGCGAGGGCTTCGAACGCACGTTCGCGCTCAACCACGTGGCCTACATGTCCCTGGCGCTCCGCCTCCTCCCGAACCTCCGGGCCGGCGCGTTGCCCACGGAACCGGCGCGCATCGTGAACGTGGCCTCGCGCGCGCACCACGGCGTCCGGATCGACCCCGACGACCTCCAGTCGACGCGCGGATACACGGGGTGGGGCGCCTACCGCCGCTCGAAGCTCGCGAACATCCTCTTCACCCGCTCCCTCGCAGCCCGGGTGGACCCGCAGCACATCACCGTGCACGCCCTGCACCCCGGGCTCGTGGCGTCGCGATTCGCCGTCAACAACGGCCGCCGGGGACGCATCCAGCGCACGGTGATGAACTGGTTCTCCATCTCGTCGGAGGCGGGCGCGGATACCGCGGCCTGGCTGCTCGCGAGCCGCGAAGGCGCCACCACCACGGGCGAATACTGGGCCCGCCGCAAGCGCAGAACGCCGTCGCGCGCGGCCCGGGACAACCGGCTCGCCGAACAGCTCTGGGATGCCACGATCCACCTGGCCGGCCTCGAGGAGTTCGCAGGCGCGCTTCCTGCCCCGTCGCGCTCGGCATGATCGCCCCCATCGCGACCAACCGCGTTCCGGAAGCTCCGGAAGCTGACGACATGGTCCCGGCGGATTCCACGAACCGTGATCGCTCGCATCACGGGTTCACGGAATCCGCGCGCCTCGTGGCACGCGCGCTCCGCATCTCCTGGCACGTGCTGCCGCTCGCGCTCTCGTTCCGCCGAGACGTGCGCCGCTGGATCCGCTGGGGCGCGCCGCTCCCCCGCGATGCCGCGTTCCACGCGCGTCGCGCACGGCGGCTCGTGCACAGCGTGAGCACGCTCGGCCCGGCGTTCGTGAAGCTCGCGCAGATCTTCGCCGCGCGCGCCGATCTCATCCCGGAACCCTACGTCTCCGAACTGGGCACGCTCACCGATCGCGTGCCGCCGGTGTCGTGGGCCAGCATCCGCGCCGTGCTGCACGAGGCCTACGGCCCCGACGCCGACACGCTCTTCACCGCGCTCGATCCCGAGCCGCTCGCCGCCGGCTCGCTCGGCCAGGTGCATCGCGCACGCCTCGGCACACGCGACGTGGTGGTGAAGGTGCTGCGCCCCGGCGTGGAAACGCTCGTGCGCCGCGATGGTGCGATCGCCGCGTGGCTCGCCGATCGCGTGTACGCACGGTTTCCCAACCACCACGTGCAGGGCGTACGCGTCGTGCTCGCCGAGTTCCGGCGCCGCGTGGAGGAGGAGATGGATTTCCGCCGGGAAGCCGCGCAGTGCATGCGCATGCGCGAGCGGTTCCGGGACGATCGCCGGCTCCGCATTCCGTATGTCGAAGAGGCGTTCACGCGGCAGCGGGTGCTCGTGCTCGAGTACCTCGAAGGCACGCGCGTGGACGCGCTCGAGGCCCGCGTGGCCGCGGGCGACGTGGATCCGGTGCGTCTCGCCGAAATGCTGATCGAGACGTACGCCCGCATGATGCTCCGCGACGGCGTGTTCCACGCCGATCCGCACCCGGGCAACCTGCTCGTCGCGCCCGACGGCGCGCTCGTGCTGCTCGACTTCGGCATGGTGATCGATGTCGACCCGGTCACGCGGCGCACGCTCTTCGAAACCGTGCTCGCGGCCGTGCGCCGCGATGCCGCCGGCACGGCCGCCGGATTTCAGGCGCTCGGGCTCGTGGTGCCCGGCACGCCGCCCGACGTGCTGCACGCGCTCGTGCACACGCTGCTCGAGATCGCGTACGACCGCGGCACCACGGCCGAACGCGCGCAGGTGCTGGCCGATCGCGTGATGCAGGAGCTGTTCGACTGGCCGATCGTGCTGCCGGGCGAGCTCGTGTACTTCGCGCGCACCGCTGCGCTGATCGAGGGCGTGGGCGCGAAGTACGACCCGGCCTTCAACAGCATCCGCGTGGCCTCGCCGGTGGTGCTCCGGCTCCGGCGCGAGATCATGGGCACGCTGTTCGACGCGGTGCCGGGCGAGGAGCGGCTGGTGACCGTGGCCCGCGGGCTCGGCGTGCTGGCCGGTACGGCGGTGTCGTGGCTCCGCACGCGCGGCGCGCTCCGCGCACCCGCGCCCTGATCAGAACACCCACTCCTTGAACAGATCGAAGCCCACCTGCATGCGACGGGCGGTGCCCACGCCGAGCTGCGCGCCGCAGGGACTCGGGCCGGGATCCACGCCCACCTGCCCGGTGAGCCCTTCCGCGATCCGGTATTCCGTGGCGATGCCGTACCACAGGTTGAGCGAGCGCGCGGCCGTGGCGTTCACGGCATTCCGGCACACACCCGTATCGAGACGCAGATAGGTCCGGTTGCCGATCTGCTTGCCGGCCGTGACGCTCAGGTTGTCGAGCAGCGACAGCGCGCCCAGTTCCTCGCCCGTCTGTCCGCCCGCCGTGCTCACCTGCACCGTGTTGAACACCGGCAGGAGCCGCTGCAGCGTGCCTTCCACCGCGCCGCTCAGCGTGGGCAGCAGCACGCCGGTCACGGCACGCACCGTCTGCTGGCTCTGGCCGTCGAGCGCGAAGGTGGGCGCGCCGAATACGAGCAGCGAGATGAACTCCGATTCCGGCGCCTGCGCGTACGCATCGTCCTGCGTGCTGAGCGCGAGCGTGGGGTCCTCGAGCGTGCCGCCGATGGTGACGTCGATGCCGACGTCACGCCCGTCCACGCCGCGCACCACGTGGCGCGCCCGCACGTCGAGCGTGGGGTTGAGCGCGTCCTGCGGGAAGAAGCGCACGCGTCCGCTGTCCACCGTGAACGGCCGGTTCACCACACCGAGGTCGAGCCGATACGTGCCGCGCTCCACCTGCAGTTCGCCGTCCAGCGACAGCCGCCGTCCGTCGGCCTCGAGCACTGTCACGGCGCCGGCGAGCTTCACGGCTGCTTCGCTCGTGCGCACCCACACGTCGTTGCCGAGTCGCACACGCACGTCGCGCGCCTCGAGATATTCGCCGAGCGCGGAGAACTGGTCCGACGCGGACACCACGTTGGGCAGTTCGTCCGGAGAGAGCAGCGCCCGCGCCTCGGGTGAGCTGAGGTCGAGCACGGTGCGCCCTTCGGTGAGATCGAGCACGAGGTTCGCGCGCGGCACGAACACGTCGGCGGTCACGGTGGGCCGCGGCAGCGCACCGCCCATCTGGATGGATCCGGACACGTCGAGATCGGTGCCGTCGCGCTGCCGCGCGAGCTGCACGTTGTTCATGTGCGCGCGGAGCGACACGGCGGCATTGTCGCGCAGCGGGCGCCGCACCGTGGCCGTGAGGTGCAGCGTATCGCCCACGCGCGGACCGCTCTGGAACCGGAACTCGCGCAGGTGCAGCGAGTCGCCGGCCGCGAGCAGGGTGAGCCGCGCGCCGCCGGGGCGGATGCCGAGGATCTGGCTGTACAGCGTGCCGCCGGACAGGTGCAGCGCGCCGTCCACCGTGGGCTGCGCGAACGTACCGCCGAACGTCATGTTGCCGTACAGGTACCCGTCGATGTCGCGCACGTCCGCCACGCGGAGCGGCAGGTCGCGGAGCCGCACCGAATCCGCCACCACCGTGCCTTCGAGCGTCTCGGTGTAGATGCGCTCGCCCACCACCGACTGCAGACGAAGGTCCGCCGGCAACTGGAGCTGGCCGCGCAGCGACCGGCCGAGCGTGTCGAGCACCGAGACGCTGGCTTCGAGCTGCTGCGCGGCGTAGTTCGCCTCCACGCGCACCTCGCTGATCGACACGGCGTCGGTGCCGAGCGAATCGGCGGTGAACGTGGCCGTGATCCGCGGATCCTGCCGCACGCCCGAGAGCTCCGCCGATCCGCTCACGATGCCCGGTGTGCTCGGCGTGCCCGTGGCGAACGCCGCCACTTCGCCCACGGGGAACCGGTCGAGCCGGAGCGACGCGCTCACCGGCTGGTCGTTCGGCACCTGCGCGGCGAGTTGCAGACTGCCGCCGCGGTTGGAAACGAGCGAGAAGGGGTCGATCGTGAACCCGTCGGGGCGATCGCGCAGCATGAGCGGCTGCGGATTCGTCCACACCACATCACCGTACGAGAAGCGCACCGAATCGCTCTGCACGAGCAGCGTGTCGTTGCCGCGCGCGAACTGCCCGCGCAGACTCAGGCGCGACGTATCCCGGGCCAGCAGGTCGAACCGGAGCGCGCCCGCTGACGCGGTGGCGTCGTCGATGCCGAAGTTCATCGTGGCGATGCGGAGCGCGCCAAGCCCTTCCACCGAGTCGGCCGTGGCCGCCGCCACGAAGCTCGCCTCGCGCGGCAGGTTGTCGGCGCGCGCCGATCCGAAGAGACGCCCCACGACGATCTCGCCGATGCGCACCTGGTTCCCCGCCACCGCCAGGCTCGTAATGTAGTCGCGGAACGACCCTTCGCCGTACACCGACATGTTCACGTCGCCCGACAGCGAGTCGGCGGCCAGCGTGCGCACGGTGGACGCCATGCCGGTGTCCATCACGGCGAGCATGTCGGCGAGACGCGGCAGCTCCGCGCGCAGCACGTTCAGCGAATCGATCTGCAGCGACCCGCGGAACGACTCGCGCGCCGCCGAATCCCGCGCCAGCCCGCCGTCGGCCTCGAACACGGCGCCCGGCATCGTGGCCCGGAGCGAATCCACGTACAGCGCCTCCTGCCCCCACGTGCCGAAACCGGCGAGCTGGAACGGCGTGCGCCGCTCCGACGCGGGCTGCTCCATCGCCACCGAGACGGCCGCCGTATCCACATCGGCGTTCGTGCCCCGCCCCGCGGCGCGCAGCGTGCCGTCGATCCGCGTCGAGGGCGCCATCCCCTCGCGCAGCCACGGCGCCGCATCGAGCGAATCGACGCGCACCGCGATATCGCCACGCCAGTCGGTCAGGCTGTCGGCCCGGTCCGTCCGCATCCCCATCCACCCTTCCGCGAGCACCGTGCCCGCATCCGCGCCCGCCTGCATCACGCGCAGGGCGAACGGCAGGCTGTCGAGCGCGCCTTCCGCTTCCAGCGTGCCGCGCAGGACGCCGCGTCCCACGAACGCCGTGTCGTAGCGCGACATCACGGCGAGATCGACGGGGTCGAAGGTGAGCGCCACGTCGGCGCGCGGCGCGCGGCCGCCCCACCGCACCGCCGTCCGTCCGGTCACGGCCGACACGTGCCCCGCGTCATCGGTCCACTGGAGCGTGAGCGCGCGGACATCGGCCGCCTCGAGCGACGCGGACGCGATCTGCGCGCCGCCGGTGACGGTGCCGTTCACCATCTCGGGCAGATCCGGCACGAGCGTGCGCACGGTGCGGAGGTCCATGAACACGTCGGTCACGCGCACGTCGCGCGCCGCGGGGTTCACGCCGATCGCCACCACGCCGCTCGCGCTCAGCCGCGAGCGCGCGCCCGGCACCGCCGCATCGTCGAAGGCGAGCCGCAGCGTATCGATGCGGAGCGCGTCGAGCGAGCCGCCTTCCCGGGCGATGAACCGTCCCGTGATGCGCCCGTCGAGCTCCGGCGGGAGCGCATCTTCCGTGAGCTGCGCGGCCAGCGACGTGTGCAGCGGATCGAACGCGAGCGCCACGTCGCGCAGCCGGAAATCCCGCGGCTCGGTGAGAAGCGTGACCTCGCCGGTGATGTGCGACTCCATCGTGGTCACGTCGAGCGACGTGACCGCGATCTCGAGATGGTCCGGATTCTCGAGCGTGCGCATGCGCACCTCGGCCGACGCGCGTCCCTCCTCGGGCAGCACCGGCCAGATCCAGTTGATGTCGGCGAGCGCGACGTCGGGCGCCGTGATGGCCGCGTCGTATCGCACCGGGCCGGGCTGTCCCCAATTGATCACCCCCGACGCGGTGAGCCGCGACGCGGGCAGCAGCACGCGGTCGGTGCGGAAGGTGAGCGAATCGGGGTACCACGCCACCTCGCCGGCGAGATCGCGCACGGTCACCGGCGGATCGGAGATCACGAGATCCGCCGTGTCGATCACGAGCGAGCCCGGCGTATCGTCTGGCGTCACGGCGCGCATGTCGCGTCCGTCGAGACGGGCGATCGTGATGCGGCGCTGCTCGAGGATGCCGCCGGGAAGCCGGATGAGCTCGTGCAGGCTGTCGCGCACCGCGATCACGCTGTCGCGTTCGGCGCCGGTGAACAGCGGGTGCGGCTCCCACGGCATCGTGATCACCATCGCGCCCTGCCGCAGCACGAGCGCGTCGATGCGGACATCGCTGCCGAGCCCGGGCTCGCGCTCTTCGTCGGGCCGGTCGAGCGTGTCGCCGGAGATCACCCACTGCAGGTTGAACGGGCCTTCGAAATCCCGGCGGAGATCGAGCGAGACGCTGTCGAGCTCGAGCGAACGGATGCGCACGATGTCGGCGAGCAGTTCGCGCACGGCCAGCCGCGCCTGCACGCGTGCCACGGTGAGGATCGGGACGCCCGCGCTGTCCACGAGCTGCACGTCCCGCAGGTCGAGCGCGTGCGGGTTGGCCGATCGCAACTGGCCGATCACGAGTCGGCCGCGTCCCTCGAACACGCCGTTCGCGGCCGACACGATCGTCTGCAGCAGACGGGCGCGGCCGGCATCGGTGTGCACGAACCACGCATACACGCCGCCGAGCGCGAGCACGCCCAGCAGCATGAAGCCGCCGATCCAGCGCCACACCCGTCGCCGCCTGGTCATGTCAGAACGCCTGGCCGAGGCTGAAGTGGAACACGAGACGCGAGAGCACGCTGCGCCCGGCCCTCGGCACGAACGTGCGCGGACAGGCAAACCCGCCCGCCTCCCGCTGCTCCTCGAACGTGAGCTCCTGTCCGGGGCTCACGCAGATGACGTACGGCTGCGCGCTCTCACCGTTGTTCGCGGCCTGCAGGTTGTCGAACAGGAACGCCTTGCCCGGATCGGCGCGCCGCGGGTTGTAGCCGATGTCCACGCGGAACGGTCCGAGCGGCGTATCGAGCCGCACGCCCACACCCGGCGTCATGCGCACCTCCTCCAGCGCGAACGCCGCGATGCCGGTGGCCCACACGGTGCCCGCGTCGAGAAAGAGCGCCCACTGCAGGTCGCGCGTGGGCCAGCCGAAGCGCTTCCGGTATTCGAGGTTGCCGATCAGGGAGCCGGTTCCGCCTTCGGGCGACGGCTGGCGCACCACGGCGTCCGGCCGCACCACGAGTTGATAGGAATCGCCGAACGGAACGGAATCCACGCCCGCGCGATCCACGCGATACACCACGGGGCCGAGCAGGTTCTGCTGGTAGCCGCGCACGGAGTTCTGTCCGCCGGAGAACAGGCGCTCCTGCGGCGGCAGGAACGGCACGCCGGACACGCGGAACGCGTTGGGGGCGTACACCTGCGACCACTGCACGCGCGCGGCCAGCGTGCCCCGCGCGATTCGCGTGAAGCCGGTGGCCTCGAGCGTGGGGCGATAGAAGGCGTACGGCCCGAAGCTGTCGGAGAGCTGTTCGAGGCCGTGGAACCGCGTCGTGCCCACGCGCCCGTCGGCGCGCAGGCGGCCGCCGTAGCGCGGATCGGGCTGATCGGCCACGCGGTCGTGCACCCACGACATGTTGAAGGCACGCGTGGAGTTCCCCTGCCGTGCCAGCGCGAAATCGGCCGGCTGGCAGAGCGCGAAGCGCACACAGGCGAGCACCGCGTCGGTGACGGTGCGCCCCGATTCGTATTCCACCGACCCGCTCATGGACGTGCGACGCCCGAGCGCGCGCGCGAGCCCGAAGCTCACGCCGATGTCCGTCTCGCGCTGGAAGGCATTGTATTCGCCGCGCCGTTCGCTGTACACGTTGAACGTGGGCGCCACGTCGAGCCCGAAGAACGTGGAGTTGGAGAGCGAGACGCCGAGGTAGTAGTTGAGCTCCTGGCTGTACGGATCCTCGCGCAGAAAGCGGGGGCAGAGCCCCGGGAGCTGATCGAGCGGCGTGCCGATGCCGATGCGCGACGCCCGCGCCACCAGCTCCACACGGCGTCCCGGTCCGAGGAATCCGCGGTTGGTGAGCCGCCCCTGCACGCGGCCGCATTCGAGCGTGCCCCATCCCGCGCCGAAGCGCGCGGACCGGGTCCGCCCTTCGGCCACCGAGACGCGGAGATCGATCGTGCTGTCGCGCCGCTCCGCGGGCGGCGTGACCGTGTCGATGAGCACGAGGCGGAACGCCTCCGTGCGGTAGAGCGCGCGCTGCGCCTCGAGCACGCCGGTGGCGCGGTAGCGCTCGCCCGGCTCGAGCCGCGCGAGGCGCAGCACGTCGGCCGAATCGAGCCGCAGGCCGCGCCCCTGCACCGGCGTGAGATCCACCCGGATCTCGCCGATGCGGAGCGATTCGCCCGCGGCGAACGTGAACGTGAGATCCGCGAGCGCGGCGGTGCTGTCGATCACCACATCGGTGACCGGCTGGCCGATGCGCGCGTAGCCCGCGTCCTGGAGGCGCGTCACCAGCCGATCGGTCACGGCCTGCACGCGCACGCGATCGAACACTTCGCCTTCGAGCGCACGAAGCGAGCCGTCGGGGATGCGTCCCCGCGGCGTGGAATCCGGAAGGCCGCGCACCGTGACGTCGCGGATGCGCGCCACTCGCCCGGGACGCACGTCGAACCGGACCTGCACGCCGTTCGACCGTCGCTCGAGCCGCGGCGACACCGCCGCCTGGAACCAGCCGCGCTGCCGGTGCAGCACCGCGATGCGCAGCGCATCCCGTTCGAGCTCGAGCGAGTCCACGCACGGCGCCGAACCGATGCGGAGCACGCGCGTGAGCAGCGACGGCCCCCGCGTGGCGAGCACCGTGGTCAGTTCGTCCGGTTCGATCTCCGAGCCGGTGATGCCGATGCCACGCACGCGGTCGGCCTGGCCGCAGCGCATGCCGGGCTGGGCCAGGAGGCCGTGCGCGGGGAGCAGCAGCGCGACGGCCGTGATCAGGGCAGCGGCACGCGCGACAGGCCGACGCCCCCCGACGCCGTATGGACGCCGAGGGGCGCGTTGCTGTCCGCTTTCACCCGCCCGATTCGCATGCACGCGTGGAATCTCTCCTCCAAGTCGTCCCGACGCCACGCTGCCGCTCCCGTCTGCGGTGCGCTACGTCACCAAACACCGGCCAAACCATGGGACGGCTCATATCGTCGAATACGAGCCACGCCCCTCCGACCGCCCTTACCGAACCGCCTTTCTCCCGAATGCCCGGATCATACGCCGCTGTTCCCCGTCTTCGCACGCATCCGCTCCGGATCGCGTTGGCCGGTCTCCTGATCGGCGCGGCCCTGATCCCCTCCCCGAGCCGGCTGCTCGCCCAGGGCACGGCGCGTCTCGCGCCGGGCATCCGGGCGGCCTCGACCGGTGATACCCCGCCCCCCGCGGAACGCTCGGCCACGGCCCGGCGGATCAGCACGCCCATCGCGCTCGACGGCCGCGACGACGAACCCGCGTGGCAGGACGCCGTGGTCGTGTCCGCGTTCCGCGAATCCCAGCCCAACGAAGACGGCGATCCGGCGTTCCGTACCGAAGCGCGCATCCTCTACGACGACAAGCACGTCTACATCCACGTGCGGGCCTTCGACCCCGCGCCGGACTCCCTCGTGGGGCTGCTCAGCCGCCGCGACCTGCGCACGCCGAGCGACTACGTGGGCGTGATGCTCGATTCCTATCACGACCGCCGCACGGCGTATTCGTTCATGACCAATCCCGCCGGCGTGCAGCGGGACTGGTACGTGTACAACGACCAGGTGGAAGACCTCACCTGGGACGCCGTCTGGGACGTGCGCACCAGCATCGACTCCCTCGGCTGGTCGGCGGAGTTCCGCATCCCGCTCAACCAGCTCCGCTTTCCCGACCAGCCCGAGCATACGTTCGGACTGCTCGTGGTGCGGGAGGTACAGCGCCGCGGCGAACGATACACGTGGCCCGTGCTGCGGCGCTCCCGCGTGGGCATCGTGTCGCAGTTCGGCGACATCGGCGGCTTCGACAACCTGCCCGTCGCTCGCCGTCTCGAAGTGCGGCCGTATCTCGTGGAACGCAACGTGACGCGGCTGCGTGCGACGGACGGCCCGCGGGATGCGTTCCGCGCGCAGGAGCACGCCGCCGGCCTCGACGTCAAGTACGGACTCGGCGCGAACTTCACCCTGGACGCCACGATCAACCCCGACTTCGGACAGGTGGAAGCCGACCCCGCCGTGCTCAACCTCTCGGCGTTCGAGCAGTTCTTCCAGGAGCGCCGGCCGTTCTTCGTGGAAGGCGTGGGCATCTTCCGGTACGACATCGACTGCAACGACGGCGAGTGCACGGGGCTGTTCTATCCGCGGCGCATCGGGCGCGCGCCGCAGCTCGCCGGTCTCTACGGCACGCAGTCCACGCCGCAGTTCTCGCCCATCATCGGCGCGGCCAAGATGAGCGGACGCCTGCCGAGCGGCCTGTCGGTGGGCCTGCTCGATGCCGTGACCGGACGCACCGCCGGTTCCAGCGACCGCACCGCGGAGCCGCGGACGAACTACATGGTGGCCCGCCTCTCCCAGGAGTTCCGCGGCGGCAACAGCGTGGTGGGCTTCATGTCCACCGGCGTCCAGCGCCAGCTCGACGAGTGGAGCACGCCGTATCTGCGACGGAACGCCTGGACCGGCGGATTCGATGCCCGGCACCGCTTCTCGAGCAACCGGTACGAGATCGCCGGGTTTCTCGCCGGCAGCCGCGTGACGGGTGACACGGCCGCGATCACCCGTACGCAGCGGAGCCTCGTGCACGGTTACACGCGGCCCGACGGCGCGCACCGCGTGGACGACCTGCGCACCTCGCTCGCCGGCACGGCGGGCGAGCTGTCGCTCCGCAAGGTGGGCGGCGGACGCACGCGCTTCGGCACGGGATACCAGCGCAAGAATCCCGGCTTCGAGATCAACGACATCGGATTCCTCACGCGCAGCGACATCCAGTCGCAGTATGCGTGGTTCCAGGTGCAGGCGCTGCAGCCTGCGTCGTTCTACCGGCGGCTGTCGATCAACGTCAATCAGTGGGCCGGCTGGAACACGTCGGGGCTGCCGCTCTACAGCGGCGGCAACGTGAACGCCTTCAGCGAGCTCCGCTCCTTCCGGAGCGTATGGGGCGGCATCGGCGTGGACGACCTGCTCCCCGCGTACGACGACCGCGCGTCACGCGGCGGCCCGGCCGTGCGCAAGAGCGCCTACGCCTTCGGCTGGCTCGGCTTCGACACCGACGTGCGCCGGCCGATCGTCACGGGCGGCAACCTGAACTGGAACGTGGGCGACGACGGCCGTTCGTGGAACCTGAGCGTGGGACCGCGCGTGCAGTTCCGCGGTGCGAGCCGCGTGCAGGGGAGCATGTCGCTCAACAGCGCGCGCCGCCGTCGCGACTGGCAGTGGGTGGCCAACATGGGCGCGGCCGGCGCCGACGGCACCGCGTATACGTTCGCCACGCTCGACCAGCACACGCACAGCCTCACCGCCCGATTCGACGTCACCGCGTCGCCCACGCTCTCGCTGCAAGTGTACGCGCAGCCGTTCGTCACCACCGGGCAGTATTCGAACTGGCGCGAGCTCGCCGACCCGCGTGCGGCTGACTACGACGCGCGTTTCCGGCCGTATCCCGGCGACCCGGGCGGGTTCAACGTGAAGCAGTTCCGTTCCAACGTCGTGGCGCGCTGGGAATACCGGCCGGGAAGCGTGCTCTTCCTGGTGTGGCAGCAGGGACGCGCGCAGGATGGCGTGGACCCCGGCTCGTTCGAGTTCTCGCGCGACTTCGGGAACCTGTTCCGTACCGCGCCCGACAACACGTTCCTCGTGAAGGCGAGCTACTGGTTCGGGCGCTGAGCGGTGACGGTGTGATCGGGTGCGGGGCAGCGGCTGTTGCCGGTGTGTTCAACCGCCGCCCGATCCGTCGCCGCGGAGTACGTCGCTGAAGACATCGGCATCCACGTTGCCGCCGCAGAGCACGAAGCCGCACGACGCGCCGGCCGGTCGTGTCTCGTCGGCCAGCAGCGCGGCGAGCCCGGCGGCGCCCGCGCCTTCGGCCACGTTGTGCGTGGCCGAGAAGATCAGGCGCATGGCGTCGGCCACGGCTGCGTCGCTCACCCGCAGGATCGGGATGCCGGCGGCGCTGATGATCGCGAGCGCCGCTGAATCCGGCGTGCGGCAGGCCATGCCGTCGGCGAGTTGCGTGGTGACGGCGTGTGACACCGCATGGCCGGCTTCGACCGACAGCGCATATGCGGGCGCACCGGTGGACACCACGCCGACGAGTTCCACGTCGTGGCCGAGCGCGCGCTTGGCGGCCAGCGCGCCGCACAGGCCGCTCCCGAGCCCCACCGGCACGTACAACCGCGCGAGATCGGGCACGGCTTCGAGCAGCTCCAGCGCCCACGTGCCCACGCCGGCCACGAGATCGAGATGGAAGCTCGGCACGCGCAGCCATCCACGCGATGCGGCAATCTCCGCGGCGGCTTCGGATGCAGCCTGGAAATCGTCGCCGGCCTCGATGACTTCCGCGCCGAGCGCGCGCATGGCCGCATTCTTGTCGCGGCTGTTGCCGGCGGGGACCACGATCGCGACCGGCAGTCCGTGCTGCGACGCGGCGTAGGCGAGGGATTGGCCGTGATTGCCGCGTGTGGCCGACACGAGTCCCGGGACATCGGGCTGCTCGCGCCGCAGCCGCTCCATGAACACGAGTCCGCCGCGCACCTTGAATGCGCCCACGGGGGTGTGGTTCTCGTGTTTCACCCAGCAGGGTGCGCCGATGTGTGCGTCGAGCAGCGGCCAGCGGTACTGCGGCGTGGGGCCGAAGCGGGCGTGCACGAGGCGCTGCGCGGCGCGGAGCGTGGCGAGATCGGGAAGCTGGGCGGGCATGGGGGTGCTCAATATCAGCGGGGGTGTTGAAAGCGGGATCGGCTGCACGAGGTCGCAAGCGGCGGGTCTGTAGACTCGAGTCTCGAGGGTGCCTGCGAC
>CAZUKU010000045.1:0-20965 GCA_964621045.1 uncultured Gemmatimonas sp.
CACGTACTTCGGCTTGGCCTCCAGCTTGACCGCCCACTCGCGCATCGCCGGCGGTGCCTCCGCGTCGCCGCGGGCGACCGCTGGCCAGTAGCTCTCCATCATCTCGTAGGTGACGCGGCCCCACAACATCGCCCCGCCCTCGTCCATGAGGCGGGTGAAGAAGGCGCGTGTCTCGTCGTCGGCGATTCCCTCCTGGTGGTCGACACAGCCGTCCAGGGTGACGTTGATACTGAAGGTCAAGAGTCCCATGGTGTCCTCCGTTCGAGATGCGCGACGAGCCGCCCACCGTCTGGCTCCAAGGGCACGAGCCCGATTCGCGAGGTGCTCACCCTGTGTCGCCCAGCGTTCTGCCGCGGCGCAGGAGATGACGTCGGCAGCAACGCGAAGCGGCGGCGGCTTGAATGAATTGTCAGGCCGCACTCGTCGCAGCTGCGGCCCGATCACGTCGTATGTGCGACTAGCCCATGGCCCACTCGGCCGCGATCCTTCCCACTTCAGCGAGGACCGCCTGATGCCGAGCCTCGGTCTGCCCGGTATATTCGCCGCTGTCAAAATACGCAGCGATGATGATCGGGCTTTTGCCGGGCGGAAACGTGATTGCGATGTCGTTCACCTTGTTGGTCGTTCCCTCCGTGCGTCCGGTTCCGGTCTTGTTCCCGCTACGCCACTCGGCGGGAAGGCCGGCACGCAACCGATTGGGACCGGTGTTCGTGTTCTGCATCCACCGCAGGAGACGCTCCCGCGAACTGCGCTGCAGAATATCACCGGTCGTAATCCGACGGACGAGCTGCGCCATCACCAGGGGCGAGGTGGTATCGCGAAAGTCAGCGGACAGCACCAGGCCCAGATCGGGTTCATAGCGGTCGAGCCGGGTCACCGTGTCGCCCATCTCGCGAAGCTTCGCGGTGACGGCGGCCGGACCGCCAAGGCGTTTGACCAGAAGATTGGCGGCCGTACCATCGCTCATCTCCTGAGCCGCCTGCGCCAGCGCGGCAATGCTCATGCCGCCTTTGGCGAGATTCTCACGCGTCACAGGCGCCCAAGATAAAAGGTCGGCTTCCGAGTAGGCTATTATTTCATCGAGATCGATTCGGTCATGGTCTGCTTCGCGCAGGTAGGCAGCGACGAGCGCCAGCTTGAACGTCGAGCACATGGCGAAGTGCTCGTCCATGCGGTTTCCGCTGACTTCGCCGGTGGCGGTATCAAGAAAACACACGCCCAGGCGCGCATGGCCCACCTCGAGGGCTCCAAGCGGCGTGGCAGCGTCGAAGCGATGCTTAGGGGGAGTTGCGGCTGCAGGTACGGCGACAAGCGCATTCGCGGCGGCAGGTATGGCTACGAACGCACTTGCCGCAGCAGATGTAATCAGGAAATCGCGTCTTGTGAACACTCGGGTCGTCCCATGGCGAATTATTGCGTGCGCGAACATCGCGATGCGCGATGCGCGGACATTGGATTCA
The DNA here is from genome assembly GCA_964621045.1 of uncultured Gemmatimonas sp. Taxonomy (GTDB): domain Bacteria; phylum Gemmatimonadota; class Gemmatimonadetes; order Gemmatimonadales; family Gemmatimonadaceae; genus JAABRT01. The sequence goes on from CAZUKU010000045.1 coordinate 1,461, forward strand.
GTCAGATTCGGTGCTACACTATAATGGTTCAGTTGTGCGCCCTGACGAAGCGGCGTGTGCTGTCGCTGACGACGCCCAATCTCGCATACAGCGGGTTCCGCTCGCCGGGGCGCTCGATCACCTGCGCGTGCCGGATGCGCTCCGAGCGCACGCTGTACCGCCCCATAGTACGGAGCGCACGAACAATCGGTTTCGTCTTAACGCCCAGTGTTCTGCAGCGGCGGCATGCCATAGGATGCGGGCAGCGAGTGCAGGGAGCAAGGCCGCACTCCTTGAAACCGCCGCCGTCGGCAGCAACGTGCCGTGAAGTGACGGCGCGCCGCTGCGCCAGCGAGAAGAACGAGAAGTCGGCTGCGCATGCGTACGTAGATGGCGGCCACCGCCTGCGTGAAGGACGCCCCGCACGGCTGCGCAGCCTCTGCCATGCATCAAATACGAGCGGATACACGTGCGCCGTCACGCGTTGGTACGCGCAATCCCGTCTCGGATCGCCGCTTCGAGCACGGCGAGGTTGATGTTGCGAAGTGCGCTGAACTTGATGCAGTACCCCGTCACACGCGCCTTGCCGAGTTCACCGCCGTAGGTCTCCGCCAAGTATGTCTTGTCATCGAGCCCCATGATGTAGACGGAGATTCCGGTCGTGTTGGCGCTCAAGCCGACCTGATAGAACTCTCGGGTTCGCCCATCGGCGTAGGCTCTGGTCAGGAGTCCATACCCAATGTTCGGGTTGGAGACCGTTCGACCGCCCTCGTCCTTGCCATCCAGGAACCACAACCGGCCGTCAGGCGTCAGCCTCAACATCATGCCGTGCAACGTCTGCATGTCATCGCGCTTGCGCTCCGGCTGAGCGGCCAAGTAGGCGCTGATCTGCGTGTGCACGTTCATGTCTCGCCCCGCTCCTGTTCATGCGTTCACAGTGCCTGAGCCACCTGACGCCTCAGCGTTCTGCCGCCGCGGCATTCCAATTAGGATGCGGCCAGCGAGCAGCGCGAGCAAGGCCGCAATCCTTGAGGGCCCCTCAGGCTCTGCCGGATCATACCACGCAGAGGCCGCCTGAACCCTTCCTGTCTACCGCGTTGCGGCGCCCACTCTGAATCGCACCACCTGCATGAGCCCATCCTCATCGGTTTCGACACCCCACAGCATGCCCCGTTCGGCGACGGCAATGTTCACCGTGCGGGGCAGCCTGACAGCACCCGTCACATTGCCACGCGCGTCCAGGAGTTGCCATAGGCGATCGGGCCCGGGTGTCGCGACCTCGATCCATGTGGTGCCGTCACGCCCATTGAGGATTCGGGCAACCGGCGGATGCACGGTCGGCATCCGCGCCATTACCTTGTCGAACGCCGGTCCCCCGGCACCAGTCTGCCGGGCTTCCGCCTGCCTGGCGCTGTCGCGCAGGCCGGCCGGGATGGCAACGGGCGGGAAGCGCAGCGCCTTCGCAAACAGGGTGTCCCCGGTCGCGGAGAGCGCCACGACCCGTGTGAGTCCGGCCTCGGACAAGACGAGGGCGATACGTCCGGTCTCGGGATCGATATGCCGTGGGGTGCTGGCGCAGAACGGGATCCGGACAATCACATCGCCGCCTGCTATCGGGACATTCTCTGTACAATCGTTCGCGGGGAGCCAGGCGACGACCCGCTGCATCGAACCGCCGGGGGCAAGGCGCAGTATCGCCGAACCGCTCCACTGCACCGCGGTGGCCCAGGCCGGGCGCGGCGCGGTGGCATCGTGCAGGCCGTCAGCGAGCAGGGCGCCGTCGCGCAGGTAGGCCAGGGGCAGCAACATCCGCCAGCGCACGCCGTTCCCGGACGCCTTGGCGGCATCGGGCCAGGGCACGGTGCGCAGCAGCGTGCGGTCGGGATGGAAGAACGACGTGCGCCGCAGGCGGACATCGCCGATCCAGAGGGTATCACCGACGGTGCCTGCGACCGTCGGCATCTGGAACTCACCTGGACCCTCGCCTTTTCGGCCCAGTACGGTCGGGGTGCCGTTGTGGTCGAAGCGCCGCACCACCCCGTCACGATACTGGGTCATGATCAGATCGCCGTTGCGCAGCAGCAGCGTGGTTCCGATCTCGGTGAGATCGGCCCGTTCGGCGGTGACCACGACCTCGCGCGTCGTGGGAAGGCGGGCAACGTCCTGTCCGGCAGCGGGTGTACCGACGCAGAGCGCCAGGAGTACGCGCGGGCTCCAGTATGACAGCATGATGTACCTCGGCAAACGAAACGGGGACCGGGAAGTGTGTGACTGGAACCTTGGACACTCCCAGCACCGGATAGCGTTCTCTTGGCGTCCCACCTCGCGACTGGTTCTTAATGAGAGTTTGCGGCGCAGCCGCAAACCATTCAATGGCTCCTTTGTCAGCTTCAGCGTTCGCTAGCGTGCGTGCGGTACTTCGGCGCGACGTACAGATATTGGACCTCGCCGGCACACCCATAGCGCGCTGTGGCGTGACCCGCGATGTAGGCGACAACGCTCAGGCCGTCGAGCGCCACGAACGCGACGCGAGCGCTTCCGTGAGGAGCCGGACATCCTGCTGCCTATGCGGTTGAGCTATCGCTTGACCTCGGCCATCTCATGCCGGACCGCCCCGTGCTCCCGAACCGCCGTCACCACGTCCCGGATTGCCGCGACCACCGCCTCCGGCCGATCCTGGTGGATATAGTGGCCGGCACCCTCGACGATCCGGTGGTCCGAGTTCGTGGATAGACCGGCCAACTCCCTGTGGAGATCGAGCCAGACGCGCTGCATGGCGGCAATACGTTCATCGGAAACGCCGGGCATCGGCCGAGTCACGGCGGCGGTAAGAACTGCCACCGGGCGATGGCCAAGCGAGCCCGTCCGGCCAGCCTGTGCGGACATCGTGTCGATGGCGCGGCCCTCTGCCAGGACACCATCGGGTAAGCTTCGCCACCAGTATGCGGTTCGTGGAGTCGGACGCTCGGGCGCGAAGATCCGGTATGGTGAGAGAAGTCGGAAGAACCAGCGACGGTCAGGTTCCGACTTGCGCTGCTCGATGAGCGCCCGGATCTCGGCCGGGAGTCGTCGGTCCTGCTCCGGGTGAGAGGCGTCAACGAAGACGAAGCCGCTCACTTCCTCCGAGAACAGTGCGTCGTAGACCCGCACCAGAAGCCCGGCATTCGAGTGCGCGACCATCACGTACGGTGGGGCCTCCGACGCCGCGGCCAGGAGAGCATGCAACTCACGACTGATGCGCTCCGCGTCTCGCGGCTCCTCGCGCGGTTCGCTCCACAGGAATCCCGCCCGGTCATACGAGCACACCCTGGAGAGTTGAGCGAGATCGTCCTGGATGTCGGCCCAGCCCGACGATCCCTTGTCGTCCAGCCCCGATTCCAGGACGATCGTCGGCGAGCCCGTTCCGGTGCAGTGGATGTGAGAGGCCCTACCGTCGAACTCGACAAGGCGTCCGGGTGCAGGGAAGTCGCGGTATGCCCTGCGAACGGCAACCTGTCGTACGACGAGGCTCGCTATCAGGAAGAGGAAGACCAGGCCGACGGCTCCGATTCCGATGCCGATGGTGATGCGCCTGATCAGCTTTCTTGCGTTCATGGAAAGCGAGTATCGCGTAGGTTGCCGCGGCAATGCTTGCCTATTGCCGGTGTGGTGGTCACGATTCCCCCTGGTCGCGCCAACGCCAAAGGTTCAGCAGCGGGCGAACTTCGAAGAGTGGCGCGCGAAGCGCACCACCGTCAATAGCGGCGCCGTCTGCTGCAACCGTCGTTAGCTGGCTTCGTACGTCACCCGCCTACTTCAACGTGCGCGAGTTCTCCCAGGAGCTTGAGCGCATTGCGCCATGCAAGCCCGCTCTGCTCCGGATCCTCGAGCTCGCCGGACTCCACGATCTGAACACGCGTGGCTCGGCTTCCCTCTGCATGGAGAGTGATCTCCACAAGCGGGCCCGGTTCCGGCTGCCAGCGGAACGAAAAGAGTCTTTCGGGAATCACCGACTCGACCACAGCGCCGAACACGCCATGCTCATCCCAGCGGAGGACCATCGATCCGCCAGGCTGCAGATCGATTTCTGCTCCGCCGAACGCGTACCAGTGCTGAAAATGCTTCGCTACTGTGACGAGCGGCCACACTGATTCCGGTGTACCATCAACTATTGCGCTCTCAACTACTCGTTCCGCCATCTCGCCTCCGTGAGTCCAGCTGACGCCGGCGGATCTCGCCTTGCTATCGCCCGACGCGAGATCGCGATTTCAAACAGGGGGGCCAGAAGGTATCTCATCGATTTCCCCTGAAACCCTTGGTTGTCGAGCGCTTGTATCGCAGCGTCGACACCGTATTCGGCCACCATCGCTTCGAGGATCCGCTGCGCGTCGGTCGCAGCCGTTTGCTCTGTCGACGTACTCCAATCGCCAGCCTTGATTCGATTCACTTCGGCGAGAATGAGTGACTGGGGATTCTTGCTGCGATGCGTGTCTGTCATGCTGTTTCCTCGTTCGGGCTAACCCCAAAAGATTCCCGTCGGGTCACGCTGCACCTCCCGGAGCGGGATCTCAAATGAGCCTGCCTGCGGAAGCAACTCATAACTGTGCCACTTCAGATCGCGATGCCTGCAGTAGAGCGCCCAGAGTTTCCGTGTTGCAATGAACCTGAATTTGGCGACGGGATGTCGACGCCATTCCGAAGGATTGCGGAACGCAGGACGCTCCTCGAACAGTTCGACGGACGTCGGACTGATCGTGAACGTATGCCGAAGTTGATCCCGCACACGCTCGGGAACGCGATCACAGTACTCCGTCAGAAGCACCTCTATCCGACTGCGCTCTAATTTGGAGATTGCCACAAGTCGTATTCTCGTGCGTGCGGATGATGTTCTGTCCAGCTTGTATCTAGCGTTTTCGTGATTTTACCGTAGTTCTGATCAGGGCGCCAGTTCGTTGTGGCCTAGGTGGCAAACACCGTGCGTTAGCGAGAGCGGCGTGCCTGGTCTGCGTCGTGAGAACCCGAACAGTTGCGGGGGCCGGTCGGGGGATACCATGTCCCCGGACATTCTGTCACCTATCTCCCCGGCTGTTCACGCGATGCGAGCGTGCGGGAGGCTTCACCTGCTGGATTCGGCGACACGGTAGCTTGACGGAGCGCGGCCATAGGGCAAGGCCTCGCCATCGGCGAAGATCACCGCGATGGGATCCCCTTCTTTGACGTAGGTCCGAGGGTCGAAGATGTGCTTGCCGAGCACGCCGTCGCCGGTGGCAAGGAGTTCCAGGATCGCCCAGCGAGTTTGAACGCGCGCGACCGGCTGTCCGGCTTTCACGGGTTGATGTTCGCCAAGGAGCCAAGCGAGCAACTCAACGCCGTGAGTATGATCGGCAACATCCCGCTCCAGGCGCGGCACCGGAAAGAAGTAGTGAAATGGCATGCGTTTGAGCGAACCGTGTCGTCACGCCCCAGCGTTCTGCCGCAGCGACCCCAAGCAAGATGCGGCGGGACACGCGCAGCGCGCCAGCCGCAGCGGAGGGGACGCCATCGGCAGCAACGCGTCGTTAGGCCGGCGCGACAGACGACGCTCCCCACGCGACCAGCGTCGCGCGGCACCACGCGTCGAGGCGCTCAGGGTACGTCGCCGCTGTGAAGTCGGCCAGGTCGACGATCGTTACGGCCGGCGCGGCGACCGGGCGAGGAGGACGCGGGGGTGTGCGCCATGTGCTCGGCACGGCGCGCCCTGGCCCGGCCGCGGCAGCCAGCGAGCGGAACACCCGCGCCGGCGCTTCGCCGTCGACGTAGATGCGGTGCAGCACCGCCCACGCGCGACCGAGCGAGGCCGGGTACGCACTGGGGTGTTGCAGCGCGAACGCGGCGAACGCCTGCCCATGGCGGCTGCCCCACGGCTCACGCCGCGAGTGGTCGAGGGCAAGGAGCGCGTCGAACTGTGCGGCGCACGAGTCGTCCGCCGCGACGTACACAGCACCGCACTCCGCACACCGGATCATCGAGTACAAGAGAAATCGTCCATGAACGGCCCGTTCTGCGCCGCGGCACTGCCATAAGGTGCGGTCCGCGAGCGGAGCGAGCAAGGCCGCATCCTTATATGGCGCCGCCGTCGGCAGCAACACTCCGTCAGGCGATGCCTTGCGTGTCTCGCTTGATCGTTAGGTGTGCGCCTTCTGCTTCGAGCTTGCCGTCTTCGCGACGGCGCCGGTTGCTCTGTTGCTTCGCCTCCGCCTTCCGACCATAGAACGCGCCGCGTCCCTTCTTTGGCCCGGCGTGCTCCGTCTTCTTCGCGTTGTGCGCCATGGGTGAAATTTAGTGATGGTCCGGATCTGACCTGTGCAAGCCGAGTCGTCGTTCTTGGAGCGAGCGCTCGCCGAACCAGCGGCGTGGATTCCCGCACATCGCGCATGAGCATGGCGTGCGAGCGTGAGACAGTCTGCCGAGTTGGCGAGGCTCACCACGAGCATGACCGCCGTAGTAGTCGGCCACCTGATGCTTCATCCGGTTCTCATGATGACGTCGTAAAGCACGCTTTGACATTGTGAGAGCTCATTGCTCCTATGGTGAAGTGTGCATCGCATTCGCCCAACGTTCTGCTGCGGGGCCGTTCCAACAAAATGCGGCAGGCGAGCGCAGCGAGCCAGCCGCAATCCGAAATGGCCCCGTCGGCAGCAACGCGTCGTTATACCGCACCACTGGCAGTGGTCTCCGGAGTCGATCACGCCCGCAGAAACGGGCGCCCTCTCCACAGGTGATACAGGAAGTGGACGCCCCACATGGCCGGCACGACGATCGCGAGGCGCTCAAAGGTGCCGGCCCAGCCGGTGGGCTGCGTGCTCCAGACGCCATAGATGATGATGCACCCCACGGTCAGCGCCGCCAGGACCCGCGTATACGTCGTCCATCCCCGCCAGTGGGGGTCGGCCGACAGGCGAGAAGCGACGATGAGCATCAAGGCCACCGAGGCGGCCGCTGCCACCCCGGCGCCCGCGAGATGCAGCAGCCCGGGGAGCGTCGGGGCCTGCAAGGCCAGTCCCGCGGGATCGTATCCGGGCGCTGGATCTTGCGGCAGGCACCCGACCAGAAAGAAACTGAGCCCGAGCAGCAGGGTCAGGGCCGGATACGCCCGGGCTCCCGTGCCACCGCGGAGGACCCGACGCCACGTCGGCACGGTGCTCAGCAGGCTGCTCCCCAACACCCAGAAGTTGAGGACCTGGATCGAGCCATACGGCGCGAGCGCCAGTGCGCTGACCGATTGATGCCACGCATCGAACTCGGGCAGAACGGCTCCGTGGACGGTCGAGACCACGAGAAAGACGACGACCCCGACCACCCCCGGCAGCAGCCGTAGAAGCAGGGGACGGGGAACCGGCAGCGTGTCACTCATACTGGGGGGTGTCTTGTGCGGTATAACGCCGCGGCGCTCTCCAAGTTGCAGCGGGACGCGTGCAGCACGCCAGCCGCAGCGCCGGGGACGCCGTCGGCAGCAACGCGTCGTTAGGCCTCAGATCCGACTATCTTGATCGGGGGTCCAGCCCTGCTGGGCGTACGCAACCATCCGCGCGTCATCCATGCAGGAAAACAGGGGATACGACCGCTCTTCCCCTGTGAGGATCGGCCCACGGCGGCGCTCCTCGAAGGTGTCCGGGTCGTAGAGGAACCAGATGTGCGCTTTCGTGCCTTGGGCCACGTGGGTTCCCTTGAAGCCGCGAATGGTCCGGTACGGATTCGTGTCCACCGACGTGGCCACCCGGATCAACCGGTTCTCGCGCTTGGCCCAGATGAAGTCCACGAACGCATGGAAGCCAGCACCTCCCAACACTTCCGCCGGCGCGAGGAGCTCCGGAGATCCACGGTGAAAGGCGAACACCAAGTTCCCGCCGAACAGCCGAACGCGGTCGAGAACGACGGTGTAGTACCACAGTCCTTCAGACTGAACACCGAGGAGGTTCCCGGCCCGAATCTGGATCATCCGAGGAAATGGTTGGAGGCCTCTGCGTTCTGCCACAGCGGCGTTTCAATTAGGATGCCGCCAGCGACCGGAGGGAGCAAGGCGGCACTCCTTGAAACCGCCGCCGTCGGCAGCAACGCTCGTTAGATAGCCGTCGCCAGGTCGCTCACTGGGCACCACACGTGCGCCGCGGGCCCGAGCATCGGTTCGCCACGTCCTGTGTGCGGCAGCACTTCGATTACGTCGCGCGGATGAAGTGGTGGCGGAAAGCCGGGAAAGTCTACGACATTCCCCGTGCTAAACACGTGACTCACTCCATTCTGAAATCTAAGTGTGAAGATACAGTAGCCCATGCCGGATTCACCCGCGCGATACAGCTGATCGGCGAACCGCTTGGGCAAGCGCATCGGCGCTTCTTGGAGCGCGACAATCGTCGAGGCATCGAGAGTTGGCCGTTCCGGGCCGACGCCCCAGATCCGTTCGAATTGCGCCTGATCAACGACATAGACATAATCGACGTGCGTTCCCTCATGCAACTGTGCACGACACGGATAGTACGCGATCCCGTCATCGCGGCTTGGTTCAATCTGCCGCAATTGTGTGAGCACGCTCGGCGCGAGAATCGTGGTCATCTCGAACTAGAGAAGGCTACGCGAATTCATATAGTAAGTGCAACACGCCGCGTTCTGCAGCAAAGGCTCCAAATAAATTAGCTGTGAACGGAGCAGCATGGAGTGCTGCGCAGTTACACAGCGCACCCCACCGCCTTTGGCTGCAGCAACGCTCGTTATGTTGCGTTGGTCGCGAACGGCCGACGATTGAAGCGGACGCATTCAGCGTAGAACTCCGACAGTTCTGCACCGGAGCGTTGATCATGCTGAGTGATTTCCTCACACAACGATTCCCAAGACTTGAACTGGATGTCCAACTTCGCGAGCGTAGGCACAAACCACTCCTCAAACCAGCCAGCCTTCTCGCCTTCGTACATTTCGCAACGATCGCGCACCTTCACCCCAATCGCCGTCTTGTCGAGCCGGGTGCCAAAAATGCCATCGTTCCACTGAGATTGTGGTGCGATTACGAAGAAGGCCAGATTGGAGAACACCTCAGGATGCAGCTTGCTCTCACTCAGCATGTGTGCGATGCACGCGACGTTACGCGCAGCCTGATCGAAATTCTTCGCTCTTGTCGTCCCACTGGACAGACCGCTGTACATCTTCGCTTCAGTTACAATTAGCTGTGTGGCGCTGCTACGCAACGAAAGGTCGCCTCGGCGCGGTCGCGTATCGAAGTGTCCGATTACGCCATCGGCGTGAGTATAGCTTTCTGCTTTGTCGTCTCCGCGCTTCCTGGCCGCGAATTGAGAGGGCAGCAACGCTTCGGAATACCATCGCGCGGCTGGCTGGAATGCGAGCGGATGGTCAAGGCCGGGATGTGCCGCAAACCAGTTGAGCAGATGCGGCAGGACGCGCGCAGCGCGCCAGCCGCAGCGAAGGGGACGCCGTCGGCAGCAACGCGTCGTTAGGGCACGGGCGGGAATGACGATGGGGCATCACCGGTGCCGATGGCCGACGGCCTCCGAAAGCCCCTCGCTCACTGGCCACGGCTGCGGGAGCGTATCGCCGCGTACGTACAGGGGATGGCGCGGCTCCCCTTTCCTCGTCACCCCAAGACAGAGAGGGCGCGTGAGCAGCGGAACCACCTCGATCGACCGACCGTGGCGCCGTCCCTCGTTGCCCCACGCCGCCACCGTAAAATCCGCGAGGCGACTGAGCTCCAGCAACGCCTCATCGTTGTAGCGACCGATGGGATCCCGCGAGTCGCGAAGTCCCGCGGGTTTGTTGTGACGGGCGGCGAACAAATTGGCAAAGAGGAGCCCGGCCGCCTTCCAGCTGCGCTGAGACCACTGGATACAACGCGTCAGCGTTGGACGCCGCCGCTGTTCGGTATCCCCTTTCCCAGGATTGACACCGACCCAGAGGACCAGCGGCCCTTCGTCGCTCCAGCATCGGGCAAAGCCGTACCGATACTCCATATCGCGGGAGTAGATCGCGTGATCGCAGGACGCGTCCTGCTGATAGAGCAGATCGTAGCGGGCGGCAAACTCTTCGAGCGCTGCCAGTTTCCGCATTCGAGTTTCCGCTTGAGGGTGGCCTGAAGTGCCCTAACGCCTCAGCGTTCTGCCGCCGCGGCACTGCCATAGGATGCGGCCAGCGAGCCCCGCGAGCAAGGCCGCACTCCTTGGCAGCCGCGGTCGGCAGCAACGCGCCGTTAGCCAGCAGCCGCGTGGAGCTGCTGGAGGATGTGGCGCTCCCGTTTGTCGGAGCGGGCTACCACCAGCCAGTCGGACGTGCCGATCGGTTTCGAAGGGGTGGCCGCCTGGCGGAGCGGCCCCGTATCATACTGACCACCAGCGAACACCGCGACGAAGCGCGATGTACTGTGCATCGACCAGAGCTCCGCCTCGGGTTCGGGCCCTTGCGCGCGCGGCCAGCGCACCGTGATCCGGCCCCCCAGGTCGAAGAAGAATTCCGTGCGCCCAGTCCGCGGGTGAATCGCGAGCCCGTCAAGCAGCTCCCCACCGAGCCGCGCCACCGCCATGTCGAGGCGCTTCGCCGCGTGCGTGTCGCGAACGGCGAGCCCGTCAGCAAGCTCCATGCGCCAGCGGCCGGGGTAGGCGACCAGCCAGTGCGTGCCGCGCAGGTACACGCCACGGCGCGCAAACATCGCGCGCACGCGGGCGGAGCGCGCGGTGCTCTGGTGAGGCTGACGTAGCTCCAGGCGCGGCGCACCGAAGTTCATGTCGAGGCCGACTTGCCTGTCCCAGCGCACCTGCCAACAGGGAAGGCCGAGCGCACTGTGCAGGAGTTGTATCGCGGATGCTCTCAATATTGGACACTCTGTTGCTGGCTAACGCCTCAGCGTTCTGCCGCGGCGGCCCAAACAAGATGCGGCGGGACGGCGTAGCGCGATAGCGCGGAGCCGCCAGCCGCATCCTTGTGGCCGCCGTCGGCAGCAACGCGTCGTTATGCGGCGGACGCTTTGCGCTTCCGGGGCCGAGGGGCCCGCTGGGTGCCCAGTTCATCACGAATGACCCGACGGACCACGGCCTCCAAGGGTTCCGTCGCTTCGGTCATCGCATGCCGCAACGCCTGATTGATGAGACGCTGATAGTTGCCCCCGCCCGCCTCGTGGACCTGGGCGCGAAACCACTCCAGGACATCATCATCAAGCCGGATGGTGATGCGGGTCTTGCCCGTCGGCGGCGGCAGCACCGACCCGCGGCGCGCGGTGGAGAAATCGTAGTGCTTACGCATCGGCATCCTCGGCATAGTGTCGACGCTCGCGGGGGGTCGCCCGCCGCGCCGAGATCAAACGAATCGCGTCGCCCTCCCATGTCCAGACGACCACGACCACGCGGTCCAGCGAGTCGCGCCCCAACGTGACGAACCGATCTTCGTCCGCGGCGGGGTCGTCCCGTGTCAACGCGTACGGATCGTCGAACACGCCCGTCACATCGGCGAGGTCCACCTCATGCTTCTGGCGATTGGCCGCGGCTTTGGCGGGATCCCACGTGAAGGACATGCCTGCAAGATATGTACATTTGTACACCGCGACAAGCCCTTGGGTCCGAGCAAGGGCTCAAATCCTTCGGTGATCCCCCATCGATCGGCGACCACGCCAAACTCGTTGGTGAGCCGCATAACGCTGAGCTTCAGCTGCGGCGGCCCTGCCATAGGATGCGGGCAGCGAGCGCCAGCGAGCAAGCCCGCAGTCCTTTGGCGGCCGCCGTCAGCTGCAAGCGATCGTTATGCCGCGCCCCGGCGACGTGGACGATGCAGCGCCTCCACCACCGCCGCCGGATTGTGTGCCGCGACCTGCAGCAGCGCGAGCGCCGGTCCGTCCGGCGTGCGCCGCCCCTGTTCCCAGTTCCGTAGCGTCGCCACACTCACCCCGATCATCAGCGCAAACTCCGCCTGTGACTGCGCCAGCGCCGCGCGCAGCGCCTTCACATCGGTCGGCTTGAACGTCGTCGTCCGTGAGGGCTTCCGCTCCCCGCGGTGGATGGCGCCCGCCTGACGGACGCTCGCCAGCAACTCCTCGAAGGCCGCGGCTTTCATTCGAACTCCTCCCGCACCACGCGCGCGAGCGCGCGGAGCTGTGTGGGCGTCAGATCGCCCTGCTCGTTCTTGGCGTACACGTAGAGCATGTAGCAGAGATCCGCCTCGACGGCCCAATAGTAAATCGTCCGGATCCCGCCCCGTTTCCCCCGACCGGGCGCCCCCCAGCGCAGCTTGCGCAACCCACCGCTGCCCGGGATGAGGGCCCCTTGGGCCGGGCGCAGGCTCAGCGCGACCTGCAGGGCGCGATACTGCTCATCATCCAGATGCCGACGCAGACTCGCCGTGAAGATCGGCGTCTCGATGAAGCGCATTCTGGATATAAGCCAATGGCGTACTTTCCGCTAGTCCCACACCTCACCCTGCTTCAGCGGCATAACGCTGAGCTTCAGCTGCGGCGGCCCTGCCATAGGATGCGGGCAGCGACCGAAGGGAGCAGCCCGCAGTCCTTTGGCGGCCGCCGTCGGCTGCAAGCGATCGTTAGGCAGCGGTCGCCGCCATGATTGGTTAGATGGCATACCGACGAAATCAGCTGCACTGACGAAACCCCATCTCAAGCTACTTTGAATTCGATGGAGCACCGGTTCAGAGAATCGCTGTGCAGCACCGGCAGATGCTGATAACTATTTCTGCAAAACTGTGCAGGTTGCTTCAAATCGGCTGTTGGGGAAGCGAGCGGGGTCAATTGCGGCTGCTTCAAGACACCTGTTCTTGTTGAATCGGATAGCGAAGTATTTGGTTTCTGCACCGAGGAACGCGTCAGCTTGTAGCCCGATATGAACATTCCATGAATCTTCAAGTTTTTGAATAAACCGAGGTTCACCGAGTTCCTGGTAGGACAGCGTCGATGCTGTTATGACGAGCGATTCACCTGTCTTAGTAAACTGAATTTTCGGATCGCTTAATGCCCACCCAGGAGTACTGCTGGGGCTTGCGAGCGATGTCAAACTTACTTCGTAGCTTCCATCTGGCAGAAAAGACTCTGGGCCGGTGCTGTCGGAGCAACCGAGAAGCATGAGCGCTGCGATGGCTGTGTATGATTTCATGATACCTCCCTCCGGATCGATTCTTAAGAATTTCCCCAACCGCTGGAAGGCCCGTTCTCCTCACAAGCGAGCAACGGCTAGGACTCGAAGAGTTCCCGATGGACAGCTATTGATTCTAAAGGAAAAAGCTGCCTAACGCCTCAGCGTTCTGCCGCCGCGGCACTGCCATAGGATGCGGCCCGCGACCGAAGGGAGCAAGGCCGCAGTCCTTGGCAGCCGCGGTCGGCAGCAACGCGTCGTTAGGTGACGGCATCCCAACACACCGCCCAAGTCCAAACCCCACCTGCGTGCTTCCGCTAGGCAGCCGTCCAGTCACTCGCCGTGCGGACAGCCTCGGGGAGCGCCGCGATCGCCGCCGGTGACCCCTCCACGTTCCAGATGCGCACGCAACACCCGCAGCCCAGATCCTCGGAGCAGAACGTGAGGGCTGCGCGCCAATTCGTAAACCACGCGTCAACACGTTGTACTTCGACGGCTTCCGTCACATCGACCACGATCGTCGCTCGCATAGACTCCAAAATCCTGAGTCACCTAACGCCCCAGCGTTCTGCCGCGGCGGCGTTTCAAATAGGATGTGGCCAGCGACCGCAGGGAGCAAGGCCACAGTCCTTGAAACCGCCGCCGTCGGCAGCAACGCGTCGTTAGCCGGCGGCGCGCTGCAACCTACCAGCCAGCCGGCTTAGAAAAATCGCCTCGAGCGTCCGTGAGGTCATCTGGGAACTGGCTCGCCTTAAGGACGCCAGACCGGATGGTCTTGATGAAAGTCGCGACCTTTGTGAGCGCGACGGCAGGATGCTTCTGAGGGTTCAGGACTCCCACCTGCTTTCCGAGCTTGTTGCGCACAAGCTCGACCGGTTCGCGCAGATCCGAGTCGTTCGTGATGAGGACGGCGCAATCGAAAGCATTCTCGTATGCATCACTGACAAGGTGCGTCGCGAGGTTCACATCCGAGCCCTTCTCCTCTGTCTTAATCACACGCGCGAACTTCGGACCGCCCGGCACCGGTTGTTCTAGCGGCATCCACACCGCGTGACTCAAATAGTGTCCGAAGTGCACCTGCACGGACGGAAGGGTGCCCAAGGCGCGAAGATAGGCTAGCTGGCGAAGCGGCTGGTCCGGATCTCCCACTCGGGCGCCGACCTTCGCGGTGTAGTAGTTGATGCGCTGAACATCGTTCGGCGGCAACAGAAGACGGCACAGCTGCTCAAGATTGAGCCAGCGGTATGGCGTCTTTCGAAGGGATCCGTAATACAGATTGAACCCGTCGATATACACGTAAGTCTTTGTCATAGAAAGACTTATGGGGAGAAAAGCAGAGGCCGCCTTTCGGCGGCCTCGCACCCTGCGCCGTAGCGACAGGGGGGATGTAACACATACAATATGGACAGACAGGGTCTATCTGTCAAGTCTAAACTCTGCCTTAGAGACGAACCAAAGACTGTTCGGATACGCGGGACCTTCTCGCGTCCGGCTAACGCCCTAGCGTTCTGCCGCGGCGGCCTGCCATAGGATGCGGGCAGCGAGCGAAGCGAGCAAGCCCGCAGTCCTTATGGCGCCGCCGTCGGCAGCAACGCGTCGTTATGTCGCAGATGCCATACAACGCTCCGCTCACGCTTATCGGACAATGCCTGATCAGCTACCCGGTACCGTCCAAGTGTCGAGGCGGTTCCTTGCGATCACGATCTCGTTCGAACGTGCACTCGAAGCACGGAGACTCTTTCCTTCGATTCGTTTGACCAGTAGAGACTGTTGAGTGCTGATCGAAACATCTAGAAGGACAGCCGTTTGCGTTGGGTCGAGTAGACAGACCTCCATCTGAGTGTCTCCGACTGTCTTGCCTCCACAAACAAGAACGCACCACGTATTGGGCACTGCGAGCTGGACCATCTGATCCGGACTGAAAACGAACTGCCACGCACGAGACTTCTCTCGAGAGAGGGAACGGCTAATCACGCTGTGCTTGAGGAGGAGCCGAACCTCGTCATTGATCTTGTAGGTCGACCATGACTCTCCTGACCTAGTCTCGATCATTCGGAGTGTCAGAGGTTTATCGGAACGCACGAGCTTGGTCAGCACTGCGCCGTGAAACAGTTCGAATTCCCGGACGGGCATAGTCTCTCCTTTGGGTAAGGCGTGCTGCGACATAACGCCTCAGCGTTCTGCCGCCGCGGCACTGCCATAGGATGCGGCCCGCGAGCGCAGCGAGCAAGGCCGCACTCCTTATGGCAGCCGCGGTCGGCAGCAACGCGTCGTTAGGCATCACCCGCGCCGAAATCCTCACCTTCGGTGACTATGAAGGTGGCGGGGGTCAGGACTACGCGCGCCGCATCGACGTACTGGGCAAAGTTGGCTAGGCAGCGAAGCCGGGGATTCGCGGAACGCACATCAGTAACGCGATACAACCAGTAGCTCGCGCCGTGGCGTCGCGCCACGCGCAGCTCGTTCGCCGAGAGCAGAAACGGGGCGTCGGCCCTCACGCTGGTCTTCACTTCGATCAGGCGGTCGGTGCCGGACGCTTCGAAGGACGCAATGTCGTAGCCAGCAGCAGCATTCTCAACGGACACCTGGCGCAGCTGAGCGCTCAAGTCGGCCCGGCCGGCGGCTACCAAACGCCGGCGTTCGTGTTCAAGAACCCACAGCTCGCCCTCCGCGCCGATCGCCGCAGCCTCAGCTTGCAGTCGCGCAAGCTGCTCTGGGCTGAGCGAGAACTGGTCATCCAATGTTCCTGCCGCCGCCGCATCAGCGCTGATCGACCTGAGGTAGCTGCCACCGGCCTCGGTGATAGCCCAGATGCCACGCGTCGATCCATCGAGAAGTCCATTCTTTCGAAGATCGTTGCGTGCCCAACGAACCATGTTTTCCCATTTCGAGCGCGCGACGCCAGACGCTTCGAAGACTTCGACATCGAGTGCCGCTGCTGGGAGAGCGAAGTGCTCGGCCAGCGCTCCGTAAACAGTCCGCCCCTGCCCGTCCTTGGCGCCGGGGCTAGTCCGGCCGCCTCGACGGGCGAGTTCAGCGAGCAGTGGACCCTGGAGCGCCTGATATTTCGGGAACATCGTCGCCGTGATCAAGGTTGTGTGGATGCCTAACGTTTGCTTCTGCTGCAAGCGCTTCCATAAGATGTGGTTGTGGGGCCGCTGCAGACTTTCATATAAAGTGAAGCAGCGGCCCCACAACCGCCACACTAGCCGCGCTTGTCGGCAGCAAGCGTCGTTAGGCGCCGCGCGCGGATCGGTCGGTGGCTGCAAGGCCCTCAATCGCGTGCGCCAGCAGCTCGCGTTCAAATCGGTGAAGGTCAAGAGCCGTGAGGTCAAGCGACCCGAGGCGGGCGAGCGCTACATCCAGGCTGCCGTCCGCGCCAAGCTCAGCCTCCAGCTTCCTCGCAATCTCAATGGGAACCCCGTACTCGTCCAGAGCAACCGTCGCCGGATCAAGAAACAGGCACTCTACTTGGGACGCGAATACCTCAAAATTGCCTGCGGGGAGGCGCAGGCGGCGAAACACGTCCCGCTGAATGCGATCAATCGCGCGAAGGAGACGAGGAAAGTGAAACATTGCCCAGAGTCGCTGGAAGTCCAATGTTCCCTGAACGGCCTCGTCTGGATCGTCCCGGTACGATAGTTGCGATGAGACAATCTCCGCAGTGCTTGGCGCCGAGCGCAATCGGTCAATGAGGAAGGCGAGCTGCTTCGCGGATTTCGCACTGCCGGAGCCCAACTTTGACCCGCCGAAGTGACGCCAGATGAGGTTGCATACGAACAGCACTTGCGCTGACGTCGGATAGCCACTCCAGTAAAGACCTGACTGAAAGGCCTGTGGGTCTTCATCAATCTCCGCCGCAATCCGCAACTGGGTTTGAGGATCGATGCCGACGTTCTCCTTGATAGTGCCGAAGTTCAGAAGTCTCTGGTCGTGCAGGCCGCGAAGTCGTTCCCGAGAGGAGTCGGACAGCTCCTCCTCTGCGAGCTGAACCAAGAGGCTGTCGGGGGCCGCGGCGCTCTGGCTGATTCCTGGAATGTCTACAAGGGGAAGCGACGCCGCTGGGGGATCGTGGAAGAGGTAGACGTGGCCAACAAAGTGTTGAAACATCCGCCCAGATCGACCGCGAATGTTGTTAAATGTGAAGTAATCGTACTTCTGTTGATTAATCGTGTTGTCCATCACGACAATATTGCGCGCCTTAGTGTTGACACCCTCAATGAGTGTCGAGGTGCAGACGAGAAGCGGAAGGCTGCCTTGGTCGAATAATCGAATGATGTACTGTGCGAGTGCGCGGGGAATGCGACCGTGATGGACGCCAATACCGTGAGCTAGCGCTTCGACAAAGTGCCATCGGGGATGATAGGTCTGTCCGAGCCACTCCACAGCTGGGGCTAGCTCCTCTGTCGGAGCCCATGACCGTTCGAGCAGAAGCCGACGCACTACCTTAGCTGCTCGAGAGGGTGACTTGCAGAACACTATGGTTGGTCCCGATAGCGACCCACAAAGCTCGACAAGTGCCTCTAGTTGGTCGCCCTTCCAGTGGACCCTGTGAAGGTCTGAGGCGACGGTATGGTAGGGTTCTACAAGAAACTGCGCGTCGAGGCGCGAAGAGACATTCTCCGCAAGTCCTGTCACGCTGGGGCCAAGCAGGTAGAAGGGTACGCCGCGGCGCGAAACGGCGTAGAAGAGCTGATTCAGAAGTGACGCGCGACCGCCCGCTTCATCGCGATCGGGAGCGAGCTTGTAGAACTCGTCAATTACGAGAAAGTCAACGGAATCGAGGTCCTCGAGTTGAAGTCCGCGCTCCTGAGTAAGAACGAACACGTTCCGATCGCCGCGCATCTGCGATGGATGTGTGATGATGCGATACGCATCCGAGAACCGAGCGAAGCGCCGCCTGGTCTCGTCTACGAGGGCGAGGGTTGGCACAACCACCAAGATGTTTGAATAGCGCTTGGAGGCAATGACAGCGTCAATGACAAGGCTCTTGCCGAAACTCGTTGGTGCACTAAGAATCACGCTTCGCCCTCTCATCAACTCGCGATAGACGCGGGCCTGCGGACGATGGAACACAACTTCGCGATCCTCCATGCCCTGCGGGCGATGGAATTCATATGCAATGCGGTCGGCAAGCCCAAGCCCTGCTTCGTCAAGAAAGGGGAAGAGTCCGATCTCCCGAACAAGCCCGTCGAGTATTGCCGCGCTCGCCCCTAGCTCATCCCGGTGCTCCAACGCGCGGAGAATGAGGTCTTGCGCGTCCTCATCAAATGCGCGCTGCGATGAGAAGGCGGCCAGGCTACTCATCACCTGAAAGGGCTGGGCCGCGACGCGACTGCCGTCCGACAGTGTGTTGCGGAGCTCTTGCGGATTTAGAAGGCTGCTTGGCATTTCTTGAGCGCCTCATCCATTAGGGCAACAAGGCGAGCCTTGTGTGCCAAGGGAAGGAGAAGAAGCCGAACGGCGACGGGCAGCGCGGGAATGCGCTCGGAGAACGAAGTGCGATGTGCATCCACTTCGGCCTTTAGCGCAGCAAGATATTCGCCTGTTACCGCAGAGTGTGATGTCACTACGGTACTGTCGTAAGTCAGCAGCACCGGTATCGTGACGCGAGCAAAGATCTTGTCGAGGCTCGTATTCTGATGCAGCAGAGTTAGGAGCGCTTCCGCCTCCGGCCACTGCTTGTCCACCTTGCGCGTAATGGCGGAGAACTCAGAGCGTAGGTAGTCGCGCTTTGCGTGCTCTTCGAGTTCCTTGCAAACATCGCGCGCCGCCGCGGCAAAATCGTTGTAGAACTTTACCTCGCCCAACCACAGCTCCCACTCGGAGTCCGAGCGAACTACGTGTACGGCGTCAAACCCCTTGACCGTATCGTTGCTAGCGTCCTTGAAGTAGTACTTAGAGATCGCCGGGACGCTGCCAAAATGCTGACGAAGCATAGCATGCAACAGGACTTCCCCGAACTCTCCGCGCTTCTGGTACTTCTCCGATGTGTAGATGCTGCGCGTGGCGACACCTATCAGCTCGACCGCATTGTGTGCGCCCAGGTCAGCCCACTCGCTGAAGGAGAGTGCGAATTCGGGTAGCCAGTGCAGGAGGTGTCGAGCGAGCTGATCCGCCCTCCATTCTCCGGACTCGTAGCCAGCGCAAAACGCGACTACGGGTGGCGACAAGTCCACTACTTCATACCGCACTTCGAGGAATGGCGTCGGGTGCTTCGGATGTGTCAATGCCAGTCCGCTTTGGGGGGATGCCTAATGTGCGCCAATTAGCTCGACCGATCTAATCCCCGCTCGCGGGCTAATCCGCCGGCCAATCCCCAACGATACACCCCACCCCGATCCCGGCAAGTTCCCCAGCCCCAACACCTTCCCTCCACCCGCCCCCACCCACCCAACACGATATCCCGGTCTAGATAATCCCCGACCCTACCCCCCTCCCACC
>CAZUKU010000045.1:20975-28740 GCA_964621045.1 uncultured Gemmatimonas sp.
CATATCCAGCGGACTCCGAACCCCCAGCCCGCCACGATTCAACACGTGCGTATAGATCATCGTCGTCCGGATATCCGAATGCCCGAGCAGCTCCTGCACCGTCCGGATGTCATATCCCGCCTCCAGCAGATGCGTCGCGAACGAATGCCGGAACGTATGACACGTGACCCGCTTCGTGAGCCCCGCCACCCGCGCCGCCATCGTCACGGCGCGTTGCAATACGCTCTCGTGCACATGATGCCGGCGCACTTCACCAGTCGCCCGATCCCGGTACGTGCGGGCCGCGGGGAAAATCCACTGCCACGGCCGGCTGCGCGCCGCCGCATGCCCGAGCTTGCCGCGTAACGCACCGGGCAGCGTCACGAACCCCCCGCCGGTGCGCAGATCCCGCTCGTGCTGCTGCCGGACGCGCACGAGATGCGCGCGAAGCGGCGCCACCAGCGCACGCGGCAGCATGGTGATGCGGTCTTTCCGGCCCTTTCCGTCGCGGATGATCACCTCGCACCGGACGAGATCCACGTCCTTCACCCGCAGGGCACAGCACTCCAGCAGCCGCATCCCGCTCCCGTACAGCAGAGCCGCCATCAGACGCGGTACTCCCTCCATCGCGTCGAGCACGATCTGCACTTCCTCTCCCGTGAGCACCACCGGCAATCGGCGCGACCGCTTCGCCCGCAGATGTGCCGTCGGAGCGGCGATCGGCAGGTCGAGCACATGACGGTACAGAAACAGCAACGCGGCCAACGCCTGGTTCTGGGTGCTCGCACTCACCTGCCGGTCACGCGCGAGATGCGTCAGAAACTCCTGGACGTGCACCGGCCCGAGCACGCGGGGATGCCGCCTCCCGTGATGGCGCACGAAACGCCGGACCCAGTGCACGTACGCCTGCTCCGTACGCGGGCTGTAGTGCCGGGCCTGGATACGGTCCCGCAGGACACCAAGCAAGGTGAGAGAATCCGCCATGTGCACATCATGCACGACATCCGCCCCCGAACCGTCACCGATTCACCGCCGCTCCCATCATTCCACTGCCGGCCCCCTCAGCATTCCATTCCACGCCGGATCCCCGCCTCATTCCACGCCGGATCGCCCGCCCCCTGCACGCCGACCCCCCCCATCGCGGCCGCCCACCCGCATGGCCACGCCCCCGGCCCCGGCGTACCTTCTCCACATGCCCCTCCACCCCGCCGCCGGCACCCGCCCGGGCCCGCACGACCTCGTCGATCTGCCGGCCCTGATCACCGCCTACTACACCCGCACCCCCGACCCGGCGAACCCGGCAGAACGCGTCGCGTTCGGCACCTCCGGACACCGCGGCTCGGCGCTCACGACCACGTTCAACGAACAGCACATCCTCGCGATCACCCAGGCGATCTGCGAATACCGCGCCGCGCACGACATCACGGGCCCGCTCTTCCTCGGCGCAGACACACACGCCCTCTCCACGCCGGCGCACGAATCGGCCCTCGAAGTCCTCGCCGCGAACCACGTCACCGTCATGATCGCGCCCGACGGCGACTACGTCCCCACACCCGCCGTCTCGCACGCGATCCTCACGCACAACGCCGGCCGCCGCGACGCCCTCGCCGACGGCATCATCATCACCCCGTCGCACAACCCGCCGGCCGATGGCGGCTTCAAGTACAATCCGCCCCACGGCGGCCCCGCCGACAAGGACGCGACCAACGCGATCGAATCCCGCGCCAACGCGATCCTCGCGAACGGCCTCCGCGACGTACGCCGAGTCTCCGTCCGCACCGCGCGCGCCGCGAACACCACGCACGTACACGACTACCGCACCGCCTACGTGCACGACCTCGCGCACGTGCTCGACCTCGATGCCATCCGCGACGCGCCGATCACGATCGCCGCGCACCCGCTCGGCGGCGCCGGCGTGCACTACTGGCAGCACATCGCCGATCACTACCGGCTGCCGCTCACCGTCCTCGACGACACGGTCGACGCCACCTTCCGCTTCATGACACGCGACTGGGACGGCGTCGTGCGCATGGACCCGTCGTCACCGCACGCCATGGCCGGCGTGCTCGACCACGCGGCGCAGTACGCCGTGACACTGGCCGCCGACACCGATCACGACCGGCACGGCATCGTCGCGCGGAGCAGCGGTCTGCTCCAGCCGAACCACTATCTCGCCGTGTGCATCGACTATCTCCTCACGCACCGACCGGCCTGGCGCGCCGACATCGCCATCGGCAAGACGGTGGTGAGCAGCAGCCTCATCGACCGCGTCTGCGCCGCGCACGGCCGGCGCTGTCACGAAGTGCCCGTAGGCTTCAAGTGGTTCGTGGACGGCCTCGTGAACGGCACGCTCGGTTTCGTGGGCGAAGAAAGCGCCGGCGCGTCGTTCCTCCGCCGGAACGGCACGGTCTGGACCACCGACAAGGACGGCATCATCGCCTGCCTGCTCGCCGCCGAGCTCACCGCGCGCACAGGACGCGATCCGGGCGAACGCTACCGCGAACTCGCAAACCGGCTCGGCGAACCGACCTACGCCCGCATCGACGCGCGCGCCACACCGGCGCAGAAACGCCGCCTCGGCGCACTCACCGCACACGACATCACGGCACGCGAACTCGCCGGCGATCGGGTCACCGACATCCTCACTCACGCCCCGGGCAACGACGCCGCGATCGGCGGCGTGAAGATCGGCACGGCCAACGGCTGGTTCGCCGCCCGTCCATCCGGCACGGAAGACGTCTACAAGATCTACGCCGAAAGCTTCCTGGGCTCCGACCACCTCGCCCGCGTGCAGCACGAAGCGCAGACACTCGTGGACGGCCTGCTCGCCCACGTGTAACAACGAACCGAAACACCGAACCCGAAAAGCATCACTCCCGCCCGGTCCGTGCCACGAGCGCCCGGCGCGTACCATCATAGGTGATCAACACGACACGGCCGGCGCCGAGCGTCAACGTGGTATCCAGGCCGAGCTCCGGCGGAATCCCCTCCCCCGCCTGCCGCACACGCTCTTCCTGCTCCCGCGCCTCGCGCTCCGACATGGCGACTGCGCCACTGTCCGATTCGCCCGCCACGGACACGGCCTCCACCGTATCGATCCGCACCAGCGAGACCCGCACGCGCACGAGCCCCGGACGCACCGCGGCCTCGTGCAGCACATGCATGGGACGATCGTGACGGAACCCGCCACCACGCACGATCTCCGACAGCACCTCCGCCTCGTCGACCGACAGACGCAGCCGATAACGCGCGAACGTGCCCGTACACTCGAGCCGGAGCCGCATGTGTTCCGGACGCGCGGCAAGCTCTTCGTCACTCCGGCGCCGACACTGCTCCACCCGCTCGGGACGCGCGCTCCACGAAAGCCGGATCCATGCCTGATCCCCCGCGGGATTCCGAAGACGAACGGACGACCCCTCGCGCAGCGCCAGCAGCACGATCACCATTGCCGCCACGCCGGCCACACGCCACAGGATCGCCGCTTTCACGACCGCTCCTCCGTCACGAACACCGGCGGCCGTTCGCACGCCGTGTCGACCACACCCAGCACATCCGATTCCACGAGGCCGAGCGGCACGAGACGCGTCCGGAATCCGCGCAACGCCGCAAGCGTATGCCCCACGTCGCCCGTCACCATCGTCGCTGTCGTGACACGCCGCCGATCCACGCGCGGCTGCAGCTCCGCTTCCCGGTCGTGATACAATCGCTCCTCCAGCCACTTCGGCCCCTCGCGCCCGCGACAGTCGCGCGGCGGACACGAGTAGATGATCACGCCCGCCGCGCCGCCGCGAATCGCCGTCTCCACCACCGACGAATGCAGGTTGCCGCTGCACGGAACCGACAGCACGACCACCTGCTCGGCGCGCAACGCGTCGAAATGTCCGGGCGCCGCATTCTCGCAGCACACCGCGACCACCGGCGGCACGATCGACGGCGCGATGACACGGCGGGTGAGCGCCCGGATGGCCACCATCTGATCACGCCCCGTGCGATGCGCCGGCCCCACGCCCATGGGCGCGCACGAACCGGCGCAGATGCCGCAGCTCACACACCGCGACGGATCCACGTGCGCCACGAGCGTGGGACGGTCGTCGTCACGCGGCTGCATCGTGATCGCTTCCCACGGACAATCCTGTGGACACTGCGCACACCCCGTGCAGAGCCGCGGATCCACCACGCTCGGCGCCCACGCGCCTTCGCGTGCGCGACGGGTGAACCGCGGCACGGCGAGCGCCGCGCCGAACGTGACGAGCGCGCCCGTCCACGCGAGCCACGCCGGAATCCGCGTCACCAGCGGAAGCCACGGCGCATAAAAGAGATTCACCGGCACGTCCGCCGGCACGACGAAGGCGTCGGCCCGCGGCGCCAGCGACGCGGGGAACACGACCGACAGCACCACCAGCGCGCCGACGATCCCCCACAGGAGCGGACGCGGCGGCAGCAGCACGGGACGCGCCACCCGGGAGACGTGCAGCCAGAGTCCCGCGGCCACGCCCAGCGGCAGCGCGACGTGCAGAAAGAGATTGAGGAAGAAGAACGCGGACGGAACCGGACGGTCGCCGGCGAACGCGCGCGATATCGGCTCCGACAACACGGGGAGTGCGTCGAGCAGATGCGCGCCGGCCAGCGCGAGCTCGCCGCCGAACGTGTCCCAGACCATCACGAATCCCGTCCACCCGCTCACGAAGACGAGCAGCAGCAGGAACACGCCGGACATCCACGCGAGCGCGCGCGGCCCCCAGCTCCGCGCCTGCGCGAACAGGCGCAGCGCATGCACGAGCACCGCCACCACGAGCGCGTCCGAGCTGTAGCGATGCAGGCTCCGCACCCATCGTCCCAGGAACGGATCTCCTTGCAGCCGCGCCACCGATTCCCACGGCGCCGCCACGCGATACATCACGAGCAGGTACAGTCCCGTGCCGAGCAGCACCAGCAGGAGCGCCACGGCGATCGTGCCGCTCTGGTGCAGCGGGTTGTACCGCCAGTCGCCAAGCCGGTGACAGACGGCATCGAAAGCACGGATCAGGCGAAGAGCAAGGCGTTCGAGCGCGCGCATGACCGGCAAAGCCTGAGGAACGGAGTCGGGGATCCCCCGACCGGGAATCCCGATCTTCGAGACCCCCCTTGCGGCGATTTTATCATATGTACATGATAAATTCAATCCGGGCCGGGATTCTGCCCGGGATCCGGCCTGGCATACGCCCGGCACCACACTCCACGATCGCCCTCACGCCTTCATCGCTCATGTGGCTCAGTGACACCACCAGGTACGCCCTGCGCGCCATCGTCCACATCGCCGAACACGGGGTGCACGCTCCGGTACGCGTGGACGCCATCGCCACCGACCTGCAGGTGCCGCAGAACTATCTCTCCAAGACGCTGCACGCGATGGCGCGCGCGGGGCTGCTGCGTTCCGTGCGCGGACCGCGCGGCGGATTCCAGCTCGCGCGCGCGCCGAAAAGCATCACGCTCGGCCAGGTCGCCGCGCTGTTCGACGACGTGGCGCCCCGCCGCTGCCTGCTCGGCCGCGCCTCCTGCGGCTGGAAGAACCCGTGCGTCGTGCATCCGCGCTGGGAAGCGGTGTCGGACGCGCTGCACACGTTCTTCCGCGAAACCACGATCGCAGATCTGCTCGGCGACATCGCCGAACAGCCCGCCATGGCTCCACTCCACGACATCGCCCCCGGCAAGGCCCCGCCGCCAGCCCGCGGACCGGCCGCCGGTGTCACCCGCACGTCCCAGTCTCCGCCGACGAAGGCGAAATCGAAGACGCCGTCCGCGCGTGCGCGCGCGGCGTCCTCACCCCGGAAACGCTCCGGGTAGCCGTTCCCTTCACGTCCGAGGTATGCCGTGCCGGACCCCGATGCCGTTCCCGACGAATCGCCGCCGCTCCTGCAGCGACTCTTCGACAACATCTTTCTCCTGCTCGCCGCGGGCCTGGTGGTGATGTTCGTGGTGTACACCGGCTGGGGCATGTGGGAGATCCTGTCCATGCCGCAAGGCACCCTCCCGTGAGGCGCCCATGCTGACCAAGGTGCATACGGGACTCGACGCCGCGCCCGGCGTCTGGTGGAAGCCCGCGCATCGCGCGGAGAAGATCTGGGTGGCCATCGCCTTCGCGTGGTGCATGGTGCTCTTCGCCATGATGCCGCTCTGGCACTGGCGCGGCGGACAGAACCCCTCCGGCGTCCGCACGAAGGTGGAGCCCCGCGCGTTCTTCGCGCGCACGATCGAGTTCTCGAACCAGTACAAGGTGGGCGAGGACCGCGGCATTCCCATCGTGCAGCCGCCGCCCGGCAGTCACGTCTATCTCACCGCGCTCACGTATCAGTGGTATCCCATCCTGCAGCTCGTGCGCGGCGAAACGTACCGGCTGCACATCTCGGCGCTCGACGTGAACCACGGCTTCAGCCTGTATCCGCTGAACGTGAACTTCCAGATCGTGCCGGGCTACGATTACGCACTCGAGGTCACGCCCACCGCATCCGGCGACTTCCGCATCATCTGCAACGAGTTCTGCGGCATCGGCCATCACACGATGGTCGGACGCGTGATCGTGCTGGACGAAGCCGGCCAGGTGCTCTCCGACAACACCGGCGCCCGCATCCTCGACGGAGGCCAGCCATGAACACCGCCGTCGCCACGGGCGACTTCCGCGTCTGCGAGTTCACCGGACGACACGTGCACCGCCGGGCCGAAGGGCTGATCAAGGCGAACGCCGTCGTCGCCGTGGTCGCGCTCCTCATCGGGGCCGTGGCCGCGCTGCTCCTCGTGCTCACCCGCTGGCAGGTCGTGCACCTGCTCCCCGCCGAGTGGTACTATCGCATTCTCGGCGCGCACGGGATGAACATGCTCATCTTCTTCATCATCTTCTTCGAGATGGCGGTGCTGTGGCTCTGTGCCACGGCGCTCCTGAACGCGAGGCCCGCGGCGCCACGGTTCGGCTGGTTCAACTTCGGCCTCATGCTCACCGGCGCGCTGCTCGTGGAATGGATGCAGTGGAGCGGCAAGGCGGACGTGCTGTTCACGTCGTATCCGCCGCTCAAGGCCCATCCGCTCTTCTATCTCGGCATCATCCTGTTCGCCGTGGGCGCGCTGCTCGTGGTGGCGCAGTTCTTCGCCACGCTGGTCATCGCGAAACGGGAACGGCGCTACGAGGGATCCGTGCCGCTCGTGGTGTACGGCGCGGTGACGGCGGCCATCATCGCCGTGATCACGCTGCTCCACGGCGCCCTCATCTACATCCCCACGTTCCTCTGGTCGGTGGGACTCATTCCGGAAGTCGACCCGCAGGTCTACCGCATGATCTGGTGGGGGCTCGGCCACTCGTCGCAGCAGATCAACGTGGCGGCCATGGTGGCCATCTGGTATCTGCTGTCGGCGCTCACCGTGGGCGGCGTGGTGCTCAACGAGAAGGTGAGCCGCTCCGCGTTCGTGCTCTACATCCTGTTCATCTCCATGGCGTCGGCGCACCACCTGCTCGTGGATCCGGGCTTCGGCCCCGCGTGGAAGATCGTGAACACGTCGTACTTCATGTACATGGCGGTGCTCGCGTCCATGATCCACGGCTTCACCGTGCCGGCCGGGATGGAGCTCGGCATGCGTCTCCGCGGGTTCACGCAGGGGCTCTTCGGCTGGCTGCGACGGGCGCCGTGGGGCGACCCGGGCTTCAGCGGCATGGTGCTGTCGATCATCGTGTTCGGGTTCGTGGGCGGCATCACCGGCGTCACCATCGGCACCGAGCAGATCAACATCATCGTGCACAACACGCTGCGCGTGCCCGGAC
>CAZUKU010000046.1:0-28287 GCA_964621045.1 uncultured Gemmatimonas sp.
TCTTGCCCCCATTTCACAGATCCAGTCGGATACGCCATCTTCGAGAATCTCCCACCTCGGAGACGATCGCGGACGGTGGTCAGTCACGATCGATACGACGAGCGTGGGGATCGCTGTCTCGCCTGAGGCGCCGTGGTCGAGCGACGTTTATCCGGTTCGATGCAGCCGCCGCATGGGAAAGAATGCCATTGTGCCCATCTACTTCCCGGAATGATGACATGACTGTTGCAGAAGCCGATATGACCCAGCAAGATGGACTCGCAGTCGTGATACCTGCTTACAATTCTGCGTTGACGATCGAAGGCACCATCAGATCGGTTCTGGCGCAGACGACGCCAGCGCAGGAGATAGTCGTGGTGGACGACGGATCCAGCGACGACACTCGAGGCGTGGTAGAGAAATTCGAAGAGCAAGTCCGTTACGTCAGAACCGATAACTTCGGCCCAGGGCATGCACGCCATCGCGGAGTCCTAGAAACTTCCTCATCGTGGATTGCCTTTCTCGACTCTGACGATCAGTGGCATCCTTCCTTCATCACGTCGCAGCTTGAGGCACGAACGGCAGATCCGTCCGCGCGAATGATCTTTTGCGATTCCCGGATGATCCGGGAAGACCGGACGCTCTACTCGAGCAAATTCGCTCTCGCGCCAGACGGATACTGGGGTGACGACTGGCAATCCAACGACAAGAGGCACGTCATACATGCCCCCCTATACCCCCTGCTGCTCACCTACCAGCCGGTGCTGGTAGGGACATACATCCTGCATCGGACGCTATATCAGGAAGCGGGCGGCTTTCCGTCTCCTTTGAGCCGTAAGCCATCGGAAGACTTCGAATTCATCCTCAGATGCGCCCAGTTCTCCCCCGTCATCGCCAACAGGGAGATCCTGTTGTCCTATATGGCCCGCCCCACATCATTCAGCGGGACAGGAGAAGGGTTCGTGGCCGGAGATATAAGGATACTCGAGTATGCCACAACCCATCACCCCGCCGGCCACGAAAACCTCCACCTGATCAAGGAACAGATCATCCGAAGAAGTGCGGATGTAGTTCATCATGCCTACGAAAGAAGGGATCGCGCCATGCTTGACGATTTCATCATGCGCATCCCGTTCCGCAGAAGGGGCTTGCGGATGCATATTAAATGGCTCGTTGCGCGCACCTTTCCGAAGGGCCGCCCCGCTTCAAGACAATAAAAGACCGGAATCCCGGACCACCGGGCCAGTCTCAGATCGCCCTGAAATGGCAACACGGAACCACGACGGTCGCCATGGTTCCGTGTTGAGTTATGGGGATTCGCGGTCTTCAGTCCTCAGCACCGGCTGGAGCTATGCCAGGCGCTGAGGATAGGTCCTCATATCTAGTTGGACCAGATGACTGTCCGCCCGTAGTCGATGGAGGCCCCGCTGGGAGCAGACCGTCCATTGCCTCCGCCCCACGTGGATCCCATCTGCAACTCGCCGAAGCTGGTGATGCCAGCCCAGTTGAACGAGGCGCCTTCGGTCTGCACCAACACATCGTCGATCCAGACGCGGACGCGCACGGGGGAGATTCGCAGTTCGATCTGGACTTTCACCCAACGATCGGTCGGGATGTTCATGTGGGTCCCAACACGCTCGCTGATGTAGTCTTGACCGGACCGTCGGACGAAGCGCATTTCGGTTTCCGCCCCACGCAGGCCGAATCGCTGACTGCCGTAGGTTCCCGACGACCCGTAGAACCCAAGCCACGCAAAGCCACTCGCCGGAGCCCAAGTCAACCACTTGACCTCGTTCGTCGGCATCATCGACGAAGAGATCTTGGCGATAGTGGCCACGTAGATGTGGTTGTAATTGGTCTGCCGGTAGAGGAAGCTGGGCGAAGCCCCATCGCCCACGCCGCCCCAGAGCTGTCGCATGACGTTACCATCTCCTGAGGGATCGGATGCATCCGTCACGACCGACGGAGCCGGTCCCGAGCGTTGAGCGACCCCCCCCCATCCCGATGGAATGAGCGTGTTGTGGTGTGTATCGCTGCGAAGCGTCATGCCAGCCGGCAGATTCGATGCCAAGTTCCACTGTCCACCGACTGGCGGCGGCGGGGCCGCCCCCTGCACCGTCACGACAGCCGTATCTCGCAGGATCCCACCCGTATGCGCCACCACGACCCGGTACGTCCCCGGACTTTGCGGTGCCGTGTACAGCCCGTTCGAGGTCACCGATCCGGCGCTGCTGCCACCGATCCGGCTCCACGTCACCGGCGGCAGCGTGATCGCTCCCGTGCTCCACTGGGCCGATACACCGAACTGCTGCGTCGCACCGGGCGCCACGGTCACCGTCTTCGGGCTGATCGTCAGGTTCAGCAACTGCGCCTGCGCGGCTGCAATCGTAACCGCCGACGTATCCGCCACGCCGCAGGAGCACGACGCGATCACCATGAACGTGCCGGCCACCTGCCCGGCCGTATAAAGTCCACCCACTGAGACACTGCCTCCCGTTGCCTGGTAGCTCACCGTCACCGGCCGGCTCGCCCCATCCGACCACGTGACCGCGGTGGAGAACTGACGCGTCCCGCCAGCGTTGAGCGACGCCGAACCCGGCGAGAGCACGAACGACGTGACCGTAGGCTGCGGCGCCGAAACCGTGACCGTTGCCGTATCACGAAGCGTGCCACCGCTGTGTGCCACGATCACCCGGTACGTGCCGGCCGAGGAAGGCGCCGTATACCGGCCACTCGTGCTGATCGACCCGCTGCCGATCCGGCTCCAGCTCAGTGTCGGAACCGTGGTGGACCCGTTGCTCCACTGGGCGGTGGCGCTGAACTGCTGCACCCCGTTGGGAGACAAGGTGACAGTCTTGGGGCTGATCGTCAACTTCGTGAGCGTGGGGGCCACCACGGTCACCGTGGCCGTATCCCGCCGCGTTCCGCCATCGTGGGCCACGATCACCCGGTAGGTACCGGCCGTGGCCGGCGCCGTGTACAGCCCGCTGGACGACACGGACCCGTTGCTGCTCCCCCCGACCCGGCTCCACGTGACCGACGGGACGGTGGTGGACCCGTTGTTCCACTGGGCGGAGGCCGTGAACTGCTGCGTACCGCCCGTGGGGATCGTGACCGTCTTCGGGTTGATGCTCAGGGAGGACAGCACGGGAGGCGTGGAAGTGACCGTCACGACCGCCGTATCCCGCAGGGTACCGCCGTTGTGGGCCACGATCACCCGGTACGTGCCGGCCGACGAGGGCGCCGTATACAGCCCGTTCGACGATACGGACCCGTTGCTGCTGCCGCCCACGCGGCTCCAGGTCACGTTGGGCACCGTGACGGCCCCGTTGCTCCACTTGGCCGTGACATTGAACTGCTGCGTGTTGCCGGGCGCCATCGACACGGTCTTGGGAGTGATCCGAAGCTCCGTAAGTGTGGGAGCCGTAACCGTAATGATGGCCGTGTCGCGCAGCAGGCTCCCCTCGGCGCCCACGATCACGCGATGCGTGCCGGCCGTAGCCGGTGCCGTATAGATACCTTGGGGGGTAATGGTTCCGCCGGTAGCCGTGAACGTCGCTGAAACCGGCCGGCTCACGCCATCGGACCAGGTCCCATTCACGGTGAAGGCCTGGGAAAGCCCGGTCCCGATCGTGAAGTTGCCGCGCGGGGAAAGCGTGAGCGCGGTGAGCAGCGCCGGTGCAGGGGAACCGGATGATGAGCTTCCAACCGTTACCGTGACAGTCCGGGCCAAGCCGAGGGCGCTGACGCGGATGGTGGTGCTGCCCCGGCTCACACCGGTGACCCGACCATCGTTCGACACCGTGGCCACGGCCGAGTTGTCGCTACGGTAGGTGACCCGGGAGACCGGAAGGTCCATGCCCGATCCGGCGGTAATGGAGGCGTTCAGCTCGACAGTGGCCCCAACCGCCACAGTGGGCGAAGCCGGGGTGACGGCGAAGGTGACCTTCGACGCATCATAGCTGTACACGGGCCAGCTGTGCGATCCGCCGAGGCTGAGGGCGGTAACTGTGGTGGAACCTTCCTGCCGGGCCGTCACCAGGCCGCGCCAGTCGACACTGGCTACTGCACTGTTCGACGACGACCACCAAACCAGACGCCAACGGGCGATTCGCTCCACCGGCGTCAGGGCTTCCGACTTGCCCGGTTCGAGGAACACATCGTTCCCGATGATGACATACTCCGGTGCGCCTGTCGGCATCTGTTCGGCCGACGGCGGTCCTTCGGGCGCGACTGTGGTGTCTGCGCTACACGCCGCAGTGAACAGGGCCGCGGTTACTGCGAGATACTTCATGCTGCGGGGGAACATTTGCGGATCTCCATCATCCGTGTGTGATTCGGTAACTCAGCCGGCATGACGGGAGCCTTTCCCGCGGTAGCCCTGGAGCTTTGCGTCGCCGGTTTTCACCGGGTTTGCCTTTGTCGTCTTCCCCGAGTCGAAGGGGTGACCAACCCTGCTCGTGCTGTAATTCGACTCAACACGTTGACGAGTCCTCTGAGTGCTGGCAACGATATTCTCCTGTGAAAGTGCGAGGTGGTGCCAGCGGTGGAACGTAGAGGCACACAACCTGCACAGGTGTAGTCTCGGTCACAGGATCGGGCTCACTTTATCGGCGAGTGTGCCGTCGGTCACGTGTTCTCACGGATTTTTTTTCCGCCCTGTTGTCCACAACACGGCGAATTCGTGACGGTACTCACGGGATACGCGTAGCCAGCGGAAAATTCGCCGCACCAGTGCAACGGGCATGCCCGAGAACTACGTAACGGCCCGTCCAAGCACCCGGATCCACGCATCACAGCACGCCCGCAGTCGCTCGAACGCCTCCCTCGTGGCGCTCTCGCCTCGCCCGTAGGGATCCTCCACCTCTCGGCGCCCCCCGGCCGCGTCCCCGATCAGAAAGACACTCCTGGCGTCGACGCCCGTCCGCACGACCCGCGCGGCATTCGCCAGATCCATACATACGACCACATCGCCGGGGCCGAGCCGAGCGTCCACGACGCGCGTGGCCGCATGGGCCGTGAGGTCGACTCCGCATTCGGCAGCCATCATGCGGGCTGTAGGTTCGGCCGCTTTCCCGGGGCGGGCATGCGTCCCTGCCCCACAAACACGTGCGGCCAACGCCGGGTGCTCCCGCTGCACATACGCCGCCGCGAAGGCGCTCCGCATGATGTTCCCGTAGCAGACGAACACGAGGCGACCGCTCCACGCACTGCGCACCGCCTCGAGGCGTCGCTCACGTGCTCCGCGGGATTCGGCCGCCAGCCTGAGCGCGGTAACCAGTTCGGCGAACGACAGGCTGGCCATCAGCCAGCGGATCCGCCTCAGCGTGCGAAGTGTCAACGCGGATCCGAGATGAGCAGAGTTTCCGCCTCACCGCTCTTCCGATCCTTGGATCGGCGCGCCACCGCGTCCGGCTTCCCAGCCCGCCATGCCCCTATCCCGAGGCTGACCGCTGCCACCACCGCCACGAGCCCCGTCGCACCGGTTACCAGCGACCTGTTGCGCAGCGGCCCACGCGCCCCGGACTCGACCATCGCCCGGAACTGCACCGCATCGAGCGCATATCCCACGAGCAGCGGCAGCAGCACCACCGCCAGCAGCAGCGCAGCCACTCCCGCCAGACGCAGCACGCGCGGCTGCTCCCCGAAATGCGCGGCGAGCGCCAGTACCAGAAGCCCCATCATCACCACCGGCATTGCCGACAGGAACGCGGTTCCCGCCTGATAACGCCACTGAATGAGGTGCAACTGCAGCGGCCAGATCCGCGCCATCAGCTCCAGCATCGGCGCGATCAGGAGCAGGAGACCGGTGGGGTACAGGACACGCGCCAGCGCAGGAGTTCGATCGGAAGTCATGGGCGGAAACAGGCGTAAGGACAGGCCGAATGGTTACAGGACCATGGTACAGCCCGGGATCGAATCAGGGACGACACAGGAAAGCGACCGTCACACTCCCGGCACAAGATCATCAACCCAGCTGCGGCGCCAGCAGGCGGCGCGCCTGCTCGAGCGTCCACCCCTTGCGCGCAGCGTACTCCGCCAGTTGATCCTGGTCGATATGCCCCACCCCGAAATACTCCGCCTCGGGGCGCCAGAAGTACCATCCGCTCACGCTGGCCGCGGGCAGCATGGCATAACTCTCGGTGAGCTGCATGCCGGCCCCGCCCGGTGCATCGAGCAACTGGAAAAGCGTGGTCTTCTCCGAATGATCCGGACAGGCCGGGTACCCCGGCGCTGGCCGGATGCCCTGGTATTCCTCGCGAATGAGCGCGGTATTATCGAGCCGTTCCTCCGGCGCGTACCCCCACAGCCCCCGCCGCACCTCCTCGTGCATGCGCTCGGCGAATGCCTCGGCCAGCCGGTCCGCCAGCGCCTTGGCCAGAATCCCGCCGTAGTCGTCGTGCTGCGCCGCGAACTCGGCCGTCAACGCGTCGAGCCCGTGCCCGGTCGTCACGGCAAAGGCCCCCACGTAATCCACGATGCCGGCCTCTTCCGGTGCGACGTAGTCGGCCAGGCACCGATTGGGCCGCCCGGCCCCCTTTCCGAACTGCTGCCGCAGCATATGTAGCGTAGACGCTACACTCTCGGGCTTTCTCGCCTCATCCCAGAGGATGATATCATCCCCTCGCGAGTTCGCCGGCCAGAACCCGACCACGGCCCGCGCCTCCAGCAGCCCCTCCCGCACGATCCGGTCGAGCAGCCCCTGGGCGTCCGTGAACAGTGCCCGGGCCGCCTCCCCCACCACCGGGTCGTCCAGGATCGCCGGGTAGTGCCCCGCCAGCTCCCAGGTCTGGAAGAACGGGGTCCAATCAATCCGCGCCACCAGATCGGCCAGCGGCCAGTGTGTGAACGCTCGCACCCCGGTGAACGTGGGCACAGGGACAGGCACGGACAGATCGATGGACGCGCGGTTGGCCCGCGCATCGGCGAGCGGAATCAACCGCGCCGCCCGCCCACGATCCGCCCGAGCCTCCCGGATGGCCGCATACTCGGTGCGCACTCCCGCCGCGTAGGCGTGCCGCTGCTCGTCGCTGAGCAGCGCGCTGGTCACGCCCACGGCGCGCGACGCATCGAGCACGTGCACGACAGGCCCTGAATAGGCCGGTTCGATCTTGAGCGCCGTGTGTGCCTTGCTCGTGGTGGCCCCGCCGATGAGCAGCGGAATCGTGAAGCCGAGCCGCTCCATCTCGCTGGCCACGAACCGCATCTCCTCGAGCGACGGCGTGATCAGCCCCGACAGCCCGATCGCGTCCACTCGCTCGCGCTTCGCGGCTTCCAGGATCACGGCGCTCGACTGCATCACGCCGAGGTCCACGACTTCGTAGCCGTTGCACTGCAGCACCACGCCCACGATGTTCTTGCCGATGTCGTGCACGTCGCCCTTGACGGTGGCCATCAGCACGCGGCCGGCGGCCTTGCTGTCGACGGTCTTCGCGGCCTCGATGTACGGAATGAGATGGGCCACGGCCTTCTTCATCACGCGCGCGCTCTTGACCACCTGCGGCAGGAACAGCTTGCCGGCGCCGAACAGATCACCCACGATGTTCATGCCGCGCATGAGCGGCCCTTCGATCACCTCGATGGGGTGCGACGCGGCCTGCCGCGCTTCCTCCGCGTCGGCCACCACGTGGGCATCGATCCCGTGCACGAGGGCGTGCGAGAGCCGCTCCTCCACCGGCAGCGCGCGCCAGGCCAGGTCTTCCGTGGCCGCTTTCGCCTTCCCCTGCACCGCGTCGGCAACCTCCATGAGCCGCTCGGTGGCGTCGGGGCGGCGCGCGAGCACGAGATCCTCCACCCGCTCACGGAGATCGGCCGGAATATCCTCGTAGGGCACGAGCTGTCCGGCGTTCACGATCCCCATGTCCATCCCCGCGCGCACGGCGTGGTAGAGGAACACGGCATGGATCGCCTCGCGTAGAGGATTGTTGCCGCGGAAGGAGAACGAGACGTTGCTCACCCCGCCCGAGATGCGGACATGAGGCAGTTTCTCCTTGAGCGCACGCGTGGCCTCGAAGAAATCCACCGCGTAGCGCGCATGTTCCTCGATGCCGGTGCCGATCGCGAAGATGTTCGGATCGATGATCACGTCCTGCGGCGGGAAGCCGAGCTCGTGCACGAGGATGCGGTACGCCCGCTCGCCGATCGTCACCCGGCGTTCCACGCTGTCGGCCTGACCTTTTTCGTCGAACGCCATCACGATCACGGCCGCCCCGTACTGCCGCACGAGCCGAGCCTGTCGCCGGAACTCCTCCTCCCCTTCCTTGAGGGAGATGGAGTTCACAATCCCCTTCCCCTGCAGACGGCGGAGCCCGGTTTCGATCACGCTCCACTTGCTGGAGTCGATCATCACCGGCACGCGTGAGATATCCGGCTCGGAAGCCACGAGATTCAGGAACGTGCCCATGGCGTGCTCGGCGTCGAGCAGCCCTTCGTCCATGTTCACGTCGATCACCTGCGCCCCGCTCTCCACCTGCTGCCGAGCCACGTCGAGCGCCGTGGTGTAGTCGCCGGCAAGCACGAGCTTGGCGAAGCGCGCACTGCCGGTGACATTCGTGCGCTCGCCGATGTTCACGAAGTTGCTGTCCGGCCCGATCACTACCGGCTCGAGCCCGCTCAGACGCAGATAGGGCGCGACGTCCGGCATGCGCCGCGGCGTCACGCCTTGTACCACATCGGCGATGGCCCGCACGTGCTCCGGCGTGGTACCGCAGCACCCACCCACGATGTTCAGGAGACCGTTTCGGGCCCATTCCGCGATGTGTTCGGCCATGAGCTCCGGCGTTTCGTCGTATTCGCCGAACGCGTTCGGCAGACCGGCATTAGGATGCGCACTCACATGGACGTCGGCGACCCGCGCGAGGTCTGCCACGTGCGCCCGGAGCTGGTCGGCGCCGAGCGCGCAGTTGAGCCCCACGCTGAGCAGATCGGCGTGCTGGACCGAATGCCAGAACGCCTCGGCCGTCTGTCCGCTGAGCGTACGACCGCTGGCATCGGTGATGGTGCCGGAGACCATCACGGGCACCCGGTCGCCGGAAGCGTGGAAATACTCCGCGATGGCGAAGAGCGCGGCCTTCGCGTTCAGCGTGTCGAACACCGTTTCCACGAGCAGCAGATCGGCGCCGCCGTCGAGCAGGCCACGCGTGGCTTCGGTGTAAGCAGCCACGAGCTCCGTGAACGTGATGTTGCGCGCGCCGGGGTTCTCCACCTCCGGCGAAATGCTGGCCGTGCGGTTGGTAGGGCCGAGCACGCCGGCCACGTAGCGCGGCCGTTCGGGAGTTTCGTATGCGTCGGCCGCCTCGCGGGCCAGACGGGCGCCGGCGACGTTCAGTTCGTACGCAAGCTCCTCCATGCCGTAGTCGGCCATGGCCACGCGCGTGCTGTTGAACGTATTCGTCTCGAGGATGTCGGCGCCGGCAGCGAGATAGGCGTCGTGGATGCCGCGAATGACCGACGGCCGCGTGATCACGAGGAGATCGTTGTTCCCTTTGAGATCGTGCGGATGGTCCGCGAACCGCGTGCCGCGATACTCGTTCTCCCCGAGTTCATGACGCTGGATCATCGTGCCCATGGCGCCGTCGAGCACGAGGATGCGCTCGGCGAGCAGGGCCGGGAGTTGGGCGAGCCGAGCGGCGCGGGCGGTGTGCGGCCCGGCGAGGACGGCCGTGCTCATCGCCACCCCAGGGCCTGCATTTCGCGCAGCGTTTGCGCCACACCGTCGGCCGGCAGCACGGGCGCCTTGTCATAGCCCGCGGCATGCAGGGTGGACATGTCGGCCCGGGTGAAGTTCTGATACTGATTCGCCAGCGACTCCGGCATGGGCACGAACTCGATGCGCGGCGCTTCTCCGCGGGCGGCGAAGTACGCATGGATCATGTCCAGGAACGTGGAGGCCACGCCGGTGCCGGCATTGTAGATCCCGCTCGGCGCATGTTCGGCCACCCAGCGCATCTCGTGGAGCACGTCGCCCACCCAGACGAAGTCGCGGCGCTGCTCCCCGTCGGCGAAGTCCAGGTGGTTGCTCTGGAACAGTTGCACACGGTCGAACGCCGCGATGTCCCGCTCGGCCTTCCAGATGATGCTGGCCATGCGCCCTTTGTGCCCTTCCCGCGCTCCGTACACGTTGAAGAACTTGAAACCCGCCCAGTGGGGAGGACGGGGGGCATCGGCCGCGACCTGCTCCAGCACCCAGGCGTCGAAGTCGTTCTTGCTCCGGCCGTAGAGATTGAGCGGCGTGAGCTGCCCGGGGAGCGTGCGGTCGGAGAAGCCCTGGGTCCCGTCCCCGTAGGTAGCCGCGCTCGAGGCGTAGTAGAACGGCACCTCGTGTTCGGCGCACCACCGCCAGAGCTGCTGCGAGGCTCCGATGTTCACATGCCGCAGGTGGCCCCAGTCGCGCGTGGTGGTATCGGAGTTGGCGCCCAGGTGCCAGACGGCGGTGAGCGGCCCGCCCTGGCTCGGGAGCACGGGCAGCGGCTGGCCGTCGGGGAACACGGCTGCGGCGTCCACGAACGCGTGGCGTTCGAGCCCGGCGAGGTGGCGGGCTTTGGTGGCATCCGGCGCGAAGTCCACGAGGAGAAGATCCGCGCCCTCGGCGTGGAGGGTGTGGGCGAGATGCGAGCCGATGAAGCCGGCAGCGCCGGTGACGAGATGCATGAGGAGCGAACCTATGGGGATGTCACGGACTCCCGGCAGCACGCCGGATTCAGGTATATTAAGGGAGTGACTCAAAACGGCCCTTCACCCCACCCCATCCGCTCGGCGCTGCTGGCCCGCCTCATCGACCCCGCCGAGGTCGTGGTGTTCGACGGGGCCATGGGCACCATGCTCTATGCACGCGGCGTGTTCATCAATCAGTGCTACGATGAGCTCGTGATACGCGCCCCTGATCTGGTGCGCGAGGTGCATGCGGCGTATGTGAAAGCCGGCGCCGATGTGATCGAGACCAACAGCTATGGTGCGAATCGCATCAAGCTGGCCCAGCACGGCCTGGAGGGGCAGGTCGCGGAGATCAACCGGCGGGCCGCAGAAATCGCCCGGACAGCCGCTGGCGACGAGCGGCTGGTGGCGGGAGCGATCGGACCACTGGGAGTCCGTCTCGAGCCGTACGGCTCGACGAGCCGGGATGATGCACGCGCGCTGTTCCGGGAGCAGGCCGCGGCCTTGGCCGCAGGCGGTGCGGATTGCTTCGTGCTGGAGACGTTTGCCGACCTCGAGGAGATCGAGCAGGCCATCGCCGGCGCCCGGGAGGCTGCCCCGGCGCTTCCGATCATTGCCCAGATGACCGTGGGGCCGGCGCTCCGCACGGCCTACGGCGCCACACCGGAAGACATCGTGCGCGCGCTCGAGCGGTGGGGAGCCGATGTCGTTGGGCTCAACTGCGCGGTGGGGCCCCAGACCATCCTCGAGGCGATCGAGCGTATGGCGGCCGTGGCCACGGTGAAGCTGTCGGCGCAGCCCAATGCCGGCCTGCCGCGGGACGTGGGCGGCCGCAACATGTACATGGCGAGCCCAGAGTACATGGCCACCTACGCGCGCCACCTCATCCAGGCCGGCGCCAAGGCCGTGGGCGGCTGCTGCGGGACGACGCCGGAGCATATCCACGCCATTGCGGAAGGGGTCCGGCCGCTGGCTCCGCGCCGGCGCCATGTGACGGTATCAGCCGCGCGCGATGCCCGTGAAGAAGCGCCGGCAGGGGTGGACCCGGTGCCGTTTCCGGAGCGATCGCGCTGGGCGGCGAAGATCGCGGCTGGGACGTTCGTGACATCGGTGGAGATCGTGCCGCCGCGCGGCGTGGACACGGCCCGCCTCGAGCGGGATGCCGCCCTGCTGCATGCAGCGGGAGTGGACGCGATCAACGTGCCCGACGGGCCGCGTGCCCAGAGCCGCATGAGTGCGATCGCCACGTCCCTCCTCATCGAGCAGCGGGTGGGAATCGAGAGCGTGGCGCACTATTGCTGCCGCGACCGCAACCTGCTCGGCATGCTCAGCGACCTGCTGGGGGCCAGCGCCCTCGGGCTGCGGAACATGCTGCTCATCACCGGGGATCCGCCCAAGATGGGGCCGTATCCCGATGCCACGGCGGTCTTCGACATCGACGCGATCGGCCTCACGAACCTGGTGCGGAACCTCAATCGAGGGCTGGATCCCGGCGGTAATCCGATCGGCGCGCCGACCCGGTTCGTGATCGGCGTGGGAGTGAACCCGGCGGCCATCGACCCGGCCCATGAGCTCCGGCGCTTCGAATACAAGGTGGACGCGGGCGCCGAGTATGCGATCACGCAGCCGGTGTTCGACGCCGAACAGCTCGAGCGATTTCTGGGGACGATCGGTCACACGCGGATCCCGATCGTGGCCGGGATCTGGCCGCTGGTGTCGGCGCGAAACGCGGAGTTCCTGGCCAATGAAGTGCCGGGAGTGACCGTGCCGGAGGCGGTGCTGACGCGGATGCACCGGGCGAACGCCCGGAGCAAGGATCATGCGCTGGCCGAGGGGATTGCGATCGCGCGCGAGATGCTGGAGCAGGTGCGGGGAGTGGTGCAGGGCGTGCAGGTATCGGCGCCATTTGGGCGAGTGGAGCTGGCCTTGGAGGTGGTGGGGAGCCGGACGACTACTCCACCCTCACCACCGCCATCCTGATCGCCGCGGACACCCCCTCCCCACCCGCCCCGCGCAGCTCCACCAGTTGCGCTCCCCCACCCTCCACCACCGCCTCCAGAAAACTCGCCGAGAACGCCCGGAGCTGCGGCACCACCACCTGCGCATCCCCGCGCAGCTCATGCACCCGGAGCGGCGCCGCACTATAGCGCGCGCTGTGCATGTCGGCCAGCCCCGCCATCAGCTCCGGCAGGTTCCAACTCGGGAACGACAGCGTGCTCCGCTCTGGCGTGAATCCCGGGCGATCGTCGAGCAGGTTCGCCAGCGACCATTCCGCGAGCAACTCTTCCGCCGGCCGGCCGGTCCGAAGCGCCAGCGCCTCGATACCGGACACGCCCGTACCACGCACCAGATCCCGCAGGAACGCACCCTCGTCGGACGCATGATGGTCGAGCGTCCAGCGCACCAGCGACCATCCGCTCGCATAGAACGTGAAGTCACTCGCCGACGCCCCGCCGAGTGGCGTGAGGGAGTCGGCCCCCGCGAAGTAGTCGTGCAGCGCGGGGAAATGTCCCCACATCACGATCGGGCGATCGTCGCACCGCAGCATCTCGCAATACACACTCTCCGTCCAGCCGATGTTCTGTCGCGGCGCATCGTGCGCCCGGAACGTCCGCGCGTACAGCTCTTCGGCCACGCGCGCGGTCGCCTCTTCCAGCCACGGCTCTTCGAGCCCGAGCCCGCGCGACAGCCGCTCGGCGAAGGCCGCGAGATGCTTGGCCTCGTGCATCACCGTGGACCGCATGTTGCGGCGCCACTCGGCCGGCGCCTCCGCCGCGTTCGGCACGCGGGCGTAGAACAGCTCGTCCTCGTTGCTCGATGCGTACATGCTGCGCGGATAGAGATTGCACGTGGTCACGTACCCGGCCGTGCCCGGCGCTGAATCGTTCACGTAGGGCGTGAACAGCATGCTGATCCGTCCGTCGCCTCCCATTGCCGCGTCGAGCGCGAGCGGGTCGCCGACCTTCGCGACGAGCAGCGGATACTGCACCGCGTCGAACTCCTCGCCGATGGCACGGTACTCGGCGTCCATGCGGCCGGCGTGCGGCGAGGCGACGTCTTCGAGCACCACCGCACGCGCGCCCACATACACCACGCGCGCGGTGACCGGCGTGGCGGACCCGCACGAGGCGAACATCGCATTGAGCCGCACCATCTGACCGAGCACCATCGGCGCTCGCACCGACGCCGTCATCGCCGCACGATCCCCCGCCCTGCGCACCGATTGCCACTGCGACGCGGCCGAACCGGCCCGGGTTGCCCGACCCATCTCCCGTCCGAGATGCGCGCCGTGAGCGGCCGCCCGGCCGATCTCCTCCGACGCGACACGGTCAGGGGCCTCGAGCGCGCCCGTACCAAACCCGCCGTTCGCCCGGATCCCCGGCATCATCATCGGTGCGGCCGTGGCAGACCCCGCACCCAGCGCCGCCGCGCGCACCTGGAAGCTGGTGGACGTAGTAGCCATGCGACTCGTGTTCATCACGGCCACGGCATACCGCGCCGATTCCCCGGCCGGCGCCACGAGCTCGGTACACCACGTCGCCGACGCCTCGAGCATGTTGAGCGACTGCCCACGCCCCAGCGCCACGCGGCGCGCCACGGCAACCGTGATCGGCCGTTCCACGACCTGCGCGCCCACCGCCACCCGCACGGGATATGATCCCGTGAGCAGGCACGGGAACGTCGCGGCCTCGGGCAGACGGACGTGCAGCCGAGTGGACGTCGCGGAGATCACCGTGGCCGGAACGCCTTTGAGCGATACGACGGGGGTGAATCCCTCCCGGACGAATCCGGCCCCCTCGAACACCAGCACCGCGCCAGGCCCGACCGTATCCGGCGCCACCAGGTTTTCCACAACCAGGGCACCAGCCGGCGGCGGGGATGTGACCTCCGGCGGCGTGGGCTGGATCGGCGCCGTTGCATCGCCACTGCTGCACGCGCTCCACAGAATCGACCCGCCCACTATCACGACCACGGCACGCGTCGCACGCCGGATCCGGCGCGCTATGCTGCAAGTGGTTGATTGACAATGGATTGCCGGCATTCCAGAGACCGTTACGAGGTGGGCGCACATCCGCACATGCCATGGAGAGGTGCAAAGGCGGTGCCGAACTCAGCCGTAACGGCGCCTTGGAACGTCCACGGCGGGTTTCCCACATGCCGTCCGGTGGGTTTGATTGAGGAGGCGTTATCGCATTCCTTCAGCCTTGGCCTTTGGTACGATTCCCATGTCCTCCTCTGGTGCCCCCCGTCCCCCGCTGACCCTGCTCTCCGACGAGGAGGAGCTGTTCCGTGCCGCCGTCTTCGAGTTCGCCGACACGGTCGTCCGTCCCCGTGTGCGCGATATGGAAGAGGCCGGCAAGGTCGACCCGGCGATCACGGCGCAGTGTTTCGACATGGGATTGATGGGAGTGGAGATCCCCGAGACCTTCGGCGGCGCCGGGGGGTCGCTGTTCATGACCACGCTGGCCGTGGAAGCGATCAGCCGAGTGGACGCGAGCGCCGCGATCCAGGTGGACGTGCAGAACACGCTCGTGAACTACCCGGTGCACGCCTACGGCACCGATGCGCAGCGGGCGCGCTGGCTCCCCGACCTCACGAGCCGCACGATCGGCGCCTATGCGCTCAGTGAACCGGGCTCGGGGAGCGATGCGTTCGCACTCGCCACACGCGCGGACCGCGCCGACGGCGGCTGGGTGCTGAACGGCTCCAAGGCGTGGATCACGAACGGCGCCGAAGCGGAGATCTTCGTGGTGTTCGCCAACGTGGCCCCGGAGAAGGGCTACAAGGGGATCACGGCATTCATCGTGACGCGCGACGCGCCGGGCTTCACGGTAGGCAAGAAGGAGGACAAGCTCGGCATCCGCGCCTCCAGCACCACGTCTCTCCACTTCGAGCAGTGCTTCGTGCCCGACGATCAGGTGCTCGGCGAGGTGGGCGTGGGGTACAAGATCGCGATCGACACGCTCAACGGCGGCCGCATCGGCATCGGCGCGCAGATGATCGGCATCGCACAGGGCGCGCTCGACGCCAGCGTGGCGTACCTCAAGGAACGCAAGCAGTTCGGCAAGGCGCTGGCGGAATTCCAGGGGATCCAGTTCCAGGTGGCGCAGGCGTTCACGGAGCTGGAAGCGGCCCGGCTGCTCGTGTACAACTCGGCGCGGCTGCGCGACGCGGGGCACGACATCGTGCGCGAAGGGGCGATGGCGAAGCTGTACGCATCGCAGATGTGCGCCCGCGTGACCTCGCTGTGCGTGGAGCTGTTCGGCGGGTACGGATACACGAAGGAGTATCCGGTGGAGAAGTTCTACCGCGACGCGAAGATCGGCACGATCTACGAAGGGACGAGCAACATGCAGTTGCAGACGATCGCGAAGGGAGTGCTGAAGTAGGGCCGGCTTGTGGTGCGGGGGGCGCGGACTCGGGTCGAGGCCTCCGCGCTCAACGGGCGGCCCGGCCGGGGCGGCTGACGCCGCCCGGCGTCGGACCGCCCGACAGCGCGTCGGTCCCCGACCCGAGCCCGCGCCTGCCAGACGTCGGGAGCTCCGATTTCGGCATGGAAACCACCGTCGCCCGTTTTCGCAGGAGTATTTAGCTATATTACCGATAATAGCTAATTCCCCCTCTCTTCCCGGAGCGCACGATGCGAAAAGAGGTCGAACAGATCACCGTCTCGTCCACCCAGGCACAGAATGAGTTCGGCCGGCTCCTCGACAGCACGAGGAAGGATCGGGAGGTGATGATCACAAGGCATGGGATACCCCGTGCCGTGCTCATGTCGGTGGATCGATACAACATGCTGGTGGCGGCAGAAGGGGCTGGACTGGATACGCTTACCGAGGAATTCGACGCCCTGCTGGCACGCATGCAGACACCTGCCGCCCGGGCGGGGGTCAGGCGGGCGTTTGCGGCGTCGCCGCGCGAACTCGGCAAAGCGGCGACTTCCCTGCCTCACCACCGGCGCCGTGAAGGCTGATACGCCGGACCGGCCCGCCATTCACGTCCTTGCCGGTGTGAATGGCGCCGGGAAAAGCAGCATCGGCGGCATGATGATCCGGCACGCGGGCGCGGCGTACTACAATCCCGACGAAGCGGCACAGCGTATCCTTGTCGCCAACCCGGGCATCACCCTGCGCGCGGCCAATGGCGCCGCCTGGCGTGAAGGAGAACGACTGCTCCGGCGTGCGATTCGCGAAAAGCTGGATTTCGCCTTCGAGACGACACTCGGCGGCCGGTCCATGACGGCGCTGCTCGAAGCGGCCGACGACGTCGGCCATACCGTGCATGTCTGGTACGCGGGGCTGGAAAGTCCGGAACTTCATATCGCCCGCGTACGGGCTCGCGTCGCCCTCGGCGGTCACGACATCCCCGAGCCGATGATTCGCGAGCGGTACGACAGCAGCCGGAGCAACCTGATCCGGCTGCTGCCCCGGCTCGCCGAACTCCGCCTCTACGACAACAGCGTGGAAGGCGATCCCGCACGTGGAGAGACTCCGAAACCACGGATGATCCTGTCCGTCGCAGAGCGGAAGATCATCGATGTCTGCGCACCGGACACGGTGCCGGGATGGGCAAAACCCATCGTCATGGCGGCCCTGCGCCTCGATGCCGTGCGTCCATGATCACACGCCACTCCGCCCCCCTCACTCCCTCCACCTGAACTCGGCCACCACGGGCTGATGCTCGGACGGATACCCACGCAGCACCCGCGTGGACACGGGCACGAGATCACCCCCGCCGAGCACATGATCGATGCGCACGCGATGCCGGCCGGCGAAC
Organism: uncultured Gemmatimonas sp.; assembly: GCA_964621045.1. GTDB lineage: Bacteria > Gemmatimonadota > Gemmatimonadetes > Gemmatimonadales > Gemmatimonadaceae > JAABRT01. Next base: position 17,410 of record CAZUKU010000046.1, read on the forward strand.
ATGGTGTGCCCGAACCCCGCGCCCGCCTGCTGGAAGGCGTTCCGGAGATCACCCCAGTCGCGCCGGTAGATGGCGCTCTCCACGGTGAGATTGAAATCGCCCATCACGAGAAGCCCGGGCGCGCTCCGGTCCACCCAGCGGCTCGCGACGCGCGAATCGATGGACCGGAACTCGGCGTTCTGCATCAGCAGCGACAGGTCGAAGTTGCGCGCGGCCCAGAGCGCATCGCGTGGCGTCTCGAGGTGCAGCACGTACAGCGTGACGGGACGCCCACGTACCGACAGCGTGAACCGGTGTACACGACCGGCCCGGCCCGCGCCCGAAACACGGTCGGGGTCGATGGGGCCGGGCGGCATGGGTTCGTGCGACACGACCTCATGGCGCGTGACGAGACAGACGAACGGCGTGCGGACGAGCGTGTACGACGGCACCGCGCGCAGCGCCCGCGCCACCCCGGAACGGCAGTCGATCAGCGCGGCCACGTCGGCGTCCCAGGCCACGATATCGGCACGGACACGCCGTGCGAGCTCCTGGGACTCGTCGGTGTTGTAGACCACCACGCGCAGCAGATCGTCGCTCGAAGCGCCATCGGCCGCGGGACGGGGCACCACGAACCCGGACACGCCGAACAACGTGACAAGCGCACCGAACACGCTCGCGACCGCGAGCCGCCACGACACGGTGCCCGCGAGCAGAACGAGCGGCAGCCACGGCCACACGATGAGGTGCCGCGGAGAGAACAGCGCGAGCGTGCCGAGCTCGGTGCGATCGCCGAGCAGTTGCACCACTACCAGCGCGCCGAGCATGCAGACCAGGTATCCGAACACCGCGAGCGCCACGAGGCGCCGGTACACCTTCATGTACGAACCCGTTTCACGGGACGTATCCGCTCACTGAAATATCCGGCCACGTAGACCACCTGGGACAGCAGCAGCAGCAGCGAGTACCCCGCCGCGCGCGGCAGACGATGTCGGGAAAATGGAAATGCCAGCATGCCGAAGTAGAACTTCGGCGACTCGGGCTTGCGCGCCGCGGACGCGTTCCGTCCGCCGGCCGTGTGAAAATACACCGCGCCACGCCCGTAGTTGTGGTGCTGCGCCACGAAACCGCGGAGCGACATGCGGTGCGCATGCCGGACCACCGCGCCGGGTTCGTAGACCATGGGCCACCCGCGCCCCCGCCAGCGGTCGCAGAGGTCGCGGTCCTCGGCGGTATCGGCGAGCGCGGTGGTGTCGAACCCGCCGAGCGCGAGGAACGCCTCGCGCGGCAGGATCATGTCGTTGGTGGTGAAGAACCGCCGGTGATACCGGTCGGGGTGCGCATACCAGTGCACGAGCCAGCTCGTGAGCAACTGGCTCGCTTCGGCGAACGGATTGTCCGTGAGCGCGTTTTCCACCCGTCCGCCCACGAGCGCGTCGGGCTGCGCCTGCGCAGCACGCAGCAGGGCCGCGAGCCACCCGGGTTCGGGGGTGCAATCGTCGTCGGTGAACGCCACCCACCGGCCGCTCGCTTCGGCCACGCCGGTGTTGCGCGCGGCGCCGGGACCGCCGTTGTCGCGCGTGACGAGCCGGACCTGGAGCCGTGACGCCGCCTGCTGCACGATCTCGTGCGGTGGATCGCCGCTCCCGTCGTCGACCACGATCACCTCGAACATCGCGGGATCGAGCGTCTGGACAGCGAGCGCGGCAAGGCAGCGGGCGAGCGCGTCGGGGCGGCGATAGGTGGGGATCACGACCGTTGCTGCAGGCGCGGCCGGCGCGTGTCCGCTCACCCGCACCATCGGGGAATGCCCCGGTTCATGTGGTGGATGCGACAACCGTTCATCGGGAAACGACCATCGCTCATCCGGCAACGACAACCGCTCATCGGGCAAGCCGATTGTACACCGCGCCCACGAGGCGGCCGAGCGCGTATCCGATCACGAAGGCGTACACGAAGCCGATGAACGCGCCGCCGACCGACACGGAGTAGCCCGGCAGGAACACCGCGAGCAATCCGAGATGCTGTCCCATGTCCGGGCCGCCACGCAGCACTAGCACGAGCGTGGCGCCGAACAGGCCGAATGCGCTCAGGGTGCCGATGGCCACGCCCCACGCCTTGGCGTGCAGACGCGCCACCTGCGCGCGCGCTTCGGGCGGCAGCATCGACGGGGACCGGACGGGCGAGGACATGAGACGGACTCCGGAATCGAACGGTCAGAGGTGATCGAGAACGTCGCGCGACGCGGCCATGTCGGCGCGCACGCGGACAGTGAGCAGCCAGAGCGACAGCGCGAGATTCCGGCAGAAGGCGAGAAACCATCCCCAGCAGAAGCCGGTGGCGAACCCCCACGCGGCGCCGATCACGACACCGGGCCAGGAAACGGTGTAGCCGAAGAAGAACTGCGCGAGCAGGTCGAGCGGGAACCGGCGGCCGGGGTCGGTCATCAGCGATAGCACCGTGAGCGCCACGATCATGCACGCGGCCGCGATACCGAACGCCACGCCGAGCGCGCGCTTGTCGAGCGGGGCGAAGGCGAGCGCGATCCCGGCCGCGACATCACGCGGCGTGGCGCGGGGGATCCGGGGCTCAGGCAGCGACATGTTCCGACGACTCCACGAGAGGCGGCAGCGGCGGCCAGACCCGCCGACGCGGATGCGTGAGCAGCGCGATCAGCACGCCGATCCCGCTCACCAGGTAGAACAGCATACGCAGCGGTGCGACGCCCACCGCGAACAATGACCCGCGTTCCCGCGCGAACCAGGCGAGCAGCGGAGCGTTGGCGGCCACGATCACCACGATACAGAGCGCAGCCGCCCACAGCCAGCGTGGGTCGCGCGTGACCAGGGCGACCGGCACGGCGAGACACGCCACCCCGGCGAGCAGGGTGAGCAGCTTCTCCCGCGGCTTCACGTTGAGCGGCCCGTGGCCGGCGAGGGTTCGTCGCTCGAGAAGCAGGTGCGTCCACGGGACGGCGCGGTCGAAGAGGTCGGTGCGGAGCATGCGCGCCAGCGTCCACCGCTTGAGGTGCGTGCCCTGGATCGCGGGGACGAGCCGCATGTGCCGGCCGCTGTCGGTGAGCCGGTAGCCGAACTCGAGATCCTCGCCCTGCGGACGCGGATAGCGCCGCGCGTCGAACCCGCCCACGGCGAGGAAGTCGGCGCGCCGGACGGCTCCGCAGCCGGCCCAGAAAGTCTCGGCGTCGCCGGCGTTGGTGACGTGCACGTAATGGTGCAGCAGGTTGCGGTACTGCGACACGAGCCCCGGATGCCGCGGCGCGCGATCGTAGGCGCCGTACGCGGCCGCGAGCGATGCGTCGCTCCGGAACAGCTCGGCGATCTGCGACAGGGTGCGCTGGGCGATCACGACATCGGCGTCCACGAAGAGCAGAATCTCGCCTCGCGCGGCGAGCGCGCCGAGGTTGCGGGCGTGCGCCGGCCCGCGCGGACCGCCGGCGACGGAGAGCACAGTGTCGGCATGCGCGGCGGCGATGGCGGCCGTATCATCGGTGCTGCCGTCGTTCACCACGATGAGCTCGCGTTCCGCGCGCGGCAGATCGCCCGCGACGATCGCGGCCAGACATTCGGCGAGCGTGTCCGCGCCCTGGTGCGCGGGCACGATCACGGACAGGAACGGCGCCGTGGTCATGCGGCCTCGGCGCTCGGCGGCACGATCCGCTGCTCCTCGTGATACTCGAAGTCCGTGTTCACGGCCCACACGTCGTGCGATGCTTCGCCGATCATGTTCTCGAAGGCGAGCATGGCCGTGTACATGGAATGGTCCTGATTGTTGTACTTGTGCATGCCGTTCCGGCCGACGGTGTGCAGGTTCGGCACCGTATCGATGAACGCGCGCACGCCGTCCAGATGCTCGCGGTACTCCGCATCGTACACGGGATAGGCCTTGGGCATGCGGACCACGGCACCGTCCACGACGTGGCCGTCGGGAGCGAGGCCGAGCGACACGAGCTCGCGCGAGGCGAGCGCGATGAGATCGGCGTCGGACATATTCCACAGTCCGTCGCCCTCGAAGCAGAAGTACTCCATGCCGAGACAGGTGCGTCCCGCCTCGGGGACCATGGCAGCGCTCCAGTTGTTGAAGTTCTGGATGCGGCCGACCTGCACGCCCGGCGTATGGACGTAGATCCAGTTGTCGGGGAAGAGATGCTCGCGGTCGAGGATCAGCGCGACGACGAGGAAGTCGCGGTAGCGGAGCCCGCTCGCTGCGGTGCGCGCGGCTTCCGGCGCCCGGGTGCCGAAGGCGTGCACGAGCGCGCGGAGATCGGTGGTGGAGACGACGTGGTCGGCCGCGATCCGGACATCGCCTTCCGGCGTGGACGCGGTGACGTGGGTGACACGACCGCCTTCGAGCGAAAGGCCGGTGACGTGGTGCTCCATGCGCACGGTGCCGCCGAGCGCGACGACCCGGTCGCGACACGTCTCCCACATCTGGCCGGGACCGAGCCGCGGGTAGCGGAACGTGTGGATGAGGGTCTTGATGTCGCTGCCGCGCTTGTTGAGCGCCGTGGCGGACAGGATCGCGCGCGCGAGCGAGAGTCCCTGAATGCGCTGCGCCGCCCACTCGGCGCGGATCTCGGTACACGGAATGCCCCACACCTTTTCGGTGTAGGTGCGGAAAAAGATCTCGTACAGCCGGCGGCCGAACCGGTTCACGACCCACTGCTCGAAGGTGTCTTCCACGGGCGACGGATACAGCTTGGCGTGGAGATAGCTCGCCATGATGCGCGCGGCATTGATCACGCCGAGTCCGGCGAGCGCGTTGAAGGCCTTGAGCGGGTAGTGGAAGTAGCGGCCGCCGTAGTGGATGCGCGAGAGGCGCGGAACGTCGATGAACTCGTCGCCGAGCCATTCCTCCCAGAGGGCTTCCACGGGCGCGATCTTGGTGAAGAAGCGGTGGCCGCCGATGTCGAAGCGGTAGTCCTTGTAGCGCGCGGTCTGGGAGATGCCGCCGACGGTGGCAGTGGCTTCGAGGACGGTGACGCGGGCGCCGTGGCGGGCGAGGAGGTAGGCGATGGTGAGGCCCGCGGGCCCGGCGCCGATGACGAGGACGTGGTCGCCGGGGTGGAGGGGGGCGATGGGGCGGGCGGGGGTGGGGACGGCGGACATCGGATGGGAATATAGGGGCGATGCAGGGGTGGGGGCTTTGCGCTACCGGTGGTGCGGGGGCGGGATCGGCCGTACGAGGTCGCAAGCGGCGGGTCTTTAGTCGCGAGTCGCGAGAGTACTTGCGACTCGGGCCCCTTGGTCGGCGTTGTCGTGCTCGGCGGACACCGCGAGGGTGCCTGGAACAGCGGTGCCAGCCCACAAGGCAGGAGTATCAGGCACCCTCGCGACTCGGGGCTAAAGACCCGCCGCTTGCGACCTCGTACGGCCGATCTCGCCCCGGCACTACCGGTGGGGTCGAGCCCCTGCGGCGCCATCGCACTCCGTGCGGGGAAATGGTAACGGTCCTCGACGGCTGTCAGATCATGTTCTCGATCATGCCGATTTCGCTGATGAGGCTTCTTGCCCTGACTAACCCAATGGATTATTTTTCCATGATACGACCAGCTCCGATCACTGTCGTGGAAACTCCCGAATTCCTGTCCTCAGCCCGCAAGCTCATGAGTGACGAGGAGCGCGCGTTGCTCGTAGGCTACCTCGCCTACAACCCGACGGCGGGCGATCTCATTCCCGGAACGGGCGGTATACGCAAGCTCCGCTGGGCATTGGCAGGACGGGGCAAGCGCGGCGGCGCACGGGTGATCTACTTCCACCACGCAGCCGACATGCCGCTTTTTGCATTGACAGCCTATGCCAAGAATGTGCGAGCTGATCTGAGCCAACGAGACCGCAGCGACTTCCGGCGGCTTACCACGCTGCTGGTCGAAGCATTCAAGAGGAGACGCCCGTGAGCAAACTTTCCAGCAGTATCCGGCGCGGCCTCGAAGAGGCCGTGGCATTCGCCGAGGGCAAGGCAGATGAGCACGGCTATCGGGTCCATGTGCCGGAGCAGATCGACGTCAAGGCGATCCGGACCAAGCTGGGCCTGACGCAGGAAGAGTTCGCAGGCCGATTCGGATTCAGCGTCAATACGCTGCGCCACTGGGAGCAGGGCTCGCGCCAGCCGGAGGGACCGGCACGAGCTTATCTGGTGGTGATCGATCGTGCGCCCAAGGCGGTGGAGAGGGCATTGCGGGCGATGTGACCAGCTGGTGGTGTGGGGGCGGGATCGGCCGCACGAGGTCGCAAGCGGCGGGTCTTTAGTCGCGAGTCGCGAGGGTGCCTGATACTCCTGCCTTGTGGGCTGGCGCCGCTGTTCCAGGCACCTTCGCGGATGTCCGCCGGGAACGACAACGCCGACCGAAGGGCCCGAGTCGCCAGGCACCCTCGCGACTCGCGACTAAAGACCCGCCGCTTGCGACCTCGTACGACCGATCCCGCCGATACACCACCGGTGGCGCCGAGCCCCTGCAACACCATGATGCTACGCGCAGAAAAACGGTGATGCTCTCCGCCCGTCGCCCGGCAATGTTCCGGCATGCGCGACTTCAAACGACTCCACGTATGGCACCGAGCCCACGACCTCGTCCTTCAGGTCTTCTCGGCGACCGAGCGATCCCCGCGCCGCGGAGCGCCGGGGCTCACCGGCCAGCTTCGCCGCGCGGCGATGGCGATCCCAACGAATATCGCCGAGGGCTGCGGGTGTGAGTCCAGACGCGACTATGCGCGGTTCCTCGGGATTGCGACGGCATCGGCGGTGGAGCTCGAGTACCTGCTGCAGCTCGCGGGAGAGGTGCGGCATATATCGCCAGCGAATGGAGAACGGCTGCGGGTGGAGGCGGTGGAGGTCCGGCGCATGTGCCGGGCGCTCAGGCAGCGGGTGCTGGGGGAAGAGGGATCGGAGCAAGAGACGACCGGTGGTGCGAGGTAGGGATCGGCCGCACGAGGTCGCAAGCGGCGGGTCTTTAGCCTCGAGTCTCGAGGGTGCCTGATACTCCTGCCTCCAAGGCCGGACACCGCTGTTCCAGGCACCATCGCGGAGGCCGCCAGGAGCGCCAACGCCGACCAAGGGGCCCGAGTCGCAAGTACTCTCGAGACTCGAGGCTAAAGACCCGCCGCTTGCGACCTCGTACGGCCGACCCCGCCCCCGCACCACCGTCCGCGCCCAGCGCCCCCCGGCCGCCGCATCGTATAACTTTCCATGATGCGCCCGCTCCCCCTGGCCCTCTGCGCCCTCCTCCTCGCCGCCGGCCCCGCGGCCGCCCAGCCCACCCCGCCACCGGACATCGCCGCCGCCGAGTACCTCTCCCGCCGCGCCGCGCTCGCCGCCAAGCTCCCCGACGGTGTCGTCCTCGCCCTCGGCGTGGGCGAACCCCGCCAGGACTACATCGCCTTCTTCCAGCTCCCCGTCTTCCGCTACCTCACCGGCATCGTGGAGCCCGACGCGGCACTCCTCATGGTCGTGCGGGGCGGCCAGGACGCCGGCAGCACGCTGTTCGTGCAGCGCCGCGACCCGACACGCGAGGTGTGGAGCGGCAAGCGCATGGGCCCCGAAGGGGCGACCGAACGCTTCCGCACCCCCGCCCGGCCGCACGACGAGCTCGACGCCGTGCTCGACTCGCTGATCCGGACCGGCCTCGCCCTCCACGTGATCGGCGACCTGGGGGTGAACGCGAGCCGGCAGACGGAGCACGACCAGTATGTCGCCCGCATCCGCGCGCGCCACGACGGGATCGAAGCCACCCCGGCGAACGGCAAGGTGGCCGAACTCCGCGCGTACAAGAGCGACGCCGAGCTCGCCCTCATCACGCACGCGACCGCGCTCACCGTGGAAGCCCACCGCGAGGTGGCGCGCACGATCACGCCGAACGGCCACGAATACGAGGTGCAGGCCATGGCCGAGTACGTGTTCCGCCGCGGCGGCGCCGAACGGCCGGCGTTCGCGTCGATCGTGGGATCGGGGCCGAACAGCACCGTGCTGCACTACAACGCCAACGACCGGCGCATGGCGGCCGGCGAGATGGTGGTGGTGGACATCGGCGCGAGCTACGCCGGGTACGCGGCCGACATGACGCGCAGCTACCCCGTGAGCGGCACGTTTTCGCCGGCGCAGCGCGAGATCTACCAGGTGGTGCGCGACGCGCAGGCCGCCGCCGAACGGGAGGCGGTGATCGGAGCGCCGGCCCGGCGCATGAACGAGGCCGCGTCGGCGGCGCTGGCGGCGGGGCTCGCGCGGCTCGGGCTCATCGACTCGGTGGGCGCCACGTACGACTGCGGCGAGGACGGGCGCCGGCAGTGCCCGCAGCTCTCGCTCTTCTACCTGCACGGGCTGGGGCACGGCATCGGGCTCGAGGTGCACGACCCCGACCGGTACTACTACGAGCAGCAGCTCGGCGCCGGGAGCGTGTTCACGATCGAGCCCGGCGTGTACGTGCGGGGCAACCTGGCCGACCTCCTGCCGGCGACCCCCCGCAACGCGGAGCTCGCCGGCCGGCTCCGCCCGCTCGTGGCGAAGTACGCGGATATCGGTGTTCGCATCGAAGACGACTATCTTGTAACGGAACAGGGGCTGGTGTGGCTCACGAAGAGCCCCCGCGAGATCCCCGACATCGAGGCGGCCATGGCGGCCCGCCGCGCAGGGTCCACCATGCAATAGCATCATGCGAATCGTCAGGGCGCATCTCGTCATCGCGGTCGTCGGCACGGCCGCGCTCCTCCCCGCACCCGCGGCGGCGCAGGGACGAGCGATGACGTTCGACGATTTCGCGGCCATGCGCATCGTGTCCGATCCGCACGTGTCGCCCGACGGACGGCTCGTGCTCTACTCGGTGCGCACCACGAACCTCGCGGCCAACCGCCGCACCGCACGCACGTTCCTGCTGCCGGTGGACGGCACGAGCGCGCCGCGCGGATTTCCCGACGACACCACGCCCGCGGCCGAAGCGCGCTTCAGCCCCGACGGCCGACGCGTAGCGTACATCCACCAGGGCCAGCTCTGGGTGGCCTCGATCGACGGCACGGGGCGCCGCGCGCTGACGCGGCTCTGGGGCGGCGCCACGGGTCCCCGGTGGGCGCCCGGCGGCGACCGCATCGCCTTCACGTCGCGCGTGTATCCCGGGTGCGTGACCGACGCCTGCAATGCCGATTCGGCGCTCCGCATGGATCGCAGCTCGTCGCAGGTGCGCACGTACGACCATCTGCTGTACCGGCACTGGGACACGTGGGACGACGGCACGCGGTCGCATCTCTTCGTGGTGGATCTCGCGCGCGCGGAAGCGCGCGACCTCGTGCCGCGTTCGCCCATGCACGTGCCGCCGATGCCGTTCGGCGGAGCGGAATCGTACGACTGGTCGCACGACGGACAGGAGCTCGCGTTCACCGCGCGGGTTGAAGGCGCCGACGCGGCCTGGACGACGGATCTCAATCTGTTCACCGTGCCGGCGTTCGACGGCGCGCCGGTGGTGATCACGGCCGGCAACCGCGCGGCCGACCAGCAGCCGGTGTATTCGCGGAACGGCCGCTGGATCGCGTACGCGGCGCAGCGGCGCGCGGGCTTCGAGGCGGACAAGTGGCGGCTCATGCTGTACGACCGCCGCACACGCACGAGCCGCGAAGTGGCGCCCGGCTGGGACTTCCACGCCGACCGGTTCTACTTCACGCCCGACAACCGCGCGCTGCTCGTGGAGACGCAGGACGAAGGGCGGACGGCGATCTGGCGGCTCACCATCGCCGACGACGGCACGCTCGACGGCAGCCCCGAGCGGCTGATGCGCACGAACAACTCCACGCAGTCGTCGCTGGCGTATCAGAACGGGCCGGACGGCGCGATCACGCTGGTGTGGGTGCGCGACGCGATGCACCGCCCGCCGGATCTCTGGACGGCGCGCTACGGCGCGACCGGCGTCCGCAATCCGCGCCAGCTCACGCGCGAGAACGACGGCCTGCTCGGCCAGCTCGATCTCCGGCCGGCCCAGGACATCGAGTTCACAGGGACGGGAGACGTGCCGGTGCACGGCTTCGTGGTGCGTCCGCCGGAGTTCGACAGCACGCGCACGTGGCCGCTGCTGCTGCTCATCCACGGCGGCCCGCAGGGCGCCTGGCTCGATCACTGGAACTCGCGGTGGAATGCGCAGCTCTTCGCGGCTTCGGGGATGACGGTGCTCGCGCTCAATCCGCGCGGCTCCACGGGCTACGGCCAGCGGTTCATCGACGAGGTGTCGCGCGACTGGGGCGGCAAGGTGTACACCGATCTCATGCGCGGCGTGGATTCGGTGCTGGCGCGGTTTCCGTGGATCGATTCCACGCGGATCGGCGCCGCGGGCGGGTCGTTCGGCGGATACATGGTGAACTGGATGAACGGCAATACGTCGCGGTTCGCGGCATTCGCGGCGCATGCGGGGATCTTCAACCTCGAGCACATGGCGGGCGCGACGGACGAGCTGTGGTTCACCGAGTGGGAGTTCGGCGGGCCGTGGTGGAACCGCGGCGCGCAGCAGCAGAACTACCGGCGCTGGTCGCCGCACCTGCTGGCGGGGCGGATGCGGACGCCGACGCTGGTGCTGCACGGGGAGCAGGACTTCCGGGTGCCGTACACGGAGGGGACGGCGCTATTCACGGCGCTGCAGCGGCAGCGGGTGCCGAGCCGGCTGGTGCTGTTTCCGGATGAGGGGCACTGGGTGATGCGGCCGGCGAACCAGCGGGTGTGGTGGGAGGAGATGCAGGGGTGGTTCGGGCGGTGGCTGGTGCGGGGGGTGGTGCAGTAGGGGGCGCGGGGTTGGCCATCGGGGTGGCGCTTCAACGTGGCGGGGGCTGGACGGCGACCGGTTGTGCAGGGGCGAGATGGGCCGTACGAGGTCGCAAGCGGCGGGTCTTCAGACTCGAGTCTCGAGGGTGCCTG
>CAZUKU010000047.1:0-22994 GCA_964621045.1 uncultured Gemmatimonas sp.
CCTGATCAACCAACGGCTAACAGCAGCCTTGGATCAGAAAATGGGGTCACGTCAGCCTGCCCCCCTCACCCCACCGCCAACCGCCACACCTGCGTCACCAGAAAACACACCGTAAACCCCAGCCCCAGCGGCAACGCCGCCGCCAGCGCCGTCCACCGCCAGCTGTTCGTCTCCTTGTAGATCGTATACAGCGTCGTCGAACACGGATTGTGCAGCAGCGAGAACAGCATCACGTTCACGCCCGTCAGCGCGGTCCATCCCGCCGCCCGCAGGAGCTCGCCCACCTCGGCGGGATTGTCCAGCTCGAACATCACGCCGTCGCCCGGGCCCACGCCCGCCATCCGCGCCGTCAGCACGGTCAGCATCAGAATGCTGGGAATCACGATCTCGTTCGCCGGAATCGCCACGACATAGGCCAGCAGGATCACGCCGTTGAGCCCCACGAGCAGCCCGAGCGGGGTCATCCAGCCCACCAGGTGCGCCGCGATCGGCGCGTCCCCGATGCTGATGTTGGAGATCAGCCAGATCACCGCACCGGCGGGCATCGCGAACACGATCGCCCGCCCGAGCACGATCAGCGTGCGGTCGATCAGCGACGTGTACAGTGTCTGCAACAGACGCGGCGGCCGGTAGGGCGGGAGCTCCAGGCTGAACGTGGTCGCCTCTCCCTTGAGCACGGTGCGCGTGAGCAGCCACGACGCGAGGAACATGAACGCCACGCCGAGCAGCGCGATGCCCACCACCGCCGTAGCCGACACGAGTCCCGCCAGGCGCGCCGGCACCAGCGAGCCAAGGAAGATCGATGCGATCAGAATCTGCGTGGGCCAGCGGCCGTTGCAGAGCGAGAAGTTGTTCGTGAGGATCGCCACCAGCCGCTCGCGCGGACTGTCGATGATGCGCGTGGCCACCACGCCGGCCGCGTTGCAGCCGAACCCCATGCACATCGTGAGCGCCTGCTTGCCGTGCGCCCCGGCCTTCTGGAAGTAGCGATCGAGATTGAACGCTACGCGCGGGAGATAGCCGAAATCCTCCAGCAGCGTGAAGAGCGGGAAGAAGATGGCCATCGGCGGCAGCATCACGCTCACCACCCACCCGGTGGCGAGATACACCCCGTCCACCAGCAGCCCGGAAAGCCACCACGGCGCGCCGGCCGCGTCCGCCAGCCCCTTGAGCCACGGATGCCCCATGTCGATGAGCAGCGTGGCCAGCATCCGCGACGGCACATTGGCGCCGCTGATCGTGAGCCAGAACACCGTCATCAGGATGAGCAGCATGAGCGGAAAACCGAACCACCGGCTGGTGAGCAGCCGGTCCACGGTACGGTCCACGTCGAACCGGAGCTTCCGCGTGCCGGTCATCGCCACCCGCGAGGTGATGGCATGCGCGGCCCCGTACAGACTCTCGGTCACGGCATCGTGGAAGTCGGCGCTCAGTTGCCACCGCTCCACGGGCACCGCGTCGAGCAACGCGGTCTGTGCCGCGGAAAGCCCCTTCTCCTCCTCTACATCGCGCGACGCCACCTGCCACGAACGGTCCGTGAGCGAGCCGATCTCACCGGATCGCACCGCGTCGATCACGCGCTCGTCGCCGTTGAGCAGCCGGAGCGCCACCCAGCGCGCATTGGGCAGCCCGGGAAACGCGTCGGCGATCAATGGCACGAGCGACGTGATCCCGGCCTCCACCTGCGGCGGATGCTCCGGAATGCGGAACGGCGTGGTGTGCCGCACACCGGTGGCCACCTCGTGTACGGCTTGCAACAGCTCGGGAATCCCCTCGCCACGCCGAGCCGCCGCGGCCACCACGGGCACGCCGAGCTCGGCCTCGAGCTTGCGCGCGTCCACGGCGATGCCGTGACGCCGCGCCTCGTCCATCAGGTTGAGGCACACCACCACCCGGTCGGTGATCTCCAGTACCTGAAGCGTGAGGTTGAGATTGCGCTCCAGACGCGTGGCGTCCACCACCACGATGGTCACATCGGGACGGCCGAAGAGCAGGAAATCGCGCGCCACTTCCTCGTCGGTGCTGCCGGCCTGCAGCGAGTAGGTGCCGGGCAGGTCCACGATCCGCACCCGTTTCCCCTGATTGTCGAATGCCCCCTCGGCGCGCGTGACGGTCTTGCCGGGCCAGTTGCCGGTGTGCTGCCGGAGCCCGGTGAGCGCGTTGAAGACGGTGCTCTTCCCGGTGTTGGGATTCCCGGCCAGCGCCACGACATAATCCCACTTGGGCGCACGGCCGCTGATCTGCACGAGATCGCGCCGCGCACGCCACCTGGGCGTGAGCCGCTCCTTGAGCGTGGTGAACTGGCTCATGATTCCGCTCCTTCGGCAACCGCTCCCGCAGCAATCGCTTCCACGGCAACCGCTCCTTCGGCAACATGCAGCCGCCGAATGTGAATCCCCCGCGCCTGCGCCCGGCGCAGCGCGATCAGCGCCCCGCGAATCCGGTATGCCGTGGGATCACCGGACGCGCTCCGCATGGCCGCCGTGATCGTGGTGCCGCGGAGAATCCCAAGGTCGAGGAGACGCCGCCGCTGCGGCCCCTGCACCGCGGGGGAGATGCGCACCACCTCCGCCTGCTCGCCGGGGCGCAGCACGTCGAGCCGCTCCCACGGCTGCTCCTCTTCGGTGGCCACGGCCGGCACGCGCACCACGGAGATCGCCGATGCCGCGAGCAGGTCGATGCGCTGCCGCTCGCCGTCCACCACCACATCGAGCGCATGAGGCCCGGTTCGCACTACCTGCACCGGCACGGACACGTTGACCCCCTTGGACAGCAGCTCGCGATACACGGCCGCCGGTTCATCCTCTACATGGATGACCGTCCCGGTCTCCCCTTCGGCCAGCCGCACGAGCGGCACGCCGTTGTCGGGTGGCAGCACGCCGGTGGCGGACGGAATCGGATCCCCGTGCGGATCGTAGGCCGGGTGCCCCATCAGCGCCGACAGCTCCTCTGCGTCCTCCGCGCTCAGCGCATGCTCCCCGGCCTCGGCGAGGTCGTGCCACTCCGACGGCGCCGCGCCGGTACGATCCGCGAAGTAGCGCTCCAGCAAACGGTGCGTGCGCAGGATCCGGAGCGCGTACGCGCGCCCTTCGGCCGTGAGCGCGATCCCGTCCGGCTCCGGCTGGGCCAGGTCGAGCGCATCCAGCCGGGCCACGATGGCGTGCGCGCGGGCCGGCGAGATCTCCAGCATCCCGGCAAGGCTCGCCACCGAAGCCCGCCCCGACGCGAGCTCGCAGTTGAGCAGATGCTTGAGCGCGTCCTCGATCCGCACCCGCTCCGTGGTGCTCCGGAACCGCTGCCACTGCGCCAGCACGCCCCAGCGCGGCCAGGCCAGCAGGGCGGCGAGCGCCACCAGCGCGGCAAACCAGAGCAGGGCGGCTTCAGGAGAGATCATGCGGTCCATACGGCAGAGTAATAGTCCGGGTGAACAATTTATTTAGTCTAACCTAAAAATACACGGCCGGCGGTTCAGGTCAAGACGGGCGGGCCGCCCATTTTCCTGACGATCATCCTCCCTGAGGCAACTTGTCCGGCGTGCGCGGACCGGCGAAGTTGCGGGCGTGACCCCTCCACAGCCCCTCGCCCCATGACCCCGGCGGAAAAGCGCTCGGCCCGCCCCGGCACCACCCAGCCGGCCTCGGCCGACGACCGCGTCAGCGCCCCGGTCGAGGACTACCTCAAGGCCATCTACGACCTCGCCGGCCGGTCGGGGACCGCGTCCACCAACGAGGTCGCGGCGCGGCTGGGCGTGGCGCCGGCCTCCGTGACCGGCATGATCCGCCGCCTCGATGCCCAGGGGCTGCTCGAGTACGAGCGCTACCGCGGCGTGCGCCTCAGTGAGGCCGGCCGATCGGTCGCCCTCCGCACCATCCGGCGGCATCGCATCATCGAGACGTATCTCACCGAGGTGCTGGGCTACGCCTGGGACCGCGTGCACGACGAAGCCGAACGGCTCGAGCACGCCGCGTCGGACGAGCTCGTGGCGCGCATGGCCGCCGCGCTCGGCAATCCCACCTCCGACCCGCACGGCGCGCCCATCCCCACCGCCGACGGGCACGTGGACGAACGCCGGCACCTCTCCCTGGCCGAGCTCGCGATCGGCACCCGGGCGCGCATGGTGCGCGTGAGTGACAAGAACCCCGGGCTGCTGCGGTACCTCTCCGAGATCGACCTCACCCCCGGCACCGAGGTGCAGGTGCTCGCCCGGGCGCCGTTCGACGGGCCGCTCACCCTGCAGGTGGGCTGCACCGAATCGATCGTGGGGCAGGGAGTGGCCCAGCAGGTGCTGGTGGAGGAAGTGCGGGACGAGGACTGACGTCGCGCCACCGGCACCGTGCGCGGGCGAACGGCCCGCGTGATCCGGCAAGCGCGGCTATTCTTCAGCATGCCTCGCCGACCGAAAGCACCGCCTTCCCCGATCGACGTGCCGGCCGACGCCGCGCACCGACTCCTCGCCGGCACGCAGCCGCAGCCACATGCCGTGCTCGGCATTCACGCCGCCACACAGGACGACACGCGCGGCGTGATCATCCGCTCGCTGCCGTACGACGCCGAGGCCGCGTGGGTGGTGCTGGCGAACGGCTCCACGCATCAGATGACGCGCGACGCGCACGGACTGTGGCGCTGCTTCGTGCCGCGCGTGCGCACCACGGAGCGATACACGCTGCGGTTCCATTTCGCCGACGGACGCGAGGTGGACGCGCACGACCCGTACCGCTTCCCGCCCACGCTCGGCGCGATGGATCTGCATCTCCTCGGCGAAGGCACGCATCTCCGCCTCTGGGACGTGCTCGGCGCGCAGCTTCGCGAAGTGGACGGCGTCACGGGCACGTCGTTCGCCGTGTGGGCGCCCAACGCGCGCGGCGTGAGCGTGATCGGCGACTTCAACGGATGGCGCGGCGCCGTGCATCCCATGCGCCGTCTCAACGACGGCGGCATCTGGGAGCTGTTCCTCCCCGGCGTACGCGAGGGCGCGAAGTACAAGTTCGAGGTGCGTCCGCTCGCCGGCGCGTGGCGCGTGAAGACCGATCCGCTCGGCTTCGCCATGGAGCAGCAGCCCGGCAACGCGTCCATCGTGACGCGGCGCGATACGTACGCGTGGCAGGACGACGCCTGGCTCACCGCGCGCGCGGGCCGCGATCCGGTGCGCGAACCCATGCTCGTGTACGAAGTGCATCTGGGCTCGTGGCGACGCGTGCCGGAGGAAGACAACCGGCCGCTCACGTACCGCGAGATCGCGCCGCTGCTCGCGGCGCACTGCGTGCGGCTCGGCTTCACGCACGTGGAGCTGATGCCGGTGCAGGAGCATCCGTACGGCGGGTCGTGGGGCTACCAGGTGAGCGGCTACTACGCGCCCACGTCGCGCTACGGCACGCCCGACGACTTCCGTTTCTTCGTGGACACGCTGCACCAGGCCGGCGTGGGCGTGCTGCTCGACTGGGTGCCCGCGCACTTTCCCAAGGACGATTTCGCGCTCCGCCGGTTCGACGGCACGGCCTGCTACGAGCACGAGGACCCGCGGCTCGCCGAGCATCCGGAATGGGGCACGCTGATCTTCAACTACGGCCGGCACGAAGTGCGCAACTTCCTGCTCGCCAACGC
Organism: uncultured Gemmatimonas sp.; assembly: GCA_964621045.1. Taxonomy (GTDB): domain Bacteria; phylum Gemmatimonadota; class Gemmatimonadetes; order Gemmatimonadales; family Gemmatimonadaceae; genus JAABRT01. Next base: position 5,602 of record CAZUKU010000047.1, read on the forward strand.
GCTGTACTGGATCGAGGAGTTCCACATCGACGGCATCCGGGTGGACGCCGTGGCGTCGATGCTCTACCTCGACTACGGACGCGAGGCGGGGCAGTGGATGCGCAACCGGCTCGGCGGGCGCGAGAACCTCGACGCGGTGTCGTTCCTGCGGCAGCTCAATTACACGGTGCGCACGCGGCATCCGGGCGTGGTGACGATCGCCGAGGAGAGCACCACGTGGCCGCGGGTGACGCATCCGATCGTGGAGGGCGGGCTCGGATTCACCTTCAAGTGGAACATGGGGTGGATGCACGACACGCTGGACTACTTCCGCGTGGATCCGCTCTTCCGCCGCGGCGCGCACGACCGGCTCACGTTCGCGATGATGTACGAGTACAGCGAGCGGTTCGTGAACCCGCTGTCGCACGACGAAGTGGTGCATCTCAAGCGTTCGCTGCTCGAGAAGATGCCGGGCGATCTCTGGCGCCGGTTCGCGAACCTGCGCGCGCTGATCGCCTATTCCGTCACGCGTCCGGGCAAGTCGCTGTTCTTCATGGGCACCGAGCTCGCGCCGCACCGCGAATGGAATCACGACACGAGCCTCGAATGGCATCTCGCGGACGAGGACCCGAAGCGGGCCGGCCTGCTGGCGTTCATGGAATCGCTCGGCGCGCTCTACCGCGCGCACGCGTGTTTCTGGCGGCACGATCACGATCCGTCGGGGTTCTCGTGGATCGACGTGGGCGACCGCGAGCAGAGCATCCTGTCGTTCGTGCGGCGTGACGGCGCCGAGCATGCGGTCGTGGTGCTGAATCTCACGCCCGTGCCGCGCACGGAGTACCGCATCGGTGCGCCGGCGCGTGGCGCGTACCGCTATGCGCTCTCGAGCGACGACGAGCGGTTCGGCGGGAGCGGATACGAACGCGCCGACGTGGTGGAAACCGAGGAGCATCCGTATCACGGCTTCGAGCAGTCGATGCTGCTCACGCTGCCGCCGCTGTCGGCGATGATCCTGCTGCCGGAGCCCGGCACACAGGAAGCCGCGGAAACGGTGCGCGCGGTGGAGGCGCTGCCGCCCGGCGCGGAGGTCGCGGTGCCGGTGGAGCCCGTGAAGCCGGCCAGGAAGCCGCGGCGGAAGGCCGAGGGAACGGCGCCCGTGAAGAAGGCCCCGGCGCCCGTGAAGAAGGACGCGGCTCCCGGGAAGAAGCGTGATGCCGCGAAGAAGAAGACCGATGTCGCGGCGAAGAAGAGCGACGCCCCGGAGAAGGGGGAAGCTCCGAAATCGAAAAAACGCGACCGGAAGAAACGGGGAGACGACGCGTGAGAATGCGGACGGGACGCATGCTGAGCACGGTGCTCTTCGGTGTGCTCGTGGCGCTGGCGGCGGCGCTCTGCGTGCGGCTCGGCATCTGGCAGCTCGACCGGCTGGCGCAGCGACGGGCGTACAACGCCCAGGTGGCGGCGCGGTTCGGTGCGCCGGAGCTGCTCGCCACCGCGCTGGCGCGCGATACGGGTGATGCGCGCTGGCGCCGGGTCACGGGAGAAGGCACCGCGGAATACGACCGGGAAGTCGTAGTCGCGGCGCGCACGCGCGGCGGCTCACCGGGTGTGTGGATCGTGACGCCGCTCCGTCTCCCGCACACCGATACGCTCCTGGCGTTCGTGCGCGGCTGGGTGTATTCGCCCAACGGCCGCACGGTGGATCTCGCCCGGTGGCGTGAGAGCGATACGCTCCATGTGGACGGGCGCATGGACGCCTTCCACACCGCCGCCGCGGGCGCGCCGCGCCTGTCGTCCGATACCCGTGCCTTCCGCTGGCTCGACCGCGATACGCTCAGCGCCGAATGGAACGCGCCGGTGGCCTCGATGCTCGTGTACCAGTCGGGCGATACGATCGGCGGATTCGAAGCCACCGGCGGCGTGACGCCGGCCCGTTTCCCGCTGCCGAACATGAACGAAGGGCCGCACCGGAGCTACGCCGTGCAGTGGTTCGCCTTTGCCACGGTGTTCGTGGGAGGATACGTCGCCGTGCTCGTGACCGGCCGGCGAAAGCGGGGGCGCATCAGGTAAGGCGCCCTCAGCGCCCCACGCCGGTGTAGGCGAACCCGGCCGCGTGCGCTTCGGCGGCCGGATACACGTTCCGCAGGTCCACCAGCACGCGGGACGTCATGGCCGCGCCGAGCCGGTCGAGATCGAGCGCGCGGAACTCGTTCCACTCGGTGATGAGCACGACCACGTCGGCGCCTTCCGCCACCTCGTAGGGGCCGCGGCACCACTCCACTCCGGGCAGCAGGGGGCCGGCCTCGTGCATGGCCGCGGGGTCGTACGCGCGCACCACCGCGCCCGCTTCCTGCAGCGCCGGCACGATCACGAGACTCGGCGCTTCGCGCATGTCGTCGGTGTTGGGCTTGAACGACACGCCGAGCACCCCCACGCGTTTTCCCTGCACCGATCCGCCGCACGCGCGGATCACGCGCGAGGCCATGGTCTTTTTCCGCGCTTCGTTCACCTCGATCACCGTCTCCACGAGCCGCGCGGGCGCGCCGTATTCCCGGGCCGAACGCGTGAGAGCAATGGTGTCCTTGGGCAGACACGAACCGCCGAAGCCGGGGCCCGCGTGCAGGAACTTCTTCCCGATGCGGCCGTCGAGTCCCATGCCGCGCGCCACGTCCTGCACGTTCGCGCCCACCTGCTCGCACAGCTCCGCCATCTCGTTGATGAACGTGATCTTGGTGGCGAGGAACGCGTTGGTCGCGTACTTGGTGAGCTCCGCCGTTTCGAGCGTGGTCATCAGGATCGGCGTTTCGTTCAGGAACAGCGGGCGATACAGTTGCCGCATCACCTCGCGCGCCCGCTCCGTCTCCGCGCCGATCACCACGCGATCGGGGCGGAGGAAATCGCCGATCGCCGAGCCGGCGCGCAGGAACTCGGGGTTGGAGGCCACGTCGAAGTCGGCATCCGGCGCCACGCGGCGAATGATCTCCGCCACCTTGCGCCCCGTGCCCACGGGCACCGTGCTCTTCGTGACCACCACCGTGTAGCCGGTGAGCGCGCGCGCGATCTCCTCGGCGGCGGCTTCCACGAAGCTGAGATCGGCGTGCCCGTCGCCGCGGCGGCTCGGCGTGCCCACGGCCACGAACACGGCATCGGCATCGCGCACGGCGGCCGCGAGATCGGTGGTGAAGAAGAGCCGCTCGCCCGCGACGCCCTTCTTCACGAGCTCCTCGAGCCCGGTTTCGTAGATCGGGATCTCGCCGCGGCGGAGGCGCGCCACCTTGTCGGCGCTCACGTCCACGCACGTGACCACGGGGCCGAACTCCGCGAAGCAGGCGCCCGACACGAGCCCCACATATCCCGTGCCGATCATGGCGATGCGCACGCGTCAACTCCTCGCTGGGGAAGGGCGTGCGGAGGTCACGCCGTGTCTGCCGAACGAATCTAGCGTCGCGCCGTCCACTGCAGGAGCAGCACCGCGGCCAGGATCCCCGCGCCGCCGAACAGCGTGCCCATGCCCAGCGGCTGGCCGAGCGCCAGCAGTCCGAGCACCGCGGTCCATACGGGCTCGATCGTGCTCATGATCGCGGCGCGCACGGGGCCGAGGCCGGCGAGTCCGGCCAGGAACCCGAAGAAGGCGAACGCCGTGAGCACGCCCATGGTGATGCTGAGCGCGAGCACGCGTGGTTCGGGCAGGTCGAGCAGGGCGCCGGACACCACGCTCCAGCCCAGGAACCCGAGCGTGCCGCCCAGGGCCACCGCGTGGGCCGCGGCGATCGGCGCCACGCCGCGCTGCCGCACGCTCATGGCGGGGATGTACATCGCGTACACCACGGCCGCGCCCAGCGCGAGCGCAATGCCGAGAGGCGACAGCGTGCCGTTCCCCGGCGCGCCCACCATCGCGGTCACGCCGGCCAGCGCGAGCAGCAGCGCGATCAGGCGCGGGCGGGTCACGGCTTCGATGCGGCGCACCGCGCTCAATACCGTGACCCACGCGGGGTAGGTGTAGAACAGGAACGCGGCCGTGGCCGCCGGAAGCCAGCGGAGGGCCGACAGGCTGAGCGCGGCCACCACGAACTGCGCGCCGCCGCCGAACAGCGTGAGGTCCAGGCGTTGCCACGCCGCGGGATAGACGCGCCGCATGGCATCGCGCGGCGCGACGTCGCTTTGCGCAGCGCCCTGCCACGCCGGATCACGGCGGCGCATCCGGTACATCGCAATGCCCAGCAGCAGCGCCGACGTGGCGTAGCGCCAGAGCTGCACCGTCTGCAGCGGCGTGCCGTCGGCCGTGGCGAGCACGGTGAGCGGAGGCACGGAGCCGAAGCAGCAGGCGCTCAGCAGCACCCACGCCGTGGCGCGCCATATGCCCCGGGCGTCGTGTGCCGGTCCCGCTGTGGACCCGCCGGCCGGAGGCGTCAGAGCAGCACGCTCCCCAGGAAGATCGTGGCCGCGGTGAAGTAGATGACGATGCCGCTCACGTCCACGAGCGTGGCCACGAACGGCGCCGACGCGCTGGCCGGGTCGGCGCCGAGCCGGCGCAGGATGAACGGCAGCATGGAGCCCACGAGCGACCCGAACGTCACCACGCCCACGAGCGCGAGCCCCACGGTCAGGGCGATCGGCAGCGCGAGCGTGACGCCGTCGGCGGTGACGCCGTAGTCGTGGCCGAGCGTGAAGCCGCCGAGCTGCCATTCGCCGGTGGCCATGTACTGCCATGCGAGAATGCGCACGAAGCCGAGCGTGCCGAGCAGCAGGCCGAGCGAAAAGCCGGTGGGCAGTTCGCGGCGCGCCACGCGCCACCAGTCGCGGAGCCGCACTTCGCCCAACGCCATCGCGCGAATGATCAGCGACGTGGCCTGCGACCCGCTGTTGCCGCCGGAGGCGATGATGAGCGGAATGAAGGTGCCGAGCACAAGCAGCTTTTCGAGCGCCATCTCGTAATGATGGATCGCGGAGGCCGTGAACAGCTCGCCCACGAACAGCACGGCGAGCCAGCCGCCGCGCTTGCGGAGCATGTCCATCAGGCCGATCGTCATGTACGGTTCGTCGAGCGCCTCCATGCCGCCGACCTTCTGCGCGTCCTCGGTCTGCTCTTCCTGGATCACGTCGATGACGTCGTCCACCGTGACCACGCCGAGCAGGCGGTGAGCGTCGTCCACCACGGGGAGCGCCACGAGGTCGTAGTTGGAGGTGATGTTCGAGACCTCCTCCTGCGGCACGTGCGGGCCCACGCTCACCACCTCGCTCCAGGCGAGATCGGCGAGCCGCGCGCCTTCCGGCGCGGCGAGCAGCTCGCGGAGCGACAGCACCCCGCGGAGGCGTCCGTCCGCGTCGGCGGTGTAGATCGTGTTCATGGCCTCCTTGCGCCCGGTCCGCGCCATGGCCCGCACGCCCTGCAACGCCTCCTCCACGGTGAGCGATTCGGCCACCGACACGAACTCGGTGGTCATGAGACCGCCGGCCGTGTGCGGGTCGTACTGGAGCAGCCGCTCGGTTTCGGCCGCCGCTTCCGGCGTGAGCTCGGAGAGGATCTCATCGGCCGTCTCCTCGTCGAGCTCCTCGAGCACGTCGGCACGGTCGTCGGGCGTCATCTCCTCGACGATCGTGGCCGCCTCGCGCGCCGACAGCGTCTCCAGCACCTCGATGCGGAACTCCTCCTCGAGGTACTCGAGCACGTCGGCCGCCCGCTCCTTGGGGAGCGCCGCGAGCAGCACGCCCACCCGCTCCACGGGCATCAGCTCGGCGATGTCCGCCAGGTCGGCCGGGTGCAGCTCCTCGGTCTGCGGGCCGATGCTCTCCGGCGCCTCCTCGAGCAGTTCGAGGAGGTCGGGCATCAGCAGGGCCGCCAGCGGGCGGTCGGAATTCGTCGGGGGTGGCATCATCGGGAGCCCCCTCCCCCCGCGGACCGGCACGGAGGAGTTCGCGGGAACGCCCCCGACCGCCGCCGCGCGGCGAGCGTCGAAGAGAGAAGAACGGGAGTGACCGGAGCGCGCGTGCGGCCCACGCGCGCGTGGCGGTCGCCGGCGGGCGCAAGTTACTCCGTCGCGACCATGGGGTGAAGGCGGGCCGGCGCCGGAATGCGAGGGTCGCCCGCCGCCGTGTCACTGGCGCATAATTACGGGATGCTGCGAACTGCCTTCTGTGGACTCGGCGCCATCGGTGCGCCCATGGCGCGCCATCTCGCCGCCGGTCCGTTCGACCTCGTGGTCTGGAACCGGACCGGCGCGCGTACCGCCTCCTTCGTGGATGCCTTCGGCGCGCGGGCTGCGGCCACGCCGGCGGAGGCGGCCCGCGATCGTGACGTGGTCGTCACCTGCTTCCCCGTGTCGGCCGACGTGGCCTCCCTGCTCGACGGACCGGAGGGGCTGCTCGCCACGCTCGCGCCCGGCGCCACGCTGCTCGACTGCACCTCGGGCGATCCGGGCACGTCGCGCGCCATTGCCGCGCGGCTCGCCGAACGCGGCGTGCATTTCGTGGACGCGCCCGTCTCCGGCGGCGTGAGCGGCGCAGAGGCCGGCACGCTCACCGTGATGTGCGGCGGCGACGCGGACGCGGTCGCGCGCATCCGCCCGGTGGTGGAGGCGTTCGGGAAGCGCATCGTGCACGCGGGGCCCGTGGGCGCCGGCCACGCGCTCAAGGCGGTGAACAACGCGCTCCTCGCCATGAACATCTGGGGCGCGGCCGAAGGGCTCGCGGCGCTGGCGCACGCCGGCGTGCGCCCGGATCTCGCGCTCGAGGTGGTGAACGCCTCGAGCGGCCGCAGCAACGCCACCGAGAACCTCTTCCCCGAGCGGGTGCTCACCGGCGCGTTCCCGCGCACCTTCCGCGCGGCCCTGCTCGACAAGGACGTCGGCATCGCCGCCGATCTCGCGCGCGGCATGCGCGTGCCGTCCCCGCTGCTCCAGCTCACGGCCGAGCTGTGGCGGCTCGCCCATCACGAGCTCGGCGAGGATGCCGATCACGTGGAAGCCGTGCGCGTCGTGGAACGGCTCGCCGGCGTGGCCCTGCGCGGCGGCCCGCTCCTCGCGCCGAGCGGTTCGTGAGCGCGTCCATACCCGCCTCTTCGTGAGCACACCCATGCCCGCCTCTTCGTGAGCGCGCCCATGCCAGCCTCCCTGGTTGCCGATACCCACACCATCCGCTCGCACTTTCCCGCGCTCGAACGTCGGCACGGCGAGCAGCCGGTGGCCTATTTCGACGGGCCCGGCGGCACGCAGGTGCCGCGCATGGTGGTGGACGCGATGGCGGACTACCTGTACCACCACAACGCGAACACGCACTGGCTCTATCCCACGAGCGAGGAGACCGACGCGCTCATCACGTCCGCGCGCGTCACGCTGGCCGACTTTCTCGGCGCCGACGCGCACGAGATCGCGTTCGGCGCGAACATGACCACGCTCGTGTTCCATCTCGCGCGCGCGATCGGCCGCACGCTCTCGCCGGGCGACGAGATCATCGTCACCGAGCTCGATCATCACGCCAACGTGGCCCCGTGGCAGGCGCTGGCGCGGGAGCGCGGCGCCGTGCTCCGCTGGATCCCGTTCGATCTTCACACGTCGCACCTCGACTTCGACGCGTACGCCCGCGCGCTTTCTCCAAAGACGCGCGTGGTCGCGCTCGGCGCGGCGTCCAACGCGCTCGGCACCATCACCGACGTGCGCCCGCTCGTGGCCATGGCGCGCGAGGCCGGCGCGCTCACCGTGGTGGATGCCGTGCACTACGCGCCGCACCATCTCGTGGACGTGCGCGCGATCGGCTGCGATTTCCTCGCCTGTTCCGCGTACAAGTTCTACGGTCCGCACATCGGCGTGCTGTACGCCCGCGCGGACGCACTCGCCGCGCTCGACGTGCCCAAGCTCGAACCGGCGCCGGACATCGGGCCGGAACGCCTCGAAACCGGCACGCAGAATCACGAGGGGATCGTGGGCGCCGCCGCGGCGGTGGAGTATCTCGCGTCGCTTGCGCCGGCCGCGTCCGGCTCGCGCCGCGAACGGCTCGCCACCGTGTTCGATACGCTGCATCACCGCGGCGACCAGCTCGTGGCGCATCTGTGGGACGGACTCGGTCGCATGGCATGGGTCACCCCGGTGGGGCCGCTTCCCGGGAGCGCGCGCACGAGCACCGTGAGCATGCTGGTGCGCGGCGGTTCCGACGCGGCCGCGCGCGCGCTCGCGGCTGAGGGGCTGTTCGCATCCAACGGCGACTTCTATGCGAGCACGGTCACCGAGCGGCTCGGCGTGGCCGACGAAGGGCTGCTGCGCATCGGCTGCATGGCGTACACCACCGACCGCGAGATCGACCGGCTGCTCGCGGCGTTGCACGGACTGCGCTCGTGACGCCTCCGGTCGATCTGCATGCCCTGATCCGTGACGCGACGCCCGCGATCCGCGAGTACGCGGACCGCGCGCGCGTGACGGTGCACGTGGAGCCCGCCCTCGTGGCCGGTGATGTCGCCGTGCCCGGAGATGCGCTGCAGGACGCGATCATGGCGCTCGTGCGGAACGCCGTGGCCGCCATGCCCGACGGCGGCACGCTCTCGATCCGCACGGAACACGTGGAAGCAGCCGGCGCCGAACTCGGCCCCGTGCCTCCGCTCGCGCCCGGCCGCTACATGCGCGTCACCGTGCAGGATACCGGCCGCGGCATGGACGAACGCGCGCGCGCACGTGCCCTGGACGTGGCGCCGGGCGAAACACGCGGCCTGGCCGGCGTGCTCGAACTCGTCCGCGCCGTGCGCGGCGCGCTCTGGCTCGACAGCGCGCCGTCGTTCGGGACGCGCGCCTTTCTCTATCTGCCCGTGGATGCGGACGCCGCGACCCGTCGCCGCGCCATGGTGCTGCTCGTGGAGGACGAGACCGCCGTGCGCTCCGTGGTGCGCCGCATGCTGCAGGGGCAGGGGTTCACGGTGCGCGAGGCGCGTGACGGCGCGAGCGCGCTCCGCATGTGGCACGCCGAACGCGCGCACATTCGCGCCGTGGTCACCGATGTGGTGATGCCCGTGATGGGCGGGCAGGATCTCGCACGCGAACTGCGCCTGCTCGACCGCGATCTGCCGGTGCTCTTCATTTCGGCCTACGCCGGCGACGAACCGGGGCTGCTCGACGGCGTGGGCGAACCACGCCGGCTTCTTCCCAAGCCGTTCACGAACGACGCGCTGCTCGACGCCCTGCGCGGGCTGCTCGCCGAACCGGTGTGAGCATCATGCGCTGCACGATCGTGGCGGCCGCCCTGGCCGTGCTGCTACGCTGCACCATCATGGTGGCCGCCCTGTCCGTGCTGTTGAGCGCGTGCACGGACCGGGCGCCGAGAGCCGAAGTGCTGCCCACGGCCGAGTTCCTCGTGGCAGCCGGCGACTCCACGTACTGGGTGCGTTCGGCGCCGGAAGGATTGCGCGTGCGGAGCGCGCCGCTTCTCCTCACGCGGAGCGACGGCGCGTTCCACGAACTGCGCATCGTGGAGGAAGCGATCGACTATTTCGACGCCGAGTTCGTGCGGGAGCAGCTCTTCGGCTACGCGCTTGGCCAACGGGATTCGGTGCTGCTCTACGCCGACGATGCCGTGGGAACGTCGATGGCCGCGTGGCTGGCCGCGCACCCCGGCGAAGCGCCGCTCGATCCCGCGGACGAGGAGGCGCCGGAGCCCGAATCGTCGGCGTCCGATTTTCTGGAAGTGATCGATGTGCACGGACGCTGGGTGAGCTGGGCGCATGCGCTCGACATCGATTTCGTGGGCGACACCGGTCATACGCATCGCCGCCGCCGCGGCGTGGTGGACATCCGCACCGGCGCGCGCGCGCTGCTCGACTCCCTCATGTCGCCGGCGGACGCGGCGCGCGTGAGCACGGTCGGACGCGCCGCGTTCGACGCGATGCTGGCCGGCGTGCGCGACGCGAACGACGAACGGGCCGTGCGAGCGCGCGAAACCCTGCACACGTTCGCGTTCGACGTCACGTCGTTCTCCATCACCGATATCGCGCGCCGGCCCGCCATCGCCTTCCACGTGGCCGGCATCGGCGTCGAAGGCGAGGCGCTCGAGCTGCTGCTGCCGCCGATTCCGCTCGAAGCGACGCCGCCGTGGTGGGACGATGTCCGCCCCACGCTCCCCGAATGGACGCCCGATTCGCTCGGCGTGCGCTGGCAGCACGGCGCGTATGCGGTGATCGGGACCGTGGATCCCTCGCGCACGCGCCTGTCGCTCGCCCTCGTGGAGGATCGCGCCGGCGCGCGCGCATGGCCCGTGGCGGAAGTGCCGATGCCTGCCTATCAGTTCATGGCGCTCGACGGCGACGAGCTCGACGATCGGCGGCGCGGCGCGCTGCTCGAGGCGTTCGACCGCGCGTCGAGCGATGATCCGTTCGCCGTGCGGGCCGACCACCGCCGCGCCGCTTCCGGGCGGCGCACCCGCGCCGTCTTCCAGCAGACCCGATTCCGATGAGCACCCGTCCCCCGCGTCCCGTCTCCGAGAGCGCCCACGTCTCCAGCGAACTGGTGATGCCGCAGGATGCGAACATCCTCGGCCACGTGTTCGGCGGCGCGATCATGGCCATGGTGGACAAGGCTGCCGCAGTGACCGCGTTCCGCCACGCGCGCACGAACTGCGTGACCGCGTCGATCGACCGCGTGGATTTCAAGGAACCCATCCACGTGGGCGAGCTCGTGTCGTGCCGCGCGTCGGTGAACTACGTGGGCACCACGAGCATGGAAGTGGGCGTGCGCGTGGAAGCCGAAGACCTCATCTCCGGCATCCGTCGGCACACCAACACCTGCTACCTCACGTTCGTGGCGATCGACCGGAACGGGCGCCCCGTGCCCGTGCCGCAGGTGATTCCGGAAACCCTCGACGAACAGCGGCGCTATGCCGCGGCGCAGGCGCGCCGCCGTCGTCGGCTGGAAGAGCGGCAGGCGGAAGCGCGCGACTGACCGGGTACTGCCCCCCGGTGGCGGGCGGTTGGTCCGTCGGACGCTATTCCGTTTCCGGGGCGGCGGCGATCTCGCCTGCCGCCGGCTCCTCGGTGAGCGGCAGCACGATCTCCATGCCGTCCCGCGCCACCTGCGTATTGGGGAACACGGCGCGCGCCTCCGACTCGAGGAGATCGGTCTCCCGCGAGTAGCGCGCGGAGAGATGCGTGAGCACGAGGCGCCGCGCACTCGCGGCCTTCGCCACCGTGGCCGCTTCGGTGGCCGTGGAATGTCCCGTCTCGCGCGCGCGTTCGGCTTCGTCGTCGGCGAAGGTGGCTTCGTGCACCAGCACGTCCGCGTCCCACGCTGCCGCGACCACGCTTTCGCACGGGCGCGTGTCGCCGGTGAACACGATCTTGCGGCCGCGCCGCGCGATGCCCACGAGCATGTCGGGCGACACCTGGCGCCCGTCGGGGAGCGTGACGGTCTCACCCTTGTGCAGCCGTCCCCAGAGCGGTCCTTCGGGCACGCCCATCGATCGCGCCAGCTCCGGATTGAACCGGCCGAGCCGGTCCTGCTCGGCCACCGCGTAGCCGAGCGAACGGGAGCCCGAATGGTCCACGGCAAAGGTGAGAATCTGATATCCCTGGCGCTGCAGCGCTGATCCGGCCTCTATTTCGGTCACAGTGACCGGGAAAGTGAGGCGGTCATTCCCCAAGGTGATGCATTGGCGCAACGTCTTGGAGGAGCCACGGGGTCCCCAGAGCCGGATCGGCTCGGTGCGACCCTGTAAAGCCATGGTACGCAAGAGCCCCGTCACACCGAGAATGTGATCCGAGTGGGTGTGCGTGAAGAAAATATCGTCGAGTCCGAACGACACCCCATATCGCATCATCTGACGTTGGGTGCCTTCGCCGCAGTCGAACAGCAGAGTTTCGCCTTCGCGTACCACCGCGAGGGCACTTACGCCTCTCTCGATGGTGGGACGCGCAGCGGATGTACCGAGAAATCGCAGGGAAAACGGCATCCGCCAATATATCGCGACGCGGCCCATCCCTTGCATGGCTTTCCCCTGCTGTGACGGACACGGAAGCGGACTCGGCGGGAGCGAGCCGGTTCCGTGTGATCCGTATGGTCTGGTGTCTCGATGGGAACAGGGAGAGGGCACATGTCCGGAAAAAGCAAGCGCGGCTTCGCCTCGATGGATCGGGCGCGCCAGCGCGAGATCGCGGCCAAGGGCGGTCGCGCGGCACACGCCAAGGGTACCGCACACGTCTGGTCGGCGAGTGAGGCGAGGGAAGCCGGTCGCAAGGGCGGCGAAGCGATCAGTCAGGATCGCTCGCACATGTCGATGATCGGCAAGGAAGGCGGCGCATCGCGTAGCGCCGCCGTGCGCGCCGCCCGGCTTCGCCGCCTGCAGGATCAGGCGATCGCCCAGCGCACCGCGCCGCGCAACGGCGCCGGTACGGTGGAGCGTGAGGTCGCGATTTCCCTCGGACATGACGGCCTGGCGCGCGACGGTGCATCCGGCAACGGGGCACCTCTCAACGGGAACGGCGCGCAGCGTCGCGCGACCGATCGCCGGTCCGGCCGTTCGTCACTCGATGCGGGACGTCCAGCGCTCGAGCAGCGCGACATGACGTGATGCATCGATGTTGCGCCCGCTGACGATCGCGACGATGGGTCCGTCCCCGTGCGATCGTCCGGCGGCCGCCGCATCACGCAGTGCCGCCACGGTCACGGCGCCCGCGCCTTCCACGGTGAGTCCTTCCATGGTGTGCAGCCAGGCGATGGTTTCGCCGATGGCGTCTTCGTCGAGCGTGACGATGTCGTCGAGACACGCGCGGCCGATCGCGAGCGCGTCGTCGTCGATCTGACCGGCGAGGCCGTCGGCGAGCGTGGGTTCGCTCGCGATCGGCACCACGTGTCCCGCGGCCACCGACTTCGCCATGGCCGCGGTGCGCACACTCTGCGCGCCCACGATGCGCACGTCGGGTGACGTGCTGCGGAGCACCGCGCCCACGCCGCCGAGCAGACCGCCGCCGCCCACGCACACGAGCACGGTGCGCACGTCGGGGCGTTCGGCGAGCACTTCGAGCGCCACCGTGCCCTGGCCGGCGAGCAGATCCACGCCGAGACAGGGATTGATGAACGGAATGCCGTCGCGTTCGGCGTGCGCCCTGGCGAGCACCATCGCGTGATCGTAATCCTCGGCGGTGTCGTCGACCACGGCACCGAGGGCGGCGATGCCGTCCTTCTTCACCTGCGGAGCGCGGCGGGGCACGTACAGCGTGGCCGGCATCGCGAAGTGGTGCGCGGCCCAGGCCACGCCGAGCCCGTGGTTGCCCGCGCTCGAGGCCACCACGCCGCGCGCGCGTTCCTCCACCGCCATGCGGTGCAGCACGGTGTAGGCGCCCCGCACCTTGAACGATCCGGTGATCTGCTCCACTTCGAGCTTGAGCCACACGGGCGTGCCCGCGAGCTCGCTGAGCGCACGGCTCAGCCGGAGCGGGGTGGGCGGCAGGATCGGAGCCAGCGCCGCGGCCGCGCGCTGCACCGAATCGAGCGTGGGGAGGATGCCGGGGAGGAGCGAGGGCGTCATGTCTGCAAGATAGCGCGCCGGCCGAACGTGCGACGCGGTGCTTCAGCCGCGGGATCGGCCGTGTGAGGTCGCAAGCGGCGGGTCATTAGCCGCGGTTCTCGAGGGGAGCGCGCGACTCCTGCCCGCAGGGCAGCACCGCCGTTCCAGGCACCCTCGGGACTCGCGGCTAATGACCCGCCGCTTGCGACCTCCTGTGGCCGATCTCTGCCCATGTCCCCAACCGTCTGCCATGCGCGGACCGCGTCAGGCGCTCGTCCCCCACTGCCGGACGTAACGCGCCACGTCGAACTTCTTCCCGGCGCGCGACGTGAGCATGGGACGCAGCCCGCCCCAGATCGGCTTGTTGCCCCACGAGCGGTCCCACAGGCCGAGACACCACATGATGCCGCCCACGCTGTTCGGATCGCGGCCGTCGATCGCGTAGCGGTCGTTGAGATGAAACATCCAGGCGCGCGCGTCCTCGTACGTGGGCGCCCAGCGCACGATCTGCTTGCCCCAGAGCATGCGTGCGTAGTTGTGGATCACGCCGGTGCGCGCGAGCTGTCGCTGCGCCGCGTTCCAGAGCGCGTCGTCGGTATCGGCGGCGTCGAGCTGCGCGAGCGTGTACGTCTCCGGCCGCGGATCGCGCGCGTGCTCGTGCATGGTGCGCCGGATCCAGTCGGGGAGGGCGTCGAGCTGGTCGAAGCGCGGCGTGTGCAGGCACCAGTTCCAGCAGAGCTCCCGCCACGTGAGCACCTGATCGGTGAATGCCGCGATGTCGTCGGCCGGTGCATCGCTCGCGAGCGCGGCGCGCACCACGTCGGCCGCGGCGACATGCCCGTAGTGCAGGTCGGGAGACAGATGACTGGTGACGTCGTCGGCGGCCTCGTTGCGTTGCTCCACGTAGTGCGGCAGCCGTTCCCGCACGAACGTGGCCAGCCGGTCCGCCGCGGCGCCGGCGCCCGGGCGGAACGTGTGCACCGGCGCCACCGCGTGATCGATCTCGCACGATGCGATCTCGCGTGCGAGCTCCTCGTCGGAGAGACGCTCCACCGGCAGACGGTCCACGGCGCGCGCCTCGTCGAGCAGCGCGCACACGTCGCGGGCGAGCGCCTTGCGCGGGGGGCGGTCTTCCACCGGTTCCAGGGAAAGATCGCGCAGCTTCGCGAGTTTGGGCCGGATCGTGCGCGCGGCCCACTCGGCCTTGCCGAACAGCCCCGACGGCACGATGCACGCACTTTCCACCGCGAGCACGCGACAGCCCGCGCGGCCGGCGAATCGCCAGGTGCGCGCGTCCACGCCGGCCGTGGGGAAACGGTCGGTGACCACGAGGTATGCGTGTTCGGCGAGACGGTCCACCACGCGCCGGTCGTCGTCACGCGTTCGGCGCAGCACGAACCCGTACGGGAGCCCGGCCGCCTCGGCGCGCGCCGCGGTTTCGCGGGCCGCGTGCAGGATGTGGTGCGTGTGCCGGTCGCTCGCATGCGGGTACGTGGGATCGAGTCCCTGATGGATCACGAGCGGCTTGCCCACCTTGTCGGCGGCGCGGACGGCCGCGCGGAGCGCCCAGTTCTCGTGCACCCGCTGCGTGCTCTGCATCCAGTACAGCACGTACGCGCCTTCGGGACGCGTGCGCTTGCCGTTGACGTCGGTGGTACGGGCGACGAGCTGGTCGCGGACGAAATCCGAATCGAGCGGGTGAACGGGCATGCGGAAGGAACGGGGGCGGCAGGCGCGGGGTTCCGGCGTATTGCCGGCCATGCACCGGAAGCGTTGGCGCACGGGTTCCGCCGTCCTGTGACGGACAGGCCGCTCCCGCGTCCTTGGCTTGACAGAACGAAGGCGGAGACTAGTTTGCTCTTATCCGAGCGACCCGCGCCACCGGTGCGGGTTTTGCGTTGGAAGGGCATTCCGCCCGGGCCGGCGCTCCATGCGCTCCGCCGCGCGGGGCTGTAGCTCAGCTGGGAGAGCGCTGCAATCGCACTGCAGAGGTCAGGGGTTCGATCCCCCTCAGCTCCACTTACGAACGTTGCATCATCGGTACACGGAACCCGTCGCGTCAGCGCGGGTATGACGTGAAAATACAGCAAGGCAGCCCGCCATCGACCGGTAGGACGGAGAGTTCCAATGGCGATGTGTGTGGCGCCTTCGGCGACCCTTGACGAAGGGATCCGCCAGGTGTGATCCGACGGGATCCACCGCGCCCGCCGCAGCCCCACAGGCTGCGGCGAAGTCGTTTCCGGGAGTGACGTGGCCGAAGACGGCCGCGCACTCCCGTTGGCACATTCGGGCGCTCGCGCTCAGTTGCTCGCCAGCGGCAGCGCGCCCACGTCCTGCCGCATCGCGCGCATGGCCTGGGAGAAGAAGCGCGCTTCCTCGAGCTCCACGCGCCCCGCGAAGTCGTCCATGGCGGTGAAGCCCAGGTTGCCGATCCAGCGCATGATGGCGCTTTCGTGCACCGCGAGCTCGGCGCGTCGGTGCATGACCGTCTGGCCGTTGGGGAGCCGCTTCGCGCTCAGGCGCACGCGCACGCCGTTGCCCCGGAACGGGCGGTCGAGCGGCGTGCGCACGAACCGCCCCGCGATCGGCGGCAGCTGCCACTTCGGGGAGTTGTTGAAGTGCATGTCCCACCCCACTTCGTCGGCCGAGCGCACGAACACGAACCGTCCGCGCAGGTCGTTCACGCCCACGGTGAAGAGCCCGAACTTGGCCGAGGCATCCACCTGGATCGTGAGCGTATCGGGCATGGGGCGGAGCGGGCCGTCGAGCGGGTGCAGCATGCCGTCCTGCGACCGGAAGCGCAGCGTGATCAGGTCGTCGTCGCCTTCGGCCACGAACCAGATGTCGTTGGCATGCACGCCCACGACGGCCCGATCGCGCAGCACGAACCGGAAGCGCGCCGGCGAGACGTACTTGCGCAGGTATTTCGCGAACTCGGGAAACTCCGACGTGATGCGATCCGGATGGAGACGCACGCCGAGCGTGACGGTGGTGGATCCGTCGGCGAGGCGTACGGTGCGCACCGTATCGAGCACGGCGAGCCGCCCGAGCGACGCGGTCATGCGCGGGGTGCTGCGGCGGTAGTCGGCGCGGATCTGCGCTTCCGGGCGTTCGGCCGACCGGAGGAGCGCCGTGACCACCGCGCGGATGGCGAGCGGGGTGCCCGTGCCCAGGGCCTGGTCCACCTGGGTGAGCCAGAGGCGGTCGCCGTCGGGGAGCGTGTCCAGCGCGATGTAGTGCCGCGAGTCGCCCACGCGGGAGGGCATGGATACCGATTCCTGCGCGGTGAAGGTGTAGCGCCCGTCCACGAGCCGGCCGTGCGCCACCACTTCGCGCCGCGAGCCGCTCCGGTTCGTCCAGATCGTGTCGTCTTCCACCTTGCTTGGCGCCATCGCATACCGTGCGATGCGCATGCGGGCGTGCGAGTAGCGCGGGTCGCGCGTGGGCTCGTCGAAGCGGTACTGCACGCTGGTGGCGGCCTGCGTGGCGGCCTCGCGGGCCGCGGCCGGGCTCTCGCCCCAGGCTTCCACGCCGGCGCGGCAGCCGCCGAGCAGGACGGCGGCCAGGGCCATGATGGCGGCCGCCCGGCCGCGGGCGATGAGCCGGCGGCCGGGCGACGGGCGGAAACGCAAAGGGATGGGGTTCACACCTGGACTCTACACCGTGGCGGTGCGCTGGTGTCGGTTCGTGACGCGGGACACGTACGGGTGCCCCCGGACGTTGCGGAGGGTCGTCGGAATCCACCACGGCCGCTCGAGTCCGAATCCGTGGCCCGGCCGGGCGTGCGGGGGTTGCCGGAGCCGGGTGGTTCCGGGTATGATTCGGGATAGCCTGCCGCCGCTTCCACGGTGGTGGGCGATGCACTGCCCTTGTCATGGGCGCGCACTGCCCCTTGGTGTAACTGGCAACACGTCTGACTCTGGATCAGAAGAGTCCTGGTT
>CAZUKU010000048.1:0-21299 GCA_964621045.1 uncultured Gemmatimonas sp.
ATGTTCCCCTCCAAGGGAGAGTATGGCCCCACACACAGAAATCCGTACAGGCCCGCCAAGAGCGACACAAAGCCGGCCAAGGGGCCCGAGTCGCAGGCACCCTCGGGACTCAGGGCGAATGACCCGCCGCTTGCGACCTCGTACGGCGGTCTCGCCCCCGGGCGACGGGCCGCCCCCCTGCGGCCGATCTCGCCCCAACCCCACACATTCCCCGCCCCGCGCGTAATTTCAGCATCATGAGCCACCCTCCGATCTATCTCGACCACGCGGCCACCACGCCGGTGCGCGAGGAGGTGCTCGAGGCGATGCTGCCTTGGTTCTCGGCGCGCTTCGGCAACCCCTCCAGTGCCCACCGCCTCGGCCGCGAAGCCCGCGTCGCCCTCGACGAGGCCCGCGAGCGCGTGGCCGCCTGTCTCGGCGCCCACGCCGACGAGTGCTGCTTCACCTCGTGCGGCACCGAAGGCGACAACTTCGCCGTGATGGGCGCCTGGCGCGCCGCCCGCAGCGCCGGCCGTCACGCCGTGCTCTCCACGCCCATCGAACACAAGGCCGTGCTCGCGGCCTGTCATCAGGTCGTACGGGAAGGCGGCACGGAACGTTTCGTGCCGGTCACCGCCGACGGACTCGTGGACGCCGACGCCTTCACCGCCGCCTGCGACGCGGACCTCGCCGTGGCCAGCGTGATGTGGGTGAACAACGAAACCGGCGTGGTGCAGGACATTCCCACGCTCACGGAACACGCGAAGCAGGCCGGCGCGCTCATGCACACCGACGCAGTGCAGGCGTTCGGCAAGATCGCGTTCGACCTGCGCACGCTGCCGGTGGATCTGCTCACGCTCAGCGGTCACAAGATCGGCGCGCCCAAAGGGATCGGCGCGCTGTTCATCCGCCGCGGCGTGACGCTCGAGCCGCTGCTGCACGGCGGGTCGCAGGATCGCGGCCGCCGCCCCGGCACCGAAAACGTGCCCTACGCCGTGGGACTCGCGCGCGCGTGCGAGCTCGCCGTGGAGGAGCGCGCGCACGACGTGGCACGGCTGCTCACGCTTCGCGAACGGCTCGAATCGCGGCTGCTCGAGGCCGTGCCCGACGCGGTGATCCACGGCGCGGGCGCGCCCCGCGCGCCGCACGTGACCAACGTGAGCATTCCGGACACGAACGCGGAAACGCTGCTCATGGCGCTCGACCTGCGCGGCATCCAGGCATCCGGCGGTTCGGCATGCCAGAGCGGGAGCGTGGGCATGTCGCACGTGCTGCACGCCATGGGCGTGGCGCCGGATCTCGCGAGCGGCGCGCTCCGTCTCTCGCTCGGCTGCCTGAACGACGAAGCCGGCGTGGACCGCGCCGTGGACGTGCTCGCCACCCTCGCCCGCAAGGCGCGCGGTCTCGCCACGGTCTGAACCATGCGGGAGCGCGTGCTGGTCGCCATGTCGGGGGGCGTGGATTCGTCCGTCGCGGCAGCCGTGCTCCTCGAGCAGGGCTACGACGTCGTGGGCGTCACCATGAAGCTGCACGACGACGGCGCCGACGTGCCCGACAAGCCCTGCTGCTCGCTCGACGCCACCAGCGACGCGCGGCGCGTGTGCGAAACGCTCGGCGTGCCGCACTACGTGCTCAACCTCGTGGACGTGTTCACGCGCGACGTGTTCGACGATTTCGTGCGCGAATACGCCGAAGGGCGCACGCCCATTCCGTGCGTGCGCTGCAACACCTTCACCAAGTTCCGCGATCTCGTGCGCAAGGCCGACGCGATCGACGCGCGCTGGATCGCCTCGGGACACTACGGACGGCTCGCCGGTACCGCGCACGGCCCCGCGCTGCTGCGTGGACGCGACGCGGCCAAGGATCAGAGCTACTTCCTGTGGGGAATGCCGCGCTCCGTGCTCGACCGGCTGCTGCTCCCCGTGGGCGACTGGACCAAGGACGAGACGCGCGCCGCCGCCCGGCGGTTCGGCCTCCGCATCGCGAACAAGCCGGAGAGCATGGACATCTGCTTCGTGCCGCACGGTGATCATCTCACGATCCTGCGGGAGCATCTGCCGGCCGACAGCGCCGCGCTCACACCGGGCGCGATCGTCACCGAGGACGGGCGCGTGGTAGGCGAACATCAGGGATTCGCGCGCTTCACCGTGGGACAGCGCAAGGGACTGCCCGGCGGCGCCGGCGAACCGCTGTTCGTGCTCGAGATCCGTCCCGCCACGCGCGAAGTGGTGGTGGGACCGCGTGCCGCACTCGCGCGCAACACCGTGTCGGCCGCGCAGGTGAACTGGCTCGCACCGACGCCCGCGGTGGGCGCCGATGTGGAGGTGCAGGTCCGTCACCGCGGCGCGCACGTGCCGGCCACGGTGCTGCGCGCGGACGATGCGGGAATCGAGGTGGTGCTCGGCGTACCCGTGCAGGGCGTGGCGCCAGGACAGTCGCTCGTGCTGTACGATGGCGAGATCGTGCTCGGCGGCGGCGTAATCACGCGGGCGGGACGCGGCGCGCTGCCGGTTCTCGCGGCGTGACATGACGGCCGGATCCGGCGACGCGCCGTCATCGCCTGGCGCCTCCGACAGCCCCGACGCCTCGCCGCGCCCGCTGCCCGTGGTGCGCGCCATGATCGACGCGCTCGACCGGGAGCTCCTCCAGCTCCTCAGCCGGCGCATGGCGCTCGTGGGCGAAGTCGCGGCGTACAAGCGGCAGCATGGACTCAAGGTGCGCGACGCGGAGCGCGAGCAGTCGGTGCTCACGGACCGCGCCCAGCGCGCCGAACGGCTCGGCCTGCCGCGCGCGGACATCGAGTCGGTGTTTCGCGTGCTGCTCCGTGCGAGCCGGGATCATCAGGCGGCACTGCACGCGGAAGTGCCGATCGGCCAGGCCGCGCGCACCGTGGCCGTGATCGGCGCGCACGGCGAGTTCGGACAACTGCTCGTGCGCCTGTTCGGCGATCTCGGACATCACGTGCTGTCGGTGGACGTGGACACCGCGCTCACGGCGCGCGCGGCCGCGGCCATGGCCGACGTGACGGTGGTGTGCGTGCCCATCGGCGTCACGGAGCAGGTGATCGCCGACGTGGGCGCGCACGTGCGCGAGGACGCGCTCCTCATGGACGTGACCAGCGTGAAATCCGCACCCGTGGCCGCGATGCTCGCGCACACGCGCGGCAGCGTGGTGGGCACGCACCCCATGTTCGGGCCGGGCGTGCACACGTTGCAGGGGCAGCGCGTGGTGCTCTGCCCCGCGCGCGGCGATGCGTGGGCCGAGTGGGTGCGGCAGGCGTTTTCGGCGCGCGGACTCACCATCACGGAGGCCACGCCGGAGCAGCACGACACCGCGATGTCGGTGGTGCAGGTGCTCACGCACTTCCAGACGCAGGTGCTCGGCCTCACGCTCGCGCGGCTCGGCATTCCGATCGCCGAGACGCGGCCGTACACGTCACCGGCGTATCTGCTGGAGCTGTATGTGGCCGCTCGGCACTTCGCGCAGTCGCCCGCGCTCTACGGTCCCATCGAGATGCGGAATCCGCGCACGGCGGCCGTGACCGCGGCGTTCGGCGAGGCCACACGCGAGCTCACGCGCATCCTCGCTGACGGCGATCAGGCGCGGTTCGACGCGGTATTCGACGAGGTCCGCGCGTATTTCGGCGCGTTCACCGACGAGGCGCTGGAGCAGTCGCGATTCCTGATCGACCGGATCGTGGAACAGGGATAGCGCCGGCTCGCCAGCGGAACAGGCGCCGGCTACCGCGCCATCCGGAACACGCGGATCCGCGGAAACGGATCCTCCTCGAACGCGAGCAGATCCGCGCCGCGCGCGTCCACAATGGTGGGCTGCCAGTCGCCCTTGGCCATGAGCACGTCGGACCCGGCGTCGAGCACATAGGTCATCACGCCGAGATGCTCGACCTTCCTGGTGACGCCGCCGCCGGGAACGCGCCGGATCTCGGTCTTCGTGTCGTGCGCCTGCACGACTACGCGGTTCCCAAACACCGTGAGCCCGCGTGTGCTGTACCGACCGAATCCGATCGAGACCGACCGTTCGGCCGGGTTGTGCGAGTACTGCGGTCCGAGATACTCGGGCAGCGCTGCCTTCCAGAGGAGCCGGCCGCTGTCGTCGTACTTCCAGATCTCGTTCAGGTAGCCGTGCGTGAGGTAGATCGCGCCGGTCGCGGCATCGCAGCGGAGCAGCGATCCGGACGTGCGCATGATGTGCGCCTGGAGCATGTCGGCGCTGTCGGCCATGAACTCGGTGCCGAACGATTCGGTCACCGTGCCGTCGGGCCTGATGCGGTGCAGCAGGCGTCCTCCGAGACGCGTCAGCACGATGGGGCCGCCGCGGCTCAGGCACATGGCCTGCGGCAACTGCTCGTTCATGATGCGCCGGCGATACGTGAGCCGGCCGTTCACGGTGGAGAAGATGTTGATGCCGTTCACCGGATCCACCACGTACAGCAGGCTGTCGCCGTCGTGCACGATATTCTGCGGACTGGAGAAGTCGCCCGGTCCCCGTCCCTGCTGTCCCACCGACATCACGTGCGTGCCGCGCGCATCGAACACGCGCACCTGATGCGACCCGGCATCGAGCACGTAGATGTTCCCCGCGCGGTCGAAGACGGCACCTTGAATGAGCTCGAAGACGGCCGGTCCTTCGAGTTCCGTGCCGATGTCGAGCACGCTCGCGCCCACGCGCAGCACCGACGACGCGGGTGGCGGCGGGGGCGGAGCGCCGCGCTGGGCGGAGAGCGGCGATCCCGGCGTCGCGATCATCACCGAGGCCAGCAGCCATGCGACAGACGATCGTGCTTGCCGCCGGCGGCATGTCATGACGGGTACCGATCGGATCACCGCGGCACGGTGCGCGTCATTCGACATGATCGTTCCCTCGCTTTCGCGTGGTTCGCTCGTGACGCGGCTCGAACCGCCACGCCTCAGGAATTCCTTGCCGTATCAGCCTGAATTCGCAGAGAATACGCCACGGTGACGAGACTGGCCGCGGTTCCCACCATCAGAAGCGCAAACGGGCGTGATTCCGCGGGCACCAGCATGCGCAGCAGCCACAGCACGAGTCCGGTGGATCCCAGGATCATCGTGATCGGCACCCAGTAGCGACCACGCGTATACACGAGCAGTACGACAGCGGCCACGCCGATGAAAACACAGGCAAAGAGGATCGGGTCGACCGTGAGACCGGACCGCGAGGTCATCGGCACCACCCAAGGCATCAGCACCACGAATGCAACGGCGAGCAGCGTCATGACCGCAGGCGTTTCATCATGCGGCCTCGTCAGGTGTTGGCGGTGATCCAGTGGTCGGGAGTCTGCGCCTGCGCCCGTTCCACGAGTTCTGCATCCCATGTGATCAGCGGAGCATCGAACACGGCCGCCGTGGCCGCATACAACGCATCCGCGCCCCGCAGCCGGCGATCCACGCCGATCGCCTGTGCTCGTTCGAGCAGCGGCTCATCGAGCGGATGCAACGACAGCGCAGGATGCGCACGCAGTTGCCGAGCCACGGCGTCACCCGGCGCGGAGTGTCCGCTGCGGCGCGTCAGCGCGCATGCCACTTCGACGATGACGAAGACCGGGTCGTGCAACCAGAGCCGACGGTTCGCAGCCGCCCGCAAAAATGCGATGCTGGCGGCGTGAAAGCGATCCCGGCCATCGAACGCGGCCACCCAGACGTTGGCGTCGATGGTCAGCATGGCCGATCCAGACGGCCCCGATCGGCCGCGACGATCTCCGTGGCAGTCGGCCCCTCCGGCGCATCCTGAAGCGAGCGGTCACCGAGCGCCACCCATTCGTCGAGCCACTCGGCCGACGACCGGGCCGTCGTTTCAGCCGGCACATCCCCCAGCCAGTGCCGGTACAGCTCGGTGGTCACTTCCCGGACCGTTCGGCCGAGCAGCGCTGATCGAGCTTTGACACGATAGTAGAGCTCGTCGGGGATATCGATCGTCGCTTTCATGAAAACAAGCTAACCGTATAACCGTATCACATCAACCGGTATGCCGCGATCCCCTTCCCGTCTAGTACCCGAACCCCACCGACCAGACCACGATCCGCTGCCCCGCCTCCCCGCTCCGCGTGACCAGCGAGTACGCCCCGACCTCGGTATGCACCGCAAGCAGCGGCCACACGTGCACGCTCCCTCCCACGTAGGTGCGCTGGGGCAGCGCGCTGCCGGCCGGATTCCCGAACGTGCGCAGCGCGCCGCCACTCACGCCGACCGCGCTCCCGTACCGCCCGAACGTGACCGCCGTGCCGAGCGACGCGCGCGTGCCGCCGAGTCCGAGGTGCACCGCGCCGTAGGAGCACACCGTGCGCGATTCGAACGCACGCCGAAGCCCGCCGGCAACGGCCACCGACAGCTTGAGCGGCGACCCGTACGACAGGCCGAGCAGACACCGCGACACGTGCCAGCGCTGGTCATCCGCGTCGTCGTACGACCCATCGCCCGGCAGAGTGACATCGATGCCCCGCGACGCCTCGACCACCGGCACGAGCGCCAGGGGCTGCGCGTCCACCGGCCGCGACATGCCCGCGAGCCCCGCGATCACACACGCCGTTCCCACGAGCCCCCGCGCGGCACTCCACACCATTCGCCGCCTCAATACCGGAGCCCGCTCGCTTCGGCGAACTCGCGCATCGCCTTCTCCTGCGCTTCGGTGAGCGCCTCCGGCACCGTGATCGCGACCTCCACGAGCAGGTCGCCCTTCTTGCCGTCCTTTTCGATTCCCTGCCCCGGCACCCGGAAGCGCTTCCCGGACGACGTGCCCGGCGGAATCCGCACCGCCACCTTCCTGCCGCCGATCGTACGCAGGCTCACGCGCGAGCCGAGCGCAGCCTGCGCCACGTTGATCGGCACCGCGGCCACGAGATCGAGCCCGTCGCGCGTGTAGAACCGGTCGGGCAGCACCTGGAACGTGACCACGAGATCACCGGGCTGTCCGCCGTTCGTGCCGCGTCCGCCCTGTCCGCGCAGGCGCACCTTGAGCCCGCTCTCCGCGCCCGGCGGCACGGTGATGAGCACCTTGCGGCGCGCGCGCACGTTGCCGGTGCCGCTGCACGCGGGGCAGCGCTCGCTCGGAATCTGCCCGCGCCCCATGCACGCCGGACACGGCCGGTTCACCGCGAAGCCGCCCTGCCCGAACGAGATCACGCCGCGGCCGTTGCACTCATCGCACGTGCGCACCGTGGCGCCGGGCGCGCCGCCGCTGCCTCGGCACGTGGCGCACTCCTCCGACACCTCGAGCTCCACCGGCACCTTGCCGCCCGCCACCGCGGTGCGGAACGGCACTTCCACGGTGCGTTCGACCGTCTGCCCGGGCTCCGGCCCGCGCGCGCGCCGGCCGCCCGCGCCGAACATGTTGCTGAACAGGTCGCCGAGCCCGCCCAGGCCCCCCACGTCGAAGTCGAACGGCGCGCCGCCGGACGCCGATCCGGGACGCGCACCCGTGGGCCGCGTGCCGAATCCGCTCGCGCCCGGACGCGCGGTACTCCCCGCCCGGGTGCCGAACCCGCCGAACGCTCCGAGCCGCCGCATCTCGTCGTACTGCTTGCGCTTCTCCGCGTCGCCGAGCGTGCCGTACGCCTCGGAGATCTCCTTGAACCGGTCCGCAGCCTTCGGATCCCCGGCATTGGTGTCCGGGTGGTACTGCTTGGCGAGCCGCCGGTACTGCTTCTTGATCTCGTCGGCCGACGCGGTCGCCGACACACCGAGCACTGCGTAATAGTCCTTGCCGTTGGCCATGCGGGCGACGGAACCGGAACGAGGAAGAAAACGAGGAGGAGCGCGGACGCGTCAGGCCGGCGGCGTGCCGGTCCACTGCTTCACGATCACGCGCGCCGGGCGCAGCAGATGCCCGTTGATGATGTAGCCCACCTGATACACGGCGGCGACGAGGCCGTCTTCCGTCTCCGCGGACGCGGGCGCGGTGCCGAGCGCTTCGTGCACCGCGGGGTCGAACGGATGATCGACCGGGTCGATGCGCTCGAATCCGTGGCCGGCGAGCGACTTCATGATCTTCTTCTCCACCATCGACACGCCGTCGATCACGGCCGTCGAGTCCATGGTGGCCGGATCGACGGAGCCGAACCGCGCGAGGTCGTCGAGCGCATCGAGCAGCCCGCGCACGAGGTCGCCCTGCGCGCGCCAGCCGGCCTCCTGGCGCTCGCGCACGGCGCGCTTGCGGAAGTTGTCGAACTCGGCGGCCACGCGGAGCATGCGTTCGCGCGTTTCCTCCACCTCGCGGCGGAGCCCCTCGTCGCCGGTGACGATCTCGGCGGGAGACGCGCCGGCGTCGGTTTCGGCGGAAATGTCGGCAGTGTCGGACGACGCCAGGTCCGGATTGGTCGGATCGGTCATGTGGGGAGTATTCGGGTGACGCCGGGGCGCGGGCCCCGTAGGGGGACCATACGCCGCCGGCTCCCGAAAGTTTTCACGGGGGCCCGGCCGACACAACGGGCCCCGCTCATCTCAGGCGTGCGCCTTTCCCTCGGCCCGGCTCCTCAGGGCTTGAGCCACTTCTCCAGGAACGCCCAGGTGAGGTTCCACGAGTCGATCTGCTCCGGCGAATCGTCGCGCTCCAGCGTCTGCCGGTTCACGCGCCGGTTGAACGTATGACCCACGCTGGCGGGACCCGGCGTGGGGTCCACGTAGATCTTCGTCTCCGCCCAGTGCGCCTTGCGCGCGCGCAGCGCGTCGATGAGCGGCTCGGCTTCCTCGAAGTTCACGTCGGTGTCGTTGGTGGCCACGTGCACGAGCAGCGGCGTGCGCAGGCTGTCCACGTGATAGTACGGCGAGCGGCGCTTGTACTCCTCCCGCTGCTCGAACGGCAGTCCCTGCAGCCGTGGCTGCGTGGAGAACGAGCGCTGGTACGACGGTCCCTTGAACGACAGGCGGAAAAAGAGGTTCGTCACCGGCACCATGGCCACGCCGGCCTTGAACGGCGTCTCGCCGCGGAAGAGGAGGTGCGCGGTGATGAACCCGCCGTGGCTCCACCCCATCACGCCCACGCGCGCGGTATCCACATGCGGCAGCGTCTTCGCGTAGTCGTAGGCGCTGAGCACGTCGTCCACCTCGTAGCCGCCGTAGTCGATGGCGTTGTGGAACGCCTGCCCGTACCCCGTGCTGCCGCGGTACTCGGGCGCGATGATCACGTAGCCGCGCTCCACGGCCTCGAGGATGAACGGGAGATAGTTCTGATCCCAGTTGCCGTGCACGCCGCCGTGCACCCACACCATGGCCGCGTGCGCGCGGTTGCCGCGCGGCGTGAGCGGGCCGAACACGTAGGCCGGGATGTCGAGTCCGTCGGGGCGGCTCTTGTACGTGATCTTCGCGTACGACATGCGGCCGGCGCTGCGCGCGGCAAAGATGGAATCGGTCACGCGCTTGCCCGCCACGGCCGCGTCGTAGTTGGCGACCGGATGGTCTTCGTGGCGATTGCTCACGTAGAGCGCGGCCGCGCGCGCCGAATCCATGGGCACGACCTGGCGGGGCCGGTTGCCGCCCGGCGGGGCGTTGCCCGGTGGGGCATTGCCGCCCTGGGCGGCCAGCGGAGACGCCACGAGAACGGCGGCGAGGAGGGCGACGCCGCGGCGCGCGGCACGAACGGGAGTGCTCATCGAGGGGACTCGGGGCGGGAGGAGCAGATGCGCGCCGGCCGGTGGGGTCGGCGCCTACCGCGTGAACGCACGCGACGTGCGGCACGCTGACGCGGGATCGACGAGTCGCTACCGCGGAGCGCGCTGGAGCGCCGTCAGCCCCGGCTCGAGCGCCCGGAACTCGAAGGTCACGCCGCCATCCAACGTGCCGGGCTCGGCGTGCGCCTCCACGCGGAGCGGCATCCCGGTGGCGTGGTCGAACGTGGCGACCAGGCGTTCGCCGCGACGAGCACGTCCGCGATCGCGGCGCCAGTCCTCCATGTACGCGAACACGCTCTCCACCGACCAGATCGCGCCGAGCGGCACCTCCCACAGGTCGTCGGACGGGGACGCCATCGGATCCACCTGGCGCATGGCGATCACGCTGTCGTTCGACACGGTGAGCTCGTGCCATCGGCTGTACAGCGGCGGACAGAAGCAGATCCGGCGCGCCTCGACCGTGTAGTGCACGAGCCCGAGCGACTCCCACTGCGCGCGGGCGCGCATGATCTCGAGGTGCCCGGCCGGCGACAGGCCGCCGTCGTTGCACGCCATTACGAGAACGACGGCGAGAGCGGCGAGCGTGCGAATCCTGTGCAATGGGATGGCTCCCGGAACGTGTGCGTAAACGATGGCATGGCGCCCGTCGGCGCACGATGGCCGCCGGCGCGCAGCGCTTACCGGCCGACTGATACCGTCCACCCCGACAGCTCGGTGTCTCCCTCGTATACCCGCCGGACACGGTCCATGGCTATCTGCGTGGCCCGATAGCGGATCTCCTGCCGGTTGCCCGGGAGCACGGGTTTGACCGCGTGCACGGCGCCCGCCACGTCCACGGCCACCCAGACCGTTCCCACGGGCTTGTCCGGCGTGCCGCCGTCGGGTCCGGCGATGCCGGTGACGCCCACGCCCACGTCGGCGCCGAAGCGCCGGCGCACCCCCGAGGCCATTGCGCGGGCGACCGGCTCGCTCACGGCGCCATGCTCGGCCAGGAGGTCGGGGGGCACGCCGAGCTGCTCCACCTTGATGCGGTTGTCGTACGCGATGACGCCGCCGAGCACGTGGCGGCTGGCGCCCGGCACGGCGGTGAGCCGCGCGCCGAGCAGCCCGCCGGTGCAGCTTTCGGCCACGGCGATCGTATGACCGTGACGTTCGAGCCCGGCGAGCACGAGGGCCGCGAGATCGTCGTCGTTTTCGCCGTAGACCCAGCGGCCCACCCGTTTCCGCACGGTGGCCGCGGCGCGGTCGAGCGCGGCGTCGGCCCGGGTGGCCGGGAGACCCGTGACGGTGAGCCGGAGGTCCACGCCGTCTACCCCGGGCAGATACGACAGGGGAAGATCGTGCACCGCGCGGCGGAACTCGGCGAGGAGGTCGGCCAGGGCCGATTCCGAGATGCCGATGGTGCGAAGCGTGCGCGAGCGGATCACCGGCATGGCGTCCGCGGCGGCGCCGGCGGCCAGACGCTCCCGGAGCTTCGGGATGACGGCGTCGGCGAGCATGCCGCGCATTTCACGTGGCACGCCGGGGAGAGTGGCGACCCATCGTCCCCGAGAATCCTCGCACCAGGTGCCGGGCGCGGATCCGTGATGGTTGTGGAGGATCGTTCCACCTTCCGGTAACAGGAATTGCCGCTGGTTGCTTTCGGGCATGGGGCGGCCGAAGCGGGTCTGCCAGCGTTCGGCGAGGGCGGCGAGCCCGGCCTGGTCGAGCACGAGGGGGCGGGCGAAGGCGCGGGCCATGCTTTCGTGGGTGCGGTCGTCGGCCGTTGGGCCAAGGCCGCCGGTGGTGATCACGGCGCCGGTGCGATCGAGAGCGGCGTTCAGGGCGTCGACGATGTGGTCCGGGTCATCGCCCACGGCGGTGCGGCGCACGACGCGTACGCCGAGGTCGGCAAGTACGCGTCCGATGTGCGCCGAGTTGGTGTCGACGGTGAAGCCGAGGAGGAGTTCGTCGCCGATGGTGAGGAGTTCGAGGTCCATCGGCGAAAGGTAGCGCGGGAGGCGGTGACCGGTGCCGGTCAGCGCCTCTGCCCGGTCCAGATGGCGATGATGCCGCAGGAGCCGTTGCCAGTGAGCGGGATGAGCTCGGCGGGCGCGTTGGCCGTGGACGGGTAGATCTCGATGGCCATCACGTCGCCGATGGCCGTCACTTCATCGATGCCCAGGTTGGTGTCCTGGTAGGGGTCGTTTCGTGGGTTCCTTCCCGAGCTGTGCCTGGCAGTAAGGCTGGTGGGGGCGTCCCCCTGCTTCGGTTCCAGCATGGTGTTCATGCGCACGCCGTCGAGCAGCACGGTCATGGTGCAGCCGCCGCCCCGTCCGAGTGCGACCGACCGCCGGCGACGATCTCCCGGGGGCGACATCACGGTTACCGATCGCCGGCCGCGCAGGATCTGCGCGAACTGGGACGGATTGCGAAGTTCGAGTTCTTCCGGCGTGATGAACTCGCCCGTGATGGCGCCGTTCCGCACCCGGTCCATGCGGTCGTAGAAGCCGGTGCGCGACAGCGGCGTTTCACGCGCGGCCACCGTGCGGACCGTGTCGAGCCCGCGCGGCAGTGCGGTCAGCCCGACCAGGAACTCGCCATCGGCGGCAACCCGGGGCACGCTGCCCTGAAACGGCTGGTACCCGATGCGCTGCACCTTGAGCGACACTGTCTCGCCGAACCGCTCCTTGAGCAGAATGCGTCCCGCGGCATCGGTGGCGCGCGGCTCGCCCTTGCCGACCGAGACGAGCGCATACGGAATCGGCACACTGTCGCGATCGATGATGCGGATGGTGGTTTGCGCGGCCAGCGAGGAAGTCGCGAGGCCGTAAGCCGCGATCAGTGCAAGTAAAAATCGGCCTTGCATGTTATCCCTCCCTTTCAGGAGATGAGCGGCCGCCCCTGTCGGGGCGGCCGCTGTCCATGATACCGACCAGGTGCTATCTGGCACCCCGGATAATCGAATCGAGTTCCACCGAGGTGGGTGGACGGGAAAGGACGCCGCCATTGATCACGATCGTGGGCGTAGCCTGCACTCCCGCCTTGTCTCCCAGTCTCTGCCCTTCCGAGATACGACGATCTGCTTCGGGATTGCCGAGGCACGCGGTGAACCGGACCGTATCGGCCACTCCCGCCTGAGCCGCGAGTCTGGACCAGGGGGTCAGCCCCAAGGAATCCTGCGACTCATACAGGTGATCGTGCATTTCCCAGAACCGACCCTCTTCCCGGGCGCATTCCGCTGCCATTGCCGCCGGTCTAGCGAAGCGGTGATTGCTCAGCGGAAAGTGCAGGAAGCCCACGGCAATCTCGTTCGAGCCACCTCGCAACTGCGGTGACGCCATACGGTTGAAGGATCGGCAGTAAACGCATTCGAAATCGCCGAACTCGAGTACGCGGATCGGTGCGCCTGAGCTGCCGTGGACCTCGGCCGCAGCCCAGAGTGAATCCCAGACACCGGCATCGAGCGGAGTCGCTGTCAGTCCCGGGGGTGTGGGTGGAGGCGGGGGATTCTCACCACCAATAACCCCCGTTTCCCGAAGAACCACCACCAAGGCGATCACCACCAGACTCCCGGCGATGATCCGATCCACACCATTTGCAGGTGTGGTCGGACCATCCGTTCCTTTATTGGCCTGTGGCATAACAGAGGTTGCTCACGCCATGTGATGGCAGACCACCTGCGTACATCCGCCATTTTCCGTGCAGCCTCCGATATACCAGCCCGAACCACAGTAGACATCGCAGGCCCACTGGTACATGTAAAGGTCCTCGGGCGGGAGACAGGCCGGATAAAACGTGCAAACCCCCGGCGTGCACGCAAACGCGGCCGACGCACCCCTCGCGTGCACGTTGTCGGGGGTGGAGAAGAGCGCGGTCGCCGCAACCACGACCGCCGAGACACGCAACAGTTTTCTCCTCAACATGTCGAACCCTCCTATGCTCGTTGTTAGAGCGAAGTGCCGGGCGACACTCCGTGAGGGCGAAGCCCGGGCTAGGATGCCCGGGCGGGGATGCCCCGGCGAGCACGAACATGCGAATCCCTGATTCCCTCCGCAATAGGCAGTTCGTCCTATCTGGCCTGGCCAGATGGTATTGCAGGCAGGTTATCCACATCCGGTGCCGTGATCATGCGTACCGGCTTCAGCCATGGGGAGAGTCTACTGGAATCATGTCGGGGCACTGTCCGTATTGTGGCAGCATACCCGGGTGCAGACCGAGGAACGCCTCACTGCCTGGGTGCGGTCCAGAGAACGCGATCATGTCGCAGGAGCCGTTGCCGGTGAGCGGGATGAACTCGGCGGGCGCGTTGGCGGTGGAGGGATAGATCTCTCGATGGCCATCACGTCGCCGATGGTCGCCACTTCACCGATGCCGAGGTTGGTGTTCTGCTATCGTGCGGACCGTTCGGTGGCGCGCGGCTCGCCCTTGCCGACCGAGACGAGCGCATACGGAATCGGCACACTGTCGCGATCGATGATGCGGATGGTGGTTTGCGCGGCCGCAGGGGACGTCACGGCAAGCAAGAGCAGCCAGAGCACACCGTGCGAACGCATCACTGCCTCGGCCCGGTCCAGAGCGCGATGATACCGCAGGAGCCATTGCCGGTGAGCGGGATGAGCTCGGCGGGTGCGTTGGCGGTGGACGGATAGATCTCAATGGCCATGATCTCGCGAATGCCGGCGATGTCGTCGATGCCGTCGGCACTGTCGTCCCGACTTCCCTGTTGCTGAGCCCCTTGCCGCAGACTGGTGGGTGCGCCGACGGGCTGGCCCTGGTACATGTTGTTCAGACGCTGGCCGTCGAGCAGCACGGTCATGGTGCAGCCCCCGCCGCGGCCGAGTGCGACCATCCGAGGTCTGCCCTTCGCGGGGGGTTGAGGGACCACCCGCTGCATGGTGATCGACCGGCGTCCGCGGAGCATGTCGCTGATCTGCGAGGCATTCCGGAGCTCGAGCTCCTCCGGCGTGATGAACTCGCCGATGATGGCGCCAGTCCGCACCCGCTCCATGCGATCATAGAACCCGGTCCGCGAGACCGGCGTTTCGCGTGAGGCGATCGTACGCACGGTATCGAGCCCGCGCGGCAGCGCCTCCAGCAGCACAATGAAGTCGCCCTCCGCCGTGCCGCGCCGGGCCGCGGCCTCGAACGGCCGATACCCGATGCGCTGCACCTTGAGCGGCAGCGTTTCGCCGACCTGCTCCTTGAGCAGAATGCGCCCCGAGACGTCGGTGGCGCGCGGTGCGCTCTTGCCGACCGAGACGAGCGCATATGGAATCGGTACGCTGTCGCGATCGACGACGCGGATGGTGGTTTGCGCGGCCAGCGAGGAAGTCGTAAGGCCGTAAGCCCCGATCAGTACCAGCATGCATCGCCGTTTCATCATGCCTTCCTCCGGGCCGACTGAAGTTGGAGCGGTGCTACGACGTCCCGCGTGCGCGCCAGAACACGGGTCCGTACCGCCTGAGATA
Source organism: uncultured Gemmatimonas sp. (assembly GCA_964621045.1). Lineage (GTDB taxonomy): Bacteria > Gemmatimonadota > Gemmatimonadetes > Gemmatimonadales > Gemmatimonadaceae > JAABRT01. The sequence goes on from CAZUKU010000048.1 coordinate 15,070, forward strand.
CAGCGCCAGGGACCAGAGTGTCAATCCCACCGCGCCCGCCATGCTCACCGTGCCCACGAGCCCGTTGAAGTGGGCGAAGAGCGTCCACCACGACGTGTCGAGCCACCCTTCCACGCCGGCGAGGGTGCGGGCGAAGAACCAGAAGAACGCGGCGCCGGTCCAGACGCTCTGGAAGCCGGTCTTCCACTTGGCGGAGCCGATGGAGCTGATCACGAGCCCGCGGCGCGCGGCCATCTGGCGGAACACCGTCATCAGCACTTCGCGGCCGATCACCACGGCCAGGATCCACCCGGGCAGCGCCACGTAGCCCACCGGCGTGACGAAGAGGAACGGCATGGCTTCCGGCGGATAGCCCTCGGCCAAGGGGGTCACGAGGGCGGTGTGCGCCTGCAGCAGGTACATGGGTACCAGCGTGGCCAGCAGCAGGAGCTTGTCGGCCAGAGGGTCGAGCAGGCGGCCGAGGTCGGTGACGAGGTTGCGGGATCGCGCGAGATGGCCGTCCCACCAATCGGTGATGGCGGCGACGAGGAACAGCGAGAAGCCCACCAGGCGGGCCGTCCACGAGGTGGAGAACGGCAGCCAGGCGATCAGCGGGGTCAGCGCGATACGGCCGACGGTGATCGCATTGGGGAGGTTCACGAACGCCTCACGGTGGACACGCAGAGGGCGACCGCGGTCGCACGAGCGTGGGGGAATCTACACCGCGGCAGCGCGTGGCGCCGGAGCGGGTGGACAGGAGATGCGATGGCCGCCAGCGGGGCCGATGGTCCATCGCCTATAGCCCACCGCCCATCGCCTTCGGTTCTCCGCGCCATTCGGCCGTTCGGCCGGTTCCCGTTTGGCCATTCGGCCGGGCAGGCTTCGGACAATGGATGGCAACCGCGATGGTGCCCTCACGGACGGTGCCAGGATGTCGGGAGCATGCGCCGGCCCGGGTAGGCAATAGGCTATCGCCCATGGCCGATCGCCCCACCCGGACAGTGCTCGTGGCCAGCATCCTGCCAGTCCCCCGCAGGGCTGCCCCCGTCGCCCATGGCCATTGTCCGCAGTATGCCCGGCCGAATGGCCAAACGGGAACCGGCCGAACGGCCGAATGGCGCGGAGAACCGAAGGCGGTGGGCGGTGGGCTATAGGCCATTGCCCATTGCCCTCCGCTGCTCAGGCCAGCGTCTTCAGGACCAGCTTGGACACGGCCTTCAGCGTATCGAACACCCCATCCCCCGTAACCGCCACGGCCTCGAACTCCGGCGCCTTTTCCACCCATTCCCCGGTCGGGAGCTGCGACACCAGCATGGCGCCGGGCTGGAACGGATTGGCCAGCGGCCGCTGGCGCGACGTCTCCAGCACCTCCCAGCCGGGATTCAGCATCTCCTGCAGCTCGGCGAGCGGCGCGGCGTTCGGCAGGTCGCGCTTGTTGTACTGGATCACGAATGGCATGCGCGTGAGATCATAGCCGTACGCGGCCATGTTGTCGTACAGGTTCTGCATGCTCTCGAGATTCGCCTCGGCGCGGTCGCTCTGCGAATCGGCCACGAACACCACGCCGTCCACGCCCTTCAGAATCAGCTTGCGGCTGGCGTTGTAATACACCTGGCCGGGCACGGTGTAGAGATGGAACCGCGTACGGAATCCGCGAATCGTGCCCAGGTCGACCGGGAGAAAGTCGAAGAACAGCGTGCGCTCGGTTTCGGTGGCGAGCGAAATGAGCTTGCCACGCGTGTTCGGCGACACCTTGCCGTACACGTACTCGAGATTGGTGGTCTTGCCGCCGAGTCCCGGGCCGTAGTAGACGATCTTGCAGTTGATCTCGCGGGACGCGTAGTTGATCATCGACATCGCGCGTTCCTCTACGAGAACAGGCGATCGATCTCGTCTTCGGCGCCGGCGAGCAGCCCCGGCGGCGCGGTCTGACTGCCCGACCCGCGCGCGAAGACCACATCGAAGGTGCGCGCGAGCTCCTCCACGACGCCCTTCATCTTGAGCCGCACGAGGCCGAGTGTGGTGCGGTTGTCGAAGAGCACCACGAGAATGACGCGTTTGGCGACATCGGCGAGGTACATGGACTCGCGCTCGCCCTGGTGGAAGAGGACGTTGAAGTCGCTCTCCCCGATGAGGCGCGCGAGCTGGTCATTGGCGCTGAAATCGGCCGCGGTGAGTGTGGCGAACGCGGTCGCGTCGAAGTTCGGCGGCTCGCCGACGGTGGCGACGAGTTGGCCGGAGCGGTCGACGAGCAGGGCGCAGCGCGCCTTGGCATCGTAGAGGAACCGCTGAAGAATCTGTGAAATAGCCCCGAAGTCGTCCTCGGTGAACGACCAGGTGGCGGCGCCGACGGGCATGACGTGGCTCCGGGGGATCCGAGTCCAGGGTGAAGGCGAACGAGTCGCTCAGTGCAGGGCGCGCTCCACGCGCTGAAGCGCCCGCCGGCCACGCCGGCGGAGCACGGGGTGCGCCTCCCATGCGATATAGTCGCGCAGGAGCCGCACACTATCAACGCTTGGCCGAGCCCGAAGGTAACTGATGGCGGCCAATCGGCGCGTGGGGTGGGGGTGAAACAGGGCGCGGCGGCTGCGGACGAGCTGGACGCTCCAGGCGGCGGCGCCGAACAGCAGCCCGAGGGCGAGTCCGGCGGTCAGGGTGACGAGGGGGGAGCGGGAGCGGGGCATCCAGGGACGGTGCGGGATGGGGCGAATCAGGCGTGCAGGGGAATGATGGCGACCAGCGGGCGGGAAATCTTCCCCCGGCCGAGGAAATGGGGGGCGGGCGGGACACCGCAGTTCCAGGCACCCTCGGGACTCGGGACTATCGACCCGTGGCTTGTGACCTCGTGCGGGCGATCCCGCGGCTGAACCACCGCCCGTGCACAGCGGCAGGGGTGCAGGTAGCCAGCGTTGGAGCCGGAGCGGAGACTGTCCGTACGAGGTCGCAAGCCGCGGGTCGATAGTCCCGAGTCCCGAGGGTGCCTGGAGCAGCGGTGTCGCGCCTTCCTGCATTGCTGGAACAGCGGTGTCGCGCCTTCCTACATCTCCCGTCGCGCGTGCAGGGCCTGCGCGATCGTGCTGCCGTCGGCGTACTCGAGGTCGCCGCCCACGGGGAGCCCGCGGCCGATGCGCGTCACCCGCACGCCGAGCCGCGCCACCTGACCCTGCACGTACAGGGCCGTGGCCTCCCCTTCGAGCGACGGGTTCGTGGCCAGGATCAGCTCCGTGATCGCCTCGTCGGCCACGCGCGCCACCAGCGCCGCGATCGTGAGATCGTCCGGCCCCACGGCATCGAGCGGCGACAGACGTCCGCCCAGCACGTGATAGAGCCCCCGGAACTCCCCGGCCCGCTCGATGGCGGCGATGTCGGCCGCGTCCTCCACCACGCACAGGACCGTGCCGTCACGCCGCTGATCGGTGCACAGCGCGCAGAGCGGGGCCTCGGTGAGGTTGTAGCAGCGCGTGCACGGCCGCACCGTGTCCACGAGCGTGACGAGCGCCTGGGCGAGCCGGCGGCTCTGGTCCGCGGGACGCTTGAGCAGGTGATACGTGAGCCGCTGCGCGGTCTTGCGCCCGATGCCGGGAAGACGCGCGAGTTCGGTGGTGAGATCGTCGATCGCGGACATGCGACGCGGTCCGCCGCTCGCGCGACTAGAGTCCCGGCAGCTTGAACGGCAGGTCGAGGCCGCCGGTCAGCTTGCCCATCTCTTCCTGCATCGCCTCGGCCGCCTTCTTCTGCGCTTCCACCGCGGCCACCACGATCAGATCCTCGAGCATCTCGATGTCGGCCGGATTGACCACGCCGGGATCGAGCTTGACGCGCCGGATGTGCCCCTTGCCGTCGCATTCCACCGTGACCATCCCCGCGCCCGCCGAGGCGCTCACGGTGCGGCGCGCGAGCTCGTCCTGCAGCTGCTGCAGCTTGCCCTGCATCTGCTGGGCCTGCTGCACGAAGTTGAAGAGATTCGCCATCCCTGAAAGTTAGTCCCTGCGCAGGCGTCAGTCGAGCAGCTCGAGATCGAGCGCCCGGACGGCCGCCGCCAGCAGCGGATCGCGCTGCGCGAGCCGGTCGAGCGTTTCGGCCTTCACATCCTGCGCCGTGAGCCGCTTCCCGGCCGGCGGCGATGCGTTCGCCGATGCCCCGTCGCTCTCGAGCCGCAGCGTGCGCACGGCCCCGACCACGCGCGCGATCGCGGCGAGCACCGTGTCGCGGCCGTTCTCAACGGCCGTGGAGAAGGTGTCGTCTCCCGGGTCGTGCCGGAGCGTGAGCACGCCGTGCGCATCGACCGTGACGGGGCGCACGCGGCGCACGGATTCGGCGAGCATGCCCCGCCCCGCGACACGCACCGCATCGGCCACGGCGGACCACCCCGCGCGAATCGTCTCGAGCGTGGGAAATGCGGGGGGGTCGGACACCGGCGCCTTTTCACGCGCCCGCGCATCGGGAGCAACCGGCGCGGTTTCCTGCGTCCGCGTGTCGGGCGGCGGCGGTGCGGTTTCGCGGATGCGTGTTTCGGAAGACGGGGGCGCGGCCTCGCGCATCCGTGCGCCGGGCGGCGGTGCCGTCTCCCGCATCCGTGTATCGGGCGCCTCCGGCGTGCGCGGCTCCACGGCCTCCCGGGCCGCTGGCGTGGCCGCGTAGGCCGACGCGCCGCGCGATTCGGCCGCGCGCGCCGTGCGACGCGCCGGCGGATCCTCGCCGGTGTCGAACCCGCGCAGGATGTCCTCGAGCGCGATCGTGCGGTCGAGCAGCGCGAACCGCACGAGCAGCGATTCGAGCAGGAGCTGCGGCTGGCCGCTCTTGCGGAACTGCGGCTCGATCGCGAGCAGTGCGTGCAGCATGCGGAGGAGATCGGCCGCCTCGTGCCGGCCGCGCCGCGCGTCGAGCGCTCGGCGGAGTGTATCGGACACGTCGGGCGGCGTGCCGCCGAGCGCGAGCGCGAGCGTGGCGCGCAGCACATCGGCGAGACCGGAGAGCACCTGCGCAAAATCGACGCCGTTGTCGGCGAGCGCCTGCACGCGCGCGAACACGTCGCCGGCCCGCCGTTCGGCGATGAGATCGAGGAGCGCGACGAACTCGTCTTCGGGCACGAGCCCGAGCGCGGTGCGCACCCGTTCGGCGGTGACTTCGCTGGTATCGCCGAGCGAGAGCACCTGATCGGTGAGCGAAAGCGCGTCGCGGAGCCCGCCGTCGGCGGCGCGCGCGATCATGCCGAGCGCGTCGTCGTCGAACGTCACGCCTTCGCTGGTGAGCACGTGCGCGAGCCGCGCGCGGATCTCGCCCGGCCCGATGCGCCGGAGCTCGAAGCGCTGCAGGCGGCTGAGCACGGGCGCGGCGGCCTGCGCGATCTTCTGCGGATCGGTGGTGGCGAAGACGAACACCACGCGCGGCGGCGGTTCCTCGAGGATCTTGAGCAGCGCGTTCCACGCTTCGCGCGTGAGCATGTGCGCCTCGTCCACGATGTACACCTTGTACCGGTCGTCGGCCGACGGCGCGTACATGGCGCGCTCGCGCAGTTGCCGGGCATCGTCCACGCCGCGGTTCGACGCGGCATCGATCTCGACCACATCGAGCGAGGCGCTTCCGCTCCAGATGCGCTCGCAACTCGCGCAGGTGCCGCACGGCTCGCCGTCGGTGGGCGTGCCGGCGCGGCGGGCGGCGGCGAGCGTCTCGCAGTTGAGCGCCATGGCGAGCACGCGGGCGAGCGTGGTCTTGCCGGTGCCGCGCGGTCCGCAGAGCAGATAGCCGTGGGCGACGCGGTCGCGCGCGATCGCTCCCTTGAGCGTATCGGCGACGTGCGACTGCACGGCGACCGACGCGAAGTTGGTGGGGCGGTACTTGCGCGCGAGAGCGAGCGACATGGACGCGGGGGAAGCGGCGCGTGGGAACGGCGTCGAGGCATCACCCGACGCCTCGGCGCGGCGGGCGCGGAGCGCACCGGCCGGCGACAGGCCGGAAATTACAGCGCCGGCGGGCCGTCCGCTCCCGATCGGGAGGGACGCGACCCACCGGCGAAGTGCCCCGGGCCTTGCGAAGCGACGCAAGACACCACGTACCGTTGCTACCTGCGGGGTCCTGGCGGAGTTGGCGGGCTCACGCCCTTCGGGACCCGGGACATCCGAATTCTAGTCCGGCGGTGGCGCGGGGACAAGCGGGGGCCGGTTCGTGCCCGAGGCGGGTTCAGCCGAACAGCAAAAGAATCCGCAGATGACGCAGATGGGAACGGCGATGGCGCAGATGAAACAGCGAGG
>CAZUKU010000049.1:0-21107 GCA_964621045.1 uncultured Gemmatimonas sp.
GGCGGTCAAGGTCAGCTCGCCCACATGGATGTGCTGGCCCACGATTGCGTGCGTCATCGAAGCGCCGATATGGGCGCCGAGATCTTCTAGCGCGGCGCTCATCGGTTGATATTCCCCTCGCGGCGGATTTTCCGCTGAAGCTGCAAGATGCCGTAAACCAGCGCTTCCGCCGTCGGCGGGCAGCCGGGCACGTACACGTCCACCGGAATGATCGTGTCGATCCCCTGCACCACGGCGTAGTTGTCGAACATGCCGCCGGAGCTTGCACACGCGCCCATCGAGATCACCCACTTGGGCTGCGGCATCTGCTGGTAGATGCGGCGCAGCACCGGCGCGAGCTTGTACGGCACGCGCCCCGCGCAGATGAGCACATCGGCCTGGCGCGGCGAGAAGCTCAGGCGCTCCATGCCGAAGCGCGCCAGATCGTAGCGGCTCGCGGCCACGGCCATGAACTCGATGGCGCAGCAGGCCGTGCCGAACGGCATCGGCCACATGGACGAGCTGCGCGCCCAGTTGACGAGAAAGTCGAGACGGGTGGTGACCCAGCTGTCCTGCGCGCTGCCGTCCGGCGAAGCCGGCAGCGGCGCACGCACGGGCGTGATGCCGGGGTCGTTCGTGGTGATCAGTCCCATGAGAGACCTCCCTTCTTCCACACGTACACGTACCCCACGAAGAGAATCGCCGCGAACACGAGCATTTCACCGAGTCCGAAGAACGACAACTGGCCGGCCGGGCAGACGCGATCGACGAGGGGAACGGCGCAGGAAAGCTGCTGGTAGTGAACGCCCCAGGGAATCATGAACACCGTCTCGATATCGAAGACGATGAAGAGCATGGCCACGAGATAGAACTTGACCGAGAACCGGTTGTGCGCATCGCCGAGCGGCGCCATGCCCGATTCATACGGCTGCTGCTTGACGGCCGTGGGTTTCGCGCGCGTGACGAGTTCCCCGAGGCCGATGATGACGACCGCGTTGACGGCGGCGAAGCCGAGAAGCAGGAGGACCGGAAGGTATTCGCGCAGCATGCCGGGTGAGGGGCGACTTCGTGAATTTATTCACATGGGGTATCTCTCCAAGTTAGCAAACGGACCGCGCCTCCTCAATGCAAATCCGCGCCGCCGCAGGGTGGATTCGCCGAAGTCGCGGGGGTAACTTGGCCGCCGGTGCCGGTCCGGCATCATCTCGCGCATTCCCGACAATTTCACTCCCGAAATCCGACCTGACCCATGGGGCTCAAGAACGACCGCTGGATCACTCAGATGGCGCGTGAGCACGGCATGATCGAGCCGTTCGCCGAACGCCAGGTCCGTCACTTGGAGGGCGCCCCGTCCGTGATCTCGTACGGCGTGAGCTCCTACGGCTACGACATGCGCGTCTCGCACGAGTTCCGGATCTTCACCAACGTGCTCAGTACCATCGTGGACCCCAAGGCGTTCGATCCGCGGTCGTTCGTGGAGTACGAGGGCGACGTGTGCATCGTGCCGCCCAACTCGTTCGCCCTCTCCCGCAGCGTGGAGTACTTCCGCATTCCCCGCAACGTGCTCACCCTCACCGTGGGCAAGAGCACCTACGCGCGCTGCGGCATCATCACGAACGTCACCCCGTTCGAGCCCGAGTGGGAAGGCTACGTCACGCTCGAGATCTCGAACACCACGCCGCTGCCGGCGAAGATCTACGCGAACGAAGGGATCGCGCAGGTGTGCTTCTTCGAAGGCGACGAGCCCCCCGAGGTGAGCTACGGCGACAAGCAGGGGAAATACCAGGGGCAGACCGGGGTCACGCTGCCGAGGTTGTAGCCGGACATGGCCGGCACGAGTTCTTCCTCGGGCCGGTCAGCTCGACCACATCGGGGTCACTGTCGTGACGACCCAGACATCGCCCCGGCGTTCGAGCGCGACGCGATACTGGGTGTAGAACCCTGACGGGCCTCGTGCATTCGGCGACTGAAGTCTTCCCCAGAGGTCGACCAGGACGGTGAGGCTGGCCGGTGCGGAACGCTCGGTCCGGACACGGACGGCAACGGTATCCCCGGTCGTCTCCCAGGCACACTGCGGGAAGATATCGCCGTGGCATGTGCGGCTCGCCGTCACTCCCAGGACTCGGGTACCCGACCCCAGACGTTCCGCCGCACGATAGGCCAGCATCGTATCCGCCTGTTCCGCTTGCACGATGAGCAAAGGCGTGCTGTCGTTCGGATGCAGGGCCTGGATGGCGGCGGCATGCGCCCGGGCGAGTCCGTCCTGCGACGGCTGGCCCTGCAACGGGAGCGGAGAGGCCAGCACGGCCAACGCCAGGATGGGAATACGGCAGTTCATCCCCACGTCACCCCGGCGCGAATATGCGCACCCCGATGATCACGACGCCGATGAGCGCGATCCCGGTCAGCACCATCGCCATCGCGCGAACGACCCGGGGGTCCCTCACCATACGTGCGCGGCTCCGATCACGGCCGCGATGTCGGGATCACGCGTGACGAGCGGGAGACCGAGCGCGGATGCGGTGGCCGCGATCAGACGATCCCCGCGTTCGGGAATGGCGTACAGGGTGTGCGCCTGCACCACGATCTCGGCCGAGAGCGGCGCCACCCGGTAGCGTGACGGCGTGCCGTCGAGCCGCTGCACGAAGGTTGCGAACGGCTCGTCGAGCGCCACCGCCCCGCGCTGCATGGCCTCGCCGAGCTCCACGAGCACGATGGACGGCACGTACGCCACGGCCTTGCCGACATCCACCTGCTCGAAGAACGCACGCGCCGACCGGCCGAGCCGGCGCGCGCGCCCGTCGAGCCACCAGATGAGGGCGTGGGTATCCACCACCGCCGCGCTCGGCGGAAGACGCGTCACGGGCGGCGGCGTCCGCGTGGTGCCGGCGAAGGCTCCGCGGCAATCGCCCGTACGCTGGCCCGCGGGTACTCGTAGGGGGCCGCGAGTCCTTCCAGCTTGGCGTCGAATGCCGTACCGGCCTCCGCGCGCAGGGCCTGCAGCGGGTCGCTGTCCGGCGCGGTGATCCGCCCGAGACCGCGGAGCGGGCGCAGGGCCGGTGCAACCCGCGCACGCAGCACCGCCAGCTCCTCCTCGAGGCGCGCCAGCGCCGCGGCCGGGAGCAGCACGATGTCGTCGGCGTGGCTGCGGTGCGTGAGGATTACACGCTCGGCGCGGCCCGTGAGCAGCTCCTCCGCGAGACGGAAGAGCTGCGCGCGAGCCTCCGTGAGCGGCAGCGAGGGAGTGGTGGGGGTGGCGACGGATGACATGGTTTCTCCGGGGCCGGTGTGCGGGACAGTGGTGTCGGCCTGCTGAAACGTACATATATGCGTACGTTTCGGCAATGGACTGTTGACATAGGCTCGCCAAGCGTGAATATATAAACCGGTCATCAACCAGTTGGAGAGACTATGGAGACAATCGCCGCCTTTGATGCCAAGACCCGTCTGAGCGAGCTGCTCGACCGGGCTGCCAACGGGGAAAGCTTCCTGATCACCAAGCATGGCCGGCTGGTCGGCCGGCTCGTCCCTCCGGAAACGGTGCGTGATCCGGCCGTCGTGGCCGAAGCGGTGGAGCGTCTCGAACGGTTTCGCGGCACGTTCGAGGGTATGGATCGCGAGGCGCTGCGCGCGCTCGTCCACGAGGGGCATCGATTCTGATGGGACTCATCCCCGACGTTTCCGCGATCCTGAGCCTCGGACTCGATGACGAGGACGCGACCTATGCACAGGCGGTGATCAGGGGGATCGCCGCCGATGAAGGCATCGTGCCCACACTCTTCTGGTTCGAGTTGCGGAATGCACTCGTGATGAGTGAGCGACGCAAGCGGGTAACCGCCGACCGGACGGCCGCGTTCCTCGCGGACCTGGCCCTGCTCCCCTTCGTGGTCGATACCGCCCCCCAGGAAGCGTCGGTCCTCGATCTGGCGCGTTACCACGCGCTCACCGTGTACGACGCGGCCTATCTGGAACTCGCGCGCCGAAAGCATCTGCCGCTGGCGACGCTGGATCAGGCGCTGCGTCGGGCGGCGACAGCAGCCGGTGTTGAGGTGTTCGAGCAGCCGGTGTGAACCGGGCAATCCTCAGGGGGCCTTCTGGTCCCGTGCTACTGTAGGACGTGGGCGTGCACCCTCCCTCAGCGCGCGCTCCTCAGGATGACGTCCCGCACCCCGCTGGCCACCGGTACCGCTGCAACCGCTCCAGCCCGTCCTCGTGCTGCCCCTACCCCGGCTCCCACGATCCGGGCCTGCCCGGCAGCATGAGCACGCAGGCGAGGGCTCCAGTCCGGGTCACTACCTCGTAGGCGGTTCCGCTCGCCCCCGCCGCGGAGACACGCTGCACCAGCAGCCGTCCGTCTCCGGATGCCACGACATCCCTCCTGCAAAGGCGGCAGGTGTTCCGGCCAGTCCATCAGCGAGTCCGGCGGCTGGATCGCCTGCCCGCTCGATCGGGCGAACCGTTTCATGAACGCGCGCTTTTCGCGGTCGCTCAGCGGCTGCCCATGCCGTCCACCGGCCATCCGGCGTCTGCCAGTCCACGCGATATGGCTCGAGCCGCGCCGGTCGGTCACACGCATTCCCCGCTGGGGGCGTGTCAACCGGCGTGCGAGCACGAACCCCAGCGTGTCAGCCCCATGATCCCCGCCGGGACAGCCCGTTCCGCGGGCATCTCTGTTGCGACCGTCTGCACGATCCGATCGTCATGCCGTCGGCATCCGTCAGTGGCGAGTGGCACCGCGTGGAACTCCACTTAATATTTTACCTTCTCAACTGAAGAATAATGATAAGCGCGTTCACCGCCGCACCAGATCATGAAAAATCCTGACAACATGCCGGGACCGGATTTCATCGCCCAACCCTCTCCACAACTCAAGCCAGCAGGGCATTCGTACGCCGAACGGCGGGAGGGAGCGCCTCCCAGCGGCATCGAGAGGCTGCTGGAAAGCCAGCAAGGCTACATCGTTGGGCGTCTTGAAAACAAAATTCTGCGTCTGAATACCGATGGACATCTACTCACGATTGCACCGACACGATCGGGAAAAGGAATCAGCTGTATTATTCCGAACCTGCTCGATCACCCTGGGTCGGCATTCGTAATTGATATCAAGGGTGAGACAGTGGAGCGCACTGCTGACGCTCGTCTGCTCATGGGCCAGAACGTCGTTGTTCTTGATCCGTACAAGGTTACGGGAGGACGTTGGGGGTACGACGCATTCAATCCTCTGGATGCTCTCAAGCCTGGCGTGGCGGGCTTTGAGCAGGACGTTCGCCGTCTCGCCCGTGCGATCATGTTTGACCCGGAAGGACGGAGCAGCAGAGAGCCAATCTGGGATAACGCCACGATACTCGCGTTAGGCAGTGCTCTGCTCTACATCAAAACGTACCTTCCGTCTGATCGAAGGAGTCTGCATGAGCTCAATCGACTCTTCAGCCTGCAGGCTGACCGACGCGCCATGATCGCGGAGGAAATCGCACAAGCCGTTGCGGATGGGAATGGGCAGTATGAGCAGGCTCTCAATATCCTCATCGAGTTCATTACGGCTGGCAGCGAGAAAACCAGGATCCCCGACAATACTGTGGTGCAGTTGATGACCATCCTCCGCTGGATTTCTGATGAGGATTTTCGGGGGATCCTTGATCACTCCACGTTCTCTTTTGAACGGATCCAGCATGAGCCGACGACGATCTATCTGGTGCTTCCAGAAGAGCATATCGAAGGGTGTGGGGTATGGGTGCGCATGCTGTTCGACGCGGCATTGTTCGCCCTCAAGGAAACCACGTCAGTTTTCGGTGTTCCATCGAATGCATTGGATCAATCCCAACGCGTGCTCTTTCTGCTCGATGAATTTCCGGCGTTTGGAAAGCTCCAGCCCGTGGAAGCCGGCATGGCGACAGTGGCAGGGCGAGGAGCGACGCTTTGGCTGTTTATCCAGCACATCAGCCAGCTCGCTAAACTCTACGGCGAGCACAGTGCTCAACAGATCGTCGGTAACGCCTCTATGCTTCAAGCATTCGAGTCCACCGAAATTCATGAGCTGGAGTACCTGTCGCGCGTTGTCGGAGAAGAGATGTTCGACGTGCAGGGTGTCACCGTGACTGTGAACGAGAGCATTGGTGGGAGCGACTCGACAGGGCGCACGATCAGTCTCAGCAATACCGAGTCGCTGACTCTCAGCACTTCACAGTCGACGACGAAAGGCGAACAGCACACCAGGACGGAAGGTACGGCCACGAACGTCGTGCACGCGACGACGGACACCGTATCGGCCGGAGTGAACGAGAGTACGGGCTCGGGCACGTCAACGACAATCGGAACGAATCGCGGAACCGGTGGAGGGGTTGGGACCAACACCTCGGAGAACTCCGGACTCAGCGGCACACACACGATCCTGGACCAGCTCGGTATTGATCTTCCGGTGTGGGAGACGAAAAATCGAGGAGCGGGCCGAGGACGGTCTGACAGCCGGAATTGGTCTCGGGGGATCTCTTCATCACGATCCCGGGCAGAGAACACGAGTCGCGGCAGCAATCGATCGATCAGCCACGCCGATTCGCTATCAAAAAGCACAGGAGTGAACCAAACGGAATCCGTAGGCTCTTCCTACTCGGAGATGGTCGGAACCGCCAGGAGTACCACGAGCGGTACCACGCAGGGCGAGTCGACGACCGAGACGAAGGCGGAGACTTTCTCCAGAGGAGTAGGGGTCAGTTATTCGGTGAGACCAGAGCAGCGCAGGATCGAGACCCCCCGTTCTCTCAGAAGTTCGATAAGCGGGGGAAGCCAGCTGCTTCAGTTGCGTGGGCAATCGGCATTCATTGCGCCACGACTGGCATATTTCGAGCGAGATCCGCGGAACGGCTTCTATCGATTCCCGCAAATGGCGCTGCTGTCGGGGGCCACGACCTTGGAGGCACTCTGGTGGGGACAGATGAAGCGGGTCGTCCCGCCATTGCCGGCTCCGCTGTCCCCTCCAGTCAATCCATTCCGTACGGCTGCATCCGCACTCTCGTCCATCACAGCCGACATACCATATCCTCGAGATCCTCAAGGTTTGGATGAAAAAAGCCGACAGATTCGAGATATTGTTATTCAGGCCATCAGTGATTCCCGCGAATTGTTGCCAGCGGTAACTGCTCGACTCGTCGGGATGTGGGAAGCGATGGACGATCATCGCAGAGCGCTGCTCGCATTCTATCAGTTTCTCAGCAACGTCTACCCTCTGACCGACTCAGGAAGCCTCGATGGGAACATCGATCTTCTCGCCCATGCAACAAGTCCGGAAGAAATTCGGCGCCTGCTTGCGGAGAGGGAGGTGCTGCACTTCAAGGGGCTGCTGCTGTTTGAAGCTGATGAGATAGCGGCGATTGTGTCCACTGCCCCTCCGGCTGACCCCAAGTATGCTGAAGCGGCAGTGATCCATGGCCCATGGCTGCTCCGCCAGTATCAGGGATCCATCGATCGAGCAGTAGAGAAGTTCATGGAGGTCCCCCGTCGGCATTGTACCGGTCATATGAGCCAGCATGAACGGGTTGAGGCGTCGATGCCGACGTTGATCCGAGCGATTGAGGAAGCCGTCGCAAAAATACTTCTGGATGCCGTGAAAACCAACGCCGCACGCCGTTATCAACAGCAATCGGGATAATCCCGCTTGAGATGGGCGAGGGTTTCATACGCTGCAGTCAGTTTTTGCTTCATCGAAGCAGGAACTGAGCCGTGTGCATGGACAAGACTCATCAGGTGATCATGGCGAAAGCGGACGTGATCGAAGAGCCATCCGGACATCCGGAGTTCATACAAGTTCAATGCGGTTTGAACCGCTGGGTCTGTGCGCACACGCATTTCAAACTCTTGTCGCAGATCAACCTCGGACATCGTGATGCATTCGATGTAACCGTCGGGCAATACTTGAGGTTTGACCGGCAGATCTTTTAAAGCCTCCATTGCACTTTCTATCTTTACATGCTTGAAAGAAGGGACGATCACCATCCATAACAGAGGAGCGCACATTCCTGCTACGAAGATCATCTCGACAAGGACGCCGAGAAGAGTCGGAAGAGTGCGTATGAACTGTCCGACCCCGATTTCATTGCCCCAGAAGTACATACTCCAGGAAATCAGTCCCATAAGCACAGAGAGCTTGAACGTAGCCGTGTCCTCGCGCAGCCTTTCCCGCAGTTCAGCACGTCTGACAGCATTCCGCGCGTTATGCGCGGTTGGACCGGTTTGGGGATCTTCTTTTTCTATCCGATCCTCGAAGGCTTGGTTGGCGAGCAGCGCCTGAGTCTCATATGGCGTCAGGCTTGTGGGAAGGCTTGTCTTGACAGTCCGGATCGTGACCGTATTCTGGACAACACGTCGAATTATGCCATTGACAGGCGACACTGTGAGGCGAATGGACTGAGATGCTTCGTCCACCCCGCGTGCAAGGACTTCTCCTCTGCCAATGGGGACCCCAGGCTCAACGACGACGGTGTGTTTGTCGGGGGATGGCGGAACGCTGATCGTGATGTCGATGAGATTGGACATGCTGAATCCCGTGATTGATTTCGGATGCATGGCATCACTGCTGACGGCTGTCCTCGCTAGTCGGAAGCCGAAGGTCGCCCCGGTACCGCCTCGATTGGATGGCGTGTCTCTCCAGCGGAAGGCCGAACGCGCATGGGGCGCAACGCTGCCCCACGACCCGCCGCGCAGCACTCGACGATCATCCGACATCGGTCCGGTCGGGTTCGTCTGCGGCGTCGCAAGCAAATCGGCATACCAGTCGTGCACCCACTCCTCCACGTTCCCGTGCATGTCGTGGAGTCCCCAGTCGTTCGGCCGCTTCCGCGCCACGGGGCCACCGGGCCCATCTCGTGGTCGATGGTACTATTGTTCGCGTACCACCCCATCTCGTCGAGATGTCCCGTGCCTCCGTAGGCGTCCGTCGCCCCCGCCCGACAGGCATACTCCCACTCCGCCTCCGTCGGCAGGCGAAACGTCGCACCGCCCTGCGCTTTGAGCCGGCTCAGGAACGTCTGCGCGTCATCCCAGGAGACGTTTTCCACGGGCCGCAGCGGGTCACCGGTGAAGCGGCTCGGATTCGCGCCCATCACCGCCTCCCACTGCGCCTGCGTCACCGGCGTCCGCTGCAGCCAGAAGCCACGCGTCAGTGTCACGGAGTGCGGCGGGTTGTCGAAGTCTTCATCACTCCCCATCACGAACGTCCCCGGCGGGCAGTAGGCGAACTGCTCCTCTCCGAAACCGTGCCCGAGAGCCTCCGGCGGCGTGAACGGCGCGCGCGTGGGCTCGGCCACTGGCGGTACCGGAACGAAGCCCGCTGCGCCTTGTACTCCGCCGCCAACGTCGCCCGCAGCGGCTCAGCCACCCAGAACGCGCCACTTGGGGGCATGTCGTCCAATCTGGAATCGAGCGGCTCCTGACAGGTCGGACACGGGGATAGAGACATGTCGTTCACAGGGACTGGAGTTGGTCGGACAGGCTCGGCGTGCGGACCGGTAGCAGTAGCAGATGGGAAAGAAACTACATTTTTCGTTACTTGATCACCCGGGGCGGTTCAGTCCTCCGCTCAGGGTCAGAGGGCAGCATCCCCGCACTCGAAGCTTCTTGCGCGACCACATCGCATGCATTTAGATAGCAAAAGCGATTGCATCATCCACAGGTCTCCTTCCTGAGGGCCGATTGCCGATGACTATCTCCCGTCTCGATCAGATAGCGAGGATCACTCCTCAGTTTTTTGCCTCTGCCGACGTGGAACTGGAAAAAAGAGTAGCCCAGTACCAACTGAACGCAGAAGAGCACTCCGCGCGGTTTGATTTGCAGAGGGCACATGCGGATCGGGTGAAGCAGGAGAAGGAGAGCATTTCGGATCCCGATGAATACGAGCGGCGCGTCGACAAGAAATACGCGGAGCTTGCGAGCAGGTACAGTGTACCGGCAGCCGACAACATCCCACCGGGCATGCGCAATGTGTCGTCACAGCACCAGTTGAGGATGCAGGCGCACGTGGAAGTCAAACAGGATTCCGAGAACAGAATTCGAGGGTACGGGAACGAATTCCGCTCCGGGACCAACAAAATCTTGAAGCAGGCGGAGGCCGAGGGTCGAGGCCCTCAGCAGCGCCTTGGCCAAGATGGGATGCAAGATCACAGCCAGCAGGATCAGACGCAGCAGCGCGATCGCTAGGAAAGGATTCTGCGCAGGCGATCAGTGACGGGTGTCTGGAGCCATCGATGGTGATTGTTCAGGGTTGCTGTACTGCACCTACGTGCAAGACGAGAGCAGCCCGTCGTTCCGCTTCCCCCTCACCCCGCCCCGGCCACCACCTTCGGCTCCACGTACCGCGCCGCGGCCACCGCGTAATCCCGGTTCATCCGCTTGATCACGTCGATGGAGATCTCCTTCGGGCACGCCTCCTGGCACTCGCCCGTGAGCGTGCAGTGCCCGAAACCTTCGATGTCCATCTGCTCCACCATCGCCAGCGCGCGGCGGTCCCGCTCCGGCTGCCCCTGCGGCAGCAGGCCGAGATGCGCGATCTTGGCGCCCGTGAACAGCGACGCCGATGCGTTCGGGCACGCGGCCACGCACGCGCCGCAGCCGATGCACGCCGCGGCGTCCATCGACTCCTCCACGATATCCTTGCCGATCAGGATCTCGTTGGCATCCCGCGCGCCGCCGGTGTTCACCGACACGTAGCCGCCGGCCTGGATGATGCGGTCGAACGCATCCCGCTTGACCACCAGATCCTTGACCACCGGGAACGCCGTCGCGCGCCACGGCTCCACCCACAGCTCGTCGCCGTCCTTGAACGCGCGCATGTGGAGCTGGCAGGTGGCCGTGCCCTTCCACGGGCCGTGCGCCTGGCCGTTGATCATCATCGCGCAGGAGCCGCAGATCCCCTCGCGGCAGTCGTGCGCGAACGCGATCGGCTCCTTCCCTTGCTCGGTGAGCTGCTCGTTGAGCATGTCGAACATCTCGAGGAACGACATGTCCGCCTCGACGCCGTCCACCGGATAGGTCTCGAGCTTGCCGGAGGCGTTGGGGCCGCTCTGCCGCCAGACGTGCAAAGTGAGTCGCATTACTTGTAGCTCCGGGTGGCAAGCTTCACGTTCTCGTACACGAGCGGCTCCTTGTGCAGACGCGGCGCGTTCCCGTCGCCGGTCCACTCCCAGGCCGCCACATAGGCGAAGTTTTCGTCGTCGCGCTTCGCCTCCCCTTCCTCCTGGTGCTCCACGCGGAAATGCCCGCCGCACGATTCCTCGCGATGCAGCGCATCCCGGCACATGAGCTCGCCCAGCTCGATGAAATCGGCCACACGGCCGGCCTTCTCCAGCGACTGGTTGAGCGACGCGCCGCTTCCCGGCACGTTCACGTTGCGCCAGAACTCCTCGCGCAGCCGCGGAATCTCCTCGAGCGCGGTCGTGAGTCCCTCGCGCGTGCGCGCCATGCCGCACTTGTCCCACATGATCTTGCCGAGCTCCTTGTGGAAGGAGTCGACGGTGCGCTTGCCCTTGATGGAGAGGAACCGGTCTGTCTGCGTCTTCACGCCCTGCACCGCGTCGGTGAAGGCGGGGTGCGACGCGGGATCGAGCTTCTCCGGCTTCACGCCGGCGAGGTAGTTGCCGATGGTGTACGGCAGCACGAAATACCCGTCGGCGAGCCCCTGCATGAGCGCGGACGCGCCGAGGCGGTTGGCGCCGTGGTCGGAGAAGTTTGCCTCGCCGATCACGTGCAGTCCCGGCACGGTGCTCATGAGGTTGTAGTCCACCCACGTGCCGCCCATGGTGTAGTGCGACGCGGGGTAGATGCGCATCGGCAGCTCGTACGGATTCTCGTCCGTGATGCGCTGGTACATGTCGAACAGGTTGCCGTACCGCTCGGCGATGGTGGGCTTGCCGAGCCGCTTGATGGCGTCGTTGAAATCGAGGTACACGCCGCGTCCGCCCGGGCCCACGCCGCGTCCGTCGTCGCACGCTTCCTTGGCCGCGCGCGACGCGATGTCGCGCGGCGCGAGGTTGCCGAAGCTGGGATACTTGCGCTCGAGGTAGTAGTCGCGTTCCGACTCGGGGATCTGTGACGGGGCGCGGTTGTCGCCCTGCCGCTTGGGCACCCACACGCGGCCGTCGTTGCGGAGCGATTCCGACATGAGCGTGAGCTTGGACTGATGCTCGCCGGCCACGGGAATGCAGGTGGGATGGATCTGCGTATAGCACGGGTTGGCGAACGCGGCGCCCTTCTTGTACGCCCGCCACGAGGCCGTGACGTTGGAGTACATGGCGTTCGTGCTCAGGAAGAACACGTTGCCGTAGCCGCCGGTGGCGAGCACCACGGCATCCGCCGCATGTGCCGACACGTCGCCGGTGAGCAGGTTCCGCACCACGATGCCGCGCGCGCGTCCGTCCACCACCACGATGTCGAGCATTTCCGCGAAGGTGTGCATGTGCACCTTGCCGAGCGCGATCTGCCGCTCGAGCGCCTGGTAGGCGCCGATCAGGAGCTGCTGTCCGGTCTGGCCGCGCGCGTAGAAGGTGCGCGACACCTGCGCGCCGCCGAACGACCGGTTGGCCAGCAGACCGCCGTACTCGCGCGCGAACGGCACGCCCTGCGCCACGCACTGGTCGATGATGTTCACCGACACCTGCGCCAGGCGGTATACGTTGGCTTCGCGCGCGCGGAAGTCCCCGCCCTTGACCGTGTCGTAGAACAGGCGGTGAATGGAGTCGCCGTCGTTCTGGTAATTCTTGGCCGCGTTGATGCCGCCCTGCGCCGCGATGGAGTGCGCGCGGCGCGGCGAGTCGTGGAACACGAAGCACGACACGTTGTAGCCGAGTTCGGCCATGGTCGCGGCGGCCGAAGCGCCGGCGAGCCCGGCGCCCACCACGATCACGTCGTATTTCCGCTTGTTGGCCGGATTGACCAGCTTCATGTCGAAGCGGTGCTTGTCCCACGACTTCTCGATCGGGCCGGACGGCGTATTGCTCTCGAGTTCGATCATGTCAGTGTCCCTCCACCATCACGGGGGAGGGCTCGGCGGGAAAGGCGCCCATGAGCACGGCGATGGGGATGACTGCGAAGCCCACGGCCACGACCACGGCCAGCACGAGCGCGAGGCGCCGCTTGAGCGGCGTGGGCGAGGGCCGCGCCACGCCGAGCGTGCGGGTCACGGCCCACGTGCCGTGATAGAGGTGCAGACCGAGCGCCGCCATGGCCAGCAGGTAGAAGCCGGCGATGAACGGATTGGCGAGCCCGAGCCGCAGGTTGTTGTACGGATCGAGGTGCACGAATCCGGGCATGGCCACCACGCCGAGCGTGATCTGCGCGATGTGGAACACGAGGAACACGAGCAGCAGTACCCCGCCCCAACGGATGGTGCGCGCCGCGAACGTGGTCACCTGCGGCTTGTTCTTCGCGTAGCCCTCGGGCCGGGCCGCGCGCGAACGCATCGTGAGCTGGTACGCCGCCACGGCGTGCAGCACCACCGCGACGATGAGCCCGATGCGGACGGCCCAGAGGAGGGGCATGCTCGTGCGCAGCAGCAATGCGTACTGGTGCATCGCGTCCACGCCCTTGAACATCAGGAAATTGCCGGACATGTGGCCGATGACGAAGACGACTCCGATGATCCCCGTCACTGCCATCACGATCTTCTTGCCGATCGTGCTGTCCCAGAACCGTGCGAGATAGGCCATGTGTGTCGTGGTGGGCCCGGGCCGGCCATCGCCGCCCCGGACCGGTGGGACGCGATCGGATCAGAACTTGAGCGTGGACATCGGTTCACGTACGGCGTCGGCGCTCCGGCCCAGGGCCGCGCGCTCGTCGTCGGTGAGCTCCACCTCGATGATCTGCTCGAGGCCGCGGCGCCCGAGCTTGCAGGGCACGCCGAGATAGAGGCCCGACATGCCGTATTCGCCCTCGAGCCACGCGGCGCACGGCAGGATGCGCTTCCGGTCGCGCACGATGGAATCGACCATCTCCACCGCGCCGCTCGACGGCGCGTAGTACGCCGAGCCGGTCTTGAGGTACTTCACGATCTCGGCGCCGCCGTCGCGCGCCCGCTGCACGATCGGCGCGAGCTGCTCGTCGGACATGAACTGCCGGATCGGAATCCCCGCCACCGTGGTGTACGAGGTGAGCGGCACCATCGTATCGCCGTGTCCGCCCAGCACCATCGCCTGGATGTCCTGCACCGACACGTCGAGCGCTTCGGCCAGGAACGACCGGTAGCGCGCCGTGTCGAGCACGCCGGCCATGCCGATCACGCGCTCGCGCGGGAACCCGGTCACGTGCCGGGCCACGTAGCACATCACGTCGAGCGGGTTGGACACCACGATGATGATCGCGTCGGGCGAGGTGGCCTTCACCTGCTCGCACACCGACTTCATGATGCTGGCGTTGGTGTTGAGCAGATCGTCACGCGACATGCCGGGCTTGCGCGGGATGCCGGCCGTGATCACCACGATGTCGGAGCCGGCCGTTTCCTGGTAGCCGTTGCTGCCGATCACCCGGGTGTCGAACAGCTCGACCGGAGCCGATTCCCACTGATCGAGCGCCTTCCCCTGCGGGATGCCCTCGGCGACGTCCACCATGACGACGGTGCGGCTGAGCGACTTCTCGGCGATGCGCTGGGCCGTGGTCGCGCCGACGTTGCCCGCGCCCACGACGGTGATCTTGTTGACCATTTGGAGTGAGTCCGAGTTGGATCGAGTTGGATACGGTTGTGCCTGCCTGCCCTATCCTGTCCAACATAGGGGCGTGCGCGGGAGGCAGCAATTGCGGCGGCGACGTGACGGGGCGAGAAGCCACGCGCCGCCGCTGTCCGCCGCTATCCGCCCACCTGGCTCAGCGCCCGCAGCCCGCCCACGCGCATCTGCAGCAGGTCGTGCTCCTTCGGCTTCTCGGCGAGCGCCCGGCGGAACAGCGGTTCGAGCGCCTCCCCCCGCCGCACCGCTTCGCGCAGCAGCACCTCGTGATCTCCGAACAGGCACGTCCGCAGGCGGCCATCGGCCGTGAGCCGCACCCGGTTGCACGACGCGCAGTAGGTGTGCGTCATCGGCGTGATTACGCCCACCGTGCCGGCCGCTCCGGGGAGCCGGTAGTAGCGCGCCGGCCCGTTCCCCCGCGCCGGTCCCACATCGTCCACGAGCGCGCCGAGCGCCGAGATCCGGTCCAGCACCTCCGCGCTCGGCACCACGTGCTGCCACGTGAGCTCGCGGAGATCGCCCACAGGCATCAGCTCGATGAAGCGCACGTGCCACGGCGCCTCGCGCGTGAGCGCGGCGAAGTCGGCGACCTCGTCGTCG
Organism: uncultured Gemmatimonas sp.; assembly: GCA_964621045.1. GTDB lineage: Bacteria > Gemmatimonadota > Gemmatimonadetes > Gemmatimonadales > Gemmatimonadaceae > JAABRT01. The sequence continues at coordinate 15,279 of CAZUKU010000049.1, forward strand.
TTCACCCCGCGCATCACCACGACGTTGATCTTCACCGGGGCCATGCCGGCCGCCGTCGCGGCCCGCGCCGCCGCCACCAGATCGAAGCCGAGGTCACGCCGGGCGATCGCCCGGATCCGTTCCGGGCGCAGGGAATCCGCGCTGATGTTCACCCGGTCGAGGCCGGCCGCGGCGAGCGGAGCGGCGAGCTCGGGGAGCCGCACGCCGTTCGTGGAGAGCGCGATGTCCTCCACCCCGGGAATCGCGCGCAGCATCCGCACGAGCGTGTCGAGCTGGGGACGCAGCGTGGGCTCCCCGCCCGTGAGCCGCAGCCGCCGGAGCCCGAGCGGCGCGAGCTGGCGCACGATCTCCGCGATCTCCTCGTAGCGCAGGATCTCCGCCTTGGGAAGCCACGGGAGCCCCTCGGGAGGCATGCAGTAGAGGCACCGGAAGTTGCACCGGTCCGTGACGGAGATGCGGAGGTATTCGATGCCGCGTCCGAATTGGTCGCGGAGCGTGAGGCCACCAGCCGGCACAGCCGTTCCCTCGAGGAGCTCCGTCATGCGCCCACCGCCGCGGCCGTGGGGTCCACCCACGTCCAGGCGCCGTCGGTGTAGTGCTCGCGCTTCCAGATGGGCACGCGCACCTTGAGCGCTTCGATCGCCGCGCGCATGGCGTCGGCCGCCGGCGCCCGACGGGCATGCGCGCACACCACGGCCACGCTCACCTCGCCCACGCGGAGCGTGCCCGTGCGGTGCACGATCGCCACCCGCACGCCGGGCCACCGGTCCGCCATCTCGGCCGCGATCGCCCCGAGCTCCCGTTCGGCCATGGGCTGGTAGGCCTCGTAGTCGATGCCGGTGACGCTCCGTCCGTCGTTCACGTCGCGCACGGTGCCGAGAAAGGTGGCGATCGCGCCCACGCTCTCGTGCTGCACGAGCGCGATCACGGCGCCGACATCCACCGGCTGGTCGGTGAGGCGCGCGGAAACCACCGGAAGGGACGTCATCCGCCGGCGACCGGAGGGATGAGCGCCACCTCGTCGCCGGCCTCGACGGGCGCTTCGGGGGCAGCCCAGACATGGTTCACGGCCACGAGCGGCCTGGCAGGCAGTCGCTCGCCGCCCGGGAGCGTGCGCAGGGCGGCTACCACGTCGGCCACCGTGCACGGCGCGGCCACGGGAGCGGTCACGGTGCGCACGCCGAACGCGTCGGCATAGGAGGCGAAAACCAGGACGGGGAGGGCCATCACTTCAACATACACGGCGCCACCGCGCCACAGTTCCCGCTGCCCCGGCTCCCGCCGCGAGATCAGCGCGGGTCGCTGTCGCTCCGCGGGCCGCCTAACCGCTGCTGCGCGGCGGCCTCGGCGGCCTTCTGAGCGTTTTCCAGGGCTTCGTCGGCGTCGGCCACGAGCGTGCGCAGTTCCTTGGACGGCTTGAACACAGGCACCGGGCGCGCGGAGACTTCCACCGGCGAGCCCGTGCGCGGATTGCGCGCCATGCGCGTCTTCCGCTGCCGGATCTTGAAGGTGCCGAAGCCGCGAACCTCGATGTTATTCTGCTCGGCGAGCGCGTCCTTGATGGCATCGAGAAAGGCGTCGACGACACGGGCGCAGTCTTTCTTCGAAATCGTCGGACCGGCCGTCCGGGCGATTCGCGCCGTGACGTTTTCCACCAGATCGGCTTTCGTCATGAGCTCTTCCAGAAGGCAGCGCGCCGGGCGGAATCCCGGCGCCGGGAGGGCGTCACGACAGCGCGACGCACCCCGAAAGAAGCGAACCTACGGCCTCAGATCGTTGCAGTCAAGCGCTTGGGGCACAAGCAGTTGGAGCCGTCACACGCGGGCCGACTTCAAGGCGTCGAGAAACTCCTTGAAGTGGGGCACGGCGTCATGCGGCCCGGGCGCGGCCTCGGGGTGATACTGCACGCCGAAGACGGGCAGCGAGCGGTGCCGCAGCCCTTCGATGGTCCCGTCATTCAGATTGACGTGCGTGACCTCGAGATCGGGGGCGTCCGTCACGCCTTCGGCCTGCGAGCCGGCCACGGCAAAGCCGTGGTTCTGCGACGTGATGAGCACCCGTCCGGACATCAGATCCTTGACCGGCTGGTTCCCCCCCCGGTGGCCGAACGGCATCTTCGAGGTGCGGCCGCCGAAGGCCAGGCCGAGCAACTGGTGGCCGAGGCAGATCCCGAACATCGGCATCCCCTGCTCTGCCAGCGCGCGGATGGCCGGCGGCGCGTACTCCACGGCCTCCGGATCTCCGGGACCGTTGGAGAGGAACACCCCGTCCGGCTGCATGCCGAGCACCTCCTCGGCCGGCGTGTCGCCGGGCACGACCGTGACGCGCACGCCGTGGGTGTCGAAGAGACGCAGGATGTTGCGCTTGACGCCGTAGTCGTAGGCGACCACGTGGTACGGGTGCTGCGCGTTCCCCCAGGCGTACGGCTCGCGGGTGGACACGACCGAGGCGAGGTCGAGCCCTGCCATGGGCGGACAGCCGCCGAGCGCGGCCAGCGCTTCGGCGGACGGCGTGGTGCCGGCCGCGATCACCCCGCGCATCACGCCGGCGGAGCGAAGGTGCATGGCCAGCCGGCGCGTATCCACCTCGGTGAGCACGGGCACGCCGGCTTCACCGAGCCACTCCTCGAGCGACCCGGTGGCCCGCCAGTTGGACCAGGTGCGCGAGAGCTCCCGGACCACGACGCCGGCCACCTGCGGACTGGCGGATTCGGGGTCTTCGGTGTTGACGCCGTAGTTGCCGATCATGGGCGCGGTCATGACCACGATCTGCGCCCGGTAGGACGGGTCGCTGAAGACTTCCTGGTAGCCGGTCATGTTCGTGGTGAACACGACTTCGGCCACGGTGGGCGTCACCGGTCCGACGAGACGTCCGAGAAAAAGGGTTCCGTCCTCGAGGAGGAGGAACCCTTCGGGGGGGAGAGTACCCACGGCGTTCGGGAGACTCAGTTGTTGGGCGGCGTGGTCGCCGGCGGTTCGGCGGCCGGCGGGGTTTCGAGCGGCAGCGCGGGCGCGGCGCCGCTGGGCGGAACCGGGGCCTGCGTGGCCGGCGCGGACAGACGGTCGAGCACCGACGTGGGCACCGCGGAGCGCGCCGACATCAGTTGCAGCACGAACGACAGCCCGAGAAAGATGCCGCCGCACCACCAGGACATCTTCGTGAGCAGGTTACCGGCCTGCCGCGTGCCGATGAACGAATCGGCCGACGAACTGGAGCCACCGAAGCTGGCGGCCAGTCCGCCTCCCTTTCCGGCCTGCAGAAGGATCACGACGCCGAGCAGGATGGCATCGAGAATGAGAATCGTGAGGAGCAGCGTGTACATGGCGCGGAAGCGGGAAACGAGGCCGGAAACCGGCCCGGCATCGAGAACGGAAACCCGGGAAACGAGACCGGCGATCGCCGGCATTGTGAAACCACCTGAGCCTCGAAAGTTGGCGAACGCACGGGCCTCCGCGCAAGAGCAAAGCCGAAGATTCACAAGCGGTTGACGGCATCGGGAGCCTGCCGGCAGGCCCCCGTGCTCAGCGCGCCGGATCGAGCCGCGTGATGGCGCTCCAGCCGTCGGCGTCGAGGCTGGCGCCGCCCACGAGCAGGCCGTCCACATCGGGCGCGGCGAGGAGCTCGGCCGCGTTGCCCCGGTTCACCGACCCGCCGTAGCAGATCGGGATCTGCGCCGCCTTGCCGCCGATGCGCTCGCGGAGCGCCGCCCGGAGCACGGCGTGAATGGCCGAAGCATCGCCCGGCGTGGCCGTGCGCCCGGTGCCGATGGCCCAGACCGGCTCGTAGGCGAGCGCCACGCCGGCGGCTTCGTCGTCCGTGAGCTCGGCGAGGCCGGCCGCGAGCTGCCGGAGCACCACCTGCTCGGTGGCGCCCGCTTCGCGTTCCGCGAGCGTCTCGCCCACGCACAGCATGGGAAGGAGATGCGCGTCGATCGCGAGACGGAGCTTCCGGCCGGTGGCGGCATCGGTCTCCCCGAATACGTGGCGGCGCTCGGAGTGTCCCACGAGCACGGCGCGCGCGCCCGCGTCCCGCGCCATGGCCACGGAGTTCTCTCCCGTGAACGCCCCGTGCGACTCGGCGTGCACCTGCTGCACGCCCACGATGATGTCCGGACGGTCGCGCAGGCTTTCCACGACCGCGGAGAGCGACAGCGCCGGCGGAAAGAGCAGCAGCGTGCGGTCCGACCGGCGCGGCGTCTGCGCGAGGAAGCGCTGCAGGAACGCGCGCGCGTCGGTGGGACCGTGATTGAGCTTCCAGTTCGCGGCGAACAGCGGGGTACGCAGCACGCGGGTCACTCCTGATCGAGAGCGGCGACGCCGGGCAGCGTCTTCCCTTCCAGGAACTCGAGCGATGCGCCGCCGCCGGTGGAAATGTGCGTGAGCCGCGATTCGAGGCCGGCCTCCGCGATGGCGGCCGCGGAATCGCCGCCGCCCACGATCGTGATGGCGCCGCGATCGGTGGCCTGCGCCATGGCGTCGGCGATGGCGCGCGTGCCCTTGTCGAACGGCGGCTTCTCGAACACGCCCATCGGCCCGTTCCAGAGCACGGTCCGGGCACGGGCGATCTCTTCCGTGTATGCCTTCACCGATGCCGGTCCGATGTCGTACATGGCCTCGCCGGCCACGATGGATTCGCGGCTCACCACGTGCGCGCGCGCCGCGTTGTCCATGGACGGGGCGACCATCGCATCGGTGGGAAGCCGGAGCTTGTTGCCCGCGCGCCGGATGAGCTCGCGGGCCATGTCCACGCGATCGTCTTCCACGAGCGACGTGCCCGTTTCGAGTCCCATCGCGCGGAAGAAGGTGCAGGCCATCGCGCCGCCGATGAGCAGGCGGTCCACCTTGGGAAGCAGCGCTTCGATCACGTCGATCTTGCCGGAGATCTTGCTGCCGCCCAGCACGGCCACGAACGGATGGTCGGGAGATTCGAGTGTCTCGCCGAGGAACGCCAGTTCGCGTTCCATGAGAAGACCGGCCACGGCGGGATGGAGATGCGCGGCCACGCCGGCCGTGCTCGCGTGCGCCCGGTGCGCCGCGCCGAACGCGTCGTTCACGTACAGGTCGCCGAGCTCGGCGAGCTGGCGGGAGAAGTACGGGTCGTTGGTTTCCTCGCCGGCCTGGAAGCGCGTGTTCTCGAGCAGCAGCACGCTGCCGGGCTGGAGCGCATGCGTGGCGGCCACGGCGTCCGTGCCCACGGTGACCGGCAGGAACGTCACGGAACGCGGCGACAGCGTGGAGGCGAGGCGGTCGGCCACCGGCTGCAGCGAATAGCGCGGATCGGGCGCGCCCTTGGGGCGCCCGAAATGCGACAGCAGCACGACCTTCGCCCCGCGATCGATCAGCGCGTGAATGGTGGGAAGTGCCGCGAGGATGCGCGTGGCATCGGCCACGTGGCCATGGTCGTCGAGCGGCACGTTGAAATCGACCCGCACGAGCGCGCGGCGCCCGTGCAGGTCGGCGTCCGACAGCTTCCGGATGGTGCGTACGGACATGGCAGGAGGCCTCAGAGGCGTGCGCCGACGAAGCGCAACAGGTCCACGCAGCGGCTGCTGTAGCCCCACTCGTTGTCGTACCAGCCGGAGATCTTCACGAGCGTGCCGTTGATCACCGTGGTGCTCAGCGCGTCGAGCGTGCAGGAGTTGGGATTGCCGATGTAGTCCACCGACACGAGCGGCACTTCGCTGTAGCCGAGCACGCCCTCGAGCGGGCCGGCTTCGGCGGCCGCCTTGAAGGCCGCGTTCACTTCGGCCACCGTGACCGCGCGCTCCACCACGCAGGTGAGATCGGTGAGCGACACGTCGGGCGTGGGCACGCGCACGGAGAGGCCGTC
>CAZUKU010000050.1:0-21004 GCA_964621045.1 uncultured Gemmatimonas sp.
TCGAGCACGACGACGCCAACCGCGCGCTCATGGGCTCGAACATGCAGCGCCAGGCCGTGCCGCTCCTCAATCCGCGCACGCCGCTCGTGGGCACCGGCCTCGAGTCGGTGGTGGCGCGCGACTCGGGCGCGGTGATCATCGCCAAGCGCGCCGGCGTGATCACCACCGTCACGGCCGACGAGATCATCGTGGACGCCGGCCCGGTGGAAGGGCCGGTCGATCCGGCGCGTCCGCTGTCGCGGCTCGGCCAGTTCGACCGCTACGGACTCAAGAAGTACTGGCGTACCAACCAGGACACCGCCATCAACCAGCGGCCGATCGTCACGCTCGGCCAGCGGGTGGCGCAGGGCGAGGTGCTCGCCGACGGGCCGGCCACGGAAAAGGGCCAGCTCGCGCTCGGCGCGAACGTGACCGTGGCATTCATGTCGTGGTACGGGCACAACTTCGAGGACGCCATCGTGCTCTCCGAGCGCCTGGTGAAGGACGACGTGTATTCGTCGGTGCACATCCAGGAGCTCGAACTGCACGTGCGCGACACGAAGCGCGGGCAGGAGGAGATCACGCGCGAAATCCCGAATGTGGCCGAGGAGTCGCTCATCGACCTCGACGAACGGGGCATCGTGCGCATCGGCGCGCAGGTGAAGCCGGGCGACATCCTCGTCGGGAAGATCACGCCCAAGGGCGAGACGGAGCTGTCGCCGGAAGAGAAGCTGCTCACGGCCATCTTCGGCGAGAAGGCCAAGGACGTGAAGGATTCGTCGCTCAAGGTGCCGCCCGGCACGAAGGGCACGGTCATCGACGTCAAGATCTTCTCGCGCGTGGAAGACCAGGTGGTGGAGAAGGACCGCGGCGAGCGGATCGGTGAAGTGCGCCGTCTCGAGGGCGAGGACAAGATCCGCGTCAACGAGGTGCGTGACGCCGAGCTCGGCCGCGTGCTCGACGGGCAGGTGGTGGCGCTCGCGCTCCGCGCGGGTACGGTGGAGGAAGCGATTCCGGCCGGTACCACGCTCACCGCGGAACTGCTCGCCGGCATCCGGTTCGCCACGCTCGATCTCAAGACGTTCCGCGTCGAGAACAAGGGCGTGAACGACGCGGTGCGGGCCATCATCGACGCGGCCAACGACGAGAAGGCGCGCATCGAGGAGCGGGCGGAGGAGCGCATCGACCGCATCCTGCAGCCGGACGAACTGCCGCCGGGCGTGATTCAGCTCGTGAAGGTGTATCTCGCCGAGAAGCGCAAGATCTCGGTGGGTGACAAGATGGCCGGCCGTCACGGCAACAAGGGTATCGTGGCGCGCATCGTGCCCGAGGAAGACATGCCGTTCCTGCCGGACGGTCGTCCGGTGGACATCTGTCTGAATCCGCTGGGCGTGCCGTCGCGCATGAACGTGGGACAGGTGCTCGAGACGCACCTCGGCTGGGCGGCGCGCATCCTCGGGATGTACGCCAAGACGCCGGTGTTCCAGGGCGCCAACGAACGCGAGATCGGCCTGCTGCTCCGCCTTGCGGGGCTGAGCTGGGTGCGCGGCGCGCTCGACCTGCCGCAGACCTTCGCCGTGGCGCCCGAGGAGATCCGCGGGCTGCTGGCGGACATCAAGCCCGATCGCACGGCGCCCGACAAGGTGGAGCTGCTCCAGGACGCGAAGCTCGCGGACCTGAACGGCAGGCAGATGTCGGAGTCCACGCGCGCGCTGCATACGCGGCTGCGCCAGTACCTGGTGAGCGCCGCGGAAACGCTGGCGGAACGCGAAGTGCGCGCGGTGCGCGACGCGCTGTCGCTGCACCTCGGCGCGGATCTGTCGCTCGGCGACGTGCAGCGGCGCGAAGCCGTGGCCACGCTCGAAGCGCGCCAGGCCATGTCCGCGCCCGATCAGCTCCGGCGCATCGGACAGCCCGGGCTTGCCGCGCTGCTCGAGAGCAAGTCGGCCGATGTCGATGCCGGGATGCTCGAGCTGCTCACGCTCGGCGGCCTGTCGCCGGCGGGCAAGGTGCGGCTCCGCGACGGGCGCACGGGCGAGACGATGATCAGCCCGGTCACGGTCGGCGAGGTGTACATGCTCAAGCTGTCGCATCTCGTGGACGACAAGATCCACGCGCGGTCCATCGGACCGTACTCGCTGGTCACGCAGCAGCCGCTCGCCGGCAAGGCGCAGTTCGGCGGGCAGCGTTTCGGTGAAATGGAAGTGTGGGCGCTCGAGGCATACGGCGCGTCGCACATCCTGCAGGAAATCCTCACGGTCAAGTCCGACGACGTGAACGGACGCAGCCGTGTGTACGAGGCCATCGTCAAGGGCCAGAATCTCCCCGAACCCGGTATCCCGGAGTCGTTCAACGTGCTCGTGAAGGAACTGCAGGCGCTGGGCATCAAGGTCACGCTCGGCACCACCGGTGAAACGCCGGATGGGCTGGACGGCAGCGGACTCGGGCTTGGAGGCGAGGAGTAACCATGATCGACTTTCGCAGCACGCGCGAAACCCGCGCTTCGTCGTTCGACTACATCTCCGTCCGCATCGCCTCTCCCGAGGAGATCCGCGGACCCAAGGATCCCAAGGAGCGCGAGCGGCTGGAGATGGCCGGCATGCGCACCTGGTGGTCGTGGGGCGAGGTCACCAAGCCGGAGACCATCAACTACCGTTCCTTCAAGCCGGAGAAGGACGGCCTCTTCTGCGAGCGCATCTTCGGTCCGGTGAAGGACTGGGAGTGCCATTGCGGCAAGTACAAGCGCATCCGCTATCGCGGCGTGATCTGCGATCGTTGCGGCGTGGAGGTCACGCTGAGCAAGGTGCGGCGCGAGCGCATGGGCCACATCGAGCTGGCCGTGCCGGTCGCGCACATCTGGTTCTTCAAGACGCTGCCGAGCCCCATGGGCAACCTGCTCGACGTCACGCTGCGTGACCTCGAGAAGGTGATCTACTATTCGAACTACATCGTCATCGAGCCGGGCAGTCAGGAGGTGCGCGAGCGCCAGCTGCTCGACGAGGACGAGTATCTCGACCTGCGCGCCAAGGCCAAGGCCGAGGGTGATACGGCGTTCACCGCCGACATCGGCGCGCCGGCCGTGCGCGAACTGCTCAAGAAGCTCGACGTGGACAGGATCACGGAAGAGCTCCGCGCGGCCGTGGTGACGGAAACGTCGCAGCACCGCAAGAAGCAGATGCTCAAGCGGCTCAAGATCGTGGACGCGTTCCGCACGAGCGGCGACGGCGGCGAGATCCGCAACCGCCCCGAGTGGATGATCCTCGACGTGATTCCGGTGCTCCCGCCCGACCTGCGGCCGCTCGTGCCGCTCGACGGCGGGCGCTTCGCCACGTCCGATCTCAACGATCTGTACCGCCGCGTCATCAACCGCAACAACCGCCTCGTCAAGCTCATCGCCCACCGCGCGCCGGAAGTGATCCTGCGCAACGAGAAGCGCATGCTGCAGGAGGCGGTGGACGCGCTGTTCGACAACGGGCGCCGCTCCAAGGCCATTCGCGGCCGCGGCAAGCGTCCGCTCAAGTCGCTCTCCGACATGCTCAAGGGCAAGCAGGGCCGGTTCCGTCAGAACCTGCTCGGCAAGCGCGTGGACTACTCGGGCCGTTCGGTGATCGTGGTGGGCCCGGAGCTCAAGCTCCACCAATGCGGTCTGCCCAAGATCATGGCGCTCGAGCTCTTCAAGCCGTTCATCATCCACAAGCTCGTGGAGAACGGCATCGCGGAGACCGTGAAGCGCGCCAAGAAGATCGTGGAGCGCGAAAGCCCGCAGGTATACGAGATCCTCGAAGACATCATCAAGGACCACCCGGTTCTCCTCAACCGCGCGCCGACGCTCCATCGTCTGGGCATCCAGGCGTTCGAGCCCGTGCTCGTGGAAGGGAAGGCCATCCGTATCCACCCCCTCGTGTGCGCGGCGTTCAACGCCGACTTCGACGGGGACCAGATGGCCGTGCACGTGCCGCTCTCGTTCGAGGCACAGATCGAAGCGCGCGTGCTGATGCTGTCGTCGAACAACATCCTCAAGCCGTCCGACGGCCGCCCGGTGGCGGAGCCGTCGCAGGACATCGTGCTCGGCTGCTACTTCGCGACCAAGGCGCCGGCCGGATTCGACGCCCTGGCGAAGGATGCGATCCAGAACGCGAAGCTGCCCACGTACACGCAGGTGGCCGAACTCGAGATGCTGCTCGCCGGCAACCGGCTCACGCAGCACAGCCCGATCCGCTGGTACGTGAGGGAAGCGGTGGGCGGCCCGCGCTGGATCGTGACCACGGTGGGTCGCGTGCTGTTCAACGCGATCATCCCGGCCGGTCTCGAGTTCTACAACAAGGACATGAAGAAGAAGGTCCTGGGCGAGATCGCCTTCGAGAGCTACCGCCAGTGCGGGCTCGCGGAGACGGTCGCGTTCCTCGATCGGCTCAAGGAGTTCGGATTCCGGAACGCGACCCGTGGCGGCGTGTCCATCGGCATGGAGGACATGTACATCCCGGCCGAGAAGGAAGGACTGCTGCGTGAGGCCGAGCAGCGGGTGGAGCGCTTCCAGCGCGCCTACGCGACCGGCAACATCACGAACGGCGAGCGCTACAACAAGGTCATCGATACGTGGACGCACGCGAACACGGACATCGCGGACGCGATGGTGAAGGCCATGCGCGAGTCGCAGGGCGGCTACAACCCCGTGTTCATGATGTTCGATTCGGGCGCCCGTGGTTCGCGCGACCAGATCCGTCAGCTCGCCGGCATGCGCGGCCTCATGGCCAAGCCGCAGAAGAAGCTCACCGGCGGCATCGGTGAGATCATCGAGAGCCCCATCAAGTCCAACTTCCGCGAAGGGCTGTCGGTGCTCGAGTACTTCATCTCCACGCACGGCGCCCGCAAGGGTCTGGCCGATACGGCGCTCAAGACGGCCGACGCCGGCTATCTGACGCGCCGTCTCGTGGACGTGGCGCAGGACATGACGATCACCGAGGAGGATTGCGGCACGATTCTCGGCCTCGACATCGGCGCGCTCAAGGAAGGCGAGGACGTCATCGAGCCGCTCGCCGAGCGTCTGGTGGGCAACGTCGCCGCGGAAGACATCTACGATCCCATGGAGCGCGACGAGGCCGGCCGGCCTCGTCTGCTCGCGGAATCGGGCACGCTGCTCGACGAGGAAACGGCGCAGGCCATCGAGGATTCCGGGCTGGAAACCGTCCGCATCCGCTCGGTGCTCACCTGCGAGGCGAAGCGCGGGCTCTGCCGCATGTGCTACGGCCGCAACCTGGCCACCATGAAGATGGTGGATCTGGGCGAAGCCGTGGGCATCATCGCGGCGCAGTCCATCGGCGAGCCGGGCACGCAGCTCACGCTGCGTACCTTCCACATCGGCGGCACGGCGGCACGTATCGCCGAGCAGACGTCGCGCAAGACCAAGAAGGCGGGCTTCATCGAGCTGGGCGATCGCCTCATCACGGTGGAGAACGTCGAAGGGCAGCGCGTGGTCACGTCGTACGAAGGCGAACTCCTCATCAAGGCGGCCGACGACCGGAACGCCCCCGTGGAAGCGCGCCTGCAGGTGCCGCTCGGCGCCATCCTGCTCGTGGAGAACGGGCAGCGCGTGGAGCGCGACGACGTGGTGTTCACGTGGGATCCGTACTCGAACCCCATCATCGCCGACGTCGAAGGCCAGATCCGCTTCGTGGATCTCGTCGAGGACGAGACGGTGGCCGAAGAACTCGACGAACTGACGGGCCTCCGCCAGCGCGTCGTGATCGAGGACCGCGAGAAGAAGCTGCATCCGCACATCGAGATCTGGCAGTCGAAGGGCGGCAAGGAGAAGCGCGTGCGCGACTTCGTGATGCCCATCGGCGCCGTGCTCACGATCGGCGACGGCGAGCAGATCAAGGCCGGCACCACGCTCGCCAAGATCAGCCGCGAAGCGTACAAGACGCGCGACATCACCGGCGGTCTGCCGCGGGTGGCCGAGCTCTTCGAAGCGCGTCGTCCGAAGGATCCGGCCACGATCTCCGAGGTGGACGGCTTCGTGCGCTTCGGCGAGATCAAGCGCGGCAAGCGCGAGATCTTCGTGCGTCCGGCCCGCGTGGAGAACAACGCGTGGTCGGTGGACGAGACGCAGCCCGAGCAGCTCTACGACGTGCCGGCCGGCAAGCATCTCCGCGTGCACGAGGGCGACCGCGTGCGCGCCGGCGACCGTCTGTCGGAAGGCCCCGTGAATCCGCACGACATCCTGCGGATCAAGGGACCGCGCGCGGTGCAGGAGTACCTGCTCAACGAAGTGCAGGAGGTGTACCGTCTGCAGGGCGTGAAGATCAACGACAAGCACATCGGCGTGATCGTCAAGCAGATGCTGCAGAAGGTGCGCATTCTCGATCCGGGGCAGACGCCCATGCTCGAGGGCGAACACGTGGACCGGAGCACGTTCCGGGAAGGCAACGACGCGGCGCGGCGCGACAAGCGCGACCCCGCTACGGCGGAGCCGCTGCTGCTCGGCATCACGAAGGCGTCGCTCACCACGCAGTCGTTCGTGTCGGCGGCTTCGTTCCAGGAGACCACGCGCGTTCTGACCGATGCCGCGATCCGCGGCCTCCGGGACGACCTGCTGGGACTCAAGGAAAACATCATCATCGGGCATCTCATCCCGGCCGGTACCGGCATGTATCGCTATCAGGAAGTCGATGTCGACAGCGAGGCGCTGCCGGAACCGGAGCCGTTGCCGGCGCTGGAGCCCACGTTCGACCCGTTCCTCCCCGGAGCGCTGCCGGAAACGGCCGTGTTCTCGCTCGGCGACGAGTAACCGGAACGGCGGTTCTTCCGTTCACGGGCCCGGACGACAGCACGTCGTCCGGGCCCGTGGCGCATCCGGGACTCACTTGCCGGGGCTCGCGTCCGCTTGACCTGGGCGGCGCGCGACACGCACGTTGTGGCGCGTGCGGATTCTCCTCTGGATAGCGGCCGCTGCGGCGGCCGGAGCGCTGGTCGCCTATGCGCTGCGGGCCACGTTCCGGCGCATGGGCCGGCGGGCGCTGCTCCGCTTTCGCGCACGCGTGGACCGCTACAAGTTCACCGGCCGGCAGGATACGATCGCCGCGGTGCTCGCCGAACCGGTGATCGCCGAGGCCGTGCGTGCGCATGCGCGCGAGGCCGGCGAGCCCGAGGCCGCGTCATGGGCCCGCGTGCACCGGTATCTCGACGAGATCGTGCCGCAGTTCAACGTGCTCGCGTACTACCGGCTCGGCTACGGCATCGCGAATACGCTGCTGCGGCTGTTCTGGAAGGTGTCGGTGGAATCGGCGACGCCGGGCGCGGTGGCGCGGCTCCGCAAGGACGCGATCGTGGTCTATCTGATCAACCATCGGTCCAACGCGGACTACGTGCTGGTGGCCTGGGCGCTCGCCGGCCGCGTGTCGATCTCGTATGCGGTGGGGGAGTGGGCGCGTGCGTTTCCGCTCGAGTTCCTCTTCAAGCGGTTCGGATCGTACTTCATCCGGCGCGGCTACCGGGAAGCCCTCTACCATACGGTGCTCGAACGCTACGTCGTGCACATCACGCGGCACGGGGTCACGCAGGGGATCTTCCCGGAAGGCGGGCTCACGCGCGACGGGCGGCTGCGCGCCGGCAAGATCGGGCTGCTCGACTACATCCTCGGCGTGGCGCGTGATGCCGCGCCTGCCGGTGTGTCCGAGCCAACGTTTCCCGATTCGTCACATCCCGACATCGCGCCGGCACACCGCGACGCGTCGTACCGCGACCGGCTGTACTTCGTGCCGGTGGCGCTCAACTACGACCGCGTGCTCGAGGATCGCACCCTCCTCCGCGAACTGCACGTGCGGCAAGGCGGCGCGCGGCCGTCTCGCTGGATGCAACTGCGCGAAGTGACACGCTACGCCGCGTGGAACATGGCGCGGCTCGTGACCGGCCGATGGCGCCGGTACGGCCGGGCCGCGGTGATCGTGGGCGATCCCGTGCCGGTCGCACCCTGGTTCGCCGAGGAGGACGCCCGCGCCGGCGGCGACCTGTTCGCGCTCACGCGCGAGGAGCGGCTCGGCCGCGTGCAGGCCCTGTGCGACACGATGCTCGACCGCATCGGCGCGATCATCCCCGTCACGCCGGTTCCGCTTGCGTGCGCGGCGATCCAGAGTTTCGACGCCGATGTGATCACGCGCGCGCACCTGCTCGAGCGCATGCGGGAGATGCGCGACGTGCTCGTGGAGCTCAACGGGCGCGAGCTCCGGCGCGACCGGGACATCGGCGAGACGTTCGACGTCGCCTACCGCATGCTGCGCATGCGCCGAGTGCTGACGCGGCACGGTGATTCGTACGTCGTGCTCGGCAAGGGCCGGGAGCTGATCAGCTACTACGCCAATTCCATCGCACATCTGCTTGGCGACTTCGAAGCCGGCGTGCGGGCGCGGGATGCGCTGCCCGTCCACGCGGCCACCGGGGCGTTCCCGGTGCACGTCCGCTAGTCGATCACGTCAGTCGATCAGGGAAACCGGCTGCCGCGTGGCACCCGCCCGTTCACTCCGGACGGGGCGCCGGCCCTCCGATGCCGCCCGGCCCGCCCGGCGACCGCCGAGCTGCCTCGAGGCGCAGCGAGTCGAGCCGGGCCCGTACCCACCGCGCGGTGGGGGCGATGGCGTCGGCGCGCTGCGCCAGCGGTACCGCCACCTCATGCGCCCGTGTGCCGGAGCCCCCCTGCACATCGGTGAGCACGGTGACCACGAGGAGACTGTCGTTGCGCACGGTGTACAGGCCGCTCAGCACGTAGTGCGCGCGGAGGGAGAAGCCCACGGCCGTGGCGCGTCCCGGCGTCCCTCCAAACATGCGGCGGACGGCGCTCGCGGGAATGATCTCCAGGCGCCCGCGCGATCCGCGCAGCGCTCCATCGATGCTGTCGAGCAGCATGGCGCCGAGCGCGGCCAGGGTGGAGTCGTGCGTGCGATCGGCAAAAGGAAGGATGGCGAGGCGGCGCATCCCCTCCGGCGGCGGCGCGATGAGCGGGACCACGGGAGATGACGCGTCCCCGGGGATGAACCGGGGCTCCGGGCCACGGTCGGCGCTCTGACCGGCCCGGATGCTGTCGGCCGGCGTCCGGGATGCCGTGGGGCGGGGCGGCGGACGCGGCGGAACGGCCGCCTCGATGCGCACGCGTGCGCCGCGGGCCGTGTCGAGCCCCGCTGCGGCGACCGACTGCATCACCAGTGTCTGCAACTGCTGCTGCCGCGGCAGCGCCGCGAGGGCGGACTCCATGCGTGCCATGGCGCGCGCCATCGAATCGGCAAACACCCGCGCCACTTCGGCCACGATCGAATCCCGGTCGATCGTGGCCGTGCTCGGCCGCGCCGCGCTTCCCGGGGTGTCGGTCAGCCGTCCCCCCAACTGCCGTGCGATGGCGATCGATTCCGCCGGCGAGAGCACCACCGGCAGCCTGACCCCTTCGGCCTCGTCCCGTCCCACCGGGACGGGAACGTCGCGGTAGACCACGACGGTTTCCGGCGGCGCGGCGGCGACCATCGAATCGCGGGGGCCATTCGAGGCTGCGGTGGTCGTGTCACGCGTGCGCGAGATCGCGAAGACCGTGGAGGCCACGAGGAGCAGCATCAGCGCCGCGAGCACACCGCGGCGGGAGCCGCTGCTGTCCGGTCGGGCGGCCATTTCACCACTGACTTCGGCGCTTACGAGGTCGAGCTGCTCGAGCAGCGCCGATGCGGTGGCCGGTCGCCGCCCCGCGTCCTTCTCGAGGCACTGCATGATGGTGTTGGAGAGCGCCGCCGGGACGTCGGGGCGGGTGATGTGCGGCGCGATGGGGCGGACCGTGAGCTGCGCGGCCAGCGTGGCCTGCGGGGAGCTGCCGGAGAAGGGGGAGGTCCCCGTGAGCAGTTCGTATGCCAGCAGCCCCACCGCGTAGAGGTCCACGCGGTGGTCGGCGGCCGGATCGGCGGCGAGCTGTTCGGGCGCCATGTAGGCCGGGGTCCCGATGGCCATGCCGCTCGTGGTGTGGCCCGGGATCGGGATCGCCGCGCTGAGCGCCTTGGCCACGCCGAAGTCGGTGACCACGGCGTGCGACCCGCTCATGAGGATGTTCCCCGGCTTGATGTCGCGGTGCACCACGCCGCGGCTGTGGGCGTAGGCGAGGGCGTCCACCACGTCGTGGAGGATGCGCAGGACTTCGCGCGGGGAGAGGCGGCCGCGGCGGTCGAGGGTGGCCCGCAGCGACTCTCCCTCGATGAACGGCATGGTGAACCAGAGGAGCCCGTCGCGCTCTCCGGCCGTGAGGAGCGGGACCACGTGCGGGTGCTGGAGCTGCGCGGCGAGCTGGATTTCGCGGCGGAAGCGCTCCATGTTCACGCCGGCGGCGAGGTCGGGAGGCAGGACCTTGACGACCACGCGCCGGCCGAGGGCGCGTTCCATGGCCACGAACACGCGCGACATGCCGCCGCCACCGAGCTCCCGCTCGAGGGTGTAGTCGGGCCCGAGGGCCTCGCGAAGTCTGGGGGCGAGCGTATCGGTCACTGGCGATGGATGCGTGTCGTACAACATACGTCGAGCCGGGGGGTGATGTTACGACATCCGCGGCGCGGCAACCGTTTGCCGTCAGGGGCGACGACCGGCGGTGGCGGTATGGCGCCCGGATCTTCCGGGACGTATCGTCGTATCAATTAAGTGTGACGTTCGTCGCTTCGTTTCCCGACCCGGCGTCGCTGCGGCTGGAGAACCCAGTCCCCCCCTTTCATGATGCAGGAGGAGTTCAGGATGCGTACGTTACTGATGGTGGCGGTAACCATGGGTGTGTCCGCGTGCGCGAGTGGGAGCTCCTCCCCGGAGCTGGCCCCGGGTTCGCGGGTTGCGACGCAGACGGTGCAGACCGGCGGCAGCATCACGGGTGCCACGGGGGCGATGGGGCTGAACATGGTCAATGATGCGAACGCGGTGACCAAGGTCATCGACGGCACGGTTGAGGTGACCTGGTCCGCACTGCAGTCGGTCTACACCTCCCTCGAGATCCCGGTGGCGCGCCTCGAAGCGGCCCAGAAGACCATCGGCAACCCTGCTTTCCGGACACGCCGCCGGGTGGGGCCCCTTCCGATGATCCGGGTAGTGGACTGCGGCGGCGACAGCGGCATGCCCAATGCCGAGACGTACGACGTGACCCTCGATATCCTGTCGCGGGTGACGACCACGAGCGACGGCCGGTCGCAGTTGCAGACGCTGGTGCAGGGGACGGCCCGTCGGGCGACGTCGGGCAACCCGAACGATGTTCGATGCTCCTCCCTGGGCGGGCTGGAAGCGCGGATCGGGGAGATGGTGGAAAAGATCGTGGCCGGCAAATAGCGCGGGTGCCTTGGCCGGTTGACCCGGCTGCCCGGAGTGTGTAAGCTTAGGGTTCTGTTCCGTGCCGCCCGTCAGGAGCGGCCGCTTCGTGGCGTGCCACGGCGGCCGCTCCACTGGTCCCGGGGTCCCCGACGCCCGGCGTACCCGACGTGCGATCCACGTAGAGGTCGGAGTCCGAACACTCAAGGCAGGTATCACGGCGAATGCCAACGATCAATCAGCTCGTCCGGCGCGCGCGCAAGGACGTGGCGCGCAAGGACAAGGCGCCGGCCCTCAAGGCCAACCCGTTCAAGCGCGGCGTCTGCACCCGCGTCTACACCACGACGCCCAAGAAGCCCAACTCGGCGCTTCGCAAGGTGGCCCGCGTGCGGCTCACCAACCAGTTCGAAGTCACCGCCTACATTCCGGGAGAAGGCCACAACCTGCAGGAGCACTCGATCGTGCTCGTGCGCGGCGGCCGCGTGAAGGATCTGCCGGGTGTGCGCTATCACATCGTCCGCGGCTCCCTCGACGCCTCCGGCGTCAACGGCCGCAACCAGAGCCGTTCCAAGTACGGCACCAAGCGTCCCAAGCCCGGTCAGGCCGCGGCTGGAGGTAAGAAGAAGTGAGCCGCCGCAAGAGCGCCATCAAGCGCACCATCCTCCCGGATGCCCGCTACGACAGCCAGACCGTCTCCAAGTTCATCAACTCGCTGATGGTCGACGGCAAGAAGTCCACCGCCGAAGGGATCTTCTATTCGGCCATGGACATCGTCGAGAACAAGACCAGCCAGCCCGGCGTCACCGTCTTCAAGCAGGCGTTGAACAACCTCAAGCCGGTGGTCGAGGTGAAGAGCCGCCGCGTGGGCGGTGCCACGTACCAGGTGCCGGTCGAAGTGCGGCAGGACCGCCGTACCGCGCTCGCCATGCGCTGGCTCATCAACTACTCGCGCGACCGCAACGAGAAGTCGATGAACGAGAAGCTGGCCGCCGAAGTGCTCGCGGCGTCGCGTGGCGAAGGGAACGCCATCAAGAAGAAGGAAGACACCCACCGCATGGCCGAAGCCAACAAGGCGTTCGCGCACTATCGCTGGTGAACAAGCAGGTCGTGTCGTGAAGAATGCGAAGGCCCCGAACCATTCCCTGGTTCGGGGCCTTCGTCACTTCGGCAGCATGCCCGGGCACAACCCGCTCGCTCCTGGGTCAGTCTTCTGCTGTCGAGCCCGCGATACGTGCGGAAAGGCTGCCGAAGACTTCTGCGCCACGATGCAGCGCGATCCGATCCGCTGATACCGAAGCCGGCATGGACGGCAATCCAACACGTGCTCGTGCGGCAAGCGTCACAGTCCCTTCCGAAATCACCGGACCGTAGACACGTGCATCCTCATCGAGCAGAATGTCATTGCGGCTGGCGGCCGTTCCGGTGATGACGGCCTTCTTCCCTACGGTCAACATCTTGTGTGCCTTCACACTGCCGCGAATTTCGCATCCCGCTCCAACACGCAGCGCACCACGCACCACCAGTGATCCACGGAAGACATGTCCGTCCGGCAGAGTCAGGTTTCCGTCCACCAGCCAGTGCTGGGGCGCAAGGATGGCCGATGCGTGCGGGAGGTTGAACTGCGGACGTGCGTCGTGGAGTTCCCATGCGTCCCGTGAGAGCGACGTCGGAGCGATGCTCGCCTCACCGACGACGATATAAGGCGCGAGAATGCGATCGAAGAGCACACCTCGGCCGAGCGCTACGGCTCCTCTCGACGTGGCACGTCCCAGCAGATGCGTTTCGTCGCCTACGGCAAGGGCGCGCTCACCGTGGACCCAGCGCAGGATCGTGGCGCGTGACGACAGCGTGAGTTGTCCCTCCGCAAAGGCGGCACGGACCGAACTGCCCGTTCCGATTCCCAGATCACCCGTGCCGTAGATCTCCACCGGGCATTCGGTGCTCTCAGGAAGGGAGGTGCCCGCCTGTGCCACGAGAAGTCCGGTTCCCTTGTCGACTGCCGGTGCAGGATCCGCAGCCGACAGCAATGCGATCCGACGGCCATCCGGCAGCAGCGTACCGGCCGTGGATGCTGCGTGCCCACCCTGGTGCACGAAGTGGCGGAACGAGTCGGCGAAGAATGTGAGATCCCCTGAGTCCTGTCCGACGGCGTCGAGCGGTCCGGCATCGCGCGGACGCATCAGTTCCCGGATGGCCGGAAGCAGCGGCAGCGTGATCCATGCCAGAGTACCTGCCAGGACACCGGTGAAGGCGAGCGCACTGGTCATGATACATTCTCGGTGCCGGGAGGCGCAGCGGCCGGGTTTCGGCCCGGGATTCCATGACCGTTACCGTTTGCCCCCGGGGCGCGGTAGCGGTCGGTCTTGTCCCACGTCACATCGCGTTGGCGCAGCCATGACGACCGTGAACTGGAGGCGCGAGCCACGGAGAACGTGCTCACGAGAAAGCCGAGGAGCAGAAACGGAAGTACCCGGATGCGTTCACGCGACCCATCGAGACGGCTCGCCGCTGCAACTTGGAAGAAGGCGGCAAAGTTGCCGACCGTGTTGAACGACGAGACGGCGAGCACCGCCATGGGCCCCCACTGGGGCGGGGCGCCTGCGTAGAAGAGCGTGATTGCACAGATCCAGCCGAAGATGAGCACGAGCGGAACCACGAACACACCGAGCAGGAGCACGCCGTCGATCACCTGACGCTGCGGCAGCCGCATGGGATTGCGGATCAGGCGTCCGAGGTGGCTGCTGAGCACCTGATTGTGTCCGCGCGCCCACCGCTGAATCTGTCGAATGCGCACCGGCCAGCTTTCGGGCACCTCTTCGTAGCACTCCGACCGGTTCTGATACACGACCTCCCAGCCCGCCAGGAGCAGCCGGTACGTGATGTCCGTGTCTTCGGCGAGACTGTCGATGCGCCATCCGCCGACCTGTCTCAGTGCGGCCCGACGCACGCCACCCACCGTACCCCCATACTGCGGCACGAGGCCGAGGTTCATGCGCGCCTGCTGGTCCACCTGATAGCCGCCGGCCCGTTCGAGGTCGAGCAGGCGGGTGAGCAACGAACTGCCCACATTCATGGGGACGACGCGCCCCATGACGGCGCCGACTTCGGGGTCGAAGAAGGGCGCCGCGAGCTGCCGGATGAGACGTGGGCCCGGGATATAATCCGCGTCGAAGACGAGGAAGACGTCGGCCTGGTGGAACTCCATCGCTTCGCGCAGCGCGGCTGCCTTGCCCGGCGTTCCACCGTCCCGCAGATGCGGGCGGATGCGATGCGGCTCGCGGTGCGCGAATTCCATCAGGATCGCGCGTGTATCGTCACTCGATCGGTCGTCCACCGGCACGATCACGAGGCGATCCCGCGGGTAATCCGTGGCGAGCAGCGCTTCGAGCGAATCGCGGATGACGGCCGATTCGTTGTGAGCGGGAACGAACACGGCCACCGTCGGCCATTCGCCCGCGACGATGTCCACGTAGGGCTGCCGGTGACGTCCGAAGAGCCGGTTGAGCGTGAAGAAGTAGTGGCGCGCCGTGTACACGGCGAGTACAGCGACCGTGATCCAGAGCCCTGTGGTGGCGAACGCAATGATCATGGATGCGTCCCGGGTCAGGCGTTCGCGGAGACGCGTCGCATCCGTCGCGACGGTACCGGTGGCCGGCGCGTCACCGCGTCGAGCTCACGGCCCGAGCGCCAACTCATCGCCCAGCCGTAGAGTGCCACGTATACGAATACGTCGAGCAGTACGCCGAAGACGAGGAACAGCATCGGCATGGCCAGCATGGATGCGTTCTGAATGATCCACACGTGCACGGTTGCCTGGAGGGGGAACAGCACGGCGAGATGACCGAGAAGCAGGGTTGCCAGCGCGAACTTCTTGTGGAGCGGGAAATCGAAGACGAAGAACGTGGCGCCGACGAGGAACGGGGCCAGCAGCAGGATCACCACGCCGGTAACCAGCAGACTGGATCCGTAGACGGCGAGCGAATAGGGGAAAGGAGGTGCCGCGAGTGTGAACCATACCTGAGCGGACAGCTGCAGCATGGCAAGCGCACGCAGGAGATATCCGAGGGGGATCCAGGGGCCGCGCAAGACGGCGCCAAGAACGGCGAGAACAGCGGTCAGAATCCAGCCCGTTGCCAGTTGTCCCGTCGATGGCCAGCCGGCCTCTACCTGATAGGCGGGTACGGCAACGCTGATCGATGGTGCAAGATCGATGACGGTCGTGGCGATCGCCGGCCCGAGATTCAGCGGAACACGCAGCAGCTCCATGAGCCAGCGCCAGGCGAGCATGAGCTGATCGAGCACCACGAAGACACTGACCAGCATGATCGACGGCAAGACGACGAGATCCACCAGGAGCGCCGGTGATGCCCGCAGGCCGATCATGGAGCGGTGGGGCGCGATGCGGCCGCCTTGTACCCCCTGACGGCGCAGCGCTTCGAGCGTGGACCCGCGCCGCGCGGCGTCGGTGAACACTGCGGGGGCATCAGGTGGAGTCCGTCGTGGGGTCACTTACCAGCTCCTTGCGAGACCGATGGTCAATCCTGTACGCGTGTAAGTGGGGTTTTCGTAGCGATCGAGCTGTACCGCACTGCTCCAGCGGGTACCGAGACGTTCGCGCCAGGCGAACGACACCTCATGGCTCGAGAACCGGGTGAGTGCCGTTCCGGCCGTCAGGATCTGCCATCCTTCCTCGCCGCCTATGCCGCGCAGGCTGAACGAACGCTGCGGCGACATCCGGGTAACGGCGCCGGAAAAACGGGCCGTCCGGACACGTCCGGGCCAGCTCGTATTGGCCCGAACACCACTTTCCACGATGAAGCCATGTGGCGCGTACCAGGCGAGACTTCCGGTGAAGGCGGCATCCGTGAGCTCTTCGACCGACCGTACGTGCGAGATGCCGACGACCGCGACCACATTGCGGGCCGAAGCGAGGCGCACCCCAACCTGCAGGTCACCCCGGACGCGCGCAAATATGGGCGCCCCGTCGGCAGCCGTCACGCCGGCAAGATGAAAGAACCGTCCGTTCCAGTCATGCCGGTGGGCGACTCCAGCCTGGATGCCCCGCTCCCCGAACGCCTCGAGAGCCAGTGCTTCTATCCACCACGTGTCCATCGTTCCGGCAGGTATTACGGTTCGAGCGTATATGCCGCGCCAGTCACCGAACCCGCCGCTGACCGAGTGCGCCGTGGCGCCGACTTCGGCCCATTTGCCCGGGAAGATACCGAGAGGTGCCTGCGCCTGTGCCGCCGAGGAACAGATCAGCGTCGAGAGCACGGTCAGAACGGCCGTGCCGAATCGAAACCCCGACCCGCCGTGTGGTGAGAGTCGCATCAGCTGGCGAGCGCGAGTCGACCCAAGGTATCGTTGACGGCTCCGTGATCGAGTCGGCGCGGACCGCTCAGCAGTGACGGGGTGCGAAGTCGCTCCTCGAGCGTGGCCACAACCCGTGCCGCCGCGTGCCCGTCACCGAACGGATTCTGTCCGAGCGTCCGCCGCTGATAGAGGGCATGATCTGTGAGAAGAGCGGAGGCACGCGCGATCACGAACGCCGGATCCGTGCCCACGAGCTCCCCGAAGCCAGCCTCGACCACTTCTGGACGCTCCGTGCAGTCCCGCAGGATGAGGATCGGCTTGCGCAGGGACGGCGCTTCTTCCTGAATGCCGCCCGAATCGGACATGATCAGGGTACTGCGGCGCATGGCTTCGAGCAGATCCGGATACTCGAGCGGCTCGACGAGGGTGATGCGCGGATGGCCGCCGAGGCGCGCGTACACCACGTCCCGGACCCGCGGGTTGAGGTGTACCGGAAAGACCAGATGCAGGGTGGGGTGCAGAGCGACGAGCTGAAGGAATGCATCGCACAGTCCTTCGAGCGGGGCACCGAGACTCTCGCGGCGGTGCACTGTCACGAGCGCGATGCGCTCGTGATCCCAGGAAACGGCATTCAATGCCGGCGAGGCAAACGTGGCCCGCCGTGGAATCAGGCGGAGCGCATCGACGACCGTGTTACCGGTAATGACGATGTCTTCTTCCGGAATCCCTTCGGACACGAGATGGTCGCGTGCCTTGGCCGTGGGGGCGAAGTGGACGCTCGCGGTGCAGGTGGCGACGCGGCGATTGACCTCTTCCGGAAAAGGGCTGCTCAGGTCGAAGGACCGGAGTCCGGCTTCGACATGTCCGACGGGGATACCCTGATAAAACGCCGCGAGCGCGGCCGCCGTGACGGTGGAGGTGTCCCCTTGCACCAGCAGAAAGGACGGACGGTGTTCGAGAAAACACTCGGTGAGGGCGGCCATGGCGCGGGCGGTGAAGACGCCGAGGTTCTGTCCGGTCTGCATCAGGCCGAGATCGACATCGGGAACGAGGCCGAAGACATCGAGGGCCTGTTTGAGCATTTCCCGATGCTGGGTGGTTGCGACGAGCATGGGCTGCAGAAACGGAGCACGTGCCCGAAGCTCGGCGATGACGGGTGCCATCTTGATGGCCTCGGGACGCGTGCCGACCACGACGCAGATCTTGTGCGCACTTGCGCGCGCTTCCGACGGATGGGAGGGGAAGATGTCCACGGGAGTGTCGAAAGAGAGCCACAACTGCGGAAGAACATGACCGCGGTCGCGACCATGCCCTTCTTTGCTGGCGCCATGAAGGTGTACGGAAAGACGACTGCAAGGCATCGGCGTCACGGAGGGGGCGAAGGTCGTCATGGTCAACCCTGCGCGCCCAGCACACTAACGCCGCGTCACACTCCCGGCAATACGCGAGACGGCCCCCACCTCGTTGAAGGTGGGGGCCGTGCACCGGCAAGGCCGGGTCGAAATCAGCGGCTGCGCCGCCGCCGTGCCATCACACCGACTGCTCCGAGTCCGAGGGCCATGAGGGCGTAGGTGGACGGTTCGGGGACGGTGCTCGTATGGAAGTCGAAGTTGGCGTTGAGTTCTTCCACACCATTGAACGACATCTGGATGTTGTCCGCGAAGCCGCGCCACTCGACCGGCCACTGGCTGCCGACACCGATGCCGATGCCGATGACCTGAACCGATGCATCGGCGAAGCATCCGTCCGCCCCGAAGAGCTGATCGATGACGTTCGAGGACTGCGAGCCTGCCCAGAACGACATCACCCCGAGGGAGCAGGCGCCATTGGCGATGGATGAACCCGCGCCGGTGCCCTGATCGGGAGGCCGGACATACCAGAAGTTGTCATTCTGCATGCCGGTCTGCGACACCCACTGGTCGATCGGCGTACCGTCGGGGCCGATGCTCGCCTGGTTGTAGTACCCTTCCCAGACGAGCTCACTCTGGAAGGTCTGATCCCCGTGGGTCTCGACCAACTGGAGGCGGAGGACCGGGGTCTTGTAGAGCCAGTCCACCGGGTTGATGGGCTGCTCGCCCTCAGGCGGCGTATCGTTCCACCCATCCACGAAGGAGCGGTACCAGTCGAACGACAGCGACGTCAGATCCCGGAGGGAGCCGAAGCTCATCCCATTATTGATGGTCGTGGCCGCATCTCCGCCCGCATAGCGATACCAGAACGCCCAGTCAGGGAAGCCGTCCTGCACGCTGCCCTCGCCAGTCACCGCCAGTTCGAGGGAACCGTAACCGAGGTCGCCATAGCCGGTGCGTGGAGCGTTCGTGGTGACTTGGGCATACCCGCCCGCGAACTGGGTGACGATCCAGTCGGTGAAATTGCCCAGCGTGGCTTGTCCACCCGGTCCCACGACTTGACCCCCCTGTGCCCAGAGGGCGACGGGGGAGAGCAGCAGGGCGGCACCAAGCGAGAGAATGCGATGGCTCTTCATGATTGAGATGCTCGACACGGGCTGTTTTTTAGGGAGCGATTACCGTGCACACAGGTAACAACGTGTGGAATCGGCAGGCTCTGGTACTGCACAGGCTATTCCAACAGCGGCCTCAGCCATACGGAATCTCGGCTTCCGCCAGAGGGGTGGAAGTTGGTAAGTCGTTGAAATACAACAGATTACGTAGCCCACGCATCGTCCGGCCGATAGGGGGATGGTTCAATACGGCCGGGTCATGGCTACGGTTTACGTCGATGCGAACTGTCGCGTGTGTTACACAGAAAGTCAACCGAGCTGTCGGGGCGGCGCTACAGCCAGGTGTTCGCGGAGCGCTTCCACCGGCCTGGCGTACCTGCCGGCTTTTTTTAAAGAAACGCACATTTGTTGCGGACCGGTGCGACCTGCCCCCAATCACGACCTCGCAGCGGCCTCGGCGGATACTTGACTTGGCGCGCGGGACTCGCCATACTTGGGGGCTTGCTGCTCCCGTTGGTTTATTCAGCTGGTACAGTGAGCGTCGGCCACCTGCGGCCGACACCCTATGGGCCCGTGCCTCGCGCATGGGGGAGCGCCTCCGGTTCAGGCCGGCAGCGCAACGCACCACCGGCCAAGGCGTCCGTGACGCGGCGGCTCCCGAGAACGAACGCAGGCAATCTGACGTCGATGGCGGCACGGACGGGCAACCGTCCCATGGAGGGCGACCTCCGCTGTGATCGGCGCGCCTGGGTCCCCACACGTGCGGCAGCGGCGTGTGCACCCGGCGGCGGCGGATGGATACCGGTCTCACCCAGGTGAGGCGTCCGGTCCAGCCGTTTTTTTGCTGGTTTCCCGAGTTAACCGACCTGACCTTCGCTGGCGCGCGCCACGCGCGTGACTCCGAGAGCTGAACGAATGCCGCGTACGACCCCGCTCGAGCACTACCGCAACATCGGCATCATGGCCCACATCGATGCCGGCAAGACCACGACGACGGAGCGCATCCTCTACTATACGGGGAAGTCGCACAAGATCGGCGAGGTCCATGATGGTGCGGCCACGATGGACTGGATGGAACAGGAACAGGAGCGCGGCATCACGATCACGTCGGCCGCGACGACCTGCTTCTGGCAGCGCCACGGCCAGAGCGACAAGCGGGGCGAAGGCCCCGAGTATCGCATCAACATCATCGACACGCCGGGCCACGTCGACTTCACCGTCGAAGTGGAGCGCTCGCTCCGCGTGCTCGATGGCGCCGTCACGCTGCTCGACTCCGTGGCCGGTGTGGAGCCGCAGACCGAAACGGTGTGGCGCCAGGCCGACCGCTACGGCGTGCCGCGCATGATCTTCGCCAACAAGATGGACCGCGTCGGCGCCAACTTCGAGCGCTGCGTCGCCATGATCCACGACCGCCTCACCAAGAGCGCCCAGCCGCTCCAGCTCCCCGTGGGATCGGGTGAGCTGTTCACGGGGCATCTCGACGTGATCGAGCGCAAGCAGTACATCTTCGACGAGGAGACGCTCGGCAAGACCTTCACGGTCACCGACATTCCCGGCGAGTTCCAGGACGCCGTCGAAGACGCGCGCCACAAGCTCATCGACACGGTGGTCGAGTACGACGAGGCGCTGATGGAGAAGTACCTCGCCGGCGAGGAGCTCACCATCGACGAGATCCGGCACGCCATCCGCGTGGCCACCTGCGCCGGCAAGTTCGTGCCGATCCTCTGCGGCGCCTCGTTCAAGAACAAGGGCGTGCAGGCGCTGCTCGACGCGGTGCTCGACTTCATGCCCGCGCCGATCGACGTGCCCGCCATCAAGGGGCATCTGCCGCACCACGACGAGACGTTCGTCGAGGCGCCGATCACCGACGCCGCGCCGTTCGCGGCGCTGGCGTTCAAGATCGCGACCGACCCGTTCGTCGGAAAGCTGACGTTCTTCCGCGTGTAC
>CAZUKU010000051.1:0-18692 GCA_964621045.1 uncultured Gemmatimonas sp.
GCAAGGTGTGGATCCGGATCTTCCCGGACAAGCCGATCACGAAGAAGCCGGCCGAAACGCGCATGGGCAAGGGCAAGGGATCGCCCGAGCAGTGGGTCGCCGTGATCAAGCCGGGTCGTATCATGTTCGAGCTCGAAGGGGTGCCGCAGGAAGTGGCCGAGAAAGCCATGGCGCTCGCCTCGGCGAAGCTCTCGGTCAAGACCAAGTTCGTCGTGCGCGAAGAGGTGGTGAGCAATGAAGGCTGACGATATCCGCGCGCTCGGCGACGACGAGCTTCGCGCCCGCATTCTGGAGCTGGAGGAGGAGCGGTTCCGCCTCCGGTTCCGTTCGGCCACGGAGGCGCTGGAGGATCCGCTCCGGCAGCGTGTGATCCGGCGCGACGTCGCGCGCCTGCAGACGATCCTGCGCGAGCGGGGAATGGGGCTGACGCGCGGTGAGGCCGCCGCGTCGGCGCCGGCCCCGAAGTCGGCCGGTGCCAGAAAGGCGCCGCGTCGGTCCACGGCGCGTTAACCGGGAAGAACGAAGATGGCAGAGATGAACAACGCCAACGCCACCCAGGGCGACCAGCGCTCGGCGCGCAAGCTGCGCGTGGGCGTGGTGGTGAGCGACAAGATGCAGAAGACCGTCGTCGTGCAGATCGATCGGCGCATGCCGCACCCGGTCTACGGCAAGATGGTCACGCGCTCCAAGCGTCTGAAGGCCCACGACGAGGAGAACTCGGCGAAGGTCGGCGACACGGTGCGTATCATGGAGACCCGGCCCTTGTCGAAGGACAAGCGGTGGCGCCTGGTCGAAATCGTCGAGCGCGCCCGCTGAGGGAGGAGCTGAGTCATGATCCAGCAGGAATCGGTGGTCAAGGTCGCGGACAACTCGGGCGCCAAGCGCGCCCTGGTGATCCGCGTGCTCGGCGGGACGCGGCGTCGCTACGCCGGCCTCGGTGACAAGGTCATCGTGGCGGTGAAGGACGCGCTCCCGAACGGCACGGTGAAGAAGTCCGACGTGGCCAAGGCGGTGGTGGTGCGCACCGTCAAGGAAACGCGGCGCAAGGACGGCAGCTACATCCGCTTCGACGAGAACGCGGTCGTCATCATCAACGACAACGGCGATCCGAAGGCCACGCGCATCTTCGGCCCGGTGGCGCGTGAACTGCGCGAGAAGCGATACATGAAGATCGTGTCGCTCGCGCCCGAGGTGATCTGAGCATGCGAGTGCATACGTACAAGAAGGCCGATCGGGGCCAGCGCCTCGGCGCCGCGCGGCACGCCCTCAAGGCGTCGCGCGAGCCGGTGCACGTCACCAAGGGCGACGTGGTGCGCGTGATGCGCGGCGACGATGCGGGCAAGGAAGGGAAGGTGATCAAGGTCCATCACAAGACGGGCCGGGTCACGATCGAAGGCATCAACATCGTGAAGAAGCACCGCCGGGCGCGTTCGGCCGAGGAGCAGAGCGCGATCATCGAGATGGCGGCGCCGATCCATGCGTCGAACGTGATGCTGATCGATCCACAGACGGACAAGCCCACGCGGGTGCGCGCGCGGCTCGACGACGACGGCACGAAGGAACGGATCGCCGTGAAGAGCGGGCAGTCGATCACGCGTAACCGCTGACCGGTAGACAACGACCATGGCAACGAAGACGAAGGCTCCCGCCAAGGGCGGGGCGAAGGGTGGCGCAAAGGGCGGTGGAAAGGCCGGTGGCAAGGCGGGCGCGGCGAAGCCGGGCGCGAAGAGCGGCGGCAAGAAGGGCGCGGCGTCCGCGGGACGCGCCGCGGTCGACTTCACCAAGCGCAGCCACGCCGGCGCGGGACTGCCGGTGCCGGCGCCGCGTCTCAAGGCGTACTACGACCAGACCGTCGCGCCGGCGCTCGCCGAGCGCTTCGGGCTGAAGAACCGTCACGAGGTGCCCACGCTCACGAAGATCGTGGTGAACTGCGGCGTGGGCGACGCGGTCAAGCAGCCCAAGCTGCTCGACGTGGTGGTGGAGGAGCTCGCGCTCATCACGGGCCAGAAGCCGGTACGGCGCAAGGCGAAGAAATCGATCGCGAACTTCGGGCTCCGCGAGGGGCAGGAGATCGGCGCGTCGGTCACGCTGCGCGGCACGCGCATGTGGGAGTTCTTCGACCGTTTCGTCACCGTGGCGTGCCCGCGGATCCGCGACTTCCGCGGCCTCGGCACGCGCGCGTTCGACGGGCGCGGCAACTTCACGCTCGGCATCAAGGAGCAGATGATCTTCCCGGAGATCAACTACGACATGGTCGAGCAGATCCACGGATTCGACATCACGTTCGTCACCTCCGCGGCGAAGGACGAGCTGGCGCTGGCGCTCCTGCACCAGCTCGGCATGCCCTTCCGCGGCGACGACAAGCCGGTGACGCCCAAGACGGCGCAGCCGGCGGCAGCGGCCTGACGGCCCGTATCGCATCACTCCGAGACCAGCCCGATGGCCAAGACCAGCAAGCTCGCCCGCAACGCTCAGCGCCGGGAACTCGTGGCCCGCTACGCCGAACGGCGTGCGGCCCTGCAGACGATCATCAAGAATCCGAACACCTCGTCCGATGCCCGGGCGGAGGCGTACGCGAAGCTGCGCAAGCTGCCGCGCGACTCCTCGGCCACGCGCATCCGCAACCGGTGCAGCATGTCGGGGCGCCCCCGGGCGTTCCTCCGGCAGTTCGGCCTCAGCCGCATCGCGCTCCGGGAGATGGCCCTGAACGGCCTGATCCCCGGTGTCCGCAAGGCGAGCTGGTAAGCCGTTTCCTTCTTCACTTCCTACAGGTCCGGCCGCGCCGGATACCATAGGAGCAACGACCTGTCATGAGTCTGAACGACCCGATTGCCGACATGCTCACGCGCATCCGCAACGCGTGTGCGGCGAACCATCGCCGCGTGGACATGCCGGTTTCCACGATCAAGTCCGAGATCGCGCGCATCCTGAAGGAGAATCACTTCATCACGGATTTCCGCACGGTCACGGCGGAGGACGGCAAGCCGCTGCTGCGCGTCATCCTGAAGTACGCGCACGGGGGCCAGTCGGTCATCCGTGAGCTCGAACGCGTGTCCACGCCCGGTCTGCGCCGCTATGTCGGCGTGCAGCAGATCCCGCGGGTGCGCAACGGCCTCGGCATGGCCATCCTGAGCACGTCACGCGGCCTGATGTCGGATCGTGATGCGCGGCAGGCCAACACCGGCGGCGAGCTGCTCGCCCTGGTCTGGTAAGGAGACGACCGCAATGTCACGAATCGGCAAGCGCCCCATTCCGGTCCCCGCCGGAGTGACGGTTTCGATCGACGGGAACGTGATGGTGGTGAAGGGTCCCAAGGGGGAGCTTTCGCGCGCCTTGCACCCGGAGATGATCCTCAAGCAGGACGCGGGGCAGGTGACGGTGGAGCGTCCGAGCGACGAGAGCGCGCACAAGTCGCTGCACGGCCTCACGCGGACGCTCGTGGCCAACATGGTGGAAGGGGTCACGGCGGGTTTCACGAAGACGCTCGAGATTTCCGGTGTCGGCTACAAGGCGGAAGTGCAGCCCTACGGGCTGAAGCTGTCGCTCGGGCTGTCGCACCAGATCGAGTTCAAGGCGCCGGCGGGCATCTCGCTCACCACGCCGAATGCCACCACGGTGGTCGTGGCGGGCACGAGCAAGGAACTGGTCGGGCAGGTGGCCGCGGAGATCCGCAGCTTCCGCAAGCCCGAACCGTACAAGGGCAAGGGCGTGAAGTACCAGGGTGAAGTGATCCGGCGCAAGGCCGGCAAGGCGGGAGGCAAGTAATGGGCAGAATGGGAATTCCCAAGACGGGCACGGAGCGGCGCGCGCGCCGGCATCTCCGGGTGCGCAAGAAGGTCCAGGGCACGCCGGACCGTCCGCGCCTCGTGGTGTTCCGTTCGCTCAAGCACGTGTACGCGCAGATCGTGGACGACCAGGCGCAGCGGACGCTGCTGACGGTGGGCGATCAGGCGATGACGGGTTCGAAGTCGGAGAAGGCAACCGCGGTCGGCAAGTCGATCGCGGAACGTGCCAAGGCGGCCGGAATTTCGAAGGTCGTCTTCGACCGGGCCGGATACCAGTATCACGGCCGCGTGAAGGCCGTGGCCGATGGCGCCCGCGAGGGCGGCCTGGAGTTCTGACATGGCTGAACAGACGAATTCGGGCGGCGGGGCGCCGGCAGGCGGTCCCGGTCGCAGTGCACGGAGCGGCGGCGGGGCCGGTGGTGGCCGCGGACGCGGTGGCCCGGGCGGTGGTCGTGGCGGCCCTGGTGGCGGCCGCGGCGGCCCGGGCGGCGGACGTGGTGGCCCGGGCGGCGGTCGCGGCGGGCCGGGCGGCCCCGGTGGCCGTGGCGGTGAAGGCGGCCGCGGTGGCCCTGGCGGCGGGCGTGATGCCCGCGGCGGCATGGGCGGACCGGAGCGCGGGGAAGGGAGCGATCTCGTCGAGAACGTGATCGCGATCAACCGCGTGGCCAAGGTCGTGAAGGGCGGCCGGCGCTTCAGCTTCAACGCGCTCGTGGCCGTGGGCGACGGGCAGGGGAAGGTGGGCTACGCCACCGGCAAGGCCAACGAAGTGTCGGAAGCCGTGCGCAAGGCGGTGGAAGCCGCGCGCAAGAACATGGTGACCATTCCGCTCACCGGCTCCACGATCCCGCACGAGATCGTGGGCAAGCACGGCGCGGGCAAGGTGTTGCTCAAGCCGGCCGCGCCGGGTGCCGGCGTGATCGCCGGCGGCGCCGTGCGTGCCGTGCTCGAGTGCGCCGGCATTCACGATATTCTCACGAAGAGCCTCGGCTCCACCAATCCGCACAACATGGTGCGGGCGGCGATGGACGGGCTCCAGCACCTGATCACGGTCGATCAGGCGGCGAAGGAGCGCGGCATCGAGCCGAGCCGGATCGGATACAAGTCGCGCGCCAAGGGGCGTTCGGGTGAATCACGGACCCCGGGCGCTGCGTCGGTCGTCGCGGCAGAGGTGGCATAATGGCCAGAACATTCGTATGGCACCCGTCCAAGGGGCCGAAACACACCCCCAAGCTCGAAGCGCCCACCGGGAAGCCGGTGCGGATCACGCAGGTGCGGAGCGCGATCGGCCATTCGTGGCGGATGCGGCTCACGCTGGCGGCGATCGGCCTCAAGCATCATCAGGACAGTGTCGTGCAGACGGATACGCCGTCGCTGCGCGGCCAGCTCAAGCACGTGCGGCACCTGGTTCAGGTGACGCCGGTCGAGGAGTGACACGTGGCTGACAGGAAGAAGGGCGCCGCCAAGGCCGGCGCCGCGGACAAGATCGGACTGCACAACCTCGTGCCGGCGCCGGGCTCGCATCGGACGCGTCGCCGCGTGGGACGTGGTCCGGGCTCCGGACTCGGCAAGACGTCGGGCAAGGGACACAAGGGCTCCATGGCGCGGTCCGGCCACGGTGGCCCCGGCGGCGGCA
Organism: uncultured Gemmatimonas sp.; assembly: GCA_964621045.1. Classification (GTDB taxonomy): domain Bacteria; phylum Gemmatimonadota; class Gemmatimonadetes; order Gemmatimonadales; family Gemmatimonadaceae; genus JAABRT01. The sequence continues at coordinate 5,419 of CAZUKU010000051.1, forward strand.
AGCCGCACTTCGAGGGTGGACAGATGCCGCTCACGCGGCGCATCCCGAAGCGTGGATTCACGAATCCGTTCCGCGAGGAGGCGCAGATCGTGCGTCTCGATGCCATTGCGGCGATCGACGGTGACGAGATCACGACCGAGATCCTGCTCGCGGCCGGCCTCGTCCGCGCCGGCAAGGGTCCGGCCAAGCTGCTCGCGAACGGCGAGCTCACGAAGGCCCTGACCGTGCGCGGCGTGAAGACGAGTGCGGCGGCCAAGGCCAAGATCGAGGCGGCCGGCGGCCGCGTCGAGGGCTGAAGGAGGCCCCCCAGGCATGGCCCAGACGAATGCGGCGGCACAGGCCGTCGCGAACATCTACAAGACGCCGGAACTGTGGCAGAAGATCACCTTCACGCTCATGGTGCTGGTGATCTATCGGACGGGCGCGCACGTCACGGCGCCCGGCATCGACGTGACGGCCATGATGGACTTCTTCGCCAGTCAGGGCGGCGGCGGACTCCTGGGCCTCTACAACCTCTTCGTGGGCGGATCGCTCGAGCGCGCCACCGTGCTGTCGCTCGGCATCATGCCGTACATCTCCGCGAGCATCTTCATGCAGATCGCGGGCGCCGTGGTGCCCACGATCGACAAGATGAACAAGGATGAAGAGGGACGGAAGAAGGTCACGCAGTGGACGCGCTACCTCACGGTGGTGCTGGCGGCGGTGCAGGCCTACGGCTTCGCGCTGTTCACCGCCGGCCTGCCCAACGCGGTGTCGCGGCCCGGCGCGTGGTTCACGGTCCAGATGATGCTCTTCCTCACCACGGGCGCGCTGTTCGTGATGTGGCTGGGCGAGCAGATCACCGAGCGCGGCATCGGCAACGGCGCGTCGCTCCTGATTTTCTTCTCCATCGTGCAGGGCTTCTGGCCCGCCATCTTCCAGACGTTCGAGCTCTTCAGCACGGGCGCGCTTCCGATCTTCGCGCTGCTCACGCTCGGCGCGCTGATGCTCGCCGTGGTGGCGGCGGTGGTGGCGATCACGGTGGCCGCGAGGCGCATCGTGATCCAGATCCCGCAGCGCACCATGGGACGCGGACGCGTGCGGGAAGCGAACCGGAACTTCATTCCGCTCCGCATCACCACCGCGGGCGTCATGCCGATCATCTTCGCCCAGTCGGTGCTGATCGTGCCGGGTGCGCTCGGACAGTTCAGCGGCAATCCGCGCATGCAGGAGATGGCGGAGCTGTTCAACCCGATGGGGCCGAACCCGTGGCTGTACTTCGTGGTGTCGGCGATCCTGATCATCCTGTTCACGTACTTCTACACGTCCATCATCTTCAATCCGGTGGACATCGCCGAGAACCTGAAGAAGCAGGGCGGGTTCGTGCCGGGCGTGAAGCCGGGCGCGAAGACGGCGGAGTACATCGAAGGGGTGATCGAGCGCATCACGCTGCCGGGCTCCGTCTTCCTCACGATCATCGCGCTGCTGCCGATGATCATCATGCGCATCATCAACGTGCCCTTCATGTTCGGCGGCACGTCGCTCCTGATCGTGGTGGGCGTGGCGCTCGATACCATGTCGCAGATGCAGCAGCACCTGCTGCTCCGCAAGTACGACGGCTTCATGAAGAAGGGGCGCGTCCGGTTCCGCGGACGTCAGGCGTCGGGGATCTGAGTGCTGATCGTGCTCCTCGGCCCGCCGGGTGCGGGCAAGGGGACGCAGGGCGAGCGGCTGGCCGCTCGCCTTGGCGTTCCGAAGATCGCCACCGGTGACGTGCTGCGGGCGGCCGTCCGTGAAGGCACGCCGCTCGGACTCGAAGCCAAGGCCGCGATGGACCGCGGCGATCTCGTTCCCGACGAGGTCATCCAGGGGATCATGAAGGAGACGCTCACCTCGCCGGCCACGGCGGACGGCGCGATCCTCGACGGCGTGGTGCGCACCATCCCGCAGGCCGAAGGGCTCCGCGACATGCTCGCGGAGCTCGATCGGGAGCTCGATGCCGTGCTGTTGTTCGACGTGGACACGGAAGAACTCGTGCGCCGCCTGAGCGGCCGCACCACGTGCGGCGAATGCCAGCGGCCGTTCCTGGGCCAGGAGCCCGGGGAACGCTGCCCGTGGTGCGCCGAGAACGGCGGTGCCGGCGTGCTCGTGCGCCGCAAGGACGACGAGCCCGACGCCGTGCGCAAGCGGCTCGACGTGTACACCGCGCAGACCGCACCCGTGATCGACTGGTATCGTCGAAACGGCGCGCGCGTCGTCGCCATCAACGCCAGCGGCAGCCTCGACGAAGTGGAGGCTCGCGCACTGGCCGGTCTCGGTCCCGCGCGCTGATCATGCCGATCGGCTCGCTGGGCCAGGGGCTGCAGCTCAAGTCGCCGCGCGAAATCGACACCATGGCGCGTGGCGGCGCCATCCTGGCCGCCACGCATGCGTACGTGAAGACGCACGTGCGCCCCGGGATCTCCACCGGCGAGCTCGATCGCCTCGCCGAGGAGTTCATCCGCGGCCATCAGGGCGCGGAACCGGCGTTCAAGGGGCTGTACGGGTTTCCCGGCGCCGTGTGCATTTCGGTGAACGAGGAGATCGTGCACGGCATCCCGTCGAACAAGCGTGTGCTCGCCGATGGCGACATCGTGTCGGTGGACATCGGCGTCAAGTACGAAGGGATGTTCACCGATGCTGCCATCACGCATCCCGTGGGCACGATCGACGAGATCACGCAGCGTCTGCTCGACGTGACCGAGCGGTCGCTCGCCGCCGGCATCGCCGCGGCGATCCCCGACAACCACGTGGGCGACATCGGCGCGGCCATCCAGGCGGTGGTGGAGCCGGCCGGCTTTGCGATCGTGCGCGAGCTCGTGGGGCACGGCGTGGGATTCGCGCCGCACGAGGAGATCCAGATTCCAAACTACGGCAAGCCGAAGCGCGGCAAGCGCCTCGCGCCAGGGCTCACGATCGCGATCGAGCCCATGGTGAACGTGGGTTCGGCCAAGACGCGCACGCTCGCCGACAAGTGGACCGTGGTCACGCTCGACGGCAAGCGCTCGGCGCACTTCGAACACACGGTCGCGGTCACGGAAGACGGGCCGCGGATCCTCACGCTGGCCTGACGGGAACCGGCGCCTCGTTACCGGCGCTCCAGCTCGCGTCGTGTCGAGGGCGTGCCGAGCGGCTGCTGGACGTTGGTGCTGAGCAGCAGGGCCTCGGCGATGTGACTGCCGGCCCGTGCGCGTTTCGTGAGGAAGCGGTGCAGCAGCACCGCGGTGAGGAGGGCCGTGGCAAACACGACGGCGAGCGGCTGCCAGACTTCGGTGCCCGTCCACGGACCGAAATAGCGCCGGGTGATCTCACGCACGGCAACGGAGATCACGGCGCTTCCCGCCAGATGCGTTACGATGATGGCCGGTGACAGCAGCACGCCCGCCACGAGACCTGCTCCGATGCTCATCAGCAGCGGCACGGCCGGAATCGGCGCGATCGTGACGGCGACTGCCGTCACGACCGCGAGCGACACGGAGAACTGCAGGACACGCGGGTGGGGCTTCGGCTCTTCGGGGTGCTCGATGCGTTCGAGCGCGCGAAACGGACGCTTTCTTCGTTTCACCATCGTCTCACCATGACCGGGTCTCCCTGCGGGAATGATGGGCGGATCGTTCGCCCTGTTACGCCGACACCGCGCGTTCCGCGGCTGCTTCCGCCGTCTGCACGTGCGTGCGCACCGCGTCCACGAGCATCCGTGATTCCGTGAGCAGCGTATCGGCGCGGGATCCGAAAGCCATGTCCGCGCCTTCCTGCCGCAGCGCCTGCACGTTGATCCGCACGTTCCACACCGCGCCCTTGCACGCGGCTTCGGCGAGGAGCGCGGCCACGGCCGCGTCGCTCACGGCGTTCTGGTTGCCGAGTTCGGCCACCTGCGCGGCGAGCGCGCCCACGTGGGCCGCGGCGCGCGCGGTTTCGAGCGGCACGTCGGCGGCGGCGAACAGCGCGTCGTGGATCGCGGCCGTGCGCGCGGCGATCTGCTCCTCGGTTTCGGCGGAGAGCTGATAGGCGGTGCGCACGGCGTCGTACGCATCGGCATCGCGCGCCACGAGCTGCATGAGTGTGCGGCGGAGCGCCGACGCCTCGGTGGCGATGGTGCGCATGGCGCCGTCCACGGCCGCGTACTTCTTGCGGCCGATCGTGAGCCCGGTGACCATCTGCGCGAGCGCCGCGCCGAGTGCGCCGGCATGCGCGGCGACGCTGCCGCCGCCCGGCGTGGGCGTGGGAGACGCGATGCGCGCCACGAACGCGTCCACGCCTTCGCCGCCCTGCGCCGCTTCACGCACGCGCTGCTCGATGAGCATGGACGACGAATAGCCGCGGAGCTGCACGTGGCGTGCGCCGGCCTCGAGCAGGCAGCGTTCGGGAACGAGCCCCACGATCTCGCTCCACGTGGGCGCCACGCCGTGCGCGAGCGCTTCGGTGCGCACCATGTCGAACACGCGGTGGAGCGGGGTCTTTTCCGTGTCCACGAGGTTCATGGACACCTGCGCCTGTCCGTCCACTTCGAGCCCGAGCCCCTTCACGTAGCGCAGGCCACCACTGGAGCCGCGCACGGCCTTGGCCACGGCCTTGGCCACGGGCAGGTTGGTGGCGGGGCCGAGGTACACGTTGTAGGCCACGAGAAACGGCCGCGCGCCGATCGCAATGGCGCCGGCGGTGGGGTGCACGGCAGGAGCGCCGAAGTCCGGCGCGCGGGCCGGATCGGTGCCGATGGTATCGCGGATCGTCTCGAACTCGCCGCGGCGCACGTCGGCGAGGTTCTCGCGGCTCGGCGTCGTGGCCGCGCGTTCGTACAGGTACACCGGGATGGACAGCTCGCGCGCGACCCGCTCGCCGAGCTCGCGGGCGAGTGCGATGCAGTCGTCCATGGTGGTGCCGTCGAGCGGCACGAAGGGGACCACGTCGGTAGCGCCGAGGCGCGGGTGCTCACCGCGGTGCGTGGTGAGGTCGATGCGCGCGGTGGCTTCGCGCACGGCCGCGAAGGCCGCGTTCACGGCCACGTCGATCGGCGCGACGAACGTGATCACCGAGCGGTGGTGTGACGGATCGCTCGAGACATCGAGTACGAGCGCGCCGGTGACGCCCTCGATCGCATGCTTGATGGCATCGATGACCGCGGGGTCGCGGCCTTCGGAGAAGTTCGGAACGCATTCGACGAACGGCATCATGAATTATGGTTGCGAGGATTGATCAGATTGCAGGACGTCCAGCAGCCAGTCGTGCATCACGCTGTTGCTGGCCACGATCGGGCCGTGGGCGACCGGAACATCGGCGCCGTCGAAGTCCGTCACCCGTCCGCCCGCTTCCCGCACGAGGAGGATGCCCGCGGCCACGTCCCAGGGCGCGAGCTCGATCTCCCAGAATCCCTGGAAGCGGCCGCACGCCACGTCGCACAGATCGAGCGCCGCGGAGCCGGGGCGGCGCATCCCCGCCGTGCGCGCGGCCACGGCCGCGAACTGCCGCTGGTAGAGGGGCAGGTGGTGGAGCTGCTTGAAGGGGAACCCCGTGCCGATGAGCGCGCGTACCGGATCGCTGATCGGCGATACGCGCACCGGCACCAGCTCGCCCGACGGCATCACGCGGTGCGCGCCGGCGCCGGCCGCCGCGACGAACGTCTCGCCGGTGGCCGCGTTCACCACCGCGCCGGCCGTGAGCACGCCGTCCACGAGCACGCCCACGCTCGTGGCGTACCAGGGAAAGCCGTGCAGGAAGTTCGTGGTCCCGTCGAGCGGATCGGCCACGAAGGCCACGCCGCGCGCGATGTCGGTGTCGGGGGTGGCCTCTTCGGCGAGCAGCACGGCGCTGGGCACGCGCGCGGCCACCACCTCGGCCAGCGCGGCCTCGGCCTCCCGGTCCACGTGGCTCACGTAGTCGGCCGGGCTCTTCACTTCCCACTCGAGCGTGGTCACGTCCGGCGCCCGGGCGGCCACCACGCGGGCGCCGGCCCGGGCTGCCGCGAGGGCGGCATCGCGGAGAAAGACGGCGTCCTGTGCAGGCATATCCCTGAAAGATATCCGGTTCGCTTGCTTGGGAACATCGTGGCTTTCAGCTTTGAGGCATGACTCGCATCTTCAGCGGCATCCAGCCGTCCGGCGAACTCCACGTCGGCAACTACCTCGGCGCCATTCGCAACTGGATCGTGCTCCAGCGGCAGTACGCCGGCTCCCTGTTCTGCGTGGTGGACTACCACGCCATCACCGGCACCTACGATCCCGAGGTCCTGCGGCGCCGCCGGTGGGACATGGCCCGGTCACTGCTCGCCGCCGGGATCGATCCGGAGCACGCCGCGCTGTTCGTGCAGAGCGACGTGCCGGAGCATACCGAGCTGTCGTGGATCTTCACGACCAACGCGCCGCTCGGCGACCTCGAGCGGCAGACGCAGTTCAAGGATAAGTCGGAGAAGATGGAGAGCATTCCGGCCGGGCTGCTGATGTATCCCATCCTGCAGGCCGCCGACATCCTGCTCTACCGCGCCGACAAGGTGCCCGTGGGCGAGGACCAGGTGCAGCACCTCGAGCTGTCGCGCGATACGGCGCGGCGGTGGAATTCGCGCTTCGGCGAGGGGTTCTTCCCGGAACCGCAGCCGCTGCTCACGCCCACGCGGCGCATCCTCGGGCTCGATGGCAAGGCCAAGATGTCCAAGTCGCTCGGCAACACCGTGGGACTGCTCGAGAGCGACGAGGAGATCTGGCAGAAGCTGCGGCCGGCCGTCACCGACCCGCAGCGCGTGCGCAAGACCGATCCGGGGCGCCCCGAGGTGTGCAACATCTTCCAGCTGCACAAGGCGTTCTCGCCGCCGGAAACGGTCGCCGAGGTGGACGCGAACTGCCGCGGGGCCGCGTGGGGGTGCATCGACTGCAAGAAGGTGCTGCATGCCCACATGACCGCGGAGCTCACCCCCATCCGCACGCGGGCGCAGCAGCTCGCCGAGGAGCCGTCGCGGGTGCTCGACGCGCTCGCCGACGGCGCACGTACGGCGCGCGGGATCGCCCGGGAGACGATGCGCGAGGTGAAGGAACGCATGGGGCTCGATCCGCTGAAGGCGCCCTGATGCGGCGCCTCGTGGTGGACCTCCAGAGCTCGGCGCCCACCATGGCGCTGCCGGCTGCCGGAGCCGACCGGCTGCGGGCCGCGGCGCCGGCGGGGTGGGAGGTGGTGGTGATCCGGTCTCCCACCGAGTCGAGCGGCGATGGCACGAACGTGGTGAGCGAGGAGACGCTGGAGGCGGTGGCCACGGCCGAGGCGTACTTCGGGTACGGGCTTCCCGCGCCGCTGGTGGCCGCGGCGCCCATGCTCCGCTGGGCGCACAGCGCGTCGGCCGGCGTGGGACAGTCCATCACGCCGGAGCTGCTGTCGTCGGGGCTCGTGTTCACGAACAGCGCCGGCGTGTATGCCGACGCCATGGCCGATACCGTGCTGGCCGGCGTGCTGCACTTCGTGCGCGGCCTCGACCAGGCGGTGCGGCTGCAGGCCCGTTCGGCGTGGGACAAGCAGCCGTTTCACGACCCGGCGTTCCCCCTCCGCGAGGTGGCCGACCTCCGCGTGCTCGTGGTCGGGGCGGGCGGGATCGGTTCGGCGGTAGCCGTGCGCTTCGCGGCCCTGGGGACGGACTGTGTGGGCGTGCGGCGGCGCCCCGAGCTCGGGGTACCGGCTGGTTTTCGGGCGGTGGTGGGGCTCGACGGGCTGGACGAGGCGCTGCGGTCGGCCGATGTCGTGGTGCTGACGGCTCCCCTCACGACGCTCTCACGCAATGTGCTGGGGGCGGAACGGTTCGCGTTGCTCCCGCCCGGTGCAATCGTCGTGAATGTGGCGCGCGGTGCGCTGCTGGACGAGGAAGCGCTCGTGGCGGCGCTCGATACGGGCCGTCTGCGCGGCGCCTTCCTCGACGTGTTTCACCGGGAGCCGCTGCCGGCGACGAGTCCGCTCTGGACTCATCCGCGCGTGCTGGTCACGCCGCACGTTTCGGGCGTGTCACCGGCTCGGCACTGGGGGCGCGCCCTGGCGCTTTTCGAAGACAACTGGCGACGATGGGCTGCGGGCGAGCCGCTGCGCAACGTCGTGGATCCGGCGGCCGGTTATTGATGCGGCGGTAGCGCGCATCGATCGCCGCCGCATCATGTCCTGGCGATACGGAACGTGGCGATCGAGCGAATCATCAAGGCCGCAGTGGACCGCGGCGCCTCCGACATCCATATCAAGGCAGCCGACTGCGTGCGCGCGCGCATCGACGGCCGGCTCGTGGCGCTCACCAAGCAGGCGCTCACGGCGGAGCAGACGCGGGCCATCGCGCTCCGGCTGATCGAATCGGAGAAGGATCGCGAGCAGATCGACACGCTGCGGGATCACGACTGCTCCTGGGCGCAGCCCGGCGTGGGACGGTTCCGCGTGAACATCATGCGGCAGCGCGGCGCGCACTCCGTGGTGATGCGCGTGATTCCGGAGAACGTGCCCACGGTGGACACGCTCCGGCTGCCGGGCGTGATCGGCCGCATCGCGCACGCCGAGCGCGGGATGGTGCTGGTCACGGGCGTGACGGGCTCGGGGAAGAGCTCCACGATGGCCGCCGTGGTGAACACGATCAACCAGCACTACGAGAAGCACATCGTCACGCTCGAGAATCCGATCGAGTTCCTGCACGGCGACATCCGGAGCTCGATCACGCAGCGGGAAGTGGGGATCGACACGGACACGTTCCGCATGGGACTGCGGGCCGCGCTCCGGCAGGATCCCGACGTGATCCTGATCGGCGAGATGCGCGACGCGGAAACGATCGACACGGCCATGAAGGCCGCGGAGACGGGGCACCTGCTCATTTCCACGCTGCACACGCCGGACGCGCAGAGCACGATCATGCGTGTGGTGGCGATGTTCCCGCCGGAAGAGCAGACGGTGGTGCGCATCCGGCTCGCCGAGTCGCTGCACGCCGTGGTGTCGCAGCGGCTCCTGCCGCGCGCGAACGGGACAGGGCGCGTGGTGGCGTGCGAGGTGATGATCGTGACGCCCACGATCCGCGATCTCATCATCGAGAACCGGGTGGGCGAGATCCGCGACTACATCTCCGACGGGCACGTGCAGTACGGCATGCAGACGTTCGACCAGCATCTCACGCAGCTCGTGAACGACGGCGAGATCGACTTCGAGGTGGCGCTGGCGGCGGCGACCAGGCCGGCGGACTTCGAGCTCAACTTCCGCACGCTGAGCCGCGGCCAGCGCGCGCCCACGCCGCTCGCCACACCGGCAATCACCGCCGCGGCGGCGCAGGCGTCGAATGCCGGGCGGGCGGCCGCGCCGACACATCCGCTCGGCACGGGTCCCACGCTCCCGCCGCTCGCCACGTCGCCGCACGGATCGCAGGCGGTCACCAGCCCGTCGCCGTTCGGAGACAGCGGAGACACGGTGTTCGGGTCGGGGTTCGAGAACCTGTTCGGGAGCTGAGGGCGGGAGCTGGTCCGTGCCTCGTGACGCGCGGATTTCGGGGTAGCGGATCGCGTGGCGGGGCGGATCTTATGGCCGTGAATCGTTCTCACGGCTCCCGTGCATGCCTTCCGGCCATGCTCTTCACGGCTGTCCAGTCCCGAGGCGACACGGTGAGGCGCAGCATGATTGCGGCGGCATCGCCTGTGCGGCTTTTCGCCGGCGTCCTGTTCGCCGTACTTCTCGGCGGCCCTGTGAACGCCGGCATCGCGCAGGCGCAATGGCCCCCCGGAGGCTCCTCCACCATCTCCGCACGTGGGTCGGCGCAGGATCGCTCTCTTCCGCTCACGCTGCGGCTGGATTTCTCCATCGGAGGGGAAGCGGATCCGGATCTCGTCCCTTGCCGATCTGTTTCCGCAGGACATCGCGGCCGATGACGCGGGGAACCTGTTTCTGCTGAACCGGTCGGATGCGTACATCGCCCGCTACGACCGGTCAGGACGCAGAACCGCACGATATGGCCGGAAGGGCGCCGGTCCGGGCGAGCTCAGCAGGCCGGGCGGCATCACGGTGGCATCGGATGGCAGTGTCTGGACGTATGACGGGGCGAAACGCGCGCTCGTGGGATTCGGTGCCGATGGCCGGGCGCGTCCGACGATCGAGATGCAGCGAGTCGCTGCTCCGCAGCGATACAGCTTCGGCGGAGATGGATGGCTGGTGTTCATGCATACCCGATCGGACACCGCGTATCTTCGTCGTCTCAAAGGTGATGCAGCCGAAGTCGTCACCCGCATGGCGCTGCCGCCCAATCGCCCCGTCGATGCAACGACCTGCGGGTTGGCAGGGCATGAACGACGGCCCGTCTTCAGCCCGCAACTGCTGTTCGCCGTGCGCGGAGAGCGTGTCGTCTGGATCGATGGCCCCGAGTTCCTGGTGCGACTTCAGGACGGAGCCCGGCGGGCGGAGATCGGGCGTTCCCGGAACCCGCAGCCTGCGAGTGAAACGCTGGCGCGCCGTGAACTCGTGCGCAGCGGCGTGGTTCAGGTACAGGGACAACCACGCTGCGTGATTCCCGCGGACAACATCATTCGGGGCGCATCGTTCGCGCCGGTCGTTCCGGCCTATCAGGATCTGCTGCTCGATCGTGCCGCGCGGCTATGGGCCGTGCGGACCACCCTGCCCGGCGACCCGTTCACGGTCGATCTCTTCTCGCCGTCCGGCGAGTATCTCGGCACGGCATCGCTCGGCCAGGAGCGTCCCGTCGCCTTCCTTTCCGACGGGCGGCTTGTCGCGCTCCGGCGGGATGAGGATGACGTGCCTGTCGTCTCTGTGTTCCGCGTCGCATCACCGGCGTTTCGTTGATTGCAGACGACGGGCGTCGAGCCATATCATGCCCAGCATGCTCCCGGATGGTGTAGTCCTCTGAATGTTGTTGACGCCGTGCCCTGAGAAACACATTTTCCCGCAACACGCTCTCCGGCGACTGTCAGGAGAGCGAACCGGACTCGTGAACAGGGAGATGCGATGAACGAGGCGCTGGCCGGGGTGCTGATGATGGCGATCTTCATCGGCGGGATCGTGGGAGGCGTGATCATCCTCACCGTGATTCAGAAGGTGGTTCCTCTGCTCAAGGAACTCGTCCGCCAGCGTGACCAGACTCCGTCCCACTCGGAGTTGCAGGCGTTGACCGAGGCCGTTCATGCATTGAGCCACCGCGTCGCCGAGCTGCAGGAATCATCGCTGCGTGCAGCAGAGGCAGGGGAGCAGGCGCGGTTGCAATCGCAGGAGAGCCGCCGGGGCTGAACGGGCCTCCCGAATGCGATGTCAGCCGCGCAGATGCCACGTGAACACGGCGATTTCCGGTGTGGCGCCGAAGCGCACCGGAACGACCGACGTGCCGAGCCCTGCGGACACGTACAGCGCCGGCTGTTCATCGCGGTGGTACCAGCCGTGCACGTAGGTACCGCTGCCGGGCGGACGAAAGGGCGCCCAGCCGAACAGGTTGATCTGCCCGCCGTGCGTGTGACCGGAGAGCATGCAGTCGGGCGTGAAGCGGTGTGTGACGGGAGGCTGCGTGGAGGCGGCGCCGGTGTCGCCTGGTGCGGGGCGCGCGGCATCGTGTATCCGTTGGAGCTCGACGTGCAACCGTTCGTGATACGCCGGCGAATGGGCGAGCAGCAGATGGTTCACGGCAGGTTCGGCGTCGCGGAGCGCCGCAGCGAGATCGGGTGTTCCGCCGGTGGCGTCGTCGAGGCCGGTGAGCAGCATGGGTGTGCCGTGATGCGTGATGCGCACACTCCGGTTGACGAGGAGCTCGATCGCGTGCGTCTCGTACAGGCGTTCGAGCGCGGCGAGATCCACACGGGCCCAGTGCTCCCAGTTGCCGAGGATCGCGAATGCATGCGAAGTGCGTGGGAGCAGGGCCAGGAACGTATCGAGCAGGGAGAGCGCGTCGCCGCGGTCGATGACGTCGCCGGTGAGCAGGAGCAGATCGGGCGCGAGGTCGTGGACCGTCCGGGCGATGCGTTCCGCGTGACGGTCGATGTGCCGCAGGTGGAGATCGGAGAGTTGCACGATGCGGAGCGGCGGGCGGGCGCCCGACTCCGTACCGAGCGTGTGCCGTGAGACACGGATACGATTCGGCTCCCACCAGACGGCTTCCGCGGCGGCGGCCAGCGCCGCGATTCCGGACGCGGCGAGGAAGTGGCGGCGGGTGAGAAGGGGACGGCGCAGACCGGGAAGCATGGTGGAGCATACGACGTGTCGGCGTCACGGAACAGATGGAGCGTGGTGCCGGTGGGAGGGCTACCGCCCCCGAGGCGACGATCGGGTCCCTGCCGAGAGAACAGGGCTGCCGAACGATGGCACATCGCGAAGCCAGGCCCGTATTCGGGCGGTCACGTCGGAGGGCGGAGGGAGGGGGCCTCCGATGAGGCGCCGCCTGATACGGCTGGCCGTACGCAGGGAGATGCCGAGCGCAAGGCAGGCGTCCTCCTGCAATGACCGGCTATCGTGAACTCGCGCGGACAACCGGAGCAGGGCGATCCAGTCGCAGAGACGTTTCGCCGAACAGGACGGGTCATGACGGGTCATCCAGAACCGGAGTGATCGGGTCGAGCATCGCATGTCGCGAGCAATCATGGAGACGTTGGGGGCGATGCCGTCGGCGTGCAGCGCCCGGTGCAGGAACTCGTGACATCGAGGGTGGAGCGGGAGCCGGAGGGTCTGAGCGAGCAGACGGCGCCGCCAGACGGCATCCGGCATGTGGGGAGAGTGGTCAGTACCCGGGAGTAGAGGCATGCGTGAGGCTCTCTGAGAAGCGTCGGACGATGCTTCCCAGGGTACGAGCCAGCGTCACCTCCGCGTCACATCACTCGGAAACAGCGGCTATCCCGGAAGTGCGGATGGGGTGTTCCTCCTTTCTGGTCAGGCCTGTTGCCGAAACTGTCACTTGCCGAAGGACAGAGCTGTTGCGATCCATCGGTACGACAACCCGGCGATCCTGATCTTTCTGGAGGTTCTCTCGAATGCATCCTCGCGTACAACGTGTCGTGCTCATGAGCGTCATCGCCATCGTCCTGGTGGCGGCATGCAGCGGTGACCGCCTGGTCACCCCATCGGCTCCAGCCCGGCCGCAGTTGGACAGTCTCCAAGTGGCGCTGCTGCCGATGGGGCGACTCAACGTCGTACCGGCAAACGTCAACATCTGCGAGCGTTCGGTCGCGGAACGGGATGCCGATGGGAAGTTCCTGCGCTGGCAGTTGGTGGAACGGAAGGCGGAAGACTGGACTTGACCCGGTTTGATGGACACCGGGTTTAGGCGGCGCGAAGCCGCTGCT
>CAZUKU010000052.1:0-18634 GCA_964621045.1 uncultured Gemmatimonas sp.
CGGCCCGGTTCATCATGGTCGCGCGCAATGACTGCGCCGTGGTGCTGTTCTGGACCAGGCACGGACTGCGGCCGTAGGAGAGGCCCCGTCAACCCTGCCCGCACGCCTCCAGAAAACCGAGCAGCACCCGCTCGTCCTTCGCGAGCTCCCGTGCGGATATCCTGTCCCCGGCGTGCGCCGCTTCCCATTCCGCGCGCAACCCGTCCTCGGTGAACGCCCGAAGCACTGCCGGGTGGATGTAGCATTTCCGGCTGATGCTCACCGTGTTGCCCAGACGTTCGGCCACCAGCGCCACCGCGCGCACTTCGGCGGCCTTCGATTCGGCAACGTCCATCCCGGTGAGTGACGCGGCCGCGAGCAGCGTGCCGGCCCATGTGCGGAAATCCTTGGCGGTGAACTCCTCGCCGGTGATCTCGCGCAGATAGTCGTTCACATCGGTGGACGTCACACCGCGCGGCTCGCCATCGTCGTCCACGTACTGGAAGAGATCCTGGCCGGGGATATCCCGCGCGCGCCGGATGAGACGCGCCATCCGCGCATCGTCGAGATCCACGGAATGCGTCTTGCCGCTCTTGCCGCGGAAGGTGAACGTGATGGTGTCGCCGGCCACGCGCACATGACGGTTCCGCATGGTGGTGAGGCCGAACGAGCCGTTGGCGCGCGCATACTCCTCGTTGCCCACGCGGATGAACGTGGTTTCGAGCAGCCGCACGATCAGCGCCAGCACTTTCTCGCGCGGAAGCCCGCGGCGCGCCAGATCCTTGCGCACACGGCGCCGGATGCGCGGGAGCGTGCGTCCGAACAGCAGCATGCGCTCGAACTTGGTTTCATCGCGCACCGCCCGCCAGCGCGGGTGATAGCGATACTGCTTGCGCCCCTTCGCATCACGGCCCGTGGCCTGGACGTGCCCGTTGGCGATCGGCGAAATCCACACGTCCGTCCACGCGGGCGGGATCGCGAGCGCCCGGATGCGCGCCAGCGTGGCCGGCTCACCGACGCGGCTGCCGTCCGGCGCGCGATAGGTGAAACCGCTGCCGGCACGCCGCCGCGTGATTCCCGGGCGCTGATCGGTGATGTGTTGCAGCGACGCCGCCTTCGCGGATTCCTCCGGCGCCGCAAACGGATCCACGGATCAGCGCCGTACCGGCGTGAGCCATCCGTGCACGTCGGGCGTGCGCCCGTTCACGATGTCGAGATACCGCGCCTGCAAGTCCCGCGTGACCGGCCCGGGCGTGCCGGTGCCGATCCGGATGCGATCGAGGCTGCGCACCGGCGTCACTTCCGACGCCGTGCCGGTGAGGAAGATCTCGTCGGCGCCGTAGAGCGTCTCGCGCGCGATCGGCTGCTCGCGCACGGAGTAGCCGGCGTCGTGCGCGAGCTGCACGATGCTCGCCCGCGTGATGCCGCCCAGGATCGTGCCGTCGAGCGGCGTGGTATGGAGCACGCCGTCCACCACCACGAACACGTTCTGCCCCGAGCCTTCGCTCAGCGTGCCGGCGGGACTCAGCGCGATCCCCTCCTGATAGCCGTTGGCGAGGGCTTCCATCTTGATGAGCTGGCCGCTCAGGTAGTTGCCGCCGATCTTCGCCATGGCCGGAATCGTGTTCGGGGCCACGCGCTGCCAGCTCGCGATGCAGGCGTCGATCCCGTGGGCGAGCGCTTCCTCGCCGAGGTAGGTGCCCCACGGCCAGCAGGGGATGTACACGTGCACCGGGCTGGCGAACGGCACCATGCCGGCGGCGCCGTAGCCGCGCACCACCATGGGCCGGATGTAGCAGGCATCGAGCTCGTTGCGGAGCACGACCTCGCAGGTGGCCTGCACGAGGTCGTCCACCGAGTAGTCGAGCTCGATGCGGTAGATGCGCGCCGAGGTCATCAGCCGCTGGAGATGCTCGCGCAGCCGGAACACGGCCGGTCCGTCCGGCGTGGCGTAGCAGCGGACTCCCTCGAAGGCGGAGGAGCCGAACTGCATCGAATGACTCAGCACGTGCATCGTGGCATCGGCCCACGGAATGAACGCGCCGTCGCGCCAGATCCACTGCGTTTCGTTCAGACGACTCATGGGAATTTCGGAAGAGAACAGGGTGGTCAGAGCAGGGAACGGGCGGCGCCGCCGTCCACGCAGATGGCCTGGCCGGTCACGAAACCGGCATGCGCCGAGGCGAGGAAGGCGATCATCGCGGCCACCTCCTCGGGGGCGCCAAGACGCGCGGCGGGCGTGTCGGCGATCCAGCGATCGAAGACGGCCTCGCGAGTGCTCCCGGTGCGTTCCACCGTGGCCGCGGCGAGCTCGTCGAGGCGTTCTGTGGCGGTGTAGCCTGGCAGCACGGTGTTCACGGTGACGCCGTCGCGCGCGACTTCATCGGCGAGTGTGCGATAGAAGCCGGTGACGGCCGCGCGCAGGCTGTTGGAGAGCACGAGCGACGGCACGGGCTGCTTCACGGCGAAGGAGGTGATGCCCACCACGCGCCCCCAGCGCCGCTCCCGCATGCCGGGCACGAGCGCGCGCGTGAGCTCCACCGCGCTCCGGAGCAGCAGTTCGGCGGCCCGCTCCCAGGCGCTCCAGTCGTGTCCGAGCGCGCTGCCGGTGGCCGGCCCGCCGGTGTTGGTCACGAGCACGTCCACGCGGCCGTGGCGTGCCAGCGCGGCCTCCGCCACGCGGGCCGGCCCGTCCGCCGCCGCGAGGTCCGCGACCACGGGAAGGACGTCACCGCCGTGCGCGCGCAGCCGCTCCGCGGCCCGTTCGACCGCATCGGCGCGGCGTGACACGATCACGAGCGGCGCGCCTTCGCGGGCGAGCAGGTCCGCCACCGCATACGCGATGCCGCGGCTCGCGCCGCATACGAGCGCCACGCGCTCCTGGAGACCGAGATCCATGATGCCTCGGCGTCAGCGCGTGCCGCGCAGGTACGCATCGCTGCCGTCGAGCCAGTCGGCACGCGGCGGATTGAACACGTCGAGATCGAGCGTGTCCTCGAGCGCTTCGGCGCGGTGGCGCACGCCGCCCGGAATCACGAGCACCTCGCCCGCGTGCACGTCCACGTACTCGTCGCCGGGCGCGTCGGCATGTTCCCCGATCCAGAACCGCAGGCAGCCGGACAGGATGTACGTGAACTGCTCGTTGTGATGATCGTGCGCGGGCACGATGGCGCCCTTGGCGAGCAGCACGTGGGCCATCATCTGGCGCTCGGTGGAGATCAGGCGGCGCGAGATCAGCGGGGAGAGGGCTTCGAGCGGCGTGGCATCCCACGCATGTTTGGTGACGGAATCCATCGACGGGATCACGGGGAAGAGGAACGGTCGGCCGGACTCCTGCACGCTATCGCCCCGCACTCCGTTCAGCCACCCTCGGGCCGCCCCCATGGCTCTTGGTCGCGCCGACGTCATGCAGTATCTTTCAGGGATGTCCCCGGAAGCGGTCCCGTGCCGATTCCCGGGCCATGCCGGCGACATCCGTCGCCCGATGGGGTGTAGCTCAATGGCAGAGCGCTCGACTGTTAATCGAGTGGTTGGTGGTTCGAGTCCACCCGCCCCAGTCCGCCCGGATCGTGCGCCTGTACGGTCCGGGCGTTGCCGTTCGACGCCTCGTCACTCGCCATGACCACGATGCCCTCGCTGCACGTCAGCCACGCCGCCGTGACGGCGGTGGATTCGCCGCTGCTCGCCGTATTTCTCCAGGCCGCGGATGCCGGCCCCGTTTCCCTGCCGGCCGCGCTGCAGCCGCTCGATGCGGCCATGCAGGGGGCCCTCGCGCGCACACTCGCGCGCCGCGATTTCCGGGGAGGGCGCGACGAATCGTTCGTGCTCGTGGGGCCGGAGCGCGGCATCGAGCGCGTGCTGCTCGTGGGGCTGGGGAAAGCGCCGGCATCACGTACAGGCTGGCGCCGCGCGGGCGCCGTGGCGAGCCGCGTGGCGGTCAAGCTCGGCACCGGCGCGATCCACGCACATGCCGGCGAGGCGTCGTCCGAGCAGATCGAGGGACTGGTTGCCGGCCTCGCGCTCGGCGCGTGGAGCTATCCCGATCTGCGCACGCCGGCGCCGGAAGCCGAGCGACGCATGCCCGTGGCCGCGATCACGGTGATCACCCGCGACGACGACGCGAGCCGGGACGCCTTCCGCGTGGGCGAGGCCATCGCCGCCGGCCAGGCGGTCGCGCGGCGGCTCGGCATGATGCCGGGCAACTACTGCATCCCCGATACGTTCGCGGATACCGCGCGCGGGCTCGCCGAGCGGCACGGGAATCTCACGGTGACCGTGCTCGGCCGTGCGGAGATGGAGCAGGAAGGGATGGGCGCGTTCCTCGCCGTGGCGCAGGGCACGCCGCAGGAGCCGCGGCTCGTGGCCGTGGAATACCGCGGGGGCGCGCCCGACGCGGCGCCGATCGTGCTGGTGGGCAAGGGGATCTGCTTCGATACCGGCGGCATCTCGATCAAGCCGGCTCCCGAGATGGATTGGATGAAGTACGACATGTCGGGCGCGGGCGGCGTGATGGGCGCCATGGAAACGATCGCGCGCCTGAAGCCGGCCGTGAACGTGATCGGCGTCATCGGCTCCACCACCAACATGCCTTCGGGAACGGCCTACAAGCCCGGGGATGTGATCCGGGCCTCCAACGGCAAGACCATCGAGGTGATCAACACCGATGCCGAAGGGCGTCTGGTGCTCGCCGATCTCCTCGTGTTCGTGAAGCGGTACCGGCCGGCCGTTGTGCTCGACGCGGCCACGCTCACCGGCGCGATCGTGTTCGCGCTGGGGCATCAGGCGGTGGGACTGTTCGGCCCCGACGCGGCGCTGGTGGACGAGGTGCGCGCGGCCGGTGAGCGGAGCGGGGAACCCGGATGGCCGCTGCCGGTATGGGACGAGTACCGCGAGCAGATCACGTCGGATGTGGCCGATCTGCGCAACACCGGAGGACGTCCCGCCGGCTCGATCACCGCGGCGCTGTTCCTTCAGGAGTTCGTGGATGGTTATCCGTGGGTGCATCTCGATGTCGCCGGCACGGCCTACTCGCAGACCGATCTGGGGTGGCTTCCCAAGGGCCCGACCGGCACGCCGGTGGGCACGTTCGTGGAATTCGTGCGCGGGCGCGCGCGCTGAGGCGTGATCCGGTTCGCGTGATACCGACCCTCCGCGGCCTCGCCGCGATGCTGGCGGCCTGGCTGATGCTCGCGGCCGCCGCGCCGTCCGCCCTGCACGCGCAGGTCGACACCACCCGCCGCGATACCGCCCGCGTGGACTCGCTGGCCCGGCGCGCGGACTCCCTGCGCGCCGATTCGATCCGCGCGGATTCCCTGCGGGCGGATTCCCTTCGTGCCGATTCGGTCCGTACCGACTCCCTGCGGGCGGATTCGCTGCGCGCGGAGGCGATCCGCCGCCACGCCGAACGGCTCGCGGATACGATCAAGACGCCGCTCATCCAGTACGTCCCGCCGGCCGGCACGGAGATCCTGCGGGAACGACGATGGACGCGGAACGAGCTCCTGGCCACGGGCGCGATGAATCTCGCCGACCTCCTCGACGACGTGCCCGGCGTCACCACGTTCCGCACCTCATGGTTCCCGGGGGTGCACGCCGCCGCCTTCCAGGGGGATTTCAAACGGGTGCGCGTCTTTCTCGACGGGCTCGAGCTCGATGCGCCCGACATGCGCAACAACGGCGTGCTCGACCTCGTGGAGATTCCGCTCGTCTCGCTCGACGAGGTGGTGGTGGAGCGGAGTGCCGGCGAGGTACGCGTCTGGCTGCGGAGCTGGACGGTCACGAACGTCACGCCGTTCTCGCGCACCGACGTGTTCACCGGGGATCTCAACACCAACGGATTCCGCGGCATGTTCGGCCGCCGCTGGATGAACGGCGCCCTGTTCCAGCTCGCCATCCAGCAGGGGGAAACGGCGCGGCAGCGCGGCAACATCGGCTTCGGCGGCCCGTCGGCGCGCAGTGAGGCGGGGGACGGCGATCTGCGGCAGATCACCGCGCGCGCGGGATGGGCGCGTGGTGCCTACAGCGTGGACGGGTACCTCATCTCGACCAGCCGCACCCGCGACCTCACCGCGCCCATCGATACGGGCGCGGATACCGGGCCGGGCGTTCCCGACTACCAGGGGTATCGGCGCGAAGGCTACCTCCGGCTGGGCTATGGCAATCCCGTCCGCGGGCTGTCGGCGCAGGCGCTCGTGGGGACGCTGCGCACCGGCCCCAGCGACGACGACCCGACCACGGGGACCGGCGGCATCGACGGTCCGGGCGGCATCGATGGCCCCGGCACCGGCTCCAACAGCAGCGCGGATACCCCGGCGGTGGATTCCACGCGCAGCATCGAACAGCGGCTGCTCCACGTGGGCTACGGCTGGGAGCGGTCCCGCGTGGGCGGGTTCATGCGGTGGCGTACGATCGGACTGCGACGCGACCTGTCGCCCGGATTGACCATGAGTACCGATCGGGGCTGGCTGTCGGCCGCACTGCATGCGGAACGGCTTGGCCTCGACAGCAGCCGGCGTATCGACGGGAGCGTACGGCTGCGTTTGCGCCCCTGGCTCGCGGCGTCCGCGGCGCACTCCGATCTGGTGCCCGACGCGGCCACGCGCCGCCTGCCGGAGCAGACCACGCGATTCGAGGGCGCGCTGGGACTCGGGGAACGCTGGGTGAGCGCCGGCATGATCCGGCACGCCTTCGAGCCACGGGCCCGCAGCATCGCGGCGCCTCCGCTGCGTCCGCCGGGCGTGCCGGATGTGGATGAAGTGCTGGACCCCAACTCCCGTCTGGTGGTGGTGCCGCGTCTCCTCACGCCGTACGAGACGGTGGCCCGCCCCGTGCTGCTCGCCACCACCGGCACCGGCATCACCTTCGATGTGCGGGCGCCGCTGTACAAGTCGCTCCGTCTGGAACTGCACGGCACGCGCTGGAACGGCGCGCGGGAATACCGTCCGCAGACGCACGCGCGCGCGGCCTTCATTCTCCAGACCGAGTGGCGAAACCGCTTCCCGCGGGGACATTTCGGGGTCAACGCACGCTTCGTGCACGAATACCGGAGCGGCGTGTCGTTCCTCGATCCCGACGCCATGGACACCCCCGAGTTCTTCCGGCTGAACGAGCCGTACAACGTCGCCAATGCGTTCCTCGAGATCCGGATCATCCGGGCGACGCTGTTCTACCAGTTCCGCAACGTGTACGGCGGGTCGTACACGCAGACGCCCGGGATCCCCATGCCGCCGCCGTTCCAGCTCTACGGCGTGCGCTGGGAGTGGTTCAACTGATGCACCACACCACGATGCACGTCACGACGACCTCGCGAGGGCACGGATGATGGTACGCAGCATGACCGGATTCGGGCAGGCCGAGGGAGCGGTGGGCACCGCGCGCGTGCTCGTGGATGTCCGCACGGTGAACCACCGGTTCTTTTCGCCGAGTATCAAGCTGCCGGGCGCGTTCGGCAAGTGGGAAGCCGATGTGCGCGAGGCGATGCGGCTGCGCGTGGCGCGCGGCCACGTCACGCTCTCGGTGCGGCTCGAGCGCGGCGAGGAGTCGGCCGCGGGGATCGACGAAACACGTTTCGCCGCGGTGGTGGCGGAGCTCCGCCGGCTGCACGAGCGGCATGGACTCGAAGGACCGGTGGATCTCGCGGCCGTGCTGCGCATGCCGGACGTGATCGCCGCTCCGCGCGATGACGAGGCCGGCGGTACGGCGGCCGAGCTCGTGGCCGTGGTGGATGCCGCGCTCGCCCGGCTCGACGCGGCCCGTACGGACGAAGGACGGCGCCTGGCCGAGGTGCTCCGGAGCCGGCTCGGCGGCATCGCGGAAGCGGTGGCCCGGATCGCCGCCCGCGCCCCGGCGCGGCTCCTCGCGCAGCGGGAACGGCTCCGGACCTCCGTGCGGGAGCTGGCCGATGGGGTGGCGGTGGACGAACAGCGGCTCGCCCAGGAGATCGCGATTCTGGCCGACCGGCTCGATATTTCCGAGGAGCTGGATCGCTTCCAGAGCCACATCACGGCGTTCCGGGACACCCTCGAGGCCCCGGGCGGCGAACCGGTGGGGAAGCGGCTCGGCTTCCTCCTCCAGGAGCTGCTCCGGGAGGCCAACACGACCGGGAGCAAGGCGGCCGACGCGACGATCCTGCAGGACGTGATCGGCATCAAGGAGGAGCTGGAGCGTATCCGCGAACAGGTCGAGAACCTCGAATGAGACCATTTCCGGTCATTCTGTCCGCTCCGTCGGGAGCCGGCAAAACCACGATTGCCCGCAAGCTGCTGGAGCGGCGGCGCGATCTGGGTTATTCTGTATCGTGTACGACGCGTGCTCCCCGGCCGGGCGAGGTTCACGAACGGGACTATCACTTTCTGTCCCGGGAGGCGTTCCTGGCCGAACGGGAGGCCGGAGCGTTCGCGGAGTGCGCCGAGGTGCACGGGCACCTCTACGGCACGCTGCGACGTGAAGTGGAGCGGGTCCTCGCGTCGGGGCGTCACTGTCTGATGGACATCGACGTGCAGGGCGCCCGGCAGTTCTCGGCGGCGTTTCCCGACGCGGTGCTGGTGTTCATCCTCCCGCCCTCGGGCGAGGCGCTGCTGCGCCGGCTGAACGGACGGGGAAGCGAAGATCGGGACCGGTTGCTCGTCCGCCTGCGCAATGCGCTGGCGGAGATCTCCGAGGTGGCGCGGTATCAGTACGTGGTCGTGAACGACGATCTCGAGCAGGCCATCGAGCGGGTGGGCGCGATCATCGATGCGGAGAGTGTGCGGCACGACCGCGTGCACACGCTCGAAGCACAGGTCGGCGCGCTCATTGCGCAGCTCGAACAGGAAATCCACGGTATTCAACGAGGCGACTAGCCATGCAGGTGTTCACCCCGGACGAGGTCTCCCGGAACGCGGCCAACAAGTACCTGAGCGTGCTGATCGCCGCCAAGTTCGCCCGCGTGCTCAACGAGTTTCCGCGCGAGCGCACCTCGCGGGAGAAGAAGCTCACCACGCGCGCGCTCGAGGAGCTGGCCGACGGTACCATCGAATATCGCGTGATGCCGAGGAAGCGCCCCGGCGGCTGATCGGCTGCGCCGTCCGCCCCGCGCGCCGCGTCTCGGTTTCGTGCCGGGGCGCGGCGCGCTGTCCTTCCGACCGTCCCGCTCCATTCCCCCGTGCGCCCCTTCGATCAGCAACGCATTCTCCTCGGTGTCACCGGCGGCATCGCGTCGTACAAGTCGGCGTGGCTGGCGCGGCTGCTCACGCAGGCCGGCGCGGACGTCGACGTGGTGCTCACGCGCACGGCCGCCGAGTTCATCGGCGCGATCACGTTCGAGGCGCTCACCGGACGCCCCGTGCACACCGCGCTCACGGCGCCGGGACACGCGCTCGATCACATCCGGCTCGCCCGCGCGGCCGACGCCGTGCTCGTGGCGCCGGCCACGGCCGATTTTCTCGCCCGCGCGGTGCACGGGCACGCCGACGAGCTGCTGAGCGCGTGCCTGCTCGCCACCGAGGCGCCCGTGATGCTCGCGCCCGCGATGAATGACCGCATGTGGCGGCATCCGGCGGTGCAGCGCAACGTGGATGCCGCGCGGGCGCTCGGCTATCACGTGATCGATCCCGACACCGGGCCGCTCGCGGTGGGCGAAGGAAGCGGCCCCGGACGCATGCCCGAGCCCGAGGTGCTGGTGGAACATCTGGGGCGCGTGCTCGGCATGCGCGCCTCGTCGCCGCTCAGCGACCGCCACGTGGTGGTAAGCGCCGGTCCCACGCGGGAGCCCGTCGATCCGGTGCGGTTCCTGTCCAACCGGTCGTCCGGACGCATGGGCGTGGAGCTCGCCGCCGCCGCCTGGCGCCGCGGCGCGCGTGTCACCCTCGTTGCCGGCCCCCTCGAAGTTCCGCTCCCCGTGGGCGTGCAGGTGGTGCCGGTGGACACCACGCACGAGATGCATCAGGCCGTGCGCACCGCGCTGCCGGATGCCGACGTGCTGATCATGGCGGCCGCGCCCGCCGACTTCGCAGTCGAACAGCCCGCGGCGTACAAGCTCAAGAAGCGGGAACGGCCCGCGGCGCTCGCGCTCGCGGCCACCGACGACATCCTGCTCGGCACGCGCGACGTGCGTCCCGCGGGAGCGGTGATCGTGGGCTTCGCGCTCGAAACCGGCGATGCGATGGCGGAAGGCACGCGCAAGCTGGAGGAGAAGGCGCTCGATCTGGTGGTGGTGAACGATGCGACCGAGCCCGGCGCGGGATTCGCGACGCCCACGAACCGGGTCACGCTCGTGGATCGGGAGGGAAGGGTGGAGGCGCTGCCGCTCCTCTCCAAGCGTGAGGTGGCCGAGATCATTCTCGACCGCACGGAGGCGCGGCTGCGTGGACGCTGAAGAGCGGCTGCGGCTGTATCTCGAGCAGCGGCGGGATCTGGGCGAATCCGATCTCGTGCTCGATCACCTGCCCGTGGCCGACGTACTCGCGCTGCTCGGCGTGCGTGCGGGAGCTGCGCGGAAGGCGGCGCCAAAGCGCGTCATGGAATCGCCAGCGGCGGACGCGGTGGAGGCAGAAGGTCCTGCCGTTCCCGCGGAGCCGGCGCGTGAGGTCGTGCCGCCGCCGTCGCCCACGCCCCGGTTCGATCCCGCGGCGGCACAGGACAAGGACTGGCGTACGACGCTTCGGGAATCCGGCGCCGCGGGCACGCCGCCTGGAGCTACACCGCCGGCTGCGTCTGCTGCGTCGACTTCCGCTGGGCCCGCTTCCTCGTCATCCGCTCCACCCGCGTCACCACCGGCCGGGTCGCCGACCGACGCACCCGCCTGGCTCACGGCGCTCGGCGTGCCGTTCGGCGTCACCGTGGGTGCCGTTCGGACGCCGGCGGCCCCCGGCACCGCGGGACTCCCCGCCTCGCTCGCCGACATCGCGAACGCGGTGGCGACGTGTACCGCGTGCCCACTCCACGCCACGGCCACCAATCCGGTGCCCGGCGAAGGGAATCCCGACGCCGATTTCATGTGCGTGGGCGAAGCGCCGGGCCAGACCGAGGACGAAACCGGGCGTCCGTTCGTGGGCGCGGCCGGCCAACTGCTCACGAAGATCCTGGGCGCGATCAGCCTGTCGCGCGAGGACGTGTTCATCTGCAACGTGCTCAAGCACCGGCCACCGGGCAATCGCAATCCCATGCCGGACGAGGTGCAGGCCTGTCGCCCGTTTCTCGAGCAGCAGCTCGCGCTCGTGCGGCCGCGCGTCATTCTCGCGCTCGGCTCGTTCGCGGCCCGCACCCTGCTCGACACCACGCAATCGCTCGGCGCGCTGCGTGGGCGCATTCACCGCTATCACGGCGTGCCGGTGATCGTCACGTACCATCCGGCGGCGCTGCTGCGCAACGAAGCGTGGAAGCGCCCCACCTGGGAAGACGTGCAATTGGCGCGGCGTATCCACGACGCCGCGCGCGAGGCGAGTTCCGCATGACGACACTGCCCGTTCCGGCGAATGCGCCGGTCGCGCTCGCACGCGATCCGTACAAGGACCGTCGCCCTCCCTGGTCGGAGGACGCCGAACGCGCCGTGCTCGGCGCCATGCTGCTCGATGCCGATGCCGTAATGCGCGCCGCCGAGCACGTGGACGATTCGATGTTCTACCGCGAAGGGCACCGGCGGCTCTTCCGCGCCGCCATGACGCTCACCGAGCGCGGCGCGGTAGTGGATACGCTCACGCTCGCCGACGAGCTCGAACGCCGCGGGGAGCTCGAGCAGAGCGGAGGACGCGAGTATCTGTCGTTCCTCGTGGACGCCGTGCCCACCGTGGCCAATGTGGAGTATCACGCGCGCATCGTGCGCGAGAAGGCCACGCTCCGGCGGCTCATCGAAACGTCCACGGAGATCGTGCAGGAAGCCTTCGAGGCGCGGCAGCCGGCGCACGATCTGCTCGACCTCGCCGAACAGCGCATCTTCGCCCTCGGACAGACGCGTGACCGCGCCGGTTTTGCGCGCGTGAAGGAGCTGCTCTGGCCGGCCATGGAGAAGCTCGAGGCGCTCGCGCAGCGGGAGAGCGCCATCACCGGCGTGCCGTCGGGGTTCACCGATCTCGATCACATGCTGTCGGGATTCCAGCCGGCGGATCTGGTGATCGTGGCCGCGCGCCCGTCCATGGGCAAGACGGCCTTCGTGCTCAACATCGCCCAGCACGCGGCGATCACGAGCAAGAAGGCGGTGGCGTTCTTCTCGCTCGAAATGAGCAAGGAGTCGCTGGTGCAGCGTCTCCTCGCCAGCGAAGCGCTCATCGACGCGCAGGCGCTCCGCAAGGGCGGCCGCGCGCTCGACGACGCCATGCCGCGGCTGGCGCAGGCCGCGGGAATCCTGAGCCATGCGCCGATCTACATCGACGACACGCCCGGGCTGGGCATGCTCGAGATGCGCTCCAAGGCGCGGCGGCTCAAGGCGGAGAGCAATCTCGATCTCGTGATCGTGGACTACCTGCAGCTCATGTCCGGACCGGCGGGTTCGGAAAACCGTCAGCAGGAAGTGTCGCAGATCTCGCGCGGCCTCAAGGCGCTCGCGAAGGAACTCGGCGTGCCCGTGATCGCGCTCTCGCAGCTCTCGCGTGCGCCTGAACAGCGCTCGGGGGAGGACAAGGGACGTCCGCTGCTCTCGGATCTCCGCGAATCGGGCGCCATCGAGCAGGACGCCGACGTGATCCTGTTCATCTTCCGGCAGGAAGTGTACGCCGAGCGCGACGAGACCGGCCGGCTCAAGGACCCGGGGCTCGAGGGCAAGGCCGAGATCATCATCGGCAAGCAGCGTAACGGCCCGATCGGCAGCGTGCGGCTGTACTTCCACAAGCACTACACGCGCTTCGACAACTACAGCGCGCGGCAGGCGCCGTCCGGACCGCCATCGCACCCCACTGGTCCCCGTCTCGTCACGAGCGGCGATGAACCGCCGTACTGAGCGGCGATGATGGCGCGCGTGAAGTCGGTGTACCGGTGCAGTGAATGCGGCGCGGAACATCCGCGCTGGGCCGGTCGCTGCGATGCGTGCGGGGCGTGGAACACGCTGGCCGAGGAACCGGTCGCGGCCGTACCGGCCACGCGACGCGCGCGTGAGCAGGCGCGCGCGCATCCGGCGGCCGCGGCCGTGCGGCTCGACGCCGTGACGGGCAGCGAAGCCATGCGCTGGCGCACCGGTCTCGACGAGTTCGATTTCGTGCTCGGCGGCGGCATCGTGCCGGGCGCGATGGTGCTCGTGGGCGGCGAGCCCGGCATCGGCAAGAGCACGCTGCTCCTGCAGGTCGCGGCGCGTCTCGAAGCCGCGGGCCGGCGCACGCTCTACGTGTCGGGAGAGGAGTCGCCGCTCCAGGTGAAGCTGCGGGCGGAACGGCTGGAAGAGCAGGCCGGGGCCGTGTCGATCGTGACCGAAACGCTGCTCGAAACGATCCTCGCCACCGCCGCGGCACCGGATGCGCACGATCCGCGTCCGCTGGCGACGCTCGTGATCGATTCCATCCAGACCGTGCACACCGATACGCTCGAAGGCGCGCCCGGGAACGTGGGACAGGTGCGGGAGTGCGCGGCGCGTCTCATGCGTTTCGCGAAGGAACACGGCGTGACCGTGTTCGTGATCGGGCACGTCACCAAGGGCGGCGGCATCGCCGGCCCCAAGACGCTCGAGCACATCGTGGACACGGTGCTGTACTTCGAAGGCGAAGGCTCGCTCGACCATCGCATCCTGCGCGCCACGAAGAACCGGTTCGGCAGCGTGGACGAGATCGGCGTGTTCCGCATGGCGCCCACGGGGCTCGTGCCCGTCTCGAATCCGTCGGCACTGTTCCTCGGCGACCGGCACGACGTGTCGAGCGGGAGCGCCGTGTGCGCGCTCATGGAAGGCACGCGCCCCGTGCTCGTGGAAGTGCAGGCGCTCGCAGCGCGCGCCGGTTTCGGCACGCCGCAGCGCGTGGCCAACGGCATCGACGGCCGGCGGCTCGCGCTCCTCCTCGCCGTGCTCGACAAGCGCGGCGGATTCTCCTGCGCCGATCTCGACGTGTTCTGCAACATCGTGGGCGGCATGCGCGTGCAGGAGCCGGCCGTGGATCTCGCCGTGGCCGCGGCCATCGCGAGCAGCATCACCGACCGGGCGCTGCCGGCGCACGCGGTGTTCCTCGGCGAGCTCGGCCTGGGCGGCGAGGTGCGCGCGGTCACGCAGGTGGAGCGCCGGCTCATCGAAGCCGCGCGGCTCGGCATGACCGAAGCCTATCTCTCCGAGCGCGCGGTGCCGCGCCGTGTGCCGGCCGGGATGACCGTGCACGGCGTACGCACGCTCGGCGACGTGCTCACACGCACCATCGGGCCCCGGTCGGCGCGCGCGTCCGGGCGGCCCCGGGTGCCGGCCGCTGCCACCGCCGGAGACGACGATGTCTGACGTGCCCGTCACGCCGCCGCGCCGCGTGATCCCGCCGCCGGTGATCACCTCGCGCGGTGATGTGCCGCCGCCCCGCGCGAGCGACACCGTGCGCGACGTGGGCGTGGTGATCGTGGCCGGCGGCAGCGGTTCGCGCGCGGGCGGGGAAGAGCTCAAGCAGTTCCGCTGGGTCGCGGGGCGTCCCGCGCTCCTGCACAGCGTGCAGGCCTTCATGGCGCGCGACGACGTGTCCACCGTGGTCGTGGTGCTGCCGCGTGCGTACGCCGCCGATCCGCCGCCCTGGCTGTTCCAGTGCGACGTGGAGCGGCTGCTCGTGTCGGTAGGCGGGCGTGAGCGGCACGAATCGGTGTACAACGGACTCGAGGATCTGCCCGGAGAAGTGCGGATCGTCGTGGTGCACGACGCGGCGCGTCCGCTCGTCACCGACGACACCATCGAGCGCGTGATCGCGGAGGCCCGGCAGGGTCGCGGCGCCGTGGCCGCGCTGCCGGTGGTGGATACGCTCAAGCGCGTGGATGCCGACGGCCGCATCATCGACACCGTGGACCGCACGGGGCTCTGGCGCGCGCAGACGCCGCAGGCGTTTCCCCGCGAGATGATCGAGCGTGCGCACGTGGCCGCGCGTGCCGTGGGCGCAGGCGCCACCGACGACGCCGGGCTCTGTGAACGGCTCGGCGAGCCGGTGATGGTGGTGCGTGGCTCTGAACGCGCGCTCAAGATCACCGAGTCCGCCGATTTCGCGCGCGCCGAAGCGCTCAGCCTGCTCTCGGAATAGCCGGGCCATGCGACCCGATGCGCTCACGGTTCCGTTCTGGTCCCCGGCCGAGATCCAGGGGGCCGTCCGTGACGTCATCGCCCACCTGGGCGAACGGCGCGTGCTGGCGTACCCCACCGAAACCGTGTACGGCTTCGGCACCGCGGTGGACCACGAGTCGGTCGAGGCGCTCGTGCGCATGAAGCAGCGGCCGCCGTCCAAGCCGTTCCTGCTCCTCATCGCGGGCAGCGCCATGCTCGACCGGCTGGGGCTCGCGCTCACGCCGAGCGCGGCGAACCTGGCGGCGCGCTTCTGGCCCGGTCCGCTCACGCTCGTGCTCCCCGGCGGCGATCATCGCGTGCCCGCCCGCCTGCGCGGTCCGGAAGGCGGCGTGGCCGTGCGCTGGACGCCGCACGAAGGGCTGCAGACCCTGCTCCGGGCCTATGGCGAGCCGATCACGTCCACCAGCGCAAACCGCCCGGGAGTTCCGCCGGCGGCCACCGCCACCGAGATTGTCACCCAGTGGACGGAGGTGATTCATCGCGGACTGCTCATGGTGCTCGACGGCGGACGGCTCCCGGATTCGCCGCCCTCCACCGTGGTGGACTGCACCGGACGGCGCCCGCGCGTCATCCGGCCCGGCGTGCTGTCGGCCGATCACCTGCGTGAGTGCGTGCCCGATCTCATCGGGAACGTCTGAGTCCTTCACCTTCGCACGCGCATGCATCTCCTCTTCGTCTGTACGGGCAACACCTGCCGCAGTCCGCTGGCCGAAGGCATCGCACGCGTGCTCATCGCGCAGCGCGGCATCACCGACCTGACCACCGGCAGCGCGGGCGTCAGCGCATGGGACGGCATGCCGGCGTCCGACGGGGCGATGCTCGTGGCGATGGAGCACGGCATAGACCTGGCGGTGCATCGCGCGCGGCTTCTCACGTCGGCCCTCGTGCAGGAGTCCGACCTGATTCTCGCCATGGGGCCCGCGCACGTGGACCGTGTGAGCGAACTCGGCGGTGGCGCGCGCGCGCGCCTGCTCACGGACTTCGCCACCGGCGGCCGGACCACCGATCCCGTCACCGACCCGTACGGCGGCGACCTCACGGTCTACCGGCACACCTACGACGAACTCACCACGCTGATCGACGCGCTGCTCGATCGCATCGTGAGTGAACGCGGATCGGCCGGCCCCTGACGTATGGGCCGGTCTGACGGAGACGCCCCGCGGGCCGGCGCACCGTCCGCGCTGGTGCTGCTCGGACACCCCGTCGCCCACTCGCTCTCGCCGCTCTTCCAGCAGGCGGCGCTCGATGCGGCGGGGCTCGCGGTGCGCTATACCGCGCGTGACACGCCGCCCGCCCTGCTCGCCGCCACACTGCACGATCTGGCCCGCGCGCGCGCCGGCGGCAACGTCACCATTCCGCACAAGGAAGCCGTGTACGCGGCCTGCCGGCATCGCACGCCCACGGCCGAGCGGACCGGCGCGGTGAACACCTTCTGGCACGACGAAAGCGGTGCGCTCGTAGGACACAACACCGATGTCGCCGGCGTCACCGTGGCCATCAGGACGGTGCTCGGCGCGTCTTCGCCGCCGGCGCTTCGCGTGGCGCTGCTCGGCGCCGGCGGGGCCGCGGCGAGCGTCGTGGCGGCGCTCACCGATCTGGACGTTCCGGAACTCCGCATCGTCGCGCGCACGCGGGCACGTGCGGAGGCGCTCGCGGCGCGTTTCCCCGGGACGGCGCGCGTGATGGACGACGCGGAATCGGCGGTGCGGGAGGCGGATCTGGTCATCAATGCCACGCCCGTCGGTCTCTCCGACGACGCACTGCCCCTTGCCCCGCACGCGCTCGCGCCGCGCGCCGCCGTGCTCGATCTCGTGTGCCGGCGCGGCGAAACCGCCTGGGTGCGCGCCTGCCGCGCCCGTGGACATCGCGCCGAAGACGGCCTCCGCATGCTGGTGGAGCAGGGTGCCGAGGCGTTCACCTGCTGGTTCGGCATGGCGCCCGATCGCGGCGTCATGTGGCAGGCGCTCGAGTCGCGTCCGTTCGGAGGCGCTCCATGACGAACGAGCCCGGGCCCGGTCCGCTGCGCATGCTCGCCCGCGGGCTGGCCGATCTGCTGCTGCCACGGGCATGCGCCGTGTGCCGCGGTCTGCTCGATGCGACCGTGCCGGGCGTGGTGTGCGGCACCTGCTGGGCCCGCTGCGACATGTTCCCCGAGCCGAGCTGCCACCGCTGCGGTCATCCGCGGCAACCGCTGCCCGGCGACCGTCTGCCCGCGGCGCAGGACGGCACGGACGATGGGTTCGCGCCCTGCCGCTGGTGCGCCCGTCTCCCCGCGACGGTGCGCGCCGTGCGTTCCGCGGTGCGTCTCGACAGCGGCACCGGCAGTGCGATCGTGCACGCGCTCAAGTACAGCGGCTGGAGCGCCGTGGCCGACGGCATGGGTGCCCGCATGGCCCGCCTCGCGTTTCCGGCCGACGTGGTGGCGGAGCGCGTGGCGCTCGTGCCGGTCCCGCTGGCCGCGGCGCGTGAACGGGAACGCGGCTTCAACCAGAGCGCGCTGCTCGCCCGGGCGGTGGCGTCGCACTGGGGGCTGCCGGTGTGGGAGGACATCCTGCACCGCCGGCGCCGCACGGAGACGCAGACGCGGTTGACACCCTCGGAGCGCGCGAGCAACGTTTCTGGGGCGTTCGGCACCGCACCCGGTGCCGCCGCCCGGCTGCGGGGCGCCCATCTCGTGCTCGTCGACGACGTGATCACGACCGCCGCCACGCTCAACGCGGCCGCATCGGCGCTTTCGGCCGGCGGCGCCCGCATTCTCAGCTACCTCACATTCGGTCGCGCACCCGATACGGGTGATCGATCGTCCCACGTTTCGGATCCGGACTGAACTCCATGGCCATTCGCGTCGGCATCAACGGCTTCGGCCGCATCGGGCGTCAAGTGCTCCGCGCCGCCAAGCAGCAGGGCGTCGCCGACCTCGACTTCGTCGCGGTCAACGATCTCACGGACACGAAGACGCTCGCGCATCTCTTCCAGTACGATTCCGTGCACGGCATCTTCGACGGCGACGTGTCCGCCGACGGCGACAGCCTCACGATCAACGGCGACCGCGTGCGCATCCTGGCCGAGAAGGAGCCGGGCAAGCTGCCGTGGAAGGAACTCGGCGTGGACATCGTGCTCGAGTCCACAGGCCGCTTCACCAAGGCCGCCGACGCGCAGAAGCACCGCGACGCCGGCGCGAAGAAGGTCATCATCTCCGCGCCCGCCACCGACGAGCACATCACCATCGTGATGGGCGTCAACAGCGACAAGTACGATCCGGCCGCGCACCACATCATCTCCAACGCCTCGTGCACCACCAACTGCCTCGTGCCGATGGTGAAGGTCGTCCGCGATGCGTTCGGCTTCGTGCACGGCAGCATGGTCACGATCCACAGCTACACCAACGACCAGAGCATCCTCGACCTGCCGCACAAGGATCTGCGCCGCGCGCGCGCCGCGGCACTGAACATCGTGCCGACC
>CAZUKU010000053.1:0-15766 GCA_964621045.1 uncultured Gemmatimonas sp.
TGATCACGTTCCTCGACACGCCGGGTCACGAGGCGTTCACCGCCATGCGCGCCCGCGGCGCGCAGGTCACCGACATCGTGGTGCTCGTGGTCGCGGCCGACGACCAGGTCATGCCGCAGACCATCGAGGCGATTTCGCACGCCAAGAGCGCCGGCGTGCCGCTCATCGTGGCCATCAACAAGGTCGATCTCCCGCAGGCCAACCCGCTCAAGGTCAAGCAGGACCTGCTGCAGCACGAGGTCGTGCTCGAGGACTTCGGCGGTACCGTGCTGTCGTCCGAGATTTCGGCCAAGCACGGCACCGGCGTGCCGGAACTGCTCGACCAGATCCTGTTGCAGGCCGAAATCCTCGATCTCAAGGCCAACCCCGAGCGCAATGCCGCCGGCACCGTGGTCGAAGCGCAGCTCGATCCGGGCAAGGGCTCCGTGGCCACCGTGCTCGTGCAGAACGGCACGCTGCGCGTGGGCGACGACTTCATCTGCGGCATGTTCTCCGGCCGCGTGCGCGCGCTGCTCGACGAGCGCGGCAAGACGGTCAAGTCCGCCGGCCCGGCCATTCCCGTGCAGATCCTCGGTCTGCCCGGCGTGCCCATGGCCGGCGATCAGCTCATCGTGGTCGACGACGCCGCGCAGGCGCGCGACATCGCGCAGCGGCGCGAACGGCTCGATCGCGAAG
Source organism: uncultured Gemmatimonas sp. (assembly GCA_964621045.1). Taxonomy (GTDB): domain Bacteria; phylum Gemmatimonadota; class Gemmatimonadetes; order Gemmatimonadales; family Gemmatimonadaceae; genus JAABRT01. The sequence continues at coordinate 676 of CAZUKU010000053.1, forward strand.
CGCGCAGCCGCCGCACGTCGCGCGGCTCGGTCTCGCTCGAGGACTTCATGTCCCAGACGAGCGCGGGCGAGAAGCGGCAGCTCCGGCTGCTCATCAAGGCCGACCAGGGCGGTCCGGCCGAAGCGCTGGCCGACGCGCTCGGACAGCTGTCCACCACGGAAGTCGCCGTCGATATCGTGCACCGCGGCGTGGGCGCGATCACCGAGAGCGACATCCTGCTCGCGAAGGCGTCGGGCGCCATCATCATCGGCTTCCACGTGCGGCCGGACAACAACGCCCGCAACGCCGCCGAGCGCGAAGGCGTGGACATCAAGCTGTACCGCATCATCTACGAGGCCGTGGCCGACGTGCGCGCGGCGCTCGAAGGCATGCTGCGGCCGGAATCGCGCGAAGTGGTGTTCGGCGAAGCCGAGGTGCGCGAGGTGTTCAAGGTGGCGCGCGTGGGCACGATCGCCGGCTGCTACGTGCGGAGCGGCACCATCACCCGGGCCGCGCGCGTGCGCGTCATCCGCGACGGCATCGAGCTGTATGACGGCGTGATCGGGTCGCTGCGCCGCTTCAAGGACGATGCCAAGGAAGTCAAGGAAGGGTACGAATGCGGCATCGGCGTCGAGAACTTCAACGACATCAAGGTCGGCGACGTGCTCGAGTGCTACCGCACCGAAGAGGTGGCGCGCACGCTCGACGACGCGACCCGCTCGTCGTAGGAGGGGCGGCACATGGCCGGTGATCAGCGGCGGTCCGACCGCGTGGCGGAAGGCATCCGCACCGAAGTGGCGACGTTCCTGCGGGACGGGGCGAAGGATCCCCGTCTCCGCGGGCTCGTCACCGTCACGGGCGTGGACGTGACGCGCGATCTGCGGCACGCCAAGGTGTACGTGAGCGTGATGGGCACCGAGGAGGAGCGCGCCGCGACGTATCAGGGGCTCGCCTCCGTGGCGCACCATCTGCGCGGGAGCATCGGACGCGCGCTCCGGCTCCGCGTGGCGCCGGAGATCGAGTTCCGGCCCGACGACAGCATCGCGCAGGCCGCGCGCATCGAGGAACTCCTGGCGCAGGTCCGGCGTGATTCCACCGACGTCGACGACCGCTGACGCGGCGTCGATCGCGGCCGTGAGCGCGCGCCCCGTAACGGGTGACGGCCTGCTCCTGGTGGACAAGCCGGCAGGCGTGACGTCGCACGATGTCGTGGGCCGCGTCCGTCGCGCGCTCCGCACGCGCCGCGTGGGACACGCCGGCACGCTCGACCCGTTCGCCACGGGGCTCCTCGTGTGCGCGGTGGGGCAGGCCACGCGACTGCTGCCGTACGTGCACGGCGAACCCAAGGTGTACCGGACGCGGATCGCGTTCGGCGCGGCCACCGATACCGATGACCGCACCGGCGCCGTGATCGCCGAAGGCCCGGCGCCCGACTGGAACGCGCTGCCCGGCGCGCTCGCGTCGCTCACGGGCGATCTGGCGCAGGTGCCGCCGGCGTATTCCGCCAAGCATGTGGACGGAACGCGGGCCTATGCCAGAGCGCGCCGCGGCGAATCGCTCACCCTCGCGCCGGTGTCCGTGCGCGTGATGACATGGAACGTCCTCGGCCGCGGCGACGACTGGCTCGACGCCGAGATCGCCTGCGGCGGCGGCACGTACGTGCGCGCCCTCGCCCGTGATCTCGGCACGGCGCTCGGCACCGTGGCCCACTGCGCGGAGCTCCGGCGCCTCCGGAGCGGCCCGCTCGATGTCGCGGACGCCGTGCCGTTCGAGGCCCTCGTGCCCGGCGCCGATCTCCCGGTGCGGAACCCGCTCTCCGCGCTCGCCGGCCTCGCCATGCAGGTCGTGACCGACGCCGAGATCGCGGACATACGCCTGGGCCGCCGGATCGCCGCTGCCGTGCCGGGCGATCGCGCGGCCCTCGTGGACGCCGGCACCCGCATCGTGGCCGTGGCCGAACGCACGGCCGGCGACCAGTGGCAGCCGCGCGTCGTGCTCGGCACGCCCGACGAAGCGCCTGCGCCCGAGGGAACCCCGTGATCGTCGTGGACGACCTCCTGGACGGCCCGCCGCTCGCGCTCCCCCACGGACTGCCCGGCAGCGCGATCACCGTGGGCACCTTCGACGGCGTGCATCGCGGGCATCAGGACGTCGTCGCCCGTCTCGTCCGGCTCGCCGAGGCGCGCGGTCTCGCTTCCGTCGTCGTCACCTTCGATCCGCACCCGCTCGAGATCGTGAACCCCGCCGCCGCGCCGCCGCTCCTCACCACGCGCGAGGAGAAGCTGGACGCGCTGCGCCGGACGGGTGTGCAGGTGGTCGTGGTGCTCCCGTTCACGCCCGAGCTGGCCGCGCTGTCCGCCGACGCGTTCGTGGACGACGTCCTCCGCGCCCGCTGCCGGCTGGAGGCGCTCCTCGTGGGGCACGATCACGGTTTCGGACGCAATCGCATGGGAGACGCGGCTGCCCTCCAGGCCATGGGCGCGCGGCGGGGGTTCACCGTGGAGGTCGTGGACGCCGTGCAGAGCGGGGAAGGGCACGCGGTTTCCTCCACCGCGATCCGACGCGCCGTGGCCGGCGGCGATCTCGCGCGCGCCGCCGACGGGCTGGGCCGGCCGTATGCCGTCTCCGGCACCGTAGTGCACGGCGAGAAGCGCGGACGGGCGCTCGGTTTCCCCACGGTGAACCTGGCGCCGATCCCGCCGCGCAAGCTGCTCCCGCCCGACGGCGTCTACGCCGTGCGCGTGGTGCTGCCGGCCCTGCCCGACGGCCGGTTCGGCGGGATGCTCAACCTGGGGGGACGCCCCACCTGGGACGAGACGGAGCGCCGCCTGGAAGCGCATCTGTTCGACGTGACCGGCGACTGGTACGGCCAGCCCGTGCAGGTCGAGTTCCTGACCCGGCTGCGCGAAGTGCGGCGGTTCCCGGACGCGGACGCGCTGCGCGCACAACTGTCCCGTGACGAGGCCGTGGCGCGCGAGCTGCTGGGGCTGTAAGTTACAAGGCTAGGCTGTTTCATCCGGCATGCCACGCTTCCGTGCGGCCGGCTCCTGACCCACGTCTCCAACCACCAGCCGCGATGGCGAACCTCAAGACTCGCCTCCTGATCATTCTCGGCTGCGTCCTCGTTTCGGCGGGGATGCTCTATCCGCGAACCGTCATCGAACGTGTCAAGCGCGACGGCGTGTTCGTGTACGACACCGTCAAGCGCGTCCCCCTCAAGAAGGGGCTCGACCTCCAGGGCGGGATGCACCTCACGCTCGAGATCGACGACTCCCAGCGGGCCATCGCCGACAAGTCCGAGGCCCTCGACCGCGCCCTCAAGGTCATCCGGCAGCGCATCGACGAGTTCGGCGTGGCCGAACCCGTCGTGCAGAAGGTGGGCAGCGACCGCATCATCGTGGAGCTCCCCGGGATCGACGATCCCGAGCGCGCCCAGTCGGTGGTGTCGGAGGCCGCATTCCTCCAGTTCCAGATCACCGACCAGACGCAGGCGCTCGAACGCGTGCTCTCGCGGCTCGATCAGGCCGCCGAAGCGGCCGGCATCTCCATGGGTGGCGCGTCGGCCCGCGGAGACACGGCGCGGCGCGTGGGCGTCACGTCGCTCTTCGGCGCCGATACGACGGCCGCCGATTCCGCGGCTGCCGACAGCGTGGCCCAGGAGCCGGCCACGGGCGGGCTCTTCTCCGGCAACATCGGCGGCGGCGGCCTCCCGGGCCAGTACATCGTGCCGGCCGAGGCCTACGACCCCATGAACCGCGCGCTCCAGCATCCGTCCGTGCTGGCCGTGATCCCGCCCGGCAAGGCGATCAAGTGGGGCAGCGAAGAGCGCGAGGCCGGCGGCCAGCGCTACCGCGAGCTCTACGTGCTCGACGCGCGGCCGATCATCACCGGCGAATACCTGGTCGACGCGCGGCCCAGCACCGATCCCACCAGCGGCAACGTCGTGACGTTCACGCTGAACAACGAAGGCGGCCGCCGCTTCCGCAACGAGACGGCCCGGCACCTCAAGCAGAACATGGCCATCGTGCTCGACGACCGGGTCATGACGGCTCCGGAAATCCAGAGCGCCATCGGCCGGAACGGACAGATCACGCTCGGCGGCGGTTCGCTGCAGCAGGCGCAGGATCTCGCGCTCGTGCTGCGCGCCGGCGCCCTCCCCGTGCCGCTCAAGATCGCCGAGGTGCGCAACATCGGCGCCAGCCTCGGCCAGGACTCCATCGACAACGGCGTGCGCGCGCTCATCCTGGCGGGGCTGCTCGTGGTCGTGGTCATGATCGCGTACTACCGCTTCGCCGGCATGATCGCCGTGGCCGGCCTCGCGCTCTACGTGCTCTACACGCTGGCCGTGCTCTCCGGCTTCGGCGCGGTGATCACGCTGCCCGGGCTCGCCGGGTTCGTGCTGTCGGTGGGTATCGCGGTGGACGCCAACATCCTCATCTTCGAGCGCATCCGCGAGGAAATGCTCGCCGGCAAGTCGGTGCGGCTCTCCATCGACGAGGGCTTCAAGCAGGCGCTGTCGGCCATCGTGGACGCGAGCGTCACCACGATCTTCGCCGGCGCGGTGCTGTACCAGTACGGCACCGGCCCGGTGCGCGGCTTCGCCGTGACCCTCATGGCCGGCATCGTGGCGTCTCTCTTCACGGCGATCTTCGTGAGCCGGACCTTCTTCATGCTCTGGCTGCAGCGGACCCGCGGCGCCAAGGCGCTGAGCATCTGAGTCGAACATGATCCGCATCTTCAAGAACACGTCGTACGACTTCCTCCGCTACTGGCGTACCGCCGTCATCGTCTCAGGAGTGTTCCTGGCCCTCGGCGTCGCCTCCTTCGGCTTCTCCGGGGGCGTGAATTACTCCATCGAGTTCACCGGCGGCACGCTCATGCAGCTCCGCTTCCGCACGGCGCCCGATGTCGCCGCCATCCGCTCTACCGTGGAATCGGCGGGGATCTCCGGCGCCGAGATCACCCGCTACGGCGAAGCCACGGAGTACACCGTGCGCGCGCAGGATGCGAGCGAGATCCAGGAGCAGGATGCCGGCGCGGAAGGCATTGCCCGGCGCATCGAGACCGCGCTCACGCAGCGTTTCGGCGCCGAGGAAGTGACCGTGGTACGCACCGAGGCCGTGGGACCCCGGGTGGGCGCCGAGCTCCGGCGCGGCGCGATCCTGGCCATGACCATCGCGTCGCTCATCTCCCTCATCTATCTGGCCTTCCGGTACGACTGGCGTTTCGCGTCGGCCGCCGTGCTCGCGCTCGTGCACGACGTGTTCATCACGTTCGCGTTCATCAAGCTGTTCGACATCGAGGTGTCGCTCACCGTCGTGGCCGCCGTGCTCACCGTGCTCGGCTACTCGTCCAACGACACGATCATCATCTTCGATCGTGTGCGCGAGAACCTGCGCAAGTACCGCAAGGATCCGCTCTACGCCACGATCAACCGGTCCATCAACGAAACGCTCGGCCGTTCGGTGATGACGCACTCCACGACACTCGCGGCCACCCTGGCGCTGCTCCTCTTCGCCGGTCCGGTGCTCCGTCCGTTCTCGATCGTGGTGAGCTTCGGCATCGCGATGGCCGTGTTCAGCTCCATGTACGTGGCGTCGCCGCTCCTGCTCTGGATCGAACACCGGTACCCGCGCGACGCCGAAGACAAGAACCTGCGCCGCAGCACGAGTGACGAGGTGAAGCCGGTGACGGCCGGCAAGAGCGCCGCCGCCGCCCGCCCGCGCAAGCCGGCGCCCGCGCGCTGAGCGCGGACGCCGCCGGATCGTGGATGCGGTAGCAGCGGTAGCGGCAGTCCCGTTCGCGGACAGTCATGTCCATCTCGCGGATGCGCAGTTCAACGAGGACGTCGACGACGTGGTGGCGCGGGCCCGGCATGCCGGGGCCCGCGCCATCGTCTGTATCGGGGAGTCGCCGGCCGCCGCGCGCCGCGCCGCCGGCATTGCCGCGCGATATCCCGGGCTGATCTGGTTCACCTGCGGCCAGCATCCGCATGATGCCCGGGCGTGGACCGACGGGCACGCGGACGACATCCGGCAGGCCGTGGAGCAGGGCGCGGTCGCGATCGGTGAATGCGGGCTCGACTATCACTACGATCACAGCCCGCGCGACGTGCAGCGCGCGGTGTTCGGGGCGCAGCTCCAGCTCGCGCGCGAGCTCGACCGGCCCGTGGTGGTGCATACGCGCGAAGCCGAGGACGACACCGCCGCCATGCTCGCCGAGGCCGCCGCGGAGGGCGTGCGCGGCGTGCTGCACTGCTTCACCGGATCGCACGCGCTGGCGGAAACCGCGCTGGCGAACGGCTGGTCGGTGTCGTTCAGCGGCGTCGTGACCTTCCGGCGCTTCACCGACGACGCGCTGCTTCGCCTCGTCCCGGACGATCGGCTGCTGGTGGAGTCCGATGCGCCGTATCTGGCCCCCGTGCCGCACCGGGGGCACCGAAACGAACCCTCGTGGGTATCTCTCACCGTCGCGCGCGTAGCTGCGGCGCGCGGCGTGTCGCCCGAACGGCTCGGCGCGCTTGCGCTGGACAACACGCGGCGATTCTTTCGACTCACCGGCGCCTCGTCCGAGGCGTCCTGACATCTCCGCGGCCGGAGCCGGTCGCGTCCACTTCCCGTTCATCAACCCTTCGCCCGTCCGCTCGTGGCTCTCGAAACCCTCCACACCGATCACGCTCCCGCCGCTATCGGCCCCTACGCCCAGGCCGTCAAGGCCAACGGGTTCCTGTTCACCGCCGGCCAGATTCCACTGGACCCCGGCACCATGCAGGTCACGGGGAACACGGTGGCGGAGCAGACGGAGCAGGTCGTGACGAATCTGCGCGCGGTGCTGGCGGCCGCGGGCTGCGACTTCTCGCATGTGGTCAAGACCACGGTGTTCCTCCGCGACATGGCCGACTTCCCCGCCATGAACGAGGTGTACGCCCGGGCCTTCGGCGACGCGCGGCCTGCGCGGTCCACCGTGGCGGTGGCCGGTCTCCCGAAGGACGTGCGCGTGGAAATCGAGCTCGTCGCCGCGCTCCCCTGATCCGCGTCGCACACCACCCCATGCCCGTGGCCACGATGCGCCGCCTGTCGGGACTCACCGCGCTGTTCGCGCTGGCGCTGTTCCTGCCGCGCATCACCGCGGCGCAGGTGGTGGACACGCTGCAGCGCGACACGAGCGGGGTCGTCCCCGTGGTGCGCGTGCAGCCGGGCGACAGCATTCGCACCGTTCAGCGGCGCGCGATGTTCGCGCGTCCTCCGCTCTCGCCCGGGCGCGCGTTCCTCATATCGTTTGCGATTCCCGGACTCGCGCAGGCCCGGCTCGACCGCACCACCTCCGGCGCCCTGTACGCCATGGTCGAGATGGCCTCGATCGCCATGCTGCGCCGTTCTCTCGCCGACGTGCGCGAGGTGCAGCGGCAGCGTACCGATACCATCCCCGGCGACTTCACCGTCGATCCGGGCACCGGGGCCGTCACGCCCGGCATCGGCGTGACGCCGCGATTCGAGGAAGGACTCGAGCGCACGCGCAAGCTGCACGTGGAAGACTGGACGGCCGCGATCATCTTCAATCATCTCATCTCCGCCTCCGACGGGTTCGTGGCCGCGCAGTTGTGGGACGTGCCCACCCGCGTGTCGCTCGTGCCCACTGCGCAGGGAGGACTCATGCTCGCCGTGTCGGTCCGGTGGTAGACGCGCGATAATGTCCACCGACGCGCCGATCGGCGTCTTCGACAGCGGGATCGGCGGGCTCACCGTGGTGCGCGCCCTGCTCACGCACCTGCCGCATGAGCGCATCGTGTACGTGGGCGACACCGCGCGCGTGCCGTACGGCCCCAAGAGCCCCGATACGGTGCGCCGCTATGCCGACGAGATCGCCGGCTGGCTCGTGGGCGAGGGCGTGAAGGCGATCGTGGTCGCCTGCAACACCGCTACCGCGCATGCGCTCGGCTCGCTGCAGCGCGCGCTGCACGTGCCCGTGGTGGGGGTCGTCGAACCCGGTGCGCGGGCCGCGGTACGCGCGGCGCGCGGCGGACCGGTGGGCGTCATCGGCACGGTGGGCACGATCGACAGCGGCGCGTATGACCGCGCGATCCACGCGCTCGATCCCGCCCTCGCCGTGCTCGCGCGCGCGTGTCCGCTCTTCGTGCCGCTCGTGGAAGAAGGGTGGCTCGAGCACGCCGTCACGCGCGCCGTGGCGCATGAATATCTCGATCCGCTCCTCGCCGACGGCATTCGCGCGCTCGTGCTCGGCTGCACGCACTATCCGCTGCTCGTGCCGCTCCTCACGGAACTCGCCGGCCCCGAGGTTGCGCTGATCGATTCGGCCGACGAAACCGCTGCCGCGACGGCGGACATTCTTGCTTCGCTCGGACTGGCCGCGACCGCGCGTGCCACGCCGCCAAGGCACCGCTTCATCGCGTCAGACGCGCCCGACCGGTTCCTCGCGCTCGGACAGCGGTTCCTCGGCGCCACGATCGATCACGTCGAGCACGTCACCTTCGGCTGAGCCGTTCCAGTGCACGCGGGCGATCTGCGTGTCGGTGATGCGCAGGAACTGGCGGTCGAGATACCACGCGCCCGCGTTCGCATACACGCCCCGTCCCGCGCGGCAGAGCGCCGGCACGTGGGAATGGCCGAACACCACGAGCTCCGGATCGTCCGCGCGCTGCATCCATGAGGCCGCCACGTCGCGCAGCCCGCGTCCTTCGTCGCCGGCGCGGCGATCGCGGCTCGTATGTGACGAACGCAGCGCGAGCCGCGTGGCCATGTTCGGATGCAGCCAGCCGTAGGCACGGATCGCCAGCGAGTGCCGGAGCACGCGGCGGAGCCGCCGGTACGGCCGGTCCTCCACCTCGCGCAGGCCGTCGCCGTGCGCCAGCCGCGTGTGCCACGCGCCGAGCTGCCCTTCCCAGGGGTCGAGCGTGTAGTGGGCTCCGGTCATGGCCGCGAGCGTCTCACCGCCCCAGCAGTCGTGGTTGCCGCCGATCCACACCACCGGGATCCCCGCCTCGTGCAGGTCGGCCAGCGCGGCCAGCACCCGGAAGCCGGTGCGCGGCATCACGTGCTTCCATGAGAACCAGAAGTCGAACACGTCGCCCATGATCACCAGTGACCGGGCGTGCGCGGGCAGGTGCCGCAGGAATCGCAGCAGATCCTCCTCGGCATCCGAGGACGCGATGCCGAGGTGCGCATCGCCGAGCAGCACGACGGGGGAGGGAAGCACGCCGCAGTCTAACGCGCGCGCGGAGCCGGAACAAATGCCCGAGGATTCGTACGGGCCGCTTGAGCGGGCGGGGAGTGGCCCCCATCTTCCGGCGTCCATCCTTTCCTCACAGCCCGGCGCCATGTCCGACGCGACACCGTACGAGCACGTCTCCGAACTCCGGGTTCGCTATGCCGAAACCGACCAGATGGGGGTCGTCTACCATGCGAACTATCTCGTCTGGTGCGAGATCGGCCGCACGGACTTCATCCGCGCGCTCGGGCGCTCCTACGCCGACATGGAGCGGGGCGGCGTGATGCTGGCAGTGAGCGATGCTTCCATGCGGTGCCTCGGTTCGGCCCGCTACGACGATCGGGTGCTCGTGTACACGCGTCTCGACGAGCTCCGCTCGCGCAGCATGCGCTTCACCTATCGCATCGTACACGGCGACACGGGGCGCACGCTGGTGACCGCTGCCACGTCGCTCATCGCGCTCGATGCGAACGGCCGGCCCGCGCGCCTCCCCGCCTCCGTGCAGCAGGTGCTGCAAGGGATGCCCCCGTCAGCCGTGAGCGAGGCATGATGCGCTCCCGTTCGCTCCCGCGCACGATCGCCCTGCTGGCCGGCGTGATGCTCGGCACCGCCTGCGCCACCGGCACGCGCGCGGGCGCCGGATCCGATCTGCCGGCGCGGCCGGCCGGCACCCCGTCGCTCGACGCACGGCTCCTCGCCATGGCCGATCACCGGCGTGCGGACACCACGCTGCTCGATACCATCCTGGCGAATACGGAGAGGACCGACGAGGCCCGGCGCTACCGGGCCCAGGCGGCGCTGCTCATCGGGCAGGTGCAGGAGCGCACTCGGTATGCCACGCTTCGCCGGCTGCTCGTCGACGCCGATACCGGCGTCGCGGCGTCCTCCGCGTTCGCGCTCGGCCTGGCGCGGGATACCGCGTCGCTCGAGGCGCTGGCCCGCGCGCTCGCGGGCGCGCCCGATGTCGTGGCGGCCGAAGCCGCATGGGCGCTCGGGCGCATCGGGGAACCCGCACGGGCGGTGATCACCGCGGCGCTCGAGGGCGGGGCCGCGTCACCAGCGCGCGGGGCGCCGGTGCGGGCCGCGCTGCTGTTCGCGGCGTCCGGGCTTCGTCCCGTGCCCGTCGAGGTCATCGTGCCGTTTTTCCGGGACCCCGAGGCCGACGTCGTGTTCGCGGCGGGGTATGCCATTGCACGGCCGCGGGCGGCCGGCGGCGTGCGGGCATTGTTCAGCCTGGCGAGGCACCGGGACCCCATGGTGCGCGTGCAGGCCGCGCTCGGTGGCGCCCTGAATGCCTCCGGAGACAGCCTGGCCGCGCCGGCCGTGACCATGCTGCGGCTGCTGCTGGGCGACACGGATGCGCGCGTGCGCGTGCAGGCGATCCGTTCCCTGGCATCCCACGCAGCCGTCGCCGTGGCCTCGTCCGACACGGCGTCGCCGGGGGAGTCCGCGGCAACCTCCGCGCTCGTGGCCGCCATTCTCGCGGGCATCCGTGATTCCGTGGCCGCGGTGCGGGTCACGACGGCGGAGGCCGCCGGGCCGCTCGTGCGGCGTGATGCCATGAGCTGGCGGGCCCTTTTTGCCGCGGACACCACGTTCATGGTGCGCCGCGCCCTGCTCGACGGCGCCGTCCGGCACGGGATGCTGCTCGACGAACTCGCTGCCTGGCGTACGCACCCCGACCCGTGGGCGCGGGTCGCGTCGCTCGAGCTGTCGGCCAACGTGCCCGAGGCCCCGTCGCCGCTCACACGTTCGCTGTGGGCGCGAAGCGACCGGTCGGAGCGGGTGCGTGCCGCCGCGCTGTCGTTCGGCACCACGAGCGAGCTGCCCGCGGTGCGCGATACCCTCCGCGCCTGGCTGGGCGATCCCTCGCCGCTCGTACGGGCTGCCGCACTGGGCGGGCTGGCCGCGCGCGCGACGGCGGCCGATCTGCCGCTCGCCATCGCCCGCTACACCACCGACACCGCGCCGAATGCGCACGCCGTGCGGGCGGCGGCGCTCCGGGTGATCGCGGCAGCCTGGCGGCGCGACAGCGCCGCGATCGACGACAGCCTCCGGCAACGGTTCGCCGCGCTCGCCCCGCCGTCGGACCCGCTACCGAGGCGGAGTGTACTCGAAGTGACGCCGCTGGCGCACTGGCGGCGCCTGGATTCCCTCGCGGCCGACCCGACCGCCTACGAACGCGTCGTGACCCAGTGGCTCGTACCGGCGCGCGTCGGCCGCCTCCCACGCGCCCTGCTGCGCACCGTGCGCGGCGACATCACACTCGAACTGCTCGTGACCGACGCTCCGCTCACCGTGGACAACTTCGTGCGACTCGCCCGTGCCGACTGGTTCGACGGCACGCGGTTCCATCGCGTGATCCCGAACTTCGTGGCCCAGGACGGCGATCCCACCGGCACCGGCAGCGGCGGACCCGGCACCAGCATCCGCGACGAGCTCAACCGCCATCGGTACGTGCGGGGCGCCGTGGGCATGGCGCTCTCCGGGCCGGACACCGGCGGCAGCCAGTATTTCCTCACGCTCACGCCGCAGCCGCACCTCGACGGCGGCTACACCGTGTTCGCCCGCGTGATCGACGGCTTCGCCGCCATGGACGCGCTGCTCCAGGGGGATCGCATCCTCGACGTGGTGGTGCCGTGATGCGACATGGCGGTGCCCTGATGCGCCGGTCTTCGATGGGACGCAGGCTGGCCCTGGCCGGGCTCCTCCTGAGCGTGTCCGCATGCGCGCCGCGCGCCCGCCCCCTGCTCGGCGTGGAGACGCGGGCCGTGCTGCCCCCCGCCGCGCTTCCGGCCGTGCCGCAGCTCTACCGCTTCACGTGGACGTATGCCGACGAAACCTTCGACGTGAAGGGCGAAGGCGTCGTGCGCTCCGGCCCCCCCGACCGCGCGCGGCTCGACCTCTTCATCGCGAACGGCTACGGCAACGGCATGGCCATCCTCCAGGGGGACTCGCTGTTCGTGCCGGGCATCGATCTCATCCGCCGGTTCCTGCCGCCGCCGCCGCTCCTCTGGGGCGCCCTCGGCCGGCTGGCGCTCCCCGCGGGCCGCGATACCGTGGCCCGTCTCGACGGGGACACGCTGCGCGCCGATATTTCCGGCACGGAGACCGATCGGCGCACGTGGCGCGTACACTTCGCCCAGACACGGCTCGCGCGCATCGAGCGCATCGAGAACGGCCGCGTGATCGAATGGGCCGAACGCGTCCCCACCGGTGAAGGCACGCTGCGGCTCCGCTACGTGCACAACAGCGGACGCCGGTCACTGCAACTGGCCGTGACCGAAATCCTGAACATCGAGGAAGGGTTCGACGATGCGATCTGGCGCAAGCCGTAGCCTTCGCCGCCTGCTGTTCGCCGGGCCGCTGCTGTCGGCGCTCGCGCTGTCGGGCTGCCTGTACGGCTTCAGCGGCGGTGGCCTGCCGCGCGAGCTCCGCACCGTGGCCGTGCTGCCGTTCGACAACCTCACGGCCGTCCCCGACGTGCAGCGCGAGCTGTTCGAGGCCATGCGCAAGGCCATGAACGACCGGCTCAATCTCCGCGATGCCGCGGCCGAACGCGCCGACGTGCTCGTCACCGGCACCATCAAGGAATACGAGGTCGATCTCCCCGTCGGCGTGGTCGCCGATCCGCGGCAGGCCACCTCCGCGCGTCGCAAGCTGCAACTCGTGGTGGATTTCGAGATCGTGAACCAGCGCACCGGCGCGCTGCTCAAGAGCCAGAACGGCGCGCGGCGGGAAGCCCAGTACGCCGAAGGCGACGAAGCGCGTGGCCGGCGGGATGCGATCGAGCAGCTGATCAACGAGCTGATCGACGATATGCTGTCGCAGTGGTGAACCCGCCATGACCGTTGCCGTACCGCCCGGCGTACGCCTTCCCGCGCACAAGCTGCTCGACCGGGACGCCGCCGCCGCCTGGCGCGCGCGCGTGGCCGGTCCCGTCGTATTCACCAACGGCGTGTTCGATCTGCTCCACCCCGGGCACGTGGACGTGCTGCTCGGCGCGCGCGCCGAAGGCGCCGCGCTCGTGGTCGGGCTCAACAGCGACGCCTCCGTGCGCCGGCTCAAGGGGCCCACGCGTCCCGTGCGCACCGAGCAGGAACGCGCGTACGTGCTGGCCGCGCTCGAGATGGTGGATGTCGTCGTCGTGTTCGACGAGGACACGCCGCAGGCGCTCGTGGAAGTGCTGCAGCCCGACGTCATCGTGAAGGGCGGCGACTACGCGCCCGACACGATCGTAGGCGCGGATGTCGTCACGGCTCGCGGGGGCCGCGTGGTGGTGGTGCCTCTCGTGCCGGGGCAGTCCACCACCGGCATCATCGCGAAGCTGCAGGGCGACGCGTCGTAACTTCTCCGGAGCGCGGCGCCGCGCTCCACACCTTCCTCCCTCAGGATATCGTCCCGTGACCGATCCCCGACCCGACGATGCACCGCCGCGTGCCTTCGACGTGATGCGCCCCGTCCTCCTGGAGCGCGCGGCCGTGCCGTACGCCGAAGGCTCTTGCCTCGTGTCGTTCGGTGATACGCGCGTGCTCTGCGCGGCGAGCGTGGAGGACGGCGTGCCCGGCTGGCGACGCGGGAGCGGGCTCGGCTGGGTCACCGCCGAATACTCCATGCTCCCCCGCGCCACCAAGACGCGCACGTCGCGCGAGCGGGGGCAGCTCGGCGGGCGCACGCAGGAGATCCAGCGGCTCATCGGGCGCAGTGTGCGCGCCATGCTCGACGACTTCGCGTTCGGCGAGTTCACCGTGCGTATCGACTGCGACGTGCTGCAGGCCGACGGGGGCACGCGCACGGCCGCCATCACCGGCGCGGCCGTGGCCGTGGTGGACGCCTTCGACTGGCTCGTGCAGACCGGGCGCGCGCCCGTGTCGCCGGTGAAGCGGCGGGTCGCGGCCGTGTCCGTGGGTGTGGTGAACAACGTGCCGCAGCTCGATCTCGACTATGCGCAGGACGTGGGCGCGTTCGTTGACATGAACGTGGTGATGAGCACCGAGGGGCGCTTCGTGGAGGTGCAGGGAACGGGGGAGCACGGCACCTTCGACCGGCGGGAGCTCGATGCCCTGCTCGATCTCGCGGTCAAGGGGATCACGGAGCTGCACGAGGCGCAGGCCGAGGCGCTGGGGCGTGCCGTGCACGCAGCAGGCTGACGACCGTGCCGCATCGCCTGCTCGTGGCCACGCGGAGCGCGGGCAAGCGGCGCGAGCTGGAGCCGCTCCTCGCCGCGGCTGGTTACGCGATGGACACCCTGGATCAGGCCGGACTCGCCGAGTCCCCGGACGAGGAGGTGGTCGAGGCGTTCCCCACGTTCCGGGAGAATGCGCTGGCCAAGGCGCGGTATTTCCATGAACGGAGCGGTGGCCGCGCGGTGCTGGCCGAGGATTCGGGGCTCTGCGTGACGGCGCTCGGCGGCGGGCCCGGCGTGCGGAGCAAGCGGTGGGGGGCCGAGGCCGGGTTGACCGGCGCCGCACTCGATGCGGCGAACAACGCCCGTCTGCTCGAGGCGCTCGCCGGTGCGGAAGATCGGGGGGCCTGGTATCACTGCGCCGCCGCGATCGTGTGGGCGGGGGGCGAGATGGTGTTCGAGGGGGAGTCTCACGGATGGATTCTGGAGGCGCCGTGCGGCACGGCCGGGTTCGGATATGATCCGTATTTCTGGTCCACGGAGCTGGACGCCTGCTTCGGGGACGTGTCCCGCGAGGAGAAGGGGCGGGTGAGCCATCGGGCACGGGCGGTCGGGGCCGTGCTTCGACTGTTCGGCGACGCACGCGACCGGAATCCGCTCGTCCCCGGTTGACCCGGCGCGCGGGGTGGTGTAATGTCCCGGACTGCTGCTGCAGGGCGTAGCGTAGCCCGGTATCGCGCCTGCTCCCAAAGCAGGCGCGAT
>CAZUKU010000054.1:0-15559 GCA_964621045.1 uncultured Gemmatimonas sp.
TCCACCCCCAAGATAGGGGTTATCGAGGTGTCCATCAAACCGGGTCAAGTCCAAAGCGTCGTACACGACCGAGCCTACCCATAGTTGACTACGACACACTTCGTTCGGCCACACACTGGTATCGAGCGCGATGTCCTGATGGTTCACGATTGTCCACCTGCCATGGTCGAGCTGCTCATGTGTGACGGAGAGCGCAGCGATGAGACGACCATCCTCAAGCTCGAAGGGCCCGCGCACGCCAACGCATGGCACCCGGATGTCGTAGAACGCGCACGAAACGACGTTCTTCATCATCTGATCGAGAATCTGCCCAACCGTGCACACTCCATCGCGCTGCTGGATTGTGAACACATCACCGGGTCTCCACGACTGTATCCTTTTGCTCTTCGCCATCTTGCGTGCCCAGGGTTTCCGTACCGTGCCGCCCGCGGCCCGGCACGCCTCGTCATTCATCTCGCAGCGCTTATCGGCAAGCTTGCCCGGACCTCCCTGCTGCCGGATCGCAGACATTGGGTGCTGCGTCAATGGAGATCTTCCGTGTACATACAAAATCAAACCAGCCCTTGATCACTCTCGTGGCCTGCTGACGCGCGCTTGACCAGCCATTTTGCTATCCATCGAGGAACCCCCCGCCTCCGCAGCTCTTCTACCATCGCCGGACCATGACGCCGCAGATCCCACCATTCGCTCGCGAGTAGACGACGCGCGCGTTCGATCGCTTCATCACTGTCAGGGACACGCATCGCGAAATCAATCTCTGCCTGAACGCAGTCTTTTTCCATTACCGCGCGAGCATTTCCTCGGTAAACCCATCCAGCTTGATCCAGTTGCGCATGACGCAGCTCGTGGATAATCATCATCGCGACCGAAAGCGGGCTTGCCTCCTTGATATAACGCCTGCCCAGCCGACACGCTCGCACCGAGGCGAGGCACTCACCTCCGGAGCTGTCAGTAACGAGTATGCACTGAAAGAGATGACCCAAAGCTGTCATGTGTTCAGGGGCGTAGCGGTCGATCAGCGCAAACGCTGCGTCAAGGTGCTCGATGGTGAGGCTCGCGTCAGCCGATGTGCCGGCGACGCGGATCTCGACCCCTCTCAGCACGTGTCGATTGCTCGTCCTGATCATCAGGCGCCAAGCAAGTTCTGCAATCAACTGCATCTTCAGAATCGAGCGCGGTTTTCCTGCACTGTTATGCTACGCCGCCTATGGTTTCGAATTGGGGTCGCCCATCTTGAGAGCCATAATTTCCCAGCACTGAAGCCACAGGAATCCGGAAGCGAACTCGCCTTTGCAGAGTCGTTGTAATGCGCTACCCGCGCGATACTATCGGTGAGGTCTGACACCGGTGCATTCAGTTTCAATGTTAAACGTTTCTGCGTGCTGATCTTCCACCAGGGGGATCGAGATGTCATCGGCGGTTGTGAACCGACCATCCATTCCAGCCGAGTGCACGATGAGTCTTCCGGCGATAACGGCATAGAAGATTGGCCGTCCCCATGAATCCGTCGAGGCATCGGCGTCGATCCGACACATCTTCATGGCTGCGAAAAAGGAATCGGGAGGTGACTCCATCTCCTCGAACGTTGTGGGATATACGCCGCGGTTGAGACGACAATAAGCCTCGGCCGCAAGGATGACAGCGTCGATTCGCGCCTGAGTGACCAGAACATCGATCTGACGGGAATCTCTCGGGGTGGCCTCTACTACTGTCGTGCGCGGCATCCTCCAGCGAACGAGAGGCCCACACGCGGTTGGCGTGGTCGAATCGAACCGAGCTGGCGGTGTCTGAGCGCCTGACATGTCAATTCCGGCGACCAGGAGAGCCACAAGAAATGCACACCAAGTTGCACGGATCATGGTTTGAACCCCTACTTGATTGCGTAAGTCCCAGGGTGAACGCTCCTCCAGGATGGGCGCCTTCATGCCCAAGAATAGTAGCTGCGTTCATCCCCGGATTGCCAATCCTTGCACTTTTCTCTATACCGGGAGGAACTTCGCGCCAACGGCTCCCTGCAAGATCTTCCTGATTCCAGCCGATACGATCAGAGCGACTTCCCATCTTTCTATTCGGAAAATCTCCGCCGAGTCGACTTGAGTCGGATCGATCCGCAAGTTGCCGATCATACGATACTGCCCGACGCGCTCCGGCTGTCCATCCGTTTCCGTCCAGTACATGATCTCCGTGCGCTCTTCATCGACACACCGCTTCGTGGACAGCACATTCAGGATGACGAACGGGTCAGGCATGCCGTCCACCGTGATCGGGATGCACTGCACGGCCGTCGGCGCCAGTTCGACGATACGTTCCGCATACTCCCGGCGCAGAACCGGCATCGCGAAATCCGCCTCCGTGAAATCCAGGGGGTTGCCTGGATGACGAAGTGGAAGCCGTAGCGGTCCCGTGACATCTACCGGCTTGCCATAGGTAAAGATACGAGGATCGAGTTTTTGCCCTTCTGGCCCGACCGGACTCTTCAAATACCAGCGCCGAGGAGCATGCAGATCATCCTGGAGACGGAAGTAGGTGCTACTCATCTATCACACTCATCGAGTCACCATTTTGTTGAGTGATGAGCCTGGGATGGCGATCGTGCATCCAGGACGCTATCCGTTCACGCATCACTGAAGCGGCAACGTCCCCCCTTTCTGAAGCCATTCCTTCTCCTCGCCGGTGAGTTCGCGATCTCCGTACTTCCATTCTCCGTTACGGCTGAGCGAGTGTCGACCATCATCCATCCTCAGGCTTCGAAGATGCGCACTGAGTCAGCCACCCATTTTCTCCCGATTCGGCGCGGTGAGTATACCTGCCACGAACGACACGCGGCCGGCCGGCCCGAGAGGACCGACCGGCCGCGTTCATGTGCCGTCCGGCACCTTCCGTAATCTACCGAATTTCGACCGTGCTCCGGTAGTAGGCGCCCACCGGATGCTCTCAGGGCGGATCCTTGACCCCGGTCCGTTCCCGGAAAGGCAGGGTCACCGCATCCGCCTCGTCGTCGTCCCGGATGATGCGCGGCGTGAGGAAAATGAACAGCTCGGTCTCGGTGGTGCGCCGGCTCATGCGTCCGAATAATCCACCGATCAACGGAATATTCGACAAGAGCGGAATGCCGGCCCGGGTGTCGTCGCGCTGCCGGTCGATGAGCCCGCCGAGGACCACTGTCTGGCGGTCGCGGATGAGGAGATGCGTCTGCACACTGCGCGCCGAGATGACCGGCGCGTCGAAGGCGGTCTCGGTGGTGGCGGCGTTCACCTCCTGCGTCACGGCGATCATCACGTAGCCGTCGGCGCTGATCGTGGGACGCACGGAGAGCCGCGTGCCCACGTCCCGGTACTGAATCACCTGATCCCGGCTCGGCGCGTCCGTGGGCAGGGAGCGCTGCACCTGGATGAAGGGCCGCTGACTGCCGACCAGGATCTCCGCGAGCTCGTTGTTCGCCGCGATGAGCACGGGCCGGCTCACGATGTGCACGTCGCCGCGGGCCGCGGCGGCACGCAGCGTGGCGTCGAGCTGCGCGGTGCCGATCGTCAGATCGAGCAGGCGCACGATCACGTCGCCCGCGCCCCCGCCCGACACCTCCCCGCCCAGGGTGCCGCCCCCGCGGCCGGGCAGCGGCGTCTGCGGAACCTGGGCGTCCAGCCCCACGACCAGTGACCGGTCCCGCCGGATCTCCGCGATCAGGACTTCGATCAGTACCTGCAACGGACGCACGTCGAGCTGCGTGACGGCGGCGCTGACCAGGTCGTAGTCACTCCGCGACGCCCGCACGAGCAGCGCGTTCGTCCGCTCATCGGGCACGATCGTGACCTCGCCCGTGAGCGCCGCACTGCGAGTCGCCCCGCCGGCCGCGGGAGGCTGCGACGGGACGCCCTGCTGCGGTGGTACGACGTTCTGTCGGAGCCCCTGATCGAGCGTGCCGGCACGCGCGCGGGAGTCCGCGCCGAGCTCGCCCATGGCACCGGCCCGGCCATACAATGCATTCACCCCGGCTGCCACATCGGCGGCGCGCGCGTGCCGCAGACGGATCACGAACAGCTCCAGACCGCCGCTCGCGGCCAGGGCGCCGTTCGACACGGGAGGACGCGCGCCTCCCGCGGGCGGCGTGCGCGTGTTCACCCGATAGATCCCGGCCGTGGAGTCGAAGGCCAGGTCGAGCTGCTGGGATTCGAGCAGCCCGCGCAACAGCGGCAGCACCTGTGCTCGCGCCACGGGTGCGGGCGTTTCGAGCGATACCCGGTTGCCGGGCAATCCGCCGAACAGCACCGGACGGTCGACGTATCGGCTCAGGGCCTGCAGGGCCGCCCGGAGATCGATGTCGACCATCCGGATCAGCACCGAGTCGCCTCGCGCACGCACGAGCGAATCGGGCGGCTGCGCCTGGAGACGGCCGAGGATGATCGCGGAGACCAGCACCGCGAAAACGAACGCGCGGATCATCGCCATGTCGCCGCCAGTTGCAGGGTCCATGTGGAGTCGGCGTCCCGCAGGGTCACGGCATCGGCCGTGACCCGCAGGACCCGCAGCATGCCCAGCGTGTCGCCCTGCCCCAGCAGGACGGCGCCCGGCTGGCCCGGCGCGCCGTCCAGGAGCGCGATCCACGGCGGACCGCCCACGACACCGCGCAGCACGAGGGCGGGCGTGGAAGGTCGTACCGGCTCTGCCGGCGGTGGCGGCAGCTCCGATATCACCGGCGTATGCACACGCGCGTCCATGGGATCGTACGTCAACATGGTGTCGATCAGCGCGTCGAGATGCTCGAGCGACAGCGTGTCGGGGAGCGGACGGATCAGTGCGGCAGTCGTGATGCCGTCGATATGAGCCGCACCGGTGCGCGCGAGGAACAGGCGACTCGATGCGCCGGCGAGGAATGCCGCGACGTACCAGGCGAAGAGTGCCAGGCGACCGGACCGGAGCGATCCCGTCATGGCGCGCCCGGCGTATCGCCCGACATATCGCCTGGCATATCGCCCGACGGCCCCTGCCACGGCAGCCCCACGACCGTGGCCCGGAGGCGCACCTGTTCCCTGGCGATCCCCTGCTGCACCGTGAGCTGCAGCCGATCGATGAACAGGCGCGGCACGCCGGCTTCGAGCGTGGCCAGCCACCAGCCGATCGCGTCGATCGAACCCGCGCCATCGACCGAGACGAGCACGCGATCCTGCGCATCACCAGCCTGCGGACTCACCGCCTCGAGCTGCAACCCTGACGCGTCGGCCACTTCGGCCACGAGGAGCGCGAGCGTTTCCTCGGGGCGACGATGCGGCTCCACGGGCAGAAACTCGCCGGCATGCGCGGTCAGACGCTCCTGTGCATGGTGAAGGCGCGCCGCCACGGCATCACGGGCCTGTACGAGCGTCCGCGCATGTTCCCGCGCAGCCCGCGCCTCGGCTCGCATCTCACGCCATGCACCGAGGCCATGCCCGGCGCCGGGGGCGAGACGCAGCGCGAGCAGCACCACGAGCACGAAGAGTCCCAGACGCAATCGCGACGCCGGCGTCTTCATCGCCGCTCCGGTCCCACGACGCCCGCCGGCGCACGGTGCAGCGACAGCCGTAGCGCAATCCGTTCCAGCCCCGTGTCTCCGCCATCCCGGGCCACGCTTCCCACGAGTCGCGCCTCACGCACCCACGGGATCGCCCCGAGCACGCCGGGCACTTCGGCGCCTCGCGTCACGCGCATGGACAGCTCGGCCACCGTATCACCGAGCACCAGGCGATCGATCGTGCCCGCCGTATCGGTGGCGATCGCGAAGTCGGCCAGTCGCCGCACCGTGACCGGATGCCGGCGGATGAACTGCTCCAGTCGCAGGAGCTGCCGTTCGCGCGCGATGGCCGAATCGCGTTGTGATTCCACCATCCGCACCACGGCCGCGCTCGATGCCACCGCCCGCAGGTCGCTTCGCCACTGCAGCACGTCGGCCACCGTCATCCCGGCGAACGCGAGCGCCGCGACAGACAGCATCCGCCGTACGAACCGCCACGATGCGTCACGCCCGAGCGACTCGGCGTCTTCTTCCGGCCGCGCCGCCATGCGCATCGGCGCATCATGCCTGGCAGCCAGTTCGGCGAGCGCTTCCCCGTCCATCGACACGACATCGGATGCCCCAGGCTCGCCCTCGGCGGCATGTGCAGCCAGATCGAACCGGGTTTCATCATTGCTCGTGACCACGATCGACCGAGGCCCATCATGGAGCACATGCCCTGCCGGCACGATCGTCACCGCGGGAACGATGTCGACGTGACGCCACCCCGATGCACGCAGGGCCGGACCGATCGCCTCGAGATCCGCACGCACGAACGCGGACGCCCACACGTCCCCGTTCGCCGGTTCGTACAACGCCGATACCGATGGCACGCCGTGCGGCAGGATGAAATGCCGTTCCGGCGCGGAGACGACGGCAGCCGCGCGTTCCGCCGAGGTCGGGGCATCGACGCCGGTCAGGCGTTTCGTGATCACGCGCGAAGGA
This sequence comes from uncultured Gemmatimonas sp., assembly GCA_964621045.1. Lineage (GTDB taxonomy): Bacteria > Gemmatimonadota > Gemmatimonadetes > Gemmatimonadales > Gemmatimonadaceae > JAABRT01. The sequence continues at coordinate 6,470 of CAZUKU010000054.1, forward strand.
CCGATGGCGACCCGGGCGCGCCGGCGTGCAAGGCGTGCGGCCGGACATGTGGACAGCAGATGCCGGAGCGGCGCCTCGAGCAGATCGTGCGAAGACGCAAGGAGCTGCTGTGTCCAGACCACCACGCCACCGCGCACGAGACAGGCGCAGATCGCATCGGCAACGATCGCGACGCCGAGCCGTTCCATGCGCAGCGGAGACGGAAACCACGATACGCGCCGCCCGTTCATCGGCACACCGCCTCGCCGGGAATCGCATCATGCGCCCGTCCGGTGATCGTCCGGCGATCCGGCACGGCGAGACGCGTTCCGTTGCGTGCGACCCGCCACTGCACCGTCACGCATGGCGCATCATGCCGCAGGCGAACGGCGGCCTCGAGATACCATGCGCGCGGCAGCGGCGTGGTATCCGTGGCAATCGCGCGCGTGGCCGTGCTCAGGAACACGTTGTCGGCGTCCTTCCAGAGCGGCGCGGCTTCCACACGCACGTAGCGGGTGAAGACGGACGCGAACGCAGAGTCGCCGAGCGCCTGCAGCACCTCGTCGTCGGTCCAGAACCAGTCGTTCGCCGGCCCCGGCGCGCCGGCGGCGCGATACTGTGCACGCTCGGCGCCCCTCGGCCGGGGCCGGTCGTCATCGTCGCGCCAGTCGAGCAGCCGATCGAGCAGCGCATCTCCTCTGCCACCGGCCATGTCCCGCAGGGCAGCCAGGAGCAGCATCGTGTCGGCGGTGTTCGCATCCACCGCTCGGCCAGCCGGCCGGCGGGTGAGCAGACAGCGGGGATCCGTATCCGCATGAACGGGAAGCGTGGTCCAGATCGAATCCGCGGCTCGCGGCGTGGGTGCGCGCTGCAGCGCGTCCTCGATGCGTGCCTGCCAGATCACGAGGCAGCCCTCACCCGTGAGCTGCGAGCGCACATCGGACTGCCGATGCGCGACCTGGCGTATGGCGATGGCTGCGGCCGAACGGCCGGCGAACGCCATCGTGCCCACGGCAACGAGCGCCACCATCACGATCAGCAGGGTCGCGCCTCGACGCGGCATTCGTGTCATCCCGAGGTCCCGATCCGGGTGACCAGCGTGTCCCGTTCTCCGATCAGTGCGATTCCCGCCGGCAGAATCCGGGCCTCTTCCCAGACACTGATCCAGCGTGATTCTCCGGTGCTCCGGTCCAGATAGCGCAGCGACACGGGCCCCTCGGTCACCACCTGCCATGCGCGGCCCCCTGCATTGATCAGGAGTCCGGGCCGTCCGCCGGCCGAATGACGGTGCGCGTACACCGCGCACGTGACCCGGTGTCCGTTGCTTCCCCGGCACCAGCTCGTGAACTGCACGGCGTCCGGCCCGCCCGCGAACGATCGCAGGTGCCGCTCGGCCAGCGGCGACGCCGTGGCATGCAGTACCAGCTCCCGCCAGGTCCAGGCGGCCGCGACATCGTCCGCGTGGCTCCGCACGAGCTGATCGATGCGCCGCGTGCCGCGATCGACCGTGGTCATGAGCAGATGCGCCAGCAGCGTCACCACGCCGATGAGTGTGAGCGCGATCATCAGCTCCAGCAGCGTGATACCGCGCCGGACCGCGCAAGGACGATGTGAAATCATCGATCGCCCTCCGCACGCAGGACGACGGTTTCCACGATGCGCCGGCCCGCGGTGGAATCGAACACCGTGAGGCGATAGAACCGCACATCGGTCCGTGCGATGTGCAGCATCCAGATACCCTGGCGCCGGTAGCCGAGCCGCCGGTCCAGATCCTCGCGCGACCAGAGCGTCGCGGCATCGAGGAGCGCCACGGCTTCCATGAAGGCGCGTTCGTTCGCCTGCGCCTGTCGCACGGAGGTCACGGCCTGCGAGAGGGCGGCAACCGAGGCGATCCCGATGCCGCCGAGCAAGGCGATGCTCACGATGACTTCGAGCAGCACCATGCCGCCACGTCCGCGACCGGCACGACGGAGAGGGATCATGACCGCTCCGGTCCGGTCACGGTGCGGCTCACCTCGCCGCCCGGGTAACACGCCACCGACACGAGCGTATCGCGTCGCACCACACGAACGGTCACCGTGCGCGCGGTCACGCTCGCCTCGCGGCAGGCGGCGCGCACGGGATCGTCGGCGGGCTGGACGTGCGTGAGGGAGCGGACAGTGGGCGCCACGATCGCGGCCACGAGAGCGAGCAGCGCCAGGCAGACGAGCAGTTCGAGCAGCGTCACGCCCGCGCGCCGGCCTGCGACGATCCCCCGTGGCCCGATCGGCTCGCTGGTCATCATCCCCCCGGCCGCACGGCATAGATCGTCTGCATGAGCACCACGGCCACCGCTCCCACGAACGTGGCGATGCCGAGGATCACCACCGGTTCGCACCACTGCAGCATCCGGCGCAGTTGCCGCGCGGCCTGCTGCTGCGAAAGGCGGGCGATCTGGTCGAGCGACGGCGCGAGCGTGCCCGTTTCCTCACCCACTTCGAGCAGTCGCGCGAATCCGGGCGGAAGCACGTGCTGTCGCGTGAGCGCCGTGCTCAGGCGATCTCCACGTGTCACGTCCTGCGCCGCCAGCGCGAGGCCGCGCGCCAGGAACCGGTTCGTGGAGACCCCTTCGGCGAGATGCAGCGCCGACGGCACGGCAACACGCGTCGCGATCAGCGACGACAGCACCGCGGAAATGCGTGCGATGGCGCCGTACCGCAGGATCGGCCCGGCCAGCGGCATCCGGAGGAGCAGGCCATCGAGGCGGCGCGCATCGGCGGCATCGCGTCGCGCCAGGCGCACGCCCAGCACGAGCACGACCGCGAGGATCATGAACCCGAGCAGCAGCCGCGGCGCATGCCGGGTCACCGTCAGCATCAGCCGGGTGGACGGCGGCAGCTCCTGGTCGAGCTCCGCGAGCAATGTCGCGAACCGCGGCAGCACGATCGTCACCACCAGCCCCACGCACGCGATGCCGGACACGGCGAGCATCGCCGGATAGGTCATGGCGTGCAGCAGCTCCTGGCGATGCCGTGCCGCCTCTTCGGCATCCAGGGCCGCGCGTTCGAGCGCGGCGGCGAGCCCGCTGCCGCTTTCGCCGGCGCGCACGATCGCCGTGAGATGCGGCGGCATGACCGGCACCGCGTGCGCCAGCGCGTGCGACAAGCGTTCACCGGCACCCACACGCTGCCGGAGCGCAAACGCCGGCGCAACCCAGGATTCGGGAGCGAGCGACGGCAGCACCTGCACGATCCGCGATACCGGCAGGCCGGCGCCGGACAACTGGGCCAGCAGGCGCAGCCCCGAGGCAATGTCGTGCGGCTTCATGGACGCACCGGCCCGCCCCAGGAGGTGATGTCCGCATCCTCTCCCTCGCCGCCCACTCGGCCATCGCGGCCGAGCGACCACAGGTCGAAGGATTCCGGATTGGCTATCCCGGGCGAGCGGTAGTGGTACGGACGACGCCACGGATCATTCTCCACCTCGCGCGCGAGGTAGGGGCCGCGCCAGCCCGGCGGCGCATCCACGTCGGTGGGCGCCGAACGCAGCGCCATCAGCCCCTGTTCCGTGGTGGGATACCGGTCGTTGTCGATGCGATACGTATCGAGCGCGAGCGCGAACGCATCGATCTGGGTTTTCGCGGTCGCATGCTTGGCGTCTCCCACGTTCCGGAACACCGTGGGCGCCACGAACGACGCCAGCACCGCGATGATGGCGATCACGACGAGCAGCTCGAGCAGCGTGAATCCGGACCGCCGCGGCCCGGACGGCGATGATGCGAACGGCAGCGGCCGGTCAGGCATGGATCGCACGATGCACTTCCTCGAGCGTGGTCTGGCGCGCGGCCACCTTCGCGAGACCGTCGGCGCCGAGCGTGAGCGGCCGGTCGCGGCGCGCGATCTCCCGCAGCGCCGATCGGTCGGCGCCGCGCACGATCGCGTCGCGCATGGCTTCGCTCACCACGAGCAGTTCGAAGAGACCGACGCGACCGCGATATCCGGATCCCCGGCAGCGCATGCATCCTCGGCCGCGAAATGCCACGAGCTCGTCCGCACCGGTGACCGAGTCCGGCAGGATTGCCGCGAGCAGGGCCGGCGACGGTGCGCAGCGTTCCAGGCAGTGCGGGCAGTTGCGACGCACGAGGCGCTGGGCGAGCACGCCGTCGAGGGTGGCGGCCACGAGATACGGCGCCACGCCCAGGTCGAGCAGGCGCGGGATGGCCGACACCGCATCGATGGTGTGCAGCGTGGACAGCACGAGGTGCCCGGTCATCGCGGCCTGCACGGCCACTTCGGCGGTTTCGGTATCGCGCATCTCGCCCACCATGAGCACATCCGGATCCTGCCGGAGGATCGACCGCAGCACGCTCGCGAACGTGACCCCCGACGCGTGGTGCACCGGCACCTGCGCGATGTCCGCGAGCCGGTATTCCACCGGATCTTCCACCGTTATGAGTTTTTCGGTGCGCAGGTCGCGGCAGTGGAGCGCCGCGTACAGCGTGGTCGTCTTGCCCGATCCCGTGGGGCCGGTCACCAGCAGCAGACCGTGCGGGCGGCGTGCGAGCGCGAGAAACCGGGCGTGCAGATCCGGCGACAGTCCGAGGTCCTCGAGATGCGCGGGGCGTCCCTGCGGTTCGAGCAGCCGGAGCACGACGCTTTCGCCGTGCAGCGTGGGCACGGTGGAAACGCGCAGGTCGAGTTCGCGGGTGGCGAGCCGCACGCGGATCCGGCCGTCCTGCGGCCGGCGGTGTTCGGCGATATCCAGGTCGGCGAGCAGCTTGATCCGGGAGATCACGGCGTGCCGGTGCTCGGGCGGCGGCGCATTCGCGGCGGAGAGCACGCCGTCGATGCGGAAACGCGAGACCGCGCCCTCATTCGCCGCTTCCAGGTGAATGTCGGAGGCGCCGGCATCCACGGCATCGCGAATGAGCGCGTTCACGTAGCGCACGACCGGCGGCTGCGTGGCCAGGTCGCGAAGATCGGCGGCCTCGTGGTCGATGGCGCCATCCGTGCTCGCGGCAGGAGACGCGCCGTAGGCTGCCAGTGCCGCGTGCACCGTGTTCCAGTCCACCGGCTCGGGGCGAATCGCCGATCCGTAGGCGAGTTCCAGCTCCGGGATCGCATCGGCGAGCAGTGCGTCGGGCGCCACGAGCAGGCGCAGCAGGCCATCGTCGGTGAACCCCGCCGGACAGATCCGGTGGTGATGCAGGTAGTCCGCGCCGAGTCCCGGGGGAAGGGACGTGTCGAGGGGAGCTGTCATGCCGTGTCACGGTGCAGGTTGTGTGCCAATACACGACATACGACAAGGTGAGGCGGTGCAAGGAGTTGCAGAGGCGGTGCCGGTTTCCGCCGCTCCGATTGACAGTGTCAGGCTGTCAATCCGGCTCTCAATCCGGCTGTGGGTCGCTGTCGGGGTGCGTCGGACGGTCCGCGTCCTTGCGCAGGCGCCGGTACACCGTGGCTTCGGAAACGCCGAGCTTCCGGGCGGTTGCGGCACGGCTCGCCGAGTGTTCCGCAGTGGTTCGCACCTGCTCCACGGATACCTGTCGTGCGCGGCGGACGAGGCCGCGCAGAGGCGCGAGTTCGTACTGACAGTGATCGAGGGTCAGGGTCTCCGCGTCTCCCGCTTCCACGAGCAGGCGCTGCACGGTGGCGTCCAGCTCCCGCAGGTTGAGCGGCCATTCGGCGCGCGTCAGGGCCCTGAGGAGGAGCGGATCCACGGCGGGCAGGGTTTTCCGCGCGCCGCCGAGCGCGGGAGCGTGTTTCGCGATCATGCCGTACACCAGACTCGGGATGTCCTCACGCCGTTCGCGCAGCGGAGGCAGGCGCAGCACGAACGCGCGGAGCCGGGACAGCAGGTCGGGGAGGAGATTACCCTGGCTGCACAACTGCTCGAGCGGCACGTTGGTGGCCGCGATGATGCGCACGTCGACGGGGATCTGCTGATCGGAGCCGAGCGGCTGCACGATCCGGTCCTCGATGACGGTGAGCAGCTTGTACTGCACCGTGCGTGACGCCTTGCCGATCTCGTCGAGGAACAGCGTCCCGCGATTCGCCGTCACGAAGGCGCCCGGCCGCGACGCGTTCGCGTTGGTGAAGGCGCCCCGGGTGTGGCCGAACAGTTCGGTGCCGGCGAGCGAATCCTCCACGGCGGCGAGGGAAATGGCGTGGAACGGATGGGGCGCCCTGTGCGACCACTCGTGGAGCTGGCGGGCGAGCAGCGTCTTGCCCGTGCCGCTTTCTCCTTCGAGCAGGAGGAGGACGTCCTTCCTGGCGTACTGGCGCGCCCGGTCCAGGAGCGCGTTGTGGACGGGCGATGCGGATGCGTGGCATCCTGCGTGCGGCGATGGCATGGGATGATCCCTTCCGCCGGGTGACATCGGCGCGGCATTCCGTTCGGAGATGCGGCGTGTGGTTCCGATCGATGCCGGTTGCGCGCCGGGCGGTGTGCGCGCCCGGTCACTATGGCACCGTCCGGCCGAATCCGAAAGAGCGAAAATGCGACAGAAATGCGACGTCGGATGCGACACGGATGCGACACGGATGCGACGTCGGATGCGACAGAAATGCGACGTCCGTCACCGCGCAGGTCCGGAGTGTTTCGTACATCTCCCGCATCTTGCGCGGGACTGACGTGCCGATGCAGAATCGAGTCATCCAGATGCCGGAGAGCGCTTCACCGATGCCTGTGCCCCGTATTTCGCAGGAGCTGCACGTTCGCACCTTCATCCGGCCCCTCGATCGCTTCGCGGTCGATACCGCGATCGAACAGGCATGGCGATGGTACGGCGCGCCGCATACCGAGCCGGTGGTCCTGCATGCGGACGACCTCCGTGCGCTCTACACCGACTATCCGTATGCGGCCTGCACGGCGCTCGTCGTGGACCTCCAGTGCGCGGACGAGGCCTTCGCGAAGGCGGGCAAGTCGGCGCCGGTCGGCAATCTGACCGGTCTGCTGACCGGATGGGACAGCGGCGCGCTGCTGATCTCCCCGCAGCGATGCGAGGTCATCCGCGACGTGCTGGAGACTTCGACATTCTGCTTCGGCATCGCGTCCGCGGATACGATCGACCCGGTGGCTCTGGCGATGACGCTGCTGCGCGAGTGGTGCGCGGCCGCACGACTGCCGCCACTGCCCTCCTCCGTGTCCCGCGCGGCTTTCGGGGCGCTGGACCGGCTTCCCGCCGCCCGCCGCCTCATCATTCTCCATGCCCTGCGCCATCCGGCCGAGTGGTCCGTGAAGCGACTCGCCATGGCGTGCGGAATCACGCGGCGTACGCTGGAGCGCGACTTCGAACGCTGCGGGTTGCCGGCTCCGGGTTTGCTGCTCCGGAATGCGCTGGCCAGGCTGCATTCGCTGGAGCGTGACGACGAGGAATCGCCGGGCGAGGATTGCGAGTGACGTGGGCCGGCAACGGAGTGAGGTTGCCCTGAGAGCGGCGTGATGCTTGAGATCAGCCGCCGCGCAGGTGGCATGAACTTCCGCGTTGCGGTGATACGGCTATCATCCGGCCTGAGCAGAGATCAGGTATCGTTCGTCTGCCCGACGAATCATCGCACGACGACTTCCAGGTATACCATCCCGCTCCGCTGGTGTAATGACCTATCCCGCCACCGTGCTGCATTCCGTGTGGCTCAGCACGCGCACCGGCCCACGCACGGCCGCCGTCTCAGGGCACGTCACGTGACATCTCCCAGTCCATCGGCCGACGGCGAGTCTTGCAAGGATCATAGCGCTTGCCTGTTTGCGAAGACCGATCCTTTGGCGACCGATGCCCGACCGTGGATCGGTCGAGCATCGCCATGGGCGTTCAGGATGAATCTTGCGACAAGAGAGAAGACCCTACGTGGTTTCGGTGAAGGAGCCAGTCGTCCGAAACTCCAACTCCCTCGCAGCATCAGATGTCGCTGACGGCTTCCCTATCCTCAATGTTGTGGTTCAGAGACTAGCCAAAGCGCTCGAGCGTATTTAGGGTCTTCTTCGTCGTACCATTCCTGTTCGTCGTACCATTCCTGCAGGTAGGTTCGCGTCGACCTCGGAGAGGGTGGCGTGTACGGGGCTCCGAGGTCCCGAAAGTCCTCGCTGGTGCGCCATGGTGCCACATCCTTTGCGCAGAGAATAAGCTTGGGCGGCGTCCACATCAGCTGATCTTCCACACTTTTCAGGTCCTCGAAGTTCGCGCCCAGCGGACGTTCGCCAGTCGAGAGCCTGATCTGCATCACGACATGAAATGGCCACCTGTTCGTATCCCGTTCGTTCACCGCGATCCTGAACACCTCCAGCGTCCCGCCGAGCCACATCGCCTGCGGCCTGAGCGCCGCGGACAGACGGTCGATATGCACGTCATACCACTCGTCGTGGGGCACTCGCCCAGCATGCTCCGCGAGCCACGCGCTGGTACTCTCGTACAGCCCCACCTGCCAATTCACCGGGGGGGGGGCAGGGTCCAACCGTTCTCCTGGATCCATTGCTGCTCCTTGCGTGTCAGGGGTCTGCCTGTTCCTCCGTTGTGCTTCCATGTACCATCAATCCGTAGGGTGAAGCCATCCTTGAACTCGATATGCGGCAGCGCATCTCCTCGATCATTCGGATTGCCTAGATCGACTCGATCCACACTACGGGGAGCGTTGCCGCGATCAACTTGTTTCTGCATCTGATTGGGGGAGGTACGCTTGGCGACTTGCTTCTGGATGGCGCGTTTACCCAAGGAAAGAGTAAGCCTACTCACGCCGCGGATGTTGCCTGGAGTGAATTCCCACGGAGCGGGGACCGACACCAGCCCTGGAGGATTTCGGAACTGACGGTATCCTTCGGTTCCTTCAGGGCAATCACCCAGTGAATTGGTTTTCCCGTCCCCTCCCATATTCTTCGGACACAACCCAAACGGATCGCGGAAGTTGACCGGATCCGCGCCGGCGAAGGCGTACAGGTTCCGCCCACCCCGGAGCCCGATCGGGTCCTGCTGGGTGAACTGCCCTGTGCTCGGATCATAGAACCGGTTGCGCTGGTATTTCAACCCGCTCGCGTCACTCTGGCTCGTCAGCAGACTCCCCCACCACCCGTACGTCGGGGCGATGTCGGTCACCCGGAGCCCGTCCGTGGTCGTCTGCCCGCCCGACCACGGCACGTACG
>CAZUKU010000055.1:0-15134 GCA_964621045.1 uncultured Gemmatimonas sp.
CAGCACGTGTAACCCACTCACCCTGCCTCACACACAGAAAAACGGATAGGCCCCGGTGCTCCACGCGCCCTCGAGCGTAGAAGCGACAAAGCTGGCCAAGGGGCCCGAGTCGCCAGGCACCCTCGCGACTCACGACTATCGACCCACGGCTTGCGACCTCGTACGGCCGATCTCCCCCCATCGTGAAGCCGGTCCCCAAGCGAAAACACAAACGGGCCGCACCCCTCGGCGCGACCCGTCGACCTGCCCATCACCCCGCAACCGCCCTCACCACTCCCGCGGCGAGCTCGGCGTTTCCGGCGCGTCCAGCGCCGGCGTCGCGCGCGGCGTGTGCGTCCACGTACTCGGGAACGGCGACAGATGCCGCGCCGCCGTCCGCGCCGACCGCAGCCGCTGCTTGTCGATCTGCGGCAGCGTGCAGGTGGCCGCATACATCGCCAGGTCCGCCGAGGCCGCGAGCGTGGCCTGCGCGAAGCCGTGGCACCAGTCCGGGCCGTACGGATGCGTGGCCGCCCGCTCCTCGACACCGCGGCCGAAGGCCACACACTTGTCGGCCGCCTCGCGCAGCGTCCGGCTGCTGGCCAGGTGCGCCACCACCACGTGATAGCCGTCGCGGCGTCCCATGTGATAGCTCGGGCTCTGGAGCGACTCCCCGGCGGTGGGTTCCACCACCCCGGCGGTCACCCCGGTCAGCAGCACGCAGAGTTGCGAGAAGTGACTCCGGGCGGCTTCGATCGGCGGATCTTCCACGATGCGCGACATGGTCTGGATTCAGTGGGAGGGGGCGAGCCGGGATCACCCAGCGAGCGGGGCGTCCGGCGGAAGGAGTGTCTGCCAGGTCTCAGCGCAAAGGTCGTGCCGCGAGGCGAGCCCGGCCGTTTCCGGTGATCCACGAGCGAATGGCCCGTGGGAACGGGGCGCCCGGATCACATCGGCGTCGCGTCCGCTCCGCGCCCGCTGTAGCGCCCGCGCCGCACTACAAGGGGTGTAACGGGGACGCAACGCCTCGCTTCACCCCGCGTAGAGCTGCAACTCCTCCCCCACGAAATCGGCCATCGCCATCGTCTCCTGCCAGTCGGGATGCCGGAGCGACACGTACCCGTCCGACAGGAGCGTGGCCTTCCAGTCGCGCCGCGGCGTTCCGACCGCGAGCAGGTCCACGGCCATGATCGCGTCGCCGCACCGCGCGCGTACCCGGTCCATCCCCTCGATCCCCCGGATGCGCCCCTGCCCCTGTGCCCGCTTCGTGATACAGGCGCAGTTGTACCGCCGCTCGACGTCCAGCGAGAACGTGCCCCGCACCTCGGCTTCGGCCCACCCCGTGAACAGGTCCACGTCCGACGCGAAGTTCATGAGATCCACCGTGCGCGCGCCCGGCGGCCGCGCCGCCACTTCGCCGAACACCACCTCGCCGTCCGACTTGCGGTACCACTCCATGTGCGTGAACCCGGTGTCGAAGTCGAGCGCGGCGAGCACCTGCTCGCCCATCGCGCGGCCGCCCGCCACCCAGGGATCGTTCACGTGCCGGTAGCTCAGCGTCTGCGGACTGATCCATTCCACCGTGCGCGCCACGAGCGGCCGCGGCCGATAGTAGCCGATGTGGAAGTAGGCGATCTTCCCGCCCGCGCAGATCGTGTCGAAGGTGAACTCCTCGCCGTCGATGAACTCCTCCACGCTCACTTCCTCGATGTGCCCGAGCTGGGCGAGCGCCGCGTCGAGCTCGGCCGCGCTGTCGCAGCGGAAGGTGTCCTGCGACCCGGCGCCGGCGATCGGCTTCACGATGCAGGGAAAACCCACCTGCTCCGCTGCTTCCCGCACCTCGCGCGCCGAACGGGCCGCGCGGTGCCGCGGCACGCGCACGCCCGCCTCGGCGAGCGCCTGCTTCATGAGCTCCTTGTTGCGGAAGCGGCGCGCCTGCTCGGGCGTCTGCCCCGGCACGCCGAGCGCGGCGCGGATCGCCGCCGCGAGTTCCACGCCGGGCTCCCAGAGGCAGCTCACCCGGTCGATCGTCACGCCGCGCGTCCAGTCGCGGATCGCGGCGATGGCCGCGTTCGTATCCGTGAACAGCGCGGGCACGGCCAGATAGTGCGACAGGTGCCGGCGCGACAGCTCCGGGAGCTCGGTGGCCGGCCCCTGCGCCACGCCCCACACCGTGGCGCCCATCTCCGAGAGCCCCCGCGTGAAGTAGGGCATCTCGCCGGGAAAGCCGGGCATGATCATGAGGACGTTGGACGCCATGCGGAATCTCTCGTGAAGCGCGTCAGCCGAGGCGGACGCGGAGCGTGGAAATGACGTGGCGCAGCGCGCGCACCACGACCTCGGTGTCGGTGTGTCGCAGAATGATGAAGCCTTCCCCTTCGTAGCTGCCGGAAGGCGCCTGCCCCGCCGTAGGGAGCCGGTAGTCGGTGACGAGCGCGCCCACCTCGCGGGCCACCGCGTCGAGCCCTTCGAGCGCGGTGACCCGCCCCTTTCCCTGCCCGCGCAGGTACGCGGCGCCCACGGCGTACTTCCGCTCGGGGACGGCGAACCGGCCGAAGAGCTGCACCTCCACCCAGGCACGCACGAAATCGATGTCGTGCGCGCGTGAGATGAGCGTGGTGATCTGCGCACCGGGCGGACGCGCGGCGATCTCGGAGATCGCGAGGCTGCCGTCGGCGCGGCGGAACCATTCGCAGTGGGACACGCCCGTTTCCATGCCGAGCGCGGCGAGCGCCTTCGCGCCCACGGCGCGGATGTCGTCGTAACGCGGGTCGTCCACTTCGCGCGGCAGCACCACGCACCACTGCACCCACGGCTGTTCGAGCACCTCGAGCGGCGTGGGGTCGTAGTGCGTGAGCGAATGCCACACCGCCCGTCCGCCGATCGATACGGTTTCGAGCGAATGCTCGCGTCCGCTCAGGAACTCCTCGAGCAGCACCGGACGTTCCATGTGCGGCGGCTGCTGTTCGAGCCATGCGCGCAGCGCCTCGGCGTGCTCGAGCCGTTCGGTGTTGCGTGCGCCGGCGCCCGCGGGCGGCTTGGCCACGAGCGGGAATCCGACCTCGCGCGCGAAGGCCCGGGCGTCGTCGGCGCTGGTGACGAGCCGGTGCCGCGCGCACGGCACGCCGGCCGCGCGCAGCGTGGCCTTCATGAGCGCCTTGTCGCGAAAGCGCTGCGCCGCTTCGGGACGCATGCCGGGGATGTCGAAGTGCGCGCGCACCTCGGCCAGCGGCACCTGCAACTGCTCGAAGGCGCCGAAGAGCGCGTCGAGCGTGCCGAGGCGGGTTTCGAGCTCCCCCACCGCCCAACTGAGCTGCGCGGCGTCGGTGACGTCGGCCACCTGCCAGTGCCCCGCGAGCCGGGCGGCGACCGCAGGGGGAAGATCGGCGAGCGACTGCTGGGCCACGACGGCCAGCCGCACGTCGGGGAGCGACACGGCCGCCTCGATCATCTGCGTGGCGGCCGGCGAGAAGATGGGACAGACGAAGACGGCGGTTGGCACGGCAGCGGGACGAGGTGGTCAGCGCGTTTTCCTGCGCGCAGTGAGCGCGATATCCTGCGCCCCGGTACCCCGGCTGTCAACCGGCGGTCAGATGGCGATCGCCGGCGTTTCGCCGCCGGTCAATCGGCTCCCTGCCCGCTCATGCACACCCATGGCGCGGCTTCGATGCGCTGCTCCGCCTGCGCGTCGCCGGAGCGCACGGTGATGGTCACCTGCGCCTTGCCGTCGGCCTCGTTGCTGGTGGTGCATTTGGACAGCTTGGTGGCGCGGAATTCCCCGTTCGCATTGACCGGCGCGGTACCGAGCTCGAGATCGGCCGTGGCCCCGGGCGGACGGGTGGCGGTGATGGTCACCGTGCCGCGGGCCGGCCAGTTGCGGCCGCGGATGGCGAGCTTCGCGCCCTGCATGGTGCGTTCGGCGTCGACGGTGATCTCGGGGGCCTGCGAGGCTGCGCCGCTGGCCGCGACCATGACCCCGGCGCACAGGGAGAAGAGCCCGAGTGCCACGGCCGCGAGCAGGGCGAAGCGCCACGTCACGGAGCGGCCGGTCGACAGACTGGAAGACGGAAACATGCATTACTCCTGCGGACGAGTCCGCGCGCGCGGGACGCTCCACTGCGCCCCTCGTCCTTCGATATCTGCGCCGCGCCGGCGGATTGCGCAACCGGGGTTGTGTGACGAAGACGACACATCGTGAAACGGCCGGGTCGCGGAAGGGCGAGGGGCCGGAGCGGCGAAAAGGGCGGGAACGACGACGCCCCCGGGCTGTGGGCCCGGGGGCGTGCGTGGAGCGGACAGGGGGGGATTCGAACCCCCGACACCCTTGTGAGGTGAACGGCATTTCCAGTGCCGCGCCTTAAGCCTCTCGGCCACCCGTCCAGACAGACTGGTGCTGACCTCTGACGACCTGCGGCCGTGCACCCGGCAGCGCCGGGGTCGAGCGAGCGCCAGACCGTGAACCGGTCGGACGCAACGGACAGGGTGAGATTCGAACTCACGATACCCTTGCGGGTACGCCGGTTTTCGAGACCGGTGCCTTCAACCACTCAGCCACCTGTCCTGCGTGTTCGTGCGCGTTTCCCGCACAATCTGAATGTATAGAACGTCCGCGAAAATCTGTCAACGTCGAAGCCGCGTTCTTCCGGCCCTGTCGCGCGGCGGCCGAACACAATAGCTTGGCGCGTCCCTCCTCTGCCCGATCCGTCCGGATCGAGGCCCGTGACGTCGTCGTCACGCCCTTCTCCCGCCTCCGCATGCGCCCTCTCCCTGGCCGACCGGCCCGTGGCCTCGCCGCTGCCGCCTTTCTGAGTCTCCTCCCCTTCTCCACCGCCCTCGCACAAGGCGGCGGACTGATGGACACCATCGACCGCGCCGTCGGTGCCGTCAATACCGTCATCAGCTCCGTCTTCTTCTTCGACCTGATGTTCTGGGATCCCGAACGGCGCGCGCCGTTCGTGGTGGTGTGGCTCGCGATCGCGTCGGTGTTCCTCACCGTGCGCATGGGATTCATCAACGTCCGCGCGTTCAAGCACGCCCTGCAGGTCACCGCCGGCAAGTTCACCAACCCCGACGCGCCCGGCGACGTCTCGCACTTCCAGGCGCTCACCACGGCGCTCTCCGCCACCGTGGGGCTCGGCAACATCGCCGGCGTGGCCATCGCCATCGGCATGGGCGGACCGGGCGCCACGTTCTGGATGATCTGCGCCGGCCTGCTCGGCATGACCACCAAGTTCACCGAATGCACGCTGGCCCAGCAGTACCGGGAAATCAGAGCCGACGGCCGCGTGCTCGGCGGCCCCATGCAGTACCTCTCCAAGGGACTCGCCGAAAAGGGATTCCCCGGCCTCGGCAAGGTGCTCGCCGTGGCCTTCGCCATCCTGTGCGTCGGCGGATCGCTGGGCGGCGGCAACAGCTTCCAGGTGAATCAGTCGCTGAACGCCGTGCAGGAGATCGTGCCCTTCTTCGCGAGCGCGCCCTGGGCGTACGGGCTCCTCATGGTGTTTCTGGTCGGCATCGTGATCATCGGCGGCATCCGGCGCATCGCGTCCGTGGCGGACAAGATCGTGCCGCTCATGGCCGGCATGTACATCCTCTCGGCGCTCGTGATCCTGTTCCTGTACGCCGACCGGATTCCGTGGGCGTTCGGCACGATCATCTCGTCGGCGTTCAACCCGGAGGCCGTAGCGGGTGGGTTCGTGGGCGTGCTCATCATCGGATTCCAGCGCGCGGCCTTCTCCAACGAGGCCGGGGCCGGTTCCGCGGCCATCGCGCACTCCGCCGCCCGCACGGAGTATCCGGTCCGCGAAGGGATCGTGGCCCTGCTCGAGCCGTTCATCGACACGGTGGTCGTGTGCACCATGACCGCGCTCATCATCGTGATCACCGGCGCGTACAACAACCCCGAGTACGCCGATCTCGTCGCCAACAACCAGGGCGCCGCGCTCACGTCGCGTGCCATGGGCGAGCGGCTGGCGATCGGCCCGCACATGCTCTCCATCGCGGTGTTCATGTTCGCGTACTCCACGATGATTTCGTGGTCGTACTACGGCGAGCGGTGCTGGGTGTGGATGTTCGGCGCGGAGGCGTCGATGTGGTATCGCCTCCTGTTCCTCGTGTTCGTGTTCCTGGGCTCGATCGTCACGGCCACGAACGTGCTCGACTTCGGGGATCTGATGATTCTGGGGATGGCGTTCCCGAATCTCGTCGGTGTGTACCTGCTGCACGGGAAGGTGAAGCACGAGCTGGCCGCGTACTGGGCGAAGTACAAGGCGGGAGAGCTGAAGCGGTACGAGTGAGACCAGGGGTGTTCCTCGCGGCGTGTCGTGCGGAGAGCGGGATCGGCCACACGAGGTCGCAAGGGGCGGGTCGGTAGTCGCGAGTCTCGAGGGTACCTGGCGACTCGGGCCTTGGGGTCAGGGGAGGGAGCGTGCGACTCCTGCCCCTTGGCCGGCTTTGGCTGTTCCAGGCACCCTCGAGACTCGCGACTACCGACCCGCCCCTTGCGACCTCGTGAAGTGGACCCAAGCCCCCGACGAGAACTCGCCCGGGAACACCTGCCCCCGCCCTTCACCGGCGCGTTCGCGGTGCTCGTGCAGATCTCGACGCCCTATGGCTCCGACCAGAGGATCGTGCCTCGCAAACCGGGTACGGGATGGTCGTGGAAGGAGTTCAGCATCACCTGCCACCGGCCATCGATCAGCCGAGCCTCGCAATAGTCGGGCAGGAAAGGCTCATAATCGCCATCCGCTGACGGGTCGTCCACGGTCCGTGCAGCGGGTGAACCCTCAGGTCCGGGCGGTAGACACTCCAGACGAAAGAACACCCATGCCTGATCCGGTTTCTCCCGGATCGTGCCCAGTATACGCGGCGCAAACTGTCGTATGTGAGGCGGATAGAGAGTGATGAGCTGAAGGAGCAGATCGGCGCCGGTCAGCGCGCGGTACTCGTCCAGAGTGCCCCGATGGCCGTGTTCGATGAAGAACTGTTCCAGGCGTTCCCGATCACCAAGCCGCTGCAGCGCAGATGCCTCGTCGCAGAGATGTTCGCGCAACCGCTCGAGAGATTTTTCCGCAACACATGCCTCGATCGCGGCCACCGTCGGATTCGCGACGATCTCGTAGAAGAACCGTACGGCGCTCTCAGGATCCGGGCCCGTCACGTCCTCCGCTCCCTCGCCCCCGCGAAGAACGCCTTGAGCAGCGTGCCCGCGGCCTCCGCGTCCACCCCGCCGAGCACCTCGGGCCTGTGGTTGAGCCGCGCGTGCCGCAGCAGATCGCCCACGGAGCCGGCCATGCCGGCCTTGTCGTCCCACGCAGAGAACACCACGCGCCCCACGCGCGCGAGCACGATCGCGCCGGCGCACATCGCGCACGGTTCGAGCGTGATGTAGAGCGTGCAGTCGCCGAGGCGGGCGCTGCCCGGGTGGGCATTGCCCGGGTTTCCCTGCTGCGCCTCGCCGAGCGTGCGCGCGGCATCGCGCAGCGCGAGCAGTTCGGCGTGCGCGGTGGCGTCGCCGTCGCGCACCATGCGGTTCTGCGTGCGGGCGATGATCGCGCCGTCGCACACGATCACCGCGCCCACGGGCACCTCGCCGGCCGCAGCCGCGGCTTCGGCTTCGGCAAGCGCGGCCTGGAGATACGTCCGGTCGTCGGCCGAGGGAATGGTCATGGCGGAAGGTGTCCCGGCAGCATGGGCGGACGATAGGCCGCCGGCCGCCGCGGGAACAGGGGCGGGCTTGGCGACGGCCCTGATACCTTGACATTCGACAATAGCCCATCCATCGTATTGTCGAACGTCAAGGCATGGAGGTGCCGATGGCCGAACGGGCTGATCTGCTGCAGGGGAGCCTCGATCTCCTCATTCTCAAGAGTCTTGCGCTGCAGCCCATGCATGGCTGGGCGATCTCGAAACGCATCCGTGATCTCTCGGCTGACGTGCTCGAGATCAACCAGGGATCGCTCTACCCCGCGCTCTACCGGCTGGAGGAGCGTAAATGGCTCGAGGCCGAGTGGGGCACCTCGCCCGAGGGGCGCCGCGTCAAGATCTACCGGCTCACCACGCTCGGCCGCCGCCAACTCGTGGATGAGCGGGAGCAGTGGCGGCTGTTCTCGGCCGCGGTGGAACGGGTCCTGAACGCGACCTGACGATCCATGACCAGCGGAATCGAGCGTGTACGCCGCGGTCTGCTCGCCCTCGTGCGGCGCCGGCACGTGACGCGGGAGATCGACGAGGAGTTCGAGACCCATATCGCGTTCGCCACCGACGAGCTCATCGCCCAGGGCGTGCCGTTGCACGAGGCCCGGCGCCGCGCGCTCGTGGCGTTCGGCGGCGTGCAGCAGACGAAGGAAGCGGCGCTTCGGGGCCGGGCATTCAGTTGGGTGCCCGATGTCGCACGGGATCTCCGGTTCGCGCTGCGGCGCATGCACAAGGAGCCGGTGAGCAATCTCGCGATCATCGTGGTCGTGGGGCTCGGCATCGGAGCGGTGACCACGGTGTTCAGCTTCATGAACAGTGTATGGCTTCGGCCGCTGCCGTACGCGGACAGTGACCGGCTCGTCGTCATCACGAGCGTCGCGCCGGACGGTGCGATCATCTCACAGGTGCCGGCCGATCTTGCCGACGGATTGCGTCGTCTCGTATCGGACCATGCGGAGATCGCCGCCTACGATGAACGCGCGCAATCACTCACCATCCGCGGCACGGATACGCGCGGCACGCGCACGGCACTCGATTCCGCGGCCTTCGATCTGCTGCGTGCGAAGCCCGTGCTGGGCCGCCTGCCTGCGGCGGCGGAGTACCGGACGAACGCGCCCGTCGCACTGGTCAGCGACTCCCTGTGGCGAACGTCGTTCTCCGACGCACCCGACCTGCGCGATGCCACGATCGACATCGGTGGACGGGAGCACCGCATCATCGGCGTGATGCCGCCCGGCTTCGTCTTCCACTCCCACGCCATGGTGTGGACGCCGCTCGCGCCGGTCACCACGGCACTCGACACGGCCGCTCTTCATCAGGACGGCCCGCTGGCACGTCCCCTGATCAACGTCGTCATCCGCTTGCGATCCGGTGTGACGCCCGAAGCACTGACCGCCACGATCGCCGAACGCCTGTCGCACAGCACGATCCGGGATTCCCTGTACCTTGGCGGCTGGCAGTTCCCGGCAGGAGCGCTTCATGAACGCGCACGCGGACCGGCCGGGTACTCCGTGGCCGCCTTGGCGTTTCTCGTCACCGCGATCGTTCTCGTGGTGGCGTGTGCGAACGTCATGAACATCCTGCTCGCCCGCGCCGCCTACCGTCGTCGTGTCCTCGCGTTGAGCGCGGCCCTCGGGGCTACGTCCTCCCGCCTGCTTCGGCAGTTGCTGGTCGAACACGCCGTCCTCGGTCTCGCGGCCGGTGTCCTCGGCATGCTGCTGTCGGCTACCGGGGTCCGTCTGCTGCTGGCGCTGGTGCCGCGACAGGGGTTTCCCGGATGGCTGTCGTTCGGCGTGGACTGGCGTGTCCTCGTGTTCGCCTTCGTCATCTCCCTGGCCACGATGCTCGTGTTCGGCCTCCTGCCGGCGCGCGAAGGGGCACGGGTCGATCCGTTGCGCGCGATCCAGGACGGGGAGGGAGCGGGGATAACCGCGCGTGACGCCGGCCTCCGGAGCGCGCGCCTCGTGCGCGTGCAGCTCGCGCTCTCGTTTGCACTGGTGGTGTGCAGCGCGCTGCTCGTCGCCGGCTATCGATCCCTCCTGGACGTCGATACGCCATATGCCGCGGAGCGCATGCTCCAGGTCGAGCCCTTGCTCGACGGCCAGCGCCCCGACGACCCGGGTGCGCCTGAGGCATTCGCACACGCGCTCGCGGACCGGCTCGCGGCGTCGGATACCATCCGGCTGGCGGGCAGCTCGCGCATTGGCGCGCTCCGCGGGATTGCGGTCGACTCCGCGCCGCGCGCCGCACGCCGTGAACCCTGGGTATACGCCGCGGGCGATTCCATGACACGCCTCGGGCGTGCGACTCTGCGCCAGCCCCCGGATTGGCATGTGGTCAGCGACACCTACCTCGCGCAGCACGGACGCCAGCTCCTGCACGGACGCACGTTCGACGCCACCGACCAGGCCGATCGTGAACCCGTGGTCGTGATCAGTGCCGCGCTCGCGCGTGCGCTGTGGGGCACGGACGTGCCGATCGGCGACCGTATCACGCCCGGAAGAACAGGCCCCGCTCTTCGCATCATCGGAGTGGTAGATGACCGCGTCGTGATCCGCGGTGTCGGAGGCCGGCTGTCGCGTACGCCGGCATACGAGCTTTTCCTCTCCGAACGGCAGGCGTACGCATCGAATACCCGGCTGATCGTGGAAACCCGTGCGCCGGCCGCCGAAGCAGCAGCCCTGATCCGGGCGGCCGCCCGGGAGGTCGACCCGTTCGTACACATTCCGCCGATCCGATCACTCGCGGAAACGGCGCGGCAACAGCTGCTCCCGCTCCGCATTCTGGCCGACGCACTTGCCTTCATGACGCTGGTCACGCTCCTGATCGCGTCCGTGGGGTTGTACGGGCTCGTGCGCTACACCACGGCGCAGCGATCGCGCGAGATCAGTATCCGGCTCGCCCTGGGCGCCACGCCGCGGCAGATCCTGGCACTGCTGATGATGCAGTCGTTCCGCACGATGCGTTCCGGGTTGATCGCAGGCGGCCTGCTCGCCGCGCTGCTCGCCGCGCTGCTCGCCTGGGGCATTCTCTCCGGGTTGCCGGCACCGGCGGGTGTGATGTGGGGCGCCGGCGCCATCGCGGCCATCGCACTGGCCGGCATCGTGGGCATGGCCTGCTGGCTTCCCGCCAGACGTGCGGCACGCGCGAATCCGAACGATGCGCTTCGGAGCATATGACCTCCTCGGTGCCGATACCATCCGCTATCCGGTGATCGCATGATGACTCACGCCACATCCCGCCAGAGATCTTCCATATCGACGACGTGGTCCAGGACCCGTGCAGCTCTTCAGATCATGGGCCTTGCCTGCTTCGGTGTGCCACTCACGATGGCGGCTCAGCACGTCGCCGTGGAGAAACGCCCCGAGACGAGCATTCCGGCGGTCGGAGCAGATGGCCGTGTGCGCTTTGGCCATGCAAGCGCAGCGCTGGCTATCGGGACGCACCTCGTGATCGCCGATCCGACCTCAAGCACGCTCGCCCTGTTCGATCGGGACGGCACCTTCATTCGTACGATCGGACGAGCGGGCGATGGCCCCGGCGAGTTTCGATTCATCCGGCAGATGATGCGCTGCGACGACACGCAGTTCGTCGTATGGGATACGGAGAACTCCCGCCTGACCTACTTCAGTGCGAGCGGTGCCCTGCTTCGTTCCGAGGGGACGAGCTCGCAGCAGCCGCTCCATGAGGTGATCTGCGGCGAACGCGGATCGATCGGGCTCGTGGAGCGACGAGCGACGGACCTCATCATGGAACGGGGGCAGGTCGAGGTCCTGCGCGCGACCGGACGCATCCTGCTGGCCGAAAATGGATCCTCACGCCGGATCCTGCGGGACAGCGTTCGCCTGGGGGAGTGGGTACGACTGGGCGGCAATGCGGTACCACGGCCCCAGGGGGGACAGGCGTTCATGGTCATGGTCCGGCGGTCCATGATACTGCTGCACGCGGATCAGCCGGTGATCGAGGCGATGACGTTCGATGGCACCACGACAGGCCGCCGGGTGCTCGGCCTGGGACCGTCGCAGGGTTCCTACGCCGACGCGGTGGATCGTATCGTCATGGACATCCCGCAGGCCGTCCAGGCGCGAGTCCGGGACCTTCTCCTCAGCGTCCCGGCGCCCGACGCGCGCGCACTGACCGGCGGGCTGTTTGCAGATCCCGCGGGATTGCTCTGGGTGGTGCTCCCCGGGTCTTCCAGAGAAGGATCCCGTCTTCTGATCCTGGACGGCACGACGCTCCGGGATGTGGGCGAAGCACGGATTCCGGCAGGCCATACCGTGCTGAGCGTATCCGGGGATATGCTGGTCACTCGCAGCCTGTCGGAAAACGAGGGAGATATTGTGATCAACCTGTTCCGGATTCGACGAAGCGGTTCCTGAACGGTGACTCCAGGCATCATCCATGATCATCAGAATCGTGGGGCACGCGGTATTGTGCATGCTCCTGGCCGGCGCGTGCACGGCAACCGGCGATCGCACGGTCGCCCTGATCCACGATACGCCATCCTGCGCATCCTGCACGCTGGCACTGGATACGCTATTCACCATCGGTGATGCCGATGGACCGGGCATGCTCGAGTCCTCGTCCAATGCGATCGTGCGCGACGGGCAGGGACGCTTCCTGGTGACGCGCTCGTACGGCAATGCGATCCAGGTGTTCGATTCGACGGGACGATTCATGCAGCGGGTTGGTGTCGCGGGAGGCGGCCCGGGCGAGTTCCGCGAGATTTCGATGCTGCACGTCGGCACCGGTGATTCTGTTCACGTGGTCGACTGGGCGCTGAGCCGCCGAACGGTGCTGGATTCCGAGTTCCGCTTCGCACGGAGCGCGTCACTCGATGTGCAGTTGCAGATGGTGCCGGCGCTGCTGCTGCCGGGCGGTGAGCTGCTGGTGAATCATGCGGTCGGCTCGCCGGCCGGCGCCGGGTTTCCGCTGCACCTGCTGGGCACGGACGGTTCGATCATCCGGTCATTCACCGAAACCACCGACAGTGGAGCGGCCCACGCGACCGGTGCCACGTCATCCGGCCGTGCGCTCGCGCATGCGGCGGACGGTCTCGCCTGGAGTGCAACACGAACGGCGTACGAGCTCCATCTCATCGAACCCACGACCGGGCGGCTGGTGCGCCGGCTGTCGCGGCGCACGTCGTGGTTTCCGGAGCTGAACACGGATGTCGTGCGTGAGCGGCGGGAGCGCGGGGAGCCCGTCCCGTGGGTGTCCAGCATCCACGAGGATGCGCGTGGCCTGCTCCGGGTGCACAGCCGTGTCCCCGACCCGCGATGGCGCACGGCGATACGGGAGGGAAGCGGCTCCCACCCGATCATCACCGACCCCCTGCGCTACACCGACAGCATGCTCGAAGTAATCGATCCGCGGACGGGAACGCTCGTGGTGAGCCGGCGGTTCGATGCACCGCTCGACATGTTCCTCGGAGACGATCTGGTCATCGCCTCCACGGAAGATGCGGACGGGAATCCCCGGTTTCTCGTCATGCGGATGCGCATCGACGGGTGGTGAGATACGCCGGCTCTATGCCCCCGCATCCCCCACCGCGAAGCTGAGCCCCCCGTTCCCGTCCACGTCCGCCACGATGTGGTCCCCCTCCGCGAACCTGCCTTCCAGCACCGCGAGCGCGAGCGGGTTCTGCACGAGCCGCTGCACGGCCCGCTTGAGCGGGCGCGCGCCGAACACGGGATCGTACCCGGCGTCCGCGAGCCGCATGCGCGCGGCGGGCGTGAGATCGAGCGTGAGCTTCTTCCCGGCGAGCAGCACGCGCAGCCGGCCGAGCTGCAGGTCCACGATGCGGTCGATCTGCTCGCGGCCGAGCGGGCGGAACACCACGATGTCGTCCACGCGGTTGAGGAACTCGGGCTTGAACGTCGCGCGGAGCGCGCCCAGCACCCGCTCCTCCACCTCGGCGATCGGAGTGCCCGCGGCTTCGAGAATGTACGACGAGCCCACGTTCGACGTCATGATCACCACGGCGTTCCGGAAATCCACCGTGCGCCCCTGTGAATCGGTGAGCCGGCCGTCGTCGAGCACCTGGAGCAGGATGTTGAACACGTCGGGGTGCGCCTTCTCGATCTCGTCGAACAGGATCACGCAGTAGGGACGGCGCCGCACCACCTCGGTGAGCTGCCCGCCCTCCTCGTACCCCACGTAGCCCGGCGGCGCGCCGATGAGCCGCGCCACCGCGTGCTTCTCCATGTACTCCGACATGTCGATGCGCACCATGGCATGCTCGTCGTCGAACAGGAACTCGGCCAGCGCGCGCGCGGTCTCCGTCTTCCCCACGCCCGTGGGGCCGAGGAAGATGAAGCTCCCCACCGGACGGTTGGGATCCTGCAGACCGGCGCGTGAACGCCGCACCGCGTTGGCCACGGCGCGCGCGGCCTCGTCCTGCCCGATCACGCGCGTGGCGAGCACGTCTTCCAGATGCGTGAGCCGCTCGCGCTCGGACTCCATCATGCGCGTGACCGGAATGCCGGTCCAGCGCGCCACGACCTCGGCGATGTCGTCGGCGCCCACTTCCTCCTTGAGGAACTGCGGACGGCCGTTCTGCGACGCGAACTGCGCTTCGGCCGCCTGCATGTCGCGCTCGAGCTGCGGAATCTGCCCGTACGTGATCTCGGCGGCGCGGTTGAGATCCCCCGCGCGCGTGGCCTTCTCCGCCTCCACGCGCGCCTGCTCGATCTCCTGCTTGATGCGCCCCACCGAACCCAGCACGTCCTTCTCCTGCTGCCACTGCGCGCGCATGCCGGCCACCTTCTCGCGCCCCTCGGCGAGCTCGCGCTCGAGGATCGTGCGCCGTTCCACCGACGCGGGGTCGGACTCCTTGAGCAGCGCCTGCCGTTCGATCTCGAGCTGCACCAGGCGCCGCTCCACCTCGTCGATCTCCTGCGGCACCGAATCGATTTCGATGCGGAGCCGAGACGCGGCCTCGTCCACGAGGTCGATGGCCTTGTCGGGGAGGAACCGGTCGCCGATGTAGCGGTCCGAGAGCGTGGCCGCGGCCACCACCGCGCCGTCCGTGATGCGCACGCCGTGGTGCGCCTCGTAGCGCTCCTTGAGGCCGCGCAGGATCGCGATCGTGCTCTCCACGCTCGGCTCGCCCACGTACACCGGCTGGAAACGCCGTTCGAGCGCGGCGTCCTTCTCCACGTGCTTGCGGTATTCGTCGAGCGTGGTGGCGCCCACCACGCGCAGCTCGCCGCGGGCGAGCATGGGCTTGAGCATGTTGCCGGCGTCCATGGAGCCCTCCGCCTTGCCCGCCCCCACCAGCGTGTGCAACTCGTCAATGAACACGACAAAGCGGCCCTCGCTCGACGTGATCTCTTTCAACACGGCCTTGAGGCGCTGCTCGATCAGCGCGAGAGCCTGGAGCACAAGATCCGCATCGCGCTGTTGCCCAAGGACGCGATGGACGAGCGCAACGTCATCCTCGAAATCCGCGCCGGCAC
>CAZUKU010000056.1:0-11722 GCA_964621045.1 uncultured Gemmatimonas sp.
GCGACGCCGGCGGCGGACACGATCCGGCTCGGGCTGCCGGCCGCGGGGATGCGGGCGGCGGGGATGCGGGCGGCGGGGATGCGCGGCAGCGCTCCGGTGGGGCTGCGGGCCGGGCTGCTGGGTGCCGGCGCGAGTGGTGGCATGCCGGCCTTCGGGCGGGGCAGCGCCGCGATGGTGCCCGCCGCGGCGGTACCGGCGGCGGCGATTCCCACGGGCGGCACGCTCACGCTCACGAGCGCGCTGCCGGCGATCACCACACCGGTGCATCTCATCGGCACCGGCGCGGCCCAGCTCACGATCAACGCGAACGCCTCCGTCGCCAACCCGCGGCGCGTGCTCCTGTTCGACGGCGCCGCTTCCGTTTCGTCGATCAGCGGCGTGACGGTGCGTGGCGGTGTGACGACCACGGGCGGAGGCGGCATTTCGGTGAGCACCGGTGCGAATCTCACGCTCAGCGACGTAGCCATCACCGACAATGAAACCCGCGGCTCCCAGGGCGGCGGGCTGTACGTGCTCGGCGCGAGCACGGTGCGTCTCACCAACGTGACCGTGCACGACAATCGCGCCACCGGTGCCGCGGGATTGATCGGCGGCGGCGTGGCCATCGTCGGCGGCAGCACGTTCGAGATGACCGGCGGCGCGATCCGCGACAACACCGTGGCCGACGGTTTCGGCGGCGGCCTGCGGGCGCTCGGGAGCACGGTGTCCCTCACCAAGGTCGCGGTGGAAGGCAACACGGTCGCTGCCGGAAGCGGCGCCGGCGCCGGCATCATCGCCGGCGGACCGGGAGCATTCACACTCGACAGCGTGACGGTGAAGGGCAACACCACGATCGGAGATGGCGGCGGGTTGCGCCTTGCGGGCGCGCTCGCCGTCACCATCACCGGCAGCACGATCACCGAGAATACCGCGAATCAGGGCGCCGGCCTGTCCGTGGGGGACGTCACGTCGCTGACCATGTCGGGGACCACCGTGTCGAAGAACACGGCCACGACACGCGCGGCGGGCGTGTTCCTGTGGGCCGACCGCACGTACACACTCACCGACGTGACGATCACGGAGAACGTCGCCGAAACGAACAGCGGCGGCGGACTCTACCTCCAGGGGTCTGCCATCGTCCAGCTCACGAACGTCGACCTCACCGGCAACAGCGCCACCACCGGCGGCGGGCTCTATCTCAACGTCGGCACCGTGAATGCGAGCGGCGGCTCGATTTCCGGTAATACGGCCACGAGTCTGGGCGGCGGGATCTGGAGCGCCGGCGCCACGACCGTACTTTCGCTCGAGGATGTGACCATTGCCGACAACACGGCCGGCGGCAACGGTGGCGGCATCTGGGGAACGGGAATGCTCACCGTCAATGTGCGCGGGGGGTCGGTGACCGGAAACTCGGCCACGGGATCCGGTGGTGGCCTGGCGATGTTCAACGGCACCCTGCATGTCGCGCAGGTGGAGATCGCGGAGAACTCGGCCACGACCCAGGGGGGCGGCGTCTACACGAACACCGGTACCACGGTCACGCTGGATACCGTCACGGTGACCGGCAACACCGCTCCCTCGGGGGGCGGGGTGTATGTCGTGACTTCGCCCATGGCCATCATTCGAGGCGGCACGATCAGCGACAACACGGCTGCCACCTCGGTGGGCGGCATCCTGATCGTCGGCGCCGGCACCAGCGTGCTGCAGGACGTGGAGATTGCGCGTAACACCGTCACCAGCACCGGCAGCACAGGAGGGCTGGGTGTCGGAGGCACGTCCACGCTCACCCGACTCACGATCCGTGACAATACGACCGGCGGATTCGGCGGAGGGCTGGCCGTGAACAGCGGCGGCAACGTCACCGCCACCGGGCTGCAGATCACGGGGAATGCCTCGAACACGTTCGGCGGGGGCGTCTATGTCCAGGGGCAGAGCACGCTGCGGCTCAGTCATTCCACGATCTCCGACAACGCCGCCACGCAGCTCGGCGGCGGCATCGCCCTCCTCACGCCCCTGCAGACGCTCCAACTCGAGAACGTCGTGATCAGCGGCAACACCACCGAGGGATCGGGCGGCGGCCTGTTCACAGCGAGCCCGCTGGCCACGGTGCGCAACACCACCTTCTCGGGGAACAGCGCGGTCAACGGAGGCGGCATCGCCGCGAGCAATGCCGGCACGTTCACCAACGTCTCGCTCGTGGGCAACACGGCCACGAACGTGGGTGGCGGCATCGGCAGTCTCGAGATTCCCCCGTCGGGCATCGGCCCCGGCACCGGCGCGCCGCGGCTCACCAACGTGCTGCTGTCGGGCAATCGCGTGGGCGATGCCGCCCGGAACTGCGAGATCGGCGGCGGTGCGTCCATCGTGTCCGAAGGGAACAACCTGAGCGACGATGACACCTGCGCGGCGTTCACGCAGCCGGGCGACAAGGCCAACACGCCGGCGGGCGTGAATGCCACGCTCGCGAACAACGGCGGCTCCACGTTCACGCACGCGCTGCTCGCAGGGAGCGCGGCGATCGACGCGGGCAAGGCGTCGGCCTGCCCCGCCACGGACCAGCGCGGGTTCTCGCGCCAGGGCGTGTGCGACATCGGCGCGTTCGAGTTCGGCGGCACGGCGCCGGCGGGGAGCGTCCGGCAGACCGCGCCGGCGAGACGGCGCTGACCACCGCCGATCCGGCCCGCGTCCCGTCTCCGGATGGGCGCGGGAACCGGATCCCGATGGGTTCCTTCGACGGCCACGACGCACCCCGCGTCGTGGCCGTCGGCCGTTGAGGGAGTCCGGACCGCTCCAACGCGTGAGTGCAGGTCGATGCGATGTCCGCAAGGCCGCGGCATCACCGCTCCTACCGCCGACCGGAGGCACTCATGCGCTCACCCTCTTCCTGGTTCTCCCGCCGCCTCGTGCTCCTTGGCGGACTGACGAGCGTCCTCGCGGCCTGCGGCGGTGGCGGCGACCCCACCGAGCCCACTCCTCCTCCACCGCCGCCACCACCACCACCGCCGGTCGCGATCAGCCTTTCGCCCGCCACCACGAACGTGAACGCGGGCGGCACGCAGTCGTTCACCGCGACGGTCACCAACAGCGCCAACACGGCCGTCACCTGGACGATGACCGGGGGCACCGTGGCCGGCACCGGCAACACCGTGACATGGACCGCACCGATGACCGGTGGCACGTACACTGTCACGGCCACCAGCGCCGCCGATGCCTCGAAGAGCGCGTCCGCCAGCGCCACCGTGGCACCCATCGGCATCAGCATCTCGCCTGCAACCGGCACCGTGGGCGCGGCCGGTACGCAGAGCTTCACCGCCACGCTTACGGGCACCGCGAGCACCGATGTGGCCTGGACCGCTTCCGGCGGCACGGTGAACGGCACCGGCGCCACGGCCACGTGGACCGCGCCGGTGAGCGGCGGCGAATACACGATCACGGCCGCGAGCGTCGCCGATCCCACACGCTCGGCGGCGGCGACGATCACGGTGACGCCGGTGCGTGTGGCGCTGACACCGGCCGCCACCGTTCTCTATCGCGGTGAGCCGACGTCGCTCACCGCCGCCGTCACCGGCACCACGGCCGACACCACCGTCACGTGGAGCACCACCTGCGGCACGCTCACCGGCAGCGCCGCCACCGTGCAATACACGGCGCCCACCACACCCGGTACCTGCGCGGTGGTCGCGCGCAGCACCCTCGACGTCACGCAGACGGACACCGTGCTGATCACGGTGCGCGCCGCGCGGCTCGTCACGGCGCTCGACGATACGAACGACGGCGCCTGCACGTGGCAACACTGCTCGCTGCGGGAAGCGATCACGGCCGCCAACGCGGCGCCGGATGCCGACACGATACACATCGGACAGCCGGCGGCATCGATGGCTTCCGCAGCCTCGGCGCGGCGCAGCGGCCAGGCGTCCTCTTCGGACCGCCGGAGCGCGTTCCGCGGCGGCACGGCGCGCGCGAACATCACAGGCACGCTCACACTCACGAGCGCGCTTCCCGCCATCACCACCAGCGTCGTGATCATCGGCGCCGGCTCCGCGGCCACGATCATCGATGCGAACGCCACGCCGGCCGCGTCACGCCGCGTGCTCACGATCAACGGGAATCTCACCGCCACGGTGCGCGGGCTCACGCTGCGCGGCGGCAACATCGGGGTGATCGGCGGCGGCGGTGTGCTGATCGACGGCGGCGCGAACGTGCGACTCGCCGATGTCGTGATCGCCGACAACCAGGCCCGCGGCAGCGACGGCGGCGGGCTCCTCGTGCTCGGCACGAGCACGGCCCGTCTCGATACCGTGATCGTGGAAGGCAACCGCACGCTCACCGGTCTGCATCCCGGCGGCGGAATCCGCGTGGGGAGCGGCAGCACGCTGCACATGACCGGCGGCGCCGTGCGCAACAACCGCACCGAGAACGGGCTCGGCGGCGGACTGCACGGATTCAACGGCGCCGTCACGATGCGCGATGTCGTGGTGCAGGGCAACACGGCCGGCGGCGTGGCGGGAAGCGGCGGCGGCCTGGCCATCGAAGGCCCGACCGGTTCCGCGACGCTGCACGAGCTCACGGTCACCGCGAACTCGGCGAACGCCGACGCGGGCGGTCTCCGGTTGGAAGGGCTTGCGACCGCGACCGTCACCGGCTCGACCTTCGCCGACAACTCGGCGCCCGTGGCCGGCGGGTTTTCGGCCGGCAACGTGGCCGCGCTCACCGTGACCGGTTTCACCATCGCACGAAACATCGCGGCCACCGCGGCCGGCGGCGTGCTGCTCTGGGGTGCCACGAACGGCACCTTCACCGACGGAACGGTTGCGGACAACCGGGCGAACCAGGGACACGGCGGCGGCTTCTTCATCCAGAACACCGCCAGGGCCGTGCTCGCCGACCTGGACATCACGGGGAACCGGGCGTCGGGTCCGAGCAGCTACGGCGGCGGGGTCTTCGGCTCCAACGGCACGACGATCCACGTGCGCCGAGGCACGATCGCCGACAACCAATCACAGAACGGCTGGGGCGCGGGGTATTACGCGTTCACGAACACGAGCACGCTCGACAGCGTGACCGTGACCGGCAACCACGCCCTCAACGGATTCGGCGGCGGCGTGTGCGTGGACGATGTGACGCTCACCATGCACGGCGGCACCGTGGCCGATAACACCGCCACGGAAGGTGAAGGCGGCGGGATCTTCACGCGCAACAGCATGGTGGTGCTGGACGACGTGGTGGTGCGCGACAACGTGGCGGATCGCAACGGAGGAGGCATCCGGCTCGCGGGCTCCGGTGCCAGGACCGCGGCATTGAACCGGGTGACGGTCTCCGACAACCGGTCCGACGCCGAGGGCGGCGGGGTGTCGACGGAGTTCACCACCACCGTACGGAGCAGCACGATCTCGGGCAATCGCAGTCGATGGGGCGGTGGCGGTATGGAGGTGAACGGCACGATGACGCTCGAGCACGTGACGATCGTGGACAACACGGGCGACGGCGGCGGCGGCCTGTGGGTGGGCTGGTCGGGTGTGACGACCGTACGGAACAGCACGCTTTCCGGCAACACCAGTACGTGGGTGGGCGGCGGGATGGTCACGGCGGGTGCGGCCACCCTCACCAATGTCACGGTGGCGGGCAACACGGCCGCGGGCGGCAGCGGCGGGGTGGAAGCACTGGCTCCTGCCAACATGCGAAGCCGTGTCGCCGCGAATCGGGCAGCGAGCCCGGCCGCGCCGTCCAATGCAGTCGCCTTCTCCAGCCGCGCCACGCTCACCAACGTGCTGCTGGCCGGCAACCGGACGAACGGCCAGCCGAGGAACTGCTCGATCAACGTCACGGGGGCCGACATCATCTCCGAGGGACACAATCTGAGCGACGATGCCACGTGCACGACGTTCACGCAGTCCGGTGACAAGGCGAACACGCCGGCCGGCGTGAACGCCACGCTCGCGGACAACGGCGGCTCCACGTTCACGCACGCGCTGCTCACGGGGAGCGCGGCGATCGACGCGGGCAAGGCGTCGGCGTGTCCGGCCACGGACCAGCGCGGGTTCTCGCGCCAGGGCGTGTGCGACATCGGCGCGTTCGAGTTCGACGGCGCGGCGCCGGCGGGCGGGGCGATGCGTGCCGGACCGGTGAGACGACGGTAGGCGAGGCGGAGCGCGGCCGGATGTCACGCGGTCGGATGGCACCGCGTGACACGCCGGCCCGGTGGTGAAACGCTGCCCTGTCCGCTCCCGTAGTGAAAAATCGATGCCGCGCGGTCGGTGACCGGCCGCGCGGCATTATGTTGCGGGCGTGTCTTCCCTCACCCTCCTCCCATGACCGAACCCGCCGTGTCCGTGCGGCAGGTCGTCAAGCGCTACGAGGCCCACGTGGCCGTGCGCGATCTCTCGCTCACCGTGCCACGCGGCGCGGTGTACGGGCTGCTCGGCCCCAACGGGGCGGGCAAGACGACCTCCATCCGCATGCTGCTCAACATCATCGCGCCCGACGCCGGCGAGATCCGCGTGCTCGGCGCCCCGCACGACGACCCGCGCATCGTGAACCGCGTGGGCTACCTGCCCGAGGAACGCGGGCTCTACCGCAAGATGCAGGTGCGGCGCGTGCTGCGGTTCCTCGCCGAGCTCAAGGGCGTGTCGGCGCGCGACGCCGACCGGCGCATCGACGAATGGCTCGAACGGCTCGGCCTCCGGAGCGCCTCCGAGGACTGGGGCAGCGCCAAGGTGGACGAGCTTTCGCGCGGCATGCAGCAGAAGGTGCAGTTCATCGGCGCGCTGCTGCACGATCCGGAACTGGTGATCCTCGACGAGCCGTTCAGCGGCCTCGATCCGATCAACGCGCAGGCGCTCAAGGACACGGTGATCGAGCTGCGCCGCCGAGGGCGCACGGTGATCTTCTCCACGCACATCATGGACAACGCCGAACGCATGTGCGACGCGGTGTGCATCATCGCGCGGGGCGAGCTGGTGCTCGACGGCCGCGTCTCCGACGTGCGCGAGGGCCACGGCGCGCGTCTCGTGACGGTGACGTTCGCCTCGGCGCCGATCACGGCGGTGCAGGCTGTGCTGTCCGACCGGTCGCTCGTGGCGCGGGTGGACGACTCGCATCTCGCGCTCGAAGCCGAGCTCGCGCCCGGCGTGGAAGCGCCCGCGCTGCTCGCGCGTCTCGTGTCCGCGGGCGCGGAGATCGAACGGTTCGAGCGCGTGCGCCCGTCATTGCATCGCATCTTCCTCGAGCGCGTGGGCGCGACGGACGTGGAAGCGGGGATGAGCGGCCATGGATAAGCTGATGGCGGTGATCCGCCGCGAATATCTCGAGCGCGTGCGATCGCGCTGGTTCGTGATCGCGACGCTGTTCGGCCCCGTGCTGTTCGGCGCGCTCATTTTCCTGCCGGCGATCCTCACGGCGCGCGATCAGGCGAAGGGACCGGCCGAACTCTCCCGCATCGTGATCCTCGATGCCACGGGCACCGATCTGGGCGATCGCGTGTCGGCGACGCTCGGCGGGGGCCTGGGCGGCACCGGCAGTTCGGCGCGCGTACGCGCGGTCACCACCGACGCGCTTCCGACCGCGGAGGAAGACGCCACGGCGCTCGTGGTGAGCGATTCGGTGCGCGGCTATCTCGTGCTCGATTCGGCCACGCTCGCGGGCCGTTCGGCGCGCTACGCCGGGTCGAACACCACGGCCATGCTCGACATGTCCACGCTCGGTCGCGTGGTGCAGCGCACGGTGCAGCTCATGCGCATGGAAGCGGAAGGGCTCGACGCGGAAACGAGCGCGCGGCTCACGTCGGTGAACGTGTCGCTCACCACCGAGCGCCTGTCACGGCACGGGCGCAGCGACCGCAATCCGCTCAGCGGATTCCTGTTCGGCATCGGCGTGGCGATGCTGCTCTACATGACGATCTTCATCTACGGCCTGAACGTGATGCGCGGCGTGCTCGAGGAGAAGCAGTCGCGCGTGGCCGAAGTGGTGATCGCGAGCATTTCGCCGGCGCGCCTGCTCGTGGGCAAGGTGGTGGGCGTGGGCAGCGTGGGGCTCACGCAGCTCGTGATCTGGATCGGGCTGGGATGGGCGATGTACAGCGTGCGCGACCGGGTGCTGTCGCGCTTCGACACGGGCGGCCTGCCGTTCGCGGTTCCCGATCTCGGCGTGGCGGGCGCGATCGCGATCGTGCTGTTCTTCGTGTTCGGGTTCCTGTTCTACGCGGGGCTGTTCGCGGCCGTGGGCGCGACGGTGAACAGCGAGCAGGAGGCGCAGCAGGCGCAGATGCCGGTGGTGGTGCTGCTGCTCGCGAGCGTGATGTTCCTGCAGAACATCCTCATGCAGCCGGACGGCACGCTGGCCGTGCTGCTCAGCCTCCTGCCCTTCAGCGCGCCGATCGTGATGCCGACGCGGCTGTCGATGACGGACGTGCCGCCGCTGCAACTGGCGGGATCGGTGGCGTCGGTGATCGTGGGCGCGCTCGTGGCCACGTGGGTGGCGGCGCGGATCTACCGGGTGGGGCTGCTCATGTACGGCAAGCGGCCGACATTCCGGGAAGTGATGAAGTGGATGGCGCGGTGACGGAGTCGATCGCGCGGTGACGGCGGGGGGCTCGGCGCCCCCCGCGGTCACGCGGCTCCGACAACCGTCAGGCCGATGCCGGGCTCGGCGTGCAGAAGCGCTCGAACGCGTTCGCCAGGTCGGCGGCGATCGCCTGCGCGCTTCGGCCTTCGATCTGCCAGCGTTCGAGCATGAAGGCGACGTCGCCGTCCTTGAGGAGCGCGATGGACGGCGAGCTGGGCGCGTAGCCGGTGAAGTACGCGCGCGCGGTCTGCGTGGCGTCGGCGTCCTGTCCCGCGAACACGGTGTAGGCGGCGTCGGGGCGGTGGGCGCCGGCCAGTGCCGCGGCCACGGCGGGGCGGGCATTGCGCGCCGCGCAGCCGCAGACGCTGTTCACCACGACGAGCTGGGTGCCGCGGGCGTCATCGAGGGCCTCACGCACGGCGTCGGCGGTGCGGAGCTCCTCCACGCCGAGCCGGGTGAGCTCTTCGCGCATGGGGGCGACGATCTGTTCGGGATACATCATGGGTCGGCACTCCGTGCAGGGCGGCGGCGGGTCGCGCGAATCAGCGCGCGCACTGGCGCCGCGAATCAGTAGTCGAGAGGGTCAGGGTCGCGCTCCCCGTCGCGCACGAGCGCGAGGATCGCGGCCTGGGGTACGACGAGATACTGCTCGTTGTCGAAGGTGATCTCGACAGCGGCCTTCTTGAAGAAGATGGCATGGTCGCCCTGCCGCGCCTGCATGGGCACGTAGCGCGCCTCACGCCCGGAGCCGCCGGCGGTGCGCCAGGGTTCGTCGGCGTGATCGCCGAGGTCGGGGAGGGCGAGGCCGGGGCCGGTGTTGACGATCAGGCCGCTCTGGACGGCCTGGCTGTCGACGGCCGTGGCCGGCAGGTAGAGTCCGACCTTGCTGCGCTGCTCTCCCTCCTCGGGGCGGACGAGCACGCGGTCACCGACCACGAGGAGACGTTTCTTCTTCGGCATGGGAGTTGGTGAAAAAGGCCACGGGAGGTGGCTCTTCCTGAAAGATAGCACAGGTGGGTCGGGGAAATCGGGGGCCGGGGGGGCTATTGGCTATGGTCCATTGGCCATCGCCCTCAGTCTTCGCTCCATTGCCCGTTCGGCCGGTTCCCGTTCGGCCATTCGGCCGGGCACGCTGCGGACAATGACAGCATGACGCAATGGCCGCCGAGCGGACGGCAGCGGGGACTCGGCGGTGAGCACCGGCCGCTCAGGCCATGGGCGATCGCCTATTGCCCACCCGGGCCGGCGCACGATCCCGGCATCCTTGCACCGTCCGTGAGGGCACCATCGCGTTTGCCGTCCCTGTCCGCAGCGTGCCCGGCCGAATGGCCAAACGGGAACCGGCCGAATGGGCGATGGAGCGAAGCACACCACGGCGATGGGCGGTGGGCAGTGGGCCATGGACGATGGCTCCACACATCGGAAGAACACACATTCCACACCGGGGGTTCCTGTTCATTGCAGGCAGCAGACCACATTTTCCGGCGATATGCTCGAACCGTTTCACTGCCGAGTCTGCCCACGGAGCTTACGTTGTCACGCTATCGACTGGATACCCCTGACCATTCGTACCGGTTGACCAAAGCCCAATGGGTGGCAATCGCGCCTGAGTACGACGCCGATGCGGTCGAGTCCCTGCTGCAGTATGTGCCGGCGGAGGATCGGAGCATGATTCTCGAAACCTTCGCGGTGCAAGGACCTGTGGAATCCCGTCAGGTCAGATGGTTCGGCGACCCGGTTCTGGAGGAGATTCTCGAGCGCGCGTGCGCACCGGCCTGGCTGGGAGTACCGGATGAGATTTTCGAGCATCCGGAAGCGCGAGATTCTCCGGGGTGGGCGACGGCGAGGCGGATGCGGGAAGCCGAGAAGAAGCGGGGGAACGAGGGGTAGAGTGGTGTGATGATGGCCAATGACCCTGACGGTTCTCCGATCGCGAGATTCATCCGGGTCATTGGCCATTACCCACCGCCCATCGCCGTGGTGTGCTTCGCTCCACCGCCCGTTCGGCCGGTTCCCGTTCGGCCATTCGGCCGGGCGGGCTGCGGACAGGGACGGCAAACGCGATGGTGCCCTCACGGACCGTGCAAGGATGCCGGGATCGTGCGCCGGCCCGGGTGGGCAATAGGCGATCGCCCATGGCCTGAGCGGCCGGTGCTCACCGCCGAGTCCCCGCTGCCGTCCGCTCGGCGGCCATTGCGTCATGCTGTCATTGTCCGAAGCGTGCCCGGCCGAATGGCCAAACGGGAACCGGCCGAACGGGCAATGGAGCGAAGACTGAGGGCGATGGGCAGTGGGTAATGGCCAATGGCCCGGATGAATCTCGCGATCGGAGAACCGTCAGCGCACCAGGTGAAACGTGGTCTGGCGACGATGGGCCCAGCGCACACGCCCATCAGCACCGATGATCACATCCTCCTCCTGCGCGGAACGCACACGTTGCCCGTTCCACGACGGCACGGGGGCGGTGGCCTGGAGCTCGATGGAATACCACATCCCGGGAATCACGGGAAAGTCGCCGCGCGCGGGAACACCCTCCTGATAATCCCACAGCCCGATCATGGTGCCGGCACCATGGCCGAAACCGCCGATGGGATGCGAATACACGGTGCCGTCGATCCCCTCGGCGCGCATGCGGGCGAGCGACGCGGCAAGAATCTGATTGCCGGTGCGACCGGGACGGAGTTCGTCGGTCACGATGTCCTGCAGGCGATTGGACGCGCGCAGCACGGCTTCGAGATCGTCGGGCGCTCTGGTCTCGCCCTCGCGCAGCACATAGCCCATGTGCTGCGTGTCGGTGGTGAGGCCGAACGCGGAGATGCCGAAGTCGCAGTGCAGCACGTCGCCGCGCATGATCACGGGGTTGGGGCCCACGAGATCGGTGCTGCCGAACGGACGCTGTACCTCCACACTGGTCTGGAACCAGGTGTCGAGCCCGAGGTCGTTCAGACGCTGACGCATCCACCAGATCACGTCCTCCGCGCGGGTGTGACCGGGCGTGATGACGCGCTCGCTGAACGCTTCGGTGATGATCTCCCAGGCGAGGGCATTGAGCCGCTCGAAGACGGCTTCCTCCTCCGGCAGACGGGACGCGATGAAGTCGACGGCGAGTCCTTCGGCGGGAACGAGACGCGACGTCCACGCGGGGCCGAGGGCTTCGGTCATGCCCTCGTATTCCCCGTGCGTG
>CAZUKU010000057.1:0-11154 GCA_964621045.1 uncultured Gemmatimonas sp.
CCAGCACGTGTAACCCACTCACCCTGCCTCACACACAGAAAAACGGATAGGCCCCCGGCCAAGGGGCCCGAGTCGCCAGGCACCCTCGCGACTCGGGACTACCGACCCGCCGCTTGCGACCTCGTACGGGGCGATCTCGCCCCTGCACAACAGGTCGCCGCCCGACCCCGCCGCTTGCGACCTCGTACGGCCGACCTCGCCCCTGCACAACAGGTCGCCGCCCGGCATCCCCCTCTGGCCCCCGCCGCGCCATTTCGCGACCGTTAGCCATCATGCCCTCCGCTCCACGTGCCGGCCGTCCGGCGAGCCCGTCCCGCCCTCCGGCGTCCGCCACCCAGATGGACCTCTTCCCCGAGCGTCCGGTCGTGGAGATCCTCGATCCCCGCACGGTCGTGGGCCCGCGCACCGCGACCTCGGCGGTGATCCGCGTGCGCCTCCGGTCCATCGAAGCCCCGCACCTCGTCTTCCACGATCGCCACGGCTGGTACTGCGACACGCACGGCGCCACCTGCGACGCGGTCGCGATCGCGCGTGACTCTGCACGTGATGCGACCCGGGACGTGATGCGCGGCACCGCACCCGACACGCCGCCCCACCCGCCCGGAGACTCCGCATGACGGACGCCCTGTCCACCCCGCTCTGGATCCCCGATGCGGAGTCGCACCACGACACCCGGTGGCGGGCCTTCACGCGGTTCCTCGCCGCCGAGCGTCTGATCCCGTCCGACGCGCCGGCCAGCCTGGACAGTCACGCGCTCTGGCGCTGGAGCGCGGCGCATCCGGAATCCTTCTGGTCGGCGCTCTGGCGCTTCTGCGACGTGATCGCCGACCGCCGTCCCGACGGCACGCAGTACGACACCGTGCTCCACGGCCGCGATCGCATGGCGCCTCCCGACCCGGTGCTCGGCCCGCGCTGGTTCCCCGGCGCGCGCCTCAACATCGCCGAACACCTGCTTCGGCGTGCGGACGATCACGTCGCGCTCGTGAGCTGGACCGAACAGGGTCGCGGGCGCGCGCTCACCGGCGCCGAGCTCGCGCGCGAAACGGCACGCTGCGCCGATGCGCTCCGGCGCGCCGGCGTGGGCCCCGGCGATCGCGTGGCCGGCTGGCTCCCCAACATCCCCGAAGCCGTGATCGCGATGCTCGCCGCCGCGTCGCTCGGCGCGATCTGGTCGTCCTGTTCGCCCGACTTCGGCACCGACGGCGTGCTCGACCGGTTCGGACAGATCGAACCCACCGTGCTCGTGGTGGCGAGCGAGTACCGGTATGCCGGCAAGCGGATCGACGTGATGCCGCGCGTGCGCGACGTCACCGCCCGGCTGCCGTCGCTCCGCGCCGTGTGGGTGGTGCCGGGCGGCGACGAGGCGCCGTCGCTCGAGGGCGTGCGCGCCGCCGAGGCGTGGCCCGACGTGATGGCCGCGTCCACCGGCGAGGTGCCGCGGTTCGCACGGCTCCCGTTCGACCATCCGCTGTACATCCTGTATTCGTCGGGTACCACCGGTCTGCCCAAGTGCATCGTGCACGGCGCCGGCGGCACGCTCGTGCAGCATCTCAAGGAGCACGTGCTGCACACGGATCTGCGCTCCACCGACACGCTGTTCTACTTCACCACCTGCGGGTGGATGATGTGGAACTGGCTCGTGTCCGCGCTCGCCGTCGGCGCCACGATCGTGCTCTACGACGGCGCGCCGATGCCCTCGGCCGACCCCGCCATTCTCTGGCGCATGGCGGAGCGGGAGCGCATCACGGTGTTCGGCACGAGCGCGAAGTATCTCGCCGCGCTCGAGAAGGCAGGCGTTCGCCCCGCCGAGGTCGCGGATCTGTCGGCGCTCCGCTGCGTGCTCTCCACCGGCAGCCCGCTCGCGCCGGCGTCGTACGACTACGTGTACCGGGACATCGCGCCGCGCGTACAGCTCGCGAGCATCAGCGGCGGTACGGACATCGTGTCGTGTTTCGCGCTCGGCGACCCCACGGCGCCGGTGTATCGCGGCGAGCTGCAGATCCGCGGGCTCGGCATGGCCGTGGACGTGTGGGACGACGCGGGCCGTCCTCTGCGTGGCGAGGCGGGCGAGCTGGTATGTACCGCGCCGTTTCCCAGCATGCCGATCGCCTTCTGGAACGATCCGGAGGGCGCGAAGTACCGCGCGGCGTATTTCGAGCATTTCCCGAACGTCTGGCGTCACGGCGACTGGGCGGAGATCACGGCGCACGACGGGCTCGTGATCCACGGCCGCAGCGATGCCACGCTCAACCCCGGCGGCGTGCGCATCGGCACGGCCGAGATCTACCGTCAGGTGGAGACGCTCCCCGACGTGCTCGAGAGCGTGGTCACGGAGTACCATCCGGACGGCCTCGCCGGCACCGACGGGTGCATCGTGCTGTTCGTGCGGCTCGCGCCCGGGGCCGTACTCGGCGCGGAGCTCGAGCAGCGGATCCGCGAGCGGATCCGCGCGGGGACGAGCCCGCATCACGTGCCGCGGCATATTCGGGCCGTGGAGGATATTCCGCGTACGCGGAGCGGCAAGATCAGCGAGCTGGCGGTGCGGGAGGTGATTCACGGGCGGCCGGTGCGGAATGCCGAGGCGCTCGCGAATGCGGAGGCCCTGGAGCTGTTCCGCGGCGTGCTGGGGGAGGTCTAGCAGGGGCTCGGTCTCGAGGGTCTCCGCCCGCGGGCGCTCCTCGGATCTCCTCCCCTGCATCGGAGCAAGGACGCACGACTCGGGACTCTCGACCCACATGCGGACCCGTGACCCCCCGCCGGGTATTATCTTGCGAAAGAACCCCTCCGTACCCCGTCCTCCGACCGAGCGTCTCATGGCCACCACCTCCGCTCCCGAAGCCGCCGTCGGCGCGCACGACACGTTCCCGATCAACGGCACCGACTACATCGAGTTCTACGTCGGCAACGCCCGGCAGTCGTCCATGTTCTACCGCGCGGCCTTCGGCTTCCGCCTCATCGGCTACCGCGGCCCCGAAACCGGCGTCCGCGACCGCGCCAGCTACCTGCTCCAGCAGGACAAGATCCGCCTCGTCCTCACCACGCCCCTCGGCCCCGACGGCCCCATCGCCGACCACGTCCGCCGCCACGGCGACGGCGTGCGCGACCTCGCCTTCTGGGTGGACGACGCGCGCGATGCCTGGGCCAAGGCCGTGGAGCGCGGCGCCACATCCGTGCAGGAACCCGAGGTGCACAGCGACGAGCACGGCGAAGTGGTCATCGCGGCGATCGCCACCTACGGCGACACCATCCACTCCATCGTGGAACGCCGCAACTACCGCGGCCTCTTCCTCCCGGGCTTCGTGGCCGCCGATTCCGAGTTCCAGGCCGCGCCCGTGGGGCTCAAGTACGTGGACCACTGCGTGGGCAACGTGGAACTCGGCCGCATGAACGAGTGGGTGGGCTTCTACGAACGCGTGCTCGGCTTCCACAACCTCCTCACCTTCGACGACAAGGACATCTCCACCGAGTACTCGGCGCTCATGTCCAAGGTCATGTCCAACGGGAACGGCCGCATCAAGTTCCCCATCAACGAACCTGCCGCGGGGAAGAAGAAGTCGCAGATCGACGAGTACCTCGACTTCTACGGCGGGCCCGGCGTGCAGCACATCGCCGTGGCCACCGACGACATCATCGCCACCGTGTCCGCGCTCAAGGCGCGCGGCGTGGAGTTCCTGCGCACGCCCACCACGTACTACGACGAGCTGCAGGCGCGCGTGGGCACGATCGACGAGCCGCTCGACGAGCTCGCGCGGCTCGGCATCCTCGTGGACCGCGACGACGAAGGCTATCTGCTGCAGATCTTCACGCGCCCCGTGCAGGACCGCCCCACCCTCTTCTTCGAGATCATCCAGCGCAAGGGCGCGAAGGGATTCGGCAAGGGCAACTTCCGCGCCCTGTTCGAATCCATCGAGCGCGAGCAGGCGCTGCGCGGCAATCTGTAGCCCGGGTCACCACCGCAGGAACGGCGACCGCCGGCGCAGCCGCCGGCCTCGCATCACGGAACCGATATCGCGAGACGGCGTCTTCATGCCCATCTACCACACGCTCGGCACCATTCCGCGCAAGCGGCACATCGTCTTCCGACGCCCCGACGGCGGCCTGTACGCCGAGGAGCTCATGGGGCACGAAGGATTCGTCGGCACCTCGTCGCTGCTCTACCACGTGCACCCGCCCACCACCGTCGTGCGCGCGCGCAAGGTGCGCGACGTGCGCTGGGAAGCCGACGACACCACGTCGCTCCGGCACCGCCACTTCCTCACCTCGCGCGTCACGACGGGCGGGTCGCCCACCACCGACCGCGTGCCGCTCCTCTTCAACAGCGACATCGGCATGCTCTACGTGGAGCCCGACGAGGTGGACGCGCACTTCTACCGCAACTCGCAGGCCGACGAGGTCGTGTACGTGTGCGAGGGCGAAGGCGTGCTCGAATCCGTGTTCGGCGAGCTGCCGTACCGGAGCGGCGACTACGTGGTGGTCCACCGCAACATCACGCACCGCTGGCGGCTCGACCCGTCGAAGGGGCCGAGCAAGTTCCTCGTGATGGAGAGCCGCGGGCACATCCGCTTTCCCAAGCGGTACCGCAACGACTTCGGACAACTGCTCGAGGGCGCGCCGTTCTCGGAGCGCGACATCCGCCGCCCGCGCTTCGTGGAGCCGCGCGACGAGAAGGGCGAGTTTCCCGTGTTCGTGAAGCAGTACGACGCGCTCAACGAGCTCGTGCTCGATCACCATCCGTTCGACGTCGTGGGATGGGACGGCTATTTCTATCCGTGGATCTTCAACATCCACGACTTCGAGCCCATCGTGGGGCGCATCCACCAGCCGCCGCCGGTGCATCAGACGTTCCAGGGCGACGGGTTCGTGATCTGCTCGTTCTGTCCGCGCCCATACGACTTCGACCCCGAGGCCGTGCCTGCGCCGTACAACCACAGCAACGTGGACTCCGACGAGGTGCTGTTCTACGCGTCGAGCGAGTTCATGAGCCGCAAGGGCATCGAATACGGCTCCATCACGCATCATCCCGACGGCCTGCCGCACGGGCCGCATCCGGGACGCGCCGAAGCGTCCATCGGCGCCAAGTACACCAACGAGCTGGCCGTGATGATGGATTCGTTCCGCCCGCTCAAGGTCGCGAAGGCGGCCATCGCCATCGAGGACGAACGGTATCACCAGAGCTGGGTGGACACCCAGCACGCGCAGTTCAATCCGCCCACGTCGTGACGCCGGGGCGCGTGTCGCCCGTTGTTCCCGCCGAATCCCCGTCCGCCACCGATGCCGCGCTTCTCCGCCCGCTACGACACGCTCCCCGTCTATCCGCTCGCCCACATTCCGGCCCGGAAGCGCGCCCTGCTCGCCGCCGGCGTCGACGTCATCGACCTCGGCGCGGGTGACGCGGATCTGCCCGCGCCTCCGGAAGCCATCGCCGTGCTCCGGCAGGCCGTGCAGGAGCCCGCCATGCACCGCTACGGCTTCGCGATCGGCCACGTGCCGTTCCGCGAGGCCATCGCGCGCTACATGCACCGCCGGTTCGGGCTCACCGTCGATCCGGTCGCGGAAATCGTGCCGCTGCTCGGCAGCAAGGAAGGGCTCGCGCACGTGGCGCTCGCGTTCCTGCAGGCCGGCGACGTCGCGGTCGTCCCCGATCCCGCGTACGCCGCGTACATCGGCGGCACGCTCCTGTCGGACGCCGAGCCGTTCGTGGTGCGTCTTTCGCCGCACAACGGATTCCTCGTGGAGCCCGACGATCTCCCGGCCGCCGTGCTCGACCGCGCGCGCGTGCTCTATCTCAACTATCCGAACAATCCCACCGGCGCCGTGGCGCCGCGCGACTATCTCGAGCGCGTGGTGCGGTGCTGCGTGGAGCGCGACATCCTGCTCGTGTACGACAACGCCTACGCCGAGCTCGCGTTCGACGGTTACGTGCCGCCGAGCATCTTCGAGATCGACGGCGCGCGCGAGGTGGCGATCGAATTCCATTCCATGTCGAAGACGTTCAACATGACCGGCTGGCGCTGCGGCTGGGCCGTGGCGCGTCCGGAGCTCGCGGCCGCGCTCACGCGCGTGAAGGGATTCGTGGACACGGGCACGTTCCTTCCCATCCAGGCCGCCGCCGCGGCCGCGCTCGACACGGGCGATGCGTTCATTGCGCCCAACATCGCCGTGTTCCGCGAGCGGCGTGACGCTGCCGTGGCCGCGTTCTCCGCGGCCGGGTTTCCGTGCGCGCCGCCGCGCGCCACGATGTATCTCTGGGTGCCGCTGCCGGAGGGAATCGCGAGCGCCGCGTTCGCCGACCGGCTGCGCGAGGAGCACGGCGTGATCGTGATGCCGGGATCGGGCTTCGGCGCGGGCGGCGAAGGGTTCTTCCGCGTGTCGTTCATCCAGTCGCCGGAGCGCACGGCGGAAGCCGCGGCGCGCGCCGGCCGTGTGCTCGCGGCCATGGAGCAGGCCGCGTCCGGGCAGGCCGCCGTGCACGCTGCCGCCACATGATCCGCGCGCCCCGCCGCCGTTTCTGGCCGGTCGTTGCCGCCGCGCTGCTCGCGGTGCTCGTCGCCGTGCCCACCCTGCTCGCGGCGCGTCCGCGCGCCGCATCGCTTCACGTCGCGGCACTCCGCGATTCCGCCGCGCCGCCGCTCGGTGGTTCCGTCGCGGCCCCCCGCGATTCCGTCGCCCCTCCGGTGCGGCGCGAGTTCCGCGGCGTGTGGGTGGCCACGGTGGCCAACATCGACTGGCCTTCCAAGCCCGATCTGCCGGTGGCCGAACAGCAGCGCGAGCTGCTCGCGATCCTCGACCAGGCCGCCGCGCTCCGTCTCAACGCCGTGATCTTCCAGGTGCGCCCGGCGGCCGATGCGTTGTATCTTTCCGAGATAGAGCCGTGGTCCGAGTATCTCACCGGCACCCAGGGCAAGGCGCCCAGTCCGTCGTGGGATCCGCTCGCCTTCGCCGTGCGGGAAGCGCACGCCCGCGGCCTCGAGCTGCACGCGTGGTTCAACCCCTACCGCGCGCAGAACGAACGGGCGAAGAGCCCGCTGTCGCCGCGCCACATCGCGCGCACCGATCCGTCGCTGGTGAAGCGGTACGGCGGCTTTCTCTGGATGGATCCCGGCGAGCCGCGCGTGCGCGAGCGCACGCTGCGCGTGATCCTCGACGTGGTGAAGCGGTACGACGTGGACGGCATCCACATCGACGACTACTTCTATCCGTATCCGATCGCGCAGCCGCGCGGACGCGGCGACCTGCCGTTCCCCGACGACGCGAGCTGGCAGAAGTATCGCGCGGCACGCGGCACGCTCTCGCGCGACGACTGGCGGCGCGAGAACGTGAACACGCTCGTGCGCGAGATCGCCGAAGGGATCCGCGCCGAAAAGCCGTGGGTCAAGTTCGGCATCAGCCCGTTCGGCATCTGGCGCCCCGGTTCGCCGCCGAGCGTGCGCGGGCTCGACGCGTATGCCAAGCTGTACGCCGACGCGCGCCGGTGGCTGCACGAGGGGTGGGGCGACTATTTCTCGCCGCAGCTCTACTGGCCCACGTACAAGGAAGGGCAGCGGTATTCCGTGCTGCTCGAATGGTGGGCCATGGAGAACCGGCAGCGCCGCCATCTCTGGCCCGGCAACTTCACGTCGCGGGCCGGCGGGCGGGGCACGGGCGCGTTCTCCGTGGCCGAGCTGATGGAGCAGATCCACACCACGCGCGTGCACCCA
Organism: uncultured Gemmatimonas sp.; assembly: GCA_964621045.1. Classification (GTDB taxonomy): domain Bacteria; phylum Gemmatimonadota; class Gemmatimonadetes; order Gemmatimonadales; family Gemmatimonadaceae; genus JAABRT01. Next base: position 7,698 of record CAZUKU010000057.1, read on the forward strand.
GGCGCGAGCGGCAACGTGCACTTCTCCATGCGCTCGTTCATGATCAACCAGGCGGCGATGAACGATACGCTGTTCGACGGGCCGTACCGCGAGCCCGCGCTCGTGCCCGCGTCGCCGTGGATGTCGGCGCCGCCGCCGCCCGTGCCGCGCACCGCGCTCGGCCGCGATCGCGACGGCGTGCGCATCGTGCAGTTGTCCACCGTGAGTGGAGAGCGGCCGTGGCTGTGGGTGATCCGTCTCCGCACCGCGTCCGGATGGCACACCGACGTGGTGCCCGGCGCGGCCACCCTGTGGAAGGCGCCCACGCCCGAGGAGCCGCTCGATGTCGTGGTGTCCACGGTGAACCGCATCGGCGAAGAGCGGCTGCCATGACGACCGGCCGCCCGTTCTTCTATCGCGAAACGGACGGGATCCGCATCACGGTGCGGCCCTCGTTCCTGGCCGAGCAGTCGAATCCCGTGCTCGGCCAGTTCGTGTTCGCGTACCACATCCGGATCGAGAACGTGGGCGCGATCGCGGCGCAGCTCCGCACCCGGCACTGGCGTATTCACGATCCCGTGGGCGGGGATAGCACGGTGGACGGCGAGGGCGTGGTGGGAGAGCAGCCGCACCTGCTCCCCGGCGAGGTGCACGAATACCGCAGCTTCTGCGTGCTCAAGGCGCCGCGTGGGTGGATGGAAGGGAGCTACCGGTTCGTGCGCGATGATGGCTCCGCGTTCCGGGCGGAGATTCCACGATTCGCACTGGACGCCGGGCCGCGCGCGGATACGGTGGCGTAGGGGAGCCGGAGGGCGGGGAAGCGACGCAGGAAACGGGCGGGATGGCGCCCGAAATGGCCGGCGGTGCGGGCGTGACAAGCGATCTGACAGTGTCAGACGGGGGCGGGGGACTGTCAAACGCCCGGGCGCGCGGTGGGGCGTAACCCGTCAACTCCTTGATTGGCAACAGGTTGCGGGACAGGCAGCGTGTGGCACGGTCGATGCAAGGGTGGGGCGTGAACCCTGACCCTGCGAGGTGTGCGTATGCGTCGTGCCGTGCTGAGTTCCCGTGCCTGGTGGTCGTGGACGTCCCGTCTGGTGGACCGGCCCGGGCGCCGGCTCCCCCTGCTCGGACTTCCCCTGCTCGGGCTCCTCCTGCTGGCGGGGCCGTGGGCGGCCCGGGCGCTGACCGGCGCCCCGGCGGCCGGCGCTCCAGCGGCCGGCACCTCGGCGGCCGGGGCGGCCTCCGCGCCGAGTGCGCCGAATACGCCGCTGCTGCCCGCGGCGGCGGCCTCCGCGCCGGCTGCGCCGGGCGGGAGCGCGCAGCCCACGCCGCCGTACGTGCAGGTCACGCCGGGGACGATGACGTTCGTGGGGCTCGCCAGCGTGCCGGTGACGATCGACTACTGCTACGTGGACGCGGCGGGCTACGGCGATGCGATCGTGCGGGTGAACAGCGTGGATGTGACTGATACGGTGGCGCTCACGTGGGAAACGCCGCCCACGGGGTGCGACCAGCTCCGGCGGGCCACGCTCACGGTGAACCTGCCGGCCCAGGTGGAAGGGCGCTACACGGCGCCGGGCAATTTCCTCGTCAACGACGTGGTGTACTACGACGTGCCGCGCGCGCCGCGGGACGTGCGCGTGCAGCCGTCCTCGCAGACCGTGACGCTCCGGCCGAGCGGGGCGCTGAGCGTGCCGTACACGGTGTTCAACCTCGGCGAGGCCACGGACACCTTCACGGTGACGGGGAGCTGCACGGGCGGCGCGCACACGGGCGGGTGCAGCGTGTCGCCGGGCTCGGTGATCCTGAGCGCGGGCGCGACCACGACGGTGACGGTGAGCGGCACCGGGGGCACGTCGCCGGGCACGAAGTCGCTGCTCCTGGTGCGGGCCGTGGCCACGGGCGCGCCCGCGGTGGCGGACTCGACCTGGAGCGAGGTGACGCTGGTGGCCGCGCCCACGGCGGGGATCCAGATCGCCACGGTCACCGATAATCACGACCGCGCGGCGTGCGTGACCATGGCGGCCGGCGCGGCCGCGGCCTACGAGTGCGGCGATCTGCGCGTGGTGCACGCGCTGCCGGCCACCACGCGGCGGAACCGCACCCGCACGCCCGCGCTCCTCTACAGCAGTCACACCGCGACGCCCGCGCCGGCGATCAGCGTGGACGTGAGCGCGGGCGTGAGCGATCCGGTGCCGGACTATCTCGAGATCTGCGTGCTCGTGCCGAGCCAGTCGATCACCGAATGCGACGACAGCGCGCCGCCGGCGCCCGGCACGACGCGGCGGTACACGCGCGTGCTCGCCGGCTGGGCGGGCGTGACGGGCCGGTATCCGTACACGGTGGAGGTGGCGGCCGTGACGGGCATGACGCGCACCACGCAGACGGCGCACGGCGCGCTGGCCGTGGTGAACCGGAGCGCGAGTCCGTACGGCGCGGGGTGGTGGCTCACGGGCATCGACCAGATCGTGGGCGCGCCCGGATCGGTGGACACGCTGCTCTGGGTGGGCGCGGACGGGAGCACACGCACCTTCGGCCGCATTGCGAATGCGGGGAGCGTGCGGCGGTTCGTGGCGCGCCCGCTCGACCGGCCGGACACGATCCAGTACGACACCGTCACGACCGCGTTCTGGCGCCGGCACGCGAACGACCGGCTCACCACGGTCTTCGATGCGAACGGGTGGTACGCCCGCACGGAATCCACGCACGGCGAGATCCTGGACCAGTGCACGAGCATGAGCAGCGGCGCGTGCGCGGCGTGGAGCATGGGGGCCGCGTACACGCTCACCTACGGCGGCGGCGCGGTGACCGGCGTCGCGGCCCCGGGCAGCCGTTCGGTGACCGTGAGCGGGAGCGGGGGGCGGATCACGGGCATCACCGACCCCGACGGACAGAGCGTGGGCTTCACGTACAGCGGCGCGACGAACCGGCTGGCCACGCGCACCGATCAGCGGAGCCGGGTCACGGCCTGGAGCTGGGACTCGATCGGGCGGCTGGCCACGATCGTGGAGGATCAGGGCATCCTCAACGTGACCACGACCGTGTCGCCCGCCGAGGGGCGGGGCGCGGGCGCGGGGCCGGGCGTGCTGGTGGACTCGGCGTATACGCTCCTCGACGGGCCGCGGAGCGACGTGGACGACCAGACGCGCGTCTGGGTGAACGGCTACGGCGCGCCGGTGCGCATCCGGGATCCGCACGGCGCGGAAACGGCCATGACGTACGACGCCACGTGGGCGCTCCTGCCCGCGCTCACCCGCAGTCCGCTCCGGCTCGTGACGGAGGCGTTCTACAACGCCCGCGGGCTCACCGATTCCACGCGCACGATCGGCGCGCTCGGCGGCACGGACACGGTGAAGACGCGCTACGTCTGGCATACGGCGTGGCGCGCGCCGGTGAGCGTGCGCGATCCCGTCAACGTGCTGGACACCATGGCCTACGACGCCACGCACGGCACGCTTTCGTGGCAGCAGCGGGG
>CAZUKU010000058.1:0-7113 GCA_964621045.1 uncultured Gemmatimonas sp.
CAGGAGGCGGTGGTGGAACAGGCGCTCATCGCGCTGTTCGCCGGCGGCAACTGTCTGCTCGTGGGCGTGCCGGGACTCGCGAAGACGCTTCTCGTGTCGTCGCTGGCGCGCGCGCTCGACCTCGACTTCTCGCGCATCCAGTTCACGCCCGACCTCATGCCGTCCGACGTGACGGGCACCGACGTGATCCAGGACGATCCCGCCACCGGGCAGCGCAAGCTCGCGTTCCTGCGCGGCCCCGTGTTCGCGAACGTGCTGCTCGCCGACGAGATCAACCGCACGCCGCCCAAGACGCAGGCCGCGCTGCTCGAGGCCATGCAGGAGAAGTGCGTCACCGTGCAGGGGCGCACCTACCGCCTCGACCTCCCGTTCTTCGTGTTCGCCACGCAGAACCCCATCGAGCTCGAAGGCACGTATCCGCTCCCCGAGGCGCAGCTCGACCGGTTCATGCTCGAGGTCATGCTCGACTACCTGCCGGAGGACGACGAGGTGAACGTGGTGCGTTCCACCACGTCGGTGTCGCCGGAAGCGATCACGCCGGTGGTGAGCAAGGCGGAGATTCTCGCGTTCCAGCAGGTGGTGCGCCGCGTGCCCGTGGCCGACATGGTCACGCGCTGGGCCGTGCGCCTGGTGCGCATGTCGCGCCCCACCGATGCCGCGGCGCCGGACTTCATCAGGCAGTGGGTGTCGTACGGCGCCAGCGTGCGCGCCGCGCAGGCGCTCGTGCTCGGCGGCAAGGCGCGCGCGCTCCTGCAGGGACGCACGCACGTGAGCCTCGACGACATCCGCGCGCTCGCGCGGCCGGTGCTGCGCCACCGCATCCTCGCGAACTTCCAGGCGCAGTCGGAGAAGATCACCACGGATCACATCGTGGAGCAGCTCCTGCAGGCCAATCCCGTGCCGCGCTCGGAGCGCTGATCGTGGCCGTCGCCCCCGCCGCCTTCCTGGACCCGGCGCTCCTGGCGCGCATCTCGGATCTCGAGCTGCTGGCCCGGACGGTGGTGGACGGGTTCATGCACGGCGTGCACCGCTCGGTGCGCAAGGGGTCGTCGCTCGACTTCGCCGAACATCGCGCCTACCAGCCCGGCGACGATCTCCGGCGCGTGGACTGGCGTCTGTTCGCGCGCACCGACCGCTACTACGTGAAGCAGTACGAAGCCGACACGAACGTGAGCGTCTGGTTCGCGCTCGACACGTCGGCGTCGATGGATTTCGCCACCGGCCCGGTGACCAAGTTCGACTACGCGCGCTTTCTCGTGGCGTCGCTGGCGTGGCTGTCCAAGCAGCAGGGCGACCGCGTGGGGCTCGTGACCATGGGTGACGACCTCGGCGAGGTGATCCCGCCGTCGGCGCGTCACCTGCAGCGCATCCTGCACACGCTGGCGCGCACCCGCGCATCCGGTCGTGGGCGGCTGCTCGATACCCTGGAACGCGTGGCGCACGTGACCACGCGCGCGGGCGTGGTGGTGGTGGTGTCCGACTGCTACGAACCGCCCGATCGGCTCGGCCGCGCGCTCGACGGCATGCGCGCGCGCGGGCACGACGTGATCGTGTTCCATCCCATGGACCCCGGCGAGCGTGAGCTCGCGTTCGCCGCGCCGCTCACCATCGAGGACGCCGAGAGCGGGCAGCGCCTGCCGCTCCGCCCCGACGAGCTCCGCAAGCAGTACCGCGAGGCGTTCGCCGCGCACCGGAATGCGCTCACCAAGCGGCTCGCCGCCGCGCGCGCCGACTACGTGCCGCTCCACACCGACGAACCGCTCGACCGCGCGCTGCACGCCTATCTCGACATGCGCGCGATGCGCTACCACGGACGCTGATGAACTTCCTCGTCCCCGCCTTCCTCGCCGGCCTCGCGGCGCTGGTGATCCCCATCGTGATGCACCTCCGGCATCGCGAAAAGGGCACGCCGGTGCGGTTCCCGTCGCTGATGTTCCTGGAGCAGCTCGCGATCCGCACGAGCAAGCGGCAGCGCATCACCGACTGGCCGCTGCTCCTGCTGCGTGCGCTGGCGCTCGCGCTCCTCGTCCTGGCGTTCGCGCGGCCGTTCGCGTCGGGCCGCGATGCCGCCGCGGCCGTGGACGCGCCGCGCGTGATCGTGCTGCTGCTCGACCGGTCGATGAGCATGAGCCATGCCGATGCGTGGCCCGCCGCCCTCGATTCGGCGCGGCGCATCGTGCGGGAAGCGGGGCCGCAGGACCGGATCGCGCTCGTGCTGTTCGACGACGAAGCCGAAGTGGCGCAGCCGCTCACCGCCGATCACGCGGCGCTCGAGGCCGTGCTGCAGACGGCGCGCCCCGGCGCACGCGGCACGCGCTACGTCTCCGCGCTCCGCGTCGCGCGCAGCGTGTTGCTCGACGCGCCCGTGGTGCCGGCCGAAGTCCTCGTGATCACCGACCTCCAGCGGAGCGGCGTGGCCGGCCTCGCGGGGCTCGACATGCCGTCGCGCGTGACCGTGCGCGCCGTGCCCGTCACGGTCGCGGACCGCGGCAACGTGGCCGTGACCGGCGTGGACGTGCGCCGCGTGGCCGAAGCCGAACGCACGCGGCTCGCCGTGCAGGCGCGACTCGTGTCGCGCAGCCTGAGCGAACCGCGCACGCTGCGTGCGCGCCTCGAGATCGACGGCCGGCCGAGCGGCGAGCAGACCGTCACCATTCCCGCGGACGGGGAACGCGTGGTCGCGTTCGAGGGCGTGCCGCTGCCGTCGGGGCGCGTGCGCGGCCTCATCACGCTCGACACCGACCGGCTCGCGGCCGACGACACGTTCCACTTCGCGCTCGCCGGCGAAGATGCGCTGCCCGTGATCCTGCTCGCGTCCGATGATGCCGTGGGGAGCGAGACCCTGTTCACCGAGCGCGCGCTCGCGATCGGCCGCGCGCCCACCGTGCGTGTGGAGCGGCGGCGTCCCGGTACCCTCACCGCCGACGCGGTGCGGAATGCCGGCCTCGTGTTCGTGTGGGACACGCCGCTCACCGACAGCGAACGCGCCGTGCTCGGCACGTTCGTGCAGGGCGGCGGCGGCGCGGTGATCGTGGTGGGACGGCGGCTCGGCACGCGGGGTGCGTCCATTCCGCTCGGCACCGTGACCGTGGACGGCGCCGCCGACCGGTTCGCCGATCGCGGCGGCACCTTCGGCGACGTGCAGAACGAGCATCCGCTCTTCTCGACCTTCCGCGAAACCCCGGGCGCGCTCACCGCGGCGCGGTTCCTCCGCTATGCGCGGGTGGAACCGGCCGCGGGCAACGACGTGCTCGCGCGCTTCGACGACGGGCTCCCCGCGGTCCTCGAGCGGCGCGACGGCTCCGGGCGCATCATCACCCTGATGGCGCCGCTCGACACCCGCACCGGCGATCTGCCGCTCCAGCCCGCGTTCCTGCCCTTCCTGCGGCGGCTGGTGCTGCACACGTCCGGCCACTCGGCCGCGCCCCTCTGGCAGGCCGTGAGCGAGGCCTGGGCGCTCCCGAAGGGACTCCGGGACCCCGTGGTGTCCACCCCGTCGGGCGACCTGGTGCGCCCCACGGCCACGGACTCCATGGCCGCCGTCGTGCCCTTGGGCGAGCGCGGGGTGTATGCTGCATATGGCGGCGTGGTGTCCGGCGACCCCGCGGCCACGGTGGCCGCCAATGTGCCGGCTACCGAATCGGACCTCACGCCCGTGGACGCGCGTGAACTGCTGGTCGGTCTGTCGGTGTCGGACCATGAGGACGGCGTGGAGGCCGGTCCCGCCGGTTCGATCGAGCTGGAGAGGCGCCAGGGGATCTGGCGCTGGCTGTTGATGGTCGCAGCCCTGTTGCTGGCGGCGGAGACGCTGCTGGTCAACCGGGGATGGCGCGGCAAGGCCGCGCGTCTCACCGTTGCTGAAGCGGAGCGGAGTGCCCCATGACCCCCGACGTGCAACTTCTCGCGGCGCTGCATGAACTGCGCCGGCAGTGGCGACAGCGCCAACTCCTGGAAGCGCTGGCCGCCGCCGTGCTCGGCATCGTGGTCGCCGTCACCGTGGGCTGGCTGCTGTTCCGCGTGCTCGGCCCGGGCGAAAGCACCGTGCGCATCGTGCGGCTCACCGGCTGGGGCATTCTGATCGCGACGCTCGCCCGGTTCCTCGTGTATCCGCTCGTGCGGCGCACCAGCGACGAACGGTTCGCGCTCTACGTCGAGGAACGCGCGCCGGAGCTCCGGCAGTCGCTCGTCTCGGCGGTGCACGAAGTGGGGCGGCCGCCGGCCGAGCGCGCGTCGTCGGCGCTCACCGCGCGTCTCGCCGCGCAGGTCGTGGCATCGCTCGCGCCCATCCGGCGCGAACGCCGGCTCGAACGCCGGCCCGCCACGCGTGCCGTGCGCACGCTCGGCATCGTCGGCGTGGCGTCGGCGCTGCTGCTCGCGTTCGGCCCCGCGAGTGTGCGGGACATGGCGCGTCTCCTGTTCGTGCCGTGGACCACTGCCGAAGCCGCGTCGCTGGTGCGGGCGGTGCGCGTGGAACCCGGCAACACCACCGTGCCGCGCGGCGGCGCGCTCGATGTGCGGGCCGCGCTCGTGAACTTCGATGCCGACGGCGCCGAGCTCGTGTTCCGCGCCGACTCGGCGAGCGAATGGATCCGCATTCCCATGCAGCGCGAAGGCGGCACCGACTCGACCGGGCGCGGCGAGGGCGCGTTCATGTCGCGCCTGTTCGACGTCACGGCACCCACGCAGTACTACGTGGAATCCGACGACGTGCGCTCGCCCGTGTACACGCTGCGCGTGTCCGATCTGCCGGCGGTGCGTTCCATCACGCTCGAACTGCATTATCCCGCCTATACCGGGCTGCCGCCGGAGCGTATCGAAAGCAGCGGCGACGTCGTGGCCGTGGTGGGCACCACGGTGCGCGTCATTCCGCAGCTCACGCGCGACGTGCGGAGCGGCGCGCTCCGTTTCGACACCGGCGATCCCGTGCCGTTCACGGCCGACAGCGCCGGCACGCTGAGCGGCACGTTCAAGGTGGCGAAGACCGGCTTCTATCGCGTGGATCTCGTCTCCCCCGACGGGCGTGACGTGCCGGGCGCTGTGCAATATGCCGTGGACGCGATCCCGGACAGGGCGCCCACCGTGCGCATCGAACAGCCGGGGCGCGATACCAAGGTCAACTCGATCGAGGAGGTCACGATCGCGGCGCGGGCCGATGATGATTTCGGCGTGACGTCGCTCGAGCTCCGCTATCGCGTGAACGGCGGCGAGGAGCAGCGCGTGTCGCTCATGAAGACGGCGCGCCGCGATGCGCGCGAGACGAACGCGGCGCACACGCTGTTTCTCGAGGAGCTGCCACTCGAAGCCGGCGACCTGATCGCCTACAACGTGGTGGCACGCGATGGGGCAGGGAACGAAGGCACGAGCGACGTCTACTTCCTCGAAGTGCGTCCGTTCTCGCGCAACTACCGCCAGGCCGAGCAGGGAGGAGGCGGAGGTGGCGGCGGCGGCGGAGGCGAGTCGGCTGACGGGTTCGTGGCGCGCCAGCGCGAGATCGTGGCCGGCACGTTCAACTGGCAGCGGGATAGCGCCACGCGCACTCCGCGTCAGCGGAGCGCCGATCTCACCACGCTCACCATCGCGCAGGGACGCGTGCGTGCCGACGTGAACACGCTCGTGGAGCAGCTCCAGACGCGTGGCGTGGCCGCTTCGGATACCACGTTCCGCAAGATCCAGGAGGAGCTCAAGGCCGCTTCGAAGGCGATGCAGGAGGCCGAGGAGCTGCTCGGCCGCGGCCGTGGCAGCGACGCGTTGCCGCCGGAGCAGAAGGCGTTGCAGCATGCGCAGCGCGCGCAGGCGCTGTACCGCGACGTGCAGGTGCAGATGGGACAACAGGGCGGCGGCGGTGGTGGCGGTGGCGGCGGGAACAGCAACGCCGAGGATCTCGCCGATCTGTTCGAGTTGCAGACGGACAAGCTGCGGAATCAGTACGAAGCGGTGCAGCAGTCGTCGCAGCAGGCCGCGCAGCAGGAGGTAGACGAAACACTGGAGCGTCTCCGTCAGCTCGCCAGCCGCCAGCAGCAGGAGAACGAGCGCTTGCAGCGCATGCAGCAGGAGCTGTCGGAGCGTCTGGGGCAGCAGGGCGGCGGCGGTGGCGGTGGCAATGCGCAGCGGGAGCTGGCGCGGCAGGCGGAGGAAGAGGCGCGCCGTCTCGAGCGTCTTGCGCGGGAGCAGAACTCGCCCGAGCTGCAGGACGCCGCGCAGCGCATGCAGCAGGCGGCGGACGCGATGCGCCGCGCGGCCGCGGGGTCCAATACCCAGGGGAACGCGGCGCTCGAGGAGCTGTCGCGGGCCGCACGCCGGCTCGAGCAGTCGCGGTCGGACGGGGTGACCGAGGGAATCCGGCAGCTCGCCGATCGGGCGCGCGAGCTGGAATCACGCCAGCAGGAAATGGCGGAGGCCGTGCGGTCGCTGCCCGGGAGTTCGCCGTCGGAGCGGGCGGAGCAGGTGCGCCGGCTCGACGAGCGCAAGCAGACGCTGGCCAATGACGTGAGCCGGCTGGAAGCGGAGACGGACCGGCTCGCGCGGGAATCGCGGCGCGAGCAGCCCGGCGCGGCGCGCGGGCTTGGCGAGGCATCGGAAACGATGCGCGAGCAGCGGCTGCGGGATCGCATCGAGTTCTCGCGCGGCGTGATTCGCGGCGGATCGAGCGAGTACGCGAACGCGTTCGAGGAGCAGATCACCGACGCGATCGGCACCGTGGCCGAGCAGTTGCGGAACGCCCAGCAGGCGGTCACGGCCGAATCGGCGACGCGGCAGCAGGAGCGCGCGCTGGAACGCGCGCGTGATCTGGTGCGCGGGCTGGAGTCGTTGCGGGACCGGCTGGCCGAGGAGGGACAGCAGGGCCAGCAGGGCCAGCAGGGCCAGCAGGGTCAGCAGGGTCAGCAGGGTCAGCAGGGCCAGCAGGGTCAGCAGGGCCAGCAGGGCCAGCAGGGCCAGCAGGGACAGCAGGGACAGCAGGGCCAGCAGGGACAGCAGGGACAGCAGGGACAACAAGGCCAGCAGGGACAGCAGGGACAACAAGGCCAGCAGGGCCAGCAGGGCCAGCAGGGCCAGCAGGGTCAGCAGGGACAGCAGGGACAGCAGGGCCAGCAGGGACAGCAGGGACAGCAGGGA
>CAZUKU010000059.1:0-6310 GCA_964621045.1 uncultured Gemmatimonas sp.
TCCACCTGGAGATCATCGTGGACCGCATGCTGCGCGAGTTCAAGGTCGACGCGAACGTGGGCCGCCCGCAGGTGGCCTACCGCGAGACGATCCGCAAGCGCGTCGAGAAGGTGGAAGGCAAGTTCGTCCGGCAGTCGGGCGGCAAGGGCCAGTACGGCCACGTGGTGATCAACATGGAGCCGTCGGAGCCGGGGCAGGGCTTCGTCTTCGAGGACAAGATCGTCGGCGGCGTGATCCCGCGTGAGTACATCGGCCCCGTGGAACAGGGGATCAAGGAGGCGCTGGAAACGGGCGTGCTGGCCGGCTATCCGGTCGTGGACGTCAAGGTCCAGCTCACCTTCGGCTCCTACCACGACGTCGACTCGTCGGAAATGGCATTCAAGATCGCCGGCTCGATGGCATTCAAGGAGGCGGCCCGCGCGGCCAGCCCCTGCCTGCTCGAGCCGGTCATGAAGGTCGAGGTCGTGTGCCCGGAAGCGTACATGGGCGACGTCCTCGGCGACCTGTCCTCGCGGCGCGGCAAGATCGCCGGCATGACCCAGCGCGGCGAGGCGCAGGTAATCTCGGCGACCGTGCCGCTCTCCGAGATGTTCGGCTACTCGACCAAGCTGCGCTCGATGTCTCAGGGGCGGGCGGTCTACTCGATGGAATTCGCGCACTACGAAGAAGTGCCGAAGTCGAAGGCCGACGAGATCATCACCAAGGTGAAGGCGTAACCGCCTCCGCCACTTCACTGACCTCTTTCACACCGGACGCGTTATGGGCAAGGCAAAGTTCGAGCGGAACAAGCCGCACGTGAACGTGGGCACGATCGGCCACGTCGACCACGGCAAGACCACCACGACCGCGGCCCTGACGAAGATTTCGTCGGACAAGGGCTACGGCACCAAGTACATCGCGTATGACGAGGTCGCCAAGGCGTCCGAGTCGCAGGGCCGCCGCGACAGCACGAAGATCCTCACGATCGCCACGTCGCACGTGGAGTACGAGACGGAAGCGCGCCACTACGCGCACGTCGACTGCCCCGGCCACGCGGACTACGTGAAGAACATGATCACGGGCGCCGCCCAGATGGACGGCGCGATCCTCGTGGTGTCGGCCGTGGACGGCCCGATGCCGCAGACGCGCGAGCACATCCTCCTGGCCCGCCAGGTGAACGTGCCCTCCGTCGTGGTGTTCCTCAACAAGTGCGACCTCGTCGAGGACGAAGAGCTCCTCGACCTCGTCGAGCTCGAGGTGCGCGAGCTCCTCAGCAAGTACAACTACCCGGGCGACGACGTCCCGGTGATCCGCGGGTCGGCCATCAAGGCCATCGAAGGCGACGCCAAGTGGATCGCGCGTCTCGAGGAGCTCTACAGCGCCCTCGACACGTACATCCCGGAGCCGGTGCGTGAAGTGGACAAGCCGTTCCTCCTCCCGGTCGAGGACGTGTTCTCGATCACGGGTCGCGGCACGGTGGCCACGGGCCGTATCGAGCGCGGCATCGTGAAGGTCGGCGAGGAAGTGCAGCTCGTCGGCTTCGGCGCCGAGAAGAAGACGGTCGTCACGGGCGTCGAGATGTTCCGCAAGCTGCTCGACCAGGGCCAGGCCGGCGACAACGTCGGGCTCCTGCTCCGCGGCGTGGACAAGAAGGAAATCGAGCGCGGCATGGTGCTCGCCAAGCCCGGCTCGATCAAGCCGCACACGAAGTTCGCCGCCGAGGTGTACGTCCTCACGAAGGAAGAGGGTGGCCGCCACACGCCGTTCTTCAAGGGCTATCGCCCGCAGTTCTACTTCCGCACGACGGACGTCACGGGCACCTGCGAACTCCCGGAAGGGACGGAGATGGTGATGCCGGGCGACAACATCGCCATGAACATCGAGCTGATCATCCCCGTCGCGATGGAGGAGCAGCTTCGCTTCGCCATCCGTGAGGGTGGCCGCACGGTGGGCGCGGGCGTCGTGACGAAGATCATCGCGTAACCGGTGAGCCGGAGGGCGGCGCGCACGTCAGTCGCGATGCCCTCCGGCATTCCTTTTTCGAGACAGAGCATGGCAGGCCGTATCCGCATCCGCCTCAAGGCATTCGATCACGCCGTGATCGATCAGGCATCCGCGGACATCGTGCGTACCGCGGAGAAGACCGGGGCGCAGGTGTCGGGGCCGATCCCGCTTCCGACCAAGACGCAGCGCTGGACGGTGCTCCGGTCGCCGCACGTGGACAAGAAGTCGCGGGAGCAGTTCGAACTGAAGACGCACAAGCGCATGATCGACATCCTCGATTCGCGCGCGCAGACGGTGGACGCCCTCACCAAACTGGATCTTCCGGCGGGTGTGGACGTGGAGATCAAGGTCGAATAGTTCGGCCTTGCGCAGTGGCAGTACCGGCATGACGGCGGCAGCCCGGCGGCAGTTCGGCCCCGGCCGCACCCGTCCACAGTCCAACGGCGACGCACTCGGCGTCCCGCGACTACGCACGGAGAGACGATGATTGGTGTGATCGGCAGGAAGCTGGGGATGACCCAGCTGTTCAATGCGCAGGGGCAGCAGATCCCCTGCACCGTGGTGGAGGCCACGCCGAATCCCGTCACCAAGGTGACGACGAAGGAGACGGCGGGGTATGCCGCGGTGGAGCTGGGCTTCGGCACGCAGCGCGTGGCGCGGGCCAACGGCAAGGGGGAGCAGACGCCCAAGGGGCGGCGCGCGCCCAAGGCCGAAGTGGGTCACGCGGCCAAGGCAGGGCTCGATGCGCCGCCGGCGGTGCTGCGCAGCTTCCGGCTCGACGACGCGCCCGGCAAGCAGGAGATCCCCACCTACAACGTGGGCGACACGATCGGGGTCGACATCTTCACGCCGGGCGAGAAGGTGAAGGTGACGGGCACGTCGAAGGGACGCGGCTTCCAGGGCGTGGTCAAGCGCCACGGCTTCGGCGGCGGTCCCAACACGCACGGCAACACGAAGCACCGCAAGCCCGGCTCCATCGGCGCCGGCACCAACCCGTCGCGCGTGATCAAGGGCAAGAAGATGCCCGGTCACTACGGCGCGGCGCGGCATACGGAAATCGGTCTCCGCATCGAGAAGGTGGACGCGGAGCGGAATCTCATTTACCTGCGCGGCAGCGTGGCGGGGCCGATCAACGGCATCGTCCTCGTGCGCAAGCAGGGCTGACGCGCACGATGACCATGGCTGATACACAGACCTTCGAAGCGCCGGTGTTCTCGGCGACCGGTGCAGCGCGCCAGCAGCGCGCGCTCCCGGCGGCGCTGTTCGACGGCACGATCAACGTGCCGGTGATGCACCAGGCGGTGAAGGCGTTCCTGGCCAATCAGCGCCAGGGAACGCACAAGACGAAGACGCGCGGCGAGGTGACCGGCGGCAACCAGAAGCCCTGGAAGCAGAAGGGCACCGGTCGCGCACGCCAGGGATCCACGCGCGCCCCCAACTGGCCGGGCGGCGGCACGGTGTTCGGACCGCAGCCGCGGAAGTACACGCAGACCGTGCCCAAGGGCGTGAAGGCGCTGGCGCGGAAGAGCGCGCTCAACGCGCGGGCCCGCGAGAACGCGATCCTGCTGGTGGAGGCGCTGTCGTACGACGCGCCCAGGACCAAGCAGATGCTGTCGCTCCTCGCCTCGCTCGGCGTGGCGGAGCGCAAGGTGCTCGTGCTCACCGACGGCGTGAAGCCGGCGGTGTACCTGAGCGCCCGCAACCTGCCGTCGGTGCACGTGATGCCGTACGCCGACGCCAGCACCTACCACGTGCTCTGGAGCGACGTGGTCGTGATCGAATCTTCGGCACTGGCGGAGGACTGACCATGGCCACGCTGCACCGCACCATTCTGCGCCCGATCATCACCGAGAAGACCTCGGCGGCGTATCAGGAGCGCGGGGAATACACGTTCGAAGTGGCGCCCGACGCCAGCAAGCATGCCATCAAGGAGGCCGTCGAGCGCCTCTTCGGGGTTACGGTCACCGGGGTGTGGACGCTCCTCCAGCGCGGCAAGTCGCGCCGGGTGGGGAACGCCGCCGGCCGCCGTCCACACGTCAAGAAGGCGATCGTGAAGCTCCGTGACGGGGATTCGATCGCGGTCTTCGAGGGCTGATCGCCATGGGAATCCGTCAATTCAAGCCCGTGACCAAGGGCACCCGGTTCCGCTCGGTCTCCGATTTCAAGGAGATCACGCGGTCCACGCCCGAGAAGTCGCTCACGGCGCCGCTCAAGAAGTCGGGCGGCCGCGACAATCACGGCCACATCTCGATGCGGCGCATCGGCGGCGGCCACAAGCGCCGCTACCGTCTCATCGACTTCAAGCGCAACAAGCACGGCATCGCGGCCACGGTGGCGCACATCGAGTACGATCCGAACCGCTCGGCGCGCATCGCGCTGCTCGAGTACGCGGACGGCGAGAAGCGCTACATCCTGCAGCCCAAGGGGCTCAAGCAGGGCGACGCGGTGATGGCCGGCCCGGGCTCCGACGTGCGGGTGGGGAACGCCCTGCCGCTCAAGGAGATCCCGCTCGGTACGGCGGTGCACAACATCGAGCTCAAGATCGGCAAGGGCGGGCAGATCTGCCGGTCGGCCGGCACCTCGGCGCAGGTGGTCGCGAAGGAAGGCGACTACGTGACGCTGCGGCTCGCGAGCACCGAAATGCGGCTCGTGCACGGCAACTGCTCGGCCACGATCGGCGAGGTCGGCAACGCGGAGCACGAACTCATCTCGCACGGCAAGGCGGGCAAGAGCCGCTGGCTCGGCAAGCGCCCCAAGGTGCGTGGTGAAGTCATGAATCCGGTCGACCATCCGCACGGTGGTCGCACGCGTGGTGGACGCAACGTGGTGAGCCCGTGGGGCAAGCCCGAGGGCGTCAAGACGCGTCACAAGAAGAAGTCGTCGACGCGTCTGATCGTGCGCGGTCGCAAGCGTGGCAAGGCCACGAAGTAACGCCGCCGACCAACCGAGAGCTCATCCATGTCGAGAAGCATCAAGAAGGGACCGTTCGTCGCGGAGCGCCTGCAGGCCAAGGTGCTCGGGATGAACGCGCGCAGCGAGAAGAAGGTCGTGAAGACCTGGTCGCGCGCGAGCATGATCCTGCCCGATTTCGTGGGGCACACGTTCGCGGTACACAACGGGAACAAGTTCATTCCGGTGTACGTGACGGAAAACATGGTCGGCCACAAGCTGGGCGAGTTCGCGCCCACGCGCCTGTTCCGCGGCCACGCGGGGCAGAAGGTCGACAAGAAGGCCGGCGCGAAGGGAGGCAAGTAACATGGCGCCCACCCTCCGTCCCGACGGCACGACGGCGCGCGCGGTGCAGCGCACCACGCGCCAGTCGCCGTACAAGATGCGCCTGGTCATCGACCAGATCCGCGGCCAGCGCGTGAACGACGCGCTGGCGCT
Source organism: uncultured Gemmatimonas sp. (assembly GCA_964621045.1). Classification (GTDB taxonomy): domain Bacteria; phylum Gemmatimonadota; class Gemmatimonadetes; order Gemmatimonadales; family Gemmatimonadaceae; genus JAABRT01. The sequence continues at coordinate 5,371 of CAZUKU010000059.1, forward strand.
CCTCAAGTTCTCCAAGAAGCACGCCGCCAAGCAGATCGAGAAGACGCTGCAGTCGGCGGTGGCGAACGCGGAGCAGACCGCGCGCAAGAACAACACCTCGCTCGACGTGGACACGCTCGTGATCACGCGCGCGGTGGTGAACGAAGGACCCAAGCTCAAGCGGTGGACGCCGGCGGCCCAGGGCCGCGCGACCCCGATGATCAAGCGTACCAGCCATGTCGAGATCGACGTGGCGGAGGCCGGACGATAATGGGACAGAAGGTCAATCCGATCGGGTTCCGCCTTGGCATCACCAAGACGTGGCGGTCCACCTGGTATGCGAAGCGCGACATGCCCGCGCTCCTCAAGGAAGACGCGCTGCTGCGCAAGTATCTGCGCGCGCGGCTCGACAACGGGGCCATCGCCGACGTGCGCATCGAGCGCAAGCCGGGCAAGGTGGTCGTCACGATCCACACCGGCCGTCCGGGCGTGGTGATCGGCAAGAAGGGCGCCGAAGTGGACAAGCTGCGCGACGAGCTCGCGCAGCTCACCGGGAAGGAAGTCGGGATCAACGTCGAGGAGATCAAGCGGCCGGAGATCGACGCGCAGCTGATCGCCGACAACATCGGCGCGCAGCTCGTGCAGCGCATCTCGTTCCGCCGCGCGCTCAAGCGGGCGGTGCAGAGCGCCATGCGGAGCGGCGCGCAGGGCATCAAGGTCAAGTGCAGCGGGCGTCTGGGCGGCGCGGAAATCGCGCGCGTCGAGGGCTACCACGAGGGGCGGGTGCCCCTCCACACGCTGCGCGCGGACATCGACTACGCCACGTCCACGGCGCGCACCACCTATGGTGTCATCGGCATCAAGGTGTGGGTGTTCAAGGGTGAAGTCGTGGAAGACCGCCGCGGCAAGACCTACTCGACCGGCGCCTGAGGAGACTGAACGATGCTGAGTCCGAAGCGGG
>CAZUKU010000060.1:0-5728 GCA_964621045.1 uncultured Gemmatimonas sp.
GCCGGCAGCCGCGTGGCCCCCAGCAGCAGGCATCCCAGCAGGCCCGCGCCGACGGACCGGAGGCCCTGCGGGAGGCATGACCGTTCCATGGGCCTCCTTTCTTCTACCGGCTCCAGGGCGGTGTGACGTTGTTGCTGCGCGCGTACGCGATCATCTGGCCCAGGTGTTCGTGCAGGTGCGTCACGGTGAGGATCATCGCGCGCTGCCGGGTGAACTCCTGTCCGAAGAAGCTGATCTTCTCGCTCAGGTTCGCGTCGGTGGTGAGTGTCATCGCCTCGTGCAGGTGCCGGAACGACGCCTCGAGCTCGGCCACGATCTGGTCCTTCGTCATGGTCTTCTTCTCGAAGGCCGTTGCCGTGTTGTAGTCGCTGGTGATGCCGCTGGACGCCGGTGCCGGCTTGCCCATCGCGATCGGGATGAGGTAGTTGTCCGCGGCGATGTGGAGCAGCACTTCACCCGACGAGCGCGCGGTGCCGGGCCGCCAGGCGTAGGCCGATTCGGGGATCGCCTTCGCCAGGTCCACGATCTTCTTCTGGACTTCGTTGACGTTCTGGTGCATGTCGGCCATGAACCCCTGCGCGTGCGCGGGGGCGGCGAGGAGGAGCGAGAGCGCGAGGGCAGGAAGGCCGAGGCGGGCGCGGTGCAGCATGCGAATCTCCTGGTTGGCGGTACGGTCCATGCGGGTCGAAGCAGCAGCTCATTCGACCCCGGTTCCGGGCCCCGGGGAGCGCCGGCGACAGGGCGGACCATGCGGAATATGACGGCTCCGAAGGAGACGGCAAGGCGGAGGCGGGCGGTCCCGCTGTGCCTCCTGGCGGACTCGTCGTTATGCGCAATGAGCCCATTCGCGCGGTTTTTCCGCGTATTCAGGCAGGACCCCGCATCCCGGGGCATCCGTACCGTCCCTCTCATGCTCCAGGGCTCGATGTCGACAAGAAATCGTGAACGCCGCCTCCCGATGTTCCTCGCACTCCTCCTCGCGGCACCGCTCCTGGCCGGGTGCGGCGATTCGTCGGATGGGGGTCCGGCAGGCCTCGGTGGCCCCCCGGGCAATCAGACGGCGTCCGCCGTGGCCACGCCCTCCAGTGGCACGATCGCACGCGGCACGACCACGAGCACCACGGTGGTCTATTCGGCCACCGGCGGCCTCGTGATCGGCAGCTCGTACACCATCAGCCGGCAGCATTCCGGCATCTCGGTCGACCAGACCAGCACGCAGACCTCCGGTTCGACGATCACGAAGGTCTATGCGATCGGCGCCGACGGCACGGTCCCGCTCGGCACGCACGAGATCCGATTCTCGACGCCCGTTTCGGGCCACACCGGCGACGGGCCGGCCGTCCTGAACGTCGTCGCCACGTTCATCCTGACCGTGACACAATAGGGAACCGGCCGAGCGCCCCGGCGCGTCCGCTTGACAACAGTTCGATAATTAGCTAATTGTCACACATGAGCGCTGTCTTCAAGGCCCTTGCCGATCCCACGCGCCGGAGCGTCCTCCAGCTTCTCCGGCGGGGACCCATGACCGCCGGTGAGCTCGCGGAGCACTTCGACGTCAGCAAGCCTACCATGTCGGCGCATTTCACCGTGCTGCTCTCGGCCGGCCTCATCGAGGCCGAGAAGAGCGGACGATTCATCACCTATCGTCTCCGCCTGTCCGTGCTCGAGGATGCGCTGCTCGGATTCGCGGACACGTTCGGCATCGAACCCAGGCCCAAGGCCTCCCGCACTCCGCCCCTCCAGCCGGCAAGGAAGCGCTCATGAACCCCGCCCCCAGACCCGTGCCCAGCCTGCGTCGCGACGTGCTCTTCGCGCTCGCGTTCCTCGCCACCGCGTCCGTTCTCACGCTCCTCTCGCCCGACTACTTCGAGCCCGGGCAGCGCCTCCTCGGCGTCATGGCCGGCCTCGTCGTGATGTATTACGCAAACGCGGTTCCCAAGATGCTCAAGCCGCTCGCCACGCTGAAGAACCCCGCGCGTCACCAGGCGCTCCAGCGGTTCATCGGCTGGGCGCTGCTGCTCGGCGGGCTCGGCTACGCGCTCGCCTTCCTCCTCGCGCCGTTCCGCTACACGGTCCCGATCGCCATCGCGCTGCTCGGCTCCTCGCTCATCATCGCCACTGCGCGCTGCTTCCGGGTGCGGCGGCTTTCCTGACTTTCGTGTGCGGCCGCGCGCCACTCGTCGCACGGTCCGCGGCGCGCATCGCGATGCGATGAGTCACGCTTGATGTTTTGATATTTAGCTAAATATAAACCAAAGAGACACCAATGACCTTTTCGCTCCGACGGCGCATGCGCCGCATCGCATCCCGGCGCACGACGCTGCGGACGATCGCCCTCGCACTGCTCACCGCCGGCCTTGCCGATGTCGCCACCGCGCAGGACCACCCGCTCGGCGACTGGCACGGCATGCTCGGCACGCCGATGGGCAAGCTCACGCTCGTGTTCCACTTCGCCCGACAGGCGTCCGACACGGTCATCACGGGCACGATGGAGAGCGTGGACCAGGCGCCGGGGAATCGCATTCCGCTCGCGCAGGTGAATGCCACGTCCATGCGGCTCACGTTCACGATCCCTGCAATCGGCGCCACGTACGATGGGAACTGGGATGCCGCCGCGCAGGCCTTCACGGGCGAGTTCCGGCAGGGCGCGGCCATGCCGCTCACGATCACGCGCGGCCTCCCGCCGGCGCGTCCCGTGATCGAAGGGCTCGACGGACGATGGGAGGGCTCACTCGCGCGCGGCGACACACGACTGCGACTCGTGCTGCACGTGAACACCACCGAAAGCGGCACGCGCGTCACGCTCGATTCGCCCGACCTCACCGCGTTCGGGCTTCCCGTGGAGCACTTCGAGCGACGCGCCGACTCGGTGACGTTCACGGTGCCGAGCTCCGACGTCACCTTCCGTGGCACGCTCGGCGCGGATGGGCAGTCGCTGCGCGGACGCTGGATGCGATCCGGCCAACCGGAAACGATGGTTGAGTTCACGCGCGCTTCCGCGGCGCCTGTTTCGCATGCACGCTCGCAATGGCCGCTCCGGGACGCACGCTATCAGGCAACGGACGTGCGCTTCCCGAATGCGAAGGCGCCCGGTGTCACGCTCGCGGGCACGCTCACGATTCCCGAGGGCGCCGGCCCCTTCCCCGCCGCCGTGCTGATCTCGGGTTCGGGTGCGCAGGACCGCGACGAGACGGTGTTCGGCCACAAGCCCTTCGCGGTGCTCGCGCACCATCTCACCAACAGCGGGATCGCCGTGCTGCGCTTCGATGATCGCGGCTTCGGCGCTTCCACCGGCGATCATGACGCGGCCACGTCGGCCGACTTCGCAACCGATGCGCTCGCGGCAATGGAGTTCCTGCGCGCGCGGCCGGAGATCGATCGGGAAGCGATCGGTCTCATCGGGCACAGTGAAGGCGGACTCATCGGCCCGATCGCCGCGGCGAGTGACACGCGCGTCGCCTGGCTCATCATGCTCGCGGGGCCCGGCACGAGCACCGTGGAGCTCGCGCTCGCGCAGCGGCGGGCCATCGGCATCTCGCAGGGCATCAGCGAGGCGCAGATCGACCGTTCGGAGCCGCTCGTGCGGAAGATTCTCGACGAAGTGCGCACGACCAAGGACACGCTCGCGCTCCCGGGTCGTGTACGCGCGCTCCTCACGCCCGAAGCGGTCCAGGCGCTCGGCGCGAGCGACGTGCAGCGCGAGTCGCTCGTGGAACGCTACGCCGGTCCGTGGATGCGCTTCTTCCTCGCATACGAACCCGCGCGCCATCTCACGCGCGTGCGCGCGCCGATCCTCGCGCTCGGCGGGTCGCTCGACATGCAGGTGCCGTCGGCCGAGAACCTCGCGGGATTGCGGAGCATTCTCGCCGGCCATCCGGACGCCACGATCACCGAACTGCCGCAGCTCAATCACTTCTTTCAGACGGCGAAGACGGGCGCGATGGGAGAGTACCTGGATATCGCCGAGACGTTCTCGCCGGCGGCGATGACGCTGATCAGCGAGTGGATTCTCGCGCGGTTTGCAGCGGGCAGTGCGAAGGGGAGCGTGCGCTGACGCTCCCCCTGGCCTGCCTCACGGCCGATGCCGCGCCAGCGACGGCTCGGGCATCGGCAGCAGCGTCGGCGCCGTGCGATTGATTGCGGTGCCATCCCCGAGTTGGCCGGACCCGTTGTAGCCCCAGCAGTAGATCGCGCCGCCGGTCGTGCGGCCGCAGAAGTGCTGATCGGAGCCCGACGTGAGCGACGTGAAGGTGTGGGATCCGCTGACGTTCGCGGGCACGACCTGCGCGAGGCCGCCACCGATGCCGGCCTGGCCGGAAGAGTTGGCCCCCCAGCACATGGCCTGCCCCGACGGGAGCAGGCCGCAGGTGGTTGCGCCGCTGGTATGGAGACTGGCGAACACGTGCCCGCCGGACACGGGGACCGGGGTGTGACGGGTCGTCAGGCCGCCATCACCGAGCTGGCTGCCGCCGTTGGCTCCCCAGCACCAGGCAGCACCGGATGCGGTCAGGCCGCAGCCATAGCTGCTGCCGACGGCGAGCTGCGCGAAGATCCGTCCGTCGGCCCCCCGGACGGGCGCCGGGCGGGCCACGGTGGTGTTGTCGCCGATCTGCCCGGAATTGTTCGCCCCCCAGCACCAGACCTCTCCCGCTGGCGTGAGCCCGCAGGAATGCCCTCGGCCGAGGTCCAGACTCGCGAAGACGTGTCCTCCCTGGACCGGCACCGGCACCGACGACCAGCCGGCGCTTCCGCTGGGGACCCCGCTGGCGCCGAGCTGTCCGCCATCGTTCGACCCCCAGCACCAGGCGCTGCCGTCGGCGGTCAGGCCGCACATATGCTGGGCACCCGCGCTGAGGGACTGGAACGTGTGCCCGCCGCTCACCGCGATGGGGGTGGCGCTGTACGTGCCGTTCGCGAGGATTCCCCCGCCGCTGCGGCCCCAGCACCACGCGGCGCCGTCCGGGGTGAGGGCACAGGTATTCCGTTGGCCGAGGGCCATGGTCGTGAACCGGAGCGGCGTGGTGATCCGCGTCGGGGTCCTGACCGCCACCAGCGAGAAAAGAGGAACCTGCTCGCAGGGGGCGATGCCCAGTTCACAGTCGTTGTTGCTCCCCCAGCACCACATCTCCCCCTCGGCGGTGAGGGCGCAGGTGTGGTTCACGCCCGCGGCCAGCGTGACGAAATCGAAGGGGACCGGCACCGGCGGCGCGGTGACGGTGATCGTGGCGCTGCCGGTGATGCCTTCGCTCGTGGCCGTGATCGTGACCGGCCCGCCCGGGGCCACGGCCGTGACGGTGCCGGTGGCGGACACCGTGGCCCGCGCGGGGTCGCTCGAGGTCCAGCTCACGGCGCGGTCGGTGAGCACGGTGCTGTCCGCGCCGCGGACCGTAGCCGTGAGCTGCGTCGTGCTGTCGGGGCGGAGCTCGGCGGTGAGCGGAGACACGGACACGATCGCCACCGGCATGGGTACTTCGAGCAGGGCGTACGTCTGGAGCTGGGTTGTTTCGCCAGTCACCGTGGCGGGGCCGGTCTGCACCGTGCTCGGGAGCGGCTCCCACGCCGTGCCGCTCCAGCGGTGGAGCCGGAGCTGGGTGGGGAGCATGCCGGTGGGCAGCGTGCCGTAGCGGAGGCGGACCTGGATGGGCTGGGCCAGCGTGATGCTCTCCGGGCCGAACGTGAACGCGGTGCCCGGCACCAGCCGCGGGTGCGCCGGGGGGTCGGCCACCGG
>CAZUKU010000061.1:0-5508 GCA_964621045.1 uncultured Gemmatimonas sp.
TGATCAACCAACGGCTAACAGCAGCCTTGGATCAGAAAATGGGGTCACGTCAACACGTCACACCTGCGTTTTGATCTGACGAATGGGCTGGTTGGCCTTGGCATCTACGCACTTGAGCGCAGACCGTCCCCTAGCGCGGAACGCTGTGTACAACTCGTTGTTGACAATCTCGCATCATATGCGGATCGAGATGAAGATGGAGTTAAGTGGCGAACTAGCCCTCATCACTTGGCCCCATTCAGGCAGCGAGAGTGTGCTGAGGGTATTTTCGATTTAGGAGTAGCGCATGGTAGCCCGGGAGTGATCGGGTTCTTGGCGCGGGCTGCCGCTGCTGGATTCGAACCTGCTAACGACAGGACACTCCAGCGCAGTGCATTAGGTTGGTTGTTGCGTCAGGCTGCTCCGACTGGGCCCTCGGCCTTTGGCGTGGCTGCACTGCCCGGACAGATGACTCGGGGAGGCGCTCGCGCCGCGTGGTGCTATGGGGATCCTGGTATCGTAGGAGCGATATTGCCGGCAGCATATCAAAGCGGCGAGCCCAAGTTGATTGAGCAAGTACTTCAAGTGGGGCATCGTGCAGCCAGTCGGCGTGCTCACGACGCACTCACCGAGGATGCGGGTTTATGTCATGGAACAGCTGGATTGGCACATGTCTTTGCCCGGATTCATCAGGCGACAGCAGATAGAATGTACGTTGAGAGCGCAAGATATTGGTTCAGTGAGACGCTTCGGTTACGGCAAGAGGTTTCAGGTATCTCTGGCTTCCTGTTCGTCCGGCGTTCAGATTCAGATGCAGAAACTCAAACACTCCCCTTACCTGGTTTTCTGGAAGGTGCGACAGGGGTTGGCTTAGCGCTTCTGGCTGCCGTATCGGCAGTTTCGCCTGATTGGGATCGCCTTTTAATCCTCTCCCCCCTCGCGGCCATACCGCAGCGTCGTGGTTCGCTCACGACGAAAGACGTTCAGACCAATGAATCCTGATGCTCGCAACTGCATCCGCTTTGACACGAGCTTCCGAGATAGTTCACACGTCTACCGGCGCATTCGCCTGTGCCGGAGTCGTTCTGAGGACTCCGCTGCTTCCTTTTGGTAAGATACTGCTGTCTGGTTTTTCCGGAACTCCGGTTCCCTCCGATGCCGCAGATGCCTATCTCCGTGAGCGGATCGCAGCGGAACGATTTTCCTTGCGAGAATCGATACGTACTGCGTTGAACGATCTCGGCGTGACGGAGGCACTTTACCTCGCATCGCCGGACCTTATGAGCGCGGTTGATCGTTGGCTCACGACACCTGCCCGTGAGGGTAGCGACAGAGTCGAGCTGGCGCTGTTGCGATACCTCATACGAATAGAGTGCCGAGCAACTCCTTTTGGTCTTTTTGCCGGCTGCACCGTCGGCACTATTGGCAATGAGACAGAGCTTACTCTTGCTGCACGCAAGGATTTCAGCCGCAAAACCCGGCTCGACAGCGGGTTGCTTGCGAATGCTTGTGATTTGCTGAATGGAGATCACAGTGTCCGGCGCTTTCTCGCATATCGAGCGAACGAGAGTATTGTGCGATCAAGTCGACGTTTTCATCTCGTCGAGGCACGCCTAGAAGGAGCCGTACGCTCCTATCAACTGGTCAGCGTGCAAAGATCAGATTATCTCGATAGATTGGTGGATTTCGCGAGGACATGGAAATCGTTTGAAGAGCTCGAAGAGTTGCTCCGCAGAGAGGAGGCAGACCCTTCTGAGGTTGAGATATTTCTGCATGAATGTATTGACGCTCAGTTGCTATTGCCGCAGCTGTCTCCGACGATCACTGGGCCAGATGGTCTCAAGCCTATTCTGGACCGCCTCGATATGACAGGGGGGCCGCTCCTGACAGGGTTGAGTGAGGCAATGGACGCGCTGGAAACGATTGATGAGCTTGGCATTGGAGTGCCAGTATCACGCTATCGTTCTATCGAGCAACGCCTTGTACAGTTAGGACTGTCGGTGATCCCCTCACGCATGGTTCAAGTTGACCTGACAAAAACAGGCTCCACTGTACAGGTCGGGCGCCATGTTATCCGTGAAGCCCTTCGAGGTGTTGAGGTTTTGAGACGGATATCGAGCTCGAAAGATGCTCTGCACACTTTCAAGCAAGCCTTTATCGCTCGGTACGACCGTTGCGAAGTACCTCTTATCGAAGCGCTTGATCCGGAAATTGGAATTGGTTTGCTGATCGGCACGGATGAAGCGTTGATGCGCAGTAACCGCATGCATGAAGAACGTCGAGTCTCACATTTGGCGAGACGGCTACGTGAGATGGCATTCGATGGGACGACGATGCTCGTTCTTGATGAACATGATGTGGACGCGCTTTCGGGCGAACGCCCGAGCATATTACCTGATGCATTCTACATTTTAATGACACTGGCGGCTTCGGATTCGGAAGCTGTTGCTCAGGGTGAGTTTTCGCTTCTGTTAACCTCCATGGGGGGGCCAAGTGGTGCTACGTTATTGGGGCGATTTTGTCAGTCGGACAGCGCTTTGGAGGAACTGGTCTTAAGACACTTGCGGGACGAAGAAGCACTACGGCCGCATGCAGTATTCGCCGAAGTCGTGCACCTGCCTGAGGGGCGGGTTGGCAACGTTATTTCAAGGCCTGCATTGCGGCAGTATGAAATACCATACCTAGGAAGGAGTGGTGTTCCTGAGAATGCTCAGTTGGCAGCATCGGATCTTATGGTTTCGGTGGTAGAGAATCGTATCGTACTTCGTTCCAGAAGAATGGGCACCGAAATCGTACCGCGTCTGACAACTGCGCACAACTTCGGTCATGGGTCTAACGTGCCATTTTATCGTTTTTTGGGCCTGCTTCAAGGAGAAGGTTGCGCGATGGGACTCAGCTGGAACTGGGGGGCTTTGGACGATCAGCCTTGGTTGCCGCGCGTAGTCTACGGGAGAACCGTTCTTGCCCGCGCCCAATGGAAAGTTGAGTCTCAAGAGATCCGATCATTTCGGACGAAGGATGACGTCAAACGTTACAGAGACTTCACCCAATGGAGGAACCAGCGCAAGTTGCCATCATGGCTCATGATCGTGCGAGGGGATAATCAGCTAGCATTGAACTTAGAAAGTATCACGTGTATTGATCTCTTTCTTCAGATTGCTAGCGCGCAGCCTGTCACTAAAGTTGTAGAATTGTTCCCTGGACCAAGTGAACTATGTGTCACAGGGCCGGATGGCTCCTACTGCAACGAAATCATTGTTCCGATAGTGAAGAAGAATGCCGCGCAGCCCTCTCCTACAGTCATCGCCCAGAGCACTCGAGGATTGTCACAACGTGATCGTTTTACTCCTGGTGACGAGTGGGTATATGCCAAGCTATACTGTGGGCCAGGGGGCGCTGATGCAGTCCTTGCTGATTTTTTGCACCCATTTGCTCGACGGATGCTCTCTGCACGCATCAGCGATCGCTGGTTTTTTGTGCGCTTCGCTGACCCGGAGCCCCACATACGCTTCCGTATGCATAGCGAAATAAAATCGATGCACCAGAAGCTTTTACTCGCACTCTGCGATCTCGGATCACGGCTTGTACATGAAGGCATTATCTGGCGATTCCAGCTTGATACATACGAGCGTGAGATCGAACGATATGGCGGTGTCGCCGGTGTCAGTTCGGCAGAGTCATTGTTTCATATAGACAGTGAAATGGCGGCAGAGGTTATCGCCATGACTGCGGGTGACAGTAATTTAACGATTAGACGGCGAATGGCGCTCAGAGTCATTGACAGAATGCTCGTCGATGCTGGACTCGATGAATCAGCGAGACTGCAGTGGTATCGAAGACATGGGAGGCCGTCGTATGATGCTAGGGCAGAGTATCGAATGCTACGCAAAGAAATTGAAGAAGTGCTATCTCCAACAGAGTCGCTCGAGGGGGACATGAAGGCGCTTGCCTTGATCATCGACGCACGCACTGCCCAGTCGGCACCTCTGTTCGATACACTGAACAGGCGTTCGGCGCTTGAGAAAACAGAACTTCAAACAGAGTCACTCCTACATAGCTTCGCTCACATGAGTGTCAATCGTCTACTGCGAAGCAACCAGCCACGAGAAGAGCACCATGCATACGGTGTTCTGCAACTGCACTATGATGGAATGATTGCTCGATCATTACGCATTTGAAGATGCCTGTTGCGCATAACCTCTAGCCCGGTACCTCAATTCATGCTCTTGAAACAAAAGTTGGGGGGAATATTTCATTTTTTCAACAGGCAAGTGTTGCCTCTATCGGAGGATAAAATGGTTTATCGTTGGCTAGGCCCTTTGATTGGTCTACTCTTCACGGCCGTCGGCGCATGCGATAGTACTTCGCGTTCTCCAGTCGCATGGACTGGAAGCGTTGAGGATAGTGGAGGCGTCAGGATCGTCCGTAATCCTGAAGTAGGCCTCTGGAACAGCGCCGATCGTTGGAGTGTTCGAGAAGAAATCCGAATCGGCTCAGAGCTCGATTCTGCCTATCAGTTCGGAAATATTGTTAGCATGGATGTGGCTAGCAATGGTACTATCTATGTGCTTGACCAAGCTGCCCAGCATGTTAAAGTATTTGACTCAGTTGGAAGTTATTCGCGCACGCTCGGACGTCCAGGTTCTGGACCGGGAGAGTTCAGCCGGAACTACGTCAGCATTGCTGGTCACTTTGCATGATTCCGTGATCGTGATAGACGCTATGCAGCGCCGCGCTAGCATTTTCGCGCCTAGCGGCACGTTCATTCGCGAGTTCGCTCTGCCGATTGCACAGGGAGTTCCTCTACGCTGGGATCGTCTAACCGATGGTCGTTTAGTGCAGCAGACACGAATGGTGCCTGGCCGCAGCGTTGATTCCGCGCCAGAGACCAGCTCTGGAGTCATCTTGGTTCGGAGCTCTGGGGGGGAGATACGCGATACAATCGTCATACTTCCCTCTAGTGAAACGTTTACTATGGCTGGAGCAACTCCTCGGCTCCAGGTTTTCGCTGCGGAACCGCTCTGGGCAGTGACTAGTGGTAATCGCGTAGCCGTAGCAATGAATGACCGCTATCGCATCGAACTCTATAGTGAGAGTGGTATCTTGCACACTGTGATCACCAGGGCTTTTGAAAGCGCAAAAGTCACTCTGGCCGATCAACAGATGCTGAAAGAACGTGCTAGCGAGTTGATGGTTAAGCAAGGGTTACCGCCAGAAATCGTCGCGAGGTTGCTGTCTGGAATGGAGTTCGCGGAACGCTATCCGGTGCTTAGTGATATGATCGGTGGACCTGAGGGAACACTCTGGATTCAGCGTGTCAAGAATGTCGAGGAGTTTGATATGACAGCCCGCGGAGCAGATGCCTTTGATTTTGGAGCCCCCCTATGGGATGTCTATGACATCGATGGGAGATTGTTGGGCCAGGTAGCGCTGCCAGAAAAGTTCCGTCCATTCCGAATCAAAGGAGACCTAATCTATGGAGTTCAGCGAGACGATATAGACGCTCATCACGCGGCTAGATTGATGATT
>CAZUKU010000062.1:0-4365 GCA_964621045.1 uncultured Gemmatimonas sp.
CCGATGATGAGCTCGCGCTGGCCGCGGCCGATCGGGATCATGGAGTCGATGGCCTTGATACCGGTCTGGAGCGGCTCCTTCACGGGCTGACGCACGATGATGCCGGGCGCCGGCGATTCCACCTTGCGCGTGTGCCGCGCGTGGATGTCGCCCTGTCCGTCGATGGGACGGCCGAGCGGATCGACCACGCGGCCGACGAGCTCGGGGCCGACGGGGACTTCGAGCACGCGGCCGGTGCGGCGGGCTTCGTCGCCTTCCTTGAGCTTGAGATAGTCGCCCAGGATGACGGCGCCGATGTTGTCTTCTTCGAGATTGAGCGCGAGGCCGGTGATGGACTGGCCGGTTTCGGACGAGGTGATTTCGAGCATCTCGCCGGCCATGACCTTGCCGAGTCCGTAGATGCGCGCGATTCCGTCCTTCACTTCGAGCACGGTGCCGACTTCGTCGATGTCGAGCTCGTGCAGGTCGGCGGCCTCGATCTCACGAAGCAGGATGTCCTTGATTTCGCCGGGACGGAGTGCGGTCTGGGTGGCCATGGGATCGGGCGGAGTGTGACGCGGGAAAAGGAACGCCGCCGCGCGTGCTGCGCGGGGATGAATGCGCCCTGACGATAGCGTGCATGTCGAGGGCGGGGCAACTTGTGAAAAATATCACAAGCCCGGGGACAGGGCAAGGACGGGGGGTGGGGAGGCGCCCGCGAACCGCTCCAGCAGGTCCACGGTCCGGAGCCGGCTCAGGCTGCTCGCCCGGGCGCCGACCAGCCGCTGGGTAGTGCCCGAGAGGTGGGACGAGCTCGCGAACCCCAGCACCGCGGCCACGTCCCGCACGTCGTACCCGGGGTTCTTCGCCAGCTCGGCCGCGGCCAGCACGCGGACCAGGTCGATCACCCGCTTGAGCGTGGGGGCGGTGCCGTTCGCGAAGCTCCGCGACAGGTGCTCCCGGGAGACGCCGTGCTCGCGCGCGAGCTGGTCGGTGCGCACCGGCCGGCCGGCCCGGCGCACGAGGCTCCGCCAGAGCTGGAGCTGGAGCGGCGTACGCAGGCCGAGCATGGGCGGCGGGTCGGCCAGCGCCTGGTCGAACCGCTGGCTGAAGCCGCGCTGCTGCACGAGGAAGCGCGCGGCGCCGTCGTCGATGCCCTCCACGAGCACCTCGGCGGCGCCGCACTCCACGGCGCGTCCCACGAGCGGCGCATCGGTGGGGAGCAGCGCGCTCACGAAGAAGAATGGCGCGGACGGATAGTCCTCGGCGAGCGGCAGCACGCGCGCCACCTCGTCGCCGAACCCGCCGTCGATGATGACGGCGTCGATCAGCTGCCGGGAGAGCGTATCCACGAGCTCCTCGCGCGTGCGCACGGCCAGCAGATGGGCGCGGCGGCGCGGGAAGGCCGAACGCACGAGCGTCCGGGCCCGTTCGCGCTTGAGCATCGTGCAGACGACCGGGATGCCGGCGCCTGCCGGATCGGCCGGCACGCGTACGGTCATCCCCCGCCTCCCGCGGCGGCATGGCCGTTCTCCCGCACCATGTCGTGCGCGCGCGTGAGCACGGCCCGCGCGTTCGCGTACGACACGAGCCGCCGCGCCTCGTCGAAGCGTGCCCAGCGGCAGGCGGTGATGCCTTCCTCGCGCTGCGGAACGGTGCGGGTGTGCCGCGTGCGCATGAGGTAGAAGTGACACACCTTGTGCACGAGCCGGCCGCGGAAGCGGAAGAACCAGTCGATCGTTTCGATGGCGCCCGCGAGCTGGAGATCGGCGAGACCGGTTTCCTCGCGCACTTCGCGCACGGCGGCGTCCTCGGGCAGCTCCCCGGATTCGAGGTGTCCCTTGGGGAACCCCCAGTTGCGATAGCTGTCGCGGATGAGGAGGAAGAGCGCCTCGCCGTCGTGCACGCGATAGACGATGCCGCCGGCCGAGGTTTCGCGTTCCGCGCGGGCGCGCCGGGACGTGGACGAGACGTGCGGCGCGGCGCCGTTGGACGTCGCATCGCCCGGCGTTTCCGGAATCGACGGCGCGGTGGCGTGGACGGCGGGCGCGGGTTTCGCAGACGCGGCTTTCGCGGGCGCGGGTTTCGCAGACGCAGCTTTCGCGGGCGCGGGTTTCGCGGATGCGGTGTTCGCCGATGCGGGTTGGGAGGGCACGGTCTTCGCGGCCGGCCGCTTCCCGCTGCGCCCCCGCCGACGCCGGCGACGACGCTTCGATCCGCCTTTCGGCGTCTCGTCGCCGGAGGGGTCGCTCATGCCGCCGAATCGAGGGACGGGCGGCCTTCGATGAACTGGCGCACGAGGGGATCGGTGGTGTTCCGGATCTCGTCCACGGTGCCGACCTGGCGCACGCGTCCTTCGTGGAGCATCGCGATGCGCGTGCCGACGTGATAGGCGCTCCGCATGTCGTGCGTGATCACGATGCCCGTCACGCCGAGGCGTTCGCGCATGCGCACCATGAGATCGTCGATCACCGCGGAGGTGACGGGATCGAGTCCGGTGGTGGGTTCGTCGTAGAGGATGTACTTGGGGCGGAGCGCGACGGCGCGCGCGATGCCGACGCGTTTGCGCATGCCGCCGGAGAGTTCGGCGGGGAAGCGGTGCGTCACGTCCTCGAGGTCGACGATGTGCAGCGATTCGGCGACCCGCTCGTCGATTTCGGACGCCGACAGCTCGCCCTGCTTGCGGAGCCCCATGGCCACGTTCTCGCCGATGGAGAGCGAATCGAAGAGCGCGGCGAACTGGAAGACGTAGCCGATCTTCGAGCGGAGCTTGACGAGCTCGCGGCGCGAGAGCGTATCGACGCGCACGTTGTCGACCCAGACCTCGCCGGCATCGGGTTCCAGGAGGCCGACGATATGCTTGATGGCCACGGACTTGCCGGTGCCGGAGAATCCGATGATGACCATGGTTTCCCCCTCGTGCACGTCGAGGGTGAACCCTTGCAGCACCTTCTTCTCGCCGAAGGCCTTGTGGACGTCCTTGAGCTGGATCATGGCGCGGGTGAGGGGGACATCACGAATATGTCCCCGGATTCACACGGGCGCCATACGGGGGGCGTCGTGCGCCAAGGCCCCGACGGGGGAACCGCCGGGGCCCGCGGCGCGCGCCGGGCTGTTACGCCGCGAAGCTCCCGAGCGCGCGTCCCACGTCGCCTTCCCGCAGCCGCTTGAGCGCACGGTCCCGGAGCTGGCGTACGCGTTCGCGCGTGACGCCGAGCATGGAGCCGATCTCCTCGAGCGTGTGCTCGCGTCCGCCTTCGAGCCCGAAGTAGAGACGGAGCACCTTCGCGTCGCGCGGCGGGAGCGTGCCGAGCGCGGTTTCGATCTCGTCGGTGAGGAAGCGGTTCATGGCTTCCTCTTCCGCGTCGGGCATCTCGTCGGCCACGAAGCGTTCGATGAGCGAACGATCGCCATCGGGATCCATGGGCGCGTCGAGCCGCACGTCGCCGGTGTTGAGCGCGGCGAGCGACTGCACCACGTCGACCGAGAGGCCGGTGACCTGGGAGAGCTCTTCGGGCGACGGCTCGCGGCGCAGTTTCTGGCGCAGGATCTCGGACGCCTTGATGATGCGCGAGAGGTCGGCGGTGCGGTTGAGCGGGACGCGCACCGTGCGCCCCTGCCGCGCGAGCGACGACAGGATGGCCTGGCGGATCCACCACACGGCGTAGGAGATGAACTTGACGCCCTGGTCCGGATCGAACTTGCGCGCGGCGGTGAGCAGGCCGACGTTGCCCTCGCCGATGAGATCGATGAGCGGGAGGCCGCGGTTCTGGTATTTCTTGGCCACGGAAATCACGAAGCGCAGGTTGCGCTTGACGAGTTCCTGCAGCGCATCCTGATCACCGGCCCGGATCTTCCGGGCGAGCTCGATTTCCTCCGCTCCCTTGAGGAGCGGATAGGTGCTCACCTCGTAGAGGTATTGATCGAGGATGTCGCGTTCGGGCTCGGAGGGCGCAATCCCGGCCGGGGTTGCACGACGCCGCTTCCGCTTGACCTCTGTTGTCATTGTCTATTCCTGTAAGACGCCTGCGCGCCGGTCCGAAAGATCCGAAGACGATCGAGCACACTATTCTGATCGAGCACCCTGCTCCCTGTGGAACGCGCCGGCCGGCGTCGTCGCTGACGCGGTCATGGCGGCGGCGCTGCCGATCCTGGAAATCCCATCAGGGGCCAGCCCATCAAGATACGGTTCGCCGGCCGTTTCGCCAGCCTGACCTGCCGAGTGGTCGGGGGATCTGCCGGTGAGGTCGCTTGACGACCGACATACACCCGACTAGTCTTGGCAGTTCCTGACGCCCTCGCTGCCGTTCGCGGTGGCGGGGGTGTCGCGCCGGGGGCGTAGCTCAGTTGGGAGAGCGCTTGAATGGCATTCAAGAGGTCAGGGGT
>CAZUKU010000063.1:0-3459 GCA_964621045.1 uncultured Gemmatimonas sp.
AGCAGCGGCTTCGCGCCGCCTAAACCCGGTGTCCATCAAACCGGGTCAAGTCCACTTCTATCGCTGAGGAATTACTCGATGCGTACAATGGCCTGGTGCCGTGGGACGATTGGCACGATCCCGAATATCTGGACAAGCTTCTCGCTGCGCCGGAGCGCAAGCCCAAACACCTCCTGTACAAGAGGAACCGAATGTAAGCTGGCTCCGTGCGACGGCACGCCGAGACCATCAGGGCACGTGGCCATTCAAACCCAACCAGCCATGATCGGCGACCTGCGCGATGTACCTCAATCCGGTTTGAACCACAGACACTGCGTGGCGCTGCTCCTCGCTGTCGGCGTGAGCCTGCTATCTGGTTGCCGGCAGACATCGGGGAATGATGAGATGCCCTACTATCCAAGCATCTCAGCAGCGCGTTCGAGCCTCCCGCCGGGGTGCCATCCCGTGCTCTATGCACTGGACGGCGCCCTGCAACCGGATTCCGTACGTGTGTATTCGCTGAGCGCCGATTCCATATCTCGAGTGGGACTTGCACACGGATCCGGTGTTCAGCGGTGCCCTGTCCTGATGGTGGAAACCAGGCGCCGCTAGACGGCATGTTGGAGACCGGTGATGTCGGACGGTTACCCGCCCGTCGCGGCCTGGTTGGATGAGGCAGTTCAACCAGCGACCTATACTACGCTCTGCAGGAGCGGCGCAGCCGCCCCGCAGCGGCTCATCCGCCTCACGCTGCGCATCATCCGGGGCGACGACGAGGCCTATGCGGTGACCCTGCCTTCCCGGGAGCGGACCGGGGTCAAGGATCCACCCTGAGAGCATCCGGCGGGCGGCTACTACCGGAGCAGGGTCGAAATTCGGTAGATTACGGAAGGTGCCGAACGGCACATGAACGCGGCCGGTCGGTCCTCTCGGGCCGACCGGCCGCGTGTCGTTCGTAGCGAGTGGCTGCCGCTTTCCTCTCTGGTGCAGAGCGATCTGTTTCGCATCAAGGCCGGAGGATAAGCCCTGGATTACCGGAACCTTCAACCGGACAAGAGCCCATGAATGATGCTGCAGGCAGTGGATCGCACCCGTGCCCGGCGTGCGGGTTCCCGTTGGACTTCGCACCCTGGAAGGGCGAATCTCCTGCCGATGAGATCTGCCCTTCATGTGGGATCCAGTTCGGCTATGATGACTTCGCAGGCGGAAACCAGGGCCAGCGGGAGAAGGTTTACATCGACTGCCGAGCGCAGTGGATCAGGGCGGGAATGCCGTGGTTCAGCAGCGGACAAGAAGTTCCAGCAGGATGGAATCCGAGGAGGCAGTTGCAGGCTGCAGGTTTAGGGATCGAGGGCAAGAGGAGCAGCGGTGGGCGGAGCGACGTTGCCGAAATCGACCCCTGACACAATCATGGACACGTTCAAGCGCGACAATTTTCAGAGACTCTATCCTGGAAGAGCGTTCCCCTCGGTTGAAGTCATGAACCCATCGGCTTGCGACGAGGTTCGAAAGGAGATCGCGATACGTCTGGGCGGGGGGCTTGCTCAGACCGGTGCTGATCTCGTGCGAGACATTTCCGGGGAAGCAGAACCGGTCCCTGATGTGGACGCGAAGCATGGGTTCGACATGCTGGAAACTCTGGATCGGCTTGGGTTGGACCATGCGGAATACGCTTTTCTCAACTGGAGACAGTTCGAAGAGCTCGAACGGATTCGACTCCGGGACCTGAGTGAGTACTTCAGTGACATCTGGTATCCCGACTCCGACGACCTGGACGTTAT
The DNA here is from genome assembly GCA_964621045.1 of uncultured Gemmatimonas sp. GTDB lineage: Bacteria > Gemmatimonadota > Gemmatimonadetes > Gemmatimonadales > Gemmatimonadaceae > JAABRT01. The sequence goes on from CAZUKU010000063.1 coordinate 1,761, forward strand.
CGACATCAACTGCACCTGGATTCTATCTGTGCGACACGACGGACTCGTGAGTTTGCTCCGGCTCCAATGGGACAGATGTAAATCCCGGAGCAGGAACTGTGGTTGACCGTTCCAGGCGCGAGTCCGATACCGGTTTACTACCCTCAACCCGTCGACAGTCCACCTCCATGAGCCGTGTCATCATCACCGGATGGGAAGAAGGGCTGAAGAAGATTTCCCTGTCAAGGCTCCTGCAGGACGAGGCCGGCCTGACGATCTCACAGGCGAAGCACGCTGTGGATGAAGTACTCGAAGGCCGTCGAGTAGAGCTGACGTTCTCGTCATCGGCGGCAGCGGAACGCTTCGCCGCTGCTGCCCGCCGGCTCCACGCAGTGTGTGACGTGTACGATATCGGAGGGTAGCGAGTGAGACGCTGTCCCACCCTGGAAGAGAGAGCTTCCCGGGCAACGATCAGGATCAGCACAGTTCCAAGGAGCGATGATGCACGTGGAAAAACTGGTCATGAGTGCGAGTGCGGCTTTGAGCGAGAGTACTCCCGAGGTTACCGGAGAGTGTGCATTGCTCGCCGGCAGGATTCGCCCACAACTGGAGGAGCTGTTGGAGAGACGGAATGGGTTCTACGCGTTTTCATCCGCTCTGCATGTGTTTCCTGCTGTCAGTTCTTTTTCCCGGGTTGGATTGGAACAATGGAATGCGCCGGAGCTCTGGCGAGCAGAATACGGGGCGTCGGCCAGCGGTGCGCTGTTCTTCGCTCAGGATCTTGTCGGGGGACAATTCTGTATTGCTGATGATGCGGTGCACAAGTTCGATCCTGAAACTGGAGAACGTACCCATGTCGCAGACAGCATCGAAGAATGGGCTTTTCGGGTTCTCGGCGATGAGACTCAGACTCTCTGGCCGCTGGCAGAGGAGTGGTATCGCCGCTACGGCGATCTGAAGCCTGGCCAACGGCTCGCGCCGAAGGTGCCATTCGTCCTGGGCGGAGAGTTTGCTCTCGAGAACCTGTATGCTGCCGAAGCGCCGAAGCTCATGAGATATTATGCCAGCTTGGCCAGGCAGTTGCACGATCTGCCAGATGGTGCTCAAGTAGAACTGAGAGTCATCGATTAGCTCGGACTCGATCCCCGCTCGGAAGCCCCGACCAGGAGAATGGAGAAGGATGAATCAGATGATCGGTTTGGCTGTATACCATTCTTCGGCTCTGCCGGGAGAGGATTTCATTTTGGGTCGACTCGTCGAGTCGATCGAGAATGAAACGGAAGAGGCGTTGGCGTATGTCGATGGGCAGCTCGAGGATACTGGAAAATTTGTCAAGGTGCGGAAGCTCTCCGCGACGGTTCTGAACGACGTACAGGAGCAAGTAGCGACGCAACGGCTTTCTGCCATCGCCTTTCACCAGCAGCATCCGAGAGCGAAAAGCGAGGGGACAGAAGGTATCTCCTTCCATCTTGAGGTAGCGCCAAGGCGTCCTCGTGGCAGGGAGGCTGTTAGCCCTTACCGGCTTTATGCCTTGATTCCTCAAGAAGCGTTTTCTCCCGAGCTAGGGTTTCGACTGTCGATGGTCGTTTGGCAGCATCTGCAGGCGCAGTATGGGTTCATCCATGTCGGTAATGACCATGCCGATGCACTGATGGAGGTGACAGCTGACGTGACCCCGGAAACCTGATCCAGGCTGCATGTTAGTCCCAGCCCGAGGGGG
>CAZUKU010000064.1:0-2901 GCA_964621045.1 uncultured Gemmatimonas sp.
AATCAGAAGGGGCAGGGCGTCATCTGCGTGTACGTCGCCATCGGCCAGAAGGCGTCCACGATCGCGGGCGTGGTGGACCGGCTCAAGGAAGCGGGCGCGATGGAGTACACCATCGTCGTGGCCGCGAGCGCGTCGGATCCCGCGCCCATGTTGTACATCGCGCCCTACTCCGGCTGCGCGATGGCCGAGTACTTCATGTACAACGAGGGCCAGCCCACGCTGTGCGTGTACGACGATCTGTCCAAGCAGGCCGCCGCGTACCGCCAGCTTTCGCTGGTGCTCCGCCGCCCGCCGGGCCGCGAAGCCTATCCGGGTGACGTGTTCTACCTCCACTCGCGTCTCCTCGAGCGCGCGGCCAAGCTGCGCGAGGACGAAGGCGTGGTGGACGGCACGCACATCCTCAAGCCGGGCGGGTCGCTCACCGCGCTCCCGATCATCGAAACGCAGGCCGGCGACGTGTCCGCGTACATCCCCACGAACGTCATCTCGATCACCGACGGCCAGATCTTCCTCGAGACCGACCTCTTCAACGCCGGCGTGCGTCCCGCGGTGAACGTCGGCATCTCGGTGTCGCGCGTGGGCGGTTCGGCGCAGACCAAGGCCATGAAGGGCGTGGCCGGCCGTCTCCGTCTCGACCTCGCGCAGTTCCGCGAGCTCGAGGCCTTCTCGGCCTTCGCCTCCGACCTCGACGCGGCCACCAAGCGCCAGCTCGAGCGCGGCGCGCGCACGGTGGAAGTGCTCAAGCAGGGACAGTACGCGCCGCTGCCGGTGGAGCAGCAGGTCATGGTGCTCTACGCCGTGACGAACGGGTTCCTCGACACCGTCGACACGAGCCGCGTGCGCGAGTGGGAGCAGGGCTTCCACGAGTACATGCGCTCGCAGTATCCGCAGGTGGGTGACACGATCCGCACGAGCAAGGCGCTCTCGAAGGACACCGAAGCCGATCTCAAGCGCGGCATCGACGCCTACAACGCACAGTTCGTCAAGTAAGCCATCATGGCCAAGGGACGCGAACTCAAGGGTCGCATCAGGTCCGTCGAGAACACGCGCAAGATCACGCGCACGATGGAAATGGTGGCGGCCAGCAAGATGAAGCGGGCGACCGACCGCGTCGCGGCCGCGCGTCCGTACGCGCTGGCGCTCGGCGACGTGCTCGCGCGCCTCGTGCGCCCGGACATCGCGGAACGCTTTCCGCTGCTCCGGCAGCCCGCGACGAAGCGCCGCGTGGCGCTCGTGCTGCTCACCGCGAACCGCGGACTGTGCGGCGCGTTCAACACGAATCTCATTCGTGAAGCGCGCGCCCGCACGGCCGAGCTCGAGGCGCAGGGCGCCGTGGTCGAGCTCCACGTCGTGGGCAAGAAGGGCATTGCGTTCTTCCGCTATCTCGGACGGGCCACGGCCTCGGAGCGCATCGACATCGGCGATCGTCCCACGGCCGCCGACGCCTCGTCGATCATCGACACGCTCACCGACCGGTTCGCGAAGGGCGAGCTCGACGCGGTGTACGTGACGTACGCGAAGTACCGTTCGGCGCTCTCCACGCCGCCCGTCACGGAGCAGGTGGTGCCCGTGGTGCCGCCGGCCACGCAGGCCGCGCCGCGCGACTTCCTGCTCGCGCCCAACGCCGACGTGATCGTGGAAGCGCTGCTGCCGGCGTACGTGCGCAACATGGTGTATCGCGCGCTGGTGGAAACGGCCGCCGGCGAGCAGAGCGCGCGCCGCACGGCCATGAAGAACGCCACCGACAACGCGAACGACATGCTCACGCTGCTCCGTCGTACGTACAACTCCGCGCGTCAGGCGCAGATCACGCAGGAAATCGCCGAAATCGTTGGTGGCGCCGCGGCGCTGCAGGGCTGATCGTGACCGTCCGACTTCACTCCGTACTCTCTTCTCCGCTGGAATAGCCATGGCCACGACTGCCGCACCGACGCACACCGTCGGCAAGATCGTTCAGGTAATCGGTCCCGTCATCGACGTCACGTTCGAGGCGGATCACCTCCCCGAGCTGTACAACGCGCTCCGCATCGACACCACGGCGCCCGACGGCTCCCACGTGCGCGTGACCGCCGAAGTGCAGCAGCACATCGGCCGCAACCAGGTGCGCGCCGTGGCCATGTCGAGCACCGACGGCGTGGTGCGCGGCATGGAGGTCATCGACACCGGCGCGGCCATCTCCGTGCCCGTGGGCGAGCCCGCGCTCGGCCGCATCCTCAACGTGCTCGGCGAGCCGGTGGACGACGGCGCCGCGATCCCGGCCGACGCGCTCCGGTGGCCCATTCACCGCAAGCGCCCCGACTTCGTGGCGCTCGAGCCCAAGACGGAAGTGTTCGAAACGGGCATCAAGGTGATCGACCTCGTGGCCCCGTTCGTGAAGGGCGGCAAGATCGGCCTCTTCGGCGGCGCCGGCGTGGGCAAGACGGTGATCATCCAGGAGCTCATCAACAACGTGGCCAAGGGACACGGCGGCAAGTCGGTGTTCTGCGGCGTGGGTGAGCGCACGCGCGAAGGGAACGATCTGTATCTCGAGTTCCAGGAAGCGGGCATCCTCGACAAGGTGGCGCTCATCTACGGGCAGATGAACGAGCCGCCGGGCGCGCGTCTCCGCGTGGGTCTCGCCGGCCTCACGGTGGCCGAGTACTTCCGCGACATGGAACGCGCCGACGTGCTCGTGTTCATCGACAACATCTTCCGCTTCACGCAGGCCGGCTCCGAAGTGTCGGCGCTGCTCGGCCGCATGCCGAGCGCCGTGGGCTACCAGCCCACGCTCGCCACGGAGATGGGCGAGCTGCAGGAGCGCATCACCTCCACGCGCGACGGCTCGATCACCTCGGTGCAGGCCATCTACGTGCCCGCCGACGACCTCACCGACCCGGCGCCGGCCACGGCCTTCGCCCACCT
>CAZUKU010000065.1:0-2885 GCA_964621045.1 uncultured Gemmatimonas sp.
TGGTAGCTCGTCGGGCTCATAACCCGAAGGTCGCGGGTTCAAATCCCGCCCCCGCCATGACAACGGCCGGTCCATATCGGGCCGGCCGTTTTCGTTCCGAAGTACCGCGGTCGCTGTAATTTTGCCGTACGGCAGGGTAGCTCAGCTGGTAAGAGCGCACGACTCATAATCGTGAGGTCGAGGGTTCGAGCCCCTCCCCTGCTATGTCGACGGTGCCGATCACGCGCACCGCTCCGTGAAATGCAAACGCGCCCCCGCCGAATCCTCGGCGGGGGCGCGTTTGTACAGGCTACCGCAGTCCTACCACAGTCCTACCGCCGCACGGGAGCCGCTCCCGCCCGCGCCGCACCACCCGCCGGCGCGGTGCCGCCGAACTCGAACGCGCCGATGTCGCACACGCCCTGGCGGGAGAAGCCGCGCTGGTCCGTGGCGGGGCACGCCGACGCCTTGCCCGCATCGATCGCGGCGCTTCCGGTGAGCAGTGCGTGCGTGAACGTGGGGCCGCCGTTGTTCGCGAGCGTGGCGTTCAGGCCGGCCGGCGTGTTGGCCTTGTCCCCCGGCTGCGTGAACGACGCGCACGTGGCATCGTCACTCAGGTTGTTGCCGTCGGAAGTGATGATCGCGGGCGCCCCGGAGATTGCGCAGTTCTGCGCCGCGCCGCCACGCTGGTTCCCCGACAGCAGCACGTTCGTGAGCGTGGGCCGGCCGATGAGCACGCCGTCGGGCGAGTTGCTGCCCACGCCGCCGCCGAAGTCGCTCGCCGTATTGCCCGCGATGGTGAGATTGATCAGTTGCACCGGGCCGGTGCTGCCGATGCCGCCACCGATCACCCCGCTGTTCCCCGAGATCGTGGTGTTGCGCACGATGCGCGACACGTTGGTGCTCGTGGTGAAGAGGCCGCCGCCCGTGCCGCCGGAGGTGTTGTCGGCGATGGTGGAGTTGGTGAGCGTGCCCGGCGTGCCCCAGGTGATGCCGCCGCCGCTCCCTTCGGCGGCCGTGTTGCCGGTGACAGTGAGCCGGTCCATGGTCGTCACGCCGGTGCCGGTGAGCTGCAGGCCGCCGCCCTGCGCGCGGGCCGTGTTGTCACGCACCACCACGTTCGTGAGCGTGATCGGGGACTGTCCGGAGTTGATCAGCGCGCCGCCGTTCGTCAGCGTGTTGCGGGTTTCGTTGCCGATGAAGGAGGCGTTGGTCAGGGTCAGCGACGCCGTATCGGCCACGAGCACGCCGCCGCCGCTGCCGGCCGAGCTGTTGCCTTCGATCGTCACATCGGTTCCGGTGAGCTGCGTGCCCGCGTTGATGACGAACGCACCGCCGCTTCCCCCGGCCGTGTTGTCACGGAACACCACGCGCGTGAGCGTGGCCGGTCGCGCCGTGAAGAACTGGATGCCGCCGGAGTTCCCGGCCGACACGTTGTCCGTGATCATCGCGTCCTGCAGCACGATGCTCGACACGTTCACGAGGATGGCGCCGCCGTTGCCGGTCACGGTGCGATTGCCCGTGAGATCGGAGCCGCGCAGAGTGAGCACCGAGTTGGTGAGCACTCCGACACCGCCGCCGGCGACCTGCGCCGTATTCTCGCGGATGTCGACGGTGTCGAGCGTGATCGTGCTGCCGTTGCCGAAGAGACCGCCGCCCCAGCCGCCTCCGCTCACGTTGTTCGCCAGGCTCCCTCGCTGCATCGTGAGCTCGCTGCCCCCCGTGACGGACACGCCGCCGCCGTGCTGGTTCGCGCCGTTCACCTGATTGTCCGTCAGGTGCACGTCCGTGAGCGTCACCCGGCCCTGCATGTCCACGAACAGTCCGCCCCCGGCGCCACCTCCCGAGCGATTTCCGTCGAACACGGTGCCGGTGAACGTGGCCGTCGTGTTGCCAACCCACGCGCCGCCCCCGGTCGCCATCGAGACGTTTCCGGAGACTGTCCCGCCGGTGACCGTGATCGACTCGATGCCGCGGGCGAAGAGGCCGCCGGCCGCATTCGCCCGGTTCTCCTCGATGCGCGTGTCCGTCAGCACGGCGGTGCCGCCGCTCGAGAACTGCACGCCGCCGCCAAGTGCCTGCGCGTTGTTGTCGATCACGGTGACGCGCGTGAGCGTGGAGACCGCGTCGGCGCCTTCGAGCATCAGTCCGCCGCCCAGGCCCGCTCCCGCGACCACCGCGTTGCCGCGCACCTCCACGTCGGTGAGGGTGACGGTGGAGTTCGATCCCCGCATGCCGCCGCCCCAGCCGGTGGCCACGGTGTTGTTGCGGATCGCGCCGCCGGTCATCTCGAGCGTGCTGCCGATGACGACACTGATCCCGCCGCCGGGGCCCGATCCCTCGTTCGTCTGATTGCCGTCCACGGACACGTTGTCGAGACGGGCCGTGCTCGCATTGAACACCAGCAGCCCGCCAGCCTGGACGCCCCGCGCGGTATTGCTCGTGATCACCACGTTGGCGAGCGTGACGTCGGCCGTATCCCCGATGCTGATCCCGCCGCCGCCGCCGCCGGTGACGAGACCGCCCTGTACCGTGAGATCACGCACGCTGCTGGTCTGCGGACCTCTGAAGTCGAACACGCGCCGCGGATTGGCGACGGAGGCGTTCGCGTTGATCGTGAGCTGGGCCGCGCCGGTACCGATGAGATGCACCGGCGTGGTGATGATCGGCAGCGCGCTCGTGAGCGTGAGCGTGCCGCCCGTGGGAATCGCCGCCGCCGGGACCGGTGCCACGGGCACCGCCGCGGCGCTGCCCCGCCCGAAGGCCGGCAGGGCACCACCGGCACCATTCGCACTGCCGCCGAGCAACCCGGCCCGCAGTCCCACCGGAGCGCTGCTCCGCATTCCCGCGCCCCGCATCCCCGCGGCCGGCAGCCCGAGCCGGATCGTGTCCGCCGCCGGCGTCGC
>CAZUKU010000066.1:0-2336 GCA_964621045.1 uncultured Gemmatimonas sp.
CCTCCACCCCCAAGATAGGGGTTATCGAGGTGTCCATCAAACCGGGTCAAGTCCAGACGTCCGGTCAGCGGCGAAGGATACGACGCTCACGTTGTACAAGATCTGGCAGTTCGATGGGGCGGGCCGTCAGACGGAGAATACGGAATGCATTCTCCGGGAGGGGGAGGCGGCGAACGTCTTTGCGCGGAATTTCTATTCGTCCCGGTCCCAGCCGGCGTCGCCGCTCATTCTGCTGGCGAACATCGGGGTGGGAACGAGCTGTTACTGGGTGGGTAGTGGTTGGGATGTGAACTGTGGCGGGGTGATCTGCTATTTCATGGCGGCAATGCGCATGCCGGAGATGCAGTCGGCTCTGATGGCGGATTCGGCGACGGGACGGGTGCCGGGCGGGTCGGCATCCGCGTTTGCTGCTTGGGAATGTACCAATGGCGGGGCATTGTCGATGGACGAGAACGGGGTGGTGACATATTACCCGGGGGGAGGTGGTGGGGGCGGGGGAGGAGGCGGGGGCGGCGGGGGGTGCACCAATCCGGCCCCCGGGGATACGAATGACGATGGCACCCCGTATCAGGATGCCATCCGGAGGATGGGGTATTCGTGTGAGCTGGATACGCTGCCCGCGCGAACCCTTTGTGATCCAGTGACTGGTTATGGAGTGCCGATCGATTCTGTGATGGCCTGCAATCGCGATCGGACCCCGCAAGAAGATCAGATGATCGCAGAGGCGCGTGCCAACTATCTTCGGACCGACTTCGGCTCAGACACTGTTGCAAAGCGCGAATGCAGGGAAATGGACAGTGTGCTGACCTACGCCTTGGCTGATATCAACCAGGCTACCCAGAAGCAGACTTTCAGCACCGGTGTAAGTGATTCCCACGACCACTGGGGGAGTGGGATCGCCGGGATGGCCCATATCGATCCCCGTGTCTATAAGGCTATTCAAGATAACCCGTCCAATCCTCTTGCCTGGCGGCGGCTCATGGCGAACTTGTTGCATGAGCCACTACATGCTTGGACCGAAATCCTGCATCCGAACGGAAATTCTTCCGGTCTGTATATCGATCCCTATTTCAGACGCCTGAATGAGACCAACCTGGATGCTCATACATGTCTAAAATAGCGAACTGTCGTATTTACGGGTTGTCAAGGTACGGTATCGGGGTACTGTTTGCTCTGCTCGGGGTTTTTGCCCCGTGCCACCGGCTTGCCGCACAAGACCCTTCGCCGGCTCGGGTGATGCGCGTCATCAAGGCGTTTCGTATCATCACACTGGCGGATACGACACCGATCAATTACTGCGGCAGCGATTTTTTCTGGTCTGCGGCGGGTGAACTGGTCGACGATAGTACACAGCGGCCGCGGCCGAAAGTGTCGACGCGCGATCAATGCGCAACCATTGGGGAGGAGACGCATTACACACGGATTGGCAGAGTCAGGATCTTCCCCGACTCGGTCGTCATAGAAGGAGCGAGCCGACGTGAAGGGAGGGGAGGGCACAGCGAAGCGTATGTCTTCACCCGGAGGATGGGGCAGTTGATGTTTCGGGAGTACCGAATCAGCAATGTAGTATCTCACTGATACCGATCTCGCAAGTTTCCCCTGAAGTGGCTTTGAAGTTATGCTGGCTCCAAGGGCCCTTCTCCAGCCCGTCATACGGAGGGTAGCAAGTGCTTCGCCCTTTCTTCGCAAATCTGGCGTCTTTGCGAACCCGCACCGATAATCAGACTGCAGTCTTCCCTCGGGCTATCAAGCTGGCGCTGGCAGGGTTGCTGATCATTTCGCTGTCATGCGGCCGTCGAACCCAACTGGACGCTGGCCGCATCATGGGCGCAGTCCAGTCTACACCGGCGTTGACCGACGTTACGCTGCCGATGTCCGTCCGCAACATCGGCAAGCAGCGAACCCATGCCATCATTACCGAGTTTGGGGTGGAGGAAACGCTGGGAGGCGTTGTGGTGCGCTATTTCGGGGATCGTGGCGAGAGCAGTGAGCCGGTGAGCCCATCCGCCAATGTGCATCTCATCGAGGCAACATGGACACTCCCCACCGATGATTCCGCCGCTGTGGTCTGGCATCGGTATCTTCGGAACCTGTCTGGTATCGCAGATGGCACCGCGGAGTGTTTCGTGACAGGTCCTGGAGGACAAGGCCGGCGCCTGCGCATTGCCCAGTGGGTGGAGGGGAAGCCGCGTGTGTATCTGATGCACCGATATACTGATTCGCTCCACCGCGCGGATCAATGGCATCTGATATCCCCGGAGGTATCGATCAGCCTCTGGCTCTGAGGTGGCCGCGATTTGATGGACACCTGGTTATGCTGCCTGGCGCAGCTGCCG
>CAZUKU010000067.1:0-2211 GCA_964621045.1 uncultured Gemmatimonas sp.
AGCAGCGGCTTCGCGCCGCCTAAACCCGGTGTCCATCAAACCGGGTCAAGTCCAGGATGCTCATATCCTCCCCATCCATGTGCTGCCTCATGCAACAACGTAGCCATCAGACGCCGCCACGTGGAATCTGTTGGAACATCTTGAACCGCTTTATATGTACGCGGGTCGATATGAGCCAGCCCGCCACCCAGCCGACACTCAGTCGATGCTCCCGAGCCAGGACGCGCGAGACCAGCGCCACGTCCCATCTGTCCATGAGCCCGGCGCACCGTATGCTCCAACATGCCTCGCCGCAGATCAACCTGCTCGGGTGGGCTCCGCTCTGCCCGCCGGGGAGCGGAGCGCGCTCCCGGTGAAGCCGCGACCCTATCCATTGACGTTCCCGGTCGCGGGTGTCTTCCGGATGAGCGATCCGCGCAGTCGCGGATCCAGCAGACGCGGCAACAGAATCCAGCCGATTGTGGGTGGCCCGTAGTAAACCCACATGGAATCAAGCTCGAACGTCGTGCCCGGCACGCGCCACGTCCACGGTGCCACCGGATTGGCCGAGGAGAACATACGGATCGTCGAAACGTCCACATGCCACAACAGCACGGGCAGGAGACTCGCCACGGCAAGGAGTGACACCCAGCGCACGATCCCATGCTCCTCGAGCACGGGCACCCGCCGGGATGCAAGGCCGTACCATGCCGCGAGCACCAGCAGTATCGGTATCGCCGCAACCATCGCCAACCCGCCGTAGGAGAAAAACCCTGCGAGTACCAGCATTCCGAGCGGCAGGAGCTGTCCGTGGTCCCTCAGAAATGGCGACTGCGTCACAGTGCCGACAATGATGGAGAGCAGCAGGCCCACGAGGTGCCAGCGGATCACCGGGGAGCGGAGCGCTCGCCGGGGGAGGCCGCGATCGCCTGGATGCGTGCGGTGCGGCCCCGAAGGACGCGGCGATTCAGTGCGCACTGCAGGGGGCTCATTAGTCACGGGAGGCCTGCCGAACGGCGGCTCCGTCAGCCGCACCGCGCTATCGGGCAGTTTCACGCGGGGAGTGCGCACCTGCAGGATACACTCGTGCCGGAAGAAGTTCAGGTGCCGGTACCGCTTGAGGATCGTATCGTGCACCGGGTGGCGGCCGGCTTGGCCGTGCACCGCAAATCGGCTCCCCGGCTCGAAGTCGATCTCGACCGTCAACATCCGCGCCGCTCGAAGCGCACAGCGCGAACCGCCCAAGGGGATTGGCCCCCCAGAGCCGACGCAAACAGAGTGTCGTGCATTGCTCACTTCTCCACAGCCAACGTCCCTTGCCGAAACCCGGTGCCGCTCCGGTCCATATACCCACTCAGATTTCAAGAGAGGCAGAAAGGATCGGTGTGGAGCGTCGCCTGAACCGCCCCGGGATTGCAGGGGCCCAAAGGGACAGTGTTCCACTCCGGGGTTAATTCCACTCACGAGAAGGAGCCCCCGGAAACCAGGGGCGGTTCACTACATCATGGAACACCGGACGGCGTCACTTCGCGACTGTAGAACTGTGTGATTCGGAACTCTCGGAATTGTATCCGATCGAACTGACGATTGAAGACATAGACCTCCCCGCGCACACCCATCCAGGTCCTGGTTGCCCCGTACACCACGACGGAGTCGGTATGGATCTCGACCACATTGATCCGGACCCCCGGCGTTTCTTGCGGCGCGGAGTGCGTCCTCGAGGCGCACGCATCCCGCGTCCGCACACGGGCGGGCGGCAAACGTCCGCCATCATCCACCAACTCGCCCGTCGCGGTCCAGAACCAGTCGCTCCCGCAATAGTCGATCGGGGTGGTGTCCGCCAGCGCGACTCCCCGAACCCCCTTGATGGCGTTCATGATGCGCACCGGAGAGACCTCCTGTGCGGTGAGGGGAAGCAACGGACAGCCTGCCAGGAACCCCAGCAGCAGACTGGTTCGAACGTACTTCAAGTATGTGTGGGCATCCAATGCAGTGGGATTCAGGCGATGGAAGTGAAGGATCGGCATGGAACGTCGTCCCTTTGTGAAACCGGATGAGCATGTTCTCTCCATGCACAGGAAGCTCCAGCTCGCACAGGCCCGCAGGTCTCAGGGGTTCATACCTCCGTCACATGGCTGCCGGTTGGCGGATCTCAACAACCACCAGGGGCCGGCGGAATTGGACTTGACCCGGTTTGATGGACACCGGGTTTAGGCGGCGCGAAGCCGCTGC
>CAZUKU010000068.1:0-2109 GCA_964621045.1 uncultured Gemmatimonas sp.
ACGGCAGCTGCGCCAGGCAGCATAACCAGGTGTCCATCAAATCGCGGCCACCTCAACTCAATCTACGGTCCCGGGCGGTGAAGCGGCGGTATCGGCCGAAGCGCGTCCGGCGCTGTCGCATCTCGTCTGCTGTGGTTTTTGAATGATGGCACGGCGCTCTGGGCGACTGCCCTCGCGCGGGTTAGGTAGACCAACCTAATTGCGGGTCTGGGAAGTGCGGCTTGGGGGAACGCGGGCGTAAACGAAGGCAGGATGGGAGCTTGCGGGACGCTCGATGAGACGTAGAATGGGATTATGTTGGTCGGCCTAATGCGCAGTATGGGGATTAGGTCGGTCGAGCTAATTGGCGTTAGCCCGGCAGACGCCATCTAGAAATCATTCAGACTAGGAAGCGTTATGAGTCGGCTCGACGAGTTTCTCTCACATCATGTAGAAAACTATCTCTTCTACGACATCGGCTTCATGGAGAGAGACGATGAGATGGGCGGTGGCGTCGGCTATCCGATGCTGATGACCTGCTGCGCTGGGATCGAGTTTCTGGGTGCGCTCCGCAGTCGTAGCCGCTTTCAGGCGCGTGGGCTGGGCTATCAGTACTTCAGGGAGTACTGGGGTGCATGTCTTTATCCGAACCCACCGTTCAACGCCTTTGATGTGCAGGTCTATCAGCTGATTCGACATGGAATCGCGCATTCGTTCGTCACGAAGGGGCACATCGGCGTTGTGCGCAAGCAACCTCACTTGCATTTCAAGCAAGGTGCAAACAATCTATTGCTTGTTGACGCTGTGCAGCTCGGTCGCGATCTAAAGGCCTCTTACCTTGCTGCTATCAAGCCAATCCTGACGGATCCTGCGCGGTCTGCTGAGAAAGTAGAAATGGAGAAGCGACTCACCGAGATGGAGGCTGATTATGCCACTCAAGCAGCCACGCACGGCTTGGGCTTTTCAGGTTCAGTACCAACGGGCGTGACTGGAGCCGTGGGATCAGTCACGCAGAGCACAACGGTGTTTCCCGGTGTGACAGGGCCAACCGGTCCACTTCTTCCGTGATCTTGCACCGGGGCGGGCTAACGGCGCGTTGCTGCCGACAGCGGCGCCATAAGGGATGCGGCCTTGCTCGCGGTGCTCGCTGGCCGCACCTTATGGCAGCGCCGCTGCGGCAGAACGCAGAGGCGTTAGACCTTCAACGAGAGTTCCATGCAAGTACTCATCTCTGCTCTTTGCACACCAGGCCGTTCACTTCGACAAGCTATCGCAAAGGATGCACGTCTTGCCGACTTCGGCCTTCAGGTTGACAAGAAGCAGGAGCCTGCCCGAAATCCCGGGTGGCTCAAGTTGCATGGTACCGACAAGCAGCGAGGTGCGATTAACGTTCAATGGGATACCGATGGCTGCGTGCTTTCCGCCCGCGTAGTCACCAAAGGAACGACGCAACCGAGCCCCATCACCGGCGATTTCATCAACTATCTGTTCGCGCAGCACTCGAAGCGGGTTCGAGCGATCACGACGGCAGTAGTGAAGTGAGGTCTAACGACGCGTTGCTGCCGACAGGGCCTTCAAGGAGTGCGGCCTTGCTCGCTACGCTCGCTGGCCGCATCCTATTTGAAGGGCCCTGCGGCAGAACGCTGGGGCGTTAGGCCCCACAGGGAGATCATCGTGAAGTTTGGCTACACCATCATCTATGTGCCGGACGTCTCGGCGTCCCTTGCCTTCTTTGAGCAGGCGTTTGGGCTCCATCGGCGTTTCCTTCATGAGTCCGGCACATACGGCGAGCTCGAAACAGGAAGTACGGCCTTGGCTTTTGCGGCACACGAGCTGGCGGAGATGAATTTCAGCGGCGGCCACGTCGCGGCGGATACCTCGCCGAGGCCGCTGGGCGTCGAGATCGGCTTGGTCACCCCGGACGTTTCGTCGGCACATGCCCGGGCTGTGGCGGCAGGGGCGTCTGAGCTGGCAGCACCTGTTAGCAAGCCCTGGGGCCAAGTGGTGTCGTATGTGCGCTGTCCGGATGGCACGTTGGTGGAGCTTTGCTCGCCCATGGGTGAGTCGGGTGGGGCCTAACAATTCATTCAAGCCGACGCCGCTTCGCGGCGCGGCTTAACTCAAGCGTTA
>CAZUKU010000069.1:0-1980 GCA_964621045.1 uncultured Gemmatimonas sp.
CCCCTCGGGCTGGGACTAACATGCAGCCTGGATCAGGTTTCCGGGGTCACGTCACAGCCTGCTAGATTTCGTCAAACAGGTTGGTCGGCGCAGAGAGTCGTAGCACAACAGTGTGGTCTTGAAGTATTGTTTCGTCCTTCACGAAATGAATAACAGTAACTCCTGATTCCCTAACAGCGCTACATATCAATGAGCAATCTGGCTTCGAGAGATGCTCGAACGCACCATCGAGAAGTAGTATTTGGGGGCGTTGCGCCAAAGCTCTTGCAATGAGTAGACGTGTTCTCTGACTGCGGGAAAAATTTCGCCCAGCAACAGCAACTGGCGTTTCATATCGAAGGGGCATTTTTTCGATTTCTGAGGCAATAGCCGCCGCTTTGCAAGCCGCTGAAACAAGTTCAACAGAAATGGTTGGATTACCAAGCGACACGTTTTCTATGATTGTTCCCTCAACCAAGATATCATCGTCAAGGACGGCCTGCACGTCGGAATGTATTCGTTGTCGATTTTCGCAGGAAAGGGCGACTCCATGATTGATTATACGTCCCGATGTTGGTGAATAGACACCAAGCAGCAACTTCGCCAAACTAGTCTTCCCAGACCCTGGCGGTCCGACGACTGCAACGGTCTCACCTTTAGTCACGCGAAAATTGAGGCTATGGAATGCGTAGGCCTGTCTAGCGTCATAACGCAAACTGATGTTTTCAAGAACAAGAGCACTGTCGTCTGGCACGACTAGTGCTTCTTCATGGGATGGCTTGCGGGTTACTAGCTGGGAACGAGAGTCGTCCGAACCGGATCCTCCTTCTGGTACATCAACGAGGCAGCTACGCAGACTATGAAAAAAAAGATGACAAAGTATAATCGCACCGACGGACTCCGCAATTCGATACCCCCCTTCAAAATATAAATGGACAACAAACATTGGCAGCAGGATCGCCGCACAGTGACGCGTAGCGATGCGAGCTCCTGCGATAGCATTTTCAGTAAAAAAACGCCAGGGCGTCGTACATTCTGCCCGCTGTGCATTTCCCAACCATTGCTTCAACACAACCGCTAGACTTCCATGAAGATGTAACTCGATAACTCGCTGAATCAACGTACGGAGTTGGCGTATCGGCTCATTCAAACGCCGTTGCTCAGCAAGGGAAAAGATCACTTCCTTCCGTACGAGGAACACCTCAAGCAGTGCGAACAGAAAAGCGGCACCTACCAAACGCAAGTCGACGATTGCAAGTAACAGCAAGAGGCCGATTGCGGCAAAACGATGGTGATCTCGCTGTGACCTTGCGATGGACCACGTCCCCGCAGTTCGAGTCTGAATGGCCATCGCTTCAAGAACTGTTGTTGTCCTTCGGAATTGTTGTGGCAGTGGCGTTTCTAAAAGGTTAGCTACGAGATTCCTCCGCGCCTTTGCAGCGACTGCAGCTGAATGATTTTTATCGCAGATCAAGCGGAGTGCCGCAACCGTCGTGAATGCCAATACCAGCGCGAATACCCCCCCAGCAAAAGTTACTGTTGCAAACCAGCGCACAAGGGTGTCTTCTTCAACCCAGAGCAATGCCATAGGCACTACGGCAGTGATTGCAAACCATAGGTATCCGGCCAACAGCGAGCAAAAGCGCCAAGATGCTGCGGCATCCACACCAACATTCCGTGGAAAACGCGTTATATCGGTTACGGCTAAAGGTGAATGCAGTTTCTGAGAACCGTTCGTTTCTTCATCGCGAGAAAATACGAGCGCTGTGCCACTGAAGTATAGTTTGACTTCTTCCCATGAAATCTCTCGTGATCCAAATGCGGGATCAACGATGCAGAGCTGTCCATTTCGACTCCAGCCAGTAAACACGACGAAATGGTTACCATTCCAGTGCAGAATTGCAGGTGAGCGAATCGAGTGGAGAGCACTCGGCGAAAGCGCGATCCTTGACGTGACCCCGGAAACCTGATCCAGGCTGCATGTTAGTCCCAGCCCGAGGG
>CAZUKU010000070.1:0-1733 GCA_964621045.1 uncultured Gemmatimonas sp.
TGCCGGTATACGTCACCTGCGGCACCACGCGCCGCATCACGCGGCCGAGCGCGTCATAGCTCCAGCTGGGTCAGCGTAGTTGCCCCGCCACCCGATGTCGTACATGACGCGAATCTCGCGTCGTGCGAGAGATGAGTTCGCAGAAGACCTCCGTCAGACAGCCCGCCGCGGACCCACGATCTGGTCATTCCCAACCGCGAAGACTTCTCGGGAGGAACGACGAAGCCCGGCCGAATAGCCGGGCTCCGAAGATCCACTCCGGATGCTGAGGAATGTTCCCGAGTACAGGGGAAGTTTCACCGTGCCCAGCGATTGAGCGGCCGCGGTACATCGCGATGTTTACATCGATGACCCGAGTGTAACCGAAGTTATATCGCCGACAGCTCACCAGTCCCCCCGCTGCCCGGCAGCAGTGTTCAGGGCGGGGGAGAAAACCGACACGGCCATGATCGTGAGTTCTGGTACACGCTCTGGATCGGGATCGGATTCAGCAACATCAAGTGAGATTCCATCCACACCACGACAAAGGATGAGGGATTCGGCCTCATTGTAATGCAGGCGCGACTCATGCTGCATCACCTCACGCGCTGTCATGCCAGGACGTATAGCCCCGAACAGAACACCACGGTAACCCTCATATGCTGTCACCCGTGCGATTTTTCCATTTCGTACGTCTACCACAACTTCGATCGCACCGGCGCCCAAGCGATACCGGGCCTCATACAAACTGACCAGTTCGTATGCGACCTCATGACGCAGATCCAGCGCAGACACCAAAGTGCTGAACTCGCGGATCAGGGCACCCACCCGAAAGCCGCCGAGCCCGAGCGCTGGCGTGATGTCGGCATGGAGATCTACCTGCATGGATTCCTCCTGTCATGGGATACGAATGGTTCCTCTTTCTCCGGTGCTGACTTTCCAGTAAGGGTTGGGACCGTGGTGGCCACCCCCAGGATGCCACTGGATCATTCTGCCGGTCAGGTTTCCTGTCGCATTTGTTTCGCGCCAGATCACTCCTTGGCCTTTATGCGCTCCTCGACCGAGTGTTCCTTGTACCCAGTTGCTACTCCTAGCAGCCGCCCCTGCAAGGTCCGTGGGAGATAAGCCCCTCAATGCCCGGGGGTCGCTGAGCACGTCATCCAGTTTTTCGAAGCCTTTGGCAGCAGCACCCGCAGCCGGTGCTCCGCGCGCGAGCAAGCTCGTGACCCGTGCGGCCAAGGCTGGCCCAGCGAACACTATTGCAGTCGCTACGAGAGCCGGAGCATTGTCGAGCAAGATTTCGCCCACGTTCTTACCCTTCATTGACTCCACGCGTTCGACTTGGCTCTTCAGCGTCGCATCGTTCTCACACGTCGGGCACAACCCAAACGGATCGCGGAAGTTGACCGGATCCGCGCCCGCGAAGGCGTACAGGTTCCGCCCCCCCTGGAGCCCGATCGGGTCCTGCTGGGTAAACTGCCCCGTGCTTGGATCATAGAACCGGTTCCGCTGGTATTTCAACCCGCTCGCGTCACTCTGGCTCGTCAGCAGGCTCCCCCACCACCCGTACGTCGGCGCGAGATCCGTCACCCGGAGCCCGTCCGTCGTCGTCTCGCCGCCCGACCACGGCACATACGGACACCCCCCGCTCGGCATGCACGTCGCCTGCAACGTGCCGTTCATCAGCGTGCCCGCCACGTACGCCCCCTGCCAGTTCGCGTGCGGCGTCAGCGCGACCACGTTTTCCCCATTGA
>CAZUKU010000071.1:0-1427 GCA_964621045.1 uncultured Gemmatimonas sp.
GGATCAATCGTAAAAGTTGGGGGATGTAGGAGTAATTCCGAGCTTTGTGGAACATTACAAATCTCAAAAATTGGAAGAATTACTGAAGCTAATCCTGCCGGAATTAATCGTAGATCATTTTACAATAGTAAAGACTGAAAAGTTGGCTCAATCAGAGACTTTAAGAATCTATTTAGAAGAGAAGCCTGAAATACCTGAAGAATTTTCCGGGTCAAACCTTCACTCTCGAGGGTTTTACGATGAAATAACGGTTCAGGATTTTCCAATTCGGGGTTATAAAGTTTTTCTGCACATTCGAAGGCGAAAATGGAAAGAACTGGCCACAGGGAATAACGTACATCGTAACTGGGAATTAGTTGCTAAAGGCACTCGAATGACAACAGAGTTTGCCTCTTTTTTAAAAGAAATCAATCGATACTAACGCTCTTGATGTTCAGGTAGTAGGTAACTTCTTTGGTGTCAATGGCAAACGGCTACAGCATCAATATAAAAGGCACCTGAGCGACTTTAAAACCTGGAATCAGAAAAAGCGGGCCCGAAAATGGGTTTTGTATCCCGCAAATATTGGACAAAGTCTATCGATAGATGAAACCAGCCTATCAGATGGTGAACTCTACACGATTGTTACCAACAAGTCAGCAAAAGGTAAAAAAGGAAGTGTTTTAGCCATAATTGCCGGTACAAAGGCTGAGGATATCATAAAGGTTCTTCGAAGAATTCCAGAGCCAAAGAGAAAGAAAGTTCAGGAAGTAACCTTAGACATGGCTCCGAATATGGAACTGGCCGTCAGGAAGTCATTTCCGTGGGCAAGAAGAGTTACCGATCGGTTCCATGTTCAGAAGCTGGCCTTTGAGGCGGTACAGGAAATACGCATAAAACATCGTTGGGAAGCTTTAGATAAGGAGAATCAGGCCATTGACGATGCCAGAAGAGATAAAACAAAGTACAAACCTGAGTTTCTTGAGAACGGAGATACCATAAAGCAATTGCTGGCCAGATCAAGGTATCTGCTTTACAGAAGACCTCACAATTGGTCAGAATCACAATCGCAAAGGGCCCGGTTACTTTTTGAAAGATACCCTGACATTAAGGATGCTTATGAACTAGCAAATAGTTTGGCTTTGATTTATGATCATACCAAAGATGCCAACTATGCTTTGACCAAACTGGCCAAATGGTATGAACAAGTCAGACAAAAAGGGTTTAAATCATTTAATACAATAGCTCATACCTTCCAAAATCACTACAGAACCATTGCCAACTACTTTGAGAACAGAAGTACAAACGCTTCAGCAGAGTCTTTTAATGCTAAAATCAAGGCGTTTAGAGCTAGGTTTAGAGGTGTTCGAAGCATCGAATTCTTCCTTTTTAGACTATGTCAGATTTATGCCTGAATCTGAACTTCCCCCAGAAATTGTGATTGATCC
>CAZUKU010000072.1:0-1317 GCA_964621045.1 uncultured Gemmatimonas sp.
CGGATTTCTGTGTGTGGGGCCATACTCTCCCTTGGAGGGGAACATGCCCAAATCGAAGCCCGTACCGGCGTTTGATCCCGCGGCGCTGGATGCGCTGATCGGGGACACGAAGACGCCCGAGGACCTGTCGGCGCTCTTCCGACAGTTGCAGAAACGGCTGGCGGAGCGGATCCTGGCCGGCGAGCTGACGGCCCATCTGGGCTATGGGCCGGGCGAGGCGAAGCCCGCCGCGCAGCCCAATCACCGCAACGGGAGTACGCCGAAGACGGTGCTCACCGAGACCGGCGCGCTGCCGCTCGCGATCCCGCGTGACCGCGCCGGCAGCTTCCGGCCGCAGCTGGTGCCGACGGGCGTCCGGCGGCTCCCGCAGTTCGACGCGAACGTGCTCTCGCTCTATGCGCGGGGCGTGTCGGTGCGCGAGATCCAGGCGCACCTGACCCAGCTCTATCAGGTCGAGGTCTCGCCCAGCGTGATCAGCGCGGTCACCGACGAGGTGATGCACGAGGTCCAGGCGTGGCAGCAGCGGCCGCTCGACCGGCTGTACCCGGTGGTGATCTTCGACGCGCTGCGCGTGAAGATCCGCGACGAGGGCACGGTGAAGAACAAAGCCGTGTACCTCGCCTTGGGCATCGACCGCGACGGGCACAAGGACGTGCTCGGCCTCTGGATCGCGCAGACCGAGGGGGCGAGCTTCTGGCTCCGGGTGATGACGGAGCTCAAGAGCCGCGGCGTGGAGGATCTCCTGATCGCGCTGATCGACGGCCTGGTCGGCTTTCCCGACGCCATCACCACCGTCTTCCCGCAGGCCCAGATCCACCACTGTGTGGTGCATCTCGTGCGCCAGAGCCTCACCTTCGCGAGCTGGAAGGAGCGCAAGCCGATGGCGAGCGCGCTGCGGGCGATCTACCAGGCCCCGAGTGAGGCGGCGGCCACCCACGCCCTCGACGCCTTCGCCGACGGCCCGTGGGGCACCAAGTATCCGGCCATCCCCGCGCTCTGGCGCCGCCACTGGGGGCATATCCTCCCGGTCTTCGCGTTTCCCCGGGAGATCCGCCGGCTCCTCTACACGACCAACGCGATCGAGAGCCTGCACATGCAGCTGCGCAAGATCCTCAAGAGCCGCGGCCACTTTCCGACCGACGAGGCGGCCACCAAGTTGCTCTACCTCGCGCTCCAGAACATCCAGACCAAGTGGCAGCGTGGGAACCACGCCTGGAAGGCCGCCTTGCCCTATCTCGCCATCCTCTTCGCTGACCGCTTCCACCAGCACGTGTAACCCACTCACCCTGCCTCACACACAGAAAAACGGATAGGCCC
>CAZUKU010000073.1:0-1315 GCA_964621045.1 uncultured Gemmatimonas sp.
TGGACTTGACCCGGTTTGATGGACACCGGGTTTAGGCGGCGCGAAGCCGCTGCTCGTACTCCGCCGGACTGACGTAGCCGAGGCTCGAATGCCGCCGTTGCCGATTGTACCAGACCTCCAGGTAGTGGAAGAGGGCGCGCCGGGCCGCGTGATGGGATCCGAACGAGGCCGTGGCGAGCAGTTCGTGCTCGAGCGTCGCGAAAAAGCTTTCGACGACCGCGTTGTCCCAGCAGTTCCCTTTGCGGCTCATGCTGCACGTGATGCCGTGTGCGGCGAGGCGGGCCTGATATGCCCGACTCGCGTATTGACTGCCGCGGTCCGAGTGATGGAGCAGCCCGGCCCGCGGCGCCCGACGGGCCAAGGCCATGTCGAGGGCGTCGAGCACGAGCGCTTCGGTCAGCGTCGCGCGCATCGCCCAGCCGATCACGCGGCGCGAGGCCAGATCGAGCACGACGGCCAAGTACAGAAAGCCCTGCGGCGTCGGGATGTACGTGATATCACTCGCCCACACCCGATCGGTCCCGCCGAGCATTGCCAACACCTCGACCGCGAAACAGCGCCGCAGCCAGTTGCGGGCGACGGGGGCCTCGTGCGCGCTGTCGGTCGTCACGACGCGGCGCCGCGGGCGCCGCGCGACCAGACCGTCTTCCTGCATCAGGCGTGCGACGCGCTTCTTCGCGACCCGCTGCCCGCTGGCCTGGAGGTCCGCATGCACGCGCGGAGCCCCGTACGTCTCGCCGCTCGCCGCGAACTGCGCGCGGACGTGGACGCGCAGCACGGCGTCCGTCGCCGCGCGGGTACTCGGCGGCCGACCCTGGGCGGCATAGAACCCGCTGACGGCGACGCCCAAGGCCTTGCACATCAGCGGGACAGGATAGTGCGAGCGATGAGCCTGGATCACCGCGTGCTTCTCGCTCATCGGGATTCCCTCGCGAAGAACGCGGCCGCTTTTTTTAGGAACTCATTCTCCTGCTGCACGCGATGGAGCTCCCGCTGCAGCCGGCGCAGCTCCTCCTGCTCGGTCGGCAACCGCCCGTGCCCGGGGAACACGTCGCGCGGGATCGCGCCGGGCCGGGCGGCGGTTTGCTGCGCCCACGCGCGCAACATATCCGCGCGTACGTCCAGTTCGCGCGCCGTCTGGGCCACGCTCACGCCGCGCCCCCGCTGCTCCTCCATCCGCCGCACCGCTTCCAGCTTGAACGCCGCCGTAAAGACGCGCCGTGGCCGACCGCTCGCCTTCGTCTGTCGCCCCATGATCCACCTCCACCCCCAAGATAGGGGTTATCGAGGTGTCCATCAAACCGGGTCAAGTCCA
>CAZUKU010000074.1:0-1299 GCA_964621045.1 uncultured Gemmatimonas sp.
CAGCACAGGCCGGCCAGCGCGTAAAGCGCATAGGTCCAGACCAGCCAGCTCTCGGCCCAGCCATAGCCGGACCGCGACACCAGCCAGATTCCGGTCAGCGGCTGGAGGATGACCGCCGGCAGCGTGAACAGGAAATCCGCCCGCACGGTCGTGCGCGCCGCATAAAGCCGCGCCGCATCATCGCCATGCCGCGCCGACCAGAAGAAGAAGGCGGTGCCCAGCCCCGTCCCGAACAGCACCGTGGCGCTGAGAATGTGGAGCGTCTTGATAATGAGATAGGCGTCCACGGCTCCCCCTGATTCCGGACGCGGCTCCCTCTTCGTTCATGCCGCGCGCCGCGCCGTCAAGTCCGGGGGAAACCAGGCCGCTTTTTCGGCGAAACGCCAGTTTGGCTCGACAAGTCTTCCTTCTTCGTCATTCCCGCGAAAGCGGGAATCCATCTTCTTCCTTTCCTTCGTGTCTTCGCGTGAAAAAGCAGCTTAGGTTCAAGCGAAGACGCGAGGAAGAGAAGGTGGATTCCCGCTTTCGCGGGAATGACGGTAAGAAACGGCACCTTCGATCTGGAGGATTATCACTGATGGCCATTCATATTTCCCCCGCCTTCGCCGTCCATCCGGGCGACTGGCTGCGCGGCGAGATCGTCGAACCGCACGGTCTCAATGTGACCGACGCCGCGCGCCATCTCGGCGTGACCCGCCAAGCGATGAGCAACCTCCTCAACGCCCGCGCCGGCCTCTCGGCGGACATGGCGATCCGCTTCGAGAAGGCGTTCGGGGTGAAAGCGGACACGTTGCTGCGGATGCAGACGGCCTATGAGCTGGCGCAGGCCCGGGCGCATGAGAAGGAGATACGGGTGGAGCGGTTCAAGGCCGCTGCTTGAGCTGCATTTTTACTTCTTAGGGCACTGTGCCGTTGCGCTCGAAGTAAAAGTCCCAACCGCCGAGCGGCGCGTAAACTTGATCAAACCCACCCCGGTTCGGACGAGAATTGTGATCGTAAAGCCGGCGCAAGTCTTTGTTGACCTTCAGTGCTCTATCGACGTCTTCGCTGGACAATCTTTGGCCCGATCGCAGTCGATGCCGCTGCTCATTTGTAATTAGCGCTATCGCATCCAGAGCCGCAACCTCCTCACCGTTGAAGAGCATATAGCTCCTCAACTCGCTGTCTGTAGAAGATTCAATATTCTGATAGATAAGCTTACAGTGCTCTCTGTCGAGCCGGCGTCGAAGCCAACGAAACACTAGTAAACCCGCGCCTTCGGCTTGATATACTCCACCTCGTCCGTCAGCGTATATTCGT
>CAZUKU010000075.1:0-1262 GCA_964621045.1 uncultured Gemmatimonas sp.
GTCTTCGATCGATTCGACGCGCTTCGTCTTGCTGAGCTCGGTGGTGTACATGCCTCGCCTCCTGAGCGGGTCATGTATCATTAGCTGACCGATCGGTCAATGAATTGTATGCCTCGGGCGAAATGCGGAACGAGCCCCTTGAAAGCATCGAAACAGGGCTATCTTGATGTCAGTGAATATGACTAGAATCGGTGTTGATTATGGCGAGAAGGAAGTCGGATCAGGAGTTATCGAATGAGCTAGCGGCTCAATTTCACCTGTTGCGAAAAGCCTGCGCGGAATACGATGCAGGGGATTTGCACGAGTTTCGTAACATCGCCAGAGCGCTAAGACTCATTCTCACAGATGATCAATTTGGGAATCCAAGTCTTTGGAACCTAGCCGGTCAAGGAAACGTTCAAATTAGAGATTCGCGTCTTCGCCTTCATCCTTTGAATATTGCTCCATACTTCGGTTTAGTAGCCATTGTAATGGGATCCAATGCTTTCGGATGCAGGCCCCTTCTAGACAATGCTTCCGGCCGGCAAGACATGCTCCTGAATGAATGGCTGGAACAAGTGGTCATAGATGGCAAGGACGGTGAAGTGTTTTCGCGGCTAAGACTCATCAAAGCCATAGCAAACACAGGCGGTGCAACCCATTTTCCTCCAGAAATTCGTAATTATTTCTCGAAACTCCAGGACATGGGCGTTCACGCGATCAAGAACGGTCAGCCAATTGAGGTCAAGTATCGAGACATAGAGAAACATTCTCTCCGTCAGATAGCTCATGAAATAATCTGCGCATACGATTCTAGTTATCGTTGTTCACCAAATCTTGACCCGAACTCTCTCGTGGTCTCCGGTATTGAGTTTGTTCTACTGCCGGGAAGGCAGATCGAAATGGGTGCGATAATCAAAAAAACACCTTCACCAGCTATTATGATGCCGCGAGACGACGGCATTGAAGGCATTCAAGGGCCTGTGATCCACCCGTACGATGCCGCCGTTCCCACGGCCGTGTGCGTCTGTCAAAGTGGCCTATTATACAAATATTGTTGCCTGGAGCCTGGTATGATCAGTTCGGAGTTCGTTGACGAATTCCGTCGGCGACATCGTTTGGGCAGTTATCGGCGTTCTGCTGCCCTTGATCCTCACGATTGAGCCGACTAAAATTCTAGATCTGCTCGATCACCAGCGCGATGCCCTGCCCCACGCCGATGCACATGGTGCACAGCGCATAGCGGCCGCCGGTGCGGTGCAGTTCCTCGGTCGCGGTGAGGG
>CAZUKU010000076.1:0-1241 GCA_964621045.1 uncultured Gemmatimonas sp.
TGAAGTGGCTTCGATTTGATGGACACCGCCACCGCCTCCATGTTGGAGGCACGGAGGTGTTTCATGGCACGAGCACGACGGGCATTTACGCCTGAGTTCAAGGCCGAGGCGGTCCGGCAGATCACGGAGCTGGGACGGCCGGTCAGCCAGGTGGCCCGGGAGTTGGATCTGCGTCCGGAGCAGTTGCGCGGCTGGCGGCAGCAGCTGGCCGGGGCGCCGGCGGTCGGCGGGCGCCCCGAGACGCTGGAGGAGGAGAATCGCCGGCTCCGTCGCGAGCTGGCGGTGCTGCGCCAGGAGCATGAGTTCTTGGGAAAAGCGGCGGCGTTCTTCGCGAAGGGGTCAGTGCGAGGTGCGCCGTGATCGCTCACCATCAGCGTGAGTATCCGCTGACCCTCATGTGTCGGACGCTGGCGGTGGCGCGGTCGACGTTCTACGCGTGGCAGTGCCGCGCCCCGTCGCTGCGCGCGCGGGAGGATGCCCAGCTCCGCGTGCTGCTCGCGGCGCAGCACCAGCGCGCGCGGGGCGAGTACGGGACGCGTCCGCACCAACAGGCGCTCGCGGAGGCGGGCCATGGCGTGTCCCGTCGTCGGATCGCCCGGCTGATGCGCGAGAGCGGCGTGGCGGCCGTGATGCCGCGGCGCTGGCACGCGACGCCGCGCCGTGATCCGACGCGCGCGGCGGCCCCCAATCGACTGGCCCGCCAGTTTGCGGTGCCGGCGCTGAATCGGGTGTGGGCGGCCGACGTGACGTACTGCTGGACGCGCGAGGGCTGGCTCTATCTCGCCGTGGTACTCGATCTCGGCTCTCGTCGCGTGGTGGGCTGGGCCGCGAGCGAGCGGATCGATCACCGGGTGGTGCTGGACGCGTGGCAGCGCGCCGTGGCCCTGCGGCAGCCGGGCCCGGGGCTGCTGCACCACTCCGACCGCGGGAGCGTGTACGGATCGGCGGCCTACCAGCAGGCGCTGGCGGCGCAGGGCGCCGTGGTGAGCATGAGTCGCCCGGGCGACTGCTGGGACAACGCGGTCGTCGAGAGCTTCTTCGCGACGCTCAAACGCGGGCTGATCCATCGGCGGTCGTGGCCGTCACGGCGGGCACTGACCCACGAGCTCGCCCGCTATATCGACGGGTGGTACAATCAGGACCGTCGGCATTCCACGCTGGGCTACGTCAGTCCAGCCCGGTACGAACGGCAGCTGCGCCAGGCAGCATAACCAGGTGTCCATCAAATCGCGGCCACCTCA
>CAZUKU010000077.1:0-1226 GCA_964621045.1 uncultured Gemmatimonas sp.
CTTACCCACGATTGAAGCACTCGAACGCGAACTGCAAGGCGGTGCTGAGTGAGCGTCAACCATGTCAGCTATGTTGTCGAAACAGCAGCACCTATCCGGCATTTCCGGATAGTTCAGATGGTACCGACTGACCCCAAATCTCTCGAATTCGAGGGAATCGGGCGGAACGCGGGTGAAGGGAGCAGGGCATGACCGCACCAATGCCAAACTGGCAGGCGTTCATGATTCCGATATTGCGAGTGATGCAGGATGGCACGATCCGGAGCCGCCAGGAGATGCGCGGCCCGGTTGCTGACCTGATGGGTCTCACCGCCGAGCAGCGCGGCGCTCTGCTGACCTCGGGACAGGTGACATATGAGAACCGTATGGGTTGGGCCCTGTCCTATCTCTACAACGTTGGCGCACTGGAGCGGACGGCTCGCAATCGCTATCGGGTCACGCCCGGTGGGATGGTTGTGCTGGAACAGTTTCCAGCGACTGCCACGGAATCCCAGCTTGAGGAGTACGCCAAGGATCCGTCCACGCCGATTCATCCGTACCAGCGGCCTGAGGCTGGGCCAAATCCCAAACCGCCAACCACGTCGCCTGTTCCCGACGAGTTGACACCTACCGAACAGGTCCAGCAGGGCATTGCGCGAATTCAAGAAGAAGTCGCAGCGGAACTCCTGATCCGCCTGCAGGGAAAGGAACCAGGATTCTTCGAACAGGCAGTCGTTGATCTGCTGCTGGCCATGGGCTATGGCGGCACCGGCGGACGAGGACAGGTCACCAGCTTGACCAACGATGGCGGGGTCGATGGAGTGATCGACCAGGATGTCCTCGGTCTGAGCCGGGTCTATGTCCAGGCGAAGCGCTACGCCAGCGGAAACCCGGTCCAGCGACCGGAGGTGCAGGGATTCGTCGGTGCGCTGAGCGGTCGCGCCGATGGCGGGGTGTTTATCACCACCAGCCGGTTCTCCGAAGGGGCGGTGCAGTATGCGCAGAGCGTCCCGCAACGGATCATCCTCATCGATGGTGGCCGCCTAACCGACCTGATGATCCGCTATGGCGTGGGGGTACAGGTTCGCGAGACTTACCATGTCGTGGAGATTGACGAGGATTTCTTCGCATGAATCGGGTTGTGTGGTCTTCCGAGACTGAAGTCGATCGTGAATGGCCCGTCGTATCGTGTTGGGGAGGAACGTATCGGTTTGACGATCCATACATCGCGCATTCTTCAGCTTGAA
>CAZUKU010000078.1:0-1208 GCA_964621045.1 uncultured Gemmatimonas sp.
TGACGTGACCCCGGAAACCTGATCCAGGCTGCATGTTAGTCCCAGCCCGAGGGGGACGCATGCGCAAGAGTCGGTTTACAGAGGCCCAGATCGTGGCGGTGCTGCACGAGTGGGAGGCGGGGGCAAAGCTGGCGGACCTGGTCCGCCGGCACGGCGTCGCCGAACAGACGCTGTATCGCTGGAAAAAGAAGTACGGCGGGTTGCAGGTCGCGGACGCCCAGCGCCTCAAGGCGCTGGAGGAGGAGAATCGCCAGCTCAAGCGGCTCGTCGCCGACCAGGCGCTGAATCTCCAGGTGGTGAAGGATCTGCTGGGAAAAAAATGGTGACGCCCGAGCAGCGGCGGACGGTCGTCGAGCACGCGATGGAATCCGCCGGACTCTCGGAGCGCCAAGCGTGCCGCTACACGGGCTTCGCGCGGTCGTCGCAGCGGTATCAATCGACGAAAAACGACGTGGCCCTGTGCGAGCGCCTGCAGACGCTCGCGATCCTCCGGCCGCGCTGGGGCTACCGCCGATTGTATCGACTGCTGCGGCGCGAGGGGCTGCTCGTCAATCGGAAACGGGTACAGCGCGTCTATCGCGAGGCCGGGCTCCACGTGCGTCAGCGGCCACGCAAGCGCGTGGCGCTTGAGCGCGTCCCCAAACCGACGGTCACCGGCGTCAATCAGCGCTGGAGCATGGACTTCGTCAGCGACGCGTTGGCCGATGGGCGGCGGTTTCGGAGTTTCACGGTCGTGGACGAGGCGACGCGTGAGTGTCTCGTGATCGAGGTTGAGCGCTCGCTGCCGGCCGAACGGGTGATCGCGGCGTTGGATCGCGTGGCGCGGTCGCGCGGCTATGCGCCCACCATTGTGTGCGATAATGGCCCCGAGTTCCGGAGTGCGGCGATGGATCAGTGGGCGCATCACCACGGCGTCACCCTCGCGTTCATCGAACCCGGCCGGCCCGTCCAGAACGCCTTCATCGAGAGCTTCAACGGACGGTTCCGGGACGAGTGCCTGAACGAGCATTGGTTTCTCGATCTCGCCGACGCCAAGGTCACGATTGAAACATGGCGCCTCGACTACAACGCGGTGCGTCCGCATGGACAACTTGGAGGAAGAACACCAGAAGAGTACATGATCTATCTGCAGGACCAGCTACCAGCAGTATATTCCTGATCAACCAACGGCTAACAGCAGCCTTGGATCAGAAAATGGGGTCACGTCA
>CAZUKU010000079.1:0-1182 GCA_964621045.1 uncultured Gemmatimonas sp.
CTCGGCTGCGTCCTGATCACCATGAACTTCGTGCGACGGTTTTGTTAGGTGCTCTAAGCTGCTTGTCAAACTCAGTGCGTCGCCGCGAGCGTTCCGCCTTGATCGTAGCCGTTAGTGTTAGTTGCTTTGATGGAACGGGTGTGCCGAAGAAATCGTTCTATGTTGATTGTTGCGCTCCTACCAATGGATGAAACTCAAGGAAGCAGGTAGTTCACATGCGTTTCTTTACCGCATTTCCAGTACGGACAAAAGATTTCGCCCGATTTGCCATCGCTATCGCCGTGGCCCTTTTTGGAATTGGGATCTTGGTTAGTGAAGTTGTCAATATCATTGTTCTGTTTTATCCCCTGCCTCCTCGATTAATCGCAGTCGTCGACCGTTATGCAGCCGGAGGGGTTGCGTTGATTGTCGGACTAGTCGTTGCTCCAGTTGTAGAAGAAGGAATATTCCGAGGGCTGCTCTTGCGCGGTCTGCTTGCGCTTGGCGGTAGGCCGTGGATCCATATCGTATTTAGCGCAACCCTGTTCGCGGCAATCCATTTTAATATTTGGCAGTTCGTACCAGCATTCACGATCGGTATTGTTTTTGGTTGGCTGTACGTTCGCACAGGCTCCCTTCTTCTGTGTATCGTATCACATGCTTGGTGGAATTTTCAGTGGTTTCTTCCGAAACTAGTTACCGGGTCACACATCGATGGATTCGCTTCGATGCCATTGGCAACTCAGTTTCCATCTCAGCCAGTCTGGTGGATCGTCCTCGGGTTCTTGCTGGCAGTGGGCGGTATCCATCAAATTCATCGTCAGATAGATAATCATGGTCAGAGCGTAGCGCAGACCCTGGAAATCGACAGTGATGGGGTTGTGAGCAGCGGTCGCGCATGAGCACGGAGAGAAGCCATTTCGTCGCTAGCTTGATGTTCTCTAAGATTCCTAAATTCCTTGTCACACCGATTAGACAAGAGACAGCGACTCAATGCGGGGCGGCATGCCTCGCAATGATTCTCGCTTCCTTCGGTATTTCCATCAACACTCGACGCCTTGATACTGAACTTGGAGTTAGCCGTAACGGTACCAATGCTCGCAGTTTAGTTGGTCTGGCGCGCCGATACGGATTGCGAGCAGAAGGGATGACGTGACCCCATTTTCTGATCCAAGGCTGCTGTTAGCCGTTGGTTGATCAGGA
>CAZUKU010000080.1:0-1071 GCA_964621045.1 uncultured Gemmatimonas sp.
GCGAAGTCGTAACAAGGTAGCCGTAGGGGAACCTGCGGCTGGATCACCTCCTTTCCGGAGCGACGAGTAGGTCGACCCCCTCGGGGGCACGGACCGAAAGTCCCGGATTTGTCGCCCGCTCCGTACATCCGATCTCGATTTTGATTGCGCTGTTTGACAATGGACGTTGGGAAGTAGATCGTGGAGTCGACACGTATGCATGAACCTCGGTTCGTGGATACGGGGTCGAACGACGAACCTCAGTGAGGCGTAGTAGAACCGATTCTTCGAGCTTCGGCTCGCAAG
Organism: uncultured Gemmatimonas sp.; assembly: GCA_964621045.1. Taxonomy (GTDB): domain Bacteria; phylum Gemmatimonadota; class Gemmatimonadetes; order Gemmatimonadales; family Gemmatimonadaceae; genus JAABRT01. The sequence goes on from CAZUKU010000080.1 coordinate 286, forward strand.
ATTCTGTGAAGACGCATCACTCGTTCGAAGTATAGCGCGTGCTTTGCTTGACCAGTTGGGATAGAGTCAAGCGAACAAGGGTATGTGGGGGATGCCTGGGCACACAGAGGCGATGAAGGCCGTGGTAAGCTGCGATAAGCTCCGGGGAGTGGCACACACGCATTGATCCGGAGATGGCCGAATGGGGCAACCCGGCGGGGCGCGAGTCCCGTCACCGCGCAAGCGGAGCGAACCTGGGGAACTGAAACATCTCAGTACCCAGAGGAAGAGAAATCAACAGAGATTCCCTGAGTAGTGGCGAGCGAAACGGGATCAGCCCAAACCGTTCTCCTTGTGGGAGCGGGGTTGTAGGACCCACGGATGCGAATGTCGACGTTAACCGAAGTCCCTTGGAACGGGGCGCCGCAGACGGTGACAGCCCGGTAGGTGAAAACCATGTGGCATTCGTAGTGGAGTTCCTGAGTAACGCCCGACACGAGTAATCGGGCGTGAAGCTGGGGGGACCACCCTCCAAGGCTAAAGACTCCTGTGTGACCGATAGTGAACGAGTACCGTGAGGGACAGGTGAAAAGCACCCCAGTGCGGGGAGTGAAAGAGATCCTGAAACCATACGCTTACAAGCGGTAGGAGGTTGGCATGGTTTACCATGCACGACTGACTGCGTGCCTTTTGCATTATGATCCGGCGAGTTACTCCTCTGGAGCGTGGCTAAGTGCTTGTGGCACGGAGCCGTAGCGAAAGCGAGTCCTGTAACGAGGGCGTGTTGAAGTTCCAGGGGGTAGACCC
>CAZUKU010000081.1:0-1051 GCA_964621045.1 uncultured Gemmatimonas sp.
TAGAGCATTTCCCGTCATGCTTGCACATAGCCTGAGTTTTTGAGGTAGTTGTTGCATTCGGTGGGAGAGAAGGCGTCGAGCAGCAGGCCGATTGTGTCCCACAGCTTATCGACGGAGCGAGCGGCTGCCTTGCGGAGCAACGCCTTGAGCTTGGCGAACATCTGCTCGATCGGGTTGAGGTCCGGGCTGTAGGGCGGGAGGTAGCGCAGTTCGGCGCCACATGCCGTTATGGCTTGTGCGACGCCGCTGACCTTGTGGGCGGGCAGGTTGTCCATGACGACGATGTCGCCGGGCGCAAGCGTGGGGACGAGGAACTGCTCGACATAGGCCAGGAACAGCTCGCCGGTCATCGGGCCGTCGATGACGCAAGGCGCGTCGATGCGGTCGTGGCGCAGGCCGGCGACGAAGGTGGTCGTCTTCCAGTGTCCATAGGGCACGCTCATGGCCAACCGCTGCCCTCGCGGAGCCCGGCCATAGCGGCGCGTCATTTTGGTCGTGGCGCCGGTCTCGTCGATGAAGACGAGCCGCTCGGGCCTCAGTTCTGGCTGCCGCTCGCGCCAGGCGGCCCTGGCGGCAGCAACGTCCGCGCGCGCCTGTTCGGCGGCATGGCCTGTCTTTTTTTACGCGTCAGGCCCCGCGCAGCCAGGTATCGATCGACGCTCGAGCGGCTGACCGTCACCCCTTCGCGCACCAGCGCCTCGCGCAGCTCTTCCAATGTCGTGTCGCGCTTGGCCGCGAGCAGCCGGTCGACCAGTGCGCCATGCGGCTCCAGCCGGTGTCGCGGCCGCCCGCCCGTGCCACGCACCTTGGCGCTGCCGGTCAGGCGCCAGCGCTGAACCAAACGGATCACGAAGCTGACGCTCACCTCGAACTTCGCGGCCGTCGCCCGACGCGATGCGCCCGCGTCAACCGCTCGCACGATCCGGTCCCGAAGGTCTTGCGAATAGGCTCTCGGCATCGCTGCTGGCCTCCTGCCCAGCAGCCATCATGAATCACATCCAAACCAACTTGGGAATCCCCCGCGACTCTATCCGCACGGGAAATGCTCTAG
>CAZUKU010000082.1:0-1026 GCA_964621045.1 uncultured Gemmatimonas sp.
TCAATCTGCAGGCCTTGCCCCGGCGCCTGGCGCTGGATTTCCGCGACGTGTTCTCCGAAGGCTTCGCGTTCGACTTCGTGCGCGGCGATGCACACATCGACAAGGGCGTGCTCTCGACCAACAACCTGCAGATGCAGGGGGTGAACGCGGCGGTGCTGATGGAAGGCACCGCCGACATCGGCCGCGAGGCCCAGGACCTCAAGGTCGTGGTCGTGCCCGAGATCAACGCCGGCACCGCCGCGCTGATCGCCACCGCCATCAACCCGGCGGTCGGCCTGGGCACCTTCCTGGCCCAGTTCCTGTTGCGCGAGCCGCTGCAGAGCGCGACCACCCAGGAGTTCCGCATCACCGGCAGTTGGGCCGATCCGCAGGTGGACAAGGTGGCCCGCCGCGAGCCGGCGCCTGCGCCCACCGTCGAGTAAGCTCGGGCGAGATCGCCGTTTTGTCCTGCGAGGAGCCGTCATGAAAGTCGCCGCCATCCAGATGGTCTCGGGCATCAGCCTGGACGCCAACCTCAGCGAGGCCCTGCGCCTGTTGCGCCTGGCCGCCGGTGCCGGTGCCGAACTGGCGGTGCTGCCCGAGTACTTCTGCTTCATGGGGCAGAAAGACGAGGACAAGCTCGTGATCGCCGAAACGCCGGGGCTGGGCACGGTGCAGGACTTCCTCTCGGACGCCGCGCGCGACCTCAAACTGTGCATCGTGGGCGGCACGCTGCCCATGGCCACCGATGATCCGGCCCATGCCGCCAATGCTTCGCTGACCTTCAACGCCAAGGGCATCCAGATCAGCCGCTACGACAAGATCCACCTGTTCCGCTACGACAACGGGCGCGAGAACTACGACGAGGCTGCCGTGCTGCGGGCGGGCGACACCCCCACCACCTTCGATCTCCGTTCGCGCGCCGGCCAGGACTGGCGCATCGGGCAGAGCGTCTGCTATGACCTGCGTTTTGCCGAGCTCTACCGCGTGCTCGCGGCCGACGTGCTGCTGGTGCCGGCCGCGTTCACCCACACCACCGGCCAGGCC